>CBDLPA010000019.1:0-81353 GCA_965305135.1 uncultured Colwellia sp.
ACCCAGCCTCTTGAATATTTTCAGGTACAGGCTTTCCTGTCAAAAGCTCTATAAGATAATAGAGTAAGTGTCCGCCATCAAGTACTGGTAACGGTAAAAGGTTAATTATTCCTAAATTAATGCTAATTAATGCCAAAAAGCCTAAAAAATAAACAAAACCATACCCTGCACTATCACCCGCTCCTTGCGCTATCGCTATTGGTCCACTCAAATTTTTTACTGAGACATCACCCGTAATTAATTTACCGATCATATCAAAGCTCAATACAACTAAATTCCATGTTCTATGAACACTTTCTCCTATGGCAGGAAAGAAACCATAGCTAATTTCAATTTTATACTCTTCAGGCCAACCATCTGACTTAGGAGAAACACCTAAATAACCAATAAGTTTACCATTTTTCTCAACACCTTTAGGCGTTACGGCAATCGTTTTTATATTCCCAGCGCGCTCAAGTGTTATATCAACTTTAGTGTTCGGAAAATCTTTTATTTTGGTCGAAAAATCAAGCCAGCCTTCAGCTAAAGAGGCATTATTTAGTGAGATAAGTTTATCTCCTACCTGTAAACCACCTGCAGCTGCGGGGCTATCTTTACCAACACGCGCAAGTTCATTATATACCTTTGGTTGATAAGGCGTAATACCTAAGCTTGCCAACGATGACTGCTTTTCTGGTGAAAATTGCCAGTCTTCTGTTGTTAAGGTATAACTCTTGGCATATTGGCTATCAATACCTTTAGCTTTTATTATGATTGAGTCTGCACCTATCTCACCAACTAAAGCTAAGTTAACATCTTGCCAATTGCGAGTTTCTTTACCTGCCACCTCAACAATTTCTACATCATTAGGAACTTGAGCAACAGCCGCAATCGAGCCTGGAACAATATCAGCAACAATTGGTTTAATACTTGGTACACCAATTAAAAACATTAAATAAAAGGCAAAAATTGCAAAGGCAAAATTCGCAAAAGGGCCTGCTGCAATAATAGCTATACGTTGATAAACTGACTTTGAGTTGAATGTTTTATCTTTATCTTGTTCGCTAACGGTATCAACACGCTCGTCAAGCATTTTAACATAACCACCCAAGGGGATCATGGCAATAACATATTCAGTGCCATCAGTCGCAGTTTTACGCCATATAGCTTTACCAAACCCAACAGAAAAACGTTCAACCTTTACACCATTTTTGCGCGCTACCCAAAAATGTCCATATTCATGGACGGTGACTAATATACCCAGCGCTACAACAAACGAGACGGCATTCCAAATAAACTCAAACATTCTTCTTTCGTTCCCTATAGGTGCTCATTGAAATCATTTAAATTTTACCAATAATTGTTGAGCAAATTCTCTAGCACGCGCATCTAAGGAAATAACCTCATTAATATTACTTACCTGTTCTGAGACAAATTTTTTCACAGAAGTTTCATTTATTTTGTAAATATCATTAAATTTAATTTTTTTATCTAAAAAAGCTTCAACGGCTATTTCGTTTGCGGCATTCAATGCAGTACAGGCTGCCTGCCCATTTTTACAAGCTTCTATCGCCAATTTCAAGTTGGGATATTTTCTAAAGTCTACTGCTTGAAATTCAAAAGCTGCAGTATTAAAGAAATCAAGCGAAGCAACACCTGAATCAATCCGTTCTGGATAAGCCAATGCATGTGCAATAGGTGTACGCATATCAGGATTACCCATTTGGGCAATGACTGAGCCATCTAAATATTGCACCATTGAATGAATAGTACTTTGTGGATGCAATACTACTTGAATATCTTCAACATCTACATTAAATAACCATTTTGCTTCAATTAACTCTAACCCTTTATTCATCATAGTGGCTGAATCAACGGATATTTTTCTGCCCATATCCCAATTTGGGTGAGCACATGCTTGCGCTGGTGTGACAGTTTCAAGCTCACTTAATTGCCAAGTGCGGAAAGGGCCACCCGACCCTGTTAAGAGTATTTTACTAATACCGTTTTGACTTAATTCACAATGCCCAACACGTGCTTGTTCTTGCCATGGTAAACTTTGAAATATTGCATTATGTTCACTATCAATAGGAAGCAGCTCTGCTCCCGATTGTTTGACTGCATCAATAAATATAGCTCCAGAGGTCACCAAAGCTTCTTTATTTGCTAATAAAACACGTTTACCTGCTTTAACCGCTGCGAGTGTTGGCATAAGCCCTGCTGCGCCAACAATCGCTGCCATAACAGTATCTGACGCAGAATCATGAGCAATATCTATCAGGGCTTCACTACCATGCTTCACCTGAATTTCGCCTAAGTTTTCCTCAATTAAACGTGAGGTCAATAATTCAGCATAATGAACAGTTCCCATCACGACAATTTGTGGAGTAAATTCAATACACTGCTCAACAACTTTATCTATACTGCTATTAGCTGACAAACTGACAATATTAAATTTTTCAGGGTGTAAACGAACGACCTCTAATGTACTTTTTCCTATAGAACCTGTAGAGCCTAATATACATAGATTGCGCACTCTTGTAGGGTTGGATATGCTTGTTTTTATCACTTAATTTACCAACCAAAAAATACGTAGCAAAGCGCAAAAATAGGCGCAGTAGCGGTTAAGCTGTCAATTCTATCTAAAATACCACCGTGACCTGGTAAAATAGAGCCACTGTCTTTCACTCCCGCTTGACGCTTGAACATACTTTCATTGAGATCACCTAAAACAGAAACAGTAGTAATTAATACTGTCACTAATAGTATTGTCATAATTTGATCATTATTCCAAGCTAGTTGGTAGGCAGCTATTGCCACCAAGACACAAGCAAAAACAACGCCACCGAGAAAACCTTCAAAGGTTTTTCCTGGGCTTACATTAGGCATCAACTTATTTTTGCCGAAAGCTTTCCCCACAAAATATGCCCCAATATCTGCACTCCATACCATTAAAAATAAAAACATAAGTAATTGCGCGCCATGGTAAGTATCAGCTTGATAGTCGTTTGTGCGAATTACCATAAAAGCAAGCCATGTTGGTACAAGCGTTAGCCAGCCAAATACTCCTCGAATGGAACGATGTTTTGACCAAAAATTACTGGCATTTGGGTAAGAAAGCATTAAGAAAGCAGAAAACACCCACCAAGCAACCGCTAACCATAACAAGGCCAGCGCATATTCATGTAGCTGCGTTGAAGTAATCCATAAATGAGCAGGAGACATGACAAACCATATACCACCAATTAGTATAATAGTTGTTGCCGCAAAACCTATTCTACGAGTTTTTGTACCAAACCCCATTAACGGTCCCCACTCCCATGCGCCAATACCAATGATCACGGCCAGCAAGGCCGCAAAATAAAGTAGGGGTAAATAGAAAATTGCAGAAATTGCAGCAGGTGCTAAAATCAATGCTGTAATAATTCGTAATTTAAGCAAGGTATATCCTTTTTATTTTAGTAATATTCAAGTCTTAATTTTTATAGTTTGACTGACTTAGATACTTATTTTTACATACTCATGTATTATTCTTAGAAGTATTTTTACATCCTTTACCTAGAGGGGATTCTCCTTCCATCGGACTAAAGTCCATTCTATATTCTAATATTTAAACTTGAAGCTGTTTAATTTGTTCGCCTGTTTGACCATAACGACGTTCTCGTTGATCAAAAACGTTCAATGCCTTTTCAAACTCTTCTTCGTTAAAGTCTGGCCAAAGAATTTCTGTAAAATAAAATTCTGCATAAGCTGCTTGCCATAATAAAAAGTTACTAATACGGTAATCGCCACCAGTACGAATTAACAAATCTAATGCGGGTAATTCGGCTAAACAGGTATGCGAATGCAATAATTCTTCATCAATATCGTCTAACAAAATCTCATTATTTTTTACTCGTCTTGCCAATATTTTTGCTGCATTTGTAATATCCCAGCGACCACCATAATTTGCTGCTATTGATAAAGTCAATCCGTTGTTACCTGCAGTTAATTGCTCTGATTTTTTAATACTATTTTGTAATTTATCAGAAAATCGACTTATATCACCAATCACTTGAAAGCAAATATTATGCTTATGTAAACGCTTCACTTCCCTCATTAGCACATACATAAATAAATCCATCAATACACTAACTTCTTTTTCAGGTCTTTGCCAATTTTCACTGCTAAAAGCAAATAATGTTAATGCTTTCACTCCAGCCTTACGCGCTCCTTTAACAACCGCACGTACAGATTCAACACCTGCTTTATGTCCTGTAACACGCCTTTTTCCCTGAGCTTGAGCCCAACGCCCATTGCCATCCATAATAATAGCAATATGTGCAGGAATCTTTTGCTCGTTATCTAGTGATGCTATTTGATTAGCCACTAACTATCCTTTCGTGAAATTTTACTAAATATACAAAAACGCCAGTTCGTATCAACAATACACTGGCGCCTGTTCAAAGAGATAAATTAAATTTCCATTAATTCTGCTTCTTTTTTAGCTAATACGTCATCAACTTGTTTAACAAAAGAATCGGTTACTTTTTGAATGCTATCTTCTGCTTGGTGATGTTCATCTTCACTAATTTCTTTATCTTTTAGTAAGCTTTTAAAGTCTGAATTCGCATCGCGACGAATATTACGAATGGCAACTTTTCCGCCTTCTGCTTCACCACGAACAACTTTGACTAAATCTTTACGGCGCTCTTCTGTTAATGGTGGTAAAGGAATACGAATAAGGGTGCCGTTCGATTGTGGGTTCAAACCAAGGTCTGATTTCATAATCGCTTTTTCTACGGCTGAAATCATGCCTTTATCAAATACGGTAATTGAAAGGTTACGTGCATCAGGCACTGAAATATTACCAACTTGGTTTAACGGTGTTTCCATACCATAGTACTCAACACTAATATTATCTAATAGTGAAGCGTGCGCACGTCCTGTTCTAATCTTATTTAAGCTGCTCTTGAGAGATTCTATGCTTTTTGCCATGCGTTCTTGCGCATCTTCAATAATTTCGTCTATCACAGTATTTCTTCCTACAATTATTTCAATAATGTTAAATTCAAAATATTATACAATTCCGCAAACGATAGCATGTATGCGGTGTATTTAAAGAAAGTCGGTTTACAACTTTCTGATAACGGTACCTTCTTCTTGTCCCATAATAACAGCTTTCAGTGCGCCTGGTTTATTCATATTAAATACTCGTATAGGCATATTATGGTCACGCGCTAAAGTAAAAGCAGCTAGGTCCATAACTTTTAGTTCTTTCTCTAATACTTCATCAAACGTTAACTTACTGTATAGTTCGGCTGCTGGGTTTTTCACTGGATCCTCAGAATAAATACCATCAACTTTTGTTGCTTTTAATACCACATCAGCTTCAATTTCAATGCCACGTAAACATGCAGCAGAGTCAGTAGTAAAAAATGGATTGCCTGTTCCCGCAGAAAAGATAACAACACGGCCAGATTTTAATAAACTAATTGCATTGGCCCAATTATAACGCTCACAAACACCCGCTAAATCGATAGCAGACATTAAACGTGTGTTAACAAAAGCGCGATGCAATGCATCGCGCATTGCTAAACCATTCATTACCGTGGCTAACATACCCATTTGGTCACCAACAACACGGTTCATGCCTGCTTGTGCTAGGCCTGCACCGCGAAATAAATTACCGCCACCGATAACTAATCCAACTTGAATATCCATTTCAACTAATTCTTTAATTTCTTGTGCCATACGGTCAAGAATTTTTGGGTCAATACCAAAGCCTTCTTCCCCCATCAGCGCTTCACCACTAAGTTTAAGAAGAATACGACGATAAGATGGTTTTGAATTAGTAGTCATGTGAGAAAATTCCTATTTGGCTCGCTGAAAAAAGGCTAGGGTCAAAAAGACCGCGAACATTTTAATACGTTTAGCTTATTCAAGAAAGCCTTAACTGAAAAAAGCCTCATTTTTTATGCCAATTTTCAATACAACCTAAAAAAAACGCATAAAAAAACGCCTACCAAGGTAGACGTTTTAGAGTAATTCTAACTATAGTTAAGTCAATAACAAAGAGCTTACGCTTTTTTGTCTTGAGCACATATAACAATATTTAACTAAGTCAATATGTAAATGCAACAATATTATTTGGTCAAATAAAAAATTAGGCTTTAGCAGCAGCTATTTGTGCTTCTACTTCAGCAGCAAAATCTTCATCTTTTTTCTCAATACCTTCACCAACTTCTAAGCGAACAAAAGAAGAAACAGTAATGCCTTTCTCTTTCAATACTTCACCTACAGTTTTCTTAGGTTCCATGATGAAAGCTTGGCCTGTTAATGAAACTTCACCCGTAAACTTACGCATACGACCAGTTACCATTTTCTCTGCAATTTCTTGTGGTTTGCCTTCATTCATGGCGATGTCAATTTGAATCGCTTTTTCTTTTTCAACCACTTCAGCAGGCACATCTTCTGGAGAAAGATATTCAGGCTTACTTGCTGCTACATGCATTGCAATATGCTTAAGTGATTCAGCATCACCTTCACCAGCAACTACAACACCAATAGTTGCACCATGACGGTAAGAAGCTAACGCAGCTCCTTCAACATATTCAACACGACGTACATTGATGTTTTCACCAATTTTAGTAACTAACGCGATACGTTTTTCTTCAAATTGTGCTTGAAGCTCTTCAATTGTAGCTTTTGATGCAACTGCAGCATCTAACACTTCGTTAGCAAACACTAAGAAATTAGCATCTTTTGCAACGAAATCAGTTTGACAGTTTACTTCAACTAAAGCAGCAACACCATTTTCATCTTTAATTAAGATAGTGCCTTCAGCAGCAATATTGCCCGCTTTTTTAGCCGCTTTTGCTTGACCACTCTTGCGCATATTTTCAATCGCAAGTTCCATATCACCATCAGCTTCTTGTAACGCTTTTTTACAATCCATCATGCCCGCAGCTGTGCGTTCACGAAGTTCTTTAACCATTGCAGCAGTAATTGCCATGAGTTAATTCCTCTGTTTTTCAGTTATCCCCACTCACCTATTGAAACATTACATATAGTCAACAGCATAATGATGGGCATAAATAGTAAATTAGGTGTCATAAAAGCAAAGAATATAGAAAACTATTTTTCAATGCTTTTATGATAAACGAAATGTTTTTCTTAATTACAATTTTTACAAAAGGTAATTATTCAGTTTCAACAAAACCGTCTTTTTCAGCTTGTACTACGATATTTTTTTCACGACCAGCAAGTACTGCGTTAGCAACAGCGTCACAGTATAAAGTTACTGCACGGATCGCGTCATCATTACCAGGAACAATATAATCAATGTTATCTGGGTTTGAGTTAGTATCAACAACAGAAATTACTGGGATACCAAGGTTGTTTGCTTCTTTAATCGCAATATGTTCGTGATCTGCATCAATGATAAAGATTGCATCAGGTAAACCACCCATGTTCTTAATACCACCTAAGCTTTTATCAAGCTTTTCCATTTCACGAGTACGCATTAACGCTTCTTTTTTAGTTAGTGCTTCAAAAGTACCGTCTGTGCTTTGTGACTCAAGATCTTTTAAACGTTTGATTGATTGACGTACTGTTTTCCAGTTAGTCAACATACCACCTAACCAGCGGTGATTAACAAAAAACTGATCAGATTTAATGGCTGCTTCTTTAATAGCATCGCTTGCGGCACGTTTAGTACCAACAAATAAAACTTTACCTTTTTTAGAAGAAACATTGTTAATAAAAGCAAGTGCTTCATTAAACATAGGTACAGTTTGTTCAAGGTTGATGATATGAACTTTATCACGAGCACCAAAAATGAACGGTTTCATTTTTGGATTCCAGTAACGAGTTTTATGACCAAAATGAACACCAGCTTTAAGCATATCGCGCATTGAAACGTTTGACATTATATTTTCTTTCCTTACGGTTGACGGGGTTAAGCGTTCATACACCCAATATACACGACTCTTTATGCTGTAATCTTGAGCTACGTAATATAAAGCATCAAGATGAATTATCAGCGGAGCACCCCAGTATACCTTTGATAGATGTATGTGAGTTTATAATATAATCATGTTGCAGCTAAGCAAGCATTGATCTGTTTAATTGACGCTAAAACAAGCGTTGTTGAATAGTTCAACAACCACTAAGATTTCAGCGCGGCATTTTATACCATAAAACGACAATTTTAACCAGAAAAAATTTCACTGGGATAATTCAACTTATCACGGTAAAATCACATACTATTGAGCTAGCTAACATGCTCAAACAAACAATTTTAGGTAAGAGATGACGACACAAAAAGTACCCGTACAACTGTTTTTTTTATACGATAGTCACTGCCCTTGGAGTTATGTAGCGACAAAACTTATAAATGGAATACACAATGCCTTTCCTGATATAACACTCAATTTATGGCATACTGCTTTTTTCGATGGTAAACACGACGAAGCAAGCAGTATTAAATTAAATGAAATAAACTCGGTTGAAAAACAAGCAAACATCCATTTTTCAAATACATACAAGAAATTACTCGAGCAAAATAAAAACTCTATTTTAGCCGCTAATTTAATGACTTGGGCACAGCATAAAACGCCACATTTAGCATTACCATTACTCAATGCGCTACAAAAAGTTCATTTTGAACAAGGAAAACCACTAACGCATCAAACAGAATTAGCGGCAATTATATCTGAGTTAAAGTTATCGCCACCAGCAAAAGTATTTAAAAGTGATAAACTCAGCAAAGATGCATTGATACAATTAGAAGAAATTTATGCTTTGCAAGAGCTAATGAATACAGAAGCAATACCTGCACTGCTGTTAGCCATTGATGATCAATTAATACTTTTGAATCACAACTTCTATTTATCACAGCCCAAGGCGATTGTTGAAGCAGTTCAGTTAGAATTGAATAAATACACTTAAATACTAAAAACTAGTAAGAGAACAGTATGTCCATACAAATTAAAAGCCCAGACGAAATAGCCAAAATGCGCATAGCAGGACAACTAGCTTGTGATGTTTTAGAAATGATTGCTCCTTACGTAAAAGCAGGAGTCACCACAGACGAGTTAAACACCTTATGTGCTGATTACACAGAAAATGTGCAAGAGGCAATTTCTGCCCCCTTAAATTATCATCATTTTCCAAAATCTATTTGCACCTCAGTTAACCATGTTGTTTGCCATGGTATTCCTGACGACACGGTGTTAAAAGATGGTGACATAATTAACATAGATATTACCGTAATTAAAGACGGCTACCACGGCGATACTAGTAAAATGTTTCTTATTGGTGATATTTCAGCTGAAGATAATCGCCTGTGTCGTTTGGCACAAGAATCATTGTACGTTGGATTAAAAAAAGTAAAACCTGGCGCAGCATTTGGAGAAATTGGCTCAGCCATTCAAAAGTTCATCAAAAGTAAAGGCCGATATTCCATCGTTAAAGACTATTGTGGTCACGGCATTGGTGTTGAATTTCATGAAGAACCTCAAATTGTTCATTATAAAAACCACGATAAAACTAAAATGGTAGAAGGCATGTGTTTTACCATAGAACCTATGATCAACTTAGGTAAAGCTGGTACTATTTTAGACAAAGAAGATAACTGGACCGTATACACTAGTGATGGTAAAAAATCAGCGCAGTGGGAACATACCTTAGTTGTTACAAAAACAGGCTGTGAAATTTTAACCTTGCGTAAAGAAGAAACCATAAGTCGAATTCTTCACAATTAAGCCGACCTAAATTCATCAAAGCAACGACATAGGTACATACGTGAATAATCACCCTATACAAAGTGACATAATCCCAGAAGCATTTATTGATAGCTTAGCGATTACCACTGACATTTTATCCAGCAAAGATATTTGCCAATTAACCTCAGGCTTTCATGAATGGCTTACAGGAGCCTTTGCTGATTATGATGTGAAAGAACTATTAATTGCTCGTGCCGTCTTTGTTGATGCTATCTTAACAAAATTATGGTGCCAACATCACCTAGATGAGTTTCAAATTGGCTTAGTTGCGGTTGGTGGTTATGGGCGTGGCGAGCTTCACCCTTTTTCAGATATAGATATTTTAATACTGACCCAAACTGATATTAATTTAGAATTAGAAGAAAAAATTTCTAGCTTTATCACGCAACTTTGGGATATCAAGCTTGATATTGGCCACAGTGTACGTTCAATTAAAGAATGTATTAAACAAGCAATTAATGATGTAACCGTTGCCACCAATCTAATGGAACTAAGACAAATAACAGGTAATGAAATATTAACGCAACAATTGCTCCCTTTGGTAAATGAGGATGTATTTTGGACTTCAGAAAAGTTCTTTATCGCTAAACGAAAAGAACAGAAAAAAAGACATTTACAATATCATGGAGCGGCTTATACATTAGAGCCTAATCTAAAGGCCAGCCCTGGTGGGTTGCGTGATATTCAAACTATTGCTTGGGTTGCAAAACGCCATTTTCTCGCTGACTCACTAGAAGAGCTTGTAGAGCATAATTATCTCTACCCAAATGAATTAGCTGAGCTTATTGAAGCACAAGACTATTTATGGCGTATGCGTTTTGCCTTGCACCTTGTCGCTAAACGAAGCGAAAACCGTTTGTTATTTGACTATCAAACTGACGTTGCCAAAATGATGGGGTTTGGGGATGAAGGCAAAGCTCCCGTCGAACGTATGATGAAGCGTTTTTTCCGTATTATTGCCCGTGTAGGTGAGTTAAATACTATTTTATTACAACGCTTTAAACAAGAAATAATTCAAGATCCAGAGCAAGCAAATAGCAAAACAATCAATCAAGACTTTGAGTTAGTCGATACGCTAATTAACACGACCAACGATAGAATTTTTATGCGACCTGTAAAAATGCTTGAAATGTTTTTGATTATTGCACAAGAACCAGAAATAAAAGGGATTCATTCACATACTCTCAGGTTAATGAGAAACGCAAGACGACGATTAATATCAGGGTTAATAGACTACGAGCAATGTCGGCAAATATTTATGACCATTATTAAGCATCCTCGTGGATTAGGTTTAGCATTTAACTTAATGCATCGCCACGGAATCATCGGTTCCTATTTACCTCTATGGCGTAATATTGTTGGTCAAATGCAATTTGATTTATTTCATGCCTATTCAGTGGATGAGCATAGTTACCGCGTAGTAAAAAATCTTTATCAATTCAGTCAAAAAGAACACAACCACAAATTCCCTTTATGTAGCAAAATTGTCCAAAAAATCCGTAAACCTGAGGTTTTATATCTAGCAGGCATCTTTCATGACATTGGTAAAGGTCGAGGTGGAGACCATGCAAAACTCGGAGCTGTAGACGCCTTGTTTTTTTGTCAATCACATAAAATGAGCAATCACGACAGCAAAATGGTGTCTTGGCTAGTAGAAAAACATTTGCTGATGTCAGTAACCGCACAACGACGCGACATAAATGATGAGAATGTTATTCGTACTTTTAGCGGTATTGTACGCGATGAAGCCCATTTAGATTACTTATACTGTTTAACCGTTGCCGACATGCGCGCCACTAACGAAAGTTTATGGAATAGCTGGAAAGCAAACTTATTACATGATTTATACTTTAACACCTTAAGAGCACTACGCCGTGGATTATCAAAACCAGTAGAAACTCGCTCTAAAATTCGTGAAAATCAACAACAAGCAAGAGATATTTTAGTTGAGACTCACGTTAATGAAAGCGCCTTAAACTCCTTATGGAAAGAATTTAGAGCAGATTATTTTTTACGCTACTCTCCCGAGCAAATTGCCAGACATTGCCAACGTATAGTGGGGCACAATAGAGAAGAGCCACTGGTAATAATAAGCCCTAAACCATACCGAGGCGGCACAGAGGTTTTTGTTTTTGCAAAAGAAAAAATCAACACTTTTGCAACTATTGTTGAATTATTAGGTAGTAAAAAACTATCTATTCACGATGCGAAAATAATCACCACAAAAACAGGTTATACCGTTAACACTTTTATTATTCTAGACTCTCGTGGCAAAGCGCTTAAAGAGAGTTATCAAACAAGTGAAATTGCTAGTGCTTTAAGCACAAAACTTAAACAAAACAATCTGTGTGATATTCCACTCCAACCAGCTCGTAGAGAAGTAAAACAATTTAAATTTCCACTAAGAGCCAGTTTCATTAAAATCAGCTCTAAAACCAAAACGATGATTGAAATCATAGCGTTAGACAGGCCAGGTTTACTCGGCAATATAGCCCAGGTATTTCAACAACTCAAAATTAGTATTCATTCAGCTAAAATTACCACCTTTGGTGAGAAAGCCGATGATGTTTTCACTATTTCAACCAATGAAAACACAGCTTTAACCGAACAACAAAAACAGCAATTAGCTGATAAATTAACCCAAGAAATAGATTAAAACAAATTGAAATAAGTAATAGGAATTTATAAATGACTGATTTAACAGCCTTAGAAAGTACAATTGAACAAGCTTTTGAAGACAGAGCTAACATTAGCCCTGCCACCGTTTCTGATGAAGTAAAAACAGCAGTATTAGCATCATTAGCTGCACTAAACAACGGTTCAGCGCGCGTTGCTGAAAAAATAGCTGGTCAATGGCATGTACATCAATGGCTTAAAAAAGCTGTCTTATTATCATTTCGCATTTGGGACAACCAAGTGATTGATGGTGCAGAAAGTACCTTTTTTGATAAAGTCCCCATGAAATACAGCGATTATACTCAAGAAATGTTTGAAGCTGACGGTGTGCGTGTTGTTCCTGGCGCCTCAGTGCGTACGGGTAGCTTTATAGGTAAAAATGTTGTGGTTATGCCTAGCTTTGTAAATATAGGAGCATTCGTTGATGAAGGATGCATGATTGATGGTTGGGCGACCGTTGGTTCGTGTGCTCAAATAGGCAAAAATGTACATTTATCAGGTGGCGTTGGTATTGGTGGTGTATTGGAGCCATTGCAAGCTGGCCCTACGATCATAGAAGATAATTGCTTTATTGGCGCGCGCTCAGAAATAGTAGAAGGTGTTGTCATTGAAGAAGGCGCAGTCATTTCAATGGGCGTATACATTGGTCAAAGTACACGTATTTATGACCGTGAAACAGGTGAAATACATTATGGCCGTGTACCTGCTGGGTCTGTCGTTGTTCCAGGTAACTTGCCATCAAAATGCGGTAAGTACAGTTTATATGCAGCGATTATAGTTAAAAAAGTTGACGCGAAAACACGTGCTAAAACAGGTATTAATGAGTTACTTCGTTTAGCTGAATAATAAAGTTTTAAGTAAACGATTCATGCAAACAATGTCAACAAACAAAGTGATAAGTAATTCCCCTACGACCTACTTATCACATTAAATACGTATAACGACAAACCTAACTAACAAGCCAATAGCACCCTGCACTATTGGCTTTTTTATTAAAAAATTTAGATTCATCCAAGCATATGATCTACATTAACTTTGTGATAAATTTTTAGTATACACTATGAAAAACGTGCCTTTGCACACGCGTAAAGTATTTTCCCAAAATAACCTAATGAACCATTAATTGAGGTTGAAAACCTATGCTTAAATTAAAGTCTGTTGCCATTGATACGTTTAAAGAAAATGTGGTGTATTTACACCGAAATTGTCCTCTTTATCGAACAGAAGGTTTTCAAGCCTTAATGAAAATAGAAATTTACATTAAGGGATATGACAACCCTGTATTGGCTGTATTAAATATTGTTGATGATAGTAGTATTGTTGATATTGATGAACTAGGATTAAGCACTCAAGCATTCAAGCAATTAAACAAACCACAAGGCATTAAAGTTTGCATTGCTCCAGCCAAGCCCCCAATTTCACTAAAATCTGTTCATAAAAAAATTGCAGGTGAAAGCCTCACTGAAAAAGAGTATCACCTAATTTGCCAAGATATTTTAGAAAACCGTTATTCAAAAATGGAAATTGCAGCATTTTTAGTTGCGTGTAGTCATAATGGTTTAGAGCGAGAAGAAATATTCTTTTTAACAAAAGCCATGGTTAACTCTGGAAAAACCCTAAATTGGGGGGAGTCTATTGTAGTTGATAAACATTGCATTGGTGGTATTCCTGGTAACCGCACCACCATGATTGTAATGCCTATTATAGCGGCACATGGTATGTTAATGCCTAAAACCTCTAGTCGGGCAATTACTTCCCCTGCGGGCACAGCAGATACGATGGAAGTGCTAGCAAAAGTTGAATTGTCGCTAGAAAAAATGAAAAAGATTGTACAGTCTCACCGCGGGATGCTTGCTTGGGGTGGCACAGCAAAATTAGCACCTGTTGACGATATATTAATTTCAGTTGAACGTCCTTTATCAATGGACTCTACGGGCCAATTAGTTGCTTCGATATTATCAAAAAAAATAGCTGCAGGTTCAACACACTTGTTAATTGATATTCCTGTTGGCGCCTCAGCTAAAATTCATGATAATAAAGAAGCATTACAATTAAGAAAACTATTTGAATATATTGGCGATTTATTTTCTTTGCATATTGAAGTTGTATTTACTGATGGTTCACAGCCAATAGGCAATGGTATAGGTCCAGCATTAGAAGCTAGAGATGTACTACGCGTATTAAGTAACCAAAAAGAGGCTCCTGCTGATTTACGCGAAAAATCATTACGCTTAGCAGCACGTATACTAGAGTTTGATCCAGATGTTAGAGGCGGACAAGGTTATGCTATTGCCCGCGATATTTTAGAGTCTGGCCGTGCTTTTGATAAAATGCAGGCTATTATTATGGCACAAGGTAAGCAAGATGATCATGATCAACAAGCGCCATTACAGTACACCGTATTAGCGCAAAACAGTGGCTATATACACACGATAGATAATTTTAAAATTGCCAATATAGCCAGCTTAGCTGGTGCCCCTATAGATAAATTAGCAGGTATTGATTTATCTAAAAAGGTAGGAGAAAAAGTTAATAAAGGTGATACATTGTTTACTATCTATGCTTGTTTTAAAAGTGAGCTTGAGTTTGCTAAAAAACTTGCTGACGAAGGAAACGTATATACGATAAAAGCAAAACCTTCGACTAAAACAGAACAATATTTTATCTAACTGACTAAATTCACACGGATTAATTGATTTAGCGTATAACAAAACACGGAAACTAAAATGACATTACTACTTGGTTTTGACGACTATTTACCGCAAGCAAAAAAACTTGCGCTTTCTTTAACTCTTCCTATGAAACAAGTTCATCTACATCAATTT
This sequence comes from uncultured Colwellia sp., assembly GCA_965305135.1. Classification (GTDB taxonomy): domain Bacteria; phylum Pseudomonadota; class Gammaproteobacteria; order Enterobacterales; family Alteromonadaceae; genus Colwellia. Next base: position 15,248 of record CBDLPA010000019.1, read on the forward strand.
CCAGACGGTGAAACAAAGGTCACCTTACCAACAGAGCTACCACGTAAAATAATAATTTGTCGTAGTCTATACCAACCTAACGAAAAACTAATTGAATTGATAATAACTGCCGCTGCCGCAAGAAACCAAGGCGTTGAGCATATTACCTTAGTCACACCGTATTTATGCTATATGCGACAAGATAAGGCCTTCCATGCTGGGGAAGCCATTAGCCAAAAAATTATTGGTAAACTGCTTAGTGAATATTTTGATCGAGTTATCACCATAGATCCACATTTACATCGTATCAACAATTTAGCTGAGGCTATACCAAATAAAGAAGCCATATCCTTACATGCAACACAGGCAATAACAGATTTTTTAAAGCAAAAGTTCACTCATCCTGTCATTATTGGCCCTGACGGAGAGTCTCAACAATGGGTTAAAGCCATTGCTACCCCGCATCAATGGCAATATACCATAGCTACGAAACAACGTTATAGCGATACACATGTAGCCGTTAGTTTTTCAGAAAAAGAAAACGAGTGTGATGAAAACACAGCACTTAACCTAACTGGGCAGGACATTATTATTGTTGATGATATAGCCAGTACAGGAAAAACGCTGATACAAGCAGTAATACAGCTTCAGCAGCAAAAGCCAAAAAGTATTTCAATTATAGTGACGCATGCATTTTTTGTTGATAGTGCGATAAAGCAATTAAATGATTTAGGCGTTAAGAATATATGGAGCTCTGATAGTATTCCGCATGCTACCAACGCCTTTAGCATTATCGATACTGTTGCAGCTCACTTAAAAGAAAATGCGTCCCAAAAGGGAAGTTACCCCCCTTAACGAGTAAAGATAAATTAGCAGTAAAGTGGGTATAAATTAAAATCATGCTTTATGCCCACTTTACACGCAGTTATTCATTATAGTTTAACAATACCAAGTTGATTAAGTTCTTTCCCACTCAGCGAGAATTAAAAGGCTTAGAGGCAAGGCATTGATTGAAGAGAATGGTCATTCCCTTGTCAAAATCAATAACGCCGCATATAAGCCTTTTAAACTCGCCCTTTGGGAGCTCATTAGCAAACTGATAACATCGCAAAATTGAAGAAATATAGAGTAACTATGTTTAATCAATTTTCCTTGTTCTAAGCTCGCTAATGAAGCGCTGAGTTGGGAAGAAATTTAATCAAATTGGTATAACGCCAAGCCCGAAAAAAACTCTCATTTTAGAACGTCTGAATCCTATCTCTTGAAGTAGTTTAGCTATAGAACAGCCTCATAAACCAATGATATAATGCTGCCATATTTACCTGTTTCAAAGGTTTTGCCTTTAAAGTTGTAATCGATTTCATCCCCTTCAATCAAACTATGCCGAGCATTCGTTAACAGTACAATAGCTAAATCGTGCTCAGGATCAATAACAGTTACTGTTCCCGTCCATCCTGTGTGCCCGTATGCTAGAGGGCTTGCATAAGGCCCAAAATGCCATTTTAATGCACCATTATTATTTCGACGCCAGCCTAAACCATAACTACCATCGGTATCTGCTGGCTTTATGAATTGATCTAATACATTTTGCTCAAAAACCTGAGTGCTTCTATAGCCACCTCTGTTCAAGAGTGTCTGCATTAACACCGCAAGATCAGTGGTTGTTGAGAATAGCCCAGCATGTCCAGCCACGCCAGAAAATGAATGAAATGCTTTTTCGTCATGTACCTCGCCTTGTAAAACATAACGACGAACATTATCGAAATCAACTCTTCCGCCCCTTGTTGTACCGTGAATTTCAGTTGCCACTATTTGCTGTTTGCTTTTACCTTTATTTAACGGGGTAAACAGGGTGTTTTTTAAACCAAGCGTTTGATAAATATCATACTCACAATATTGATCTAGCATTTTACCCGTAATACGCTCCACTAACATACCTAACAGCATAAAGTCAGTATCACTGTATATGTGCTTAGTTGCCCTGCCGATAGAAAATGGCACTTTGGTTAGAATTAATTGCTTAGTATGTTCACTATTTTGAGAATAAAAAGTTTCTCCAAGTTTATTCGCTTTATCAAAAAAACGTACTTGCGGAGCATACCCTGCATTATGAGTAAGTAAGTCTTTAACTAATCGTGTTTCTCGGCCTGAACCTTTATAATCTGGCAAATAAAATGCTAGCGGCTTATTAATATCTAATCGCCCCTCACTGACCAACTTCATTAAAGCAAAATTGGTCGCAAACATTTTGGTATTTGAGGCAATATCAAAAATTTTATCTGTGGTCATCGGCACAGGCGAAGCTAATAGTTCACCGCCATCCGCATATTTTTTGGCGTAACCATACGCAGTGTTTTTAATTACTTCGCCGTCTTTTATAACCAACAATACCGCACCAGGAAAGCCCTGTTCAATATCTGACTCAATTTGCTTGTCAACGTTAATGAAACGCTTATCTTGTCGACTACGGCCAGATGTAGCGCTAACTCCAGTTGTTTTGGTTAATTTAAGCTCAGGGTATGGAATGGTAATATGTAGTGATGCCCCTTCAGGCAAAATATTCTCAACCTTTAGGGTATTAACACCATTTCTGGTTCTTCGTTTCAAGCTATATTGATAACGCTGACCAGCAACCATTTGCTGTTCAATATTAAGCTTTTGTCCATTGATATAAATATCAGCAGATGCAGCATCATTATTATCAATAATTATTTCGCCGCCTCCCTTATAGCTTTTAAAAATAGCTCGGTCATTAACCAACTCACGCGTGCTTCTTTCTATTTCAGGGAATTGTTGGTCTATTTGTCCGCGTTTTTTAATAAAAGATACAACAGGCTCTTTGGTTATTTCATGATTAAAACGGTTCAATAAAGCTGCTAATTTTTCTGGAAAGTACTTGTCTAATAAAGCAAACAAAATAGCAATAGATTTCGTATCAGGGTTTCCCGTTACTTTCCAAGGAATAAAATGCATTTGAAATGCAGAAAGCGTATCAAGTGTTTGGCTATCTAACTTGCCCGTTTCAATAACACCATAGCCATAATTTCTTAGCGCGTGTTGAATAAGCCCAATGTTAGGCTTTGTTTTATCGAACATTTGCCAGTATTTATCAACAGTATCTGTATCATACCAAGCACCAATACCCGCTTGATATAATTGTTGCCACGGAAATCTTGGGCCTGGATCATTTTTTCGGGTTGGGGTTATATCAGAGTGTCCGATAACTTGCGTTGGCGAGATATCGGGATTACGTTTAAGAATATCTTGTGACAACTTAATAATTAATTCAACCTGCTTGGGATCAAAGTCAGGAAAAATACACAATTTATTATCACCATTTTCTTGCTTATCGTTAACATATTCTCCTATAGCATCATCTAATTTTCGACATTCAGGTACATTAACCACTTCAATACCAATAGACTGGTCGTTCAATTCTGTTCGGCCTTGCCAGTAACTTTTTCCAGCATGCCATGCACGCTGAGATTCAGGTACTAATTGATAAATATTTAATTCATTTTCATTATAACTTTCATCATTGGTTTCTGGAATAAGGTAATGTGCACTTAAGCCACCTTTATCCACCAGAGCATGAACCGATTTTTCATAATCAATAGCTGTGTGATGCATTACCAAAAACTTGATTCGTTCATTAAAATTGTTGGAGGGTATAGACTTTATTGGCAATGAACTACAACTGGATAGCAACAAGCCGCAAATAAAGAGTTGGCATGTTAAAAACATTTTTTTATTTTTAACATCAAATAAAACAAACCTTCCCATCGTTATACCTTTTCATTAACTTATAAAATAAACGTATTAATAACCATTAATAGAAGTAATAAAAATCCCCATCTAGTGACGGGGATTTAAATAATAACTCTAAATAATACGCTGAAATTTAACTATTCATTCACTGATTAAAATTCCACTTTAACCGATAACTGTAATCGACGAGGACTAATCAATTCACGAGCTTCACCAAAGGTTGTATTTGATGCATATGGGTCATAATCATAACCAGTTTGATTATCAAAAACATTAAATAAATCGGCTTTAAACTCAACAACATAATCATCATAAAAAGTGAAGTTTTGGTTGTAGTTTAAATCCAACTGCCAATGGCTGCTTTCACGGCGACTACCCGCATGTTCCGCATAACGAATGGTTGAACTAGAATAACCATATACAGAGCCGTCCCATTTCTCCCAAACATCACCTGATTGATAGATAAAGTATGCCCCAACATTGGCTTCCCAATCGGTAGTATAATAACCAAATGCTTTAAATACATGAGGTTTATCACCATTTAATGTGCCGTATTTTCCATCCCAAACTTGTCGACCTTTACCATCACCAAGGTTTGATGAACCAATAAATAAATTAGTATCACTGTCCTCACCTGTATTATCTTGATCATAACTTCCGTAGTAATGACTCCATACATAAGAAACATTAAGGTAAGTACGATCACCTTGATATTCAGCTTCTAAGCTCACTTCCCAATACTTAGTAAAGGCATCATCTAACTCAGCAATAACATATGATGAACCACCCACTTCATCACGCATTGCGTCTAAGTTTTCAATATAAAGCCCTTTGTCAGCAATATGCGCTGGCACACCACCAAATGGGCTTTCATATGTGCCATCAAGGCGTGATGTATTTGGTGTATCTTCCCAGAAGTGATCGCCTTTACGATGACGTACATGACCACGTAAATATAGATTATTAGACATTGACTTAGTCGCACCAATAGTAAACTCGTCAATACTGCGAGGTGTCATGTCATCTTGAAAAAACTTACCTGATGAGCCATCTCTTGGTTCTGATTCAATAAAGTTACCGTCTTTGTCAAAATCAACATCTAATGCAGAACGCGTATTTCTTGCCCAAGAAGCAGCACGAGCTAACGAAGTGGCTTCTGGATTATAGCGAGCATAATTAATGAACACTGACGCATCTTCTTGGTAATTCCAAGTTGCACCTAAACGTGGTTGAATCATATCTTTAAAATCAACCGTGTACATTTTATATTTTTCACCTGGTGCTAATTCATACCCTGACACATTAGATGAATTGGCTCTAAGACCTTGGCCATAAAGAACATCTTTACTTACGAGTACACCTACTTCGAAAATAAAGTTTTCATATTCAATTGAATCATTGATTTCTATATTATAACTTTCGCTTGAAGACTCAATTTCAGGTACTGTCGCGCCTGACGCATCTTGCAAACTCATTTGTTGAGTGATGGTTCGATAATAAATAGGGGTTCCATCAGACGCAGTTTCTTCACCGCCAATATATTGTAAACTACCCCAACCATTTGAGTATCGACTGAGTGTCTCTGTACCTTCAGCCCATTTAAAACCAACATGAATATTATGGAATGTGGACCCTAAATCTAACTCATGTTCTAAAGATATTTCAAAGCTGTCACGATAAAAGTTGTTTTGGTTAATAGTTGAAGCGGCGCCCACATACCCCCCCCCTGCTCGCATACCAGCATCATCAATATAACCATATTGATCAATTAAGGCTTGTGCACCCACGCTATCAAATTCATCGTTGTCTAGTTGAAGGTTTGGTACAGAAAAGAGACCTAGATTATCTAGGTTATTTAAATCGAGATCTGCACCTAAAACAGGTGTAACATCGGGTAATAATCTATCAGGCCCACCAGAGGTTTCAAGTGTAAATTCACTGTATTGAAAGTTTAACGTAGTATAATCGCTAATAATATATGAACCCTCAAACGTTAAAATATCTTGATCTGCTTTTGAACCTTCAGAAGTACTATCGGCATAAAATGCTTCAATCGACTCACCTGTATTCTCTTTCTCTGAAGTACGGTAACTAAAGTTAAGTAATAAATCGTCAATTGGCGCATAAGTTAATTTACCAAAATACTCAGTACGTTCACTGCTATAGTCTTTTGTTTTGCCGTAGGCTGTTTCTTTGTTGCTCTTGTCTTCTTCAGGGCGATAAAACGATCCATAAAAGAATAATTCATCTTCAATGATGGGCCCACTCAGGCTACCAATTATCCAAGTTTTATCTACTTCATATTTAGTGCCGTCTTTATCATCTTTGTCTGCTACAAAGTTTTTATTTTGAGTTTTGTATTCTAGGCTTCCATGAAATTCATTCGTACCTGATTTAGAAATGGTATCAATTGAAAAACCACCAGAACGATTGAAACCTATTGCTTTCGCTCCACCTCGGTCAACAGTAACACTTTGAACATCATGAGTAGAGGGCTCAGACGCTAACGTACCAAACATAGGTAACGATACATCAACGCCATCAAAGCCATATTTATTATCTCGGCCAGAACCACCAGCAGAAGGTCCTAAAACTGAGTTTTCAGAATATTGAACACCTGGGATAAGTTTCATCAAATCACGGTAATTTGTACCAGTAGGTACACCTTCAACAACATCTGCACCGATAGAGTTAGTTAATGAAGAGTTACCTTCACGAACAATGGATGAGCCAGTGACTGTAATAACTTCAATATTTTTATCTACTGGCGCTAATACTAAATTAACCTTTGTTGATTGATCGAGGAATACTTCAACACTCATTTTGCGTGTTGTGCCATCAGCAGAAGCAAATGTGAGTTCATATGTGCCAGGAATTAATGCAGGTAGATTGTAACTACCATCAGCATTTGTCACCACACTTCGCGGTTTGGGCATGTTCGCACTAGAGGCTGTTACTACAACGCCAGCAACAGCCAAGTCTGAACTTTCAGTTGTTACCTTCCCTTTAATGCTACTAGAGGATTGAGCAAATACCGATGCACTTAATCCTATTGCCATAACTAGAGCTATTTTCGTTAGTTTCATGTTTAGCTTCTCCAAGTTAATTATTATTTTAGATGTTTTTGATGTATGTTTTTTATTCTATTAACTTATCACAATACACATTAAAGTAAATATTTTATTACAACTTTATTCATTAATATAAATATATTATTATTTTTAACGGTTGTTTTTATTATTTACTAACTAAAATATAGCGCTGTTACTATTTATTGCTAGCAATGATTAATTAAATAATGATATAAACTCAAAAATAATTTATTACTGTAGGTAACAATGTCAGCACTTGTTAAAATTAAAGCGATTCAAAAAACACTCTCTGTTAGTGAACTTAAACTCGCTAACTTTGTTTTGAAATCATCCAACGCAATAAGAGAATTATCATCGCAAGAATTAGCTAATGTCATTGGCATAAGCCAATCTAGTGTGGTTAAATTCACGCAAAAATTAGGTTACAAAGGTTATCCAGCGTTTAAAATGGCTGTAGTTGACGCACTAAACAATGACACTAGTGATCCCAAATTACACGGCGAAATTACCTTAAGTTCAAATTTAACTCAGATTGCTGATATATTGCTCAACAGCAAAATGGCTGTACTTTCTGAAACAAAAATATTGAATGAACTAAAATCGTTTGAAGAAGCCGTTAAGTTAATCACCTCAGCCAAGCGTATTTTAATTTGCGGACTTGGTGGTTCAGCATTAGTTGGTAAAGATTTTTCGTATAAATTACAAAAATTAGGACTTTCTGCCTATGCAGAGCCTGATGGTCATGCACAACTAGCTTATGTGTCAACATTTAAAAAAGGTGATTTAGTCTTTGCTATTAGTGAATCAGGGCAAACAAGAGAAATAAAATCGGTAACTGAACAAGCAAAAGCAAATAAAAGCTCTGTAATATCTTTAACCAAATATGGCTCTACTCCTGTATCAGAAAATGCTGATGTGAAACTCTATTCAGTTGCAGAACAAGAATCTATACGCTTATCATCTATCCTAGCAAGAACCTCGCAAGAGTTTGTGATTGATATATTATTTATTGCTATTACACAATCTTCTAGTCAGGGAAGAAAACTATTAGAAAAGAGTAATAATGTGGTCAAAGAGTTTCGTGAGCAATAATAAAAACTTAGCTTAATAAAAAGCTAAGTGTTTTTACTATATGTGGGCACATTCGTTAACTGCAGACCTTAAAAAACCATGGTTATTTTCTAATAGCTCTTTAGCCTTATTTATGGGTAAACCAGTTAAAACAAGTAAAATAGCAAGTTTAGCATTATTACCAGCCTTGGCTAAAGCTGCAGTGGCCGTTTCAATGTCACAAGTGCTTGCCTGCATAACAATGTGAACGGCTCTTGCTCTAAGTTTTTCATTACTTGCATAAACGTCTACCATTAAATTTTCATAGCTTTTACCTGATTTAATCATACTTGCTGTGGTCAGCATATTGAGAATAAACTTTTGAGCTGTTCCTGATTTTAGTCGTGTTGAACCAGTAAGTGCCTCCGGCCCTACTTCAGCGCAAATGGCAATATCAGCTTCTTTTAGTAATTCAGAACCTGAATTACAAGCAACCCCAATAGCAACAGCACCAACTTTTTTAGCATATTGTAAGGCTGAAATAGTGTAAGGGGTTCGTCCACTAGCAGCTATACCTACCACGACATCATTTTGACACGCATGACATTCTTTCAGCTCGGATATTGCCAGCAAAGGATCATCTTCAGCGCCTTCAACAGCCTTATACATTGCGCTTTTTCCGCCAGCAATCAATGCAATAATTTGCTGATCTGAAACACTGAATGTTGGTGGACATTCTACGGCGTCTAATACCCCTAAACGGCCGCTGGTACCTGCCCCCACATAAATTAATCTTCCTCCCTGACTAAAAGCAGAGACGATGCTTTCTACGGCTGAAGCAATATCTGGAATTGCACTATGAACGACTTGAGCAACTTTCTGATCTTCTTTGTTAAGTGCAACTAATAAACTTTTTGTGTCTAATAAATCTAAATCCATCGTTGCAGGATTACGCCCTTCAGACGACATCTGCTGTAAGTCATTAATTAATTGGGATTGTTGAATATTTAATTTAGTCTTCATTTACTGATACCTTATATTTTAACTGTTTAGCTAAAAAACATGCACCGTCTAAAGAGTTACCTTTTGCATTAGTCAGCATAGATCGTAATTCTGGGCTTAAAAAGGGAATTGTTGGTACAGAGAGCCCCCCAAGCAAAATAACTGGTAACTGTAGGTTAGAGCGCGTTTTTTTAATTAAGTTTTCTACGTGATTAACATGCTCAATTAAAATGTTTTTAGCTAAATGACACCTGTCTTGATATTCAAAAACTAACGGTGCTAAACTTGCAAAGTCAGAAGGTGTCGCTGACGTTGACCAAGTTAAAACATTATCTAACACTCCTCCAAACCTTTTAACAATAATTCGAGCCAATAGGCTATGTACATTACCCGAATCTTCTATCTCTGATAATACAGATTTAACAATCAATACTCCCAATTTTGCTCCACTCCCTTCATCTCCAACATTAAACCCCCAACCTCCAATTTGAAACTCCTTTCCTTCGGCGGTTAATACCGCGCCAACAGATCCCGTACCTAACGATACAATTGCTATAGGCTTACCTAAATTAGCACCATAAAGAGACGTTTTTGCATCAGTATATACTTTTACGGCTTTATATCCGGTTGAAATAGACAATTCAAATTGATGCGCTTTTTCCTTATTACTCGCTCCCGCTAATCCAAAAACAACGGTCACTTCACTAGGCTTACAATCAGCTTTGGCACATAATTCACTGAGTAACTTTTTACAGTTTTCCAGTGCAGCATCATAATCATTAGTGAGTGAAGCTGGTCCGCTTATCGCTTGCCATTTTTGTGCTGTGTCTAAATTTTCAAGCCGAGCAATGGTTTTAGTTCCGCCTCCATCCACACCCAAGATAAAATTTCGGTTATTAATAATATTATCCATAGGTTATATACTCTGACAAGCAGCTACGCTTTTTTCATTCACTTTATTAGAGCCTAATATACAAACACAAAAGGAGATAATAGCACCAATACATAACTGCCAAGTAAAACCTAAATCAAACATCCACTGTGCGGGTACAATAACTGACATAACATAAGGTTGAAAAAACAAAGTAACCAAAAAACCTATTGTTAATGCCCAAAAAACAGAACGTTGATTACCTCTTTCGGTAAATAATGCGGTGAAATACACGCCTAATAAACCACTATAAGAAAAAACCATAACGCTTAATGCAAACTTTAATAGGGGCATATCCGTATACCGCTGCCAGTAAAAACATAATATTGCCATTAAACATAATGCAACAGCGACAACGATCATTCCAACTTGCCCAGCTTTTACATAATGTGACTCTGATAGCGCTATGTTGTTATTCTCTTTGAACGGGCGGTACAAATCATTAACCACGACTGATGACATTGAATTTAACCCTGAGTTTAATGTAGACAAGGCCGCAGCAATAATACCAATAGTAACTAAACCCCGTACGCCTGATGGTATTTCATTAAGTACGTAATACATAAAAATAGTAATTTTTTCACCTTGAAAATCTTGAATAAGTTCATTGGTAGGTAACATCTGCATAATGTCTGGGCGTTGATACAAGATAAAAAGCAATAGCCCAATAATAATGAACAACAACATGACAGGAATAACCAATAGCACCGAAAGCAGCATTGCTTTATTCGCTTCTTTGGCATTTTTACATGTTAAAATACGTTGTGTCATGTCTTGATCTAATCCAAATGCCGCAAAATTTAACAACATAAAACCTGTAATTGCTGACCAAAAGTTAAACACACCTGCAGAAGAAAAATCCCAGTCAAACTTAAAAAGTGCTAATTTTGAAGACTGATTTGAAGCAGGATGTTGTAATGCATCGATAATTTGAGTAAAGCTTGCTGGTATTGCCGTATAAAGAAAATAGATAACAAAAAGAGCCGCACTAACATAAATTGCACACTGAATAACATCGCTGTATATAACAGTTTTTATACCACTGAATACGGTATAAATTAATCCAACAAAAGTTAAAAGAATCGTAGCAATAATAACATTTTCGGCTGCTATATTACCAAAGAGAATCATAGCGACAGCCAAAGCGGCCATGTATAACCTTGCCCCACTAGCAAATACTCTTCCAAACAAATACATCATCCCTGCTTGCTTTTTTGCTGAACTCCCCATTCGCTTTTCTAACAGTTCATAGACAGTAAAAACTTTCTGTTGATAAAATTTAGGCACTAAAAAAATGGTCACTAAAACCGCGGCTATAATCGCTCCAATATTAGTCACTAAATAAGATAAATCGCCTTGATAGCCTTGATCTGGCCCACCTAAAAAAGTGGCCGCAGATTGTGATGTTGCTAAAATAGAAATAGCGACCATCCACGTTGGAATTTTGTTTCCACCAAGAAAAAAATCTTGAGTATTAGTAGATTTTTTGCGATTAAAGTAGAAACCAGAAGCTAATAATAAGATTCCGTATAAAGCAAAAACCAGCCAATCCAACCCAGAATAGAGTGTGTTCATATGATCCTCAAAATTTGACACCACCATAATATGGTAATTAACATAATTAGTGGAATAATTTATTCAAACATTACCACACTTTAATAATTAAATATAACAAAATATAATTAAATGAGAATACAACCGTTGTTTATAATTCAACCAAACCATTGATTGAATCTATACCCAAACCGGGGGAATTATTTAACGTAATAACTGATTTATTAAAGGAAACACCTCCAGAAATAGGATCAAACATTCCCAATGCAGGGCCATCAAGATCAATTTTAGTAATAACATCAGCTTTTGCTACCGATAAATGTGCCGCAGCAGAAACCCCTATACTTCCTTCAAGCATACAACCAATCATGCATTCCACTTGATATATTTTAGCAATATCTGCAATTTTAATAGCATTTGAAATACCACCTGTTTTCATTAGTTTTATATTGATAATATCAACTGAATGGCTTGTGATCAGTTCGATAACTTGCTTAGGTGAAAACGCACTTTCATCTGCCATAATAGGCGTGTGTACGCGATCAGAAATATATTTCAAACCCGCAATATCATCTGCTCTCACAGGCTGTTCAATTAACTCCAATTGTATTCCAATACGTTCAAAGTAATTGGCTGCATAAACGGTTTGTTTAGCACTCCACCCTTGGTTAACATCTAACCTTAGTTGTACATTTTTGTCTATGGCATTATAAATTGCTTTTACCCTGTCAATATCTGCTTCGATATCCGTGCCAATTTTAATTTTTAATATATCAAAGCCGTCGTCTATTGCTTTAATTGAGTCACTTATCATCTTGTCTATATTATCAACACTAATGGTGACATCGGTTTTTAAGGTGTTTTTTCCTCCACCCAGTAACTTATAGAGGGGAGCTTGATGAAGCTTTCCCCACAAATCATATATTGCTAATTCTACTGCTGCTTTCGCGCTGGTATTATTTACTAGCGAGCGTTGAATCACATTAATGATGTCATTTAAGTTTTCAATATCCATTCCCTGCAACTTAGGAAGCATAACTGTATTTATTGCCGCTATAATTGATCCATGCGTATCACCTGTAATAACAGGAGTTGCGGGGGCTGAACCATACCCAATTTGGCCAGCATCAGTCTCAACAATAACAACTAAGTCTTCAATATTTTCTACTGTCCTCATTGATGTTTTAAATGGGGTTATTAAGGGTACAACTAACTTGGCGAAACGGATATGTGTAATTTTCATTTTACTGCCCTAATGGTTCTTCAATATTTATCAATAAGTTTTAATTGAGTCTGATCTTTTTAATACTGTAAAGTGTATCAATATAACTTTTCGTCTTAGATAGCTGTAAAGGCAGTAAAGGGGTAACTGAGACACCATTTAATGTTCCTTTATAAAATTGTTTGTTTTCTAGATAATAAGACAAACCTTTAACATCATGAATAATATAGGGTTGGTTATTATAAGTACCTATATACATCACAACATGACCAGGAATATAGAGTAAGTCTCCAACCTCTAATTGACTTATCGCAGCTAATTTATCTTGTTTACTAGACTTAGACGTAAAGTGAACGTTTTTACCATAAGTCGCTCTACCCTGTTGACCTGAGTTTCTTGGCATTAATAAACCGAAGCTTTTGTATATCTCTCCAACAAAACCAGTGCAGTCTCGAGCATTATAATCATGACCCCAGCCATAACGCTCACCTAAAAATTTAAAGGCTTGATTAATAATGTTCTGTTTTGTAAAAGCTAAATACCCAATATTAGTATCTTCACTTTTTGCAATCATCGCAGGTAAAAAAACTAATTCTCCTTGTTTATTTCTAACAGGAAATTGCACTATGTGTGAGGTATAGGGGTTTTGCCCATAAAGATTTCCAACATGTTCCTCGTTATTAATTAACGGCAACTTTACCCCCATGTCTAACTGAACTTGCGAGATCTCAGGTTTATTAGGCACAAAAGTAGTAAAGACTTTACTGCCAGTTACTACTAAAAAGTGTTTGGATTGTATAAAGTTGTTAATTGTTTCTTTGCTACCAACGGCAATGTCTTTTTGTGAAACCCAAGCCAAGTAATTGTATGCACGTACTAGGTACCATTGTTTATCTTTACTTTCATGCAACACAGCAACAGCTTCACCAGGAAAAACGGCCGTTTCTTGAAATCTATCAAGGTCTTTATCCATTCCTTTATTGTAAACTCTGTCTTTTGTAGGAAATGTTCGCAATGGAGAACGTTTAACCACTAATCCCCATTTCACTTTATTATTAGCAAATACGCCCGATATATTTACATTATCTCTATAACCGCTAAACTCTTTTTCTCCTAATTTATGACCATCATCATAAAATCGAGCGCCCTTAGGTACAGAGCTAATTTTATTAATTAACGTAATTAATTCGACTTTATTTAACATTTCCTTCATAAATAGCGGTTCAATAACATGAACACTACTACTCATAACTTGTTGATTAAATTCATTGATTTTATCATAGTCAATCAAAGTACTTTGACCATTTAACTGCTTTTGGTTTAAATCAATCCAATAATCACTTGTTAATTGTGCTTCGCTTACATTGATCACGTCTGATCCTTTTTCAAAATATTCAGATGCCGCCCAAGCATAAAAATTTATCTTTATAAGAAATACAAATAAAATAAAACGCTTAATTTTCATTTAAAACCCTCAAGTGAATTCCCACAAACATTCTTTATTGACTTTATACAACCCATTTATGGCAACGATTGTGTTACGGTAATAGGTAAATGCCCCATGGTGGCAATTTGACCTGTTATTATTTGTGCTAAAGCATTAAAAACAGGCCCTGTGTATTTATGTGTTTCAGGTTCTTGATAAGCATTTCCATCAAAAGAAGCTAAAACCCAATCGGCAATATCAGTAAACTTTTCTAATTGATATGGTGCGTTAAGTGAAATGTAAATGGTCGCTAGATCCTTTTCTTTAGCATAGGATAAAATACTCAATGCTTGATCAGCACTTTTCATATTACTTATAATTTTAGCGTTAATTAAATCGCTGGCTTGTCCTGTTTCGACGGCTGTTTTTTGACTATCATTAGCCACAATAACCAGCTCACTATTATCAATTCTTTGATGCATCAAATTAGCATCCAGATCTTCTAAATTAGATAGTGAAATTTCCCAAGGTTTTCCTGCAATACTTAAAGAATAACTGTTAAGTGCCAATGCCATGGCCTCTGACTGTATTTTTTTAGGAAAGACAAGGTGAATTCTGTTAATATTTGGTAAATGTTTTGCTATTTGGACATTAGACTTAAGCTCAACTACAGACTCTTGAACCAATGCTTGTTCTAGATCTTTGTGTTTGTTACTACCCAATATTTTTTTAGCTCTCGTCACGAGTGTGTTCACATTACTGCTTGGAGTAGCCATTAACTTTTTCTTTAATGTGACAATTCTATCAACTGAATTATTCAATTCATCAATAGATAATTCTCCCGATAATACTTTGTCTACCAATAAGTCAATAAATGCTTTAAAACGAGGTATATCCGAAGGTTGTCTAATACTCATCGGCATCATGGCAATATCAGCCCCCGCATTAAAGGTATGAACAACCGCTTCATCTTCAGAAAAAAACTGGGAAATTCCTGCCATATCTAATGCATCCGTAATAACAACACCGTCAAAGCCCATTTTATCTCTTAACAAGGACGTTAAGATTTCTTTAGACAGGGTTGCGGGCTTTACCATAGAGTCACCAAATTTATTAATCACCACGCTATTATCAAGCGCTGGATATTGAATATGGGCAGTCATAATCATGTGAGCATTACCGTGTTCTATTGCTTTTTGAAATGGTAATAAATCCACCGCTTTAACAACGTCATATGTATGTTCAACACGGGGTAAACCAGTGTGGCTATCGGTATTAGTATCTCCATGACCAGGGAAGTGTTTGAGTGTTCCAATAACACCTCTAGACTGCAACCCTTCAAGCATAGCAAGGCCTAATTCAGCAACAATTTCAGGTGTTTCGCCAAAAGAACGAACATTAATAACTGGATTGTTAGGGTTGATATTTACGTCGACATCAGGAGAATGGTTGACGTTAATGCCTAAGACAAATAATTCAGCACCAATAACTTCTCCAACTTTTCTTGCATAATAATCACCGTTATTTTGATAAGTGGCACCAATCGCCATATTACCAGTAAATGAAGTCGCAATAGATCTTGGTAAACGAACAACCCGCCCACCTTCTTGATCAATTGAAATGAATAAAGGCTTGCCACTTTTTGATAACCGTGATGCTTTTTGTAAATCTTGAGTTAAGTTAATAGCTTGCTCAATATCAGTAAAGTTTTCGGCAAATAAAATAATGGAACCAAGCGATGTATCTGTAATCAACTTGGATAGATCATTTGGAAGTGTCGTTACGGGTGACACACATTGGTTGTCTTCAGTAAAAACAACATGCTCGGTTATTTCAGGACAATAATACCGAATATCCAACATAATTTTCTGAGCAATTTTTTGTGCTATTTCCGTCCTTTCAGTTTGATAATTAAAAAACAAAATAACGGTTATAAATATAACTCCAACTAAGCTAAACGTCGTTTTCAGACCTATACGATCAAACATAATTCCTCTTATCCCTATATATTCTTTAAATAGGTGCTAATTAATAATGACAATGGGCTTTTCTCACAGACGAGTGAAATTTAAATCAACATAATCAAAACTGGCATCTACATCATCAGAATATCTATCCATTTTTAATGAGATAACGTTGTTGTTCTCATCAACAATAAATCGAGCAAAAGCATCTGCTTCTAGACTTCTATCGTCATACCAAACAATAAATTCATTATCTTGATTTTCAATCATTTGCCCCTTCATTCTTGTTGACTTCAATGATTGAAAGTAAAGCTGTTTATTTTTTAATGAAATTTTCACTTGGCCAAACCAAGGATCTTGATAAAGGCCAGTATAAGCATTTAAAGGTAAATCAACCTGTTTACGAATAGGTATTACGTTTAGTGAAAGGCTAGTATCAAAATCTGTTGTACGTTTTTTGGCAAGTTTTTCTTGCTGGAGTTTTAATTGTATGGTCAACCAATCTTTTTGCTCAATATCCATAAATGATTGAACAATACTGCTCATTATTGCATTTCTTGCGTAATATGAGTTTTGATTAATCAGTACAATCACACCTAAATCAAGCTCTGGTATTAAAGTAATGTAAGATAAATTACCTGATAATGTGCCAGTATGAGAAACACGTTTAAAGCCATGCATATCAGCTAAATGCCACCCCAAACCGTAAGATTTAAAATGAGTATTATCAAATTGCTTGTCATATTCACTGACGGGCAAAATAGTGTGTGGTTGCCACATCACTTCACTTTGTTCTTCATTGAAAATACTAATACCCGATGGAGATACACCTCTATTTAACTGAGTTTCAACCCAAATAAGTAAATCATTAACACTGCATTTTATGCCACCTGCAGCCGCCATAACGCTCTCTTTATGATACGTTTGGTTACGCTTAATAATGGTGGGCTTGTTATTGATTAACCCATGCGGCTGAGCAATGTTTTTCATCTGTTTTGCTGGAACTGGCCCTGCAAAACAACGTTTCATTTGAAGGGGTAAAAAAATATTTTCTTCTACAAATATTTCCCAAGAGACACCTGATATTTTTGCAACAATCTCTCCTGCAACTATATACAGTAAATTATCATAAGCATATTTACTGCGAAAACCTGAAGCTGGCTTCAAATATTTCAAGTTATTAATAATTTCATTACGGCTAAAACCTGCAGGCTCAGGCCATAACATTAAATCACCTGCAAAACGAGCCAGACCACTGCGATGCGTTAATAAATCAGCAATGGTAAACTCCTTACTTACCCATTCATCATAAAGTGCAAAGTTTGGAATAATGTCAACTACTTTAGTTTCCCAAGTAATCTTTTTTTGATCTATTAATATAGCTAACGCCGCCGCCGTGAAAGCTTTTGTTGTCGATGCAATTTTAAAAACTGTATTTTGATCAATCGGTAGTGACTGATTAATATCTTGTAGCCCGTAACCTTTACTTAATAAAACCTCACCATCTTTTATCACGCCTATTGCTGCTCCAGGCACTTTAAAAGTGGTCAAAACATTATTAACTAACGTATCTACCTTTTCCGCATCAAACACATTATTATGGGCAGAATTTGCTTGAGCACACAATGGCACCCCTACCAAGGTACAAATGAAAGTTAATGAAATTAAATAATTTTTCATCATTAAAAAGTCTCGTGTTAATGAATAAAGCCAAGCTATATTAAAAATAAATTAGCCCTAGCGATAATGAACTACGCTTCTTATAAAAAAGCTATGCCATATAAGGTATATAAAATAAGCGTTAACGCACCACCAAATAATGCATAAGGTAATTGAGTTTTAACATGCTCCAATAATTCACAACCAGAGGCGATAGCTGAAACAGCTGTGGTGTCGGAAATAGGTGAACAATGATCACCAAAAACACCACCTCCTAAAATAGCTGCAATAATAAATGAAGGTGGTAGACCTAGTGTTTGAATAAGTGGAACGCCAATAGGAATAAGTATTGCAAAGGTTCCCCATGAGGTACCTGTAGAAAAAGCTATAAAGGCACCAGCTAAAAATAACATAGGCGCAATCATAAATAATGGTAAAGAATCTCCAATGATTTGTGAGACATAAATACCTGTTCCTAATTCTTTTAAACTGGCACCCAAGGTTAATGATAATAAAACAATAGTCACTAAAGGCAATAATTCACTCATTCCATCAAAGCCAATTTTAACAAGTTGATGGTGTGTAAATTTTTTAGTTGATAACATCATGATATAAGCAACCAAACAGGCACTAATGGTGGCATACAATACTGACTTTGAACCACTGCCATTAGCTAAAGTGCCATCACCAGTCCAGAACATAAAAGCGATCATGCCAAAAACCATGGTGAGTAATGGCAAAAACATAAACCTTGCTTTTGTCGGTTTAAATTCATGATGACGCTCTTCATCATGCTCAACTATTGATTTTGAACGTGCCAGTGGGCCATGTAAATTTCCAGTATATGCAGTATACCAAACCATCATTAGCGCAATAATAGGATAAAAATTGAGTGCAATAGTTCCCCACATCACTTCTGCTGCACTTTGCTGAAAATCATAATTACTCAATAAGCCTAAAACAAAAGCCCCCCAACCATTAAGCAATACTAAAATACAAATAGGTGCGGCACTGCTGTCAATAATAAAGGCGAGTGTGGCTCTGCTCATTTTATAACGGTCAAATAACCCTCGGGAAACTATCCCTGCGGTTAACACAGAAAGGTTACTTTCAATAAAAATTGCCATGCCTGTAAAATTTGCCATGAAGGCTGCTTGACGCCTGTTTTTACCTATCCCTTTAGCAATAACATATTCAACCATTGCTGTTACGCCACCAGAATGACGCATAAAGGCCAAAACCGCGCCAATAATTAAACTAAAAAGAATAATTCGTGTATTTCCATCTGAGCCAAAAATAGAAACGATACGTTCAAATGTTCCAATACCTCCATGAAACAGCATTGTTGCGCTAGTTTCTACAAGTAATATTTCAGAAGTCATAATAGCTAGCAATAATGCCAATATAACTTCCTTTTTCCACAATACGATTGCAACAGCAACGAGCGGCGGTAACAATGAATACCATTCCATATTTAAGCCTTTACATAAAAGTCATCAATAGAGCATACTGACAAATAAGAATAGATTATTCAAGAAATAACTAACAAATGTAATTTTTTATTAAAAACCATATTCCACTACAAAAACAATATTAATTAAAATATTTCTTGATAAGCATATATCCCTTGGCTACCACCAGTGTGGATAAATAAAATATTATCTTTCTCGTCAAACACATCTGTTCTACATAAGTCAATTAAACCTGACATTCCTTTCCCCGTATACACAGGATCTAGAATCAACCCTTCATTTTGTGCACAAAGCCTAACAGCCTCAATCATTTTATCTGTAGGTATACCGTATCCATCGCCATAATAATTGCCATTTGCAAACACTCGATTTTTTACTAACTTAGGATCTAAACCAATCAAGGTTAATGTTTTTTTCAATAAAGCCGTTACTATGTCAACCTGCTCATTCTCTGGACGACTCACACACACACCCAAGACAGGAATATCAACACCTGCTAAAATTAACCCCGCTAATAGCCCTGCTTGCGTACCAGCGCTACCTGTAGCGAGTACAATATGGTCAAGTGCTATTTTTTGCTCATTTATTTGGCTAATTATTTCTTGTGCGCATTGTATATAGCCTAAACTGCCAATTTCATTGGACCCCCCCATAGGAATAAAATAAGGATTTTTTCCTTTTGCTTGTAGCTCATTCATTAGTTCATCGGCGTAATCAGTGCAATTTTCTTCTTCAGATAAACGATGCACCGTTGCACCCAATAAATTATTTAAAAGTATATTGCCATTATGGTAGTAATCAAACTTTGGCGTACCCTTAACATCCTCTAATACCAACTCACACTTTAAACCAAATTTAGCTGCTGCAGCTGCCGTTTGTCGCGCATGATTTGATTGAATTCCCCCAACAGTGACTAAGGTATCTGCATTCGCAGCTAACGCATCTGCAACCAAATATTCTAATTTACGTGTTTTATTACCACCACCAGATAAACCAGTGCAATCATCACGCTTAACAAAAATATTACGATTTAATAATTTTGATAATTTAGGCATCGCTTCAAGCGGAGTAGGACTATGAGACAGGCTCACACGAGGGATAACGTTTAATCGCGACATTGACATTAATGTTCAACCTTAACTTAAAGTTTAAAAAGATAAATTATAGCATTTAACTATTGTGAACACATAAGTTAAAAATACTATAAAATTCTTAATATTGGTTTTTTTTGTAATAAAAAAATTTTACTGTATACTCCTAATTTACTATTCTAAAATGAAAATAGGAATAAAAATGACGCCAAGAAGAACCTTTATAAAAGCAATGATCAGTTCTGCCATTGCAGCAAGCTTTCTTCCCAACATTACCAACGCAGCTACAGTAAATAAAGTTGGTTTGAAGACTGATCCTCAAATAAAACCTAAGCGTTTAAAAGCAGGAGACACTATTGGTTTAATTACACCCAGTAGTAACACCTGGGAAGATGAAGAAATTCATTTTGCTGCAGATGTCTTAAAATCTTTTGGTTTTAAAGTGAAAAAAGGTAAGTATATTTTTGAGCGAAACGGTTATTTGGCTGGAAAAGACAAAGATCGTGCTTGGGATATTAACGATATGTTCCAAAACAAAGACATTGACGGTATCTTTTGTTTACGAGGTGGCTATGGCTCGCCGAGAATATTACCCTATTTAGATTACGAACTTATCGCTAAAAACCCTAAAGTACTTATAGGTTATAGTGATATTACAGCACTATTAAATGCCATTTATGCCCGCACTGGTTTAATTACATTTCATGGTCCTATCGCCAAACAAAACTTTACTGAATATACCCTACAAAGTTTTAAGAAAATTTTATTTACACCACAAGCAAATGTAGATCTTGCCAGTCCTCCGATTTTCGAAGCAAAGGAAGGCCAAGCAGAAAAAGACAATAGAGTGACTTTAATTAATAAAGGTCTCGCCCATGGTCAGCTTATTGGTGGTAATCTTTCGTTGATGGTAAAATTAATAGGCACTCCCTTTGAACCTGATTACACCAATAAAATTCTATTTTTAGAGGATGTTGAAGAGGCGCCTTATCGAATCGATGGTATGCTAACGCATTTAAAAATTTCTGGCAGATTAAGTAAACTTTCTGGCATAGTGTTTGGTAAATGTACTGATTGCTCGGCTACTGGCAACTCGCTAAGTATTGAAGAAGTGATAAAAGATCGATTGGGTGATTTGAATATCCCTGTGTTAAAGGGGTTAATGATTGGCCACATTGACGATATTTCAACTATTCCTATTGGCGCTATGTCAACTCTCGATGCAAACAATAAGAAGTTAACATTAACTGAAACAGCCGTTAAGTAGAGACAGTTTATGCATAATTTACTTTTAGTATTATCTCATGCTTTAGTTTTTCCACAGCAGTCTAATATCTATTTAGAAATAGTCGGCAATAACGATACAAATAATAAATGGGCTTTTTTTGCACCACACGAAGATGAGTTTGTTGCTAACCAATATGTTGCTAAAAAGATAATTGAAAAAGGCGGAATATTCGCTGTTTTAAGACAAAATGGAAAACGCCTAATTACCCTTAACATTGACGGTAAAAAAGTAAAAATCGATCCTAATCGTATCTTTACTGAACATGGCAGAATAGCAACGATAAAAAAATTAAACCCAACAATAAGCAAGCAACCGTTATTTGTAAGTAAAACCGAACAGCTAGCTGAATCATTAAGCCAATTTATACTAACCAGCTTAAATGCTAGTCAACTAACAGCCTTAGTAGCTATGCATAATAATACTAATGGTTTTGAAGGTGATAATAAAAAAGGTACAGGCGATGTTTCAATTATTCGCTACCAAACAAAACTCAACAGTGGTGCTAAATACTTAATAGATGTATCAAATGGCACTTATGATGAAGACGATTTATATTTTCTAACAAATAAAAATGATTTTGAAATTACCAAACAATACGGTTGGAATGCTGTGCTACAAAATCCTGAAGTCGCTTATGAGCCAGATGAAGACGATGGTTCTTTATCAGTTTATGCAGAAATGAAAGGCTACCGTTACATTAATATAGAAGCTGAAAGAACCTATAATGGCTTTGGAGAAGATCATTTTACAGTACAAACTCAAATGGTTGATTTCATTTTTTCATTATTAGAAGGCAAAACCCAATAAAGCAATTAACCCTTTATGAACAAGTAACCCCCCCCGCATAGCATTCAATGCAGGGGCTAGAATAAATTTTACTCTTTTAATTTTTGATCTAACTCTTCTATTTTAGCTTTCCAAATTGCAGGGCCTGTCACATGGGCTGACTCGCCTGAGCTGTCAACAGCCACTGTCACAGGCATGTCTTCAACTTCAAATTCATAAATGGCTTCCATTCCTAACTCTTCAAAAGCAACCACTTTCGCTTTTTTAATCGCTTTTGATACTAAGTAAGCAGCACCACCAACAGCCATTAAGTATACTGATTTATGATTTTTAATACTTTCACATGTAGCGGCACCACGCTCAGACTTACCAATAGATCCTAAAAGTCCTGTTTTAGCAAGCATCATCTCAGAAAACTTATCCATTCTTGTCGCAGTCGTTGGACCTGCAGGGCCAACCGCTTCATCACCAACAGCATCAACGGGGCCAACGTAATAAATAAACTTATCAGTGAAATCTACAGGTAGTTTTTCCCCTGCTGCTAACATATCCTGAATACGTTTATGAGCAGCATCACGACCGGTTAAAATAGTACCACTTAGCAATACCGTTTCACCTGTTTTCCATTGTGCAATATCGGCTTTCGTTAACCCATTCACATTGACACGACGAACATTTTCACCCACTTCCCAAGTAATGTCTGGCCATTCTTCTAACTTTGGTGGTGTTAAATCTGCAGGACCAGAACCATCTAAATGAAAGTGTACATGTCGGGTGGCGGCGCAATTGGGAATCATCACCACAGGTTTAGAAGCGGCATGAGTTGGCACAGTATTAATTTTCACATCAACAACGGTGGTTAAACCACCCAAACCTTGTGCACCAATACCTAATTTATTTACACGGTCAAAAATCTCTAGGCGCAGTTCTTCTTCAGCATTTTGAGGTCCTCTGTCCATTAATTCTTGAATATTAACAGGCTCCATTAAGCTTTCCTTAGCCAAAACACCTGCTTTCTCTGCTGTACCACCAATACCTATACCCAACATTCCTGGCGGACACCAACCAGCCCCCATTGAAGGTAAAGTTGCTACTACCCAATCAGCAATAGAGTCTGATGGATTTAACATCGCCATTTTAGTTTTATTTTCGCTACCGCCGCCCTTAGCCGCTATCATCACTTCAATTTCATCACCTTCAACAAGGTCAATGTGTACTACTGACGGCGTATTATCTTTTGTATTTTTACGTGTGCCAGCAGGATCTGCAACAATTGATGCTCGTAAAGGGTTATCAGGATTCATATAAGCACGGCGTGTTCCTTCATCAACCATTTGCTGAACTGTCATATCCGTTTTATCCCACTTTACAGCCATACCAACTTTAACAAAACAGGTAACAATGCCTGTATCTTGGCAAATAGGACGTTTGCCTGTAGCTGACATACGAGAGTTAATTAGAATTTGTGCAATGGCATCTTTCGCTGCTGTATTTTGTTCTTTGTGGTAGGCTTTTTCTAATGCTTGAATAAAATCAAGTGGATGATAATAAGAAATATACTGCAGTGCATCTTCAACACTGTCGATTAAGTCTTGTTGTTTGATAATTTTATGGGACATTTTGCTCTCAACTCTCTTTAACGGTGTGAATACCCAAGAACACTAAAACCTGCAATTTCAATTCATTTGGGTATATAATTTGTTTCTATTATAATACCTTTCTATTAAAACTACAGCTAGTAGCTAATAGTAGAATATGAACAATTATTGGATAATTATCCAATAATTTTAAGATACACCGATTCATCAATAATTTGAGTAGCCACTGTCTTGCATTCCAAAACCTTATTTTCACATAAACCGCTAAACCTGTCCGTTGAAAAATTGACCTTGGCAACATCAGTTACCCCATTAGATTTATTTACGCCCTTAGCACAACAGCCTTGGGCAGTCTGGCTCGATTCTGGAGAAGGCGAACATATTGATGCGTGTTTTGATATTTTAGTGTGGCAACCTGAAGTAACATTAAGTACTTATGGCGATAAAACCCATATTTATTATAAAAATAATTTAACAGCCGCTAATACGACAATAAGTGAAGATGACCCTTTAACTTTACTAGAAAAAATTCAAAATCAAGTTATCTCACCAGTAAAATCACCTCTGCATAATTTACCATTTGTAGGAGGGGCATTAGGCTATTTATCCTATGATTTAGGCCGCCGTTTTGAGAAATTACCTACAAAAGCAAAACAGGACATAACACTACCTGAAATGGCGATGGGTATCTATTCTCAAGCAGTTATTTATGAGCATAAATCAGCACAATATTTTTTGGTTTGTCCAGAAGATAAGCGTGAGAGTTTAGAAAATTTTTTACATTCATTAATAACAACGCCAAACAATAATAACGATAATACACAAAACTTTACTTTAACTTCCCCTTGGCACAGCAACATGGATAAAGCCACTTATACGGAGAAATTTGAACAAGTTCTGCAATATTTATCATCGGGTGATTGTTATCAAATCAATTTAGCCCAACGCTTTAATGCTCAATATCAAGGTGATGAATTTCAAGCATACTGTGCACTAAGGGCTGCAAACAAAGCACCTTTTTCTGCTTTTATGCGATTAGACAACGCAAGTATTTTAAGTGTTTCACCAG
The DNA here is from genome assembly GCA_965305135.1 of uncultured Colwellia sp. Classification (GTDB taxonomy): domain Bacteria; phylum Pseudomonadota; class Gammaproteobacteria; order Enterobacterales; family Alteromonadaceae; genus Colwellia. The sequence continues at coordinate 40,199 of CBDLPA010000019.1, forward strand.
AGCGTTTTTTGCGATGTCAACAAAGCAAGGTGCAAAGTAAACCCATTAAAGGCACTATGCCAAGGAATATTAACGAAAAACAAGATATTACCAACGCAGAAAAATTACTGAACTCAACTAAAGACCGTGCTGAAAATTTAATGATTGTTGATTTGTTGCGTAATGATCTATCAAAAGTTTGTAAACCGAACACGGTAATAGTGCCTAAATTGTTTGCTATTGAAAGCTTTCCTGCGGTTCATCATTTAGTGAGTACCGTGGAAGGTGAACTTGCAGAGCATTGTAATGCTCATGATTTACTGCGTGGTGCCTTTCCTGGCGGCTCTATCACAGGCGCTCCCAAAATTCGTGCCATGGAAATTATTGAACAACTTGAACCTCATAGACGCAGTGTATATTGTGGCAGCATAGGTTATATTTCAAGCTGTGGCACCATGGATACCAGTATCACTATTCGAACTTTGATTGCTATTAAAAATGAACAGAACATTTCCTCCTCAAAAGTTAATCAAATATATTGTTGGGCTGGTGGTGGTTTAGTTGCAGATTCAACGGCAATAAGTGAGTTTCAAGAAACCTTTGATAAGGTAAATCGTATTTTACCTGTATTAGCTAAACTGAATAAGAAGGAAAATAAAAACCATGAATAAAGACGAGTTTTTATTTAGATTTCACCTAAAACAACAATATGATTCCTGTCATAATTACCAACACCATGCACCTCTTAGATCAGCAGCGGTACTAATCGCTTTATGTGATAACCTAAACACAACAGATAATTATATAGAAGACAATAACCAAAACACATTTTCCACAAATGGTTTGCAGGTGTTATTAACAAAACGAGCCAGCCATTTAAAGCATCACCCTTCACAAATCAGCTTTCCTGGAGGCAAAGTTGAACAAACAGATATAGACCTTACCCACACAGCATTAAGAGAAGCACAAGAAGAAATAGGACTGAATCCCGAAAACGTCACTGTTATTGGCAAACTTCCAAGTTATGAAATTATCAGTGGCTATCAAGTTACACCTATTATTGCCATGATTGACTCCGTTCAGAGCTACATTAAAGATAAAAATGAAGTGGATGAAATATTTCACGTGCCACTAAAACACTTTTTGCAAGACGAAAACCATCTTATAGTCGACTCTTACCGTCATGGCCGCCGTCACAATGTGCACTTTTACCCTTATAAGCACTATAATATTTGGGGGGCAACAGCTGCAATGATGAAAGACTTAGTTAACCGAATAAAATAACGTAATTAACCTAGTACCAATATCTTTAATTTTATACTAACAACTTCATGCTAACAAAATCGAATATTTATTGTCAAAAATTATATCTTTCAGCTATCATTAACCATATTAACACCAAACAAAACATAAAATATTAAAATTTTATTCGGAATTAATTATGATTAGCGTATTTGATATGTTTTCTATAGGCATTGGCCCATCAAGCTCTCATACTGTTGGCCCAATGAAAGCAGCAAAACTTTTTGTTGAAGAACTAAAAAAACAAACTTTACTCATAAAAACGGATCGCGTTAAATGTGAACTTTTTGGCTCTTTGGGTCAAACAGGTATTGGCCACGGTACAGGTAAAGCCATTATTTTAGGCTTATCTGGCGAAACCCCAGAAACGATTCCTGTAGACGCCATTGAAACTATTCTTGCTGAAGTAGTAGCACGTCAAAAAATACAACTCGATGGTAGCCATTTGGTAAATTTTCCAAAAAATAATGCCATTATTTATCATCATAGAAAAAGATTACCAGCACACGCCAATGCATTAACACTTTTTGCCTACCAAGGCGAAAAAATCCTCTTAGAACAAACTTATTATTCTATAGGTGGTGGGTTTATCGTACTAGATTGTGACTTTGAGAAAGAGAAGGATAAAGCACTATCTCTACATGAGAATATCGACCGACCGCATAAATTTAAAAACGCCGCACAACTACTAACTATAGCACAAGAAAAAGGTTTGAGTATCAGTACTATTATGATGCACAATGAAAAGTGCTTAAATGATGAAGCAACCATACGTACTAAGTTAATTGCTATTTGGCAAGCAATGCGAGGTAGCGTTGATCGGGGCATACTTACTGAAGGAATATTGCCTGGTGGTTTAAAAGTTAATCGCCGTGCGCCAGCATTATACCGTTCTTTAATGGTAGAAAAGTCTAATGATCCGCTTACCGCAATGGACTGGGTAAATTTATTTGCTTTGGCTGTTAATGAAGAAAATGCCGCGGGGAGCCGAGTAGTAACAGCGCCTACCAATGGTGCTGCGGGTATTATTCCTGCGGTGCTTTGTTATTACGACAAATTTGTAAACCCCGTGTCTGAAGACGACTGTATTCGTTATTTACTTACCGCTGCAGCTATTGGCATTTTATACAAAACCAACGCATCTATTTCTGGCGCTGAAGTAGGCTGTCAAGGAGAAGTAGGTGTTGCCTGTTCAATGGCAGCAGCTGCCTTAACAGAAATAATGGGTGGTACACCAATTCAAGTTGAAAATGCCGCTGAAATAGGTATGGAACATAATTTAGGTTTAACTTGTGACCCTGTTGGTGGCTTAGTTCAAGTTCCCTGTATTGAACGAAATGCCATGGGCTCAGTAAAAGCAATTAATGCGTCAAGATTAGCACTGCGCGGTACAGGTACCTCCAAAGTTTCGCTAGATAAAGTTATTAAAACTATGTGGGACACAGGTAATGATATGAAAACTAAATATAAAGAAACTTCGCGAGGCGGCTTAGCCGTAAATATTACTGAATGTTAAACAGGTATAATTAACCAGCAAGAAGTAAACAATTAACCTTGCCCTACTAAAGTAAAATAGGGCAATTAATTTTTGTCTAAATCATTGAGTTTTGTCGTAAGTTATCCTCATGTAATTAACTGAACAACCGAATAAACACGCTCTTTAAAAGCAATAACCTTATCTTCTTATCGTATTGGTAAAGTAACGTCAGCAAACATTTCGTCAACTTCAGCATTATTTTTTAATAACATGGCTTGTGTAACTACATGTTTATTTAAATGTGGGGCAAAACGCTCAATAAAATCAAACATATATCCTCGTAAGAAACTCCCCCGTCTAAAGCCAATTTTTGTTGTACTCGCTTTAAATAGATGGCTAGCATCAATACTTACCAAATCGTTATCAATGGTAGGATCAATTGCCATTGAGGCAATAACACCAACACCAACACCTAAACGCACATAAGTTTTAATAACATCAGCATCTGTTGCTGTAAAAGCAATTTTAGGCTCTGCTCCCGCTTTTTCAAACGCAGCATCTAATTCGGAACGCCCTGTAAAACCGAAAACATAAGTTACAAGAGAATATTTAGCAATATCTTGAATAGTTAGGTTTTGTTTTCGTGCTAAAGGGTGATCTTTTCGCACAATAACACTTCTATTCCAGTGATAACAAGGCAACATAACCAAATCGTTATACAAATGTAAAGATTCTGTTGCAATGGCAAAATCTGCTTCACCTTTCGCTGCAGCATCACTAATTTGTGCTGGTGTACCTTGAGACATTTGCAGAGAGACTTTACTGTATTTTTTGATAAAACCTTGTATTACTTCAGGTAAAGCGTAACGGGCTTGGGTATGAGTTGTCGCAATGCGTAGCTTACCTTCGTCAGGCTGCGTATGTTCACGCGCAACCGCTTTTATTCCTTCAACTTTTGAAAGAATTTGCTGAGCAATATTAATGACTTCTTGCCCTGCTGGCGTAACATGGGTCAGGTGTTTACCACTACGACCAAATATTTGAATTCCCAATTCATCTTCAAGCATTCTAACTTGCTTAGAAATACCTGGCTGAGAAGTAAAAAGAACCTCTGCTGTAGCAGAAACATTTAGGTTATTGTTTAGTACTTCAACTATATAGCGCAATTGTTGCAATTTCATATGTATACCTAAGCTGCCTCAAGCATCGAGTGTAGGATCTTTTTTAGACCAAAATAATATACTTAATTAAGGATTTATTCCATATTAAATTTAAATTTTTATAAATTAAAATTTAATATGGAATAATTTAGCTTACAAATCTCTAATCTAAGAGCTAAATAACTAAATTAAATAATAAATTGTAAGTTAGGCTTTGCTAAGCATGACATTTTTTGTAGACTGCTACTATCAAGGTGGATAGTTATTCACATTATTAAAATATAAGAGCTATAACATGGTCACTATTATTATAGGTTTACTCATTACCTTAATCATCTTTGTTGTCGTGGTTAGTGCGATACAACAACATAAAGAAAAACAAGATGCAGAAAGAAGAGTTAAAGTGGCAAAACAGAAAGCTATTATAGATGAAAGCGAAGAACTTATTTTTAACTTGGCTCAAATTCCTTCTAGTCCAAATCTTGCTAAAATTTTAAATAGAAGGTGTTTAAATGCAGCTAAAGAAGTACAAAGGTTAATGCCTGATGTTAATGGCCTTAAGAAGAAAATAAATGAGCTTAAATCTCGTTTAGAAGTGGCAGAAGATGCAGCTTCCAACCAAAGCAACGAAGCAAATTTCATATTACCTGATAATGAAAAACAGATATTAGCAACATTACAGTGCATAAAAAAATTACGTACCATATTAAAATCAGAGCAATCAAAAGGTGCACTGGATCCAACCATATTTGCACAAGAAGATCTGCGCTTAGATGCCATGCAATTAAAAATAAATATCGAAAGTTTAATCAAACGAGGTTGTCAAGCGCAAGGTAAAGAGATGTATGGCTCTGCTCGCCAATACTTTGAAAAAGCATTACAAACCTTAGATAACCATGCGAAAAAAACAGAGTACACAGTAGCTAAACAGACTGAAATTACCTCTTTATTAGCAGAAATCACGGAAGCATTAAAAATTACTAATGCTTCAGATGCGGCGAGAAAAGCAAAAAATGAAGAAGATGAATTAGATATTTTATTTCAACCTAAAAAGAAATGGTAAATTTTTACTGGTAGGCCATGACTGGTTCGTACATAAAAAATGCAATTAATATAACCGTGTCATTCAGTCTATATAACTAAGCCAGCTAATGCTGGCTTTTTCTTATGAATAATTGAGATTATAGCGTGGAAAAAGTCAATTCCATTACCCTGAATTCCTTTTTACGAAGAACAATGAAAGCTTATGCATTAAAGGCATACATAAGACTACAAGGCTGTGAGTTAAAACGTATTGGCCGCTCTCGTCATTGGCTACTTAAAGCAAATTTTGAACAGTTACAAGCTATTATCACTTTCATAGAGTCATCAAATGAACCAAGCTGGTTGTGGTTAGCTAAACAACTAAAAAATGAATATAAGCATTTAACTCATGATGAACTATTAAGAATTGCAGCAATAATTGACAAGGTAACTATCAGTGCCTTGATAGCAAGAACTGATTGTACAATAGCCCAAGCAAGGCAAGTAATTGATGAATTAGAGGGGTTAGATTAAAGCTAATAAATAATCGGTGACAAATATTGACCAGTGACAAGTTACAAACTGTTTTCGTAACTTGTCACTAATTCAACACTAACTTTAACTTTCTTCTTTAGCGGCTGCTTTTTTCTTTACTGCCACTTTCTTTTTGGTGACCTTTTTCTTAGGCTTAGGTATATCCTCAACCCACTTACCATCAATATATTTTGCCGTCCAGCCTGTTGCTTTGCCTTCAACCTCAGTCATAACATACTGTTCTTTTGTTTTACGACTATAACGAACAATACTAGGATTACCTTTATTATCTTGCGCTGGAGCATCAGCCAAATAATAAAACTTAGGCGATATTCTGTCTCTAAAACGCTTCAACTCTTCAACTTTTGGTGCTCTTGTTTCACGTGAGCGAGGAAAAGTATTAGCAGCCAAGAAGATGCCAGCAGCCCCATCACGTAAAACAAAGTGTGCCTCAGATTTTTCACAAGCAAGTTCAGGTAATTGGACAGGATCTTCTTTAGGTGGCGCAGCTTCACCATTAGCTAATAATTTACGGGTGTTTTTACATTCCGCATTGGTGCAATCAAAATACTTACCAAAACGACCAGATTTCAATTCCATATCGGCTTGGCATCGATCACACTCTAAAACAGGGCCATCATACCCTTTAATTTTAAAAGTCCCCTTTTCTACTTCAATACCATCACAAATAGGATTATTACCACACACGTGCAGTTTACGGGTTTCATCAATAAGATAGCTATCCATGGCTGTGTTGCATTTTTTACACCGGTGCATAGCGCGTAAGGCTTCAGTTTCTTGATCCTCTGCTAATACACTGATAGCTTCTTCGCCTGGCGTTAAGTTCATGGTGGTTGTACAACGCTCTTTAGGTGGTAAAGCATAACCCGAACAACCTAAGAACACTCCTGTTGAAGCGGTTCTAATACCCATTTTACGCCCACACGTTGGACAATCAATATCCGTTAGTACAGGATTATTATTCGGCATTCCACCTTCTTCAGCTTCAAGATTAGCAAGTGCTAACTTTTTACTAAAGTTATCATAAAATTTATCTAACACTGCTTTCCAATCAAGCTCGCCAACAGCAATCGCATCAAGCTCTTGTTCCATATTCGCGGTAAAATCATAACTCATTAGCTTTTCAAAGCTAATTGAAAGGCTATCTGTAATTATTTCACCCATTTTTTCAGCATAGAAACGCTTTTTATCTAAACGAACATAACCCCTATCTTGAATAGTTGAAATGATAGAAGCGTAAGTGGAAGGACGACCAATAGAGCGTTTCTCTAACTCTTTCACTAAAGATGCTTCACCATAACGTGCAGGTGGCTTAGTAAAATGCTGCGCAGCCTCTAAGTTGTCTAGCGCTAATACCTCACCTACCGTTAAATCAGGTAAGTGTTTGTCATCGCCTTTGGTCAATTGTGGATGAACACGAGTCCAACCATCAAATTGCATTACCCTACCTTTCGCTTTTAACTCAAAACCAGCAGCGCTGATTGTTAACGTACTTACAGTATAACGTGCTGCTGTCATTTGACAGGCAACAAATTGTCGCCAAATTAAATCGTAAAGTTTTTTAGCATCGGCCTCAATGCCTTCCATAAAAGCAGATTCAACTTTTACATTTGACGGACGAATGGCTTCATGCGCCTCTTGTGCACCAGCTTTTGAACCGTATACTTTAGGTTTTTCAGGCAGGTAATTTTCACCAAAACTTTCACTAATGTAGTTTCGGCACATATCAACCGCATCTTTACTTAAATTGGTTGAATCAGTACGCATATACGTTATATGACCTGCTTCATATAAACGTTGTGCTAAACCCATGGTACGTTTCACGCCGTACCCTAATTTAGTGCTGGCAGCTTGTTGCAATGTTGATGTAATAAAAGGTGCTGAAGGTGTACTTTTTGAAGGTCTGTCTTCACGTTTACTTACCACATATTCTGCTGGTTTTAACACAGCTAATGCTTTATCAGTGTCAGTTTTGTTTGTGGGCTTAAACGCTTTACCATTTTCATGTGTTACATCTAACGTTAACGATTCTCCTGAGCTAGCATGCGTATCAGCAACCACTTCCCAAAACTCTTGTGGGTCAAATGCTTTTATCTCACGTTCTTTCTCAACCACTAGCTTTACCGCAACTGATTGAACTCGGCCCGCAGACAAACCTCGGGCAACTTTTTTCCATAGTAACGGGCTAACCATAAAGCCCACAACACGGTCAAGAAAACGACGAGCTTGTTGTGCATTTACACCAGGCATACTTAATTCACCTGGCGTAGCAAAGGCTTGTTTTATCGAACTTTCCGTTATTTCATTGAAGACAACTCGGCGAAATTTATCGTCATCACCACCAATGAGCTCTTTTAAATGCCAAGCAATCGCTTCTCCCTCGCGATCCAAATCGGTTGCGAGATAAACGATGTCTGCTTTTTCAGCTAGTTTTTGTAACTCTGTGACAACTTTCTCTTTTCCTGGAAGAATTTGATAATTAGCCGCCCAGTTTTTTTCAGGATCAATTCCCATGCGGTTAACTAACGCTAGCTTGTCACGTTTGGCCTTGTACTTAGCTTTCGCTTCAGGTGCCATTTTACGTACTTCTGCAGGTGATTTAGTGGCAACTTTCTTCCCTGTACTGCTGTGGGGTAAGTCACGTACATGCCCAACACTCGACTTTACAATAAAGTCTTTTCCTAAGTATTTATTAATTGTTTTCGCTTTGGCTGGCGATTCGACAATAACAAGTGATTTTGCCATAAAAGTTTGTAATCCTACTTACTTCAACCGTTTATCTACAGGTGAAGCTAAATTAATTTCTGTTTTATTATTCATTCACTATTTGAGGTAAAAAGTGCGAGCATGCTCTTTAATATCACTCAAACAAGGCTAATTAAGGGTATCTTTTTAAAAACATGATTGCATACCTATTTATACATATATCTATAATTATGCAAATTAACAAGCATTTATTTTTTAAGCAAGCACGCCTACCTATTACTCTTTGCTGCTTTTGACTATAATGCCCATGTACTAATACCAACGCTTATTAAAAATAATTAACGCTATTTCAGCGCAATCATAATCGACTTTGCTGAAAAAAATAAGGGCTAACGTCTAAAAAACTCAATTAAGCAGGTATTTTTAATTATTCAGATCTAATACTGAGGCAACAATGTCGCAATTAACCGCACAACTAAAAAACAAACTAATTCACTGCTTATGCCCTCCAGGAAATGGAGTTTTTACCGTCAATACTGCGAAGGAGCGTAAAGAGCAATTACATCAAACAATTTTTGGCCAAGTCAGTGGCATAGATAATTTATGGAAAAGTGCTTTAGACAAGCTTCCAGATAGCTCTAATGCCGTTATTTTAGGTGTAGCATCAGATTGTGGAGGTGGTATCCTTCGAGGTGCTAATTGGGGTCCCTTATTTATTCGCAGCACATTACTTGAAAATTACCCTGCTCTAAACTTCTATGATTTGGGAGATGTTCGCATCATTCCGCACTTATTGTCAGACAAATATTTAAATGATGCGACAATAACCAATTGCCGAAAAGCTTTATATCAAAATTCGCAAAGTGAATATTGTGTTAGTCCCCTCAGTATTACCGAAGATGTTTTACATGATTTTTATGCTGCATTTCCTGACAAAGGTATTTTTGGGCTAGGTGGAGATCATAGTGTTAGCTATCCACTAACCAAAGCGTATTTACAAGCAAAACAACAACAAGGTAAACGTACTAGCATTATCCACTTTGATGCCCACACAGATCTACTAACTGAGCGCCTAGGTATTGATTTATGTTTTGGCTCTTGGTGTACTCATATATTAAATGATTTACCTGCACCAGAACATTTAATTCAAATTGGTATACGTTCAAGTGGAAAACCTAAATCACATTGGGAAAGTACCTTTGGTGTTAAACAACATTGGGCACATGAAATTAAGGATAAAGGAATAGAAAAGGTCATCAACAATATTCTACAACAACTAGCACAGCAAAATATTGATGAGCTTTATGTTAGCTTTGATATTGACGCGATTGATGACAGCTTTGCATCAGCTACGGGCACTCCAGAACCAAATGGTTTAATGCCAGAAGAAGCAATGCAAATACTTCGCGCTATTGCCACAAAATACCCCATAACGGGTGCAGATATGATGGAAATTGCCCCCTTTACAGACAGTTCAGGTTTAGGGGTAATTAGCCAAGAAAAAACATTAAAGGTAGCTGGTGAAATTTCTGCCTTTTTAATTGGTGAAATGAATAAGCACTAAATTTGGCAACTAATTTTTGGCAATTATTAAATTGAATAAATAAAAATGGCTCTAAAAAGAGCCATTTATGTTCACCAATATGCGCAGCCCAAACTAATCAGCATCCCCACATGAATTTGAGCTACCAAAAGGACCATTTGGCCAAATGAACGCAGCGGGGGCGACATTTTCTTGTACTACATCTTCAGACAATATATCTAGTCTAAATAAGACTTTAGCAAAACTTTCTGTCCCTTTAACTTTTGTTGAAACAATTAATTCTACATTAGCCCAACCACCAAAAACTTCGGCATACTCGATATCAATCAAAGCTCTCCCTTGCTCATCAGTAGTAACAGTACCTTGGGCATTTACAATATTTCCAGGTGTTAATATACCATTACCATTGGTGTCTTCTTCATTATCAAGGTCGTCTAATATACCATTTTTATTTATATCTTCATTTGCACATACTGTTGAATAAAACGGAGCATAATGGTCAAATTTACCTTCATCATTTAACACAACTCCCCAAGTTCCTTTGAAGTATTCTTTAGGGATAGCCGATACGGTTAAATCAACATTAGGAATAGGTGTTGAGTCTATATCGGTTACAAACACAGAATATTGTTTATTATATGTGTTTATATCTGATTGCAAAATACTGTTACCCGTACCCAAAGCAATAAACACTTCACGGTCAGCAACCGTCATATTTACTGTGTCAGATATTTCTGTTGACGCCCCTCTAACCGTTGCCTTAACTGATATACCTTCAAATGAAGAAGTATTGTTTGACGTGTAAACTGTTGACGCACTACCATTACTGTCAGTGACAGCAGAAGCAGGATAAATGCTACCATTACTAACATCATCTAGATCAAAATCAATCGTTTTATTTTTAACTAAATTTCCTTGTGAATCTCTAACAGTGACAGAAATTGTTGACGTTTGACCATTAGGCCCTATTGAAACAGGGAATGCTTGCGCTATTAATCGGTACGCACTATCAGCAATAAATTCAAATTCTAATTGATTATTTAATTCAATTGTTTTGCCATTAACTGTCGTAGTACCAGTGAAAGTTAAAATGGCTTTACCAGCATTGGTTGATGTAATTGTGGCTGTGGCTTTACCAGCAACCGTTGTTGTTGAAGCACTACCTAAACTCCCTCTTGTGGTAGTAAAATTAACCACTGTACCATCAGGAACAGGCTCCCCAGAACGTAACCAAGTTAGCGTAGCTGTTGCAGTTTCAGATAATAAAACATCAGGAATTTCTTCGTTCGATAAATCAACTGTATTCGTACCATCGCTGAAGCCAGTAAACAAGAAAGTATCTGCTTGCACACTAATAGGGACTACGGTTGTTGCACCAAAAGCGCTTGCAACAATACTGTTAGTACCTTCTGAAGTTCCTACAACATCTAATTTAACTTGACCGTTAGCATCAGTTCTCACTTCTTCCGTAGGTAAAGTAATATTGGCAACGGCGCCACCAGCTTGGGTAGCTTCTCCCGAAAGTGATAACTCAACTAAAGCACCAGCAAGGCCAATACCATCAGAGTTTAAGACCTTAATTGTATAATTATTAACATCATTAATTGCTAATACTGAAGAGCCTGATAATGATACTGTAGTACCGACAACGTATATGTCAATACTATCACTGACATTACCACTTGTAACTTCTACTGTTATTACCCGGTTATTACTGTCTGTTTCTGTTGCTAAATTTCTAATAACTTTACCGTCAGAACCTGTGATATCTGAGGTAATATTTTGCCCCAGTTCATCAACGGCAAAACCAATATCACCAGAGGAGGAGCTGAAATTAATAGAAACACCTTCAAGTAAATTATTATTACTATCTTTAGCAATGGCAGTTAAAAGAATAACTTCAGCACCGCTTGAAGCCAGTTGCTGCGAACTAGCTAATAAAGTAAGACTACTAGCCACAGGCCCAGTATCTGGAGTGGTTACTGTACCCCCATTATCGGTTGAGAGCCCTCCATCACCGCCTCCACACGCTGTTAACATGGTTAACGTCATTAATAATAGAGTAAAACTAAATCGTCGAAGTAACTCCATAAAGGTATCCCTATTTCTTATGATTAAACTAAATTTCCAACTTTAAACATATTAACTGATAAATAACAAAAAAGTACAATTTAATCCTCAAAAAATAAAAAAAAGCGTAAACATCCAGCAAGTTAACTAAAAAATAAAATTATCCTCGGGTTAAATGTGTAAAATTGTTTTTAATCTTTTAAATTGTTGCTAACCTATCAAGCCTAACAATATAAATAACATATCTATATATTATGACCACTCCCCAAAAATACAGTTTAACAACTCGCATTGTTATCGGCATGATAGCAGGAATATTCCTCGGTTCATTATTACAATGGCTAATGCCTAATGGCAATGATGTAGTTCTAAATTTATTCTTCTTTGAATTTTCACTGCAAAACGTCCTTGTTAATGGTGTACTTGAAATTATGGGTCAAGTATTTATGGCAAGCTTACGTATGCTTGTAGTACCTCTGGTATTTGTATCACTTGTTTGCGGTGTATGCTCACTTCAAGATACAACAAAGCTTGGCCGTATAGGCGGTAAAGCTATTGGCCTTTATTTAGTTACCACGGCAATTGCCATCAGTATGGCAATTTTCGTTGCCATTATCATTAGCCCAGGTGAAGGCGTAGGAATGACGGCAAGCACCAGTTTTAGTTCAAGAGAAGCCCCTTCTTTGGCTCAGGTAATTATTCAAATGTTTCCTACCAATCCTTTTGACGCTTTTGCGCAAGGTAAAATGTTACAAATAATTGTTTTTGCTCTTTTATTTGGTATAGCTATTGCTCTATCAGGTAAAGCGGGTGAACGAGTGGCTGCACTTTTTGAAGATTTAAGTGAAATTATTATGCGCTTGGTTGCTATTTTAATGAATATTGCGCCATATGGTGTATTTGCATTACTCGCAACATTATTTACCACGGTTTCAATAGAAACCATCAGTAATTTGATTAGTTACTTTTTTGTTGTATTCTTTGTATTAATTGGTCATGCACTGATTACCTACCCATTAATACTGAAATTACTCACAGGATTAAACCCTCTTATTTTCTTAAAGAAAATGCGAGATGCAGCAATTTTTGCCTTTTCTACAGCAAGTTCAAACGCCACTATTCCAGTAACGTTAGAAACAGCCACAAGGAAAATGGGGGTTAAAAATTCAATCGCCTCATTTACAGTACCACTAGGTGCAACCATCAACATGGATGGGACAGCAATCATGCAAGGGGTAGCCACGGTTTTTATTGCACAAGTATTTAGTCAAGATTTAACCTTAGCCGATTATGTCACTGTCGTTTTAACAGCAACTCTTGCTTCAATTGGTACCGCAGGTGTTCCTGGTGTTGGTTTAATTATGCTAGCCATGGTATTAGAACAAGTTGGCTTACCCGTTGAAGGAATAGCATTAATTATTGGTGTTGACAGATTACTTGATATGACTCGCACGGCGGTTAATGTAACGGGCGATAGTATGGTTGGCATTATCGTAGCAAAATCCGAAGGACAATTTGACAACGACATGTATATTGATGCTGATGCTGGCAATAAAATAGAAGAAATAGATTTTCATCATTTGAAAGATTAATAACAATGAAAAAGGCTGTAAGTATTCTGCCTACAGCCTTTATTTAGACTACGCTTGTTTTTACGTTACTAATAATTAGCATAAAACCGCTAATATATAACTATTATTAACTCGGAAAAATACGATTCTTTTGCATTAATTTGCCCAACACACTATCCACAGAAAGAGACGCTGCTTTCCCTAACTTCTCTGCTAGGCCTTTTTTGATTTCATACTTAATGGCCACAACTTTATGACTTTTACTACGCTTTTGTAAATACTCGTCACTGGTTTGTATTGTATCAATAAGTCCAAGTTCTAGTGCTTTTGTACCAAACCAATGCTCGCCTGTGGCTACTTTTTCTAAATCTAAACTGGGTCTGTGTTCATTAACAAAGTTTTTAAATAAAATATGCGTTTCTTCAAGTTCTTCAATAAATTTTTCTTTACCTTTCTCAGTATTTTCACCAAACATGGTAACAGTACGTTTGAACTCACCTGCGGTAAACTGTTCAAAGTCTATATTATTCTTCTTTAATAACTTATTAAAATTAGGTAATTGCGCAATTACGCCAATAGAACCAAGAATAGCAAAAGGGGCTGCTATAATATTATTAGCCACACAAGCCATCATATAACCACCTGATGCCGCAACTTTATCAACTGAGACTGTTAGCGGGATGTCATGCTGGCGGATTCGGTCAAGTTGTGATGAAGCTAAACCATAACCGTGCACCATTCCTCCACCACTTTCTAAGCGAACAAAGACTTCATCATCTTTAGAAGCAACAGATAAAATAGCCGACACTTCCTCTCGAAGAGAGCTAACTTCCTTAGCGTCAATACTACCTTTAAAATCAATAACAAAAACTTTCGATTTACCTTCTGCTATAGCATCAATGCCTGATTTTTCTTTTTTCTTGGCTGAGGCCTTATCTGCTTTAGCTTGTTCTTTTGCTAATTTTTTGTCATTTTTCTCTTTAAGTTTTAATTCTTCCTTGCTCAACAAAGCATGAGCAATTTCTTGCTCTACTTCTTCAAACTGCTCTGACAAATCTGTAATATCTAACTCACCTTTTTTATGTTTATGCTTAATAGCTGACGCTGTAGCTACGGCTACGATAGCAATAATCGCAATGACAAAAGTAACTGTTTTAGCTAAAAACAAACCATATTCGTATAAAAATTCCAAGCTTCACTCCTGAGCGCTTTACGCTATTATAACTTCTCTAATACGATGCTATATGGGGATAAAAAAAACAAAAAAAAGCCTTTAGTGTTATTTAAAGGCTTGTTTTATTTAAATATGAAAGATCAACAATGCCTAGTTTGAACTAATATCAAGCTCACTAATAATATTTGCACTAATGTCTGCCTCACTAAATAGCAAAGGCCTTAAAGCCGTTGTTTCTGAATATAAACGATTTTGATCATCAATGTGCTCTGAGTTTACATTAGATGACTGTGAATAACTCAACAAGCCGCGTGCAAGTGGGCCATTATCGGTAAAATTAACCACGAACATCCAACTCGAACCATAATTAAGATGATACCCTTGGGTTGTTAAACCTGATGACAAAGGCATTGCAGTTTCCACATCAAGTACTGGGGGATATTGGTGTATAGGGAATAATGTGTCATCAGTTTTTGCAGATGAAAATATATTAAAACCACCTTCTCGATGATTTCCTCCCGCCCACGGAAATTTAATGCCACTGGCATGGCCATCAAATGTTGATTTTTCAGTGAATTGAATATCAGCAATACTAGCATCAAGCATAAAGCCTGATGCCTCAACATTTTTAATTGCCGCTGCCAATGTCCTTAATACTGAACCATCACTCACTAATGTATTAGGTGTTAGCGCCGCCATATCGGGATCAAAACTGACAGCAAATTGACTTTTACTATTAAATTTAAAAGCAAATTCTCTGAATAAATGAGCCCCTTGACTAACTTTATTAAAGCGCCTATCCCAGTTAGCAAGCACTGTGCATCCCTGAGAAATATCAACATTTAAACCATTATCTAAGGTAACTTCTGTATTACCTTGAGCTTGACATTGTGCTACCAAATCATCAAGAACGGCTTCAGCTAAATAGGCTCGGTTACTTAATAAAGCAGATTCAACCTCTGCTGCTGAAAATTTTTCATCTTCACCAGCACTGTCAGACAGCATTTTTAACCCCATTCTAGTTCTTAGTGACAATGCGCTAAAATCATCACCATATAAAATAGAATAACTATCCAAAGGTGACAACGGATTAGTAAACCAATAAGAGTCATTGGAATTTTGAACATAGTCATTATTTAATAATTTAGGTGCTTGTTCATAGCTATTTAAACCGTTAGGCTCAAATAGTGCTGTATCATTAGGTAAGATATCAAAGCCAACAGATTGACGTGTTCCAACTAAAACAGGATCAGTTCTCATTAAGCCTAAAGCGGTATCATTTAGATTTAAAACGCGAGATTTGTCTATATAAAAAGCGTTGCCTTGATCATCTGCAAACATAGTGTTCACCCAAGGAATACCATCAAAATCTTTAAATGCTTGTTGAAATTCATCAAGGTTACTGGCTAAATTCATCGCTAACCAATGGTCAACCATATCTGTATTTTCTGCCGCGGCATCACGAAGCGTAAAAGCATGATTAACAGACCACTCCATACCATTACTTGGCGGAGTTTCAATAATTAAGCCATGGTGTGAGTAAAAATAATCTTTTGATAAAATAACAGATTGTCCATTACCTGCATTCACTTCAATAAAATATGTTTTCTTTTCAATATCATGATTTTCTCCATCAACTACATACTGCTGTTTATTTTCCTCTTCTAAACTTAATTGATAAACCACAAATCGGCGTGATTTAGAGACCGTATGAGTCCACCCCAAATGTTGATTAAAACCAATATTCTGTACAGGAAAGCCCTGTAGAGCCCCTCCCATAACATCCATTACACCTGGGATTGTAATATGTGATTGATAAAATCTTAAATGTCCTGTGTGAGGAAAGTGCGGATTGGCAAGAACAATCCCTTTGCCATTTTCAGTTTTATCCTTACCTATTCCCCACCCATTTGAACCTAAGTCTCCTAAATCTATATCTGTCTGTTTAAATGTGGCAGCTACAGATTCAATATTTGCAAGGATATTATTACCTTGAGTATTGGGCGCACTTTTAGTTCTTGCACCTACATAAGGTAAATATTCAGTGCCATCACCAGGATTAGCCAAAAAAGCAAGCTGCATAAAAGTAGCATTTGCGCCACTAGCATATTGTGATGTAGCAAATAAATACGCTGTTAATTCTATTGGAGTTATTGGTTTTACCCAAGGTTGATTAACACAAAGTGGCGCTAAATTTTCAATACCAGTCTCTTTCAAATATTTATTATAACCCGCAACATAACCTTCAATAACTGCTCGAGTATTATCTGACAAACTTGGATATAGTTTTGCTGCAGACGTCATAACGCCGAGGGCATGGTGCCCAAAATCAGAAATAACATTACCTGAATCACCCGATCCTAACACTTTATCTGGACCAAAATATTTAGCACGTTCACTACGTACTTTCAAAATCTGATCGGCTAAGATACAAAGATTGTCTTGTGCATAGGCATACCCTGAGCCAAAAGAAACACTTTGTAAATTATCGCCTGTAATATGAGGCACACCATAACTAGTACGTCTAATGTTAGCATTAAGAGTACCGTCAGTATCAAAGGCAACTAAACTTGGCATGGGCGCAATAATGTCAGGTGTGGTGTCAACTTGCTTCGAGTCGTCACTTCCGCAAGCGGTTAATCCCATAAGTAACACCATAGTTAATATGTATTTATTTTTATTCTTCATTTATCTTTCCTTCTTTTATTATTTGTTTTTTTCCGTTAGATAGATTTTATAAAAAAGACCAAAATTAAAGATGCTCTTAGATTTAATGATTAAGGTCTGCCTGTTGTACTAATATATTTAAATATGAAAATTAGTGATGCTTTACTTTTGATTTTTGAGCAATGCTACAAATGCATCAAATTGAATGGGTTTACTAAAAAAATAGCCTTGTACTGAATTACACAAATTTTCTGAAAGAAAATCTAATTGTGCTTGGTTTTCGACACCTTCTGCAATAACACCTAAGTTTAAATTATGTGCCATTGCGATAACGGCTCTTACAATCGCCTTGTCATTATCATCACTGACTATATCTCTGACAAACGAACGATCAATTTTCAAGAAATCTAACGGTAATTGCTTTAAGTAAGACAATGAACTATAACCTGTGCCAAAATCATCTATTGCGACACTCATACCAATAGCCCTTACTTTATTAAGTAGTTTTTCTGTAATGGCATAATCATCTATAAGTACACCTTCTGTTATTTCTAATTCGAGTAAACTTGGATCAACTTTATAGTGCTTAACACAAGCATGTAAATGTGAAAAAAGATTTTCATCAAATACCTGAGAAGGCGAAAGGTTCATTGATATTTTAACTTGATAGCCTAAACTATTTATTTTTTCAGCTATATGACAAGCAGTATTAATTACCCATTTTCCAATGGTAATAATTAAACCACTTTTTTCAGCAACAGGGATAAATACGTCAGGATAAAGAATTCCTTTTTGGGGGTGATTCCAGCGTATTAACGCCTCAGCTTTTACTATCAGATTTCGCTCTAAATCAATAATGGGTTGCAAGTACAATTCAAATTCATTATTTTTGATGGCTTGCCTTAATTCATTTTCTATTTCTATTAATTGATGTGAAGCGTCCTTCATCGACTGAGAGTAAAACTGTAATGAATTTGCTTTCATTTTTTTGCCATTGTAGGCACTTAAATCAACAAACCTCATTAACTCTTCTACAGTTTGTGCATCTCGGGGAAAGTTTGCAGCGCCAATACTAATAGTGATAATAAAACTACCTGCCTTACTTGTTTCAAAGCTTTTTTTTGTGCAATGAATAATTCTTTTAACAACGTCTTCACACCATTCTTGGTTATCAATATGGGTTAAAATTATAGCAAACTCATCACCGCCTACCCTTGCAATAAAGTCAGATTCTTTAATAGTGCGTTTTATTCGGCCACTCAGTTCTATAAGTAATTTATCGCCTTCATCATGACCATAAAATTCGTTATGACGCCTAAAATCATTTATATCAACATAAAGTAAATAAAAGGGGGTGTTGGTTGCAATTTGTTTTTCAAGGGTTTGCCAAAAGGCAATTCGGTTCGGTAACTCCGTTAGCATATCTTGCAACGCAAGTTGCTCATTACGTTGTACTAAATATTTCAAATTACTAATGTCATTAGCAAAAACAATCCAATTTTTAACTTGGTTATATTCATCAACAACAGGATATAAAGCCACTTTAAGCCACTTTAATGTAGACGGTGGAGACATCCAACACAGTTCACCGTCCCAAGTTGATTTGGTAGCAATTATTCGTTCATATTCTGGTAATTGATTTTTTAGTAAATGTAAAATAACATTCATGGGCTTAGATTGATTTTTTCTAGCGATATTATCTGGTAAATCTCCTGAAAGACTCTCTTGTTCAAACAAATTAATTGCTGCAGAATTTGCAATAATAGTGACAAAGTCATTGTCGGTAATCAATACGGCAAAACCAGCATTTTCTATTGCTTTAGTTAACGCAGTAAGAATATCATTTTGCTGAGTTGGTTTTTTTAGGATTGCCAGCAAACGCTCATGCAAATATTCATTCTGTTCAACTAAGCGGTCATTATGCTGTAAAAGCTCTCTCGCCGATTGCAATGTAGTTTGACGAAAGGTAAATTCCTCGGCTTGATTGCTAATTATTAATAAATTATGTAAGTCGTGTTTGATCGCTATAGCTTCTAAGTGTAAAGCTTTGTTATGAACCACTTCAGTCCAAAACCCTGAACGTATTCTCGTATTCTCCTTACCACGCCAAATAAGCCTACCATCAATCAGAAAATCCTGCAGAAAAGGGATATTTTCGTCTATAGTAAAAGCATTTTTACCTTTTGAGTCAGGAAATAAATCTCGAACCCATTGGCTATCTCCTTCAATAACACGAACTACACTCGCTTCCTCATCAACCACTTCAAGCACAACTTGTTCCATCGCATTAAGTACACTACTGAGTACTTTACTTGGATCATTGCTGAGCGGTGAGGTCATTTTATTTAGTCCTTTAACAATAAATAGGCCAACGAGGAAAACATATTTTCAACATTCTCCCCTGTTTTCGCGCTGGTACAAAATTGTAAATCAAATAGATCTTTATATTCTTCCAATCCTTTATCCTCCCAATGCCAATTGGGTTCAAGATCACATTTATTTATTGCCAAAATTGCAGGACAACTAGAAACTTTTCGGGCGAGAGCGTGAATATTTAAACCTTTCATCAATGACGATATACGCGTTTGATCTACCACAATAATAAAAGCTGAAGCACCTCGTAAATAACGTTCTTGAAAAACATTATAACGATCATTCCCTTCAATATCCCAAAGCATCAATTGAACTTTAGTGTCCTCGGTTTCGATCACCTTCTTATCAATTTTAACACCAATAGTTGTTAGATATTTTTCACTAAAAATACCTTCAACAAATTGTTTAACTAAACTTGTTTTTCCTACGTTAGATGCACCTAACAGACAAATTTTATGTTGATACAAAAGCCATCTCCAATCTATGGAATATTTTCTTTCAAATGCCACTTTATGTATGGCTTTTCCTTTGAATTTTTTTAACAATATACTTATTTATAGCTCAAAGACATCATAATATTCAATAATTAACGTGAAAAGTTTTATCACTCGCATTATTCTTTTTTCGCAAATAAAACATTGAACATCACTTTTCTTGCCTGATTATTAACTTTTTCGATATCTATTTGCCCTAGCCCAGTTATAAACATTTTCTGTTCACTAAAGCCTAATTTTCTCAGCACATTTCTTGAATTTTTAGCGCGTTGTAAGCTTAATTGCGCATTATTTACTCTGTTGCCCGAATTATCACTACAGCCAATCACTAATAAGCCAATATTTAATTCAAGTTCATCTGCCAGTTGCTCTAACTGTTGTAAATATTGATATAGCTGCTGTAAGGTAACCGTCATCGTTGGTGTTATTTTGTCACTTTTAACAGAGAAATCGAGCTGTATAATTGATATTCTAGCAACAAGTTCATTAAAAATTTGTTGCGTAACTTTTTGGTCTGTTGCCATTATATTTGATGACGGCAATTTTATATCCTGAATATTGAGATTATTGCCTTCGCTAAACCCAACTGTTGCAAGTGCGTTCAACAATTTCTCAAGTTGCAGTAAGTCTATAGTGCCCGACAAGTTTAATACTTCATTTTGCCAATTGCTTTGTATTTGGGAGTATTGAGCTAATATTTGTTGTGCGCGAACAAGTAAAATTTCAGGTGACAATGAGTAATATTGGCGTTCAACCAATGCAAGCGATTCAATGGTTAAATCCTGTTTTTGTAACCACTCACTCACCCCAATAGCATTTGGATCACGTAATATATCAAGCTCAACTTGCTTGTCATTATGCACATAAATTTTGTTAACAATAATTCCAGGTTGGTTATCAAGCATCATTAACCTCTCTGTTAACCTTTCATTTTCCCACCATTGAAATGTTTTAAGGCAAATAATGACAGTAATGATGAATACTAAAATCCACGCAAACCATGGTTTTTTTTCAGTCGAAGACTCTGTTTTTTTTTGTTCTGATAATAAACAGTCTAATAATAACGCTTCAGAGTTAGCAAAACTTTGGTTATCTCCGTCAAACTGATTTAGCTCATCATTATATAACCGATGAATTTCTTCTAGAGTAACCTGCAATTGTTCACTGATAGCATGCGGTGGATTGCCCATAACGGCTGCTGCTATCAAGGCACTAGGCCCAGGCTTTATGAGTAAATTAAAATTATCAGTCGTTACTGTTTGTAATTGTTCTTTTAAACCGTTGTCATTATCTAAAAAAGAATCGCCTACAAAATCATTAATTGCTGTTAGCATAGAAGATATTAAGTCAGCGTCACCTTTACTCGCTTTACCTAAATCAACAAAATTAAGTAACAAGCCTGTTTCACGGTGAATAAGCAGAACATGCTCTACCCGATAAGAAAAAGTTTGTGAAGCAACATATTGAGAAAAATTTACACCCGCTTGCCAAGCTTCAATCCGCCACTTTAACCCCTTAATGGTAAAGCTACTATCAATTAACTGATTGGTTTTTTCCATAAAGTCAGCCAAAAACGATGTGACTGATTTTCTCACTAAACTTCCCATTAATGGGTAAAGAGAATTAACTAATTTATCACTATGATGCATCACCGAATGCGCAACTGAATCTTCGATTAGCGGTAGCAAAACTTTATTAACTGAGCCATCTTTTTTTTGTCTATCATGCAACGCCTCAGTAAGTACGTTACCCACAATATTACGCGCATCTTTTTTTATACTCTCAAGAATAATTCGATTATTCTTACCCAGTATTAGCGCTCTTATTTGTTCAAGTTGCTGTTCAGATTCAACTTGCCCAGTTGACATCGGCTTTTGCATTATAACTGGTCATCTTCCAAGTTTGTGGCCATTGTTGCTAACAGTTTTGCAAGCGTTTTACGATCAGTTTTAGATGAGCTTAGCTCTTTTGAAACCTCTTCTAGGTGGGTTTTGAGTTGTTCAAGTTGCTCATTAAAAGTATTCGATAACGATACACTTTCTTTATCAAGCGTTTGTTCAATATTTTTTAAATCTTGTTGCGTAGCGGCAGCAAACATTTCATGCTCTGAAACCAAACTAGCATGTTCTTTTTGAATGGTTACTTCAACATCATCATGCATTTTATCAACAAAATGTAATCGCTTATCCAAATCATCTAATTGTTGCGTAAAACTTTCTTGCATTTTGTCTAAATGTTGTGAAAATTTCTTATCTTGAGCATTTAAAGTTTGCTCTAAATCATTACGTAATGTGGTTATTTTTGTAAGCAACTGCTGTTGCGCATCTCCGAATACTATTTGTCGGAGTTGATCTAGCTCTCCTATTTCAGGGGAGGAATCAGTAGAATCTGGTTGGGTTTTATCATTATTTTTCTTATTTGACATACTTACATCCATTCTCAATAAAAAAACTCTTTATATTGAGTGTAACAGTAAATTTGGAAAATGCTTTTTTTTGAGTAGTTTTTTGTACTTAAAATCAACAGTTTCATTCATAATCTACTATAGACTATTCAAAAACAGCTTATGTTAGGTTGGGATTTAAATGACTTTATTACGCATAATACTTTGCCATAAAATCATACTTTAAGAGAATAATTTATTGAAAAAAACAAGAACCCTAAATTCACTATTTTTGTGCGCTTAAAGTTTCCAAGCAATTTTATTACGTAATTGCTCAACTTGAGTTACATTTTTTCCTGCTACTGCAGTATAAACAAACGTACGCTCAGCAACATTTATGCATTTGATCGCCGCTCGGTTATAGTTAAAATTACCATAAACATAATTACCATTTTTAACCACAGAGCTAAAACCAAGAGTGTTCAATATGTCAACGCCATTTGTCGCACATTGTTCTGGTGATATGTCTAGTTGTTTATGATGTGACCATAACTGGGGTATGTAAATATGTGAGCGATCTTCATTTTGTGTACTAGTAGAAGCGTTATTGGTTAAAATCACTTTAGCTGTACCAGAACGACCTTTTTCTTTAAAAAAATTTGTATTTAAATGATGTTTTAACGTTTCATGTACAATAGCATTTAGTATCACTGCCGATTTATGATCTTCTTTAGCCACATACATATAACTAGCATGGTTAGTTAATAACGGCTTATTTTTTCTAACACTTACTAAGTAACCTTTACTGCTCAGTGTATCTTGTAAAGCGATAGCATCAGCTTTTCTTGATGTGTGATAGAAAATACTAACATTAATAATATTATCAATGCTCGTGTCGATCTTGTTAACACTGCCTGTTGAAGAACACCCTTGTAATAAGCTGATTAAAAGTAATAATACTCTAAATTTAAAAGTCATATTCATCTCAGGTCTTTGTTTAGGTATATAGACACGCTGATTTTCACGATCCTAACATGTCCCAAAAAAATCATTACCTTTAAATAAACGAATTAAAATATTGTTTTCGTATCACGATCTATTAACAATTATTTATACAGCAAACGGGTACTGTATCGCCTCATGACATTGGTAGCCTTCAACTGCAAAATCATCCATGGTCACCCAAGTTTCAAGATCGTTAAGTGATTTAATGTCAGGATTTATAATTAACTTAGGTAAAGGTAACGGCTCACGTTTTAGTTGTACGTCTGTCATCAAGGCTAATTGGTCTTCGTAAATATGCGCATTCACAATTTTATGATAGGCAACACCTGGTTTAAGACCTGTGATTTGCGCCATAATGGCTAAAAAGAAAAACACCTGCACTTGATTGAAATTCAAACCCAGTGGTACATCACAAGAGCGCTGATAACTAGTTAAATAAAGTGTGCCATCCAAAATTGAAAAATTATGGGTATGCATACAAGGTCTTAAACAGCCCATGTGAAATTCACCGGGGTTGTAAAAGGTCAAAATTTCCGCACGGTCATCTATCCCTTGGCTTAAGTTGTCCACTATTTTTTGCAATTGATCAAGGCTACCACCATCAGGTTTAGCCCAAGTTCTACCTTGCACGCCATACACTCGCCCCATATCATCCTCACCTTTACGGTAAGTATTATTGAGCCAAGCATCATTTAAATTGGCATTGGCATCCCATGTTTTTGTACCAAGTTTTCGAAAATCTGCTGCATTATCATATCCGCGAATATAGCCAATAAATTCTGCTATAGCAGATTTAAAAAAACTCTTGCGCGTGGTGATCATGGGGAATTCATTCGCGGCAACATTATACTCTAAATCAGCGTTAATCACGGTTAAGCAGCGTTTACCTGTACGGCTATTTTCAACCCAAGAGCCTTGTTCAACAATGCGTTGACATAAATCTAAATAAGCGCGCATTATGCTTTTCCTTTTTTATTCATCGTTTTATCTTTAGTCGTTTTTTTATTTGAAATCTCAGTTTTTGCTTGAATTAAGCAACCTAGATATATAATTAGCATACCTGCTAAAATCATTGGGATACTTAATATTTGCCCTTTCGACATAAAGGAAAAATATAACCCTAAATGTGCATCAGGCTCTCGATAAAACTCAACGATTGACCTAAATACGCCATAACCTATTAGAAAGACTCCCGAGGCCAAGCCAAGACTTCTTGGTTTACGAGTAACAAAATACATAATAATAAATAGCACAACCCCTTCTAAAAAGAACTCATATAATTGCGAAGGGTGTCGAGGTAATTGCAGTGAATCAGTTGGAAACACCATTGCCCACGGAACATCTGTTTGTCTGCCCCATAACTCCGCGTTAATAAAGTTACCTAAACGTCCCATTCCTAAACCAATAGGTACAAGAGGTACAACAAAATCGCCTACCGATAAAAATGATTTTTGGGTTTTCCGAGCAAAAAGATACACGGCCGTAGTCACACCTAATAAACCACCATGAAATGACATACCGCCTTCCCAAATTTGGAAAAGGTAGAGTGGATCGGATAAAAAATATTCCCACTGATAAAACAGCACGTAACCAATACGCCCCCCTAAAACTACCCCCAGAAACCCATAAAATAATAAATCACTGACTTGCTCACGAGTCCAAACCCCCTGACTTTTATCCGCTGCTTTATTGGCAATAAACATTGCTCCGATAAAGCCCACTAGGTACATCATGCCATACCAGCGAAGCGCAACAGGCCCTATGCTGAAAATAATAGGGTCAATTACTGGAAATTGTAAAAACTGTTCTGTCATTTTTTATCCATCTAAAGTTTTACGTAGTTATCTTAATATTTAGTATCTATCTGCGTAAGAGAAAATTATGTAAATATCATTTTTATTGCCACTAAAATAAGAAAAATGGCAAAACACTTTTTTAAGGTTTGTACGGGTAAGTTTACCGCAAATTTAACACCAACGGGTGCAAATAATGAGGATGTTAATACAATACCCAATAAAGCGGGTAAATATACATACCCTAAGCTCCATGCAGGTAATAACTCATTATCAAGCCCTGAAAGGATATAACCTAATGATCCAAACAATGCCACCATTACGCCACATACCGTTGCAATACCAATACAGTGCCTTAATGGCATACCAAAATAAGTTAATACAGGTACTAAAATTGCTCCGCCAGCCATCCCCATTAAGCTCGCTATCACACCTGTAAACCAACTAATAAACTGTAGAGTAATTTTTGAAGGCATTTGAGTAGCACGATTGGCCCGAATAGACGCTAGCAAATATGACGCTAACACGATAACGGCACCCGCAAACAAATTTTTTAATGCTTGCGCTGATAATTGATCCGCAATAAAAGCACCAACCAAGGCGCCAAAAGCGACTATAAACATGAGTGGTCTAGTAATGTCCCAAGGGATATTTTTATTCTTATGGTGAGCAATAGCAGCACTTGATGACGTCATTACAATAGCAGCTAATGAGGTTGCCAGTGCCATGGGCATGATAACATCATGACTGATACCCATTTGAGGTAATAGATACACTAAAGCAGGTACAACAACCAAACCGCCACCAATACCAAGCAATCCAGCCAAGAACCCTG
This sequence comes from uncultured Colwellia sp., assembly GCA_965305135.1. Lineage (GTDB taxonomy): Bacteria > Pseudomonadota > Gammaproteobacteria > Enterobacterales > Alteromonadaceae > Colwellia. The sequence goes on from CBDLPA010000019.1 coordinate 66,309, forward strand.
TAAATGCTCCCAGTAATATACAACTAATAAATATTAATAACATTACATTCCAGCACGAATAAAACCACCCAAATCTAATTGTTCAAGTTGCTCGTTTAAATGACTGTGCACTTGCTTAGCCGTGGTAAGTTTTAAAGTATCAGACAAAATAATTTTTGCCCTTTCATAGTTTACATGGCGAATAACCCATTTTATTCGCGCTATATTATGCCCATTCATACTGAGTTTATCAAAACCCATTGCTAATAATAATAACGCACCCGCTGGTTCACCAGCTAATTCACCACATAAACTTAATGGTACAGAGTACTTGGTTGACTGTTTTGCAATAGTATTTAGCGCTCTAAGCACCGCAGGGTGATAAGCATCATGTAAACTAGCGACTTGTGCATTATTACGATCAACCGCTAATAAATACTGGGTTAAGTCATTACTACCTACTGAAAAAAAATCGACGCGTTGAGCTAACTCTTCTAACTGAAAAATTACTGATGGCACTTCCAACATTATACCTATTTTAGGTCGAGGAAGCTTACCTTTAGTTTCTTCATGGGCTAACTCATTGCTTACTTCAAAGTAAGCTTGATTGATTAAACGAATGGCTTCATCAACTTCGTTAACGTTTGATATCATCGGTAACATTATTTCTAAATTATTATAATATTGATTCGCTCGGATCATAGCTCGAGCTTGTACTAAAAATATTTCAGGATGATCCAAGGTAATTCGAATACCACGCCAACCTAAAAAAGGGTTGTCTTCGATGATAGGAAAATAAGGTAATGATTTATCTCCCCCTACATCTAACGTACGCATAGTTACCGTTTGAGGTGAAAATTCTGACAGTATTTTGTCATATAATTTAGTTTGCTCTTGCTCTGAAGGAAAACAATGGCGATCCATAAACGGAATTTCTGTTCGATATAAACCAACGCCTAAACTATCTAAATTATCTGGGCATTCAAAGCCTGTAGATAAGCCAGCATTTAATTGTAATTCTATTTTTTTACCATCTTGAGTAATCGTTGGTAAATGAATTTCTTGTTGGATCTTACAAATTAACTCACTTTCTTGAGCAACTAAATATTGATATTCACGTTTTAATGCATCGTCAGGGTTAATAAATAATTCACCGCTGTAACCGTCTACGATAGCTTGTTGGCGATCAAACTGTGCAATGGGGATTTTAGCTAATCCCATAATAGCGGGTACTTCCAATGCGTGCGCTAAAATAGCTGCATGTGAATTAGCCGAGCCAGACAACGAAACAATTGCCTTTAACCCTTTATGTTGATATTCAGCCAACATTGATGCACTCACCTCTTCGGCAAGTAGAATAAAGGACTTGGGTAATTCCAATTTTTGTGATTTTTGTTGAAGATTAAGTAACAACCTATTACCTAAATCACGAATATCACTGGCTCGCTCTTTTAAATAACTATCATCTATTGATTCAAACTGAAGTACATAATATTCAATCACAAGTTTTAAGGCACTTTCTGCTTGCCAACCTTGTGCAATTTTTTTCTCAACGCCTTGGCGAATATCAGCCTGTGCTAATAATTGTTTATAAACATCAAAAATAGCGAGACTATCATCTGTAATAAATTCACTAAGTTTTTGACTTAATTGTTCAAAGTCAGCGAGGGTTTTAGCTACAGCTTTTTTAAAGCGCTTAACCTCTTTATCTTGCTGAACTAAACTCACTTTTTGTAATGCCAGTGTTGAAAGTTCAACTTTAGGCTGATAAACAACTATTTCACTTAGTGCAATACCTGGCGCACCCGCAATACCTAATAATTGTTTTACTCCCTTATTTTTATCTTCTTGATTAAATAAGTTTTTTATTTCCGCATTAACAAAAGCATTGGCTAATTGAGCAGCAAGTGTCACCAAAAAAGCTTCTTCATTTTCAGTAAAGCTTCTTGCATGTTTTTGCTGAATAGAGATAATTCCCAAGACTTTACGTTTATGAATAATAGGAGTGCCTAAAAAAGCATTAAAATCATCTTCTTCAACTTCTGGGGCATGCATAAAATGCTGATGGTGACGGGCATTTGCAATATTAATTGGCTCTTCTCGTTGGCCAACTAATCCAATTAAACCTTCAGAAAAACCTATGGTTGTTTGCCCAAAAGACTGTTGCGCTAAACCGTCTGAGGCCATCAATAAAAAATGTTCTTGAGAATAGTCAGCTAAATAAACAGAACAACAGTCTGTTTTTAATGCTTTTTTGATTTGACTAACCATCCGCTCTAATGCCACTTGCATTTGCGTTTCTTGACTAAACTCAAGCACTATTCGGCGTAGCGTGGTTAACATAATGTCCTTTTGAAGTTATAAAAAAGATAAAAAAGCCCACATTAAGTAGGCTTTAGGGTCTAACTCATAGTAATAATTAAGCTGGACGTTTGCGTCGAGTGGGTCGTCGGTCAGGACGTTTTTCATATGAAAAAGCTAAGGCCTGTGAAGCAAACTCTTTCATCACTTTTCGATAAACATCACGCTTAAATGACACAACTTGTCGTACTGGATACCAGTAACTCACCCAACGCCAATCATCAAATTCAGGATGAGAACTGTTGAGTAGATCTACGGATGATTCAGGCGCGGTTAATTTTAATAAAAACCACTTTTGTTTTTGCCCAATACAAACAGGTTTACTGTCATGTCTTATATAACGTTTTGGTAATTTGTACTTTAGCCAATGTTTGGTTGAAGCAACAATTTTCACATGCTCTGGTTTTAAACCGACTTCTTCATATAACTCTCGAAACATGGTTTGCTCTGCCGTTTCTTCACCATCAACCCCTCCCTGTGGATATTGCCATGAATGTTGCCCAAACCGTCTTGCCCAAAATACTTGTCCCCTGCCATTAATTATTACTATGCCGACGTTGGCTCGGTAGCCTTCGGCATCGATCACAGGAACTCCTGAAAACTAAAAATCATTATGTAGATTCAACCACAATAACGGCAACTGAGCAAATGATTACTTTGATTTTTTCTGTAATTCACTTGATAATAAACCTTTATTTAAATCGTCGTTGGTAATAACAGCATAATGAAAATACCTAGTTGCAAGCAAGAATTACTCAATAGAGTGCAACGTTTAGCTGGGTTAACACTAGCCGAAGTTGCTAATGATGCAAACATTGAAATTCCCGTAGACCTAAAGCGCAACAAAGGTTGGATAGGTTTACTGCTTGAACATGTATTAGGCGCTAGCGCCAGTTCTCGGCCTGAGCCTGATTTTCCTACCTTAGGTATTGAATTAAAAACACTGCCAATTAATAGTCAAGGTAAACCACTAGAAACCACCTTTGTTTGTGTTGCGCCTCTAACAGGGTTAGTGGGTGTTAACTGGCAAAACTGCTGGCTGAAACAAAAATTGTCAACCGTTTTATGGGTACCTATAATTTGCGATACACCAAGTGAAAAAAATATTCCTTTAGCAAAGCGCCGAATTGGCAGTGCGTTTCTTTGGTCACCTTCTAAAAAAGAAGAGCAACTTTTGGCAATGGACTGGCAGGAATTAACCGACATGATTGTGCTCGGAGAAGTCGAAAAAATTGACGGTAAACACGGCCAAGTTTTACAACTGAGACCCAAAGCCGCTAATGCGAAAGCCAAAACGCAAGCATTTGATAAACATGGCAAACCCTTTATGACATTGCCTCGTGGTTTTTATTTAAAAATTCCTTTTACACAAGCAATATTGAATAAAAACTTACGCATAAACTCGCTTTAAAGAGCGAACATTCTATCTACTCACTGTAAACCAATATTTCTTGCTCCATGCTTGCACTCTGACCCGATGCCAGTAATTGCATTTGAGTATTAGCCGCTTCTAAACATACAAACTCTTGTTCACCATTAGAGTGGATATCAGCCATATTATTTGCGAGTTCGACTCCTGGATTCCAAAAAACCCATTGCTGTGTATTTCGTGCTTTAAGTTCAATGACTCTTTGCCAGTGATTGTCGATAATGCGCATGGTCTTATCGGTATGATAAATTCGATCTACAGGGCCTATGCCGTTTTTGAATAACTGAGGTTCACACAATTTTTCTGTTAATTTATCATAAAAAGTAGCTTGTTCTAAAGCTGGTATTTGTACTGCTTTTGGCGTGCTAACAGCGAAGTAAGTATGTAAAGCTCCCGTGTAATAGGCATCAGTATCACTTAAATTTGTCATACATAATACCTGTTTAAACGATTGTCCAAAAAATAGTACTTGCTTTAATTTGCTAGAAAATGGCCAAAGGTCATTTATATTGTTACCTTGCCAAACTAAGCCAATTTCAACACCTTGTTCGCTAATATCAATACTGTCTACTTGCCATTGCTGTGTGCGAGCAAAACCATGGTTACCCTTGTTATTATCAAAATCATCAGGGTGAGCCCCAAACCATGGCCAGCATAGAGGAATTCCCCCTCGAATTGCTTTTCCTTGTTCAAAGTCAGAAACTGTAGACAACCAAAAAACCTCTTTTTCACCCGTTGGTTGCCAAGTAAGAACTTGACCACCGTACAAACTAACAGTAGCTGACGCACTCTTATGTTCAACTTCTAGTACAGAAATTCCTTTAGATAATTCGGCTTGGTATACTTGACCATATTCATTTTTAGTTAACAACATTATTCAAATTCCATAGACATATGAGTTCTAACCCATGTAAGTTAGAATTTATTCTGATAAGCGCAATAAATTACGCCCTACAATGGATCTCACACTTTTATAGGGTGAGATGCAAAAATTAAAAGCTTTTACCTAGAGATAAAAATATTGTGCTTTCACCATCAGGAGCAAAACCAATACCAAAAACAGCGGGTCCAAAGTCGGTATCAGTTCCTAAGTACAAACTGCCTGAATGCACAACATCATCTAAACTAACTGATTCATTAACATCCCACACATTGCCTCCTTCAAGGCTTAATCCTAGATAAAGTGGTAAACTGGTTTTACCAAACAATTCACGTCCTAAATCATACTGATAAACTAATGCCATAAAACCCTTATGTACGCCAATCAAGGCATCTTTTTGGTAACCTGAAAGATTCAAAAAACCGCCAAGTTCAGTAACATGAACCGTAAAGTCAGTATCGCTATCAACCGTTGCAAATGAGGCTATTCCAACAAAAGTATGATTATTAATATGAAATGCACCACGCCAATCAAAAGTAATTTCAAGTGATTTATCTTTTGGTTCAATACCTGCTGATTCTTGATAATTATCCTTTCGCCACATCATATTAATTGATAGTTTATTCCCTTGAGTTGGAAAATTCATACTATTTAAACTGTCGTAGTCAAACGATAAATAAGCACCAAGAGAATCATGGTCAAGTGACGTTTGCATTCCATCTTCAAAAGCTATTTTCCCTTTTTCACCAATAATACCTAATTCTACCGCGCCATCATTGTGGTAATTAAATCCAAGACCTGCTTTAGCAAGAAAGAACTTATTAATAATTTCAGATCTCCCTTTAGTTGACGCCCATTTATCATGAGCATATTGAACTCTTGATCGAATAAAGTAATGTTGTCGCTCTTCTAATGGCAGATAAAACTCACTGGCTAACATAGATTCCCAACCCAGTTTTACTTTATTAGTCCACATACCGCCATAATGTGTCATTTCATTTTGAATATAGGCAAAATCCAAATCAACAACTGAGCCATTAGCAAAGTCACTTTCTAAATTAAAACCAAGTTTAAGATAATTAGGCCCCCACGATTTTTCACGAGTTGTTAATATTAGTTTTCGTCCTTGAGGTAAGTCTATGAACTCAGCATCAACCTGCTCAAATTCATCAATCGCATAGATACGATTAAGCGCTAATTGTAGTTGTTCTTTACTGACAATATCACCTAAGTTTATTCCAAGTTTTTCTTCAATAACAGAAGTACTTACCGATGAATTATTGTTATATTCAATACCAACAATGGGTTGCTTGAACGGCCTAAACCATGCAAGACTTTTCTGTTTTTTTTGTTGTTGAAATCGTGTGTATTCAACATCACTAACACTCAAGTTTTTTAACTCTTGTTCAGCAAGTAAAGCGGCTTGTTTTCCTAATTCAAGAGCCTTATGCATAATAGAAAAGTCAGTGGTACTTAAATCATCAATATCAGGACGAATTAATATGTCCTTTGTAGAAATATATTTTTTTTGAGCAAGTGTCGTGTTATTGGTTAGAATGTTTGATAATTGGTCAATAACATCAAGCGTGCTTTTAATATTATTGGTTGATAATAATGGTGAGCCAATATCTACGGCAATGACAATATCAGCTCCTATGGCTTTTGCCACATCAATAGGCATGTTATTAACGATTCCACCATCAACAAGTAATTTGCCATCAATAATAACTGGATTCACAGCACCAGGTACCGCAGCAGAAGCACGCATTGCTTTAGTAACACTGCCTTTATCAATAACCACCATTTTGGCGGTAGCTAAATCTGAAGCTATAGCCCGATAAGGAATAGCTAAATGATCAAAATGTTCAAATGTAGGCACAACATCAGTCGATAGTTTTAGCAAATTTGCTGCCGACTGCCCTAATAATAATCCATTAGATGATTTTATTTCTCCATCGGTAATGCCTAGACGTATAGGGATATTATATAAGTCTCTTAATTCTTTACGTTCAAACGACAGCAAACTTCTTGAAACCAAATCTGAATAACTATCATCCCACGGTATATTGAGCATAATATGCTCAATATCATCTACACTATAACCTAGAGCATATAAACCACCTACATAAGCACCAATGCTGGTACCAACCACATAATCAATAGGAATTTTATTTTGTTCAATAACCTTAAGAACACCAATATGTGCTGCCCCTTTTGCACCACCACCACTTAATACCAATCCTATTTTTGGACGTGATTGAGCATACAACAATGAGCTAGTGGTAATGGAGAATAAAAGAATAAATAAGGAAAACAAGCGCATAAAATTAGAAATATTAAATAGAATAATTACTGTACTGTAAAGCTTACCGTTTTCTGGATAGGTATTCACCTTTAATTAAAGGGTTTAATCTTGGTGTTTGTGTTTTCTTACCTATACAACCGAGATCTCTGAGGCACCATACTGATATATTAATGTCAGAGTAACTAACCTGAACTCGATTTAAGAGATAGTTAACAAATTGAAATACCAGTGAAAATTATTTTTATAAGGGTTATACAAACATTGATTTAACATCAGTGCATCGCGCTTTAAAATTATCAGTATCCATAAAGTTTACGTCAGATAAAATCCCTTTTTTCACATAACTGGTTAATAACGAATCTTGCGTTAATTGGCTTTTAAATACATTGTGATAAATACTGCCAGCACGAATAAAATCTAAGTAATGAATATCTTCAGGCAAAACAGTTAAATCACTCCAACTTTCAGCAACCGATATTAACTCTTCTGAAAAACCCCATTCTCGCGTTACTTTACCACCTACTTTACCTGACAATTTAGCAATAGCTTGCTGTAAAAACTTAGGATTTGCAAAAATATCTGGATGTTGCTCCGCTTCAGTTAAAATAGGCAATGTCCCTACATTATGAACAAGCGCTGCGAGAGTCATGGTGTCTAAACTTAATGATGTATGTTTATTTTTTTCAAGATAAATACTCATTAAGCTAATAGCAACAGACGCTATATCTATGGTTTTATTCCATGACTTATCCATATACATAGCAACAATATCATTTTTTGAAACAAATATTTGTTTAAGTGCCATCGCAGTTACAATGCTTTTAATTTGACTTAAACCAATACGTGTCACCGCTTGAGATACACTCTCAACTTTAACCGTTCTTCCCAATAACGCACTATTGGCAACTTTAACCATACCTAAAGATAACGCAGGGTCATGCTCAATAATATTACCCAAGTGAGCTAAATTAACATTGGGATCATCTACAGCTTCTCTTACTTTTAATGCAACTTTTGGCAGCGTTGGTAAAACTAATGCGCCCTGTTTTATTTTTTCTTCTAAGATTATATACAAGGCATTTTCAGCAGGCATATATTTCTCCTTGATTTTTTTATTACTATAGCTTTAAAAGTAGCACACTTCCTATTAACGCCAAGGTTTTTTTAAATGTTTTTCAATATGGTACAAAATATGATTTTTTTGAACATTTTTCACACTAACGGTTGATTATCCTAAATTTAAGCATTACTAAAAACCATAGTAGAATCTTTGTTGTTCAAGACCGTGTTTATTTCTGTTTTAGATTGCCCATACTGGCGCTTTTTCTTATAATGCGCCCCTTATTACTCCTTGCTCCCAAAAACTAAATAGATAAATTTTATGTTAAAACCTGAATTATTGTCGCCTGCTGGCAGCCTAAAAAATATGCGATACGCCTTTGCGTATGGTGCTGACGCCGTTTATGCAGGACAACCACGCTACTCGCTAAGGGTTCGCAATAATGAATTTTCGTTAGAGAACATTAAAATAGGGATAGATGAGGCACATGCTTTAGAAAAAAAATTCTATTTAGTCAATAATATTGCTCCGCACAATGGTAAATTAAAAACCTTTTTAAAAGACATTGCGCCAGTTATTGCTATGCAGCCAGATGCCTTAATCATGTCTGATCCTGGATTAATCATGATGGTGCGAGAAAATTATCCTGACATGTCTATTCATTTATCGGTACAAGCCAATGCAGTAAACTGGGCAACCGTGAAATTTTGGCACCAGCAAGGGGTTGAACGGGTCATTTTATCACGAGAGCTTTCCCTTGATGAAATTGAAGATATTCGACTACATTGTCCAGAAATGGAGCTTGAAGTTTTTGTTCATGGTGCATTATGCATGGCGTACTCAGGACGATGCTTACTTTCTGGTTATATTAATAAACGCGATCCAAACCAAGGCACTTGCACTAATTCATGTCGTTGGAAATACGATACTCATGAAGCCAAAGAGACTGAAACAGGCGATATTATTGCAGTTAATCCAACAAGCTCCTTGCCTGAAATTTATACGCCTGACACCGCTATTGTCACACCTGACGACTCTTTAATTAAGAATCAGCCAATTGATGATGTAATTTTATTACAAGAGCAAGGGCGTCCTGGTGAATATATGCCTGCTTTTGAAGATGAACATGGCACTTATATTATGAATTCAAAAGATTTACGTGCTGTTGAACATGTAGAACGATTAGTTAAAATGGGTGTTCACTCTCTAAAAATTGAAGGTAGAACCAAATCTTTTTACTACTGCGCACGTACCGCCCAAGTGTATAATCAAGCGATTAATGATGCCATGGCCGAAAAAGCATTTAACCCTAATTTGAATACTGATCTAGAACATCTAGCACACCGAGGTTATACCGAAGGCTTTTTGAAACGTCACCGCCCTTCTGATACACAAAATTATGACTATGGTTATTCAAAAAGTGATACACAACAGTTTGTTGGTGAAGTACTCGGTAAAAATGAATCATCTGGCTTAATTGAAATTGATGTTAAAAATAAATTTTTAGTGGGAGATAGACTCGAATTAATGACTCCCGACGGTAATGTTAGCTTCGTCTTAACTAAAATGTTCAATAGTAAAACAGGTGAAGAAATTACTGATGCCAAAGGCTCTGGCCATAAAGTTTCTATCGCATTAGAGACAGAATTAAACTTAACTTTCGGCATAATTATGCGTTATTTAACTGACGGTGGCACTACTAGACATCCTTTTACCCAAAATCAAGCTGACAAATAAGGCCAAAATTTATGGCATTATTAATTGAAGACAGCTGTATCAATTGTGATATGTGTGATCCAGAATGCCCTAATGAAGCAATTACTTTAGGTGAGCACATTTATGAAATTGACCCAGACAAATGCACCGAATGTATAGGTCATTACGACAAACCAACCTGTGTTAGTGTTTGCCCCATTGATTGCGTAAAACCTGACCCCGATAAAATTGAAAGCGAAGATTCTTTATTAGCAAAATTTATAAAAATGCACGGTGCTTGATGCCGTGTAATTGATTTAAACAAGAACGCTACATAGATGTAGCTTATAGAAAATGCCTTACCTCTAAGCCTTTTAATTCTCGCTGAGAGGAAAATAACTTAATGGTATTAATCAATTGACATATAACTAGTAAAAAACATAATGACCCTATATGTTAAGCTAATTAACCCACGTTAATTTTTAAAAGCGTTATTAAAGGATTTTTTTTGAGTAAGCAATCACTGGATACCTTGGGGATTACTGCTATTGAATTCCTCCAATCTTACCTTACTTCTCTAGGGCTTTCAGCCCATATTCATTTTGAATTAGAGGGTTGTGTTCGTAATAAAACACAACAAACCATCGCGATTAACTTTGCAAAAATTAATAAAAAAATAGCTGAGCATGACATTGAAGGGCAACTTGTACCCGAATATTGGCGTAACCAATGGGAATATGTTTCACTGTTTGCTGGTCAATCTCCCTTAAAGGAAGCTCATAATTTAACAAATGTTATAAAACTATTACCTTCTTTGTTTAAACAACAAAATATTGATGAGGTATTAATTAAACCCGTTGTTTGGAGTGGCGACCAAGCACAACTGTTACTGGGCAGCAAAAATATTTTTCAAGGGCTTAATAAAAGTATTCATATTCCTAATGCTATACAAACCAATATCAGTGTTAGTGATGACCAAGGAAATAACTTAATTGCAGATTCCCGTTTAGGAGAATGTTTACAGCAGTGTTTAATGAATACGAGTTATGCGTGTGCTTTATTATTTTTGCCTGAGCATGATGCCTATGAGCGATTAACATTAAAAAATAAATATGGGCTAAATGATGAATTATGTTCCCCCACCGATATTTCAGGGGGTCATCAAGGTAGTATTGCCTTGTATCGTCAGTACGGTAAACATAATCAAGTGCTTGGTGAAGATGTATTAATTGTGAACCATTTAAACGAACCACTCGTAAAACAACTTAATTGGCAAAAAACAGCACGTATAGAACATCGTTTAGGGGCATCAAGCTTACATTATAATGCCTATGTTAATGTGATTTTCGCCTTATTAAATGTGGTTGATGCAGTAAAAGTGTTTCGTGACAAAAGTAATAAAGAACTATCAGTTACATCCTCGTCATCACCTTTATCAACCCCATTACCTTCATCACTTTTTGATGATAAAGAAGCGTTAGGGGCGTATAGTTTATTTGAACAAGATAACTGGTTTGAACAAAGTTTGAATCAAATTGAATACGTTATGGTAGCACCTAACAATAGCCAACCATTGGGGATTGGTAGCAAAATAAAGCGTGCTATTTTGAATAAGTATCATAATAAAAAAATTGTGCTAACAACAAGCACTAGGACAGATTTTGACTAATGAATAACATGAATCAAGCTAAAACACCTTGGCTAACAGGGACTTCTGTTGACGAGAAACGAGCAGAAATAAAACACTATTTTCATAATACTTGGCAAACCTACGAAAGTTTATTTGCACTAATCAATAATGACGATGCGTATTATCTAAGGCCTGAGCCATTAAGACATCCATTGATTTTTTATTTTGGTCATACCGCTACTTTTTATATTAATAAATTAATCTTAGGTAAATACATTAAACATCGTATTAATCATTCACTTGAAGCAATTTGTGCTGTGGGTGTTGATGAAATGAGCTGGGATGATTTAGACAGCAGGCATTACAACTGGCCAAGTGTTGCAGAAGTAAAAACCTATCGTTATCAAGTGTATGATCTTGTGAATCAATTGATCGACTCAATGGATTTATCACTGCCGATCAGGCAAAACTCTCTAGCTTGGGTGATTTTGATGGGCTGCGAACATGAACGTATACACTTAGAAACATCGTCAGTCATTATGCGCATGCTTGAATTGAAACACTTAACAGCTAATGCACAGTGGCAACCTTGTCACTATACAGGTAATGCTCCCACAAACGAATTAACGCCTGTTAAAGGTAAACCAATTACATTAGGTAAAAAAGATGACGATTTAACCTATGGTTGGGATAACGAGTATGGCGAACTAAGCCTTAACGTTGATGATTTTCAGGTAGCAAAATATTTAGTTTCTAACCAAGAATATCTAACCTTTGTTGAAGCGGGGGGATATCAAAACCAAGATTATTGGACAAAAGAAGGTCAACAATGGTTAACCTATACAAAAGCGTTAATGCCGCGCTTTTGGCGCAAACAAAACGATACATATTTACAGCGGAATTTAACCGAAGAAATACCGTTACCGCTTAACTGGCCCGTTGAAATTAATTACTTAGAAGCAAAAGCCTTTTGTAATTGGAAAACTCTGACTACAAAACAAAATGTGCGTTTGCCAACAGAAGCTGAATGGATGACTCTTCGCGATACCATAGAAGAAGACTTAACCTCTTGGCAAGAAGCCCCTGGCAATACAAACCTTGAATACTTTGCCTCTTCTTGTCCTGTTGATACATTTGAGCACCAAGGTATTTATGACATTTTGGGAAATGTGTGGCAATGGACTGAGTCAACCATTGATGGTTTTAATCATTTTAATGTACATCCATTATATGATGATTTTTCAACACCCACATTTGACGGTAAGCATAACCTAATTAAAGGTGGCTCTTGGATCTCAACAGGTAATGAAACCATCAAGTCATCAAGGTATGCCTTTAGACGTCATTTCTATCAACATGCGGGTTTTCGTTATGTCATCTCAAAAACAAAAGAAATTCCTATAACTGCGGTTAACCCATATGAAACTTCCATTGAAATTTGTCAGAAAATAGCGCAAGAGTATAACCCTAAAACTCAATATACTTCAGGGTTAGTGTCTTTAATTAATACAGCTATCACTAACACAGATACATTAAAAGATCGGTTGTTAAACTTAGGCTGTGGCGTTGGTCGAGTGGCTTTTGAATTATCACCAAACTTTAAACATATTGATGCTGTGGATTTTTCTGCACAAACAATACAGCACGCCGTTAAGTTACAACAGCAAGAAACAGTACGTTACACCACCATTAATGAAGGAGATATAGTTGATTTTCATCAACTATCATTACGTGATATAGCTTTACCTAGCTACGGAGAAAATATTTTATTTAGCCAAGGCGATGCCAGTAACTTAAAACAAAAGTTTACGGGATATAACATTGTAGTAATGGATCAGGTTCTTGAAGAAAGCTATCAGCCTAAACAGGTGTTAGCAAATATTATCGAACGCCTACTTCCTCAAGGTATATTAGTGATTGCTAGTAGCTATTGTTTTAATGAATCAATAACTACAAAAGAAAATTGGTTAGGTGGTATTAAAGTTAATGGTGAAAATGTGACTGGCTTTGATGGCTTACAAAACCAATTAACTAAGCATTTTACCTTAGTAAACCAACAGCCATTAACAACAATTAATACACTTAATTCGCATCAAGCTATTTCAACCTTAATTGATGTAACGGTATGGCAAAAATGTTGCTAACAGTGATATCAACTTAAAACCTACACTGATAAAAATTAAATCAATGGTAAATAATTTTGCTATAGGTGCTTAATCACAAGCTATAAACATAAGTTGTGTTTATACCCGCTCCACTTGAAGATGCAGGATTCAGCTGGAACGGGTATAGGTACCCATTTCATTTTACATTACCTGTAAATTGACTATTATTGGCAAAGCTTCCTTTTAAATAAATAATTTTATAATGACCAAGCTTATAATGAACAAATTACGTAAAATACTTTTAGCCATGATGTTATGCTCAGCATGCTTTTCATGTTCTGGTTTCAACCAAGGCACACCTAAAATTAATCAAGCAGAATCAGCCAAGAACTATACTGCACAGATTTATGTAAGTAATACCGCAATTACTTGGGGCATGGCTTGGTTACCTAATGGTGATATGCTTTTCACCCAACGCAGTGGTGAATTACGCATAGTTAAACAAGGCAATCTTGTTGCTGAGAATATTTCTGGTTTACCTAAAATAGAAGTAGGCGGCCAAGGAGGATTACTCGATATTGCTTTACATCCTAATTATGTAAACAACGGTTGGTTATACCTTTCTTATACTAAAGCTGACAATAAAGGAAATAAAAGTACCGCGATTATGCGCGCAAAATTGCAAGGTATGACACTAACCGAAAAACAAGATATTTATGTGGCGCAAGCTTACGGTGACAAAGGCGTCCATTTTGGTAGTCGGTTAGCATTTGATAACCAAGGCTATTTATATTTTTCAATTGGTGATCGCGGTCAACGTGATGTTAATCCGCAAAAGATAAATCGTGATGCAGGTAAAATATACCGATTACATGACGATGGCCGTATTCCTAAAGATAATCCTTTTTTCTTAAACAAGCTAGCCAAAAAAGCCATTTACTCTTATGGTCATCGCAACCCACAAGGTATGGCGAAGCACCCTGTTACTGGTGAAATATGGACTCATGAGCACGGCCCTCGTGGTGGCGATGAAGTGAATATTATTACCAAAGGTAACAATTATGGCTGGCCAATCATTAGCTACGGCATTAATTACAGCGGTACATCATTTACCGACATTACGGAAAAAGAAGGCTTAGAACAACCCCTTTGGTACTGGGATCCTTCCATTGCGCCTTCAGGCATGACCTTTGTTACCAGTGATAAATATCCTCAATGGCAAGGAAATTTACTCGTTGGTTCATTAAAGTTTGGCTATGTGGTGATGTTAACACTCGACGGTAATAAAATTGTCAAAGAAGAAATAGTGAAAGATGGATTGACTCGAGTCCGAAATATTAAACAAGGGCCAGACGGTTATATATACATTGCTATTGACGGCCAAGGTATATATAGGTTAATGCCTGTTAAATCAATATAAGTTCAAGATATTCAATTCCTTAAATTACTCCACCCTATAGTTTTCATTACATCTCACACACAAATGATCCAAATAACATTATTATTCAAGCTTTATTGAAATAAAAAGATACATATGATGCATTATTTAACCTCAGCTCGGGATAAGAATAAATTAAATTGAACTAAGTGCCCGTTCCACG
>CBDLPA010000020.1:0-73474 GCA_965305135.1 uncultured Colwellia sp.
TTCTAAGCTCGCTAATGAAGCTCTGAGTTGGGAAGAAATTTAATCAAATTGGTATCACATAAAACCAACAATTTATAAACAAAAAAAATCAGATTACTGAGTTAACAGTAATCTGATTAAAAATATAGTTAGTAAGAATTAACTATATTATAGCAATACCTATGAGAATTGGTTCGAGGTATTTTTTGCACCGCCAGCTTTAAGTGCATTTTCACCAGCAAAGTATTCTTTGTGATCATCACCCATGTCAGAACCTGACATGTTTTGATGTTTAACACAGGCGATACCTTGACGAATTTCTTGACGTTGAACATTTTTAACATAACCAAGCATGCCTTGTTCACCAAAGTATTCTTTAGCTAAGTTGTCTACAGACAGCGCAGTTGTGTGATAAGTAGGTAATGTAATTAAGTGATGGAATACGTTCGCTTCACGTGCAGTATCAGCTTGGAATGTACGAGTACGTTCGTCAGCTATAGCAGAAAGTTCAGTTTCGTCATATTCAGCACTCATTAAGTTATCACGGTTGTATGCAGAAACGTCTTTACCAGCTTCAACCATTGCGTCATAGGCTTGTTGACGGAAATTTAATGTCCAGTTGAAAGATGGAGAGTTGTTATAAACAAGTTTCGCATCTGGGTGAACTTTACGTACGTCATTCATCATGCCTGCAATTTCGTGTACTGTAGGAATGGCCGTTTCAATCCAAAGTAAATCTGCGCCCGCATTAAGTGCACCAATACAGTCAAATACACAACGTTCATGGCCAGTACCTTGACGGAACTGATATAAACCAGAAGGCAAACGCTTAGGACGAACAAGTTTACCATCGCGATTAAAACATACATCGCCTTCAGCCATATCAGCTACATCGATTTCTTCAACGTCTAAGTAAGAGTTATAAATATCACCAGAATCACCAGGCTCTTTAACAACAGCAATTTCTTTTGTTAAACCAGCACCTTCAGAGTCAGTACGTGCAACGATTAAACCATTGTCAATACCTAGCTCTAAGAATGCATGGCGTAAAGCACGAATTTTCGCATGAAAATCAGCGTGAGGAACAGTTACTTTACCGTCTTGATGTCCACATTGTTTCTCATCAGCTACTTGGTTTTCAATTTGAAGAGCACAAGCACCTGCTTCAATCATTTGCTTAGCCATTAGGTAAGTTGCTTCGGCATTACCAAAACCAGCATCGATATCAGCAACAATTGGTACAACATGAGTTACGTGATTGTCAATTTGATATTGAATGTCTGCTTCTTTAGCAGAATCGCCAGCTGCTCTAGCTGCGTCTAGTTCACGGAAAAGGCCACCTAACTCACGTGCATCAGCTTGACGTAGGAATGTGTATAGCTCTTTAACTAAAGAAGCAACAGATGTTTTCTCGTGCATTGATTGGTCAGGAAGTGGACCAAATTCACTGCGAAGTGCTGCTACCATCCAACCAGAAAGATATAAATAACGACGGTCAGTTTTTCCGTCAAAATGCTTCTTAATGGAAATCATTTTTTGTTGGCCAACAAAACCATGCCAACAACCTAGAGATTGTGTGTACTTAGTCTTATCAGCATCAAATGCAGCCATATCACGACGCATAATGTCTGCAGTGTACTGAGCAATCTCTAAACCTGTTTTAAATCTATTTTGAGTTCTCATACGGGCTATAGACTCAGGATTAATTGGATCCCAAGAGCTACCAGCTTTTTCTTTTATTGCTTTAACGGCTTCAATTGCACTTTGATAATTAGACATGACATTCTCCAATGGTCTTATTTTTTACATTAATCTAGCTGTTGTTAATAGAGCTGATGTAACTGGCTTAGTAAGCTGTCACACCGAACAACAAAAATAATAGCCAACAAACCAACATTTATGAAATATATATTTATAATTACCATCATTCACACAAGAAATACCAAAGCACTCCCTCTTACAACAAATAGTTTTATACTTATAAAACAATAATATAAAATCAACACAGCCATTATCATCATAAATTTATTTTAGTCTTGCTCTGAATAAACATTGAATCATAGTAAAACTTAACATATATTTATTTTAGTTATACTTTCAACTGGAAACATTAAACTGATGAATATTTCTAAAATCGATTTGAATCTGCTTATTTATTTAGACGTGCTACTAAGAGAGAAAAATGTAACTCGCGCCGCTGGGCAGCTTAATATTACTCAGCCAGCAATGAGTAATGGCTTAAAAAGACTAAGAACATTATTTAATGACCCTATATTAGTACGTACTTCCGATGGTATGTCTCCAACTGAAAAAGCAAAAACACTGGCACCTGCCATTCGAAAAATATTGCTTGAGTTAGAAAAGACATTACAAGGAGAAGAAGAATTTAATGAACAGAATAGCACGCGTGTATTTCGCATTATGGCCAGTGATTATGCTGCATCAACGCTATTACCTCAGCTATTAAAGCTAATTAATCAAACAGCTCCCAATATCACTATTGATATTATGACCCCTAGCGATGTTACCTTTCACGATGTTGAAGCAGGTAAAATTGATATGGCCATAAACCGTTTTGATGAACTGCCACAATCTTTTCATCAAAAATATATCTGGCGAGACTCTTTTTCTTGTTTGTTAAGTGCTGATAACCCAGTTGTTACTAAATTCAATTTAAATTCTTATTTAGCAGCAAAGCATGTTTGGGTATCAAAAACAGGTTTTGGTGTGGGTGTTGGAATGAATCCAAACGATGTACAAAAACTTGGCTGGGTAGACGAAGCACTGGCAAGATTAGGTAAAAAACGTGATATAAAAGTATTTACTCGCAACTATCATGTTGCTATGCAACTTGCATTCGAAGACAACTTAATAGCAACTTTACCAACAAAAGCCGCCATGCTACATAAAAAAGATCCAAATTATATTATAGTCAAACCTCCTTTTGAAATTCCTGATATGGATTTAAAAATGATCTGGAGCCCTTTATTACATCATGATGCGAGCCATGTTTGGTTTAGAAAGTTAGTTATAGAAGCCGCAAGACAAATACAATTAAATGAATAATTTGTTAATTACTGACACACGAATCTAATAACCTATTGAAAAGAACGCAATGAAAAACATTCTCTATACTATTGCCGCTATTGTTATCTGTTTAATTGCAGGAAAAATCCTAAATAGTGCCATTGGCGGCCTACCAGCCAGTCTATATGGCATGGTTATTTATTGTTTGCTTTTACAAATGGGATGGCTTAAACCCGATAAAGTTCACCAAGTAAATCAATGGGGAATAAGTCATATGGGGGTTTGCTTTATTCCTGCGGCTGTAGGGGTTATTAATCACTTTGAACTGATTAAAAATCACGGTTATAGCATTGTAGCTATTATCTTTTTTACGACCTTTTTCTTAATCAGCTTTATCGGTATTTTAGCTGAAAAATACTTAACGTCTGGACAACTTAGTTCAGACCATTCCACCGTTTCTAAGCATCTTTAATATGTTAGCAAGCATAACTTTAGTTGATTCGTTAATATTAACATTACTTACCCTAGTGGTTTACCAAAGTGCTGCATGGGTTCAACAAAAATGGCAACTTATCCTGCTAAACCCCATGTTGCTTACAATAATAATACTGATACCCTATTTGTTACTAAACAATATAAACTATGCAAAGTATCACCAGTCAACTCAAGCATTGAGTATATTGTTAGAACCAGCGACGGTTGCTCTAGGCTACCCACTATATCAACAACTTCAGCATGTTAAGCGTTATTGGAAGCAGCTTGTAATGATACTTACTCTAGGCGTAATTATTGTTATTACAATGAGCTTTTCACTCACTATGGTATTAATTCATCAAGAAGAAATTGCTATAGCATTATCACTAAAGTCTGTTACAACACCTATAGGTATTACCTTAACAGAACAACTTCAAGGTGATAGTTCCATTACGTCATTTGCAATAATGATAGCAGGGTTATCTGGAGCACTATTAGGCCCTCCGTGGCTAAGGTTTATTAATGTTAAAAGTGATATTGCCATAGGGCTTGCTATTGGGTCAGGCAGTCATGTCATTGGCAGTATTATATTATCAAAAAATAATGTTTACCAGGGTGCTTATAGTTCTGTGGCATTAATAACTTCAGCACTATTAACCGCATTTATAATTCCAGTACTTGTCCCTCTTTTATTACCATTTTTTTCGTAAAACCAAAATTAACCATAGGCAAAAACACAAAATCAAAAGATTAACATTCACAACATGAATAATAGTTATTGTAATACGATCATTGATAGTCGGTGATATTAACAATAGGATAGGAAATATATAATTTCACTATAACTAGCTACTTACCGCTATATGAATGTAGTTAATAGTGAAGACTTCATCTAACTTTATTTAAATATCTAATATGTAAATAAAGGACAAGCAAAGTAAGCGAGGAAAATATGACTCAAACAGTAAAACTAGCAGGCTTATCAATAAACCAAGATCTATTCGAGTTTATTGAGCACGAAGCACTTCCCGAAACAGGAGTAGCTTCATCTCAATTTTGGCAAAGTTTTGCTGATATTATCAATGAGTTATCTAGTGATAATGCCAAATTACTTAGTAAGCGTGATGAATTACAAGCACAAATAGATAGCTGGCATCAGCAAAATTTTGGTGACAAATTTAACTTTAGCAACTACAAACAGTTTTTAACTGATATTGGTTACCTAGTGCCAGAAGTTGAAGATTTCACTATCAGCACTGAAAATGTTGATGCTGAACTTGCCAGTATTGCTGGCCCACAACTTGTTGTACCTATAATGAATGCTCGTTTTGCTTTAAATGCTGTCAATGCGCGTTGGGGCAGTTTATATGATGCACTTTATGGTACCGATGTTATCAGCACTGATAATGGCGCAGAGAAAACTGGCGCTTATAATCCAGTACGTGGAGCCAAAGTAATTAGCTATGCTAAAGATTATTTAGATCAAGCAATTCCGTTAACTAACGGTAGCCATCAAGATGTTGTAGCTTACCATTTAAATGAACAACAACTTATGGTTAGTTTACGTAATGGTGAACAAAGTACATTACAAGATGCTAACGCTTTTATTGGATTTACTGGCAGTATTAGCCAACCCAATACTTTAGTATTTAAACATAATGGCTTGCATTTAGAATTAGTATTTGATGCAAATAGTGAAATAGGAAAAGCAGATCCTTCGACACTAAGTGATATTATTATTGAATCAGCCTTAACAACCATTATGGATTGTGAAGACTCTGTTGCTGCCGTTGATGGTGAAGACAAGGTAATTGCTTACCGTAATTGGCTTGGATTAATGAAAGGTAATCTAACTGAAAATATCAGTAAAGGCGGTAAAGAGTTTACTCGCAAAATGAATAGCGACAGAAATTACCAGTCTTTATCAGGTAATCCGGTTACCTTAAAAGGCCGCAGCTTAATGTTTGTTCGAAACGTTGGTCATTTAATGACAAATAGTGCCATTATTGACAGTAACAATAATGAAGTACCTGAAGGTATTTTAGATGCCATGATCACGTCATTAATTGCCTTGCATGATTTAAAAGGTAATAGCTCACTAAGTAATAGCAGTGAAGGTTCTATTTATATTGTAAAACCTAAAATGCACGGCCCTGAAGAAGTTAGCTTTGCCGATACGTTATTTGCTCGTGTTGAAGATGCACTGTCTTTACCTCGCAATACGATAAAAATGGGTATTATGGATGAAGAACGACGTACCAGTGTCAATTTAAAAAATTGTATTGCCGCAGCTAAAGAACGCGTTGTATTTATTAACACTGGCTTTTTAGACCGTACAGGTGATGAAATTCATACATCTATGGCTGCTGGCCCTATGGCACGTAAAGCCGACATTAAATTAACACCGTGGATTGGCGCCTATGAAAACAATAATGTTGATGTTGGATTAGCCTGTGGTTTTAGTAAAAAAGCACAAATAGGCAAAGGTATGTGGCCAATTCCAGATCAAATGGCTAATATGATTGCAACTAAAATTAATCATGTAGAAGCAGGTGCAAACACTGCATGGGTTCCTTCACCAACTGCAGCAACATTGCATGCATTACATTATCATCGTATTGATGTATTTGCGCTTCAACAAACATTAATGCAACGTGAAAGTGCTAGCCTAGACGACATACTAACCATTCCATTAGCAAAAGATACCAATTGGACTACAGAAGAAATAACTGAAGAATTAGATAACAATGCCCAAGGTATTTTAGGTTATGTGGTTCGCTGGATAGACCAAGGCATTGGTTGCTCAAAAGTACCTGATATAAATGACGTTGGTTTAATGGAAGACAGAGCGACATTACGTATTTCTAGCCAACATATAGCTAACTGGCTTTATCATGGTGTTTGTACTCAAGCTCAAGTAAAAGCAAGTTTAGAAAAAATGGCAAAAATTGTTGATGGTCAAAATGCTGATGACCCAAGCTATCAAGCAATGAGTGACGACTTTGATAACAGTATTGCTTTTAAAGCCGCATCCTCACTTGTTTTTTGTGGTGCAAACCAACCTAATGGCTATACCGAACCATTATTGCATCAGTTTAGGTTAGACAAAAAAGCAAGTAATTAAGTTATAAACTTTTCTAATGTTAATTTAACGCTATTAATCAAGTAAGGGATTACGTTTCTCTTACTTGATTAAAATTTAACTAAGTTCCTATTAACTTTATAAAAAAATTATATTTTTAGCCTTTATTTCCCGTCTACCGTACCCAATATACTGTTTATCGCATTATACTAGTATTAACCTTTGCAAAAAATTATAGTAAAATGCAGTTACTTATGGCGCTAAATTTCTAATTTATAGAACACAGAACTGAACAGGAGAATTACAATGAAACAATTAATCACGCTAGTATTGATCATTTCTATTACCGTTATCTCATGGTCAAGCTGTGCTAAAAATACTCGAATTAATACTAATAACCTGTACAATCAATCTTCTATAGTAATAGTTCCTATACTTTTAACACCCTCTTTTTCTAATAAAACAAATAATGATGATTTTGTTGTCACGCCAAATAAAACGTTAAATAAGCATAACTTTTTATTTGAAAGCACCATGATATTTAATGATAAATTACACCAATTCATTGCTTTTTTTACTAACTATTACAGCAATACAAAAACAATTGCGAGTAATAATCTCAAAGATAGTAAAAAAAATATACTTGATGCACAAAAATGTAAAGAAAATAGTTAACCTTAAAGATTGAGCTAATTAACTAACTTATTTCATCTATAATTTATTTGTTCAGTAAACTAGAGACTAAATCCCCTAATACCCTAAAAGTTTTTTCTCGCATACTTGTTTTGCGCCATATCATGCCTATTTCTCGATATACATCATCAGATATCGCTTGAATAGTTAAACCCTCTTTCTGTCCAATTCCTTTCTTTACAGACATTTCAGGTAAAAAAGTGATCCCATGATGAAATGTTGTCATTTGTACTAGCGTCGCTAAACTTGAGGCTGAAAAGCTATTAATACGGCTGGTATCGGCTAATCTACAAGCAGACACAGCATGTTCTGTTAAGCAGTGCTCTTTTTTCAATAAAAATATACTTTTTTCAGGCAAACAGTCATAGTTAAATGTTTGTTTTAAACTGTTAATAAGTGCTTTATCTCCAGCGACGTAAAAGCGCTCCTTACCCAGTAACTGTGTTGAAAAGTGATGCTTGGGAATAGGTAATGCTAATATAGCACAATCAATTTTTCCTTCATCTAATTGACTCATTAAATTTTCAGTGGTGTCCTCACACAAATAAAATTCAAGCTTAGGCAAAACTTGCTGACATAGTTGAATTAAGTCTGTTAATAAAAATGGCGCTATGGTTGGAATACACCCTAAGCGAATGCTGCCGACATCAACTCCACCTTTTTGTTTAGCAAAAGCAACCAACTCATTTGCACTTAGTAACAACTGTTTAGCTAATACGACAACTTGCTTTCCGTGATTTGTGAAAACAAAGTTTCTATGATCGCGTTCTAATAATTGACAAGAAAGTTGCTCTTCTAATTTTAGAATAGCACTACTTAATGTTGACTGACTCACAAAACAAGCTTGTGCAGCTTTATTAAAGTGCTGGTGTTTATCGAGCGCTAATAAGTAATGTAAATGTTTAAGGTTAGGCAGTTTATTATTGAAAATATCATCATCCATCTATGCATCTTTTATTTTGATTAATCATGAGCATTATATTAATAAAATTGATTTAACAAAACTAGCTAAACACCTTAAATACTCTCTATAGAGCCTTTAAAAAAATAAAAAAATACGTTATTGTTACTCAAATTTATTTACTCAATATAGGAAAACCCATGTCTCAAGCTGCAGCACGTCATTTATTGGTTGATACTGAAGAACAATGTTTAGCACTAAAAGCTGAAATTGAAGCGGGAAAAGATTTTGCTGACGTTGCTCAAGAGCACTCAAACTGTCCGTCAAAAGCTCAAGGCGGTAACTTAGGCACTTTCGGCCCAGGTCAAATGGTACCAGAATTTGATAAGGTAGTATTTTCAGCACCGCTTAATGAAGTACAAGGCCCTGTAAAAACGCAGTTTGGTTATCACTTACTTGAAGTAACCTCTCGTAGCTAGCAGTTAAATGTCAGTGTCATTTCTGTCACAATAAAAACAGAAATGACACCTAATAATGATTGCGGTATGTCTATCAAGTGCTGGATGTAGTCCTGCCATTGATTGTAAATAATTCACTGTTTTATATGAACTTATCAGCGTAATGCTAATAATGGTAGCCAAATGACCACACAACAATATTTCCCACACGTTAACGGCAAAATGTTTGCCGAAAGTGTTGCACTAAGCGACATTGCAAAACAAGTAAGCACACCTTTTTACTGTTATTCAAACAGCGCAATTAGTCAAAACTATAAAGACTACCAGCAAGCGTTCTCCACCGCATTGGCAGGTCAAGAAACGCTCATTTGCTATGCTGTAAAAGCCAATGGTAACCAAGCGGTTTTATCAACACTTGCTAAATTAGGCTCTGGTGCTGATGTTGTCTCTATGGGGGAAATACTCCGTGCGCGTGCCGCAGGTATTCCAGCAAATAAAATTGTTTACTCGGGTGTAGCTAAAATTGAAGCTGAAATTGAATACGCCCTAAACGAAGGTATTTTTCAATTTAATGTTGAGTCAGAGCCTGAGCTTGAATTAATCAGCCAAGTTGCCACACGTTTAAATAAAGTTGCTGCTATAGCGTTCCGCATTAATCCTGATGTTTGTGCTAATACCCATGCTAAAATATCTACAGGAAAGTCTGAAAACAAATTTGGTGTGCCCATTAGTAAAGCACGGCTAGCGTATAACCGTGCAGCATCATTACCTAATATCAAAGTACAAGGGGTTGATGTTCACATAGGCTCACAACTTACACAACTTGCCCCTTTTGAAGAAGCTTATAAGCGTATTGCGCAATTAATTGTAGACCTCAGAAGTGATGGTCATGATATTAAAGTAGTAGATATTGGCGGTGGATTAGGGATTACTTACCATGACGAAATCATTCCATCTAAGGAAGAATATGCAGCTATAGCTAAAACACAGTTAGGCCATTTGAACTGCAAAATAGTCATAGAGCCAGGCCGATCGTTATTAGGTAATTCTGGTATATTAGTTTCTAGCGTAGTTTATGTAAAAACAGGAGAAGAACGCCAGTTTTTAATTTTAGATGTTGGCATGAATGATCTGATCCGTCCAAGCATGTATGATGCTTTCCATGAAATTATTGCTGTTGATAAGACTAAAACTGAAATCAAAACCTATGATATTGTTGGCCCTGTTTGTGAAACAGGTGATACTTTTGCTAAAGCTCGTCAAATACATGAGTCAAAAACAGGTGATTTAATTGCTATTATGAGTTGTGGTGCATACGGTGCCGTGATGTCATCAACATACAATACTCGCATGTTAGCACCAGAAATTATGGTAAAAGACACAGAATTTGCAGTTGTTCGTCCACGCCCAAGTTATGATGAAGTCATTAACGCTGATATTGTGCCAGATTGGATATAACCGAACATATAACAGCGCGAAAAACATCACAAAATACAATACTGTGTGTTTTTAACCTGCATTAATAATTAACACCAACTAGCATCATGCTCTGGTTTATTTATCAACGCCTCAATGTTGGCTAACAATACTCGATAGCCAACATTGCCATATAGTGTTTGTCTTCCATTATCAAGAACATAAGACGGACTGCCTTTTAAACTTAGCACTTTTGCTTGTTGATAATCTCGCATTAACGCAGCCATTGCACTGCCGTCAGCTAGCTTCTCTTTGACTTTTTCTTTATCTAAACCTGACTTGTCTAGTAAAGCAAATAAAACGTTAATATTACTGATATCTTGTGCTTCAATAAAAAAAGCCTGTCTAAATTTCAATTCATAGGCTACGCTATCTTGTCTGGTATGGCTAAGCTTTATCGCCTTTAAAACTAAGTGTGGGTTAGCAGACGACATTGGTTTGACGCTAGACCATATATTGGTATTAATTTGTGTATACTCATACGGAGCTGCCGATTCAACGACATGAGCAGAAAAACCTTCATAACCTCCCTTAGTATGCCACTGTGTTGGTATTTTATTTACTGCGTCACCAAAAATATCAATATAATGATGTCTAATATCGATTTTATTACCTAAGCATCGGTTTAATTCATCAATACGCCGTTGAGCTACCCAACCCCACACGCATAATATATCAGTGTAATAATCAATTACTAATGGTGTACTCATCTTAAACCTCAGATCATATTTATAAGCTTATTGTGGGCAATAAAACGGCTATTAAACCCAATTTAAAATACACAGCAAATATCATCTAGCATACAAGTAACAACCCAAACGTTTTTATACCCAACACGTTTTAATTGTTCTGCTGAAAATGTTGCTCTTGCTCCCGTTGCACAATGAATAAAAATAGCTAAATTTTCATCTGGATACTGCTGTAGCATTTTCATTTCTAATAGCCCTCGTGGGATATTAATTGTATTTTTAGCGGCTTTTTCAGCAAACTCTGCAGGTTCTCTAACATCAATAATAATGCCATTTTCTTGCTTACATTTTTTTTCTGCTTCTGCTGCTGTAATCGTGTTTAAAGATTTCATTGCATGCGCAATTACTTCAGGGATTGTTTTTAACATATTGGTTCCTTTTGAATAAATAATATTTTATTTTTCAATAAGATATTAAAGCTTTAGCTACATTCTGAACTACTGTCTTTTAAACCTAACCTCTTTAAAATGGTCATCATTAAACACCATTTAGTAAAAGATGATTGTAGTAGGTTCACACCGATAAACGCCGTAAACCACACCCAATTAGGTGAGTGAAATTGTGTGAGTAATAAAGAAATTAAAATCATTGTGCCAGCGACTAACCTAAGTGCCTCATTTACTGTCATGATATTCTCCAAGCAATACAAATAAAATTTATAAATAACCCTTTTAATTTAGGCTTTACTAAATTAACTTTTACTTATATTGTTATATTAGCCTTTACTAAATTAAAGTACAATAGTAGACTAAAAAAAATAACAAATGAGTTTAAAAATTATTATGACAACAGATCAAAACAAATTACTAGAAAGTGCTCAACATGTGTCTGTTATTCTGAAACAACTTTCTAACCCATACCGATTGATGGTTTTATGTTGCCTTGCTAATGGCGAACTAACCGTGGGGGATCTTAATGAGCAAATTGATTTATCTCAGTCAGCACTTTCACAACATTTGGCAAAACTACGTGATAGTGAAATAGTGACGACTAGACGAGAGTCGCAAACAATTTATTACCGAATTGCCAACCCTAAAATTAAGTACCTATTAGAGGTTTTACAACAACAATTTTGTGACCACATGTAACTTAATACCAGTAAACTTACCAAAGAAAGCTGATTAAATATGCAAACACCGACCAACTTCACATCTAAAGTACTCAGCAATATATTAGGCAGTAAAGTACCTATTATCCTGCTTATCATATCAATGATAGCGGGCATGGCGGCTTTAAAATACACTCCTCGCGAAGAAGAGCCGCAAATTGTAGTGCCTATGATTGATGTTGTCGTTAACGCACCAAGCGTTAATGTTCAACAAATGGAACGGTTAGTAACCACACCATTAGAAAAGTTACTTGCACAAGTTAGCGGTGTAGAACATGTTTACTCGGTGACCCATAATAGCCAAGCAGTGGTCACATTAAGATTTCATGTAGGTGAAAACAGAGAGCAAGCATTACTCAATACTTATAATAAACTACATTCTAACACTCACAAAATTCCAGCTATTGTAGATAACTGGCGAGTACAACCAATAGAAGTAGATGACGTTCCAATTATGATGTTGGGCTTATGGAGCAGCGACAGTAATACGGTAAGCGACTATGATTTACGTCGTTTAGCCGAAGAAGTCTCTACTTTTCTTCAAGCCATAGAAAATACAAGTGAAGTTAACATTACAGGTGGTCGTTCAAGAGAAATTCAAGTTAATTTAGATCCTGAACAAATGACCGCAAGAAAAATTTCAATCAATGAAGTATTTAACGCAATACAATCCTCAAATAGGTTATTACATCTTGGAAATCTAGCATTAGAAAACCAATCCGTTCGCTTAGAAAGTGGTGACGTTATTAGGGATATTAATGCATTAAAGCATACGCCGATCAGCGTAATAGATAACAGCGTGGTGTTACTGCAAGATATTGCCAACATTATAGATGAGCCAGCTGAACAACAACACTATACTTGGATTGATTTTGCCAATGGTTATCAACAAGCGCAGTATGGTAATAACACGGCGGCTAAAAAAACATCCACCACCTCTTCTGAAATGTCAAACAATGGCGATCACCCTATTGTTACCATTAGTGTTGCCAAGCAACGGGGGAGCAATGCAGTTACAGTAGCACAAGCTGTGCATGACAAAATTAATGCCTTACAACAATCGATGTTTCCTGACAATGTCCATGTTGAAATATTGCGTGATTATGGCGAAACCGCAAATGAAAAAGTGAATAACCTAACCACTAGTTTGGCTTTTGCTGTTTTTACCGTAGTTATTTTCATTGCAGTATTTTTAGGTTGGCGTTCTGCTATTGTTGTGGGTTTAGCTGTGCCTATTTGTTATGGCATTACTTTATCGTTAGATTTACTTTTTGGCTACACTATCAATCGCGTAACACTGTTTGCTTTGATCCTTTCATTAGGCTTACTTGTTGACGATCCCATCACTGGTGTTGACAATATAGAACGTTATTTAAAAGAAAAAAGCGGATCACTGCAAGACAAAATAGTCGGCGCAATAAACGAAATTCGTATCCCTTTATTAATGTCAACTTTAACCATAGTACTTGCTTTCGTACCTTTAGCTTATATTACTGGCATGATGGGGCCTTACATGGCACCAATGGCATTTAATGTTCCTTTAAGCGTTATCAGCTCAACTTTAGTTGCCTTTTTAGTGACGCCATGGCTAGCTTCTAAGTTTATCAAACCCGCTCTAACAAACTCCAGCACGAATAATACTGAGCCAAATAAAAACCAAGGATTTGGTAACTTTTACCGACGCATGCTAACGCCATTGCTAGAAAATAGAAAAAAAGGCAAGCTTGTTTTATGGCTTGTGTTAATTTTATTTATTTTAGCTGCAATGTTACCTGTTATGCGCTTAGTTCCATTAAAACTACTCCCTTTCGATAATAAAAATGAAGTACAAATACTTCTTGATATGCCAGAAAGTGCAACGCTAGAACAAACAGCAGCAATGGCCAAAAAGGTTTCAACCAAAGTACAACAATTATCAGAAATTAAAGCCATTGTCGCTTATGTAGGCACTGCATCCCCCATCGATTTCAATGGTATGGTACGACAGTATTATCAACGTCAAGCCCCTTACATGGCTGATTTGCGCCTAATTTTACTTGATAAAACAGCCCGAGAACATCAATCTCATGCCATTGTTTTAAGACTGAGAGAACACCTAGCAGCATTAAACAGCACAATGTTATCTGGTGGTACGGTGAAAATTAAAGTGGTTGAAGTACCACCTGGTCCGCCTGTACTTAGCACTTTAGTTGCTGAACTTTATGGAAATGAATTTACCCAATACCATGAGTTACAGCAAGCTGCAAGTATTGTAGAAAAGAGATTAAAACAAGAGCCCCATGTTGTTGAAGTAGACTCAACCGTAACCGACAATCAAACAAATTTACGATTTGTTACCGATAAAACAAAGGCTGCCTTGTCTGGTATATCAACAGCACAAATTAACCAAACGTTAATGGTGGCTAATAACGGACAAGTTGCAGGGTATTTACATGTTAACAATGAAGCAGCCCCATTAGCAATTAATATAAAGTTACCCATAGAGCAACGAGAAAGCTTAGCTGATTACCGCAGGCTAACCATTAAAGGGCAAACGGGTATTGTACAAAAAACCACGCCGCAAGGCATTGATATTGCTCCCCAACCCTTAGTATCACTAGGCGAGTTAGGAGCGTTTGAACAACAAATAAGTGATAAGCCTATTTTTCACAAAGACCTGAAACCTGTTGTTTATGTCACTGCTGATACTTCAGGAAGAACACCAGCAGCCATTATTGCTGATATTAGCAGCGACCTGCAATATTCTGATACGTTAACTGAAAATCAACAAAATAAGATAAACGCCTCTCAAGCAAACGACTGGAACAATCGTACGTTTTTAACAAGTGGTAGTGGTAATGCATGGTATTTACCTGAGAATATAACGTTATTCTGGGGTGGTGAAGGTGAATGGCGCATCACTATTCGCGTATTTCGAGATATGGGGATTGCTTTCGCTTTTGCACTAACAGCTATTTTTATTGTGTTGCGAATACAAACAGGATCAGCAGCTTTATCAGGTATTATCATGTCTGCTATTCCACTAACAGTTATTGGCATTATGCCTGGCTTTTTTATGCTCAACCAATTTGGCGAACGCGAAATAGCCAACGCACCTGATCCTGTGTTATTTACCGCAACAGCTATGATTGGCATGATAGCCTTAGCAGGGATTGTCGTTAGAAATTCATTAATTTTAATTGAGTTTATCACGCAAGCCCGCGCCCGTGGAGAATCAATTAAAGAGGCATTAATTCAAGCAGGTGCAGTGCGAATGCGTCCAGTATTACTAACTGCTGGCACCACATTATTAGGTAATTTAATTATTACTTTAGATCCTGTTTTCAGTGGCTTAGCCATTGCGATTATTTTTGGCATTATTTCATCTACTATCTTTACCTTATTGGTTGTACCTATAGTTTATATATTAGTTTTTGAAAATGAAAAAAACGAACAAATAGCCGATAAAACGCGGCTTAATACAGTCATAAACCAGCGCTAACCTAGGAAAAGTCATGACTCAAAACAGCACAACAAAAAACACATTACAAAAATTAATCATGCCCGTTATCGCCCTCATGATCTTATTATTAATGGTTGCTTGGCTTGCAGGCTCTTTCGATAACAAAGTTTCACCAGCAATAAAGAAAGAATCTGGTTTAAACTTTAGTTCTCTCGAATTGGATAAAAATGATGTATATAAGGTCACCGCTAGCACCGAAATAATATTAGAACCGATCGCTGGGAGTATAGAAGCAAAACAAGCAACTAAAATTTCATCTAGAATTTTAGCCCGAATTAAAACAATTGAAGTCAGGGCTGGCGACAAAGTAAAAAAAGGCGATGTGTTAATTCAGCTTGAGCAAAGTGATCTACACTCACAAGTGCAACAAGCTAAACAAAATATTATGGCATTACAAGCACGCCATGATGAAGCAAAACAAAACTTAACTCGTTCAACCGCTTTGTTTAATAAACAATTAATATCGGCATTTGACCTTGATAAAACAAGTGCGGATTATCAAAGTATTTTAGCTGATTTAACAGCAGCACAACAACACCTATCGCAAGTAGAAACAACGCTAAGTTATGCTACATTAACGGCACCAATTGATGGCTTAATTGTTGACCGTTTTGCTGAGCCAGGCGATACAGCTCAAGCAGGATCTAAGCTTTTATCTTTGTACAACCCTTTATCATTACGTGTAGAAGCACAAGTAAGAGAACAGCTGGCAATGACTTTAAAACAAAGCCAAAAAATTTCTATTGAATTACCCAGTATTGGTAAAAAAATGCTTGGCGAAATAGAAGAAATAGTACCAGCTGCTAATACAGGTTCTCGTAGCTTTTTAGTAAAAGCGCGAATAATCAATAATGAAAATCTATTACCTGGCATGTATGCTCGAATTTTAATCCCCGCCGATGAGCAAATAACACTAAATATTCCCCAAAATAAAGTTGCCCATATTGGTCAATTAGATTTTGTTTGGGTAAAAGTGAATAACAATATACAACGCCGTTTTGTTAGATTAGGAAAATTACAACCAAATGACATGGTCAAAGTTATTTCAGGACTAAATGCTGGTGATGAAATCATCCCTCCTCAGCACCCTCCCCTTCCTTAAATTAGCATATACCCAAACCACCTCAATATGCAGGATCCCGCTGGTTTGGATATATTTATTATCAAAGGCATTGAAAAAAAACAACTTTAAATTTGAATTTGTCAAATAAAAGACTTTAGTAACACTAAATAAATAGTTACTATCTGAAATTACAATGTAATATTTTATAAAAAAGTAAAGGTATTGAGCTCATGTTTAATTTAGCTAGTAAGAAAGAATTAATGGCATTAAAAGAAGAAAATACTGTGCTAAAACAGCAACTTTCAACATTAGAAGCACAAGTTACCCATGTGAACGAAGAAAATGAGCAGCTCGTACAAGATATGACAAGCAATACCGAACGTTACCGTCATCAAGAAGAAATCAATAACTTATGGCTAGGCTCATCTGAGTCAGTTCACAATATTCGCGAAGAACTTGCTTCTTCATCAAGTAAACTGATCGAACACCGCGATGAATTTCATACATCACAAAATATTTTTACTGAAATCCTTTCCATGTTAGCTTCAACAATAGACGCCACAAAAAAAATAAACAATGACAGTAAAGATGCTTCAACATCTGTAGACAATCTAAAGTCAGCTACTGCTGGAATTAATGATTTTGTTAATATTATCAAAGGAATATCCGACCAAACCAATTTATTGGCACTTAATGCCGCAATAGAAGCTGCCCGTGCAGGTGAACAAGGTCGTGGTTTTGCTGTTGTTGCCGATGAAGTAAGAACATTAGCACAACGCTCTGCTGAAGCCTCAAATGAAATTTCTAACTTAATTGAACAAGTAAACCAACAAATGGAGCAAGTTATCGATGGTATTCAGGATGTTGGTGAGAAAAGTACAGAAATTAATGAAAGCACAACCGCAATAGAAGCAACAGCAAATAATATTGTTAACCTTTCTAATAATATGTATACGGTAATTACCAACTCAACTGCGGATGCTTTTTTGCAAACAGTAAAAATGGACCATGTTGTTTGGAAATTAGAAGTATACCAAGCCATGCTAGGTATGACTGACAAAACAGCTGATGATTTTGCTAACCACACAGATTGTCGATTAGGACAATGGTACTTTCGAGGTGAAGGAGCAGAAAAATATGCTACTCATGGTGCATTTAAACAACTTGATGAACCACACGCCCATGTGCATAATTACGGATTAAATGCGTTAAAATCAGTAAAAAATGGTGATATGGCTCAAGCAGTTAAAGAGTTAGCAGGCATGGAAAATGCAAGCATAGAAGTCATCAATTTATTAACATTGTTATCACAGCAAATAAAACAAAACTAACAATTTAATCCCTCTAACGATAGAGTTATAGGCTAGCCAAAAAAATGTTAATACGCTATTTTTTTGGCTAGCCTATATGTCAACACAAACAACAATAGTGACTAGTAAAAAATCAAAAGCGTCTAGCTATTGCTAACACTCAAGTAGTTACTTAAAATAATAATCAACTTAACACACAACTTCTACGGACTATCATGGCACTCCCTGACAAATTTATTTTTTCTATGAACCGCGTAAGCAAAGTGGTTCCGCCCAAGCGTACCATTTTAAAAAACATCTCTCTTTCATTTTTTCCTGGGGCTAAAATTGGTGTTTTAGGTTTAAATGGCTCAGGGAAATCAACTCTGTTACGCATTATGGCTGGAATAGACAAAGATTTTGAAGGTGAAGCTAATGCGCTATCTGGCACCAATATTGGTTATTTACCACAAGAACCTCAACTAGATGAAAATAAAACCGTACGCGAAGTGGTTGAAGAAGCGGTTTCAACAGTTAAGAATGCTTTAAAGCGCTTAGATGAAGTTTATAACGAATATGCTGAAGAAGGTGCTGATTTTGATGCACTTGCCAAAGAACAAGGTCAACTAGAAGATATTATTAATAGCCAAGATGGACACAACATTGATAATGTACTTGAACGCGCTGCGGATGCTTTACGTCTTCCGCCTTGGGAACAAAAAATATCAGTACTCAGTGGTGGTGAACGACGACGTGTCGCGTTATGTCATCTGTTACTTCAAAAGCCTGATATGTTATTACTTGATGAGCCAACAAACCATTTAGATGCAGAATCTGTGGCTTGGTTAGAGCGCTTCTTACATGATTATGCAGGAACTGTGGTTGCCATTACCCATGATCGCTACTTCTTGGATAATGTTGCAGGTTGGATTTTAGAGTTAGATAGAGGCGAAGGTATTCCATGGGAAGGTAATTATTCATCGTGGCTTGAACAAAAAGACGCACGTTTAGCACAAGAAAGTAAAAGTGAAAATGCCTTACAGAAAACCATTAAACAAGAGTTAGAGTGGGTTCGTTCTAACCCAAAAGCTCGCCAAGCAAAAAGCAAAGCACGTATGGCCCGTTTTGAAGAATTAAACAGCCAAGAAAATCAAAAACGTAATGAAACGAATGAATTATACATTCCCCCAGGACCTCGTTTAGGTGACAAAGTACTTGACGTAAATAATCTTAAAAAATCTTTCGACGGCCGTGTTTTAATTGATAATTTAAGTTTTAGCATCCCTAAAGGTGCTATTGTTGGCATTATTGGTGCCAATGGTGCGGGTAAATCTACACTATTCAAAATGATGTCTGGCATCGAAAAACAAGACTCAGGCAGCATTGACATTGGAGAAACTGTAAAACTTGCTAGTGTTGATCAATTTAGAGATAACATGGGCGAAAACAACACTGTCTACCAAGAAATATCTGAAGGTCATGATATTTTAGAAATTGGCACCTATCAAATACCTAGCCGAGCTTACTGTTCTCGTTTCAATTTCAAAGGCAATGATCAACAAAAACTCATTAAAGATTTATCGGGCGGCGAACGTAATCGAGTTCATTTAGCTAAATTAGTGAAAACTGGCGGTAATTTATTATTACTCGATGAGCCAACCAATGACTTAGATGTTGAAACCTTACGAGCACTTGAAGAAGCTATTTTAGAATTTCCAGGTTGTGCCATGGTCATTTCTCATGACCGTTGGTTTTTAGACAGAATTGCTACGCATATATTAGACTACCGAGACGAAGGGCAAATAAATTTCTTTGAAGGTAATTTTAGCGATTATGAGGCTTGGTTGAAAAAAACCTTAGGTTCGGCAGCAATTGAACCGCATCGAATTAAATATAAAAAAATAGGCTAAAATAAACAGTAAAGAAAAACAATACGCTTCAAACGCTATAAGCAAGATTTTGAAGTATTGTAGTGAAAGGTGCTTAACGCTTTAAAGGTAGTTTTATCTTTTTTTAAGTGCCTTTTTATTAAAACACAGCTATGCTAAAGCCATAGTTTATAAAAATGAATTATTTAATGGAAAATAGACGACAATTTACCCGTATATTATTTTCAAGCAAAGCTGAGCTTAATATTGAAAATAAAACTTACCCTGTATCGATTCATGACATATCGCTTAATGGTGCATTGGTGAGTGCGATAGATTCTAAGATCTCGTTAAAAGGCAGATTTGGCTATTTAACATTTTGTCTTGCAGATAATGAGTCAAAAGTTACGATGAATATTACCGTTGTCCATGAACAACACAATGAAACTGGCCTACAATGCAACGCCATAGATATAGACAGCATTATTCTTTTGCGTCGTTTAGTTGAGCTTAACCTAGGTAATACCAAGCAACTTGATAAAGAACTTAACCAACTTTCTCGAACGCATTAAAACACTTGTACTTCTCAGAAAACCGCATTAAGGATCCCTATGAATCATATTATAATTTCTTGCATTGGTGCAGATAAAAAAGGCATTGTTGACACTTTATCTAACATAATTAACAAACATAATGGTAATTGGCAAGTAAGCAGTTTACATCATTTATCAGGTTTTTTTGCTGGGGTTATAGAAGTAGCGGTGAGTGAAGAAAAAACCCAAGCGCTAGTTTCAGCACTACATTGTATCGATACCTTGAACTGCCAAATTGAAATAGCCCAACAAAAATCAGAAAAAGTTAATTCCACGCTAGTATTAGAATTAACAGCCAACGATAGACCTGGCATAATACAAGAAGTATCGTCTGTAATTCATCGCCAAGGTGGGAATTTAATTAAAGTTGTTAGCTCACAAGCAAGCGCACCACACACAGGGCAATTAATGTTTAAAGCTAAAGTACAAATAGCTATGAATGAAACTGATGCTGATGAACTAATCAATGCTTTAGAGCATATTGCCGATGATTTAATGGTAGATATTGCTAGAGCGTAATGACCATTAAATTACCAAACAAGGGCAAGGTTAGCAAAATAAATATTCGTCAAAATAAATCGAAAATTCACTGCCTTCGCCCCAATTACTGGTAATAACTAATTCTGCTTTATGGTGCAATAATACGTGTTTTACAATAGCTAAGCCAAGCCCTGAACCACCAGTGTCACGCGAGCGTGACTTATCGATACGATAAAAACGCTCGGTCAGTCGATTCAATTTTTCAGGTTTAATGCCATCGCCATTATCTTTAACACTAAAAACAATTTTATCTCCTCTTTTTCGCCAATTAATTTCAATTAGCCCGTGTGGCGGAGTATAAGCAATCGCATTAGAAATTAAATTAGCACACGCACTTTTTAATTCTGTATCAATACCAAAAACACCAATACCTTGCGTAATATTAGTACAAATTTCATGTTGTTTAACTTGATTCAGCCATTTTGCATCTTCTACAAGGCTTTTAATCAAGTACGGCATATCTACAGGTTTCATATCATCGTAGTCACGATTATTTTCTACCTTAGACAAACTCAGCAACTGCTCTACCAAGCGCTCCATTCGAGAAACTTGCCCTTCAATGGTACCAAAAATCTTCTGCCATTGAGGATCTAAAGCATGATCAGTTTCTTGAATCATTTCCACATAACCTCGTACAACTGTCAGTGGCGTTTTTAGTTCATGAGAAACATTCGCAACAAACTCTCTACGCATTTTTTTCATTCTATGATATTTAGCAATAGCTCGAGACATTAGTATTACCCGTTCTCCGCCAAAAGCCATAACGGAGATTTCTAATTGTAATTCATCATTAATGGGAGAAGTAATTAAGCAAGGAGATTCAAAATTATCTTGTGCTAAATACTCAGACAATAATGGATCAATCAGTAATTCTTCAATATGTTTACCTATGTCGTCAGGAAAACGCACACCTAACAGACGTTGTGCCTTTTTATTGCCAGAAACAATCAATAAGTCGGTGGACAAAATTAACGCCGCATCAGGTAGTGCTTCAATTCCCGAATGAAAACGAAAATCTT
The DNA here is from genome assembly GCA_965305135.1 of uncultured Colwellia sp. GTDB lineage: Bacteria > Pseudomonadota > Gammaproteobacteria > Enterobacterales > Alteromonadaceae > Colwellia. Next base: position 21,822 of record CBDLPA010000020.1, read on the forward strand.
GACAATTTTGGGTATTAGATAGAGAGTTCATTATTGCTTTTACTTGTGTTGAATAGTAAGGGTACAGTTATTTTTAGCTTCTAACTTTTTGCACTGTTTTGCCCGAAAAACGATACCCTGCACCACGCACTGTTTGAATAAAGTCTTCATGACCTGAGCCTGAAATAGCTTTCCTTAATCGACGAATATGTACGTCAACCGTTCTATCTTCAACATAAACATTGGTTCCCCAAACATTATCAAGTAATTGTTCTCTAGAATAAACTCGCTCGGTATGAGTCATAAAAAAGTGTAACAAACGAAATTCAGTAGGGCCTAGATCCAATGCTTCTTCATTAATCGTGACATGATGAGAAACAGGATCTAATTTTAAACCATGAAACTCTACTTTCTCAGCTAACAAGGTTGGTGATACTCGACGAATAACCGCTTTAATTCTTGCAATCAACTCTTTAGGAGAAAAGGGCTTAGTAACATAATCATCAACACCAGCATCAAGACCTTTAACTTTATCGTCTTCATCAGCGCGCGCAGTTAGCATGATGATAGGAATATTACGACTGTATTCTCCTTGCTTTAATTCTTTCGCCAACTGAACACCACTACCACCTGGCAACATCCAATCAAGCAAAATCAAATCAGGGTAAGGTTCAATAATCTTTTCCTTGGCTTCTTTAATATCGACAGCTTCAACAGAATTAAAGCCATTTTGCTCTAATACAAAAGTAATCATTTCCCTGATTGGAGTTTCATCTTCAACAACTAAAATGTAACCACTCATAAATACGCCTTTAAATAGATATGTTTCATATAATCTCAATGCCGCCATTATGCGCAACAAAAATTACACTTTTATGACATTACTTTTTATAAAAAAAAATAATAATGAATTGACTAAATATCTCTTTAAATAAAAAACCGCGTTGCGGTTTTTTATTTAAAAGAGGAAGAGGTAATTAAAAATTATACTGAATACCTACAGCTAAATAATCTTCATCTCTGTTTGCTGTTTTAATATCAAAAGAAGTATAAAACGCATATAACTTAGTACTCGCTGCTAATTTATAATCTACACCAGCTGTGAACCCTGTATTTTTTTCACCGTCTTTATGATCTGCAATTTGATACTGACCTTTAAGCGTGGTTGCACCAAGTTTATATTTTGCTGAAATCAAAACACCATCCATTTCAGCTCCTGTGTCTATATTTTCTTGATTTTGTAGCATTAAACCTAAAGTAACACCCGAAACTTTACCTTGTACTGTCGCTCTTATGGTATCAAAATAACCATTCGCGGTACCATCACTCGACTTGCCCTTCACTTCAGAGTCCATTGCAACTGAAGCAAAAAAATCTGATTTTTTAAGTTTTTTATCACCATAAAAAACGGCTAGAGAAAGTGCATCTTTACCATCGACTTCTTCCTCAGCCACGTACGTGGCGCCTAATTGAAACCCATTAATGACAGGTGATTTATAAGTAACGCTATCACTTAGACGATTTTCTCCTACCCAAAGAACTTTAATATCACCATTCAAATCACTAAATAAATCAGCCTTACCTTGAGATTGTTTGAGTATAGAATCATTTTGACCTAACAATACTTCACCAAAAGCACCTTTTAAGCCAATAAATTGGTTTCTACCTTTAACTGCATCATCACTATCACCGTCAATATCCACTTCAAATTCAGCTTGATATACTATTGTTAACTCATCATTTAGTGCGTGATTACCTTTAAAGCCAATACGCGAGGAATTGCTTTTTACTTCACTAAAACGACCATCACCTTCATCTGATGATTGCAGTGAGACATCCGCTCTGCCATATATATCAATATTTGCTGCGATTGTTGATTGGCTCAAAGTAGCAGCTATAGTTAATGCCAATACGGCTTTTATATGTTTCATGTTTTAAACCTTTTTTATAATTAAAATTTATTATGTGCCTTTATGACAAATAGTAAATTATTTGCCGAGTATGCTAAAGCGACTATATTACACAAATATGACAAAACTAGATGAATACAGCAATAAAACGACAGAATTATTACCACTTCATTAAATATTTATTTCAAGTATGGTATTAAAATCGCAATATTGTTACGTTTTTATTAAATATTTATTTCAAAAGATACAAGATTATCGAATCCTTTTTTATTTAATCTATTCGCAATATTGAAAAATATTTATCCTTTTATCAAAAGTAGTTAGAATCATCATAGCAACAGCAACTACTCATAACGAATTTAATCATATGAAAGTAAAAAGCATTTCACGAAAACTACTGACTAGAGTACTTTCATTTTATTTTATTTTAACGGTGGGCGTTACTGGCATTCAAATTATCGCCGAATATTTTAATACAAAAAACCATATCAACAGTGAGCTGCTCACCTTAGAAAAAACTATTAGCGGTAGTTTAACACGCGCAGTATGGGAGCTTAACACTCAACAAGCTATTGATATTTCAGAAGGTCTTGTAGCAATACCGATGATCAAAGGCATTACAGTGACAGACGAAGCAAATAATATCATCACGCAACTAGGAAAAGTAATTTCTCCTGAAAAACTGAAAATAAGTACTAAAAATCTGAACGAAGAATTAAAAGGTATTAGTTCTATATCAGGAGATTTATTTGGTCACTCCTTCCCTCTCATCTTTGAATTCTCTGGTAGAACAACATCTGTTGGTCGAGTCACCTTATTATCAAGCAATGAAGTAATCTTTAGTCGAATTAAAGTAGGCATCTATTTTCTTATTGGTAATGCTATTGTTAAAACAGCTTTTTTAGTTTTTTTGTTTTCTTTGGCTTTTAATAAATTACTCACAACACCACTGAATGAATTGACCCAACAAATTAGACAAATTGATTTAGATGATCCTGAAGCCTCAAAAATTCACTGCATGAATTATGAAAAAAATGAGCTCAATATCCTTGAAGATGCCTATAACAATTTAATTAATGAATTAATTGAATTCAAAGAAAAATTAGCTCTATCGCTATTAGAAACCGATAGAGCTAAAGAACAAATTGACGAGCACAATCTATTGCTAGAACAAGAAGTAGCCAGAAAAACATCCTCGTTGAGCAGCACTATGCTGAAAATGGAAGTTCAACAAAAAGAACTTCAAGAGCAAAAGAAAAATTTACAAGAAGAAAATATTCGCCGCAGTAAAACAGAAAAAACACTGATAACAACCAATAAAGATTTAATTCATTCTATAACTGAATTAAATAAAGCCAAAGAGCGACTTTTAGAAGCAGAGAAAATGGCATCACTCGGTGCACTTTCCGCCGAAGTATCACATGAGTTGGCCACTCCTGTAGGCATTAGTATCACCTCATCAACCTATTTATTAGAGCAAATTACACATTTACAAGAAACGCTATCACAAAACAAATTATCTAAAAAATCAATTGAAACTTTTATTGAAAATGCCAACAAAAGCACCGTGTTACTAATAAATAACCTTCAAAGAACATCGGAATTACTTACCAGTTTCAAACAAATTGCTGTGGATCAAACGAGTGATAAAATTCGTATCATCAGTATTTCAAAGTACTTAAACGAAATAATACATTCAATACATCCCAAATTACGTAAAACCAACCACATAATTAACGTGCATTGTGATGAAAACATTGAAATTTATAGCCACCCAGGAGCTATAGCCCAAATTATTATCAACTTAATTGTTAACTCCATTACTCATGGTTTTGAACACATCGATAACGGAAAAATAACTATTGATGTAGCCTTTCATCACAACTGGCTAATTATTGACTATGCTGATAATGGTCAAGGAATTTCTGAAGAAGCCCGTAAGCAATTATTTGATGCGTTTTATACAACAAAATCAAATAAGGGGGGCACAGGTTTAGGCACGCATATTATCAAAAACCTTGTTATAGACACATTAAATGGCACTATTACCGCGCACAGCGAGCTAGGTAAAGGATTAAGTTATCATATTGAATTACCTGATATGCGATCCTAAAATAATCTTGTGTAAGCATATATAGATTAAAGTGATCGTTTTAATACTATTTAAAAATTAAGTTTTAATGAATGCTAATGATCACCTTGTTTTTTTAAGGTAATATAGCCTTTTTGAAAGTAAGCGTCACAGTGCTTACTAACTATGTGAGTATTCACGCTAGGATCCTGTTTATGTGGTTTAAAAACCTATACTTTTTTGCTTTTACTCGACCATTCGAACATTCAGAGGAAGATTTAGAAAAGCACCTCAACGAGCATCTGTTCACCCCCTGTGGCTCTACAGAGCTAGCACATTTTGGCTGGGTAAATGCTTTAGGAAAACATGGGCACAGTAGTGTTCATAGTGCAAATGGCAACTTTTTAATTTGTGCAAGAAAAGAAGAAAAAATATTACCCGCACCTGTTATCAAAGATATGATAGACGAAAAAGTAAACTTGCTTGAACAAGAGCAAGGTCGCGGTGCAACAAAAAAAGAAAAAGAACAATTTAAAGAAGATATTATTTTTGAACTACTACCTCGTGCTTTTTCTCGTATTTCAGATACACATGCCTATATCAGCCCTAAAGATAACATTATTGTAATAAATGCCAGTGCACGTGGTAAAGCTGAAGATCTGCTTGCATTGCTTCGCAAAGTATTAGGCACATTACCTGTAACGAGCTTAGAGCCCGACGTACAGGCAGATGAAATCATGACCGATTGGTTGGTTAAAAAAGATTTAGGAGCCAAGTTTCAATTGGGTATGGAGGCAGAGTTTAACGCAGTAGGCGATGATGGCGCCGTGATCCGTGTTAAGAATCAAGACCTAGAAAGCGATGAAATTAAATCTCATTTAGATGCTGACAAATATATGGTAAAAGTTGCATTAGAATGGGATGAATCATTATCTTTCATGCTCTGTGATGATTTATCTATCAAACGCATTAAGTTCTTTGATGTTATTCAAGATCAAAATGACGATATAAACAGTGACGATATTGTTGCAAAACTAGATGCCGATTTTGCATTAATGGCAGGTGAGTTAAATCGGTTTATTCACGATTTACTTAACGAGTTCTCACTAAAAACAACTGACTTATTAGAAAACGACTAACTCGTTTAAGTCACTAAATTTATTATTTATTTGGAGTAAAAATGACCATTATTAAAATGTCTGATTTAGCACTAGCAGATAAACGAGTTTTAATTCGTGAAGATTTAAATGTACCTATTCAAGAAGGTAAAATCACCTCAGACGCTAGATTGCAAGCGGCATTACCTACAATAAAACAAGCACTAGAAGCTGGTGCTAAAGTGATGATAATGTCACACCTTGGTCGCCCAACTGAAGGTGAATATTGTGAAGAATATTCGCTTAAACCTGTTGCTGACTATTTAGCAGGCGCCCTTAATTACCCCGTTCGTTTAGTGAAAGACTATTTAACAGGTGTTGACATGACAGCTGGTGAGCTAGTTGTTTTTGAAAATGTTCGTTTTAATCAAGGCGAAAAGAAAGATGATGACGTGTTAGCCAAGCAACTTGCAAATCTTTGTGATGTGTTTGTAATGGACGCTTTCGGTACCGCTCATCGCGCGCAAGCAAGCACTCATGGCGTTGCCAAATTCGCACCTACAGCATGTGCAGGTCCACTACTGGTAAGCGAGCTAGAAGCATTAGGTAAAGCATTAGACAACCCTGCTCGCCCATTAGTTGCAATCGTTGGTGGTTCAAAAGTGTCTACTAAATTAACCGTGTTAGATTCATTATCCAAAATCGCCGACACCATCGTTGTAGGCGGCGGAATTTCAAATACTTTTGTTGCAGCTGCCGGGAATGAAGTAGGCAAGTCATTATATGAAAAAGATTTAATTCCTGAAGCACAACGTTTATGTAAACAAACACACGTTATCTTTGCTGACGATGTAACAGTTACCCTTGATGCATTCAGTGACTGGAAACATAATTCTACGACACAAATAAAAACCTCGTCAGAAGTAAGCGAAGAAGACAACATAATTGATTATGGTCCAAAAACAGCAGCAAAAGTGGCAAATATAATCAAAACAGCAGGCACTATTTTATGGAATGGCCCTGTGGGTGTTTTTGAAATGGATGCTTTCGCTAAAGGCACTGAAGTCATTTCAAACGCTATTGCTGACAGTGACGCTTTTTCAATAGCTGGTGGTGGTGATACCTTAGCTGCTGTTGATAAATATAACATAAAAGATAAAGTCTCTTATATCTCTACTGGTGGCGGTGCCTTTTTGGAGTTTTTAGAAGGTAAAAAATTACCCGCAGTTGCCATACTAGAACAAAGAGCAAAAGCACAGTAATCAAGGCCAAATGAAACGTTTCAAGTGAGTACAAATACGCAACTGCCCAATGTATTGTGCTTGAAACTCTAACACTAAAGCTTCTTTAACCTAACGTTAACTCTTTAGTTTATAGAATTAAAATAAAATGCGCCGCTAAATTAACAAAACATATAAATAAACAAGCTTAAACCTAAGGAGAACCACATGTCTTCAAACTCAATAGCATCAATGCTTAAAAAAGTGATGACGGAACAAGGATTTATTGCAGCACTTGATCAAAGTGGTGGCAGTACACCAAAAGCACTAGCATTATATGGCATAGAAAATACTGAATTTTCAAATGATGAACAAATGTATGATTTGGTACATCAAATGCGTGCGCGTATTGTAACTAATCCTATATTCACAGGTGAACGCGTGCTTGGCGCTATATTATTTGAAAATACCTTGGATAGAGAATTTTTAGGTAAACCAGCTGCACAATACCTTTGGCAAGAAAAACGCATAGTACCCTTTCTTAAAGTAGATAAGGGACTTTGTGATGAAAAAAACGACGTGCAATTAATGAAAGAAATACCAGCGCTAGATTCACTCCTTGATAAAGCGGTTGATCAAGACGTGTTTGGTACAAAAATGCGCTCTGTTATCAAATTAGCCAACGCTAAAGGAATAGATGATATTGTTACACAACAATTCACTGTTGCAAAACAGATATTGGCCAAAGGATTAACACCAATAATTGAGCCTGAGATTGATATTAACAGTCCTGAGAAATTTGCTGCAGAAGCGTTACTTAAATCAGCTTTGTTAAAAGCACTAAACAACTTAACCAATGATCAAAAAGTCATGTTAAAACTGACTTTACCTGAGGCAGATAATTATTATGCTGAATGTATTAATCATAAAAATGTTATTAAAGTAGTCGCATTATCAGGCGGTTATACTAGAGAACAAGCCAATAAAAAGGTTGCTGCTAACCACAATATGATAGCTAGTTTTTCTCGTGCATTAACACAAGGGTTAAGCGCTAAACAATCCGATGCAGAATTCACAAACATGTTAGATATGGCTATTGAAAGTATTTTTAACGCATCAAAGACTTAGTTTAAGTTAACGCTTGTTTTTCTCACTCTAACCACACTTATTAGTGTGGTTAACTTTCCAATATTTACATCAATATATCGTTAAAATCGTCTTCTTTTAACCTTTTTTGAATAGTTTTAATGTAATTTTAATACAAAACAATAACATTTAACATCAAACTAGCAAAACCGTAACTTTTACTGCCTGAACGACTTAAACCCTGTTATAATTTCCGCATTAACTTAAGATTTATACCTCCCCAACAAAAATTAACTGGCGAATTTAGGAGTACCCAATGGCTTTAATTTCGATGCGTCAAATGCTAGACCATGCAGCAGAGTTCGACTATGGCATCCCTGCGTTTAATGTAAATAATTTAGAGCAAGTGCGCGCAATTATGATTGCCGCAGACAAAACTGACAGTCCTGTTATTCTTCAAGGCTCTGCTGGCGCTCGTAAATATGCTGGCGCACCTTTTTTACGGCATTTAATTTTAGCTGCCATTGAAGAGTTTCCTCATATTCCAGTGGTAATGCACCAAGACCACGGTACATCACCCAGTGTATGCCAACGTTCAATTCAATTAGGCTTCTCATCAGTAATGATGGATGGCTCATTAATGGATGATGGTAAAACACCTAGTAGCTATGAATATAATGTAGATGTAACGCGCAGAACTGTTGAAATGGCACATGCTTGTGGTGTATCTGTTGAAGGGGAGTTAGGTTGTTTAGGCTCATTAGAAACAGGTGAAGCAGGTGAAGAAGACGGTATTGGTGCAGTGGGTAAATTATCTGTAGAGCAAATGTTAACTGATCCAGAAGAAGCTGCTGATTTTGTTAAAAAAACTCAAGTAGATGCTTTGGCAATAGCCTGCGGTACCTCGCACGGCGCTTATAAATTTACTCGCCCACCTACAGATGACATTCTAGCTATTGACCGCATCAAAGCTATTCATGCTCGCATTCCTAATACCCATTTAGTTATGCATGGTTCATCATCTGTTCCACAAGAATGGCTAGCTATTATTAATGAGTATGGCGGTAATATTCCTGAAACTTATGGTGTTCCAGTTGCACAAATTCAAGAAGGTATTAAAAATGGCGTACGTAAAGTCAATATTGATACCGATCTACGATTAGCATCAACAGGCGCAACAAGACGCTTTTTAGCACAAAATCCAAGTGAGTTTGATCCTCGTAAATTTTTAAGTGAAACAACCAAAGCAATGTCTGATATTTGTGTTGCTCGCTATGAAGCGTTCAATACAGCGGGTAATGCTAGTAAAATAAAGCCGATAAGCCTTGATACCATGTTTGACCTCTATCAAGCAGGTAAACTAAATGCATTAATTAAATAAATAAATACAGATGTTACTTAATAAAATAAAGGGTCTATGGCCCTTTTTTCTTTAATATTCTAAACTTACTTTAAAATACTAAAAAATTCTTTATAATAGCTATTTTTAAAGTTGATATATAGCTCTAGTGTTTTTCTCCTTTAGTACGCTTACGTATAAATCTACTTTTCTTTTGCTCTAAACTCTTTAAACCCTTAACACAAAACTATAGTGTCCAGAAATTGAGACTAAAATGATTCGCTCATCCATGATTATCCCTTTATTCCTTTTATCTATTAATGTTTGTGCGCAAGATAAGTATGAGCAACCTGCTAACCCAAAAACGGTAAACAGTGAAAAGCCACAAGTGGCAAACGCAACAGCGGCTGATATTATATTAAGCCTAGAAAGTACACCTAAAACTTCGAAAATTAGCACACCACCAATGATGTCAGGTTCTGCTGAGCTAGGTTTTCTTTATAAAACGGGGAATACTAACAGCGGAGACATAAAAACCAGTCTCGATTTTCGTTTTGAAAAGCATTCGTGGTTAAGTTTATTAAATATCGATTTACTGCTTAAAAAAGCAGATATTACTGATGAAGACGGTAATACCCATTTTAAAAAAACAGATCAAAAGTGGACATTATCCTCTCAAACGAACTATAACCTAGACAATAAAGAAAAAAATTATATTTATGGTAATGCTTGGTTTGAGGAAAATGAATTCAGTGGTTTTAAAAACCAAGCTTCACTTTCTACTGGCTGGGGACGTCATTGGTATAAAACTAATAGGGCATCACTTTGGGGTGATGTTGGACCAGGTTATAAACGAGATTTAATTAAAGAAACAGAAACAAAACCTTATAGAAAAGCTGACACCTGGATGCTGCAAATGCAAGCATTATACATTAGAAAACTAGGTGAACATATTGAGTTGAAACAATACCTTAGTGCTAAGCAAGCTCTTGATACCAATGAAAATAGCATTTATAAGGCTGTTTCAACAATAACCACAAAGCTCATTTCCACACTGCAGCTCAAATTCAATTTTACTTTAGACTACAACAGCAAAGTTGATGTAGACAAAGAGAAACTAGATACTCAAACAGCAGTAACCATAGTATATAGCTTTTAAGCCTGTATCTGTTTTAGCAAACAGTTTATTATTAAATATAATATCAGTTATAATGCTCGCCTATTGTACCACTTAATATTTATAACATAAATTTATACCTACATGACTAACAATGAAAAGGAAAATCATGAATCCTAAATTAATCATTCCAACCTTATGTGTACTACCATTAATATCACATACAGTAACGGCAGAAGAAGCTGCGAAAGCAAAACCTACCTATACGGCTTCTGCCGAATTAGGCTTTCTTTATAAAACGGGAAACACTAAAAGTGCTGACGTTAAAGCAGGCTTTAACTTAAAACATCAAAAAGATAAATGGCGCTCAGATGTTTCTTTTAACATTTTAGCGAAAAAGTTGGAAAAAAAAGATGATGATGGCAATGACGAATTTGAAACCACTGATAATAAATGGGATGTACTCGCTCAAACTAACTACACTATAGGCGAAGAAAAGAAAAATTACCTTTATGCTAACCTAGCCCATGAGCAAGATAAGTTTGGTGGTTTTGAATCGCAAAGTTCATTCTCAGCTGGTTGGGGTCGCAACTGGCATGAAACTGAAAACTCATCATTTTTTGCTGATATAGGCCCTGGTGTTACTCACGATGTAACACGTGCAACAGAGACTAGAGCTTCAGAAAGCAGTTCTAATTTAATCATACAAGCACAAGCTGTTTATACGCACAAATTCAATGAGCATGTTCAATTCAAACAATATTTTGTTGCAAAGCAAGCGACTGAATCAGGTGAAAATAGTATTTATAAATCTGAAACTTCTGTTACTGCTCAGTTAATTGACGCATTACAATTAAAATTTGCGCTACGAATTAATTATGATACTGAAGTTGAGCCTGAGTATGAAAATACCAACACAGAAACCTCAATGACGTTAATATACAACTTCTAGTTTAGACTTTTAGCGAAGGTTCAATTTATATAAATGACCTTAACACAGCACTAAACATGGTAATAAATCAAACTTATTTAATTATCATGTTTAGTGTTATTCTGCTCAATAATATAGCAATCCTCTATTTTTTTTAGCCTTTTTATATGCTTTATATGCGCTCTACATACAGCATAAATGAAAATACTTATAATAATGATTATAAGTATTACTACAGAGTACGTATCCTCTCTAAAAAAACTATTTAGCCATTCCATGGATAAATTCCTATTATTGTTGCTTATAAGTCGTGAATGTTGAATTCACGTCGCTAACTATTGTTACTTATTGTTAATTATAAAAAGTTCAGCTCAGTAAAAACCTAAAATTATAGCATACATAGTGAGCCAAACATGATGTGCATTATTATATACATAAATGAGTATAAGTACATAGTGCACTAATTGTAGAGCTTATAAATTAGATGGGTTATCGGTCAGTATTCCAACTAAAGAAGTAAGCTCCTAATGATAAAAATACCACACTCATTACGAGTAAACTTATCACATGATAACTAATGTCACCTAGCGTAGCCCCTTCTATAATAATCTCTCTCGCTCCTGCAACCAAATGCGTTAATGGTAAAAAATCGGCAAACGTTTTTAATGCCTCTGGCGCACCTTCAAGGCTAAACCAAACCCCTGAAAGCATCATCATTGGCCAAGAAGTTAAGTTTAGCAAACCACCAATAAGTTCTTCGCTTTTGCTTCTACTTGCCACTAACAAACCTAAACTAATCAAACAAAAAGCACCTAACATACCAATAACTATTAAATCAAAGTAACTCCCAAGCATAAAAAAATCAAAGAGTATATTACAGCCAAAGTACACAACTGATGACAAAAACATCACTATAAATAGCCGAGATAATAATTGAGCAGACACAAACTCAAATGCTGATAAAGGTGTTGCCTTTAAACGCTTTAGCACCGAATTTTTCCGATAACGAACAATAACGTAGCCAACACCAAATAGGCAACTAAACATCATATTCATGCCTAAAATTCCCGGTAAAACCCAATCAACATAACGTATTTTTCTGCCTGATGTTTCCAAACGCGTGAAGTTTTCAAGTTGCCTACTGAATACCTTTTCCACTAAATAACTTTTAGAAGATTCATTATTAACCCAGTACTCTTTGTTAGTTGGGGCTATCACTAAATCAATAGTATGTCTGCTCAATTTATTCTTAGCTACCGTTTCTTTTTCATAATAAATAAAATCAATAAAACGGGTGCTTTCAAAATGATTTTTGTCATCAGCTGGTTGCTGTATATTATTAGCAGAATCATTAATAATGCCTACTTTATATGCCGACCTACCGTCACCAGAAAATATAAATGAAAAACCAATAAGTAAAAGCACTGGAAAAAATAAATTCCAACCTAAAGAAGATTTATCACGAAAAAACTCTATATTGCGCGCCTTAAACACGGCAAAGAAACGTTTAATATTCATATATTTAATTATTCTCTTAACGAGTGCCCTGTTAAATGTAAAAACAAGTCATCTAAATTGGCTGATTTCACATGTAAACCTTCTAATGAAACCTTATGCTCCATTAACATCGCTAGTGTTTTCTCAACATTATTTGTGGTAATTTCTACTCTATTTGACAATACTTGCCATTGATTTTCCTCAACTAGTTTAGAGGGAACTTGTTGTACTGGTAAATATATAAAAACATTTTTAAAATGTTTACTCAATAACTCATGTGGAGTGCCCGATTCAATTACTTTCCCTTGATCCATAATAACAATATCATCACAAAGCTGTTCTGCTTCATCCATATAATGTGTTGTGAGAACAATGGTTTTGTTTTGAGCTTTTATATTTTTAATTAATTGCCAAAAATTACGTCTAGCATGAGGATCTAAACCTGTTGTAGGCTCATCTAAAAAGATTATTTCAGGGTTATTAATTAAGGCTAAAGCCAGTAATAACCGTTGTCTTTGTCCACCAGATAATAAACGATTATCTCGATCTAAAAAACTACTCAAATCACAAAGCTCTATCAGCTGCTCTTGCGGCAAAGTTTCTTGATAAAATGAAGCAAATAAATTTAGTGTTTCTTTAACCGTTAAAAAATCTTGTAAAGCAGTATGCTGAAATTGAATACCTATTTGCTGAGATATATTGTGGTCTACTTCTTTATTATTATGTTGATATACCACAGAACCAGAGCTCGCTTTAATGATTCCTTCCATAATCTCAATAGTTGTTGTTTTACCTGCACCATTAGGGCCTAGAAGCCCAAAACAGTGCCCTTGATTAACATTAAAGCTAATATTATTAACCGCAATAACGTCTTTATATTGTTTGATTAACGTATTAACACAAATGGCAATACTCATGTATTAACAATCCTAATAGACCGACTTTCCGACATTGTACTTTACTTAAATAAAAAAACATTACATTTTCACAAATAGTAATAATAATCATTTGCATTTGTTTGGTTGATGATTTATTTTATACGGAATGAATAAATACTTTTAAGGAGAAAAGTTCATGAAAACTAAAATACCTAGTTCTACTAGAGATACATCAATGGTTCAACTTGAATTACCAAGCACTATTCTTAAACAATTGCTTCAATCTGGCGTGCTTCATGGTGGTGATTGTAAATGTTTAAACACAACAGCTAAACGTGTACTTTGGCAAATATTATTAGTAACAAGCACAAATAATATCAACCATTCGGAGACATATTTATGTGCCTAAAAGCTTCTTCTGAGTTTTTACAGCTTGAAAATTGGTTAATCATTTTAATTACCACCTATAAAGAAAACCCGTCTTCTGGATTGGCCAAAATTATTAATTACTATTTAGGGCGACTATTGCACCATGATGATATGAACTTTTGTGGTGAAAAACGTTGTGATTATTTAGTAATGAAAAAGTTTTGGCGATGGCAAGCTAAACATTAAGACGTTAACAATTGGCTTATTTTTGAACTTAGCACTGCTTCCAGCTCTTTTTTGCCGGTAAGGCCATACATATTACATACCTCAGTAATAGTATGTTTTTGCATAATACGGCTGATTAAAACTGATAGATTTAATTGTTTCGATACTTTTAAGCTACTCAATTGGTATTTTAACCATAAATGCAAGCTAAATACGCAACTTGAATACTGCCTGTAACCTAGTGCAAATGCCTCAATATTCGCGTGATCACGTGCACTTAATGCTGTACATGCTTCTAATGGACAATGTTGTAAAATGAGTTGTACTAATTCCGCCGCTAACCCTTTATATTCTTCTACCAGTAAATAGTCAAAGCTTCGGTAAAATTCTGCATTAATGTCTGTTAGCGCTGTTTGGCCTGAACTTGAAAGTGCTTTTAGCACCAACGCCGATTGCTCACCACTAGCTTTATCTTTACTAAACCCTATACGTGCTATTTGAAAATCATTTTTTAACCAAAACGAGAGTAATACTTGCGTTGCTCCAAAACTTGATGCTATAAAATCTGCTCCTTGATCTACTGAAAATTTTATCACTTTATTTAAAAATTTAGTGCCAATACCTTGCTGCTGTAATTGAGGATGAACAGCAATACGCATCACACGCATATAATAAAAATCAAAAGCCTGTTTGATACCGCACTGGGTTAATAAAGATTGCGGAACAAAATGATTTTTTAAACGTCTTTTCCCATGACTCACCGCACTAATCGTTTGTGCTTCAAGAATATCATCACTCATGCGTCCTTCATTAATCAATAATGCTACAGCAATAACATATTGTTTTTTATTCTCATGAGCTAATAAGCATACAAGTTGCATTTGTTTATTATCTAATAACATTCTTACATCACTTGGCTTAGTTTGATAGTGTGCAGTAACCAACACGGCAATCACTTGCTTCAATAATACTTCATCTTGAGCTAGTTCAGTGGCACTGAAATGTTTAAATGATAATATTGACGAGGGTTGTTGCTTCACATCATCAGGCAATGTTGGCAATTCAGCATTTAACAAACAAGATTCAAACACTAACGCTTCAAGTGGGTCATTAATACGCCAACGAATAGGCTCATTTAAATGCAAATTTCGCCATTGAGGGTATTTCTGGGCTAAGGTTTTCTGAAATTTTAATGTAAAACCACGCCCTGCCCCTTCATATCCATGAATAGTACTGGAAAACACTAATCGAGAATAATTAACCAACAACGCTTCTAACAAATAAATAGGCATAGCGGCGGCTTCATCTACTAACACCAAGCTAGCCGCCAACTTTACTTTAAGCAATTGATCAATAGGAATAAATTCTACTACCCCGTAATCAACAGTGAACTTATTCCGTTGAAATTTGCCTGCTGGCAAACTAATCGTCAACTGACGAAAAAATACTGATAATGAACTTAGGTCAATCGCCGTAATGACTATTCTTAGCATATTATCTTTTGTAGCTGAATTTAACACATGCCCACACGCAATCGCCAATGCTGATGATTTTCCTCGCCCTCTATCAGCAGTCAAAATAAGTGGTCTATTTCTTTTTCCCTTAAAGACTTTAATTATCGCATCAACGGCTACAACTTGCTCCTGAGTTAAACAGTTATATGGTAACGTCACCTGAGATTTAGCAAGTAGCGAAGGAGTGCGAGTAGCAGTTAAGTTAGGTAGCGTAAACTTGCTTTGGTTAATAACAACATGTTGTGAGAAAGCACTTAGTTGCTGAAAAAAACGTTGATAAAAAAGACTTTCTGTTAATTGAGATAAGTCATCAATTAACAGAAAAAAAACACCACCAGCCACTAATGTTCCTGATAAGCCTGCAACAGCATCAATAGACAAGTTTTTATCTTGAAAAACAACAAAATGACTTTCACTACCTAATTTGTCTCGAAAACGTTGTTTTGAAATATTAGCTTTTAAATACTCACTTTCCCCATAAACCAACCAAGTTTTTCGATTTACTTTCTCAAGATGACTACCATCAGTATCAATCGATTTTAATAAAGTAGTGCTCCAAGCATTTTCACCAACAAGCACAATTAAACGTCGCTCGTTTAATATTTGCGCTTGTTGCTGGTAACGAGTAAACCAAAAATAAAATTCTTTATTTTGCATATCAAAGTTGTTCTAAAAATTAATTCTTTATAGACAATAGTTTATCAAGCTATCAAGCCTACACCAATAAAATAAAATAAAAACAATGTTGAAAATTGTTTGAAAATGTATTATTTCTTCCTTATCTTGATATCGATTAGATAATTTTTTTAAGAGTAAGACAATGGTAAATGATGATGACTTTTTAGATGACATTGATGAAGAAGATGATACGGAAGATCAAGAGGACGATTTAGAGTCGCTAGAATTAACGGGAAAAAATAGTAAGGAGCAAGCACAAAAAAATATACTTGCTCGTAAACGAATAGATGAACTGATGGAGATGAAAAGACTAAAAGAGCTTTTTGACGATGAAAATGACTGGTAATACTCTCTGAGTTATCCCTATTTAGAACGCTCGGTTAACTGAGCGTTCATAAAAAACTACATAAAGTGATAGCGAGTAACTTTTATATCATATATCTAATAACTATCACTTTTCTTTAATTAAGATACTGCTAAAATAACATACCTTTTTGTTCCAGCATTAATCTTATGACTTTATTTGAAAAACTGCGATGCCTATTAACTTTTGGTCAAGGTGTTGCATTACCCCTACCCAAAATCCCTAGTCACTCAAATCCATTCCCTTTATTTAAACAATGGTTTGAAGAGGCAAACAAGTCAGGTATATTACTACCAGAGGCTGTATCTGTAAGTAGTTGTAGCATTGACGGGCAACCAAGTTCTCGTATGGTGTTACTAAAACATTTTGATGAACAAGGTTTTGTATTTTTCACTAACTATGGCAGCCGTAAAAGTCATGAATTATCAGAAAATAACAAGGTCGCTTTACTGTTTCATTGGAATGTACTGCAGAGACAAATACGTATAGAAGGTATTGTTGAAAAAGTAAGTCAGCAAGAGTCCGCTGATTACTTTCATAGTCGAGATCGAGGCAGCCAAATTGGTGCTTGGGCCTCAAAACAAAGCCAAAAGCTATTGCACGACAATGAATTAAAAGATCGTATGGCACAATTTAGTCAACAATACGCCCAAGGCGAAGTACCTCATCCAGATTTTTGGGGTGGGTGGCGAGTAAAACCAACCTATATCGAATTCTGGCAAGGTAGAGCAAACCGATTACACGATAGAGTATGTTTTGAAAAACAAGACAATCAGTGGACAAACTTCAAATTACATCCATAACATAAAAACACGCGATGAATACGTGTTGTATATACCCAAACCATCTCAAAATGCTCGCTTCTAATTCCAGCTGAATTCTGCATCTTGAGGTGGTTTGGGTATAGGGTAAAAAATATTACTTGCTAGTTTTTACTGGCGGTTTAGGAATCACTTTCGGCTTTACACACTGGGGAGGACTGCCTCTTTGTTTTGTAGTCAAATAATAGGGTTGAGATACAGTCAAGTGATTATTTAGCTGTTTAATACGTGTTTCATTTGAGGGATGTGTAGACATAAATTCAGGTGGCGAAGTTTCGCTCAACTTAGCCATGTTTTGCCATAGTTGAACACTGGCTTGTGGATCAAATCCAGAATGAGCCATTAAGTCTTGACCAACAATATCTGCTTCGCTTTCATGAGAACGGCTATAAGGCATAATCAAACCATATTGAACGCCTATGCCTAAGCCCGCAACCCAAAGGCCTTTATTTTCTACTTCGCTAGCGCCTATTGCTAACGCTGCAACGGCCAACCCAACATTTGACAGCTTATCAGCCGATAATCGTTCATTAGAATGATGCTCAAGCACATGGCCTACTTCATGCCCCATAATGGCCGCTAGTTGGTCTTGGTTCTCGGTAACATTTAAAATACCTGTATAAACCCCTATTTTACCACCTGGTAAAGCAAACGCATTAACTTGTTCAGAATCAAAAACAACCACTTCCCAATCACCTTGATGCGCAGATTCTGGCACATTGGTTGTAATAGCCTTCGCAACACAAAGTACAAAATCATTCGTTGCTTTGTCTTTACTAATAGGAATTTCTTTTTTCATCTGTTCAAATGAAGTTATTCCCATATGATTTAATTCATCATCAGAATAAAGTGACACTTGCTTGCGGCCTGTAGAAGAAGTAGAACAAGCAGTTAAAAACAGTAGCACAATGCATATAATAGAAGTGTTTTTCATAATATAGTGAAGAAGCCAAAGAGATAATGAACTTTGTATTATACTTAAGCCATACCAAGACGCAAAAAATAATCAGTTCAAACTAAAAGAAATAAAATAAAAAACTAAGGGTAAACACGTAGAAAAAATACGTATATTTACCGATATTACCTAGACAAAAAATGTAATAGTGTAGAACTTTTAATAAGCTTATTAGTTTTATTTAAAACTTTATAGAATACAATGTGTTTACGAAGAGCTGATGTTCAACGTTTAAATAACCTGAACTCGGTTTAAGAGATAGTTAACAAATTGAAATACCAGTAAAAATTATTTTGATATATCTCTAGCTTGATAGTTTTTCTTAATTCAAGGCAAATTTCGCGTCAATAGCTGGCCTATTGCAAGTAAATTTAACGCACAAGTAAGGAAAAATAGCTGCTAGAGAAGCATTTGTTAAGCCGAGTTCAGGTTAAATAGTTAATGAGAGAATTTATAATGTTATTACCGCAGTATCAGAATTTAGCTATTAAATTAGCTCAGCTTCTACCTAAAGAACGTATTATTACTAGTTACGCCAAACGATTAGCCTTTGGTGTTGATGCCAGTTTTTATCGGTTAGTACCACAAATTGTTTTGATGTTAGATACCGAAGAAGAGGTTGTCACAGTTTTAAAAGAATCTGCTATGGCAAACCTCGCGGTCACTTTTAGAGCAGCGGGCACAAGCCTATCAGGGCAAGCACAATCCGAATCCATTTTGATTATGTTAACCACTCGCTGGCGAGACTATGAAATATTAGATTTAGGACTTAAAATAAAATTAGGTCCTGGTGTTATTGGCGCTGATGCGAATAAATATTTACTGCCTTATGGGCGTAAAATTGGGCCTGATCCAGCGTCGATAAATACATGCAAAGTAGCAGGTATTGCAGCCAATAATGCTAGTGGTATGTGCTGTGGTGTAGCGCAAAATAGTTACCATACCTTAGACAGCATAAAAATTGTTTTACATGATGGTTCTGTTTTAGATACAGCAGATCAAACTAGCATTGATAACTTTAAAATAACACATGCCAACCTGCTAAATGATTTAAATACATTAGCGTTGAAAACGCGTGCTAATTCAGAATTACATCAGCTAATTAGCCACAAATATCGACTTAAAAACACTACGGGGTATGCTATTAATTCGTTAATAGATTTTGATGATCCTATTGATATTCTTGCCCATTTAATGATTGGATCTGAGGGCACGTTAGGGTTTATTTCCTCAATCACTTATAACACGGTGATTGAGCACAAATACCGTGCCTCGTCATTGGTGTTTTTTCCTGATATACAAACCACTTGTCTTGCTGTTTCAGCACTCGCAAATGCTAACGTTGCTGCTGTTGAACTAATGGACAGACGCGCTTTAGCTTCTGTTAGTGATATGGATGGTTTACCTGACTTTATCAAAACACTAGATGAAAATGTTGGTGCTTTATTAATTGAAACACGCGCAGCTAATGCTGACCAGTTAGAACAACAAGTAACTGAGCTCGAATCATTACTTTCAACCTTTCAGCAAACTAATGCGATAAAATTTACTGATATTGCTAGTGAGTATTCCCAATTATGGGCGATAAGAAAAGGTACGTTTCCTGCGGTTGGTGCTGTTCGTGAAACAGGAACTACGGTTATCATTGAAGATGTTGCTTTTCCTGTCGAAAAACTCGCTGATGGTGTTGCCGACCTTCAAACACTTTTTACAAAATACCATTACGATGAGGCTATAATTTTTGGTCATGCCCTAGAGGGAAATTTGCATTTTGTTTTCACACAAAACTTTTCAACACAAGCAGAAATTAACCGTTACCAAGCCTTTATGGATGATGTATGTCAACTCGTTGCGGTTGACTATCAAGGCTCATTAAAAGCAGAACATGGTACTGGACGAAATATGGCTCCTTTTGTTGAGTTAGAATGGGGCAAGCAAGGAATGGAGTTAATGCGACAAATAAAGCATTTGTTCGATCCAAAACAATTACTTAACCCGGGTGTTATTATTAATGATGATGCTCATGCCCACATTAAACATTTAAAAGCACTACCAGCAGCAGATGAAATTATTGATAAATGTATAGAATGTGGTTTTTGTGAACCTGTTTGCCCTTCAAATGGTTTAAGCTTTACCCCTCGACAACGCATTACCAGCTTTAGAGAAATCAGTCGCCTTAAAGCGAGTAATGAAAATCCTAAATTATTAGCCGATCTTCAAAAAGAGTTTACTTATTCAGGTATAGATACTTGTGCAGCCACAGGTTTATGTGCAGAACGTTGCCCTGTTGGTATAAATACTGGCGATCTCATTAGGGACTTACGTCATGATAATAATCAAGGTTATCAAGGTGTGGCTAAGATGTTATCCAATAACTTTGCTACCGTTGAGAAAATAACACGCGGCTCTTTAGCTATTGCTGGTTTTAGTCATCGTGTCTTAGGTAGTACGGTAATGGCCGGTTTAACAGGTACAATCAGAAAACTATCTGCAAATAAAATCCCGCTGTGGAGTAAATATTTACCCCAAAAAGCAATTTATCATCCCAAAAAAACGGCTTCATATAGCTCACCTTTGCGCCCAAAAGTCGTTTATATACCCAGCTGTGCAAGCCGAAGTATGGGGCAGTCAATTACAGCAACGGATCAACGTTCATTAACAGAAGTTACCTTTTCATTAATTGAAAAAGCTGGCTTTGATGTTATCAGCCCTGATCTTACAGGTGAATGTTGCGGTATGCCGTTTAATAGTAAGGGCATGTTCACTCAAGCAAATCAAAAAAGCAGCGCTTTGTTAAGCAAATTAAGAGACTTAAGTGATGAAGGAAAATATCCTATTCTTATTGATACAAGTCCATGCAAAGCTATGCTGCTAGAAAACAAAGAAAAAGTGTTAGGCTTATCACTATTTGAGCCAGTTGGTTTTATTGAAGATGTATTAATCAATTATTTGAACTTTACCCCAATAAATGAACCCGTTATGTTGCATGTTACTTGTACTAGCCAAAAAATGGGCTTAGCCGATAAAATGCAACAACTCGCTGAGCGTTGTAGTACACAAGTAATAAAACCAGAGCATATACAATGCTGTGGTTTTGCAGGCGATAAGGGCTTTACCACGCCTGAGTTAAATAAAAATGCACTTGCACCATTAAAAGCACAAGTACCTAAGAATTGTAAAACTGGCTATAGTAATAGTAGAACCTGTGAAATAGGTTTATCCCATCATGCTGGAATTGATTACCAATCAATTCTTTATTTGGTTGATAAAGCAACAACAGAAAAAGAGTCTGCTTAATTCGGCTTATCGTTAAACAAGGGGCATAAGTGAATATAAACTTAAAATTACAATTAGTTACTATAGTCCCATTATTATTGGCACTCTCCGCAGTATTATTTGTTACTCAAGTACAATACAAGTCACTTTCTCAACAAACTGTAGCTGAATATCGCCATAGCGTTATTAAACACCGTAAAGAAGAGTTACGCAATTATGTATCACTTGCTGAAGGAGCAACTGAATATATATATCAAAACAAAAACTTAGATAAACAACAAGCACAAACCTTAGTTAAAGAAATATTGTCTAATATGCGTTTTGGTAAAGATGGCTATTTTTTCGCTTACAATTTTGACGGTACCGCACTCGTTTTACCCGAGCAACAATCACGCATTGGTAAAAATTGGATAGATCTTGAAGATAGAAACGGCGTAAAACTTATTAAAGGCCTCGTTAAAACAGCTAAAGAAGGCGGAGGCTATCTCAATTATGTATTCTACCAACCGTCAAAAGGGGATGGCGTGGGTAAAAAAATAGGCTATTCACGCGCGTTAAATGATTGGCAATGGATGATAGGTACGGGTGTGTATATTGACGATATTGATGAAGAAATAGCACAATTAAATGCCTCCATTAGTAAGCATATTCAAAATACCTCAATTTTGACACTCATTATTGGTTTAGTGGCGGTTATCGCTATTTTCTTTTCGGGGCAATTTATTCGCTTTAGTGAAAAAAAAATGGCAAATCGAAAATTACGTGAGTTGAATGAACGTATATTTCAAACCCAAGAAGAAGAGTGTAAACGCGTTTCAAGAGAACTACATGATGGTATAAGCCAAACCATTGCTGCTGCAAGGTTTTCTTTAGAAACAGCACAACTAAAACAACAGAACAATGATGATTCCAGTAATGAAATGAATCGCAGCATGGAGCTTATTTGTAAAATAATGGGGGATATTCGTGCTATTTCACACCAACTGCATCCTGGATTATTAGAAGACTATGGCTTAGGCGCCGCCATAGAAGAACTCGGCAGAGATTTCTCTAGACGAACAGGCATTAAAGTGAAAGTAGAGCGCTTATCTATTCGCAATGTATTATCAACAGAAGTTAAAGCAGCATTATATCGCATTGCCCAAGAATCATTAACCAACATTGAACGCCATGCCAATGCATCAAAAGTAAATATCACTTTAAAGTTATTGCCAGGGTGGTTAGTATTAGAAATTATTGATAATGGCCAAGGTTTTGATTATCAAGACTACGATAAAATTTCTGATAAAAAGATGGATAAACAAACAAAAGTTCATCAAGGCATTGGCTTACGCAATATGAAAGAAAGACTAAAATTTTATCATGGTAATTTGATTGTTAATTCAGAAAAAAGTGGCACCACAGTGATTGCTAGAATACCGCAAGCACAATTACGTTATATAGCCAATAACGCCAGTGAAAAACCAATTAAAGGTGATGAGCATGATTAAGATACTACTGGTTGACGATCATCCTCTCTTTCGCGAGGGATTAAAGCATAGATTAAGCCTAGATGAAGAGATTGATGTAGCTGCTGAAGCAGAAAATGGTAAACAAGCGCTAACACTGATAAAAAGCAACGCCTTTGATATTGTATTAATGGATATCAATATGCCAGAAATGGATGGTATGTACGTGCTTGAACTAATTAAAGAACAAAACCTTGACTGCAAAGTACTCATGCTCAGTATGCATGATAACAAAGAATATATTTTAGGAGCCATGCGTTATGGAGCAGATGGATATATTTTAAAAGATGTTCCAGGTAATGAATTAATAGACGCAATTAAAATAATTATTTCAGGTAAGCATTATTTTAGTGCTGAAGTAACAGAAATTCTAACAAAAGAAATTGCTGGTGAACAACGAGGCATTGTCACTAGACGCGAGCAACTCGTATTAAGGCTTATTTCCCGTGGCCTCAATAATAAACGTATCGCTCAAGAGCTTAATGTCAGCGTACGTACTGTTGAAACCCATAAGCGTAATATCAAACAAAAACTGGGCATTGACTCAACCCTAGGGTTAATGCGTTATGCTATTGACTACGGATTAGATAGGTAGAAAAGACATAAGATCCCTTCCTAAAAATCATATTTAATATTATCAGCAAATAATTAATAAGCGATGCCATATCGTCAAACTGATATGGCTCACTCCTATAAAACTAACTAAACAATAAACTTATCCGATACCTTATGTAACTCAATAGATAGTATTTCAAGCTCTTCAAATTTTTCACGCGAGATAGAAGAGCCTACACCAATATCCTCTGCAAGATCAGCAATACCACTGATACTTTGCGCTATTTGACTCGCCACCATTGATTGTTCAGTAGCTGCAGTAGACACTTGGATATTCATTTCAGTTAATTGCTTTATGGAGTCTGACGTTGAGTCAATAAGACCACGAATGGTTGACATAGCATCAGAAACAGCTGTTCGTTTATTAGCAGACTCCCCCATATCAGCAATAGTACGATGTGAACTCGTTTTCAAACTTTCTAAAATATCTGAAATTTCAATGGTACTTTGTTGAGATCTTTGCGCTAAAGTACGAACCTCATCTGCAACCACGGCAAAACCACGCCCTTGTTCACCAGCACGCGCGGCTTCAATTGCGGCATTTAATGCTAACAAATTAGTTTGCTCTGAAATCCCTTGAATAACACCAAGTACAGAGTTAATTGACTCAACATTACCACCCAACTCTTGCACTGACTGCTCAACATTTTCAAGTAACGCATTCAGCTCATCCATTCGCTGGTTTGAAGATTCCACTTGCAACAACACATCTTGCATTTCTTTTTCAGCATTTTCTGCCGATGCACGAGTCACTTCAGCTATATTAGCTATTTCTGCTGAAGTTGAGGCCATTTCTTCAACCGCTGTAGCGACTTGCGTTGTTTCTTGTTTTTGTTGCTCAGAAGAATGCTCAAGGTTACGTTGTCGCTCAGTTGACTGCACCGCCATTTCAGACAATTCTTCACTGGTGTGTTTAATATTACGAACATCACTGCCTAATGATCTTAAAAAATGATTAAAGTCATTCGCAATATTATTCAATATATCAATTGGGCTATTAACAATAGTTTGCGTTAAATCGCCTTCACCATTAGCTAATGCCTCAACAGAAGACGACAAATTTTTAAGACCTCTATAAATGAGTTTAATTGCAAAAGTTACAATAAAGGCAACAATAATCGCAACAATTACCGTAGTAACCATACTATTAGTCAAATTATTTCCTTGCGAATTGGCAATAGACTCATCAATAGTCGCCATGACTTTATCTACTGAGTCAATATAAAATCCCGTACCTAACATCAAATTCCACTTACTGATATAAATAGCATAGCTGTACTTGGGCGACGCTTCGCTTTCGTTTGGCTTAGGGTACCAATAAGTATAAAATCCCCCTCCTTGTTTACCTACATTTACTAGATCACGAATAATAAACTGGCCTTGTTTATCTTGCAGATCCCAATAATTTTCACCAACATTTGCTGGATTACTTCCCATCAGCACCCTTTCACCATCATCTTTATACGCAAATATATAACCAGTGCCTTCATCAAATTTTAAATTTGATAACAACTTTAATGCTTCATCATAACCTTCAGTACCAGGCTTATCTATATAAGGTTGGATAAGTGATTCTGCAGAATCTACTATAGATTTCAAACGTGATTTTTCAACAGTTAATATTGAATCTTCGGTTAATTTACTCACATCATTACCAAAGCTATGAAGGGCATTAAATTCTAAAAAAATCCCTAAAATAGCGACAATAAAAAAAGGAATAAAAGCAAGAGAATAAATTTGAGCTCTAAGTGATTTGAACATGGCGATACCTGAATAAAAGGATTTAACTACTATTATTAAACATAGTACAGAATTAGTAATATGTAAGTAAATGTTTAAATATTTTAATATTTTTATTTAAATAAAAACAGCGCCTTAAAGTAATAATGAACTTACAATAAGGCCCTTTTATGTTAAATTTTATACAAACGAAAATCGTTATTATTTACCATAAACCGCTGACGGTAGCCAAAGTGCAACTTCAGGAAACAGAATCAAAGCCCCTAGCCCTAATAGCTGTAATATAATAAAAGGAACAACCCCTTTATAAATATCGGTCAGTTTGATTTCTGGCGGACATACTCCCTTCAAATAAAACAGCGCAAAACCAACAGGCGGTGTTAAAAAGGATGTTTGTAACGTAACTGCAATCAACATAACAAACCAGACCAAAACAGGTTGATCTAAGCCATTAACAGCACCAATACCAAAATCTAAACCCGCAATAACAGGTGCTAGTAATGGTAAAACAATTAAGGTTATTTCAATCCAATCAAGTAAAAAACCCAGTAAAAACACAACACCGAGAATCACTAACAAAATGCCAAATGAACCGAAAGGTAACCCAGTTAACATGTCCGAGATAAATTCATCACCGCCAAGTTCGCGTAATACTAGAGAAAAAACCGTTGCCCCAATAAAAATAGCAAAGATATAAGCGGTAGTTTTGTATGATGACATTAAAACACCATGAAACACCTTAAAACTCAGCTTTTTATTATAAAGTGCTAACAATGTAGCGCCTAACGCACCAACACCACTGGCTTCTGTAGGTGTAGCAACCCCTGCAAAAATAGACCCTAATACCGCAATAATAAGCACAATAGGAGGAAAAATTGCATGAAAAACTTCTTTTAGAACATTAAATGTGAGCGGCCTACGATCTTCTGGGGCTGGTGCTACTTCTGGCTTAAAATATGACAAGCCCAAAATATAAGCTAGATATACCACACCTAACATTAAGCCTGGAAATACTGCAGCGGTAAATAAATCCCCTACTGATAACGCAAGTTGATCAGCCATAATAACAAGCATAATACTAGGCGGAATTAAAATACCTAAACAACCAGCACTACAAACAATACCCGTAGCAAATGTTTTAGAATAATTTTGCTTCATCATGGCGGGAATTGATAATAAACCAAGCAATACAACAGACGCACCAATAATGCCCGTTGAAGCCGCTAAAATAATACCAATCAATGTAACAGTTATGCCTAAACCACCACGCACTCGACCAAATAATTCTTGCATCGCCATCATCATTCGTTGAGCAACACCTGATTTATCTAACATTAATCCCATAAAAATAAACATAGGTAATGCAACTAACACCCAGTTTTCCATTAAGGAAAAGATGCGTGATACCACTAACCCTAATACATTGAGATCTAACCCGGTGAAGGTATCCATATGAATATCTGAAAGATAACCAATACCACCAAAAAGAATACCTACTCCCGCTAATACATAGGCAATAGGAATACCTGTAAATAAAAAGACGATAAAGGTCAAAAACATGCTGATAACGAGAATTTCATTAAAATCCATGATTATGTCTCCTTCTGAGTTAAGGTTATGATATTTCGGAACATACGGGCAAGTACGGCCATGCCAAGTAAAATGAAACTTGCAGGTATTGCAGACTTAATTACCCAACGAAACGGCATTCCTAAAGGAGACGATGAACTTTCGCCTAGCATGTATGAATTAGCAACATAATCAACACTATTGAATAAAATAACAAAGATGGTTGGAAAAACAAAAATGATAGCGCCAAATATTTCCCACTTCAGCACTGTTCTAGTCTTTAACATGGAAGCAACCACATCGACCCTCACCTGAGAGTTTGTTATTTCGGCATAAGACAACCCAAACATAATGCCTATGGCATACAAGTGCCATTGAATTTCTTCAAATATAATTAGTCCATTTTGAAAACCGTAACGCAATATGACATTACAAATAATTACAGCAATTAATAGCGCCGATGACCAACAACAAACAGCCGACACTTTTAAAATGATTGACTCAAAAACATCCGCTGTTTTGTGAAAAAAACTAGAAATTACACCAAGGGATTGAGAAGATGAATCAGTCATACGATTCTCCTAATTCAGTAAAAAACCTAGAGCCAAAAGCCCTAGGTTGGGTAGATACAGGAATATGAACACCAATAAAGCAAGTGTTAAATACTTGGTTTAGGACGCGGTAAAAAAGCGTTTGCTTCCCATAAATCATAGGTCTTACGGAACTGAGCTAAATCGTTATAAATTTTCTTAAAAGCAGGATCAGCAGCTGATTGCTCATTAATCACCTCATCCCATTTAGATTGAAAAGTTGTTAGCATTTCAGGCGTCCAGTACTTATTCACAACACCATCTTCTAGGTTCTGTTTCATCACAGGCGCTTGTATCGCCTCGCCCAGCGCAATTGCCTCTAAAGTGGCTGATTTACATAAATGTTCAATAGTAGACTGTTGGCGTGCGCTCATACTTTTCCATGTATCTTTATTAATTATCAGCTCCATAATCGTCGCTTGTTGATGCCAGCCAGGAAAATAGTTATATTTTAATAACTTTTTCAAGCCAATACGTTGATCAACAATGGGCATGGAAAACTCGGTTGCATCAATAACCCCTTTTTCTATAGCAGGAAAAATTTCGCCTCCTGGTAAGCCTACAGTACTAACGCCCAACTTTTCCATAACTAAGGCACCTAACCCAAAGAAGCGCATTTTTAATCCTTTTAAATCTTCTGGTTTATTGATTTCATCTTTAAACCAACCAGAGGTTTCTGGCGCAAGAATACCGCACACTTGAACTTTTACATTCAAATTATTATCGTCATACAACGCTTGATGAAGCTTATTGCCATTACCATGATAAAACCAAGCCAAATACTCTGGCGCTTCAGGACCAAACGGTATAGATGAAAATAATCTCGCAGCTGGAATTTTGCCTCCCCAATTTGCTGCAGTTGCATAACCCGCTTGCACTTTACCTGTTGATACCGCATCAAGTATTTCTTTTGGATTGACTAACTTATTAGGCTCATAAACTTTCATTTTCAAACTATTACCGCTTAATGTTTGAATATTGTCAGAGACATATTTTATTGTTGAACCTAAGCTTGGTAATACTGAGTTATAATAAATAGGCGTTTTAAGAAGCACCTTTTTTTCTGCCATCGCTACACCAGAAAAACTACTCACGACTAATACGCTAGTGATTAATAATGATAATTTTTTCATTGCTTTCTCCTAGTGATTAATGGCAAGTTATAAAACGTATTTTGCTGATAACTGTAGATAATTTGAACTTTTATCCACTTCATTCATTTCAAATTTGCCAGCTTCAATACCAAAAGAAAGTTGTTTGGTTATATCTTTAAAAAGGTTCACCGCGACATGATTATGCTTAGTACCTGCGATGTCAGCATCAGTACTACCGTAATATACTGTTGAGCGCATATCGTTTGTCCAAAAATGACGGTAAGCAGCCATAATTGAGGTTGATTCTTCTATTTCTTCACCCACTAAATCCCGAGCAACAAGCACACTAACATAGCGACCGGTATTGCCACCATGTACTTGGAATCGAAAATCATCCTTGCCAAATGTTTTAATCCGACCTGCAACACCATAACCAAGGGCTGATTCAGTATCGCCACCAAGCGTGTTTATTTGTCGTGCTACACCAGCGACAGAAACATTCCCCCAATCACCTTTAAACGTATATTTTGCAATAAAATCAGGTATTGAATCTTGGCTACTATCACCTAAATCAGAGTGAGGATTTTCTACAGATATTTGTAAACCGCCATTGGTGTAACGAATTTGACCCTGTCTAATAAATGAAGAAGCAACTAATGGTCCACCAAAATCGGCAGCTTCAGCTAAAGCACTGGTATTCATAAAAGTGGTCCAAGTTTGACCCACGGTTATATTTTTGTATTTAATAAACGCATGACGTAATCTTGGATTAGATGAGTTAGAAATAATTTGATTACCCCCACCACCGTAGAAATCTAATTCAATAAACCCTGTAACTTCGCCATGAACATATTTAGCATTAAAACGAGTTTCATTGACTGTAAATTTAGTTGTTGAAATATCATCAGTGACAGCAGCAACACCAATCCAGTAATCATTATTTGTTGCGGGCGAACTAACATCTCCACTTATGCTACGCACGTCGGCTTTAATAAAGCCCCCGAAAGTAATTTTATCTTCATTGGTTAAATCAAATGTATACCCTGCAAAAGAAGGAGCTGATACCAATGCTGTCAACATCAAACCGGACTTAATTATATTTTTCATTATTGTTACCTTTTTTGTTGAAACTTAGATGAGTTTAATTATTTTTAGAAACCATCAAACTTAGTGCAAGGCATACAATATTGAATTAGTCGTCTAGTTAAAATCGGCGAACACACGTATTTTCTCTACGTGTTTGCCCTTAGTTCTTTATTAAAAACAGTGCGTATTTTGCTATAAAAGAACGTAACTTAGGAAGAGTTTTAGC
Organism: uncultured Colwellia sp.; assembly: GCA_965305135.1. Taxonomy (GTDB): domain Bacteria; phylum Pseudomonadota; class Gammaproteobacteria; order Enterobacterales; family Alteromonadaceae; genus Colwellia. Next base: position 51,577 of record CBDLPA010000020.1, read on the forward strand.
GGCTTAAACTAAATTAAAAAACGAGATAATGCAAAAAAAAACGCTGAGACAAGCTCAGCGTTTGGGATAAATCAAACAATCTAAAAAATTGCTAGCGAACTACCCACCTACCAACGCAAGTAAAATACCCGCCGCAACAGCTGAACCAAGTACACCAGCAACATTAGGCCCCATTGCATGCATAAGTAAAAAGTTATGAGGATTAGCCTCTAAGCCTACTTTATTAGCAACACGTGCTGCCATTGGTACTGCAGATACACCTGCAGCGCCAATTAATGGGTTTACTTTATCCTTTGAAAATTTATTCATTAGCTTCGCCATTAATACACCTGAAGCAGTACCAATTGAGAAGGCAACAGCACCCAGTGCTAAAATACCTAATGTTTGAACATTAAGAAACGCATGTGCACTTAACTTTGAGCCAACACCTAGACCTAAGAAGATAGTCGTAATATTAATTAACTCATTTTGAGCTGTGGTACTTAACCGATCAACCACACCCGATTCGCGCATTAAATTACCCAAACAGAACATACCAACTAATGGTGTTGCTGACGGTAAAAAGAAAATAGTCATTAACAAAACGCCAAGTGGAAAAATAATTTTTTCTACTTTTGTAACAGGACGAAGTTGAGCCATTTCAATTTTTCGTTCATCTTCTGTTGTTAATGCTTTCATAATGGGTGGCTGTATAATTGGTACCAACGCCATATATGAATAGGCCGCAACGGCAATCGCTCCAAGTAGTTCAGGTGCCAATTTAGACGCTAAAAATATAGCGGTTGGACCATCGGCACCACCAATAATAGCAATGGCAGAAGCATCTTTTAAAGTAAACTCTATTCCTGGCACTGCATTGAGAGCAATAGCGCCAAATAACGTGGCAAAGATCCCAAACTGCGCAGACGCACCTAAAAGCAAAGTTTTGGGGTTGGCGATCAAAGCGCCAAAGTCAGTCATAGCACCAACCCCCATAAAGATAATCAGGGGAAATATTCCCGTGTCTATACCCGCATAATAAATATAATGAAGTAAGCCACCCACTTCAGAAAAACCAGCTACAGGAATATTCGTTAATATTGCACCAAACCCCATTGGCAATAACAATAATGGCTCAAAGTTTTTTGCTATCGCTAGATAGAGTAAAAGACAACCAACTAACATCATGATAACCTGCCCTAACTCAAAGTTAGCTAAAGCAGTTGATTCCCATAGTTTAATTAATGAATCCATAAGATCCTCTACGAAAAGCTAAGTAATGCATCACCAACAGCAACAGAGTCACCTTCTTTGGTATGCAAACTAGTAATAACTCCCGCATTTACTGCGCGAATCTCGGTTTCCATTTTCATTGCTTCCATGATAATAACAACATCACCTGCTTCAACAGCATCACCTTCACTAACAAGTACTTTAAAAATATTACCTGAAAGTGGCGCATTCAATGTTTCTTCTGCCGAAATAGAAGCCGATTGTTTGATAGCATCATCTCCAGCAGGAAGCGTGATTGCATCAATAGCCCCCCCTGGTGCAACAACTACTTCATAAATTTTTCCATCAACACTCACTGCATAGTTTTCAGGCCCCGTTGTTACACCAGACTCAACTGAGGTGGTTGCTTTTTGGGTACTTGCTTTTGTTGGAATAGGTTCAAAAGCAGCAGGGTTATTACGATTTTCTAAAAACTTCAAGCCAATTTGAGGAAATAAAGCATACGTTAATACATCATCAATAACTTCTGTCGACAACGTAATATTTTTCTCTTTTGCTAACGCTTCTAATTCTGTCGATAGTTTGTCTATTTCTGGTGTCAGTAAATCAGCAGGACGACAAGTAATAACCTCTTTACCGTCTAACACTCGTGTTTGTAATTGTGCATCAACTGGTGCTGCAGTTGCGCCATATTCGCCTTTTAGCACACCCGAAGTTTCTTTTGTGATTGATTTATAACGTTCACCTGTAAGTACATTCAATACAGCCTGTGTACCCACTATTTGCGATGTAGGTGTTACTAAAGGAATATAACCCAAATCTTTACGTACTTTTGGAATTTCAGTTAATACTTCATCAAATTTATCAGCTGCACCTTGCTCTTTTAACTGATTTTCCATGTTTGTTAACATGCCACCAGGAACTTGCGCAGTTAATATACGTGCATCAACACCTTTTAAACTACCTTCGAACTCTTCATATTTCTCTCTTACATCACGGAAATAAGCAGCAACTTCAGCCATTTTTTCAATGTTTAAACCCGTATCACGCGGTGTTCCATCAACAATAGAAGCAATAGTTTCTGTTGGTGAATGTCCGTAAGTCATACTCATTGACGAAATTGAGGTATCAATCACATCAACGCCACTATCGATAGCTTTCATTTGAGTTGCAACACTTAACCCTGTTGTTGCATGACAATGTAAGGCAATTGGCAAAGAGACTGTTTCTTTTAATCGACTAATTAACTCAGCCGCATTATAAGGCTTTAATAACCCAGACATATCTTTAATACATAATGAATGTGCGCCCATATCTTCCAGTTTTTTAGCCATAGTAAGCCAACCTTCAAGCGTATGAACTGGGCTTTCAGTATAACTTAATGTTCCTTGTGCATGAGCACCAACTTTAACAGCTGCTTTAATTGACGTTTGTAAATTGCGAACGTCATTCATTGCATCAAAGATGCGGAAAACATCAACACCATTAACATGAGCACGCTCAACAAATTTCTCTACCACATCATCAGCATAATGACGATAGCCTAAGATATTTTGACCACGAAACAACATTTGTTGTTTCGTTTTAGGCATGGCTTTTTTCAACGCTCGGATACGCTCCCAAGGATCTTCACCTAAATAACGAATACAAGAATCAAATGTTGCACCACCCCATGATTCAATTGACCAATAACCAACATCATCTAAGGTTGACGCTATTGGCAGCATATCTTCTAAACGAAGACGTGTTGCAAGAATGGATTGATGTCCATCTCTTAAAACAACTTCAGTAATACCTAGTGGTTTGTTCATGATTGTGCCCTTATTTCTTTTCTTTCTGTGAGATGGAAGGTTGTTGTATTGAGTGTTGTTGACGGTAACGAGTTACCGCACCGCTAATTGCCGCAACAATAGCTGGCGATACTTCACCACTCGCTACTTTATTTTTTTTATTATTCGAATGAGTTCTAGTTGGCGCAATAGGATCAGGAAACTTCACCGCCAATTTAGCTAATACCGTATTAATAAAGATAATTAATAAACTTAAAAAAGCAAAAACAAATACCATTCCTGCTAGCATAAGCGTACCAGCTTCTAAGAATTGTTGTTCCATTGTGTTCATTTTTTGTTCTCATTCGTTAATTTATGAAATTAGAATAATCACTCCAATTATTAAAAACAAACATTATTTTGCAGTTTCATAAAAATAATTTTTCGTCAATAGCAAAAACCATCAATATTCAATTTTTTTTACTAAATATTCAATTAATTTTGTATAACTAGATATTGTATACAATATCATTCCAATGAATACCTAACATACAGAAGATTTTTTCATGATTTTATACAATATACTTAAATGTATATACTATTCACTAACCATGCATAATATTCACTAGTAAAATATAAAAATAATCTTCCTTCTGAACTCATCAAGTTATACTTAATTGTTTTCCGTACAATAGAAGCAAATAAAAATATAATCTTCTTACCTAGTCATTTAATTGTTAGTCAAAAACTTTGATTATTTAGCATACAAGTTTGAGCTATTGTATTATATTGATGCTGATCGTAAGCAAGAATCAATGAACCAAACAAAACACCCGAACAGCCTAATGATAAAACTTAACAAGCATAAAATTATTCGTCTATTTTGGTGGTGGCTGGTTATCATACCAGGAGTACCTTTTATCCTGACGTCGCTAGGACTGTTTGTTTATGCTTATTGGCCTCGTGACTTCTCATCAGTTAGTCAATTTTCTGTAGAAAGCAACACAAAATACATAACACTATCTGCACACGGGGTTAACGACACTCCTACTAGTTGGAGTGATGAATTACAAAAAATAATGAAGCAGGCTCCCTACTCTCAACTCAACAAAATCAATATGCAAAACCATAGTATCGATTGGCAAAACTATGCTAATAATGTGTTTCTGTGCTCGGTTGCAGGTAAAAAAATTGGAAATGAAATTGGCAAGCACCTAGCAAAACAACCAAACCTTAAAGCAATTCATGCTATTGGTCACAGTTGTGGTGCCTTTGTAACTTTCGGCATTTGTGAAGGTGCAAGAGCAATTAACCCACAACTTATTATACAAACAACCTATTTAGATCCTGTTGCTGTTTATTCAGGCATTTTTTGGCATTACGGTATTGATAACTTTGGAGCTTGTGCTGACTTTAGTGACACCTATATTGATACACGTGACACAGTACCTGGTAGCAATCAGGCACTACCTAATAGTTATACATTTGATGTAACCTACAAACAAACTACGAAAGACGCACAATATCCCCCTCACGCATGGCCTACTCGCTTTTATATCAACGCTTATAAAGCTAAGCGCGTACCATTATTTTATAAAGCGAATATTGGCAAAATAAAAAAATTCAAAAAAGGTGAGTTATACCAGTTTTATTAATTAGGTGATCTACTTTATACACAGGAAAAACAGCCAAATACAAGGCATTTATTTTAATGACTAGTTGTTCTAATTATTAAATAATACCATGTTGATTAAGTTCTTTCCCACTCAGCGAGAATTAAAAGGCTTAGAGGCAAGGCATTGATTGAAGAGAATGGTCATTCCCTTGTCAAAATCAATAACGCCGTAGTTGGTTGTTTTAACCAATATAAATGATCACATAGTTAGTGAGATTGGTATTAATCATTTTACAATAAAGCGGTTAATAAAATGTGGCAGACGCGCAGGAGTCGAATCCTGCGGTTTTTGTTGAGGTTAATATATGCATATACGATCGCCTGAATATCAACACTCAAATTTTAGGCGAAAAAAAACCAATCATGCGATTGGTTTTTAATCTTCTCTCAAGAGAAATGTGGCGGACGCGGCAGGAGTCGAACCTGCGACCGCCTGGTTCGTAGCCAGGTACTCTATCCAGCTGAGCTACGCGTCCGCGGTCATATTTATTTTTTCAGCTTTAATATTAGCTTATCTTTATTATTTTACCACTTAAAGAAAAGTGGCGGACGCGGCAGGAGTCGAACCTGCGACCGCCTGGTTCGTAGCCAGGTACTCTATCCAGCTGAGCTACGCGTCCGCAATCTAAGATGTTTTTAATATCGTTACTTAACCGATAAACGAACCCTGTTCGTAGCCATTAACACTAAATAATCTATCCAGCTGAGCTACGCGTCCGCAATCTAAGATGTTTTTTATATCGTTACTTAACCGATATACGAACTTTATTCGTAACCATCAACACAGATAATCTATCCAGCTGAGCTACGCGTTCGCAATTAAGATGTATTTAGTATCGTTACTTATCCGATAAGCTTTATTTTAAATCTCAGTTTAAAGATTTTGCCATTAACTATCTTAAGTAACATTAACTGCCTTAAGTAAATAATGGCGGAGAGGGAGGGATTCGAACCCTCGATCCGGGATAAACCAGATACTCCCTTAGCAGGGGAGCGCCTTCGGCCACTCGGCCACCTCTCCAATGGGTGCGAATATTAATGGATCTCAAAAATAAGTCAAACATTTTTACCAATTAATTTATCTTTTCGTACTGTTTGCTGACAATTTACCCAATATTGATGATTTTCAATCATTATTAAAAATCATAAAGTTTAAAACATAAAAAAGCACCGTCAATTGAGGTGCTTTTTTAGAACGCTAATTATGTAGTTCATACTATGTTACAGTAATTATACGTTTCCAGATGATTCTGTATCATCTTTCTCTGCTTGTATACGCATGTAAATTTCTTCACGATGTACTGAGACTTCTTTAGGTGCATTTACACCAATGCGTACTTGATTTCCTTTAACACCTAACACAGTCACGGTGACTTCATCACCAATCATCAACGTCTCACCTACGCGTCTTGTTAATATTAACATTACACATTCCTTTTTTAAAATTGAGAATCACTAAATAAATATATATAAGCTAGTAATATATGAAGTTAGCCTGTTTTTCCCTAATACACTATAAGTTATAGTTAATATTATGAAAAAATCCACTTTTTAATCTGTTTTAAGCTCCTATGCTTAAAACAGATTAAAATACCACCTCATTCTATCAAGCTTATGTTCCTTTTGAATAGTGCTAAAGGCTCTTTTTTTGATGCAGAATATTTTTTATTGAAAAGATTAACATCTAAATAACATTTAAAAATAAGAAAACCAATTAAATAACTAATTGGCTTTTTACTTTTGTCGAGTACATTCAGTTAATAAAGTGTCAATTAACTTAATTTTTCAGTTAACCAAGGTTGAACTGAAGCAAGAGCTGTTGTGATATTCTCAGGTTGACTCCCTCCAGCTTGAGCCATATCAGGGCGTCCACCACCCTTTCCACCCACTTGTTGAGCGACCATATTAACTAATTCACCTGCTTTTACTTTGCCAACAAGATCTTTAGTCACTCCAGCAATTAAACCAACTTTACCGTCATTGGCGGTAGCCAGCATAATAATACCTGACTGTATTTTATTTTTAAGTTCATCAACCATGCCACGCAGGGCTTTACTTTCAACGCCATTTAAATCAGCAATTAAAGCCTTTACCCCATTAATGTCAATAGCACTGCTCATTAAGTCTGAACCTGCTTGTGCGGCTAACTCTTGTTTTAACTGATTAACTTCTTTTTCTAATGCTTTAGATCGCGTAATCAACTGTTCTACTTTTGTATCAACACCTGCAATATCAGTTTTCACTAAACCTGCAACTTTAGCTAAACAAGCACTTTGCTCATTAACATAGTCTAACGCACCTGTTGCGGTTACCGCTTCAATACGGCGAACACCTGCAGCAATACCTGATTCAGAAACTATTTTTAATAAACCAATGTCGCCTGTTCGTTCAACGTGCACACCGCCACAAAGTTCTGTGGAAAAATCGCCTAAGGTAACAACTCGTACTTCATCATCATATTTTTCGCCAAAGAGCGCCATAGCACCTTTCTCTTTAGCGTCTTCAATATCCATTAACTCAGTTTCTCTTGCATGATTACGTCGTATTTCTTCATTTACCATTTGTTCAACAGCATGTATTTCTTGTGCTGTCATACCTTCAAAATGGGAGAAATCAAAACGAAGTTTATCACTGTCACACAATGAGCCTTTTTGGGTAACATGTTCGCCTAGAACTTTACGTAAAGCCGCATGTAAAAGGTGAGTTGCCGTATGATTTTTTACAATGGCAGCACGGCGTTCGCTGTTAATTTCTGCCTTAACTCGACGGTTTAAACCTATATCGGTACGAGCAACACCTTTATGCGCAAAAGCATTTCCTAGTTTAATCGTGTCTTCAACCTCAAAAACGCCGCTATCAAGGTGTAATAAACCACTATCACCAACTTGACCACCCGATTCCGCATAAAACGGGGTATGATCCAAAATAACAATGCCTTGCTCACCAGCATTTAATTGGTTAACTGCTTCATGTTCATGGGTGTTAAATAATTCTACAACCGTTGCTGATGATGCATGGTTTGTATAACCTTTAAAATCGGTTTTGTGATCAGATTTAAGCTGTTGATTATAATCCGTACCAAATTGACTTGCTTGTTGAGCACGCTCACGTTGCAAGCCCATTGCAATATCAAAACCATTATGATCTATATTTAAGTGTCGCTCACGGGCAATATCAGCCGTTAGATCGGCAGGGAAACCATAAGTGTCATAAAGTTTAAAAACATCATCTCCGCTAATCGTGTCGCCTTCAAGATTGTCGAGAATATCTTCAAGCAATACCATGCCACGGTCTAAAGTACGACCAAATTGCTCTTCTTCAATGCGCAATAATTTTTCAATAATGGCTTGTTGTTGAACCAATTCAGGATAAGCTTCCCCCATTTGTTCAATCAATGATTTAACTAACTTATGGAAGAAATGTTCTTTTGCTTCAAGCTTATGACCATGGCGGATTGCACGGCGTATAATTCTACGCAATACATAACCACGTCCTTCGTTTGATGGAACAACGCCATCAACAATTAAAAAGCAACACGAGCGAATATGATCGCTAATTACACGTAATGATTTATTGTCTAAATCATTACAGTCTAATAGATTAGCCGTATCTTTAATCAATGCTTGGAAAAGATCGATCTCGTAATTACTGTGCACATTTTGCATAATAGCCGAAATACGCTCTAACCCCATACCAGTATCAATTGAAGGGTTAGGTAAAGGTTCCATATCACCATTAGCTTGGCGATTGAACTGCATGAAAACGATATTCCAAATTTCAATAAAACGATCACCATCTTCTTCTGGTGATCCTGGAGGCCCTCCCCAAATATCGTCGCCATGATCATAAAAAATCTCTGAGCAAGGACCACACGGACCAGTGTCACCCATTGACCAGAAGTTATCAGATTCAAACTTTTTGCTTGCTGTCTTATCACCAATACGAATGATCTTTTCAGCAGGAATGCCAATTTCGTCTTTCCAATATAAAAAGGCTTCTTCATCACTTTCATAGATAGTGACTAATAACTTCTCTTTTGGTAAACCTAAAACACTCGTTAAGAATTCCCAAGCGTAGCTAATGGCATTTTCTTTAAAATAATCACCAAAGCTAAAATTACCTAACATTTCAAAAAATGTATGATGACGAGCGGTATATCCTACGTTTTCTAAATCGTTATGCTTGCCGCCTGCACGTACGCAGCGCTGTGCTGATGTTGCGCGAGTATAACTGCGTGCCTCAGCTCCTAAAAATACATCTTTAAAAGGCACCATGCCTGCATTGGTAAAAAGCAAAGTTGCATCGTTACCTGGAACGAGTGAGCTACTTTTAACTATTTGATGTTGTTTAGTGGCAAAAAAATCTAAAAATGCCTGACGTACTTCGGCGGTGGTTTTAATCATGGGAACCTTAATCAGTCTGTTTATTCAATTATCATTAACTACCGCAAAAATTTCATCAGTCGAAAATCCGCGATATTGTAAAAATCGTATTTTTTTGGCTTGCTCTTTTTTGCTTATGGGGAGATCTTCGCTCCTAGTTTCACCAAAGCGTTTATTATACGCAAGCTCGGCTTGAAGATACCAATCAATTTCGCAATTTTTATGCAAATGTTGAATAATTGTTGAACATACTCCCTTTTGCTTCAATTCATTAGCAATATATCGCCAACCATATCCTCGGTTAACACGATACCTACAGGTACTTTGCGCAAAGCGTTTATCAGACAAATAATCTTTTTCAAGCAAGCGCTCTATAGCATGTTTTATTTCTTCTTCAGGAAATTCTCGTTGGACTAATTTTTGTCTGAGTTCGTACTCTGAATGCTCTCTACGCGCTAACAAACCAACACCACAATGCAAGGCTGTTCGTTGTTGATATTTTTTCTTTATTGGTTGCTGCTCTTCTTTTTCGCTCATACCATTATCTTTTATTAATTTATCTGTCGTTTTAATTTCAGCTGTAAATTTATGGGCTCTTGATATCTCAGCTTATTTTTATAAAAGCGATAGTTGCTTACTAGTTGTTGATTCTGTCATAGTGGATTCGGCAAAACCTAAGGTTAATCCCACAAGCCGAATGCCTCGCCCTTTCGCTCGCTCATAAGCCTTTGGCAATAAACTATTAAAAACTGTCTCGTTAACGTCTAAGCTTTGTTGTTCTACCGTTGTTTGGTTAAAATCATTAAATTTTAGCTTAATGCCCTGACGAACAACTTTTCGGTTTTGTACTTTTTCTAACCTTTGCAGTAATTTGGGGTATAGCTGCCCAATAACACTTAAACAATCCGTCTCAGTATACACATCCATCGCCAATGTTGTTTCTATCGCTAATGATTTTCGCTGCCTACTTACTTCAAGTTCTCTGTGATCAATACCATGTGCTTTTTGAAACAAGCTAGTCGCAAACTTACCCACAATCATCGTTAAATTAGCAATTGAAGAGGCTCTAATATCTGAACAGGTGGAAAAACCAAAAGATTGTAGTTTTTGAAACGTTTTAGGCCCAATACCTGGTATTTTTTTAAGCGATAAATGTTCAACAAATGCAGCAACTTGATCAGGAGTAACCACACATTGGCCATTTGGCTTATTTTCATCACTCGCTATTTTAGCAATGAACTTGTTTGGCGCAACACCTGCGGAAGCTGTTAGGTTAAGCTCATTGTATATATCTTGGCGGATTTTTTCTGCAATAAGCGTGGCACTGCCTTGACATTGGGTTGAATGAGTAACATCGAGAAAGGCTTCATCAAGAGACAAGGGTTCAATAAGGTGAGTATAACGAGAAAAAATTTCTCTTATATGGGCTGACACTTCTTTATAAACTGACATACGCCCATGTACTATGGTTAATTCTGGGCAAAGCTGCTTCGCTTTGATAGCTGACATAGCAGAGCGCACGCCAAACTTACGTGCTTGATAGTTACAAGTACAAAGAACACTGCGAGGACCATCACCACCAACCGCTAATGGAATATTACGATATTGTGGAAAATCTCGCATTTCAACGGCTGCATAGAAACAGTCCATATCTATATGAATAATTTTTTTCATACCGACATCTTTTGCTTTTATATGAACACCATTATCACTGTTTTTTTATACAGCGTCAATTGGTATAAAATAATTCCATCTAGACGTTTAGTCATGTAACATCATAAAATATTGATATTAAACAGCCCTTTTTAGAAGCAACCATAAAAATATGAAAGTATTACTTGCCGATGATCATATCCTATTTATAGAAGGCATGAGATCAATTCTTCACAGCATGTTTTCGGATGTTGAATGCGAATCTGTCAATAATGGTCAACAGGCATACGAAAAATTAACTGTTGAATCATACGATATTGCCTTGGTAGATCTTCGTTTGCCTGGTATTGACGGTTTTCACTTACTTGAAAAGCTATCTGAATCACTATGTTTAACTCCCATTATTATGGTTACCGCCTCTGAAGATCCATGGGATATGGAAAAAGCCCTCCAATTGGGTGCAATGGGCTTTGTCCCTAAATCCTCTAACGGTAATCAAATAAAAAATGCTGTTGAATCAGTATTACGGGGGGAAATAGTAAAGCCAAGTAATGATATACCAGTAAGTGACCGTCATTTAATACCTGTCGATTGGGCAAGTCAACATAATCTTACTTCACGACAATTAGAAGTACTTCGCCTTATTCGTCACGGTCTAACTAATCAGGCTATTGCTGATCAACTTTTTCTTAGTTTGGCCACGGTAAAAACGCATATTATGGCTATATTTCAAGCTTTAAACACTCAAAGCAGAACAGAAACAATCAAAAAAGCACAGCAACTTGGTTTAGACTAATCCCCGACTCTATTATTTATAGATAAGGATTCAGTCACATAACATTAACAGTTTAGGAGTAATCATCATAAAGGCTGAAACTTCCAACGCAGATAAAATTGTCGCAGATAAAATATTAATTCTCCACGATAATTTACCAGCCACCCTGATTGGTACTTTGCTTGGCTGTTTACCATTAGCCATTTTATTGTGGGACTCTGAATCACACACCACCATATTATCTTGGGTTGGGGCAACCTATTTATTAACTTTTATAAGATGGCACCACCAGCGTTCATTAGATAGTGAAAACGCATCGACAGAACAAATTTTTAGACAAGGTAAAGTTTATACCATTAGTGTACTAGCCTCAGGAATTATATGGGGAAGTGTCGCTTTTTTGTTTTTCCATCCCGATATGTTAGACACCTTTACTGCAATTATAATCACCTTAATTGTTGTTATTGGTGCAAGCATGATTGCACTATCCTCCAGACCTTTAACCTACGCAGTTTTTGCGTTTCCCACCATTATGCCTATTGTTGTTATGATGTTTTTACAAGACAACTTGCTTTACAAATGGTCAGCCAGTGGTGTACTTGTTTATATGGCTATCAGCTTAGTTTTCAGTCGTAACATGCATCGACTTATAAATAATTCTCTAACACTCAAGTATCAAAATATTGATCTCGTTGCTGACTTAAAAAAACAAACAAAAACAGCAAACAAAGCAAATAGTGATAAGTCACGATTTCTTGCAGCTGCGAGTCATGACCTTCGCCAACCCTTACATGCGGTTAACCTATTTGTAGAAACCTTAAATAAAAAATTAACAACCAATACTCAAAAAAGTGACTTGCTACATATTCAACAAGGCTTAGATTCTTTAGATGAGTTATTTAATGCCTTACTTGATATTAGCCGAATAGATTCAGAGACATTACAGATCAACAAACAACACTTTTTATTAGGTGAATTGATAAATAAATGTACCGACCAATATTCAATACAAGCAACAACAAAACATTTGAAGCTGAATGTAAAAAATTGCAACTACTATGTTTACACCGATCCTGTCTTTCTCGAACAAATAATAAGTAACCTTTTATCAAATGCCATTCGTTATACAAACGAAGGACAGATTGATATTTACTGTAGTCATAAAGGTGATAACTGTTTACAACTGCATATAGATGATACTGGTATTGGTATTTCCGAAAAAAATAGAACAGAAATATTTAATGAATTTTATCAATTAAACAATCCTGAACGTGATAGAAATAAAGGGCTTGGCTTAGGTCTTTCTATTGTAAAAAGAATAACAACTCTACTAAACTATCAGCTCAACTTCACATCTAAAGTAGGTCATGGTACTAAATTTACTCTAGTGCTTCCTGAAGGAGTTAAAAAGGAAAAAATATCTAATACTAAGCAGCAACCAAAAGTAGAGAATAAACTGAATAATTTAAAAGTAATGCTCATAGACAATGAAATAGAAATTCTACACGCAATGGATAACATTCTTAATGATTGGGGATGCGATCTAACCAGCACAGACTCCGTTGCAAAAGCATTAGAGCTAATTAAAAATGGTTACCAACCTGAAATTATACTCACTGACTATAGAATGCCTGGTGAAATAAATGGCTGCGAATTAATACAACTGGTGCAACAACAAATAGGTAATATCCCAGGAGTAGTCATCACTGGTGATACGGATAACGATGTTATAGCTGAAATCACTACAGCAAAACAAGTAAGATTACCCAAACCGATTAAACCCGCTCAATTACGCATCGCAATAAATCACCTTATTCAGTAAGAAACAGACCTATAAAGTCACTATTGAGGCTTATGAAACCATTACCGTCACCAATAATTGAAGTGGTGGTAGCACTAACTCGCTGCTGTTATTGATTTCTTTTACTTTACTACTAATTCGATACAAAAATTGGTGTGATAGTTAAGTGTATTGCCCTATAACATCCTGAGAATTAAATCTCCTACCATTTCAGAATCATACTTTCGGTTGATAGGATTCTACCTTTAAAATGATAAAATCATCACTAATAGCTTAATTTTATTATGAAAAATCATTATTAGTAATAAAAATATCCGTTTAGAGCATAATAGGCGATATTCAAGCAAATAATACCAGTGTTTTTATACATTAACTACAGCTGTTTAATAAATAAATTATTATATTTTTACGTCTAAAAAACTCACAACCCGTTGTATTAACTATTAAAAATAATAAATATCTATTGTAATTATAGGTGTAACGTTAAACGCTTATAAGCGTTTAACGTTACACCTGATATGAGCACAGTGATCTTTGTATTAGAACTAAGGATTTGTAGTAATATGAAATATACAAACAACCACAAAAACAAATTTACTCTTTCTCGCCTTTTTTTGGCAATAAATGCCGTCATTTTACCGTTTGTTTGCAGAGCACAACCTGAGTCGCCGGTTATAACTCACGGTAATATTGAGTTAAGTCAAGCAGGCAATCAGCTTAATATTACTCAAACTACTCAACACGCTATTGCCAACTGGCAATCATTTTCAATTAATGAGGATGAAAGCGTTAATATTCAACAATTAAACGCTAATTCTGCATTACTTAATCGTGTTACGGGTTCTGATCCATCACAGCTTTTGGGTCAGCTTACTTCCAACGGCCAAGTTTACCTAATTAACCCTAATGGTATATTGGTAGGAAATGGCGCTCAAATAAATGCAGGCGAATTCATTGCTTCAACTTTAGATATCTCTGATGCTGATTTCTTAAATGGCGGAGAGCTTCTGTTTACTGGTGATTCTACATCGAATATCACCAACTTTGGATCAATTACAAGCTCCAATGGCGATGTTGTATTAATTGCTTCTAGTATTACAAACAATGGAACGATAGCTGCACCAAATGGTTTAGCCGCTTTGGCTGCAGGTAATGAAGTTTTGTTAGCCAATGAGGAGAATCAAAGGTTAATTGTACGTAGTGCTATTGAATCAGTTAATAAAACTGGTATTGATAACGACGGAGTTATTGAAGCAACTGAGGCTGCTCTTGTTGCTGCAGGTGGTAGTATTTACGATTTAGCTATCAATCAATCTGGTATTATTAAAGCAACTGGAGTTGAAAACAAAAATGGGCGCATATTATTAACAAGTGATTCTGGCAACATTGAATTCTCAGGCCAAATTAGCGCCCATAACGTTGACGGTAGTGGCGGAAAAATAAATATTGGTGGTGGTCTACAAGGAAACGACAGTAGCATAGTAACAGCAGCCAATACTCTAATTACTAAGCGCGCCACTATTGATGTTAGTAGCTCAAATGACCGTGCTGGTGAAGTCATTATTTGGGCAGACAACAATACTGATTTTTTTGGAACGGTTAATGCTAATGCAACTGGTTTATCTGAAAATGATGCTGGTTTTGTTGAAGTATCAGGCAAACATTCTCTCGATTTTAGAGGACAAGTTGATCTAAGTTCTGAATCAGGTTCAGCTGGTACATTATTACTCGATCCTGACAAACTCACAATACAAGCGTCTGATCCAGGTGACAATGTATTATTAGTCTCTACGCTAGAAGCCCAGTTAGCAACAGGCAATGTCATACTGGATACAGGTTCGTTTATTCCATTCGATGCAAACGAAAACAGCACAATTACAATCAATGATGCCGTAGCTTGGACATCAGGTAACAGCCTTTCATTAAAAGTCAGTAATGATATTAATATTAATGCAGATTTAAATGGAGGCGCAGCAAACATAAACTTAATGGTGGGCTTTGTTGAGCCTGTAGATAGCGGATCAGGGCCAACAGCATCCTTGGTTGTAGATAATAACGCATCTATTATTGCAAATACGTTAACAGTTACAAAAAATCCTGATGCACAGATTACTGGATCGAATAGTTTTGATGGAGCTATCGGCTCTATTTTGATTAATGGCATGCTAGATGTTTCAACATTAGATATTCAGTTAAATCCCGTAGATAATTCAAAGTTCAATAGCAGTGAAGTTAACGGCAACGTCATAATTGACAATGCAGCTAACCAGATAGAAATGTTAACCAATGGAGGTACTGGTTCCACCATTGGTGGTTTATTTACTGTTGTCGACAGTTCTGGAGGGTTAAATGTTTCAGGAAGTTTTGAAGCAGCAGATACAGTAACCATTAATACGGTTGGTAACCTTAGCCTACTAAATGGAACCAATATCACAACCACTGATACCAATGTTAATATAATTTTAGCCGCTCAAAATGGCTCTTTTATTAACAATGCCGGTACACTAGCCATTAACCCATATGCTGATGAAAGCTTTCCAGAAAGCAATGGTCGTTTTCTTATCTACTCAGATAATCCTGATAATACCTCATTAGGCGGAATAATTGCAGCACCTGTCTACAATAAATCCTGGGAAATCGATTCACCAAGTTCAATAACGGCAATAGGGAATAGAGTTTTATATGAATTAGCACCTACGCTGATATTAACGGCCAACAACAATGAGCGAGAAGAAGGTAGTGCAAATCCTACTCTAACTTACAGTATTTCAGGGTTGGTAGGCGATGATGTTGCCAGCGATGTATTTAGTGGTACTCCTTTGTTGTCAACAACGGCGAATGCTGGTAGTTCTTTGGGTGATTATCTCATCAGTATTGCAAACGGTTCAGTTACTTTATCAGACTATGGTTATGGTTTATCACTACAATCTGGCACTTTGAGTATTGTAGATAATGCAACGAGTTTATTAACAGTAACGGCAAATGACTTAAGCCGAATATATGGTGACCAAAATCCTAATTTTACCGCCAACATTACAGGTTTTAAATCAGGTGAGGATGCATCCGTGGTGAGTGGCTTACAGTTTTCAACCACTGCAACTCTGGAATCTTCTGTTGGTACATATTCCATCATCCCATTCGGTGCAACTGCGGATGACTACAATTTTTCTTACGTACCAGGCACCTTAACGATTAATCAACGTGATTTAATGATTACCGCCAATAGTACTGATAAAATATTTGGTGAAGTTCTTTCTCCACTTGCCTTCACTGTTACAGGTTTAGCAAGTTTTGACACTCATGAAGCCTTAGGCACAATAAACACATCTACTTCAGGTTTAAGCCGCTTATCATCCGTCGGCAATTATGCTGTTGTCCCCAGTGGAGCGACAAATCCAAACTACAATATAACTTATGTCAATGGTAATCTTAACATAACACCTGCAGATCTCACCATAACAACTCATAATATTAGCCGTATTTATGGTACTGCTAACCCAGCTTTCAGTATTAGTACATCCGGGCTTGTCACTGGTGATTCTCTGAACACAACAGGGTTAACATTTTCGACTACAGCAACATCAAACAGTGATGTAGGAACATATGATCTAATAGCTAGTGGCATTACTGACCCTAATTACAATATT
Organism: uncultured Colwellia sp.; assembly: GCA_965305135.1. Lineage (GTDB taxonomy): Bacteria > Pseudomonadota > Gammaproteobacteria > Enterobacterales > Alteromonadaceae > Colwellia. The sequence goes on from CBDLPA010000020.1 coordinate 68,491, forward strand.
AATTTTGTTCCAGGCTCTTTAAACATAACCCCTGCACAATTAACACTGTCCGTTGATAGTGCTTTTAGAGATTATGGCTCAACCAATCCAACATTTACTTATACGTCAGCAGGATTAACAGCAGGGGATGCTATCAGCAATATTATCAATAATACTTATTTAAGTACTTCTGCTACGCAAAGTTCAAATGCTGGTATTTATAATATTAATTTAACAACAAACTTACTTAGTAATAATTATAAGCTCACCATTAACAAAGGCACTTTACGCATTAATAAAGTCGATGTTGATTTGTTCCTTAGTCCCGCTTCACGTTTGTATGGTGACCCAAATCCAGCACCAGAGCTTATTGCTTATGGCTTAGTGAATGGCGATTCTAGCGCTGTATTTAACAACGTTGATGTTAACTATTTAGTTGCCGATACATCTGATGTAGGCACCTACACAGCTCAATTGTTAGGGGCGTCTAGTGTAAATTACAATATCAAATCTTTAAATAATGGTATTTTGAATGTATTACCTAGACCTTTAACCATTAGAGCAAATAATGCAACGCGTGAATATGGTGAAACGAACCCTGAATTTACCGTAACTTTTGATGGTTTAGCAAGTTTCGATGATGAATCAGATATTAATGGATTAACTATAAGTACTACAGCGACACCAAAGGCTAATGTACTAGAATACGGAATCGATGTTACCGCTGGCTCAAACCCTAATTACATTATAAATACTTTTCAGGGTATTTTGACTGTGACACCTGCTCCAATCAGCATTTCGATTAGTGATTATGAACGTTTTTACTTTGAAAATAATGAATTTCCCCTTTTATTAGCGGAGTATTCTGATGGTTTGAAGTTTGATGACACATTTAATGATCTAAATTTACAATTAACATCAGATGCAATATTAACTTCAGATGTTGGCGAGTATAGCATTCGTGCAATTAGTAATAACCCTAATTATGAAGTTGATATGGTTAATACAGGAACTTTATTTATTCGCCCTGTTGATCTAACCGTCAACTTAAAAGATATAACAACCATTTATGGTGAAGAAAGTAATCGTACTTTTAATGACTATTTTTCAGGGGCTTCAGGGCTTAAGACAGGTCAAATTGAAGATGTTTTGACCATTACTTCACCAGAGATAACAACTCACGTAGGTAAGTATCAATTAGAAGCTAGCCTCAATACAGATAATTATAACCTAACCGTTAATGGTGGTGAGTTTACAATAATTGAACGAAATATTGCGATAAAACCAGAAAATATCCTACGCATATACGGTGATCAAGACACAACATATAACTATATAGTGGCCGGTGATGGCTTAGCAAGTTTTGATACAATTGACGATGTTGTCTCTACTAACAATTTATTGGTTGATGGCGATTTTGGTGAATATGCTTCGGTTGGTTTAAGAACATCATTGGCACAACTTACCAATAATCCAAATTACATTGTTACAAATGTGCCAGGACTTTACGTAGTATTTCCTCGACCTATTCAAATTACAGTTGATGATGCCGATGCAGTTGGCAATTTTCCACTTCCTGGATTTAACGCTTCTGCAACAAATCTAGCTTCTTTTGATACCTTGTTTACAGCATTTCCAAATTCAACTTTTAGAATATTTCGTGACAATGAACCCGCTCCTATTCAAGTCGTTTCATCAACACCAGAAACGTTCGAAGTTCCTGAGTTATTTAAAGATGATGTAATGTTAACCCGGTTTCCAAGCAGAATAAGCGATCCAACGGCTGAGTATGACAGCAATGTACCTACCGTCAGTGAAATTGACCCAATAGAGATTATTGATATTATCGGTTCAAATGACACCATGACAGGCGTTGTTGTCTCTAACTCGTTTATTATCCCATCTAATTTTTTCTCTACCGAAGAACAATCAACCGATCAATCTGTCACTCAATACATTCAATTCTATGGTAGTAATCCAAACTACAGAATTGTATCAAACACGAGTGGGCTATTAAATTGGACAGCGGATCCATCTGTTGTCGCAAAACGACAAGAAATTGCGGCTGAACTAGCTATTTTTGAAGAAAATCGAGCCTCTTTCTGGGAGACTACATCTAATTCAGGCGACAACTTTATGGGCTTACCAACAGAAGCCTTGCCTAATGTTATTTTAGCGATACAAGAAAGACTTTTATTAGAAGAGAGTGAAGGTGAAAGTTCATTGGCATTCGCAATTGAAAGAGCTGGTGGATTGGCTAGAGGTACAGCCTCACGTAATCTAACAGGTGCTAAATATCAAGACTTTGATCTTTACGCATTTCTAGAAGCAGCTAAAACTGTGCCTGCTTATGCTCAAATTCTTGGTGAAATAATGAGTGAGTATGTTATGGACTTGATTGAAGTTGATCCAGCAACATACAGCCCAGCTCAACAAGCATTGGCTGATCATATGTCTTCGCACATCGAAACAGCACAGCAAGGTATTGCAAACAAAGCTAAAGAAAAATATAACGCTTGGGCAGAACAAGAAAGCAATATACGTGTAAATGGAATGTCAAATCTATATGGCACGTCGACACCATATGACGAATTTATCGGTGATGCTGCTTCTGACTTTTTAGTAGAACACATCGCAGGACAGTCTGCTTTAATATCTGGCGGTATAGCGGCCACAGCTGCAATTACAACCACAGTTGGTACATTTATGGCCACAGCTACCAGTGTGGTATTACCTTATACCGCATCAGTTCATAGCATCACTACCAGTATTATAGCATCGGGAGGAACAGTAAGCTCTGCAATTGGTACTGGCGTTGGCGCAGCCACAATGCCCATAGGAGTAATAACCATAGCGCTTGTGGGTTCTATTACCCGTGCTGTGCAAGTAATGGATGAAGTTCAACAAAAAGAAGTGTATGAATCTTTGGCTAATAATCAACCTATGCAACTCTCAGATCTACATCAAACAAGAGAAAATGGTGAAAGCAATACACTCAATCAAATCATTATGGCAACAGCATTAAGCTCAATGTTTAGTAGTATTTAGGAAGTAATATAATGAAGTTAATTAATAAATTCAATTTAGCTAATGGGTTAACAGATATTGTTATTTTTATCAGCTTATTGGTATTAAATACAATACAATTTTCCCGAGCGCAAGACTTGAATGACCTCATACCTAAAAAAGTACCTCAACAAATTGCTCCAACTAAAGAACAAAGCTTGCAAGCTATAAATAGAGTTGCAAACTTTGGAGCAACAAATGATGAAGATGTCATTCTAAAAAAATTAAAAGGACTTATATTTTTAGATAGTCCTGATGCGTTAAAACAAGAGCCAGCTACCTATATGGGAACAAAGATTCTTGATGTATCTCTCTTTACTTTTTTACAAGATGAAAGCTTTTCCGTTGCTGCAAATACTTTTATTGGTTTACCCGTTTCTCGTGAATCTTTAAAACGATTAGAACGCATGACCAGTATTCACCTAAAACAGCTAGGACGTCCTTTTACTGTGGTGTTTCTACCCGAACAAGATATTACAGACGGTTATGTACAAATTGTTGTATTAGAGTCTAATTTTACTGGCGAAATAGAGGTGCAAGGTAATCAATATTTTTCTGATGAACAGTACCAACAATGGATACGACAATCAAAAAATGATGTCATCAATACACATAATTTAAATCAAGACATTGATTGGATAAATCGAAATCCTTTTCGAACCGCTACTGTCATCGCTAGCCCGGGAGATGAACAAGGAACAACTAAACTAATAATAAAAGCCAGAGAGAAAAAACCGGTTCGTGTATATACAGGTTTTAATAACACAGGTTCTCAGTCTACTACTGAAGATCGAGCATTAGTGGGCGTGAATTGGGGCAATGCTTTTGGCCTTGGGCATCAACTAAATATGCAATTAACATCCGATCTTGATTTTAAACGGTCTAAGAGTTTATCAGGAAGCTATAACTTTGATACCACTTGGCGTCATTCAGTTAGCGTCAGCGCGGCTTATTCAGAAACCGATGGCATCGTTCAAGAACCTTTCAGCTTAAAAGGAAAGTCTGGTCAGGTGGGCGTATTTTATACTTTACCCTTTTCCCCTAAAATGACAGGCAATTACACACATAGCCTAAATATCGGTGCCGACTTTAAAGTTTCTGATAATAACTTTGATTTTGCTGACATACCTATTTCAGATAACTTAACTCATGTTATTCACGGAAAAATTCAATATTCAGTTTCATTAGTAGATAGTTATGGCAGTACTAATGGTTCAATCACCTTGATCGCGGCTCCAGGTGGATTAACAAGCCGCAATGAGGATGAGTTTTTTAAGTTAAGCCGATCTAATGCCTCTGCAAATTATATCTACAGCACATTAAATTTAACAAGAAATACTCAATTAACGGGAATATTATCTGGCTGGCAATGGAGAGTTAGGGGTAAATTACAACTATCTAATAGCAACCTCATTGGTAGTGAGCAATTTGGTGCTGGTGGTTCAAATAGTGTTCGTGGTTATGAAGAAGGTGAAGTATTCGGTGATGAAGGGGTTTTGTTTAGTCAAGAAGTAATAGCACCTATGATGAGTTTAACGAAAATGGCGAATATGACTATGCCAGACTCCTTAAGTTTGTTTTTATTTCAAGATTATGCACAGACTAGAAGTGTTGTTAAACTTCCTGATGAGAAAAATTTTATTTTACATAGTGTCGGTGTTGGCTTTAGGTATCAACTAGCACAACTATTAACCGTCAATGCTTCCTATGGACACCAACTAAAGGATAGTGGAAGTAGTGATACGGGTAAAGATCACCGCTTGCATTTATCAATGCAGTTAAGTTTTTAGATTCCAACCTACTCAGTTACGATCATGTGAACAGAGCTTTAGCAATAATTCTCCTCTCAATACAATATAAATGTTTGATAGAGAAATAATACCTATTTGATTAAATTTCTTCCCAACTCAGAGCTTCATTAGCGAGCTTAGAACAAGGA
>CBDLPA010000021.1:0-73279 GCA_965305135.1 uncultured Colwellia sp.
TATTAATGACGTAGAGAAGAATGCTATGGTTAGGGCTTAACCCGATCTGAGGTTAATTGTATTAAGAGCCAACCTACGTGTTTTTTTTAATGGGATTAATCTTCTTGTTAAACAGGTTATCCTGTTTATTATTTAGTTGCTCGTGACTTACTTATATGCATCATATCATTTCATTAACTCACCAATAAATCGTAGTGATAATTATTTTTGTTTGTGTTAGTCTTTGGTTCTAAATAATTCAATTTTCAATACGTACGTGGAATAAAAAGTGTTTAACGTAATAACAACAAGAAAGTTTACTAAATTTTATTTTACTAACCCTCGATGGTGGGTTTTCTCTCGTGTTATGGCTGCTATTTTTGCTGGCTATGCCTTAGCAACAACCAGCTCATTATTTTTTGGTCAATTATTATTGCAAAGTATGGGGGAGTATCAGGCTTTCCATATAGGTTTGCTCTTGAGCTTTCTTATCTATTCTTGTGGTGCTATGTGGGTTTTCTCGGTGTCTACCGCTAAAAAAGCATGGGGGGGATTGATTAGTTTGAATTTAATATTTATGGCGTTAACGTGGTTACTTATACAGGTGAATAGCTAATGAAAGGAAGCTTTAGACAATCAATGAAATGGTTGCATACCTGGGTAGGTTTAGTTGTAGGCTGGATATTAGTTTTCATGTTTATTACAGGCACGGCTGGGTACTTTGATGATGAAATTACCCGTTGGATGGAGCCTGAACGACCATTAACAGCAACACATATTGATAAAAGTAAATTATTAGATATTAGCCAGCATTATTTAGAAACACACGTGAAAAATGCAAAAGAATGGAGAGTTATTCTACCCAATAGTCGTGATGCTAATCTTAAAGTAATGTGGCAAGAACAGCCAGAAGAAGGAAAAAGGTTTGGTAAATTTTCTACCAAAGTGCTTGATACTGATACTGGTTTAGCTATTGATAATTTAAGAGAGACTGCCGGTGGCCGTACTCTTTATAGAATGCATTATCGTTTACATTATATGCCGAGTATTGTGGCTTATTGGATCGTGGGCTTTTGTACCATGTTAATGCTGATTGCGGTAATTACAGGTGTTATTTTTCATAAAAAAATTTTTAGTGACTTTTTTACATTTCGAGCTAAAAAAGGACTGATTGGTTGGCTTGATATTCATAATGTATTAAGTGTTACAGCTATACCCTTTCATTTTATGATCACATACAGTGGGTTAATATTTTTTCTGACCACTTATATGATATTAAGCGTAAATATTGGAATAACTGAAACTCAAAAAGATAAATATTTTAATGAGGTGTTTCCAAGAACGGTTGAAGTAGAGAAGTCTGATGACTACCAACCACTTGCCTCATTATCTGATATGTATGCTAAAAGCCATAAATATTGGCAGGAAGATACTTTAGCTTATGTTAAAGTTGAATACCCACTTGATAAAAATGCTCGGGTTAAGTTTACTCGTTGGAATACAGATTTGACCTATAATCCTGACGATGAGTTATTCTTTTCAGGAGAAACAGGAAAACTCTTAAATATAGCAGCTAAACAAGTAACTATGTCAGGTCAAATACATCGAGGCTTTATTTCTTTGCATGAAGGGTTGTTTGCTTCACCAATGGTTCGTTGGTTATATTTAATTATTGGTTTGATGGGGACAGGAATGATAGCTTCAGGCTTGATTTTATGGACCACAAAACGCAAGCCTAAACAAATGAAAAACATCAATGGTCCTGATTTTGGTTATCGGTTAGTTGAACAATTAAATATTGGTACAATTGTTGGTTTTCCTATTGCGGTAGCGATGTACTTTTGGGCGAATAGACTTTTACCCGTAGGGATGGAAAATCGCGCAGAATGGGAAATACATTGTTTGTTCATTAGTTGGGCGCTATTACTTATTTACCCCGCTTTTAGAAGCGCGCTTGTTGCTTGGTTTGAACAGTTAAAGATAGCGGCTTTTGTCTTTTGTTTTATTCCTGTGCTCAATTTTATTACTACCGATAAACATTTAGGCATTACGTTACCTGCGGGAGATTGGAATTATGCGGGCTTTGATTTAGTGATGTTAACGATAGGTATTGCTTTTGCGTTTACTGCTTATAAAGTTAAAAAGCACATACCCGTTGCACAAAAAAGTCATGCTAAGCTTACTAAAACTGATACGAATACAAATGTAACAGTAAAGCCTATTTCAACCTTGGCAGTAACAAAGGAAACCAGTTAATGATTTTATTAATGAGCCTGTGTTTTGTTAGTATGAGCTTGTTTTGCTTAGCTATGGATAAACACAGAAAACAAATACTTTCACCTAAATTTATTAACGTTCAATTACCGAATATACTGGTTCTTTCTTTTAAACCTTTAGCTTGGTTGATGCTATTAATAACGTTAACTATCAGTGTTGAGCAATATGGATGGTCGATTGGGCCAGCTGTTTTTTTTGGCGCGCTGAGTGGCTGTTTACTACCATTAATTTTATTACTAACGTACCGAGCAAACCTTATTATTTTAGTGTCTATACTTTTACCTATATTTTTGTTTGTTATGACGCTATGAAAATAAAAGGCTAGCCAGCAAAGTCACTGGCTAGCCTATCAGGGCTACTATTTTAATTATCTGATATTTATCCTAAACAACGCTAACATTCCTTCAGTAAATCCTTCCCACCTACTGAAATCATAATAAGCTTCGCTTTAAGCACAGTTCGTAAATGAGGTTTTTTTCTAATAAACCAATAATGTCAATAGTTGTTATTAGTAATATTATTGTTGTTAATCAGATAAAATACTTTTATTTTTTTTGTTTATCTAATCATTTTGGATAAATGATTTAGCCGTTATTAAAGGCTTGTGGGTATTGGTACGTTAATACTTAAAAGAAAGGAGAATAAGAGAAGTGTTTTATTTTGAGGAATAGAAAAATGATTCTAAAATTGATGATTTAAATGATGTCATAACTTTTAGCATAAAATGTAGATAAGATTAGGTAATGACAAAACTTAATTTTATTGTTGCAAACCAAGTATAAGCATTGTTCACTTCTTTCTATCAACTCAAATCACTACACATTCCAAAGCGGTTCCCTTATAATTACCGTGTTTAAAGATATTTACACTTGAAATATACCGAGAAATAAAATGAGCCAATCGAATGCCGCTGTTGATTTTGATTTTCAATTTCCAGCTAAGCCAGCATTATTAACTAATAATGAAAAAGCACAGTACATAGCTAAAATTAAAGCCCTGTTAATTGAAAAAAATGCTGTGTTAGTAGCTCATTATTATACTGATCCCGAAATTCAAGCGCTTGCCGAAGAAACTGGCGGTTGTGTAGCTGACTCTTTGGAGATGGCACGTTTTGGTAATCAACATCCTGCCGATACATTAATTGTTGCGGGCGTTAAATTTATGGGGGAAACAGCCAAAATTTTAACACCAGAAAAAACAGTATTAATGCCGGAACTTGAGGCTACTTGCTCACTAGATTTAGGCTGTCCAGTTGAAGAATTTACTGCTTTTTGTGATCAACATCCAGAGCATACGGTAGTGGTTTATGCTAATACTTCTGCTGCTGTTAAAGCACGCGCAGACTGGGTAGTTACTTCAAGTATTGCCCTAGAAATTGTAGAAATGCTAGAAAGCGAAGGCAAGCCTATTTTATGGGGGCCAGATCGTCATTTAGGCGCGTATATTGAAAAAGAAACAGGCGCAGAAATGCTAATGTGGCAGGGCGCTTGTATTGTTCATGATGAGTTTAAAGCACAAGCCCTACGTGATTTAAAAATTCAATACCCTGACGCTGCAGTATTAGTTCACCCTGAATCACCTGCTAATGTTGTAGCCCTTGCAGACGCGGTTGGCTCAACAAGTCAACTGATTAAAGCTAGCCAAGAAATGCCTAACCAACACTTTATTGTGGCAACTGACCAAGGCATTTTTTACAAAATGGAACAAGCCAGCCCTAACAAAACTTTTATAGCCGCCCCAACAGGTGGTAATGGTGCTACTTGTCGAAGTTGTGCTAATTGTCCTTGGATGGCAATGAATGGCTTAAAATCAATAGCAGATGCGTTAGAAAACCCTTTGGGCAAAGAGATCTCTGTTGACGAAACTTTAGCAAAAAAAGCCTTAATACCGCTGCATAGAATGTTAAATTTTGCGGCAGAAAACAAACTTAAAGTAAAAGGTAATGCGTAGTTAACCTGAACTCGGCTTATCTTATGATAGTTAATTGAATAAAGTTTCTACAGTCATTCATTTATATTGAGTTATTAAAGGGTTCCACTTGCGTGTTAGTTTCTTTTTCTCTACTATAGCGCGGTTAAAAAATATTGGTGAGCTGGCTGAGTGGCTGAAGGCGCACGCCTGGAAAGTGTGTTTAGGTTTATCCCTAACGAGAGTTCGAATCTCTCGCTCACCGCCATACATCTAAACCCCTGATTTATCAGGGGTTTTTTGTTTTATATATTGGTGTAAACCTCTGCCACATAACTCTGTCACACAGCAGGGTATTATGAAAAAACATCAACCAACTCATCTTTATCGTTACAAAAATTCGAAAAATTATTTTTTTCGCATCCGAAAGTCCTTTTTCCAAAAAATCGTTAATAATAGCCTTCGTCAGTCGCACTTTGTTTCCTCACTTTCAACATCTGATTGGGATGAAGCGCTATGGCTGGCAAGATTTATTAAACGTCAACTTACACTTACGGAAAAGGGAAAAGATACTATGGAATATTTTGTTGCGGGTGATTTAGAACAAAACGTACCAACGCCGATGCCAGCGGCATTAACTGCTGCTAACATTATCGCAGAAACGAATTTTGAGGCTAACCTTCGATTACGCTTCAAGCATTTTTTACGGATAGGTAAAAGTTTACTTAACTGTCATATAGTGCAACATGCACAGCTAACATCGTTACGAGCACCTTCGAGTAATCAACTTGCTAATTACAGTGAACAAGTAGCACCAGGGAAGCCTATTCACCCTTCAATCAATAAGGAATTAATTGAAGAATCAGCCAACCCATTATCGAGCGAAGGCTTGATCGCATTTCAAAGTGTTGCAATTCGAAGAGATGCGAAAATGTTAGCAAGCTTAATTAGCGCATTATCCTCAGTAGGCAAACGTGCTGAAAACTTTGATTTTGACCAAGTAAGTGAACCTGAAGTTGGCTTAAGTGAATCAGCTGACTTTTTGGCTACGCTGTCGAGTTTAAGCGATTTCACGAACTTCATGCGTAGTAAAGAACGCATGAATAAAAAACGACCGAAAGATCCACTTAAAAGTACTTATGATCGCTTTATCGCTCATAAATCTCGCGAGGTGAAACCCGATACTGTTAGTCAATACAACGCATCGTTCGATTTTCTGATCAATTTTCTATCTGAAGATTTTGATGTGCACGCTATTGATCGTGATCAAGCTGTCCTAATCAAAGAAGCGGTTATGCAATTGTCTGCTAATAGGCAGAAAGGCTGCGATAGTAAAAAACTTGCTGTTAAGACAGTTAATCGATATTTAAAAAATTTCGGTGCCTTCATGACTTGGTGCCAAGATCATATTAAGTACGGTAGTACTTCCCCGTTTGCTGGTTTATTACTTAATGAAAAAACAGGATATCAGCCCAAGCGTCGACGCTTTACTGGAGAAGAGTTAGAGAAAATAAAGGCTTATTCGCCAAAGGATAAGCGCGAAGCAAGAAAAATACGTATTTCAATTAACTGGTTTCCACTGATTGGGATGTACACTGCTATGCGTCTAAATGAAATCGCGGGGATCCGATTGACAGATATTCTTGTACAAGATGGTATCAATTACTTTGATTTGACCGAGAGGCATTTAAAAAGTGAAGCTGGTGAGCGATTTTTGCCCATTCACAGTAAATTGGAAGGTGCTGGTTTTCTTGAGTATGTACAGAAGTGTAGAGAGGCAGGGCATGAGTTCTTGTTTCAGGAGCTGCATGATACAAAGATAAAACCGGGAAAATATGGCTTTGGTGAGCCCTTAAGTCGTTGGTTTAATAGAACTATGCTACAAAATATTGATATTGATAAGCAACGTGAAGAACAATCAGGTTATCTTATTGATTTTCATTGTCTTCGTAAAACAGTATTAAATTGCTTTAAGCGAAGAGGAGTTAGTGCTTATATCGTCAGGCAGTTGGTCGGTCATGACAAGCAAGATGACATTACATTTGACTCCAGTTATGGGGAAGGGGAAGTAACTGAAATCGCTGTTCTTAAACGTGTTATTGAGTACATCGATTACTAACCTTTTATCATCTCTTATTGAAGCCCCTTATGGGGCTTTTTTGTCTTTAATTTTATTATGACTTATATCGAATCACTTTAGGTTTTAACACACTAAAGCCTATCTTCGATAAGCGCGCTATGCGGTGTGTTTTGCTAAAGCAAAAAAAGACAAATAATCACATGATAAAACTAAATCACTATGCTTTATATTGAAATAAAACAATGAGTTAAATAAAAAAGTCACTTTATTTTTTTTGTGATAATATCATAGTAAATAGTTAAACAGGGAATGATTATGGATGATGTGACAAAAGAGAAAAAAAAGGTCTTAAATGAGGTAGGTGAAATTTTATCTAAAGCGATTTGTCGATGCGCGGATCTTTGCACATCAGGTGAAGCGGTGAAGTTAAAGCTGCGAGTGAGTGAAGGAGATATAGTTTGTCTAAAAAAGGTTAAAGAAATGATTTTTAGCCAAGAGGCGTATTGTATTAACACGCTCAAATCACCTTTCATGATTGATGAAAAAGAAAGGAGAAGTTACTTAAGTACTTTTATCGAAGATGAAGATGATATTGACACTGTTGATACCGCAATTAAAACTCGTTTCAAACAGGAGGTTGAAAATGGCATGCATTAGTCGACTGCACTTGTTAAGTTCAGGCCAACGAGAACAGGTCGAAAGTGGCAAACGATCATTTTGTCATTATTGTGAACACAGTGTGTTTGCTGATTACAATGATTCACGATTAGGTCATGTTCATTCGCAATTTATGGAGTGCATGATATCTGAAATCAAGCATACACTTATTGATTGTTCAGTATTTGATTTGTATGAAGTTAAAGAAGAAGGCTAATGGCAGGTCGTGTAGGGGTTGTAACTCGCTACTATAAGCGCAAAGCTGCACTTGCTGTAATGGATCATGTTAACGCCTTGCGTAACGGCCTTACAAGGTCTAAAAATGTCATCCCTGAATTATCGCATGACAATGTTGGCTTTTACTATTCGGATGCAAAATCGTCTCGTGAGGCGTTTGACCTGATGTGTGATAAATATAAGTCTTCAACGGGCAAAAAGTGTCGCTCTGATTTTAATGCACTATTTGAGCATATATTAGTTTTTAGTGAGGAAACATATACAAGCTTAGAGAAGAAACATGGTAAAAACCGTATTAAACAAGCCATGCTAGAACAATTAAAGAAATATGCTGAGGAAATTAGAAAACAATATGGATTTGAACCTCTGGGAGTCGATTTTCATTTTGATGAAGGTACTATATGCACAACAGATAGAAAGGAGGGGGGAAAGTATTCGAATAAAAATAAATCGCCTACTTCTAACATACGACGAAACATTCACTGTCATATCTCCTTTTTTAACTACGATTTCAGTAAAAAAGTAGCTCCATTGCGTCACCTGATGAAAAAAGGTTTAGACAAAAGTGGTCGTACAAACCAATTAAATCCGAACTTTGTAAAATTTCAGGATATTGCAGGAGATCTATTTTCCCGTGCAGGGTTTCATCGGGGGGTGTCAAAAAACATTTCAGGGCGCGAACATATGGAAAAGGAGCAATTTGTTAAGCACAAATTAAATTTGCTCGAAATTGAAGTTGAACGACTTAAATTATTGGCTGCTAAATTGAACCATGCTATTAAAATAAAGTCACAAAAAGCAATTAGAGCCATTTCACAAAAGAATAGCACTTCTAAAAGACTAAGGCGCTCTCGTTAATCCTAGTTTTTTTCTCCGTATGAAGCATACATAACCTCCCTAAAGATCACACTCATAAATAACAACCGTTATGTATGTTTTGTAGGGGAATGGTAGCAAATATTATATGTTTGTATTTAATATGGGGATGACTGTCCTTGAAATGAAACTTTATTGGTTAGTCTTTAATAAAAACAATTAGAGTATAAGCAAAACTACGTCAGTCATGATAGACGAAACCTAATGCTCCGATGGAGTCTCTTACTGCACTCAAATCAGAACTAGAGAGTAACTTGTGATCCAAGGCTAGGACTAATCTCTGCTTAGCCCGAGTAAGAGCGACATATACTTTTTTCCATTCTTTGTTAAAGTGATTATCAGCACCTAGGTTCTCTTTAAGAAGATATCTCAGTAAGTTAGGGCTTAATATAATCACACAAGTACTAGCATCTAGCCCTTTAACAGAGTCAATGCTTTGTACTTTAAATTGTACGTTGTTTTCAGTACATTTACCGCATAGTTCAAATAGTTGTGCAAACTGACGTCTATTTAATGTTAACGAATGCTTAACTATAAGCTTGTTTATTGCTCGTTTATCACCATATTCAGCTACATCATCCATAAAATCAGCAAAAGAGGCTTTGACAAACAACACTTTGTCTTTCTTGTGGTTAGATTCACTAATCATATCCTCAATCTCACGGGGAAAAGCATATCGATGCTTAGATGACGTCGAATACCTACTATTTTTTTTGTCGATGCAAACAATTTGTTTAGTGTCTATGTAACCACTAAGCAGTTCGTCGTATCTAGTGTCGGTTGATTCTATGTACAATAACTCACCGACAACTTTTGATAGTGACTCTTGCTGCTGACCATCAGGGCAAAAGCAGTTAGAGATAGCTAGTATTTCTTTCGGTACACGTCTAGTTTTGTTGTTGAACTCATGTATGTTTGCGTATTCTTTAGTGGAAACTTTACCAACAAAAGTGTCTAAGGCTTTTGGATACTTTATTGCTTGTTTGGGATCCCCAATCATGTATACATCGATACCATTGCTTCCTAACACTTCGAAAGATCGAAGAGCATCGTCGTCTAGGTCTTGAACTTCGTCGATAAATATTTTCTCAAAGCAATTTTCAATAATAGCCAAAAGTCGCTGAACCTTAGCTTTCTTAGCTTTGTTACTGTGCTTGCTTACAGTCTCATCAATAATTTGCTTAGAGATGTTATAGACGTTCTCAGCGTGAATGATATTCTTTTCCCTTAAATATTTGAATAAAATAGCTTTATATTTAGGGTTCCCGACAGACATAATTGATGTATCGTTGTATACGTCACCAAGTGTAAATGACGAGAACGGGTACACAATTTCATTCAGTAAGAAGCTATGCACTGTTTGTATATAGAGGTTTGGCGGTATAAAGCCATGCTGTTTGATTATCTCTTGCTCAATCTTTGATGTGGCTGAGTTTGTGTATGTAAGTGCAAATGTCTTTTTATGACTAGTGCAGGCTTTGATGTGCTCTATCAAAGCCTCAGCTAAGCCATAAGTTTTTCCAGCACCAGCCCCTGCAATTTGCACTTCAATCATGATACCTTCTCAATGACTTCGGCTATATGAACGGGTATCTTTATATCTATTGGATTTTCTTCATCCATCATTGCATCACATACATCTAGCATTCTAGCTGCTTTCCCCTTGATCATGTGACCTGAAACTTCTTCAATATCTCCAGTCATTCCGAATAAACCATTTAACAGTTCAAGGTTGTCTTCGGTTTCAACTAAATCAATCTCTAGAGTGTAATTCGTGGTTGTTCTGACAGTGATATTTGCATTGTTTACGTCGTAAAAGTCATGTCTTTCTTTTGCTGGCTTAGAGTTGTCATAGTCGCGGATAACACCGATTTTCTTGCTAGGGTTATCTTTGTTCAGCGCAAGCCATATATCTAGAAAGTTAATGTAGCCACGTTGGCCAATAGCAATGATTTCAATATCATTAAGAGCAGCTTCTTTAGACAGAAATGTACTAATTAGCATTTCTTCGGTAGTGCCTTCTACCAGAATAACTTTGTTTGCGAATAGCAGCTTCAGTATATCGAAGTTTGGTCTTTTTCTTAGGTAATCAACTAACTTAGGTGGAGCGTCCGACAGGTTAATTGCTTTTTCACCAGTGAAAGCTAAAACATTCGATATTTGCAGCTTATTGATGATTGTAGGATTATGAGTCGAAATGATGGTTTGTACAAGCGAGCCGCTGTTACTTGAGCTTTTTTCGATGAAGTCTCTTATTAAACGCAGACTGTTAACGCTTAAGTGTGCTTCAGGCTCTTCAATACAGCATAGGTTGAATGTGTCGCCACATGACTTATAGTAAGCAAACAGAATGAGTATGTAGATCAGGTTTCTTTGCCCTAAGCCTTTTTGGTAAAGAAACTCGTTGCCATATTTGAGCGTGATGTTCGACAAGATATTCTTCAAGTTTGGCAGGTTAGGAGTACATTCTAATTTTTTGATAATGTCATCGTAGTTATCAAAGTCAGGGTTAATACCAATGACTTTATCGAATGTTTCTGTTTTTTCAATTGCACTAAAGAACTCTGAGTAAGCTGTGTTGATTTCGCTTTTATCTTCGTCGTTTAATGAATTCATAAGTAGCTTTGTGAAAATGCTATTAGACTTCATTGAGCTACTTTCTGAGAAATCATCTCGCTCAGCGTTGATACTATGAATGCTTACGTGCTTGAGGTCGCTAAAGCTAATTACTTTCTCATTGTTTACCGAAACAATTTGATAGTCGTACAGCTCGACGGGTAGAGTATACCAGTTCACATCATCAATAGCCTTATCAGCAAGTGACTTCTGAACTACTTCAAGTAGGTCAGTGTCATCTTTAGGCTTAAAGTCATATCGAATCTTATAGGTTTCGTTATCACCATCAGCAACAAGCCATTTAGCTAGCAGTGCAGTTTCGTAACTGCTTTTGGGATCAGTGAATTCTATGATTACAGATACTTTAGGGATCTTTTGTAGTTGGGCTGCTTTTGGTTCATCCTTGATAACTGAAGTAAAGAAATCGATAACAGATTCTTTGTTGATATCTGAAATGCTTAAACGCTTTTGATTGAAATCTATTTGGTTGCCACTGAGCGGTAAGGATAGTGCAGTGAAGAAGTTTGTCTTACCTGTGTCGTTCTCCCCGATAACAATAGTTAGCTTCTGAAGCTGTGCTTCGAAAGAACGAAAGCTGCGGTAGTTATTGATAGTTACCTTTTTGATGTGCATAAGAATTTCCCTATAAAGCATATAAGTACATATGCTGTTAATGTACTACAAGTAACGTTATTCAAATAGGCTTTTCCACGGCACAAATTTATTATTTAGAGTCGTAGGGGGCACTTATTCTATAATGTAAAGAAATGACAATAATTCGAACCTCAATTATTTTTGGGTAGAAACGAGTTAGAGCGTACGCCTGCTTATAGCTAGCGTTCAATAAATTGAGTACCAATGATCCTTTTGGTGGATTTTGCTACAGTCAGGTTAAGTTTTAACCTCCAATCCCAAAGTGTCAGTGCGAGTTTGGGGTACTACATACCTAAGTTCACTGTAACTAACTGAGTAACACAAAGTACAAAGCCAAGATTCATTCAAGGACGTAATAAATTAATTGAACGATTTAAAGTACAGCGTGAAATAGCTAAATTCTTAATCAAAAATAAAGAATTTACGGCTTATTATTTAATTGAATCGTAATGCTCAATCACTTTAACAACTCGATCTAATAACGGTTTTAATCCATTAAAATCGATGCTCTTCTTTTGATCTTTTACAATATGTTTAGCAAAAGCATCTTTACTTAAGTCTTTGTCTGAGTCTCGCTTACTTACAGTATTAAAACATTTTTTAGAATACTGTCGAAGTCTGTCTTGATCAGTAAAAAAGTACTCAATATCAGTATCGCAATTTTTAACGCCTTTAGGCGTCATAACTAAGTATAAATTATGAAATAAATATACAAAATCGGCGTTTCTCAGATCTTTTTTTAGTTTTAAAGTTGAAGGGAATATTTTTGCTTCTTTGATATTAGAAACGTAGCCAAAGAGACCTACATCTTTTGGACCGTCATCATTATCAATAAATATAATTACGGGATTTTGTGGCTTAGGCGCTTGGTACTTCTTAAATTGGGAGCGGTAGTTCACAATAAAATCTTTTAAGTAGCTAGCTCCCCCATATAGTTCTAATAAGAATCGTGTACGCTTAGAGTACTCGACAAAACGAACAAGTAGCTCATATTCTTTTTTCTCTATCTTAGCTAGTTTCGGGTAACTAGCTATTAATTCGCTTATAGCAGATTTTAGATAAACGTTATCAGTTTTTCCTTCACATAAAATTGTTGGCTTATCATTGCCATAAAATAATCGATAAAACATAAAGCTGCTAAAGGTTTTCTCTCTGCCAGATAGTAAGCATGTAGTGTTATTACCTACGTACTTAAATGAATATTCAGGTTTTAGAGGAGCTTTTTGTCTTATTCGATTGTAATGGTCTACTTGGTCAATAAAGTTTAACTGACCTTCAAGTTCATATATATTACCGTCAACCTCAACATCATTTTTAACTGAAGTAAATTTCCCTTTTTTGAATAGTGAGTTACATTTGGCTCTTGCGATGCGCCAGTACTCTTTTTTAGTATTAGGTTTTTTATTAACTATGAGGCCTGTAACATCTTGCCTTGAGTCTTTGTATTGAATACGCGTTTTACTTTCTTTTATACAAAACCCTGCATGTTCAACTTCCCAAGTTAGCTTCTTACCTGCAATATAACCGTTCTCGTTTTCAGCCATAATTCCAGATGGAAATACCGACTTTTTAGTAGAGAATGTAATATCGTCAGCATATCTTGAATAAGTGCATTTATACTTTTTAGCTAAGGAAGCTAAACGGATATCTAGACTATGAGTAATTAAGTTTGTAATGACTGGCGAGCAAGGACTTCCTTGAGGTAGTTTATTATCATAACAAGCTATTTGTGCTATCACTGTAGCAATATTAGGATCTAGTTGAAAATTTTTATTTTTTATAAAAAAACCACGTACACGGCCGAAGTTAAAGCTATCGAAGTAATTTTCTAAATCGATATTTAGGACATTTTTTTTACCTAAATGCATCATTGCATTAGTAATGATAGATCTTTGTCTAACAAAGCCATGAGAAAGGGATGGTTGTTTTATTTCAGCATTTGATATTTTTATTTTAAGAGTTTCGGCAATATGGTCAATTTTCCTTGCTGTAAGCATTTTTGGGGAAGCAAGTTGAGACTTTGGATATTTCTCTTTATTAATCTCATCGATACAGTCTAAAAGTAAATCAGATAATTTTTTTTGTAAATTTTTTAATTCATCAGATGGCGCATTAATAATACGTTCACCACCAGATTTTTTCTTAATTGAAAATTGGTGATATTGATTTTCTGGCTTGGTTATATAAAGACAACGAGTTAAAATCCTAGGATCGATATCTAAAGCTCTTGCAAAACTTGGTTTTGTTGAAATCGTTTTTAAGTGCTTAAGTCTTGACATTAATAAGTCCATTTATGAGTGGTGGCTTATGGGCACTCTTACGCACTATATATACTAATACAACTAAGATAATACAAAATGATGCAATCCTGACGGATAATTGTTTCACTGTTCGCGAAGCGCGAACGAAAAATCTGCCCATAAACCAAAAATAACAATATCAGCCTACCAGCTAAATGCAATGATAAATGTGATTTTATTCTTTTTTATCAATTGTTAACTGTTATTGGAATAGTTATATTTAATGAGAAATGTATGCGCTTCGTTATGTAGCCAAGGTCAATATACCTAATCGGTTACTCACCTAACTATCAGCTCTTACATTACAGCTAACATCAATGTTCGGAATATAACCCAAGAGAACACGCTACATAACCTACTTAAGCCATAAAGTAGGTTATGTAGGCTGATTGAGGTTAAGCAGCAGCTTGTAAAATTATCGAAGGGTGCTTGTAATAATCTTCACGCGGTCGACCCTTAGTGTTAAACACTTTGTGTTTAAATAAGTAACCAAGTTCAACCAAAGTCTCCAACGCTTGATCTCTTTCATCTTTCGTTGTTAACGATGCCCACCCCTTTGTTCTAAAAGTACTTGCTGTAAAAGGGCTAGGTAATACATCGAGCTTTTCTAAAAGTACGTAGGCACTTGTGTTTTTGCTCTCAATTAGCGCGTGTATGCGCTGTGAGTGACTTCTTAAGTAATTCCCCCAAAGCAAAGCCTGCTTTAACGCTTTTACACTAACGGTTTGGTTTTCAGGTTCACTCGCTATATGTAGTAACAGTGCTAACTTTGCGATCAGTGTACATTCTTTTCCTAAGATTGAACCTAATCCACTGTTCTCTACTTTCTTTGCATCCAAAATCGCTGTTAGAGTATCTTTGTAACGTGAAACAAATAATTTTTGAGCGTCAGGCTCAAATTTAAATATCATTGGTTCACCATTTTCGTCTGCTGAAATTGACGCAATTTTTTTGATCACGTCGATTGCATCTTCCCTCGCTTCAATATCGGCTTTTCTATCGATGAAACCAATACCATTGTTATCTGGAAAAATACTCAATTGCAAACGTTCAAATAAGCCATCATCCAAAGTTCCCGTTTGCCTTTTTAGTAAAAACGGTACTAACATCGCAGGCTGTATACCACCGAGCATTGACAAAACAATACGTTGAAGCTCGATGTTATCTCTGCCTACTCGATCTTGTGCGAACTTTATTTTACTGGCGCTAAACCCCCCTAAAAAAAAGGCTCGTGCAGCGGCATTTTCTTCTCGTGACATATCGGACAACCAGCCCGTTAATTCGTCACGAACCATTACTATTCCATGAGGGTTGTTGCTAAGACGGATTGCCAGAGCCTCTACTGTAGTGTCACTGATAATTACATTTCTGTGGCTTGGTGATGAATTTTCGAGTTCTTGGTTGTCTTTCATTATTTGTTTAAGTTCATCTCTAGTTATTTCACCCTTTAAGAAAGCTGTATCAGATTTTTTTCCTGTAGACTTTCCTTCTAATGCGTTAATTTTTTTTTCAAATTCGTAATTGAAAAGATCATTTTTATATGTCTCATCAAACTCTTTTTGAATGGGGTCTAGCAAACTTAAAGCAGTCGAAATAGCAGGTGTTTTCTTTTCTGAGGGAATACCAACAATAGCAGCCCAGAGTGTTGGAACTTCGCACCAAACATCATCAAATTCTTTAGGCTGTATAGCAACACGAGAACCAACAATACCCGCCATTAAGACCAAAATACTTACAGCAATATAGTCAGGACAGCAATTATCCATACGCTCGGCACTATCTTTTACAAACCTCCTTAACCCCTCAGGTAACATGTCGTAATCAAAAGACAATACAGGAATAAGTTTCTCGGGAATTACTCTTGGTGGTTCGTTTAAAAAAGCATCGGGTAGTTGAAATTTTGTTTTGCTTTTAGTGGTTCTTTTATTTTCTTCAGCTTTCAGTTTATCTGGTTGGTTACATTCCACTGCTGCTTCAGCCATTTGCGAACCTGACTCCGTAGGTTGAGGCTCTGTTTCAAGTATTAGTTCATCTGGGTCGTAACATTGAGCAACAGCGTCAAGCATTGGTTCATCTTCCTTGATGGGCTGAGGCTCTATTTTAACCCTTAATTTGTCGGGGTCGTTACAGTGAGCAACCTCCTCACTAATTTTCTCGTTAGTATCTCCTTCATTGTATGCATTAATATTTAAGGTTTTTGTGAAAAAGTTTTGTATCCATTTTTTAGTTTTCATGTGCCTTCCTTTAGCAGCGGATTTATTTCACACCCTATGGTGACACAATATATTTTTTTTCGACCAATATTTTTAAATTCATTTAAAAACAGTGTGTTGTTGATATTTTACTGCTGTTTTATTGTGATTGCTTCTAGTGAGGTTTTTGTTAGGTAAGGGATATTTATAAGCTAGCGAGAATTTTGTTTGAGAGGGATTAATAACGCTAAATTATCTGCCACATTATTCTGTCACAAGAGTTTATGTGTTATATTAAATTAATTATAATCATAGGGTTATGTTGGTTTCAGTATGTGGCGGGAAGTCTCTCGCTCACCGCCATATTTTAAGAAAACCGTTAATTGAAAAGTTAACGGTTTTTTTTTATGTTAAAGCATTTCCTCAATAGTCACTAATGGTATTCGAGTTGATAAAGCATTTAGTGCAATATTATGAATCATTTCATCTATGGTTGTGCAGCAATCCGTTAAAATTGAGACTTTATATTTTTCAGCTGCTTTAGATATTGCAGTATGTGTTACGCAATTTTGAGTCATCATACCGCATATCAATAATTCATCAACTTGTATATCTGAAAGTGTTTTATCTAACGTTGTTTTTTCAAAACTGTCTGCAAATGATTTTATTACTACTTTAGGAAATGGTGATATTTCCATAATTAAAGGATGAATTTTAACACCTTCACTCCCTTTATTAAAAAATGGTGCTTTTCCTTTAGTTGAGTCAGCTATATGTTGAATATAAATTACAGTAATATCTTTTGCATTAGCTTTTTCAATCGCTACTTTAATATTATTGAGTGTTTTTTTTGTATTCCAAAGTGGATATTTACCTCCAGGAAAATAGTCGTTTTGCGGATCGATAATAAGCAGTGCTTTCTTATTCATTTAACTCTCCATTAATTTACAGGTTTATTTTGAATAATTATCGTAAACTTGTAATATAGCTGCTAGTGTCTAAAATGACACAAAACAAGTCAAAAACTACAAAAGTATATTTTAATCAATGAAAAAAATTTCGATTGGTATTTGTTATTATCCTAATGCTTTAAAATCAGCTATCTATGGGTTAGAAGAAATGTTTGTCATGGCGAATAGATTTTGTAAAGCGCAAGGAATAGAATTTGAACCTATCATATTCAAGACGACAAATAATCTCACGCCAAAATTTTCTGTTATTTTATTGCCACCTAGTGTTCAAAGTGATTATTATCTTAAGCCCCAAAGTATTTTAATTGAATGGCTTATAGTACAACATGCCAACGGAACTATTATTGCGTCAGCCTGTGGTGGTGGTTTTATTCTAGCAGCGACAAAGTTGATGAAAACTAGATCTATCACCACACACTGGAATTTATCAGAACTGTTTAAAAAGCAGTTTCCTCATATTTCACTCAATACTAGTGAAATTTTAATTGATCACGGTGATGTTATTAGTGCAGGAGGAATGATGTCTTGGCTAGATTTAGGTTTTGAATTAGTGGCTAAATATTCATCGTTAAATGTGATGAGGCAACTTGGTAAGACACTTGTCGTAGATACAGCACAAAGGGAACAGCGTTTTTATCAGCAATTCAATCCGTCCTATTTACATGGGGATCATCCCATTATTACCATTCAACAAACAATGAATATTGGGTATATGAAACTTATATCAATTCAAGAATTAGCGAAGCAAGCTAATCTTACTGAACGCACTATGCAACGTCGGTTCTTAAAAGCAACAGGTTATAATCCAAACCAATATTTACAACGTTTAAGAATTCAAAAGGCGTGTGATTTACTAGAGAATTCACAGTATTCATTTGATTGGATCGCTAAACAAGTAGGGTATGAAGACACAGGTGCATGTCGCAAGGTATTCAATAAAACGATGGGTTTAACACCCAAAGAATTTCGAATCAGGTTTGCTAGAAACTAAATTATCTACACTTTATAGTCAAAAAATCAAAGATTTTGATTGCTATCGCTTCGCTCAGCTGTAAATAAAAATCTTATTTTTGACTGTTTTTAGGATTAATCTAATTACTTTTAAATGCAATGCATGCCCACCAATGAGCCTTATTATGTTTTAAGTTTCTGCTGTTACGGGATCAATCATTTTCCGAACTTCGGTTACCTTTGTGGCAGGAAAGCCGCTACGTTCAGCGTGTTCTTGAATGTATGCCTCATTATCGGAAATGTAAATACAGAATGTCTTATTGCCAGCGACATAGGAATGTTCCCATTGAATATTTTTCTGCTCTGATTTCATTTCGGCTAAGATGCTATTAGATTTTTTCGCGGCTTCACGCAGAGCTTCACGTTCGGCTGAGCCGATTTCTGGAATGTCGCGTTCGATTACATATCTTGGCATGGTAGTTCCCCTTTGTATTATGGATTTTTTTATTGCTTAACGAGTTGTAGGATTACTTTTTATATTATTTTTTAATGAAATTACTTTAACTGTATTATTTTTTTTTATCAATCCAAAACATTCACGTTTTTGCCAAATGTTCTCGGGTTGGTTGTGGTGCTTTTAACAGCGTTATTTCAACAAGCCAAAACATTTTTCATACTTGCTCGAATATCGTGACTTGTTAGCCATTTACGGTACAGTGTACATCAATTCAAATTATGCTTTTTTCTCTTTTTTTCTGTGGTATTGTTTTAAAATTCAATTATCAAAAGGCAAAAGAATTAGAACTTTCAAAAGCCTAATACTGAATTCAATTTACCTTATAAATTTTAAAAAATGATGAAGACTTTTATTTATATAATATCGCTAGTGCTCGCGCTTGCAGTACTGGGGCTGTTTGTTATTAAACAGCCTAATGGCGAACCTTGGCTTTCAATAGATGCTTTTTCACCTGGTACAATAGATATTAAGGAAAAAGTTAACCTAGTAACAGGTAAACTTAACAACGTTTATAAAAACATTACATCGCAAGAAAGTGATGATATAAAAGTTTACCGCTGGAAGGATGCAGATGGAAATTGGAGTTATTCAGATAAACCCAATGAAATGAGCAATAGTCAAGAATTAATCCTAAACCCTGATGATGTAATGGTGATACCGTCGTTTGATGCTAGTACTATAAATCAGCCAGAATCTAAGACGGATAAAAGCAAGGCCAAAGCATCACCAAGCAATGAATCTAACTCACCGAGTAAAGTGTTAGATGTGTTTAAAGAAGCAAACAATGTGCAGAAAATTATGGATGATAGGCAACAAACGTTGTCAAAAGCCATTGAAGAAAGCTCTGGTTAATTATGCTACCATCTTCGGCTGAAATAGGTGTCATCGATGCAATTAATTTTTTAATGTGTTTTATCAAGCATATATACTTCAAGCTATTGGTTATATTGTTGTTTGTTAAAGTATTAGTTAGATATTTTTAAACCAAGCACACCAGCAAAAATCAAACAAAAGTAAAATAATTGTTGAAATGAAAGCGGTTGCTCAAAAAAATAATGATTGATGATTGAAATGGATGACGCGCCTATTGCTAACCAAACCAGATAAGCATGGCTAATAGGAATGTCTTTTATTGCTATTGAAAACAACACTAGGCTTAGTGTCATTGATAAAACAGCCAATAAAACATAAGGGATATTTGTAAAAGCGTTAGATTTTTGAATACCAACTAACCAGCCAGCTTCTAAAATTCCAGCAAGAAATAAGATAAACCAACTCATGTAAACACCCTATTAAATATAGGGGTCGTCCCCTGAAAAAATAGAGTGGTGAGGTCGTCCCCACATCGATACTGATTTAATACTGTTGAACCTTAACAAAGAAAATTTAAAAAGTGAAATTACTTTATTCTCATTTTTTAATTGAAGGGGTAATGAACAAAAATATTGTCAATCATTGTTTCCAATTTACTTTTTTCATTGCTTATTTTGGCAAAGGTTCGCAATCCTGCAATTTGAATTTGAACATGTATGGCAAGATCTTTACTATTTTTGTCTTTGTTGATTTCTCCCATGGCTTGGCCTTGTTTAATTAGCTTTATAAATTCACTCGCTATTTCGTTCATGTAAGTTTTTGTTGTATCAATTAAATCTTGATTATCTTCGGTTAACTCACTAATTGTTTTAGATAACATACACATACCGTTAGGTGAATCCTTTGCGGTATCGACAACTTGAATTTTTATAAATGCTTTCAATACTTCTGTAGGCGATTTATATTTAGCTTTTAGGTTTTCAAGTTGTGTAAGTGCTATATCGGCATAGTTTCTTAATGCTTCTTTAAATAATCCATCTTTGCTACCAAATGCGGCATAAATACTACCAGGGCGCATATCTATTTCAGTTTGTAAATTACGCATTGATGTCGCATGAAACCCTTTTTTCCAATAAAGATTGGTTGCTTTATCTATTACCTTTTGGCGATCAAATTTCGCTGGTTTGGCCATGGTATTACCTTTAAAAAGCATTCTTTGAACAATCGTTCAATTATAGGGAGTTCTTCTTTTAACGTAAAGATAAAACATTTGAACGATCGCTCAAATTAATATTGAGCGTTCGTTCAATTTTATATATAGTTCACTTCTATTTGAGAGAAGCTTGTATTATTTTTAGTTAGACTTTGGTAAATATGCATAGGAGTTATGAATATGAAAAATCAATATGAACCACCTGAAGTATGGACTCACGACGCGGAAAATGGCGGGAAGTGGGCGAGTATAAATCGTCCTATTTCAGGGGCTACGCATGAGAAAACTTTACCCGTTGGCAAACATGCTCTTCAGCTTTATTCCATGGGCACGCCTAATGGTCAAAAAGTTACCATTATGTTGGAAGAGTTATTAGCGTTAGGCAAAGACGCTGAGTACGATGCTCATATGATAAAAATTGCGGAAGGTGAACAATTCTCTTCAGGTTTTGTTGCTATTAACCCTAATTCAAAAATTCCCGCATTAGTTGATCGATCAATTGACGACACTGCGGCCATTTTTGAGTCTGGCTCTATACTTGTTTATCTTGCTGAAAAGTTTGGCACGTTATTGCCAAAAGACGGATTTAAACGTGTAGAGGTGCTTAATTGGTTATTTTGGTTGCACGGTTCGGCACCCTACTTAGGTGGTGGTTTTGGTCACTTCTATGCGTATGCACCCGAAAAATTTGAGTATCCAATCAATCGCTTTACTATGGAAATCAAACGTCAATTAGATTTATTAAATAAGCAATTCGAAAAGAATGAGTTTATTGCTGGCGATGAATTAAGTATTGCTGATATTGCTGTATGGCCTTGGTATGGGAATCTAGTTTTGGGTAATCTTTACGATGCAAAAGACTTCCTCAATGTAAATGAGTATGAGCACGTGCAACGGTGGGCGAAAGCCATGTTAGCTCGTCCTGCGGTTCAACGAGGTGCGATTGTTAATCGAACTTGGGGTAATGAGTGGGAACAACTTGAAAATCGTCATAGTGCTGAAGATATTGATAAAATTTTAGCGTTAAAGCCTGAGTAGTAAGCTATTTATTGTGCACAATAGTTAAGTTTTAAAGGATTCAATATGAGTGAAAAAATTAAATTAGACATCATTTCAGATGTTGTTTGCCCATGGTGTATTGTGGGTTATACGCATTTAGCTGCGGCTATCGCCGAGTTAGGCTTGCAAGATAAAGTAGAAATTGAATGGCAACCTTTTGAACTTAACCCTGATATGCCTGCTGAAGGTGAAGAGTTACGCACCCATGTGGCGAGAAAATATGGTTCATCGAAAGCGGATAGTGATCGTGCAAGAGAAACGATTACACAAGCGGGTGCTCAGTATGGTTTTAACTTTAACTATTTTGATGGTATGAAAATCGTCAATACTTTTGATGCGCATTTGTTACTTGATTATGCATATCAAATAGGTAAGCAAACGGAACTTAAAATGCGCTTGTTTTCTGCCTTCTTCACAGAGCGCAAAGACGTATCTGATAGAAATGTACTGATTAAAGAAGCTGAAACCGTTGGCATCAGCGAAGCACAGTCACACGCTGTATTTGCAGACGATGCACTCAAAAGTAGAGTGAAATCGTCAATTTCACAATGGCAACAAATGGGGGTAAGTGGTGTACCTACGGTAGTATTTAACCGCGAAAGTGCGCTTACGGGTGCTCAACCCCAAGAAACATTCAAGCAAGTGCTGCAGGAATTAACAGCGTGCTAGATGTGATGTTGCATCCCACATTTGCTGAAGAAAACACGGCAGGAATCGTGAATAAAATAATTCCTGCCAGTAAATGCCCCTGATTCACCTTCTTTTAACAGCGCAAAGATTTGGGATTCTGTAAATCGTTTGTTTTTCATCATTATTTTCCGTTGCTTTTAGTGTAACGGAAAATTTTATTAAATCGATTCTGATTTTACGGA
The DNA here is from genome assembly GCA_965305135.1 of uncultured Colwellia sp. Lineage (GTDB taxonomy): Bacteria > Pseudomonadota > Gammaproteobacteria > Enterobacterales > Alteromonadaceae > Colwellia. Next base: position 22,173 of record CBDLPA010000021.1, read on the forward strand.
AGGGTTACAGGAGCATTATGAAGTACTCTTTTTATATTGACGCCAAAAGTCACAATTCTTGCTGGGAGCACCGATTTAGGAAGAGGGAAGCTAATTTGACTTTGGTAAGTTTGAGTTGATTGATCATATAATATATCGCTTATATGTATCTCATTAGCTCCATGAGGATTAATGAATTTTGGCTCATCTCCTTGGTATAAGTCTGTTGTCGCTTGGCTTACGGCAAGGGTATAACCATCAGAATCCATTACTAAAATTTCAGTAATAGTGTTGTTAGAGTTGTTTTGTAAATCAGCCAAAAATTTACTTAGTTTAGAATTAATTATAAAGTCGTACAAACCTCCTTGCTCGCCGTTAACTTCGGCATTCCATCTATGATCTAGAGTTTCATAAGCATTTTTAATTAGTTCCTCTTTTAGTAAGGTAACTGGGTGCAAATGTAAATAATTTGCCACTTTTGTAAAGTAGTCTTCTGAATAGGTTTTTAATAACTGTTTTTCGTTGTTTGTTAACCGATGAGATATAGGCGCACAAACAAAAATGAATTGGTTGAATTGATCAATTAAATTTGGGTGGTTGGCTAATATTTTATTTGAAAAAACTAAGTGCTCTGATTCATACCGAATAAATAGCCAATGACTTTCTACCGATGCTAAAGTATTTTGAAAATATTTACTTGTATTTATTAAGTTTTTGTCAAAAATAAACGCATCAACTCTTCCCATTTTAAACATATCGAATAATTGTTTTTGTGTACTAACAAGTACATTAATTTCATAATTATTTTCAATAAGCCAAAAGTGTTCAGGGCTTCCTCTTACCGTGCCAATTAACTTTTTATTTGAAATTAACTGAGCGTTATCTATTTTGAAGTTTGACAACCAGTACCATTTTCTAATGGAAACGGGCAAAGTTTTATTATCGTTTTCATTATCTGAATAATTAACAGGAAATACACCATCAATCGTATTTTTTTGTAATTCAACTAATGCTCTTTCTAAGGGATATATAGCAAAAGAAACATCTACGTTGAGTTTATTGAATATACACTCCATTGTATTTATGGACAGACCTTTTACGGTATTATCCTTTACCTGTAAATACGGTGGAGAGCTATAAGTACCAATAAAAAATTTGGAATGTTCATTGGCAGAAGCATTGGTAGTTATTATAAGTGCTAGCGCCAATAATATTAAATTTTTCACTCCACTTTAAACCTATCAACACCATCTTTAATATTTTGTGCTAATAATTGTATTTGACTAGAGGCATCATTTGTATCTAAAGATATTTCTTTTGTGACTATTATTTGTTCATTTAAGTCATGTAAATTTCGATTGATTTCGTCAGTAACTGCTGTTTGTTCTTCTGTGGCTGTTGCCGTTTGAATTGACATGTCGCTAACGGTAGTCACACTAGTTAAAATGTTTTCCAACGATAGCTCTGTATCTTTAGATAGCTCAACTGTGCTTGCTACCTTGCTAAAGCCATCATCTATTTGTTTTACAACCTTGCTCACCCCAGACTGTAATGATTCAATCATTCCTTGAATACTGTCGGTTGACTCTTGTGTTTTTTGAGCAAGTGAGCGTACTTCATCAGCAACAACAGCAAAACCACGGCCTTGATCGCCAGCCCTAGCAGCTTCAATTGCAGCATTTAATGCTAATAAATTAGTTTGATCAGCAATCCCTCTGATAACATCCAATACACCTGAAATATTGAGAGAGTCTTCTGATAATTTTTTTGTTCCAGTAGAGGCATCTTCAATTGTAGAATAAAGTTGTTCTATTTGAGTAACTGATTCTCCTATTTTGGTTACTCCTTCTTCAGAAAATTGCATAGCATTTTTAGTTTCCTCTGCTGTTCTAAGTGCTATATTTGCTAACTCTTTTGTCGACATACTCATTTCATGTACAGCACTAACAATCATGTCTGACGCTGTATTTTGGGATTCCGCTACGTGTTGTCCTTTTTTAGCAGATGTTTTTAATATATCACTACTAGACGATAACTGGGTAACATCATGTCTGATGTCTAAAATTAGCCCTTTTAAGCTATCAATAAACATATTAAATGCTTTACCAAGCTCTCCAATTTCATCATTTTGTTTTGTTATAATTTTATTTGTTAAATCACCACCGCCAGAGGTTATATCGTTGATACCATCTTTGATCTCGTTCAATCTTTTTATTAATAGTCTTTGGCTAAGTAGCGAAGAGATTATTGTTAAAACAATAATAACTAATGCAATAGCCATTGTTACCGCTTTAAAGTGACGGTTTGCTTCTTCAATTTCTGCTTTTAATAACCCTGCTTTTTTAAATGCACTTTCACCTGCTTGGTCATATAGTTCTCTTAAGGTTGAAAAAAGTTTTTTTGAGTCGCCATTTGCCATAGCTATTGCATCGTTATTATTACCATTATTTTTCATCAAAATAACTTTTTTAACTTCATCAAACCAACGCTGGTAACGACTATCAAAACTATTTAAGGAGTTGAGAACATCAGGATAGTCTTTCATTAATTCTCTATATTTATTAAAACGCTCTTTCGCTTGCTTAGCATTTTCATGTATATCATCAATGAAGGTTGTTGAGGCAGAGGTAGAATTTACCAGTTGTATTTCTGCAACCCTTGCCTGATATAAGTCTCTGTCGGCGTTTAATACGGCATTTATTGCAGGCATAAATTTTTCAGGGAACACATTCGCATTAGTTTCTAGCTTGCTTGTTAATAGGAAATTAGCGTATGTAACTGCGATTAGGGCAATTAGGGCAATAGCTAAAGGAATAGAATATTTTATTTTTATACTGAGGTTGTTAAACATATACAATTGATTTCTAGGTAAATATATTAATAATTATTAGCTTGTTTATCTCTATAAAGCAATAATTTTTGACAATTATCAAAATTAATTAAACGATTAAGATAAATGTCAGGTTACTTGAACTAGAATACCCATATACAAGAAAGGTTAAGTTTTTTGTAAGTATTTGATTTTTATTTTTTTTGTTGATGGGAGATTACATGACTTTATTTTAATTTAAATTTTTTGATTAGATTAATTGTCAATGATGAATTACCCGCCTTTGAACTAATAGATAGCCTGTGATGCAAGCCAAGACGAGTGAGGGGAAGCTACAGTATTATAATAATCAATGAATAATCTGTTACTCATCATTAAAAACGAAAAGGTTAACCATCAAATTTCTTCATCACAAAAAATGCACTAACAATCATGAAAGCGACTGAAATATTACACAAAGATATTGTCAATGCCTACCCTGAAATCCATAAAATTCGGTTAAATACCTTATTTACTTTTGTTCGCTCAGGTTTGCGTGACACTTATTTGATACGAGTTATTTATAAGAGTGGTATGCCGATCAAAGTTACTGTTAATCTAAATGACAGTAATAGTTTTATTGAGGCTGGCTAGTTTGTTATACTCGCCGTCTTAAATTTCATAGGAACTAACCAGTTGTTAACTTTTTTACGTTTTATTTTGATGTCTATTGTTTTTTTATCTATTTGTATTATTTCATGTTTTTATTGTTTATTAAGACCTTTTCATCGAGATAATGTTTATCATACTTCAAAGTATTTAGGTAAGATTACTAAGCTTCTTGGTTTGGGTGTTGAGGTTAGAGTACCTGATTCAATTAAAAATATAGGTCCAGTGATCTACGTTGCTAATCATCAAAGTAATTATGATGTGTTTACTGTTGCTAATGCTGTACAACCTGGAACAGTGACGGTAGGTAAAAAAAGTTTAAAATGGATCCCTATTTTTGGCCAAATGTATTGGTTAACAGGTAACATATTAATTGATCGTAAAGACACAAATAAGGCCATGGGCACTATGAGTGTTACGGTAGATAAAATTATTAAAAATAAACTTTCTGTTTGGATGTTTCCAGAGGGAACTCGTAGTAAAGGGCGTGGTCTTTTACCGTTTAAAACTGGTGCATTTCGTACTGCGATGAAAGCGAATGTACCCATTGTTCCTATTTGTGCGAGTAGCCAAGGAGACGCTTTTAGTTTGGGCCGTTGGAACAATGGAAAAATGATTATAGAACTGTTAGACCCTGTTTACATGCCTGAAGATAAAAACGTTACTGCGCGTAATCTTACAGACCAAGTACATGCGTTAATGAAAGCTAAAATCAGTCAACTTGACGAAGAAGTAGCAAAAGGTAAATAAAATGATTAATGAAGAATTACAACAATGGTTTGAACATACTGATGCACTTGTTGGCGAGTTATTAGAAGATGGTACTAATGAAGAAGTTTATCATACTATTGAGCATCACTTTGCAAGTGAAAATTTTGATTTACTAGAAAAAACCGCTATTGCTGCATTTAAATTAGGTTTTGAAATTGAAGAACCTGAAGAGGCAGAGCTTGAAAATGGTGATAAAGTATTTGCTTTTGATATTGTTACTGAGCAAATGCTAAATGCCGAGTTACTTAAAGCTGAAACAAAAAAAATGTTTGAACTTGCTCAACAATGCAAAGTGGATTACGACGGCTGGGGAACCTATTTCGAAGAATAATACTTTTACATAGGCTAGATAAATACTAAGCCTATGTAATGTTTACAGTAACCTCTTCCTTACAATCGACAAAACCTGCTAAATAAAATACACTAGTGGTCATACCTTATTTGTGTTTTTAGAGAAAATTATATGGCAGTTGTAATTAGTGGTACGGGGTTATTCACTCCTCCTGAAAGTATTTCAAATGATGAGTTGGTTTCTTGTTTTAATACTTATGTTGATCAATTCAATCAAGATAATGAGCAAGCAATTGCTAACGGGGAAGTAGCGCCCCTATCCCATTCAAGTAGTGCCTTTATTGAAAAAGCATCAGGTATTAAAAGTCGCTATGTTATGTCTAAAGAAGACATATTGAATGTTGATGTAATGAGACCAACCTTTGTTGAACGACCAAACGATACGTTATCATTACAGGCGGAAATTGGCGTTGCTGCGGCAAAACAGGCAATAGCAGCTGCTAATAAAACAGCAGCGGATATTGATTTAGTTATTGTTGCTTGTGCGTATACTCAACGTTCTTACCCTGCTATGGCTATTGAAATACAGCAAGCACTTGGTTGTGCAGGTTGGGGTTTTGATATGCTAGTAGCATGCTCGGCTGCAACGTTTGGTATTATCAATGCCGCTAATGCTGTTCGTAGTGGTACCGCAAAAACGGTACTAGTGATTAACCCTGAAGTATTAACCCCACAAATTAATTACCGAGACCGAGACAGCCACTTTATTTTTGGTGATGTTGCTACAGCCTCTATCATTGAAGATGAATCTACCGCGACGGGTGAGCATCAATTTAAAATTATTGCTGAGCAACCTATTACGGAGTTTTCTAATAATATTCGTAGCAATATTGGTTATATGAATCAATGTAGCCCAGAAACGGCAAAAAATGTTGATAAGTACTTTATCCAACAAGGACGTAAGGTATTTAAAGAAGTATTACCTATGGTGTCTAATTTAATTGCTTCGCAAATGGAAAAAATTAATTTAGCACCTGAAGATATAAAGCGTTTATATTTACATCAAGCTAATATTAATATGAATAATTTTATTGGCAAAAAAGTTTTAGGACGTGATCCAAGCCCTGAAGAAGCGCCCATTATTCTCGATGAATATGCAAATACTAGTTCTGCGGGTTGTATTATTGCGCTACATAAACACCATCAAGGGTTTAGTTCAGGCGACAAGTCAGTATTGTGTTCATTTGGTGCTGGTTATTCGGCTTGTTGTTTAATACTTGAATATGTGTAAATAACGGATATGAATTATCGCTTTAAATAGGTTTGAATAAGCAAGAATAAAAAAGCCACACTTGAGTAATCATTTGTGGCTTTTTATTGGTATAAATCTTTTAATTCAAGTGTTATCCAAAAAATTGATTAAAGAATAATTTAATATAATCTACAATTTTTGAGAAGAAGCTACCTTCATTTACTTCTTGTAATGTTACCAATGGGTATTGAGCAACGTCTTCGCCTTCAAGTTGTAAGAATAATGTACCAACAACCGTACCTTTAGCGATTGGTGCAGTTAATTGTTGGTCTAATTCAAAGGTAGCTTTTAAGTTTTTACGTTGACCACGAGGAATGGTAATAGGGGTCTCTACTAATATTCCTAAATCAACTTCTTCCTTATCACCCATCCAAATTCGGTTGGTCGCAAATTTTTCGCCTGCTGTATAAGGAGTATAGGTTTCGAAAAAACGGAAGCCATAATTGAGTAATTTTTTGCTTTCCACTTTACGAGACCTTTCGCTTTCTGTACCCATAACTACGGTTACAAGACGCATATCCCCCTTAGTTGCTGAGGTAACTAAGCTATAACCTGCGTTAGATGTATGGCCAGTTTTCATACCATCTACATTTAAGCTTTTATCCCATAATAACGAGTTACGGTTATATTGCTTTATCTTGTTGTAGGTAAAAGACTTTTGTTTATAAATAGCATATTCATTTGGCACTTCACGGATAATTGCGCTAGCTAAAACAGCCATATCACGAGGTGTGGTCATATGAGCAGAGCTATCTAAGCCGTGACTGTTTTCAAAGAATGAACTCGACATGCCAAGTTGTTCTGCATGAGCATTCATTAAGTCGGCAAAAGCGCTTTCACTGCCAGCAATATGTTCAGCCATTGCGACACAGGCATCGTTACCTGAAGCAACGATAATTCCTTGATTTAGTAAGCTAACAGGTACTTCTGTACCTACTTCAATAAACATTTTTGATGAATCTGGAAAGTTTTTCGCCCAAGCATTTTCGCTAATTGTTACTTTGTCATCATTAGAAATATTGCCGCTTTCTAATTCTTTTCCGATGATATAGCTCGTCATCATTTTGGTTAAACTTGCAGGGGCTAATTGCATATCGGCATTTGTTTCTGCAATGACCTTACCCGTAGTGAAATCAATTAGAATATAACCTTTGGCATTAATTTGCGGAGCATCAGGAATAATAGTTGCGGCGTAACTAATAGGTGCTATTACTAGAGCTGTGCTTAATAAAGATGTTGTTATCATCTTAATTAATTTATGTGCAATTTTTTGTGACTGTTTGGATGTTTTTAATAGCATAATTATTTAATAGTGAAATGAATAGAATAATGAATTTAAGGTAAACCGTTGAAAGTATACCATCTCTAATTTACTTGGCTATGGTTGATGTGAAGTTAATTGTAAATATTAACTTCAATAACTTAACTAAGCTGTTTGAATGGCGATTGCACGTTATAATTTTCTTAAGTAGGCATTGGGGTAATTGCCCTGTTTTAGTTCTTGTAACAAATTATTGAGGGTTGTGGTATTAAGAATAGGGCCTATCTGAATACGATAAATGCCATCTTTTTCAGGGTAATTTACTGTTTGAGCATGTTTTTCAGCAAGTGTTTTAGCGGTTTCTTTGGCAAATTCTTGCTTGCTTGTTGCAAAAACTTGAATGTAATATTTTTCTTGGTTGGGTGCTTGATTTGATTTTATATCTGTTATTGTGTCGGTTGAAGGCACAGAATGTTTTTTCTTTTCAGTTTCTGAATTTGTTAATGGGGTCGTCTTATTAAATTCAGTAATGGCGGTGATTTTTACTTTTGCAGTGCCTGCTTTTAGCATATCAAGCTTATAAGCAGCGCTGTAAGATAAGTCTATAATTCTATTTTCATGAAAAGGGCCGCGATCATTAGCACGAACAATAACCGACTTATTATTAGCAAGATTAGTTACTTTTAAATACGTTGGCAGGGGCAAGTTTTTGTGTGCCGCACTCATGGCGTACATATCATAAATTTCGCCGTTTGATGTTAAATGTCCATGGAACTTTCTTCCGTACCATGAGGCAATGCCTGTTTGTTCAAACCCTTGTGCACTATTTAATACTTTATAATCAATTCCACGTACACGGTAATTTTTATTACCGCCTCTACTATAGGGTTCTGCACGGGCTATCGCATCTTTAAGCTCACTTTCGTTTGGTAGTCGGCTTGGTATGCTATCGTTCGCATGTTTATAGCGTCCTGTGCTACAGGCACTTAAAAGTGTGAGAAAATAGATAATGAAAATTAATTTAAGCATTGAGTTAATTAGTACAAGTTAGCCATTTGTTAACGTTAAATATGAAAGCGCCGATGTGTTCCTACAGCCATTAGCATGCCAAACCCTGCAAGTAATGTCACCATTGATGTACCACCATAACTAACTAAAGGCAGTGGTACCCCAACTACAGGCAGTAAACCTGATACCATACCAATATTTACAAACACATAAACAAAAAAAGTTAAGGTTATGCTACCCGCTAATAATTTAGTAAATGCATGTTGGGCATTTACTGCAATATATAATCCGCGCATTACAATAAATAGGTATACTGCAAGTAGAATACTTACACCAATTAAGCCAAATTCTTCACTAAAAACGGCAAAAATAAAATCAGTGTGACGTTCTGGTAAAAATTCAAGTTGTGATTGCGTTCCTTGTAGCCAGCCTTTTCCATCAATTCCTCCTGAACCAATTGCAATTTTAGATTGAATAATATGATACCCTGAACCGAGGGGGTCTTGTTCTGGATTTAAAAATGTCATGACACGTTGTCTTTGATAATCTTTCATCAAAAACATCCATAAAATGGGTGCAAAAGCTGAAGCTAAACTAGCACATATACCAATTAATTTCCAACTGGCTCCAGCCAAAAAAATAACAAAAATTCCTGAACAGGCAATTAACAACGATGTGCCTAAATCTGGTTGTTTAGCAATAAGTAATGTTGGAACCAACAGTAAAATAAAAGCAAAAATAATAGTTGATAATTTTACAGGTAAGCTACTTTGGCTAACAAACCAAGCGATCATAATAGGCACAATTAATTTCATAATTTCTGAGGGTTGAAACTTCATAAAACCTAAGTCTAACCAGCGTTGTGCTCCTTTACCAACATGACCAAATAGCAATACAGCAACCAACATTAAAATACCTAATACAAATACTGGTACGGCCCACTTTCGATAGGATAGTGGTGGAATTTGAGCAATTACAACCATAACAATAAGCGCTATACCTAATCGAATAGCTTGACGGTAAACAATATCTAAATTTTGTCCTCCAGCACTATAGACGATAAATAAACCCAGTGCCATCAGCGATAATATGCCCAGTAATAAGGGCAAATCAATATGCAATTTTTGCCAAAGGCTACGAGCTTTTTGTTCGTCTTGACCTCTATTACCCATTATTCTGCCTCAATGTTTGTTGTGGTTGTATTATGTGACGGGTGAGGGTGCTGGTGTACATTGGCATTGTCTGAGTTATCGTCATTTGAACTAGCATAGTCTAAGCTAGAGGTTATGACTCTATTGCCAAAATATTGATCCATAATTTGTCTTGCAACAGGCCCCGCATTGGTACCACCGCCACCTTTCGATACATTTTCTATTGCCACGGCAACAACAATTTCAGGTGCATTAAAGGGCGCAAAAGCAATGAACATTGCATTATCTCGTTTGTTTTCTTGAATGGCTTTTGCATCATATTTTTCATCTTGCTTAATACGCGCAACTTGGGCTGAACCCGTTTTACCAGCAGCGTCATACTTTGATCCTTTAAACGGTGTATAGGCCGTAGCGCCAACTTGTTGTACAGTGCGATGCATAGCATTGAGAATTAAGTCCCAGTTTTTTTCTTGTTTTAACACTAAAGGGGCTTGTTCTTCATAAATAATTTCTTCGGTTGATGCTTCGTCATCACTCGAACCAGGTAACATAGTTGATTTTAGCAAGTGTGGTACCTTTCGCTTACCACGGTTTACTAAAGTCGTTAGTGCTTGAGTTAGCTGTAAAGGGGTTACTGTCCAATAACTTTGCCCTATACCAACTGATAACGTTTCCCCTGTATACCAAGACTTATTATAGCGAGCGCGTTTCCATTCAATACTAGGCATAATTGCTTTGCTTTCTTCATGAATATCAATACCCGTGTAATCCCCAAAACCAAAGCGCTCCATCATGGTGCTAATTTTAGTTATGCCAAGTTTAAAAGCTAAATCGAAGAAATAGATATTACAAGATTGCTCAATAGCTCTATTTAAATCTACCCAGCCATGACCCCATTTTTTCCAATCTCGGTATTTATTCGGTAAACCTTTTAGCTGATACCAACCTGGATCCCAAATTTTTGTTTCAGGGGTTATTACTTCTTCTTCTAGGCCGGTTAACGCTAAGAAGGGTTTTACTGTTGAGGCAGGAGGGTAACCTTGTACGCTTCGATTAATGAGCGGGAGATCTTTTGAGTTACGTATTTTTTGCCAGTTTTTGTTACTAATGCCATGCACAAATAAATTACCGTCATAACTTGGATTTGAATACATAGCTAAAACCCCACCAGTGCGCGGATCCATAGCAACAACTGCTCCGCGCTTTCCTGATAATGCCCGTTTAGCAATCATTTGTAGTTCAATATCTAAAGTTAAGGTTAAATCTTTACCTGGTGTTGGTGGTGTGTAATCTAACGTTCGAATGATTCTACCTTGGTTATTAATTTCAACTTCTTGATGTCCTATTTTGCCATGTAAAATATCTTCGTAAAACTTTTCAATGCCTAATTTGCCTATATCGTGGGTTGCAGCGTAGTTTTCAGATTTTCCATCTAGCTCAAGTTGATTGGCATCTTTTCTGTTTATTCGAGCAACATAACCTAAGGTATGCGTGGTTAACTTACCAAAGGGATAGTATCGCTTTAAACGTGCATCAACAAAAATACCAGGGAATTTGTGTTGATTAACAGAAAAAATTGCTACTTGCTGTTCACTTAAGCGAGGGTGCAACTCAATTTGCTTGAAACGCCGTTTACGTTTTACTGAATTAAAAAACTTTTCTTGCATGTCTGTACTGATGTCAAGTAAGTCACTAATGTTAGTCACGCTTTCTTGCAAGTTTTTAGTCTGCTCTGGAATAACGGCTAAGCTATAAATAGGTTTATTATCGGCCAGAATCACCCCATTACGATCATAAATAAGGCCGCGATTAGGTGCTACAGGTAATAGTTTAATACGATTTGAATTTGATCGCGTTTGGTATTTTTCATAAGACGCTATTTGCAGTGAGTAGAGGTTACTAAACAACACCAGTACAAGTACGATTACGCCTACGAATGTGATAAAGGTGCGGCGTGCAAATAAATTTGCCTCTGCGCTGTGATTACGGATAATAACGCGACGAACAGCCACTAAGAGTTAACCTTTGTAAATAAAATCTTCACCATCGCAAATAAATTAGCCTTGACATTCATACAACAACAGAGATTATAAATGATAACACGAAGGGGAGTCACTAGTTATTCTCTATGATACGGGTGGTTATTATTAACGCTCCAAGCGCGATATAAGCTTTCGGCAATAAGTACTCTAACCATAGGATGTGGTAAGGTTAGTGGTGATAAAGACCATTTTTGTTCGCTGGCATTAATACAAGCAGGTGATAAACCTTCAGGCCCTCCTACGAGTAAAGCTACATCGCGGCCATCTAATTGCCAACGTTCAAGTTGCATAGCAAGTTGAGGGGTATCCCAGGGGTTACCTTCTACTTCTAATGTAACTATTCTATTACCTTTAGGAATTGCACTCAGCAATTGGTCGCCTTCTTTTTCTAAAATACGTGAAATATCGGCATTTTTTCCTCGTTTACCTGCTGAAATTTCTACTAATTCAAATGATAAATCACGTGGAAATCGACGAGAATATTCGTTAAAACCTTGGGTAACCCAAGTAGGCATTTTAGTGCCAACGGCATATAAAGTTAGTTTCATAAATTAATTTTCTACGCCTTACAGAGATAATTATTAGTATCTATTTATTATCATTAAGAGTAATGATACAGCATTTCGAATTTAACGCCCGCAGACGAGAACATATACTGCATGGATGCAGTTAGTTAGAGAATGTTATCCTGTTTACGTACTAAAGCAAAAACCGTAGTTTATACGATTAAAATCTTGGCATTGAATTTTTATTTTTAATTAGTTACGCAACGGTGATTGTTTTTTATACTAAAAATTATATTAATTTTCAGCCCATAATTGTTCTAAGTTATATTTATCGCGCTGTTCATCTGTCATCACATGCACAATAATATCGCCTAAATCTACTAATGCCCATTCACCTATGTCATTTCCTTCCATTCCGCGTGGCTCAGAACCAGCAGCACGACATTCAATTGCTACAGATTGTGCAATAGACTTTACATGACGGTTTGAATTGCCTGAGCAGATAACCATATAGTCAGCAAAACTCGCTTTGTCGCTAATATGAAGAGAAATGATGTCTCTGCCTTTCATATCTTCAAGTTTTTCAATAACAAAATTCTTTAATTCTTCAGTTTGCAAGGTGTTCATCCTAGTGTCAGGTTTATGGTTTAATTTGGGTGCAAATTGCTGATAATCACAGCGTAAAATTTGCGATAAAGTAATAAGTTACAATTAGTCACTTATTCACTAATTTAATATTGGTTCAGCATAAGTGCGTAATAATAACACTTTTTAACATGATGGTTAACGGTAAAGCTGATTTTTGTTAATAAAATCGAATACTTTTGATGAAAGTAGGTGCGTACAATTTTTTCTGTGAAGTAAACGTTGTCTGATTTCACTTGATGATAAGTTAATATCTAACAAATTTTCACTATTGGGTAGGCTATTTGGCAGTAGTAATATTCCACCCGAACTCATATTTTGTAATGTCTTTACGTTTTCAACTTTGTGTTTTTCTAGCAATAATTGAGTTGTATTATCAATTGTTGTTAATTGATAATTTGGGCGAGTGTTAACGACCAAATGACAAAGCGATAAAATTTCTTTATATTTGTGCCAACGAGTGAAGGTTAACAATGAGTCTAGCCCCATGATGAAATGTAAGCGTGAGTTGGGGTATGAATGTGATAATTCTTTTAGGGTATCAACTGTGAAAGAATAACCATCTCGTGTGAGTTCTCGTTCATCACAATGCAGTAAAGGCTCATCATCACAGGCTAATTTAACCATGGCTGCCCGTTGTGTGGCACTGACGTTGGGAGTGTTTTTGTGTGGCGGAATGCTTGCTGGAATTAATAAAACCTTTTCTAATGAAAGATGCTCTGCAACGGCTTTTGCAGGTAAGGTATGCCCTAGGTGAATAGGATTAAATGTTCCGCCTAAAATTCCAATGTTATTCACAACTATTTGCTCTTAAATATTAATTATTATGGGGATATTTAAACGATATTTAAACGATATATAATATTAACCGTAGTTAAGTGAAAAATGTTGCATTGTTTCACCATGATAAAGTGTTACACAAAGATCGGCTAATAAAATAAAAGCATTAAATTCACTGTTGGTTTTGCTGAGTAAATCAATATCTGCTAGTCGTGATATGGCTTGCTTGATATTTTTAAGCGAAATGTGGGTAAGGGCATGCTGATATAAAGGTTTGCGTTTATCCCAAATGCGATATTCTTTATAAATATCATTGAGCGTTTTACCCTGTGCTATTTTGTCTAGCATGGCATACAGTTGATTCATTTCTTTGTGGAATACCCAAATTACTTGTCCTAGGGCTGTGCCCTCCTGCTGTAATTGGTCTAACATTGCGATACATTTTTTACAATTACCCATTAATAAGGCATCAATAATTTGAAAGGGATTAAATTTTGCTTGTTTAATAACTAACTGCTCAGCGGCCTGTAAACTGATTGGCTGATTTTGAGGAAATAGCAAAGACAGCTTTTGTAACTCTTGTGCTAAAGCGGGTAAGTTGCCCTCGAACAGTTCTATTAATAATAAGGATAACTCGGGCGCTAGATTTACATTGAAATATCTGGCTTGGCTTTGCAACCAACGAGGTAAGCTTTGAACGTCAATGTCGTATATAGGTACATAGCAACCTAGTTGCATTAAGGTTTTGAACCATTTTCGGTTAGCACTTGGGCCGTCAAGTTTAGGGCCGTGGAGTATAAAAATTACATCCTGAAGTGCTGCATTTTTCTCAAGTATTTCACTTAAAGCGAGTAAGGCTTTGTTGCCACTATCACCTATTTTTATCGTGGTAAATTCAACTTCGATAATACGCTGACTAGCAAATAAGCTCATAGACTGATATTCGTCTATCAACTGTTGCCAGTCAAATTTATTATCGCTACTAAAACGGATAATTTCGCTAAAACCTTGTTGTTGAGCATGGTTTTTTATTTGGGCTAAACTATCATTTTTTTGCCATGGTTCATCACCAAACACTAACCATACAGGTTTAAAGCCTTGCGATAAGGTTTGCTGTAGTTTGTTATGGTAAATTTTCATGGATGCCTTATGCTATGTAAATATAAACAGTTAATTGTTAGCGTTGGATCCTCGCCATATCGCGTAAAATCTTATCAGCGGCTGATTGTCTCATTTCTCTGAGTAGTAATGATAATTCTCGAGACTTTGCCAATGCTAAATTAGGATCATCTTGATAATCACGGTTTAGTTCGAAACGAAAATTTTGTGGTTCTTCAATAGGGTCACCGTCTTTCGGTGCGAAACGTAATTGGTAATTTACGGTGTAAATTAATTCATATTCCGCCACTTGCCCGTTTTCAAATACAGATAAGGTTCTTCTATCAAGTTTATCTGACATTATGCGTAGTTCAGGTGCTTGAGCATTTTTATGTTTTAGCACATTAACTTGGTTGCGAGATAGGTGCTGCTTAACTAAACGCGTTAATTCTCCATGAACATCACTGGAACTCACGTACAATGTTTGTAATTCATCGCTAAGTAAATAATCACCGCGCAGGTGAAATCCGCAACCTCCTAACCAGTTTGCTAGGAGTATAACGAGGTAAATACGACGAGTTTGTCTCGTCATATTTACGCTGACACGGTGCTTTGATGATAAGAGCATATTAGTTAGCCACAATGTTCAATAATTTCCCTGGAATATAAATAACTTTACGAATAGTGTTGCCGTCAGTAAATTTCAATACATTTTCATCATTTAAACCTAAGGCTTCAACGGTTTCTTTAGTTGCATCAGTTGCTACTGTTATTTTCGCGCGCAATTTACCGTTAACTTGCACAATAATCAGCTTTTCATCTTCAACTAATGCACTTTCATCAACGATTGGCCATTGTGCATTTTCAACCGTAGTATCTGTGTCGTTGCCTATTTGTTGCCACAAATAATGGCACATATGCGGTGTGATTGGCGTTAACATTAATACTACAGCGCGCAATGATTCTAGCATAACGGCTTTGTCTTCAGCAGAAGTCATTGATGCTTTGCTTAAGTGATTCATTAATTCCATTATAGCTGCAATAGCGGTATTAAAGGTGTTACGACGACCAATATCATCAGTTACTTTGCTAATGGTTTTATGTAATTCACGACGCAGTTTTTTCTGTTCTGAATTTAATGTTAATGCGTGAATATTAGTAGTAATGGACTCATTGGTTGTTATTTCAGTAAAATCGTGAATAATTTTATAGACACGTTTAACAAAACGGTGGGCACCTTCAACACCCGCATCAGACCATTCTAACGTTTGTTCTGGTGGTGAAGTAAACATAATAAATAAACGCACAGTGTCTGCGCCATATTTATTAATAACTTCTTGCGGGTCAATACCGTTATTTTTAGATTTTGACATCTTACTCATACCAGCAGAAATAACGGCTTCTCCATCTGTTTTACTGATGGCTGAAACCACGTGGCCTTTTTCATCACGTTCAACGGTAACGTCACTTGGCGCAATCCATTCTTGTGCGCCGTTATCTGCTTCACGGTAATAAGTATCAGCTAATACCATGCCTTGGCATAATAATTTTTTGTAGGGTTCATCACATTCAACTAAGCCAACATCGCGTAATAATTTATGGAAAAAACGCGAATAAAGTAAATGTAAAATAGCATGCTCAATACCACCAATATATTGGTCGACAGGCAACCAGTAGTTGGCTTTTGCCGAATCAAGCATTTGTGTATCATCGTTGGGTGAACAATAACGTGCGTAATACCATGAAGATTCCATAAAGGTGTCGAAGGTATCAGTTTCACGTAGTGCGTCTTCACCATTAAAAGTGGTTTTTGCCCATTGTGGATCATCTTTAATAGGAGAGGTTACACCATCCATTACCACATCTTCTGGCAATACAACGGGTAACTCATTTTCAGGCACGGGCACCGATTCACCATTAGCAAGGTTAATCATTGGAATGGGCGCCCCCCAATAGCGTTGTCTAGAAACGCCCCAGTCTCGTAAACGAAAGTTAGTGGTGACTTTTCCTTTATTTTCACTGGCTAATTTTTCACTGATCGCCTTAAATGCTTGCTCAAAATCCAAACCGTCAAATTCACCTGAATTAATTAACATACCTTTTTCAGTGATGGCCGCTTTACTGATGTCATCGGCTTCTTGGTTATTTTCATTTGAGGTAGTAATTACTTGCGTAATTTCAAGACCATATTTTTTGGCAAATTCATAATCACGTTGGTCATGCCCTGGTACTGACATTACCGCACCTGAACCGTAGTCCATCAAGACAAAGTTGGCCGCCCAAATGGGGACTAATTTACCCGTAAGTGGGTGAATTGCTTTAAAACCAGTATCAACGCCTTTTTTCTCCATTGCAGCCATGTCGGCTTCGGTGGTTTGATTGCTTTTGCATTCTTGAATGAAGCTTGCAAGCGCAGGGTTTTCTTTCGAGGCAATTAACGCTAACGGATGTTCAGCAGCAAGTGCTACATAGGTTACGCCCATTAATGTGTCTGGACGAGTGGTGTATATGTCAAAGCTTTCTTGTTTGCCTTCTACTAGACCGTTTACTTGAAAGGTCATATCAACACCTTGCGAACGACCAATCCAGTTGCGTTGCATGGTTTTTACTTGCTCTGGCCAATCGGTTAATTGGTCTAAATCATCCAATAATTCTTGGGCGTAATCTGTAATTTTAATAAACCATTGAGGAATTTCTTTCTTTTCAACAACTGCGCCAGAACGCCAGCCGCGACCATCAATAACTTGTTCGTTTGCTAATACGGTTTGATCAACAGGATCCCAATTTACTGAAGAATTTTTCTTATAAACCAAACCTTTTTCATAAAGTTTAGTGAAAAACCATTGTTCCCAGCGATAATAGTCTTGTTTACACGTAGCGAGTTCTCTACCCCAATCGTAACCAAAACCAAGGGATTTTAATTGGTTGCGCATGTAGTCAATATTTTGATAAGTCCACTTACCGGGAGCACTTTTGTTTTTAATTGCTGCATTTTCAGCGGGTAAACCAAAGGCATCCCACCCCATCGGTTGCATTACATTTTTGCCTTGCATGCGTTGATAGCGCGAAATTACATCGCCTAAACTGTAATTGCGAACATGCCCCATATGTAAACGCCCACTAGGATAAGGGAACATAGCAAGACAGTAAAACTTCTCTTTACTGTCATCTTCTACGGCTTTAAATGTATCATTTTCAGTCCAAAAATTTTGTACTGTCGCTTCAATTGCTTGGGGATTATAAATGGCTTCCATTAAGGGGTCTCTAACGCTATATTTAGGTATTGTCTCGTGAATTTTATCTGCTTACTTTATGATAAGAACAGTATAAAATGCGTAATACACTTGAGTTTAAATTATCGCGATAGAATACCTTATCTGGCTAGTTAACAACAAGCTTAATTGGTAATTTTGTCTATAGTATTAGTCAAAATTACAAACAAAAAGAACAGGAATGTGCTATGACAAATGAAAAAAATTATCTTGTACAAATATATCAAGATCTCAGCAACTGGCTTGATGAAGCAAAAGAGCTGCAAAAACCCAAAGTGATTGAGCTGCTCAAACAGGCTAAACTTTATGCCAAAGCGGCGGAAGAGTTATCAGAAGAAAAAGTAAATCAATTTACGGAAAATTTAAAATATGATTTACATGACTTTTATCAACAAAATCAATCGCAAGCGAAAAACTCAACCTATTTAGGTTTACTAGAAGAAACATTATGGTCGAACCTTGCTCAATTAACTGATAAATCGCAAGTTGAATGGGCAGAATTAGTTGAAGATTTTGAACATGATGGCGTATATAACACTGGCGACATTATTGGGTTTGGCGAGTTGGCTTGCCTTCAATGTAATGAAAAGCTTCATGTTATGCACGTAAGTGAGGTACCCGTTTGTGCTAAATGTGGCGGTACAAGTTTTACTCGTTTACCGCTAGACCCTTAATTGTCAGTGAGTTTTTATATTGTGAGCAAAGCGGTTAGCGGGTACAATATGGCAATCGCTTTCTCTATCTTAAAAAGCACATTTCTCAAGGACATACATGACCACAACACCTGCTTTACAATGTAAGCTTACTGCAGCACAACTTAGCGCAACTTTATCAGCAGCGCTTTTTTCTCAAAATACTCCCTCAAGTGAAATAGAACAAACGTTTGTAGGCCATGAACGCGCCAAAGAAGCGTTAGATTTTGGTCTGTCAATGTCGTCAGTTGGGTTTAATGTGTTTGCCATGGGAGAGCACGGAACGGGAAGACAAACCCTAATTCAGCAACTGTTAACTAAGTTGGCAAAACAACAACCAACCCCCACTGAGTGGTGTTACATCAATAACTTTGATGAAACTCACACGCCATATAAGCTTTATGTAAATCCTGGTGATGGTAAACAACTTTTATCG
Organism: uncultured Colwellia sp.; assembly: GCA_965305135.1. Lineage (GTDB taxonomy): Bacteria > Pseudomonadota > Gammaproteobacteria > Enterobacterales > Alteromonadaceae > Colwellia. Next base: position 40,895 of record CBDLPA010000021.1, read on the forward strand.
CGCATGAATAAATTTATTGATGAGCTGATGGATTTGTTCCCTGAAATTTTTGATAATCCCGGATATCAAAGGCAGAAGTCGGCCATAGACCGTGCTTTTAATAAAAAATATGATGACGCAATTTCTGAAGTTGAAAAAATTGCTTTAAAAAACAATGTCTCGTTATTTGAAGAAAATGGTGAGGTTGGCTTTTCACCCTTAGTTGATGGCAAGCCATTAAATGATAAAGAGTTTGCTAATATTAATGAAGCTGATAGAGCAACTTTTTATCAATTATTAGCAGAGCTTGAAGTGGTGCTTGCTGAGCAATTACTTGAACTACCATTGTGGAAGCGTGAGTCATCAGATTTATTGCGGAAGTTGAAAAATGAAACAGCAGCGCAAGCGATAAAACCTTATTTAACCGAATTAGAGCAAGAGTTTAGTGAAAACCCAGGTATTTTAAAATACCTCAGTAAAGTTAGTAATCATGTTGTTGATGTTTCATTAGAAATTTTGGTTAATGATGAAGATGATGCGCCAAATGATAAAGAATTACGTAAGCTGTTGGTTGAACGCTTTTTACCTAACTTACTCGTGGCACGCAGCATTGATGAAGGTGCTCCCGTTGTTTACGAGCAAAACCCTACCTATCAAAACTTGTTTGGTCATGTTGATGTTTCTAGTTTTCAAGGCAGTACTTACACAAGTTATCGATTAATTCGCCCAGGGGCTTTACACAAAGCAAATGGTGGTTATTTATTGCTTGATGCAGATAAATTGTTAACACAGCCATTAGTGTGGTCGCGTTTAAAATTAGCGTTAAAAACAAGGCAAATTACCATAGAAAATCCTTACTCTGAACTTAGTCAACCGGGAGCGTATAGCTTACAGCCTGAGAAAATACCGCTGCAAGTTAAAGTGATTTTATTAGGTGATGCTGAAATTTATTACACCCTGCAAGATTATGATCAAGAATTTACAGAGCTATTTAGAGTGCTGGCTGATTTTGATCATTACTTAGACAAAAATGATGACAATTTAATCGCGTTTGGTAATTTAATTCGACAACGTGCTTATCGGCATAATTATCCTAATATTGATGACGAAGCAGTGCTTGAATTGGTTCGTTATGCATTAAGGCGAGCAGAACACCAAAATAAAATTTCTGCCAATATTGTTCAGGTTAATGATTTATTAGATGAGGCTCACTATTGTTGGGAAAAAAATGGCGCCAAACGTACATTAACCGCAGAACATGTTGCCATGGCATTAGCCGCCAAAAAACGTCGTACAGGTAGACTAAGCGAAACCTGGCTTGATGAAATTAAAGAGCAACAAGTATTAATTAGTACCGAAGGTGAGTTTATTGGCAAAGTGAATGGCCTAACGGTATTAGAAATTGGTGATAGTGTATTTGGCACGCCAGCCCGCATTACGGCAACAGTATATGCCGGAAGTGAAGGGGTTACCGATATTGAACGTGAAGTAGATTTGGGTAAGTCGATTCATTCTAAAGGTGTGCTGTTATTAACGGGTTACTTAGGGCACAAATATGGTCAAAACTTTCCTGTTTCTATTTCAGCTAATATCGCAATAGAGCAATCTTATGGTCATATCGATGGCGATAGCGCTTCAATGGCAGAACTTTGCGCGTTAATTTCTGCCGTAACGCTATTACCAATAGATCAAAGTTTGGCAATTACTGGCTCGATAAATCAGCATGGTGAAGTACAGTCTATTGGCGGTGCCAATGAAAAAATTGAAGGTTTTTTTCAATTATGTAAAGACAAAGGCTTAACAGGAAAACAAGGGGTAATTATTCCCAAAACAAATGTTATTAACCTGATGCTAAACACAGAAGTTATTGAAGCAGTAGAACGTGGCGATTTTGCCATTTATGCTGTTGAATCTATTGACCAAGCACTTGAATTATTAATGGCAACCCCAGCAGGCACAATGAGTAGAACAGGGCGATACCCTAAAAAGTCTATTCATGGTTTAGCCTTGGCTAAGCTCTCTCACTTTGCTCAACTATTAGATGGTGATGAAGAATAAGGTGCCCCAACGGAAGTTATTGTTACAATGTATGTTTAAGGGTTCTATCAAACGGGGTAGGACGCTACAGACCAGTAAATACGGTTAATTCGTTGGTTTTAGATGAAAAAAAGACGCCCTAGGACGTCTTTAATCTTATTGTTGGTGGAGTTGGCGGGAATTGAACCTTTGTAATTCATTGTGTTTTTAGTCATTTATCATAAATCCTTTCATTTTGTGTCATTATTTACAATGAACTACCTGATGATTCTTAGTTATTTAGCAGGATGCATTAACAAAAAACATTTTACAATGAACTATTTTTTAATACCATTGCTTTTTATTTGGTCTAATAATATATATATATCCGTGTAAGGATTAGCTTTGGGGGAGCCTACAGACTTATGTTCTTTCATAAGGTTTATAGCTCGACTTTTAGCTAAATCATAATAATCATTTAGCTTATAGGCACAAATTGATTTAGAAGCCTTTGGATCATAACCGGATAATTTTGTTTTCAATTTTGATTGTAAGGGATGTCTATGCAGGTGCTGTCGATGATCATCTAAATGTAATAATGCCCATATTTCAAAACATGGATTTGAATAACCTACTTTTATTTTGTGTTGCTTAGCTCTTACTATAGACTCATCAACCAAGGGGTGATCATCACAATCAAATATAGCCCAGACTTCAAACTCTTTATCTAAAGGGTCATTTGATTTCCTTGCAATTTTTTCTAGCTTTTTGATTTTTTCAATAGAGTTTGTAACAATTGTAGCTGGTACTCCTTGTGCCTTGGCTGGTATAACTCTAACTAAGCCATTTCCATGGATTTTACAAAAATCCATCAGGTACTCCGGCTCAGAATTTTCCCCTTCACATAAAGCATATATTGTTAATTTAGGAGATAATTTAGACGATTTTCTTTTTAAACTTCTTGCATTAGGTAATCGTCTAGCCATTGCGTTCAGCACTCATAAATAAAGATTCAAAATTCAAACTACCTAAGTATGGGATCGCTCCAAACTTACCATTTAAATACCCATTTCTTAAGTTGGAATTTTTAGGTACCTTATAATCTGTTAGTGGAGCAATATGTGAAGAGCCATCAGGGCATCTTTCAGTAAACCAAATCTGGTCTCGTCTAACATTACTAAAGTTTAAAAGTTGAGTTTCATGAGTTGAAAAAATAAGTTGAGCTTGATTTGGATTTGTATGTTTAGAATTGAACAACTCTACTAATTTAAGAGACAGTAACGTATGTAGGCTAGACTCTAGCTCATCAACTATAAGTGTTCCCCCTGTTTTTAAAGCTCTTAAGATAATAACTAGCAAAGAGATTAAAGCTCTAGTACCTAAGCTTTCTTCAGAAAAACTGAAGCTAACAGGATTGCCAGAGTTATCCTTTCGAAAAACCTCAATAATCAAATCAAATTCTTCAGTTTTTGATTCAAATGAAAATTCATTACTTGAAAAAATATTCTCAAGTGCACTTTTTACAGAGGATCTCATCTCTAATTGTTTGCTGTCTACTTTTACTTTAGATGTTTTAATACATTTAGCACCAATATCAACTTTAGAAATAAAATTTGAAATATCTTCTTCAAGACCAAAACTTTGAATTTTACTAGCAATTCTATCTTCGTTAATATCTAAATTAAATCTGAAGTTATATTGGGAATCAAAGTGATCAAATATGATTTCTAATAATTCATGGTTGGACTTTGCAGCTACTGCTAAAAATAAAGTATGATTATTAGTTATTTTTCCAATATTTTTATTTTGACCTTTTAGACTTTTGCCAAATAGGTACACTTTCTCTTCTCTTTCATCTCTATGAAAAAGGACACTTCGAGATTTTCGATTAACATAGCTAAAGCTGTATAACCATTCTTCAAGAATCTCATCACCTAATATTTTAAATCCATAATGGTAGTGAATACCTTTAACGATAACATCAACATCAAATGACTGTTCACTTTTAACAAGTTCATTATTTAATTTGAATTTTGGGATATTCGAGCCAGATAAGTCATTTGCTGAACAGCCTGTTATAAACCGAGTAAAAAATCTAAGTGCCTTTAAAAGGTTGGTTTTACCTGAACCATTCGCACCGTAAAGGGCGATAATGGGAAGTATTTGTTCATTTGTAGCATTTGAAGAAAATACTAACCCCTCCGAATCATCTTTTCTTGGAGTAGCGGTGAATAATATTTCTTGGTATGAGGAGATTGAACGGAAGTTTTCACACCCAAATCTTAATAGCATTACTTTTTACCTTTTACACTCTGTTATGTCATATATTGACATTTTTAATTAAAAAAGCAAGTTACAGGCTGTTTTATTTGCTCTTTATATAAATTAAATTTACATTTAGTACTAATTCTATATATTTTCAGGTATCCATCTTGCGTAGCGGTCTAAAGTCATTTGAATACCACTATGGCCTAGTTGTTTCGAAACCCAAGCTATTGGCTTGTTTTCCGTTAACATGGTCGAAGCATAGGTGTGACGAGTGTTGTATTGTGTACGGTATTTTATACCTGATTTTTTAAGTGCAGGAACCCATGCCCTGTTATATACAGCTCTATCGTCCTTCCAAGGCTGCATTGTCTTAGGGCTAATGAAAATGCGCTCATGCTCCAGTGGTAACAAAGTTAATTGTGCTTTTAATGCCATTAGTGCTTTTTCATGTAACTGGACTGTACGCTCACCTGATATCGTCTTAGTCCTTTTTATTTTACCTTTAACCAGGGCTTCACGAACAAAAACAACATTGCGCTCTAAATCAATATGACAACGCCTTAGAGCTAATAATTCACTAGTTCTAAGTCCTGTCCAAAAAGCAAATTCATACAAGTTACGCACATAGCCTGTCATTTGGGATAATATCTTTTCACGTTCACTAGTTGTAAATAGCTCAGGCTCAGCTTTAATATGTTTAAAGCGGCTAACTCTGGTCATAGGGTTACTATCAATTACTTCATCAATATATAGCTCTTGAAATACTGAATGCATGATGATATTGGTGCTAAATCATGGTTATGCTTTGTGCTAGATGGCTCAAATGGGAAAAAGAGAAATGAATATTTTCCTCAATTAAATAATATCGAAAAAGTATTACCTGAAATAGGTAAAGGCACATCAAGTATTGATTATCGCGTTAGTCAACTCAAAGACACGTCAAAGTTAGTGAAACGATTTGCAAACTTTAAGTTTGATGGTAAAAACCGTTGGTTACTTCCCTCTTTAGTTGCAATGACTTATATCGCTTTTCTAGTATTGCTATTCACAAGTACAGGCGTATTACCTAAATCATGGCAGTACTATTCGTGAAATTAGAACCGTCGCCTATGAAGGTATTTTCCCTATTTGTCAGGGAAAGTAGATGTGATTCAAAGTGGCAAAGAGTTTCATTCAGCGTTTAATTGGGCAATGCCAAGAAGCTCGTTATGAACATTTATTCAGTTTTGATCATATAACAAAAAAAGGAAAATCGCTTAGGTAGCTGTGCTACTCACTAATACAACGTGTAAAAATATTTTCTAGCAATGAATAATCACAGTGAACACTGTTGATATTGGCCTGTATCCATTCGTCTTTATTTACATTTGCCCATGAAATTTTATAACCACAATTAACAATCATATGCTCAAATAATATCCGTTGAGCACGGCCATTACCTTCTCTGAATGGGTGAATTATATTTAGGTCACCATACAACTCAGCAATTTTTATAACCAAATCTACAATTGAATTATCTTGATAGTAATTATCTTTAGTTAATGTTTTGAAAAGTTTATCTGTTTTATGTTGGATATATTCAGGACGACAAAACATGGTATCGCCCTTGTTCATACCTATTGTTCTAAGTTTTCCAGCCCAATCGTATAAATCACCAAAGAGGTTTTGGTGAATATTTTGTAAATAAGGGAAATCATAAGGAGGTGGAGCAAAGTCAATTAAAGCAGAAGAAATATCACTAATTTCATTTTCTGCTTGTTCAAGAATTATAGAGTTTTTGATGTTCAATTTATTAATTAAAACATCAGTGTTTTTGTAACAGTATGGGTCGTTACCAGTGCCATACTTGAGTGATGTCATTTAAGACGCTAAAGCCTTATATTTAGCAATTACGCTTTCTTTGGTCATAGCTTTGTTATTTGTACTTTTAACATCAACGCCTTCTAATCTCATGCTTTCACGGTAATTAGCGGAGCGTGTTTGTCTTACAAACTCAATTTTTTCAGCGAGGCTTGTTAACGCCATAAATTCACCTAAATATTGGTTGAGATTTAATATATTCTACCTGTAAATATACTATATAAGCGTGTTCTATTCAAATGAACAAAGATGCCAATGAGGCGTACCGTCATAATGTGGCTCTACAACTCTAAAACCATAAGGGGATATTTTTCTTTTGTAGGGCAGAGCGAATCAGTTTCCAATTATTATTAAAATAGTCGTTTACTTCTTTAGGTGTTGCACCGTTAAATTTAGGATTTGATTTACTGGATGATAAAACAGCATGTATTTTTGACGGTGAAGTAAGTATATAGAATTCCTCTGTATGCCCCATTTGACTTGCTACTTCTTCAAACCCTCTAATGCGTGTCATTAGTTCAGCTTTACGTATTCTAGGATTAGAGACTGATTTTTTGTAAATCTCTAATAGGCTAAAAGTTTGACCATCTTCATTGGTGATTTGATTTGCTAATGCATTAGCGAAGTAAGGATGACGTTTAAATATTTTATTTCGGTATGAATAACACTCGCGTGTGCCAATGTCATTTAAGGACGATGGCAAAATCGTGCCATTTTGTAGCCCAAACAGGACTATCTGAGACCAATTTGGTTCCAGAAACAAAAAAGCCATAGCCTTTAGAATCAAAAGCTACAGCTTGATTTTGTTGACTTACGTCAACCATGAGTTTGGTGGAGCTGGCGGGAATTGAACCCGCGTCCAAAAAACCTACATCCTCGGTACTACATGCTTAGTCGATTATTTGTTTAACCAATTAGACGCCAGTCGACAGGCTTCGTCATGGTGAGCTTGATACTATTTCGCGGTTCAGCCTCAAGCATGCTTCCCTCGCTAACCTATTTGGGGTGACCATCAATCCTCTAACCAATAGGTGAGATTTCAAGGTGATGGCTAGCCTTAGGCGGCTAGTGCGAACGTTTCGTCGTTTGCAATTATAGTTTTGCGGCTTTTTACCAGGCCAACCGCCCCTGGGCATGCACCTTGGGTTTCGTGAATCTTGTCGAATCCTGAATCAGCCCCAAAGTTTTACTAACGTTTACGTGTTAGCAATATTTTAATTATACAGCGTTTTACTAAATAAAACCAAGATAAATAAATGAAGATTACTTCAAATCTTTATTTTTCATCATGCGGCCTTGTTCAACTTTCCATTCTCGGTCTTTAATATCAGCACGTTTGTCATGGTCTTTTTTACCTTTACCAAGATAAAATTCCAATTTAACCCAACATTTTTTCCAGTACATTGCTGTTGCAACCAGTGAATAACCGTCTCGTTCAACCGCACCAATTAGCTTATCTAATTCTCTGCGATTTAGCAGGAGTTTCCTAGGTCGAGTGGGATCACAAACCACATGGGTAGATGCTGAGATAAGTGGGTGAATTTCTGCGCCCACTAAATAAGCTTCACGGTCTTTAATATGTACAAAACACTCGGAAATATTCACTTTACCTGTACGGATGCTTTTTATTTCCCAACCTTGCAGGCTCATTCCGCCTTCAAACTTGTCTGTTAAGGTGTAGTTGTGCCTCGCTTTTTTGTTCAAAGCGATAGTATTACTGTTCGATTTGTTACTTGATTTTTTCTTTGCCATTTTGAATTCCATGATTAACGGCGGTGATTATACCTACAAACTAGTTTTTTTATATAATAAATTTCTGTTTTATATAAAAAGGATGGCGTTGATATTACTTTAAATGACGTTATTGATAAATGACAGGTTTGATATAAGCGCTACTTTAATAGTTAGCCGATCATTTTTATCTGGTTGCGTTAATTACTTTACTTAGATATTTCTGATAAAATAAATTTTTCCATTATTTATTACTACCTCTTAATGAATTCACCTATTTCTTTTACTAGTAAATTTACTTTAGATAAAGCCCATTTTAATGAGTGCTTTAGTGAGTCTACCACTCAAGAGCCTTCATTAAATGTTTTTTTTAAATCAGGCGTTTTAATGGTGTTTGGATTAATTATTTTGTTATTTACCCCCGTAAATGCTTATGCTGGTTGGTTTGTTGTTGCATTAGGAATATTAGAGGCTTTAAGTATTTATTATAAACAGCCTTGGTGGGTGTTACGTCAAACGTTAAGTAAAGCGTCAGGTAGCGAAGTAACACTAACAATTGACGAACAAGGAGTATTAAGTGATTCTTTTTATAATAAAGGCCGAATATTATGGCAAGATGTAACATTAATTCAAGAAACTGACTTGGGTTATGTTTTGCATTTTACAATTGGGAAGAGTACAAACAAAAACTATTTATCAAAATCATACTTATCAAACGATGCTCAAGCTTATATTAAAGCGCAAATGACTGCTTCATTATTAGCAAAGTAATTTGTATATATGTAGGTTGGTTATGTTTAGTTACATAACTTTTATTCTTTTCATATCAAGTCATTCGTTAAAAATAATAGGCTGTGATATGCTTGGTTATCTTTTTTATCATCTTACTTTTAGTAACAATAATTAAATGTTTCAACCTGTTAGCCTATTTATTGGTTTACGTTATAGCCGCAGTAAAAAACGCACTGGCTTTATCTCATTTATCACTTTTTTTTCAACCGTTGGTATTATGCTTGGCGTTGCCTCGTTAATTACGGTTGTTGCGGTAATGAACGGATTTGAAGGTGAATTAAAGAAGCGTATTTTAGGCATTGTGCCCCATGTGATTGTTTCGCAAACGTTAGATAATACACAAAAAGGAAATTTTACCGCATGGCCTCTTTTAAGAAAGCAATTACTGCAACAAAATCATGTAGAGCAAGTAACGCCATTTTTAAGCAGTGAAGCACTCATTCAATCACCTGAAAATTTACAGGGGGTTTTATTACAGGGAATTGTACCTGAGTATGAGCAGTCAAATATTATTAGTCAAAATATAATCAATGGCACTTTAAATAGCCTATCAGAGCAACCCTATAGCATTGTAATAGGCCAAGCGTTAGCGAGAAAATTAAATGTGTCTTTACACGATACCATTCGTATTGTGTTACCCAATAAAACTGTATTTACTCCACTAGGAAGAATGCCTGTTCAACGTAAATTTGTTATTCGAGGTGTTTTTGATGTGGGTTCACAAGTTGATGCTACAATGGTTTATGTGCACAGCAAGTATGGTGCAAAGTTATTACGCCGTAAGGGCGATGGAATTGATCAATTACGGCTTTATTTGGATGATGCTTTTAATGCAAAACAAGTTGTGCAAGCGTTAAGCCTTGATAGCCATTTCACACCTTCAATTGACAAACTCACTATAACTACATGGTATGACACGCAAGGCGCGTTATTTTCAGCTGTTAATATGGAAAAGAAAATGATGTGGTTAATGCTGAGTTTAATTGTAGCGGTAGCTGCATTCAACATTGTTTCGGCTCTTGTTATGGTTGTTATTGAAAAACAAGGTGAAATAGGCATACTGCAAACGTTAGGCTTGTCAAGAATAGGCATAGTTAAAATATTTATTACTCAGGGCATGGTGAATGGTTTGTGGGGCGTAACGTTAGGGAGTTTTTTTGGGGTGCTAATTGCATTAAATCTTAATGAAATATTGTCAATATTAGGGATAAATATTTTAGGTGGAGGCACCACAGTGCAAGCACTTCCTGTGCAGCTGGAAGAAAGTCATGTGTTAGTGATTATTTTATCCGCATTAGCTATGAGTTTTGTGGCAACTTTATATCCAGCATTTCAAGCATCGAAAACTCAACCAGCAGAGGTTTTACGTAATGAGTAGTGTTTTGCATTGTAAGCAATTATCAAAGTCTTACCAGCAAGGGGAAATTGAAACTCATGTTTTAGATGGATTAGACCTTACCGTTGAAAAGGGCGAATTACTCGCTATTGTGGGAAGCTCAGGGTGTGGTAAAAGTACTTTTTTACATCTTGCTGGTGCCTTAGATTTACCTACTTCAGGTGAGGTGTTTATTAATGGCGTTAATATTTTAACGTTATCAGACAAAGAGAGGGCAGTATTTCGAAACCAACATATTGGTTTTATTTATCAATTTCATCATTTGATGATGGAATTTACCGCCCTTGAAAATGTCGCTATGCCTTTGTTAATAAGAGGAGATAAGCCTAAAGAAGCAACCGCAGCGGCTTTAAAAATATTAACAGAAGTAGGGTTAGCTCATCGCATTAACCATAGACCAAGTGAATTGTCTGGTGGTGAACGCCAAAGAACTGCTATTGCTAGAGCGTTAGTGACCGAGCCAGCGTTAATTTTAGCAGACGAACCCACTGGCAATTTAGACAGCGACACTGCTGAGCAAATATACCAATTAATCCGTAGTTTAAATCAACGTGTTCAAACAAGTTTTGTTGTGGTTACTCATGACATTACGTTGGCCATGAGAATGGACAAACAATTAAAATTGGATCATGGTAAGTTAACGGTGTTTGTAGAACCCAGCAGTGTGAGTAACCCAACTGGGCAATAAATCTATGGTAACTCACTCAAACAAAAAAACTCAATCATCCGTATTTAAACCGTTAAGTATTTTTTTAGCGTTGCGTTATGTTAGAAGCCGAAATGGGAATGGGTTTTCTTCATTTATTTCTGCTTCTTCTACTGTTGGGATTGCATTAGGTACTATGGTGTTAATTATCGCACTAAGTACCATGAATGGCTTTGAACGCGAATTGGAAAAAAAGCTGTTATCTATTGTACCTCATGCAGAGTTGATTTCTGTTCAAACGCCTATTTCTAATTGGCCTGAAAATGTAAAACAGGTTGAAAATAACCCTGAAGTTATTGCTGCTGCACCAGTAATTATTTTAACTGGAATGATGCAACATAAAACGCAATTAAAAGGATTAGAAATTAGAGGCGTTGATGTCAAATTAGAAACATCAGTATCAGATATTGAACGTTATATTGTCGCGGGAAGTTGGCAAGCGATGTCTCGTCAAAATAATCATAAAAACTCAGCTTTTACGAGTATTGAAAATGGCATTGTTATTGGTGCAGGGGTAGCAAAAACTTTGTCAGTGAAGGTAGGGGATAAGGTGCAACTTCTTTTAGCATCAACAAACACTGCTTCTGCAAGTGAAAGCACGGCACAACAAGGTGTATTTTCTGCGCCACTAACCCGACAAGTTGAAATTGTAGGTATTTTTAAATTTGGTGGTACAGTTGATGACACGCTAGCTTATATTTCATTGGCTCAAGCCGCTGAAATAAAAGGTTATCAAGCTAACGAGGCACAAGGTATTCGTTTAAAGTTAGCGAATGTTTTTTTTGCACCAAGTACAGCGAGCGCTATCGCTTATAACTTTAATCATTATGTATATATTATGGACTGGACACGTACGCAAGGACACTTATTTAATGATATACAAATGGTTCGCATGGTAATGTTTATTGTTTTAGTATTAGTTATTGCTGTTGCGAGTTTTAATATAGTTTCAACCTTGATTATGGCCGTAAATGAGAAAAAAGGTGATATTGCTATTCTCAAAACGATGGGGGCTAGCAACAAACTGATTATGTTAACCTTCATGTATCAGGGGTTGGTTAATGGTGTTTTAGGTACTTTTGTTGGTGGTGTTTGTGGTGTATTGCTTGCACTGAACCTTGCAGATACAGTTGCTTTTTTTGAACAATTATTGTCGTTAAAAGTCTTGTCGGCTGATGTTTATTTTATTGATCATATTCCAAGTGAATTATCAATGCCTGACGTTTATATTACCATTGTCATGGCTATTTTTATGTCGTTTTTAGCAACTATTTATCCTGCTTGGCGAGCAACAAAGGTAGAACCTGCACAAGTGTTAGGTCAGCAATAAGAAGCGCAGGTGGAGCAGTTTACTTTTTATTTTTTTTATTATTCAATATGTTGCATAGAGTGGTTATACAAGTTCACTATATTAAGTCCATATAGCACTTCATTGATAGTTCTTTATTGAAATTTGAGCAAAAAAAAGCCCACAATAGTTTTTGTGGGCCAACTTAAATATCAAGTTGATAGAAGGAAGTCTTTTTTCAAAGAGGAGTTTCCATGAAACATGTCAGAGAGAATAGATAATCAACTTAGCGATATAAAAAATATATCTCAAATAATATCGATTCAAACATTTTCTGAACAACAATGCCTCTTTGGGGAAGAAAAAACATCGTTGTAATAACTCACAGAGCTAAATCAGAAAACAAATGTAGTTTAGATAAACTCAACCAAAGTGACAAACTAAAAAAAATATTGTTTGACATTAGAAAAACTAATGCGAAACAATCGTGGTCTAATGAGTTTGTTTTTGTGTCTCTAGTATCTGTTATGTAGCGGTTTTCTTTTTTATTTGAGTATTAATTAATTATTACATTTTAATTAATTTTTTATTAAGGGATTAGTTATTTTGTTTTAATTGTTGTTAAAATCTGCTTGATGTTTATTTTTAAGTTAAATACGAATTTGTTTTTTTCGTACAAAATGTAATTATTCATTAACTTCACCTTGTTTGTCGGTTATGTTATCTATTATTATAGATTCACTTAAGAACATTGCCGTAGAAACCTAGTTGTAAATGCAAAATTCAGTGTCAAATATGAGCAAAAACTTTTCTTTAAGGGTCTATTACGAAGACACTGATGCAGGTGGAATTGTTTATTATGCCAACTATTTAAAGTTTTTTGAGCGTGCTCGTACCGAGTGGCTTAGAGAATTAGGGATTAATCAAGCAAGTTTTTTAGAACAAAACATCGGTTTTGTGGTCAGAAAGGTTGAAATGGATAATATTGCTTCGGCAAAGTTAGATGATTTACTTAATGTAAACTCTACCATAACATCGCTAAAACGCGCCAGTTTGGTTTTTTATCAACAAATAACTAACCAAGCAAAACAAGTAATTTGTACGGCAACAGTGCGTGTTGCTTGTGTTAATTTTCAAAGTCATAACGGCCAAACAGTTAAGCCAGTGGCTATTCCAGAATCTATATTAGGAGCGTTAAAACGTGTCTGCTGAATTTTCAATTTTTGAACTTGTGTTACAAGCCAGTTTGTTGGTTAAATTTGTTATGTTGGTATTGTTGGGATTTTCTGTCGCTTGTTGGGCGATGATTTTTCAACGACGCCAAGCGTTAAATTTGGCTAAACAACAATTAAAAGCCTTTGAAGACAAGTTTTGGAGTGGGGCGGATTTAAGTAAGCTTTACAATGAAATATCAGCGAAAAATCAAGTTCAAGGTATTGAGAGTTTATTTATTGCAGGTTTTAAAGAATTTGCTCGTTTGCGCAAGAGCCATATAGACAACCCTACCCTGATAGTTGACGGTACTCATCGTGCTATGCGCGTTGCACTATCGCGCGAAGTTGATAATTTAGAAACGCATTTGCCTTTTATGGCAACGGTAGGTTCTATTAGTCCGTATATAGGTTTATTTGGTACGGTATGGGGTATTATGAATTCATTCATTGGTTTAGGCTCTGTGCAGCAAGCCACGTTGTCTATGGTGGCGCCAGGTATTGCAGAAGCGCTTATTGCTACAGCTATGGGGTTATTTGCGGCAATCCCTGCTGTAATGGCGTTTAACCGTTTTAGCCATAAAGTAGAAAAACTTGAAAATAGTTATGGTAATTTTATGGAAGAGTTTGCCAGCATTTTACAACGCCAAACGGCTGTTGGTCAGCAAGGGTAAATAAGGGCGCAATTTATGTATCAAAGAGTTAGACGTCGAAAAGTCGCCGAAATCAATGTTGTACCTTATATTGACGTGATGTTGGTGCTATTAATTATTTTTATGGTAACAGCGCCTTTAATAACACAGGGTGTAAAAGTCGACTTACCACAAGCAGAAGCCGAGCCGTTAGACAAAGATACTAAACCTCCGCTGGTTGCCTCAGTAGATGCTCAAGGAAGGTATTATATTACCTTAGGTGCTAATGACAAAGAACCCTTGTCTGCAGAAGAAGTTGCAACGCTAGTAAAAGCCCATTTATTGGTAAACCCTGATACACCTGTTGTTGTTAACGGTGATGGCGCAGTTTCATATGATGCGGTGATCCAATTAATGGTATTACTACAAACAGTTGCTGGAGTGCCTTCTGTGGGGTTGATGACAGATTCGGTGGAGAATTGATGTGACACAAAAGTATGACCGTGCCACCTTTATTAAGGCTATTTGGTTAAGTGTTTTTTTGCATATTGCAATGCTCGCTGTTCTTTTTATGGGGGATTTTAGCACAGAGACAAAACCGATAAAAAACACCTCTGTTGCGCAAGAAGTTAAACCAATAGAAGCAACCGTTGTTGATGGCGCTAAACTACAAAAGGCTATTGATAAAATAAAGAAACAAAAAGCGGATGATAAAGCGGCGGAAAAACGTCGTCTAGCGGAAATGGAAAAGCGCGCAAATGATGCACAAAAACGCAGAGCTAAAGAAGAAGCTCGTATCAAAAAATTAGAGCAACAACGCAAAGTAAAAGAGCAAGAGAAAAAACGTGCTGACAAGGCAGCAAAAGAAGCAAATGCTAAAGCGGCGAATGCTGAAAAAGTAAGAAAACAAAAAGAACAAGAAAAGAAAAAGGCTGAAGATGCCGCCGCACAAGCGCGTTCAAAAAGATTAGCAGCAGAAAATGCAGCCAAAAAAGCAGATGAGCTGAGAAAAAAACAAGAAGCAGAGCGCAAACGAAAAGCAAAAGAAGCTGCTGAAAAAGCCGCACAAGAGAAAATACTAGCAGAGCAAATGGCCGCTGAAATGGCATCGCGTAATAAAGCACGGCAACAACAAATGATGTCTGAAATTCAGCGTTATGCTGCGTTAATCACCAGTGTGATTGATCAAAATATGATAAATGACCGCTCTACTATGGAAGGAAAGTCTTGTAAATTGATGATAAGTCTTGCACCATCAGGATTTGTTACTCAGGTAAGGAATATTAGTGGCGATGCGGTAGTATGCGAGGCTGCTAAAAGGGCAGTTTATAAAGCGGGTACTTTACCTGTTTCAAAAGATCCTGAAATATTTAAAGAAATGCGTAATATTAGTGTTACTGTGGTGCCTGAATTTTAATGTTACGTAAAGTAAATGTATCGGAATACATCTATCTAAAAAGTATTACATTTTTAAAATAAAAGAATTGGATTAAATAGAACAATATGAAAATTAAATTACTACTCGGAATTTTTATTACATTACTTTCTACTTCCGCTATGGCGACCCTTGAAATTGTTATTACTGGTGGAGTTGATACAGCAAGACCTATTGCTGTAGTACCATTTCAGTGGAAAGGGACAGGTGTTCTTCCTGAGCAAGTATCAAAAGTAATTAGTGATGACTTGCTTCGTAGTGGTAAATTTAATCCTATAAGTCAACAGGATTTTCCACAATTACTTACCTCAACAACAAATATTGACTATAGTGCTTGGGCGGGTATAGGGGTTGAGGCGATTGTTATCGGAACCATTGAAGAAACAACAATCGGCCAATATAGAATTAGTTATCAATTAGTAGATGTTATTCGTGGCCAGATAACTGGCGGACAAACATCTATGTTAAGCAATGGTGAATTGGTGCAAACCCAAGACCATATTCTAGTTCAAAGTAGCGCACAAGTTGGTAGTGACCAATTCCGCCGTTACGCCCATACTATTAGTAATGGGGTTTATGAAGCATTAACAGGAAGTAAAGGGGCTTTTTTAACTCAAATAGCCTATGTGATTGTACGAGATGAGGGAAGCTTCCCTTACCAATTGGCTTTTGCTGATTATGATGGTTTTAACGAACAAGTGTTGTTAAGTTCAAATGAACCACTAATGTCTCCAACCTGGCACCCTAACGGTGAACAATTGGCGTATGTTTCTTTTGAAAACCGTCAAGCACAAATTCATACGATGAATATTTATACAGGGCAACGTCAATTAATTAGCTCATTTAATGGCATTAATAGCGCACCACGCTTTTCTCCAGACGGTACTAAAATAGCGATGGTTTTATCAAAAGATGGTAACCCCGACCTTTATGTAATGACCTTAGCAACCAAGAAATTACGTCGTATAACCCGTAATAGAGCAATAGATACTGAGCCAAGTTGGGCTCCAGATGGAAAATCTTTAATATTTAGTTCAGAACGGGGTGGTAAACCGCAACTATATCGCGTAAATTTAGTCGACGGTAATGTTAGACGTTTAACCTTTAATGGTGAAATGAATTTAGGTGGCTCTATTAGCCCTGATGGTAAGCAGTTAATCATGGTAAATAGAACACGTGGTCAGTATCGTTTAGCAAAACAAGAATTAGACTCAGGTCTATTTCAAGTGTTAACTAAAACTCGTTTAGATGAATCACCCAGTGTCTCACCTGATGGTGGTATGATAATTTATAGTACTTTGCATAATAATAGGCAGGTTCTAGGGTTAGTTTCTGTAGATGGTCGCTTTAAAGCGCGATTACCTGCACTTGATGGACAAGTTAAAGCACCTGCTTGGTCTCCATTTTTGTAAATAAAGGTTTGTAAACGAATTTTTGTAAATGATAGTATTAAACAGGTAAGCTAGTTTCACTACAAAAAATTGCCAAATAACACTTTTTGAAAAATAAGGAAAATAATATGCGCTTAAATAAAACACTTAAAAATGTAGCTATTGCTCTACCTCTATTAGCACTTGCGGCTTGTAGTTCTAATGATGCGTCTGATGAACAAGCAAGCGTTAGTACAAATACTGAAGTTGCACAACAAGAAGCGGCGGCTGCTGAAGAAGCTGTAAGAGTTCAAGCTGCTAAGCGTGCTGCTGAAATTAAAGAGCAAGAACGTCAAGCATTAGATAAATTACGCTCAGAGCATATTATCTATTTTGGATTTGATGTTTCAAATATTAATGATGAATTCTCAAGTATATTAAATGCTCATGCAGAATTTTTGAATGCAAACACTAATGTAAAAGTAGTAATTGAAGGTCATGCTGATGAACGTGGTACGCCTGAATATAACATTGCATTGGGTGAACGTCGTGCAAAATCAGTTGCTACATACTTAGAAAATATGGGTGTATCTGCTAGCCAATTATCAGTGGTAAGTTACGGTGAAGAAAAACCAATGGTGAAAGATCGCAGTGAAGACGCTTTCTCAAAAAATCGTCGTGCCGTACTTGTCTATTAATAAGCACTGATTATTGCTAATATTTGTATAGAATTATACATAAAAATTATAGATAAATAATATCGGAAAGAAAATGAAACTAACCCTTTCTAATCGAGCCGTTTTATTTGGCCTTGTTCTGACTGCTAGCACCTTTAATGTGTTAGCAGCTCAAGCGCCAGTAATAGACGTTAGCTCAACACCTCTTGCTAGTCAAAGTTCGGGTTCATTAACTGAACAGTTAGCTAATGTGGAACGAAAGCTTGATTCTCGTAACAGAGCACAAGTGAATATTCAGCGACAGCTTGATGATTTACAAACTCAAGTGAACGAATTACGCGGTGTTACTGAGTTGCATACACATCAACTATCACAAGTGCTTGACAGGCAAAGAGAGCTTTATCAAGAGCTTGATAGACGTGTAAGCGAAGCTTTAAAACCTACAACGCAAATGCCAAGTACAATTGCTGTTAATTCTGCACCTGTATCGAAAGAATATAGTAATGATTTAACAGAAAATGAAGCTTACGATAAAGCACTTAATTTAGTGCTAAAAGATAAGCTTTATGAGCAAGCAATTCCTGAATTTCGTAGTTTCAATAAAGCTTATCCTCAATCAACTTATGCGCCTAACTCGCATTATTGGTTAGGGCAACTATTGTTTAATAAAGGTGAATTAAAGGAAGCAGAACAAGAGTTTTTAATTGTGCTGCAGAAATTTAAAGATTCAAGTAAAAGACCTGATGCTTTATTAAAATTAGCGATGGTTGCACAACAACAGAAAAATACCAATAAAGCAGTACAATTATATCGTCAATTATTAAATGAATACCCAGATTCAACTTCAGCACAATTAGCAAAACCGCGTTTACAAAAATTAACGCAATAAATCATTGCTGTTTTTAATGTTTATATTGGTGACAAAACTAGCGCTTTGCTTTGTTTTTAAACAAACAAGTCGTAATAGGTAAAAAAAACGAAATTTATTGTTGCACTAAATTTTTATATCAGTATCATATGCGGCGCGTCAAGGCACCAACCTTCTCGCAATGTCGGCCGTTAGCTCAGTTGGTAGAGCAGTTGGCTTTTAACCAATTTGTCGAAGGTTCAAATCCTTCACGGCCGACCACTTGTTTTGCATTATATTGGATAAACTGTGTTAGCAAAAAGCCAAGGCTTTTAACCATTTAATCCAAATGGTCGAAGATTAAAATTCTTCATAGTAGACGACTTATTTTGCGTTATGTTGAATAAACTGTGTTAGTAAAAGCTAAGGCTTTTAACTCGTTGATTCAAATTGGTCGAAGGTTTCGATTATTTATTGTCATTTAACTTTTTAAGTTTCGATATTCTAATCAAGAATTTCGTCATGAATACACTCCGCTACAGAGTCTAAAAGGTAGATTGGAATCTATTCAATTAAAAAATATGTCGGCCGTTAGCTCAGTTGGTAGAGCAGTTGGCTTTTAACCAATTTGTCGAAGGTTCAAATCCTTCACGGCCGACCACTTATTTTGCGTTATGTTGAATTAACTGTGTTAGTAAAAGGCTAAGGCTTTTAACCATTTAACCCAAATGGTTGAAGATTAAACTCTTCATAGCAGACCACTTGTTTATATTTTATTTAAGTGATTCACAAAGAACACGCTCCGCTACAGAGTTTAAAGGGTAGATTGAAGTCTTTTCAATTAAAAAATATGTCGGCCGTTAGCTCAGTTGGTAGAGCAGTTGGCTTTTAACCAATTTGTCGAAGGTTCAAATCCTTCACGGCCGACCACTTATTTTTATCATGCCGTCCTTTTTTATCATACCCCCTTTAATTTATCTGCGAAAATATTGATAAAGTCATAGGGGCGGAAATCCATCAGGGCTAGAGGCATCTAATGATACCTCAGCTAAAAGCCGAATATATGGCTGCAATGCGCTTTATTTCAACGATTTAAATTGTCTTGCAATCGGAGAAGGTCCATATATGGTATAAGTTCATTTGCAAAAGCTGATAAACTTACTACATTATTATGAAGCTGAAGTTAATATGAAATTTTCTAATCTCCCACTTGCTGAACAGTTACAAAAAAATCTTAAGGCGCTTAACTATACTCAAGCAACAGACATTCAACAAAGCGCTATACCTGCTATATTGGCGGGTAGGGATGTTATGGCTAGAGCCAAAACGGGGACAGGTAAAACCGCTGCTTTTGCGCTTCCTATTCTACATCAATTGATTGCTACTGACCGAAAGGTCAGTACACTTTCTGTGTTAGTGCTTGCTCCAACAAGAGAGCTTGTGCAACAGATACATTCAAGCTTTATTCTTTATGGTAATGATACAGGCATTCAAACAGTTGCTGCCTTTGGTGGCGTTAGTATTAAGCCTCAAATTAGTCGTATTGCTGAAGGAGCTGATATTATTATTGCTACACCTGGTCGCTTACTCGATTTATTATCAAATCAACATTTAAGCTTGCAAGATTTATCTGTAGTTGTCTTTGATGAGGCAGATCGTATACTCGATCTGGGTTTTAAAGATGAAATTGATCAAATCACTCAACAAGCCCCCAAAAATAGACAAACGTTGTTATTTTCAGCAACGTTTGATGATTATATCTATAAACTTAGTAAATCCTTATTAAATAATCCACAAGTCATTACTATTGATGAGAAAACAGAAGTGGCTGACGCTGTTGAACAGTTAATTTACACTGTTGATGCAGATAGAAAGCGTGAGTTACTTTCCTATTTAATTGGTTCTAAAAACTGGCAACAGGTACTTATTTTTACCCGAACTAAAAGTACTGCTGATGAGCTTGCTAAAGAGATGACTAAGGATGGTATTAAGGCACAATCTTTACACGGAGATAAGTCGCAGGGAGCAAGGGATAAAGTATTATTAGATTTTAAACAAGGTAAAATTAGAGCATTAGTTGCTACAGACGTTGCTGCACGTGGTATTGATATTATTGATTTGGTTTATGTTGTAAATTATGAATTACCTTATGTGGCGGAAGACTATGTTCATCGTATTGGTAGAACAGGAAGGGCGGGTAAAAGTGGTTTTGCACTTTCATTAGTGTCACCAGGTGAAGAGTGGTTATTGACCGCTATTGAAAAAGTGATTGATACTCGTTTATTACAACAATGGTTACCAGGGTATGAACCTGATTTGACTAAGGTAAATAGTACTAAAAGACCAGAAAATAAGAAAAAGGCTAGAAATAAAGCACTAAATAAATCGGCAGGTAAAGGAAGAAGAAAACGATAGAATCTAAAACATTTGCAATAAATGCTTTTGACTTAGCTTATGGTAGGATCTTGATTGAAAAATTAAGATCCTACCTTTGAATTATTTTTTTATTTTTTTATTTTTTTTGCTTTTTTCTTAGCTTGTTTTTTGGCTTTAGCCTTTTTTTGTGCCGTAGTCAGTTTCAGTTTTGCTTTTTTATTGGCAACTTTCGCTTCTTTATTTTTAGGTCTAAGCTCTTCAATAATTCTTCGTTGAAGGCGCTCATCTTGATAACGCTCAATTTTGCCAATAACGGCCATATCATGAGCTTCTACTAACGATATTGCGGTTCCTTTGGAGCCTGCTCGTCCAGTACGCCCAATACGGTGAATATAAATATCAACTTTTCGAGGCATATCAAAATTAATGACATGGGTAATATCATCAATATCTAAACCACGGGCTGCAACGTCTGTGGCTACCAGTACCTTGATTTCACCACTTTTAAACCGCTCAATGGCTTTATTTCGTTTGTCTTGTGGCATTTTTCCTTCAAGCCAAACACAAGGTAATTCTTCAGCGTAAAGTTTGCCTGAAAGGTATTGCACTGTTTCCCGTTTGTTGGCAAATACTACGGTTCTATCAACGCCAGCTTGTTTTAATGTGTTAATCAATAGGTTTAATTTATGCGGTGCGCTATCAGCGAGGTGTATCCATTGATGTATTTTAGCTTTTTCTTTACGTGAAGGCGTTGATTCTAAAAATTCAGGTTCAGTTAATACTTCTTTGGCAAAGCGAATAACACCAGCACCTTCTAATGTTGCAGAGAAAAGCATGGTTTGTTTACGCCAGCGAGCTTCACCAACAATACGGTTTATTGTTTCACTAAAGCCCATATCTAACATGCGATCAGCTTCATCAAGAACCAGTATTTCTATTTCGCGTGCATCAAATTGTTCATTTTCAATGTACTCTAATAAACGTCCTGGCGTAGCAACCAAAATATCAGTAGTGCTAGTTAATATGTCATTGTGACTACCGTAATTAACACCACCAGTAATGACACCTGTTTTTATTTTAGTTAATTTTGTAAGATGCTCACTGTCTTCACCTATTTGAATCGCTAATTCGCGTGTTGGTGTTAAGATGAGAATACGAGGAAACCCTGGTTTTGTACGAGGGTAGTCTAGCAGGTGTTGAGCAATGGGTAACAAAAAAGCAGCTGTTTTTCCTGTGCCTGTTGGTGCAGAGGCAAGTATATCTTTTCCCACCATTGCTTTAGGAATAACTAACTCTTGGATAGAGGTCGGTTTTTTGTAACCAAGTGTTTTAACATTGGCTAATAATTCAGAGTCGAGATCAAATTGCTCAAACATAAGGGGGAGTTCACTAATTTTAGGTGGATATAACTAGAGCTGCATTATAGTAGTTTTCGTGTTGGCTGTAACTAATTTATCTTGTGGATAGAGTCAGCTATCGTATGTGCCTATAAATCACTATATTCTTCTAATATTTGTTCACACCATTGGCTGATTCTGTCGTCACTCAGTTCGTATTGATTATCTTCATCAAGCGACAATCCAACAAAGTGACTATTGTCGGGGGTTACTCCTTTTGAAGCATTGAACTCATAGCCTTTGTTTGGCCAATAGCCTATGAGTTGTGCGCCTTGTGCAATGACTTGTTCGTGTAGCATACCTAATGCGTCTTGAAACCATTCGGTGTAACCTAGTTGATCACCCATACCATATAAAGCAACAACTTTATTATTTAAATCAAGATCATTGATATCTAACCAAATAGACTCCCAGTCTTCTTGAAGTTCACCGTAATCCCAAGTGGAAATGCCAAAAATAATAAAATCGTAATCGAGGCAGTTAATTAATGGTGTATCTTTGATATTATGTAATTCAACGAAATCAGCCCCTATAGTCTCTTGAATTTTTTCAGCTGCTATTTCAGTGTAGCAAGTACTTGAGCCATAGAATAAGCCTATTTGCATGTTAGTTCGCCTAAAAAGTGTTAATAAAAGTAAATAGCTATGATTTTAACAAAAGCATTTAGTACAATTCAATTTATTGTTGCAAAGTTATTGCATCGTCTGTAATTTCGCTTGTCAAATAACGGTCTGTATTATTCATGTTACTCTTGAGTGAAAAAATTTAGGAAATTTAAGTATGTTTAAAAAAATTATCATTGTTGGTGCTATAGCGCTTTCAGCTATGGGTGTATTTTTCTCAATGAATGAGGAGGCAGTGGCAAATAATGCGACTACGTCACAAAAGGCAGAAACAGATCCTATTCCACTCAATGTAGAATTATTAAAAGAGAAAATAAAAGCAAAATTGGGTTTAACAGTACGAAAAGTTGAGGCGACTCCTGTGCCAGGTATTGCCCTTTTAATCACCAATCAAGGATTATTTTATTCTAGTTATAATGGTGATTATTTTATTCAAGGCAAAGTATATAGTTTAGTGTCTGAGGTAACCGATTTAGCAGAACAAAGCCTATCTAACATACGTCTTGAAGGCTTAGAAACATTTAAAGATGATATGATTGAATTCAAGGCAAAAGATGAAAAATATGTGGTGACGGCTTTTACTGATATTACTTGTGGTTATTGCCGTAAAATGCATAAACAAATGGATGATTATAATAGCCGAGGTATTACGTTTCGTTATTTAGCTTACCCTCGTTCAGGTATAAAAGATCAAACAGGTAATTTGAGTCAAGGTTTTAAGGATTTACGTTCAGTATGGTGTAGTGAAGATCCCGCTGCGGCGATGACTAATGCAAAAAATAGCCGAAATGTTGCCTATCGTGTTTGTGATAAACCAATTGAAGGTCAGTTTAATTTTGGTCGTCAGGTAGGCGTTAATGGCACGCCCGCTTTAGTGTTGTCTAATGGCATGATGGTACCAGGTTATCAGCCACCAGAGCAATTAGAGCAGTTGTTGAAAAGTTTATAACCTTAGTTAACTTAAAGCATACTTTAATGAAAAGCATAGTTCGCCGTGAACAAATCAACGATACGCATTTACCTAATGATTTAGATCCAATAATAAAACAAGTTTATGCTTGTAGAGGGGTAATGTCGGCACAACAACTTGATCTTAGCGTTGCTAATCTACAAGGGGTAAGTGTTGCAAATGACAATGAGCAATCACTAAAAGGGTTAGATGATGCGTGTGCGTTGCTATACCAAGCACTAGTCAATAAAACTAATATTGTTATCGTGGGCGATTTTGATGCTGATGGGGCAACCAGCACGGCTTTGATGATGGTTGCGTTAAATTTAATGGGCAGTACAAACCATTCATTCTTAGTGCCTAATCGCTTTGAGTATGGCTATGGTTTAACTCCTGAAATAGTTGATATTGCTGCTAGTCAAGGTGCGGAAATGCTAGTAACCGTTGATAATGGCATTAGTTGTGTTGCTGGTGTAAATCATGCCAAATCACTTGGATTACAAGTGATTGTTACCGATCACCACTTACCTGGTCATGAACTACCTAATGCTGATGCTATTGTTAACCCAAACCAAGAAGGTTGTCCATTCCCCAGTAAATCGCTTGCAGGTGTTGGTGTTGCTTTTTATGTGATGCTTGCCTTGCGAAGTTATCTTAGAAAACATGGTTATTTTACAAGTCAACACATTAGCGAACCTAATATTGCTCAGTTACTCGATTTGGTTGCTTTAGGTACTGTTGCCGATGTGGTGTCACTTGATAGTAATAATCGTATTTTAGTCGAACAAGGATTAAAACGAATTCGTGCGGGTCAAACACGCCCAGGTATTCAGGCATTAATAGAAGTTGCTAATAAAAACCAACAAAAACTGGTCGCGTCTGATTTTGGCTTTGCCTTAGGGCCAAGAATCAATGCTGCAGGCAGATTAGACGATATGTCGTATGGTATTAACTGTTTGCTCGCGCCTGACTTAGCTAGCGCAAGGTTTATTGCCCGTGATTTAGATGCTTTAAATAAGGCTCGACGTGAAATAGAACAGGGGATGCAACATGAAGCTGAGCAGATACTTAAGTTCTTGAATTTTGATGAAGATAATTTACCCAATGCCATTTCGCTTTATCAACAAGATTGGCATCAAGGAGTGATAGGGATTGTTGCAGGGCGTTTAAAAGAAAAATATCATCGACCTTGTATTGTTTTCGCTAAAGCTAGTGATACTGACGACAATAGTGAAGTAAAGGGATCTGCGCGCTCTATTTCAGGATTACATATCCGTGATTTATTAGAGCATATTGATAGTCAGCATCCTAACCTAATAATAAAATTTGGCGGTCATGCTATGGCTGCGGGATTATCAATTAAAGAAGGTAACTTTGAACAATTTCAATCAGTATTCAATAAGCTAGCTGGCATCTGGCTGAAAGAAGAAGATTTACAAAGCATTATTTTATCTGATGGCGAATTAGATGCTAAATATTTAACCTTATCTTTTGCTGAGCAGCTAAGCGCTGCAGGCCCTTGGGGACAAAACTTTCCTGAACCAATATTTGACGGTGTGTTTACCTTAGTTCAACAACGCATTGTTGGTGAAAAGCACCTTAAGTTAGTGGTAGAAAAACACGGTGAAGTCTTTGATGGCATTGCCTTCAATGTCGATATTCAATCATGGCCAAATGAACATGCTAAAAAAATTCATATAGCTTATCGCCTAGATGTTAATGAATTTCGTGGCAAACGAACAGTGCAATTGATGGTTGAAAATATCACTGCTGTACCGTCATAAACGGTATAAAGTAGGGAGAGCAATAAATGACAAAATCATTGGCAATAATTGAATTACCTCAGCTAGCGTTAGCATTTATTCCAGTATTTGCTGTTTTGTTAATTCAATTTAAATGGCGTTTACCACAAAGAAAAACATTTTCAGCATTAGCTCGAATGTTGATTCAGTTATTATTAGTAGGTTTTTTTCTTGGTTATCTCTTTAAATCAAGTAGTGCTCCGTTAGTATTGGTTTTATTGGTTATAATGGTGTTTTTTTCAAGTTGGATAGCATTAGGGAATATTGAAACGCCTAAAAGATTGCTCTTTCAAAAAGCCATTTTTGCTATCGGACTAAGCGGTAGCTTTACGTTGATAATTATTACTCAGGGTGTATTACAATTGTCTCCTTGGTGGCATGCACAAACATTGATACCGTTAGCGGGAATGGTATTTGCGAGCAGCATGAATAGTGTTAGCTTATCAGGTGAACGATTTTATTGTGAAATTGCTAATAAAGCCAACTACAATCAGGCGAGGAACATAGCATTTCAAGCCTCAATGATCCCCAATGTTAATGCGCTTTTAGCGGTAGGAATAGTGTCTTTGCCTGGCATGATGACAGGACAAATCCTCTCAGGGGTATCACCTCTAATTGCTGCAAGGTATCAGATCATGGTGATGTGTATGATCTTTGCTTCAGCAGGTATCTCGTCGGCTTATTTTCTCTATTTACTAAAACCGATAACTAGCACTCAAATTAAGCTTTAAAACCTGGCTCTTAGTCGTTTATTTACCTAGTTTTTTAGGCTATAATGCGCGACTATTTTTCTACAGTTTAACGCTAGTTAATATTGTTTTTGAAAACTTCTATAGAGAGAATATATTCGAAGGCTTATGTTTGAAGTTAACCCAATAATAAATAAATTAAAAGAGATTCGTGAACGTGCCGATTTACTTCGGGGGTATCTTTGACTACGACGTTAAAGCGGAGCGTTTAGTTGAGGTTTCTCGCGAATTAGAATTACCTGATATTTGGAATGATCCTGAGCGAGCGCAAGCGTTAGGTAAAGAGCGCAGTAGTCTTGAAGAAGTTGTTAACACCATTGTTGAGTTAGAAACAGGGTGTGAAGATATTGAAGGTTTGGTTGAACTTGCCCTTGAAGAAGAAGATCAAGAAACCTTTGATGATGCTAAAAACGAAGCTGATGCATTAGATGCTGTATTAGAAAAGCTTGAATTTCGTCGGATGTTTAGTGGCGACCAAGATGCTAATAATTGTTATCTTGATATTCAATCTGGCTCAGGTGGTACAGAAGCGCAAGATTGGGCAGAAATGCTCATGCGCATGTATTTACGCTGGGGGGAAGCACATGGTTTTAAAACTGAAGCGATTGAAGTAACTGATGGCGATGTAGCTGGCATTAAAGGTTGCACTATTAAATATACCGGCGAGTATGCCTATGGCTGGTTACGTACTGAAACGGGTGTTCACCGATTAGTTAGAAAATCACCATTTGATTCAAGTGGCCGTCGTCATACGTCTTTTGCTTCAGCATTTATTTATCCAGAAATAGATGACAATATTGAAATTGACATAAACCCTGCTGATTTGCGAGTTGATACGTTCCGCGCTTCAGGGGCTGGTGGTCAGCATGTTAATAAAACTGATTCTGCTATTCGTTTAACGCATATTCCTTCGGGGGCAGTTGTTGCTTGTCAAGCGGACAGGTCGCAACATAAAAACCGTGCAACCGCGATGAAATTGTTAAAAGCAAAATTGTATGAAATGGAGATTCAAAAGCAAAATGAAGGGAAACAAGAACTTGAAGATGGTAAATCTGATATAGGGTGGGGTAGTCAAATTCGCTCTTACGTTTTAGATGACAGCCGCATCAAAGATTTAAGAACAGGTGTTGAAAACCGCAATACCCAAGCTGTTTTAGATGGTGATCTAGATAAGTTTTTAGAAGCCAGTTTGAAGTCTGGTTTGTAGTAAGAAAATACAGATTAAGATTAATTTATATATACGTAATGAGAAATATAATGACTGACAAAGCAAAAAATAACCAAGCTCCAGCTCAAGATGAAAACAAATTAATTGCTGAGCGTCGTACAAAATTAGAGAAAATCCGTTCTAATTGTAACGCCAATGGTTTTCCAAACGATTTCAACCGTGAACATTTAGCTGCTGATATTCAAGCTGAACATGGTGAAAAAACTAAAGAAGAACTTGAATCATTACAACTCACTTATGCAATTGCTGGCCGAGTGATGGCTAAGCGTGGTCCGTTCTTGGTTTTGCAAGATATGTCTGGACGCATTCAAGCATATGCTGAAAAAACAGTGCAAAAAGAAATCAGAGAGAAATCAGGTAGCTTAGATATTGGGGATATTGTTGGTGTTAAAGGTATTTTACATAAATCAGGTAAAGGTGATCTTTACGTAAATATGGACAATTACCAGTTATTAACAAAATCATTACGCCCGTTGCCTGAAAAGTTTCATGGATTGTCTGATCAAGAAATGAAATATCGTCAGCGATATGTTGATTTGATCATTAATGAAGATACACGAAACACTTTTAAAATGCGTTCTAAAATTATTGATGGCATACGAAGCTTTCTAGTCTCTCGTGACTTTATGGAAGTTGAAACACCTATGTTGCAAGTAATCCCTGGCGGCGCAACGGCTAAGCCTTTTCAAACGTACCATAATGCCCTTGATATCGATATGTATTTAAGAATAGCGCCAGAGCTTTACTTAAAACGTTTAGTTGTAGGTGGCTTTGAACGAGTGTTTGAAATAAACCGTAATTTCCGTAACGAAGGTTTATCAACACGCCATAATCCAGAATTTACTATGATTGAATTTTATCAAGCCTATGCAGATTATAATGATTTGATGAACTTGACCGAAGAAATGTTACGCACTATAGCCCAAGATGTTCTGGGTACCTCTATGGTTCGAAATACAGTTAAAAACTCTGATGGTGAAGTAGTAGAAGAAAAATTCTATGATTTTGGTAGTTCATTCCAGCGTTTATCTATGGTTGACGCTATTATTAAATATGCAGAAGAAAGACACCAAATAAATGAAGCGGCACTGCGTGACCCTGAAAATAACTTTGATGCGATTAAAGCGATGGCAAAAACCGTTGGAGTTAAAGAGGGCGATGCTGCTAAAGTTTGGGGACCAGGTAAATATATTTGTGAAATCTTTGAAGAAGTTGCAGAGCATTTATTAGAACAACCTACGTTTATTACAGAATATCCTTGGGAAGTTTCACCATTGGCTCGTCGCAATGATGCAAACCCATTTATTACGGATCGCTTTGAATTTTTCGTAGGTGGTCGTGAGTTAGCAAATGGTTTCTCGGAGTTAAATGATGCTGAAGATCAAGCTGCACGATTCAAAAAACAAGTGGAAGAAAAAGATGCAGGCGATGATGAAGCGATGCACTTTGATGATGACTATATTCGTGCCCTAGAATATGGTTTACCACCAACCGCAGGTGAAGGTATTGGTATAGATAGGTTAGTAATGTTGTTTAGTGATTCACCGACTATTAAAGACGTTATCTTATTTCCGCATATGCGTCCAGAAGTAGAGTAATACACACGTTTAATGTTTAAACAAGTGTGAGTATTGTTGTTTATATAATACTCACATTTTTAATCTTTTTTATTGAAAGTTATACATCATCTTTGTTTGATTCAGCATTTTCTCTTGATTTTGCTCGGATAACTTGGTTAATTCGATTGTCTACTTTTTTGTTGTTTTCGTCATCCCTATTCCGGTATATCCTTACTTGGTTACGTCCATTGTTTTTGGCAAAGTATAGTGCTTGATCGGCACGGCTGATCATTTTGTCGTATTCAGTTACGTCACTATTATCAGTTAACCCTATGCTGATAGTCATATTAAGATCATCAATTATATTTGAAAAATCATAATTTTTAACGGTCACTCTAATTAGCTCACAGAAATCATATGCTTTATTTTCATCGGTGTTCATTAATATTGTAAACTCTTCACCTCCCCAACGCGCTAACTTGGTTTGACAAGTGTTCTCTTGAATTAGCTTAAGTAAAATATTGGCAATCGCTTTAATAACTTGATCACCAATAAGGTGTGAATATTCATCATTAACTTTTTTAAAATGGTCTATGTCGAGAATAATGATAGTTAATGGCTGGTTATTTATTTTAGCTTTAGCAAAATCATCATTACACCAAGCATCAAAAGCCCTGCGGTTAAATAAGCCTGTTAGTTGATCATGGTTAGCTTGATAAGAAAATAACTCAGCTTGTTTTTGTAATTCAATGGTTTGTTGAGCAACTAAGTCTTTTAATTTCACTTGGCTTTGCTCAATATTTACCATTCGATACCGATAAACCGTATATAAAATAAAACATAAACTGATCAGAACAAACAGTTTAAAAATGTTTGTTTGCCAATAAAAAGGCGTGATAACAAAATTGATGCTAGCAATATTTTCCTGCCATTGCCCGTTAGGGTATTTGGCTCGCATATTAAAAGTATACTGACCAGGGGCTAAATTAGTAAACTCTGTGAAAGTTTGATTATTTTTGTTTTGCCAATCCTGATCAAAACCAATTAATTGAGTTTGGTATTCAATGTGTTTCGCCATTAAGTAGCCCAAACCAGCATAGTGAATGGTAATGCGAGAAGCACCTTCAGGGAGTATGGCTGTTGATGAAATGGAATAAGGCTTACCATCTACATTGAGTTGTTCTATCGCGACTGGAATGATTGTTTCAGCCAAGTGCTGTAATCTGTCATGATTAACATGACTAACGCCTTTTGCTGTAGCAATCCAAACGCTACCATCATAATGTAGCGTAGCAGCAGGTGTAGACCCCCCATTTGCTTGAGAACTCAACAAGCCAACGCCTTCAGCAAATAATCGATAGTTAATGTGATCGCTTGTGCCTTGAATAATATTATTGATTTCTTTTCTTGCAATACTGATTATTCCTCGGTTGCTGGTTAGCCAGAAAGTGTTGTTATTATCTACAACTATTTGAAATATTTTGTCGACAGGCAGTCCATTTTCTTTTGTTATGGCATTCATTTCGTTTGTGGTTAGATTAATTTGAATTAAACCTCTGTCAGTGGCCATCCATAGTATGTTGTGCTCAATGTAGAAACCAAAAGCATACTCTGCATCAAATTTTTCATTAAGACGGTATGTTTGTATCGTACCCTGATTATAAGACGCAATACCATCGCCTGTCCCAATCCATATTTTCCCATAATCATCTTCAATAAGTGCCATGATAAAACTAGC
Organism: uncultured Colwellia sp.; assembly: GCA_965305135.1. Classification (GTDB taxonomy): domain Bacteria; phylum Pseudomonadota; class Gammaproteobacteria; order Enterobacterales; family Alteromonadaceae; genus Colwellia. The sequence goes on from CBDLPA010000021.1 coordinate 71,524, forward strand.
AGGTAAACCACTTTGTTTGTTATATACTTCTATACTTTTATCAGGAGATATTTTGACTAATCCTGACGCCGTGCCAAGCCAAAGGCGCTTAGAAGAATCAACTAAAATAGTTCTAATTTCATTACTTGGCAAACCGTTTTCGGTTGACATAATTTTATGCAGTTTATTGTCAGTAACAATATATAATCCTTGATTGTAGGTTCCTACCAACACTTGTTTTTCAGGTGTTTCAGCTAAACTTAAGACAGATATTTGCTCATTTTCATGGGTGAGACTAATGGTGCTAATTATGCCATGTTTAATTTGGTTTAAGCCTTTACTACTGCCAATCCATAAGCTGCCATCTGAATGCGATAAAACACTGCGAATATAGTCATCAACTAATCCTTGTTTAGTGGTTAAAGTTATAAATGGGGCTTCTCTTAAACGAAATAAACCACTGTTTGTACCCACCCAAATACTTTGTTCAAAATCTTGATATAAAGCAGAGATTTTATTGTTAGGTAAACCACTTGTATCATCCAATTGCTCTACTTTATTTTTTTTTGTATTGAGTCTGAAGATTCCATGGTTATCTGTACCTAGCCAAATATTTAAAGCATTGTCTTGCAATAAACTGCTAATTCTTTCGTTTGAAAGCTGTGGATGTAAAGGTTGGAAAAAATTATTAATTAATATATATGCTCCTTGTTGTGTACCGACAATAAGTTTTTTCTCTTGGGTTAGTAAAAGTGCTTGGACAGGTACATTAGGGAGACCATAAGTTTCATCAAAGTGGTGTACTAGGGTTTTATTTTTAACAGAATATAAACCTTTATTTGTTGCAACCCAAATAGTCTTTTCGTTATCTTGCACTATTTTATAGGCTCTAATATTGTTGATAATAATAGTGCTTTGCTGACTTTTTACGTTTCGATAAAGCAATCCTTTACCTTCTAAAGCTAGCCATAGGTTGTTGTCGTGATCGTAGATAGCATGATTGATCATTGTTGAAGCGGGATCTTTGGGTGACCATTGATTATTGTTGCGTTCCGATAAACCTCCACGTGCACCTGCAACTAGAAGATCGCCAGATGGTGTTGAAGTTAAACTCTTAATCGCAGAATCAGGCAAACCAGCTTCAGATCCTCGGGTAAATATTTTGAACTCTCTACCATTAAAGCGAGCTAATCCTTCCCACGTGCCAATCCAAAGGTAGCCATCATGAGTTTGTGATATGGTATTTATACCATTATGAGGTAATCCATCATGTGTGCTCCATGTTTGAGTGAAGTAGTCAGATACAGGTAATGATTCACCATCAGCAGATAAATGGTTTGAGAGCACTGAAAAACAGGGGAGGGCAAAACAAAAAAATAAAAACTTATGCAAGATTGATGAATATTTCAAGGTTGAGGATTCCTCAGAGTAACCTGTTTAGTTTATATTTTAGCAATGTTAAGGGAATTATGGGGGATTTTTTATTAATTAAGCGGATAAAATCGTTATTAATTAACTGTTTTATTTATTACTGTAAATATTAAACTGTAATCATATTGAAACACTCTGCTTTTGATAATAAAAATATATTCTTTTAAAAACTATTTTTTTTATTAAGTTTTAAGTAGATTATGCAACCATGTAAGTAAAAGTAGTAGATAAAAGTAAAGATTGAAAAAAACAATACCAATTTGATTAAATTTCTTCCCAACTCAGAGCTTTATTAGCGAGCTTAGAACAAGGAAAATTGATTAAACATAGTTACTCTATATTTCTT
>CBDLPA010000022.1:0-71709 GCA_965305135.1 uncultured Colwellia sp.
ATTAATGACGTAGAGAAGAATGCTATGGTTAGGGCTTAACCCGATCTGAGGTTAGCTAGTAATAAGGTCTTTGTAGTTTTTAGGTTTAAATACTTTTTAAAGAACATAAAATATATTTTTCGCTAATAACTAACGAAAAATAGCCCCTTTTTAATAAATTATAAGCAGAATCCATGTTTAAGGTCTAAAATTAACGTGTAGTTGTTATTTTGGTGGGCTTTTGAACATGGATTCAAATAATAAAAAGAATCAGTTAACCCATGCTCTTATGATCAATGACTCACTTCATCAATTATTTAATGAAGTAAGTTCTGTTGCTGTGCAGGGGTATGATGAAAATAGACGTGTGATCTACTGGAATATGGGAAGTGAATTACTTTATGGTTACAAAACCACAGAGGCGTTAGGCCAAACGTTAGAATCGTTAATTATTCCAAAAGCTATGCAAGATGTTGTAATAGCTGACATAAAAAATTGGCTTGAAAATGATATTGAAATTCCTGCAGCAGAACTCACCTTGCGCCATAAAAATGGTTATGATGTATGCGTATTTTCAAACCACGTTTTATTTACTAATACGTATAATGATAAACAGTTTTATTGTATAGATGTTGACTTAGCAGAGATAAAAAAAACTCAAGCAAAACTAGTGCTTAATGAGCATATGTTGGCGGCCGCATTTGAATCCATTCCTGATTTGTTTTTTTTAATGAATGAAGAAGGGGTTATCAATCATTATCATGCTAGTAATGAAAAAAAACTTTCTCTATCACCCAAGAAATTTATTGGCCAATCTATAGCCAAATTTTTGCCTACTGATATTGCGAGTAAATTTATAGAAAATATTAATAAAGCCATGGGTGAACGTACCATGACAAGTTTCGAATATGAATTAAACTTACCCAATGGCGCTTCTTTTTTTGAAGCGAGAATAAGCTACTTATCTAAATACAAACAACTTGTGATGATCATTCGTGATATTACTGAACAGCATAAAGCGGCAAAAATTATTCGTCATCATGCTTATTACGACACATTAACTTCATTACCTAATCGTTTTCTGGCCCTTGACCGCTTATCTCAACTGCTTAATGAAGCACAGCGTAAAAAAGAAAAAACAGCTGTTCTCTTTTTAGACCTAGATGACTTTAAAAAAGTAAATGACTCGTTAGGACATGAGGTAGGAGACAACATACTTAAAGAGTCTGCTCATCGATTAAATCAAGTTGTACGTAAAGAAGATACCGTGGGTAGGCTTGGCGGAGATGAGTTTATTGTTATATTACGGGGGTTAACTGACGGAGGAAATGCCTTAACTATTACAAAAAATTTACTTAATGCTTTCCGGGATCCCTTCAAAATAGATGGTAGAGAGCTTATTCTGACATTAAGTATTGGTATTGCTATTTATCCAGACAATGGAACCAATAGTACAGATTTACTGCGTAATGCTGATTTAGCTATGTACCAAGCAAAAGCGTTAGGGCGTAATACCTATTCATTTTTTACACAAGAAATGAATATTACCATGATAAGACGGTTAGCCATTGAAGAGCAAATGCATGGAGCAATTGAGCGAAATGAGTTTGAAGTATATTATCAACCGCAAATTGATTTGCGTAATAATTGTATTATTGGTGCAGAAGCTTTACTCCGTTGGAGAAATCCCGCTTTAGGAGATATTACACCTGATGAATTTATTCCCATAGCTGAGCATACGGGGTTAATTGTTCCCATTGGACATTTTGTTGTGAAACAGGCGCTAAACTTTTTATGTGAATGGCAAAATTCTCAACAGGCCAAGTATATTATGGCTGTTAATCTATCCCCTAGACAATTTAGAGAAACTGAATTACTTGGTTTTGTTAAAAACTCGCTTGATGAAGCAAATATTACAGCCAATTGCCTTGAGCTAGAAATAACAGAAGGCGTATTAATGGTTGGACAATCATATATTGATGATGCCTTACTTAAATTACATAAACTAGGTGTTAAATTATCTATGGATGATTTTGGTACGGGATATTCATCATTAAGTTATTTGCGTCAATACGATTTTGATGTATTAAAAATAGACAGAAGTTTTATAAAGGGTATTACAGAAAATAAGGCAGACCTTAGTTTGGTCAAGGCAACAATTTCAATGGCACATAGTTTAGGGTTAACCGTAGTAGCTGAAGGGGTCGAAACCAAAGAGCAAGTTAGGTTGTTAAGTGATCTAAAATGTGACTTTCTGCAAGGATATTATTTCAGCAAACCTGTGCCAGACAAACAATTGATTGATTATTCATTAACCTATAAATAATTAACTTGAACTGTCATCAGTAATGGGTGCAAAAGTAGCTGAGCATAATTGACTTAAGTGTTGCGGTGTTAGTTTTATTTCTAAACCGCGTTTTCCACCACTGACATAAAGATTCGTTAATAATTCAGCGCTGCTATCAATCACCGTAGGTAAACGTTTTTTTTGGCCCAAAGGGCTAACGCCTCCCAAAACATAACCCGTACTGGCTTCAACACGTTTAGCGTCAGCCATTTTTATTTTTTTTACTTTCAACGCTTTCGCCATGGATTTTAAGTTCAGCATAGTATTAACAGGTACTATAGCAACGGCGAGTTTGTCGGTGTCACAACACACTACTAGCGTTTTAAACACCTGTTCAGCTGCAAGTGATAATTTTTCTACTGCTTCAAGGCCAAAAGAACTAGCATTGGCATCGTGTTGATATTGCAGAAGTTCAAAAGGAATTTTTTTTTGTTTTAATAGTTTAGTTGCTGGGGTCATTTTCTCTCAATATATTGTATTTTTACATATCTTTAATGGTTTAATTATCCTATTCAGGTAGAATTATCAACTTATTATTTTCTGCATCAATCTTTTCTTTTATGCGTATTATACACACTTCAGATTGGCATTTAGGTCAATATTTTTATGGTAAAAGCCGAGCTAATGAACATCAACAGTTTTTGAATTGGTTATTAGTGCAAGTAAAAAACCATGGTATTAACGCCATTATTGTTGCAGGTGACATTTTTGATACCGCTACGCCACCAAGCTATGCAAGGCAAATGTATTTCAATTTTATTAGTGAATTACAAGCATTTGATTGCCAATTAGTAATACTCGCAGGGAATCATGACTCTGTCAGCATGTTAGCAGAATCTAAAGAATTACTCAGCGCTTTATCAACCAACGTGGTGGCAAATGTTACCGATATCACAATTGATAGTAATTTAGCCGAGCAAGTGTTTACCTTAAAAAACGCTGAAGGTGTGCCGCAAGCGGTTATTTGTGCTATTCCATTTATTCGCCCGCGAGATGTTATGAAAAGCCAAGCAGGACAATCTGCAATGGATAAATCTAAACAACTTCAACAAGCAATTGTTCAGCATTATCAGTGTTTGTTTGAGCAGGCAAAGCAACTTGTAAAAACCAGTGGTTGTCAATTACCAATTATTGCTACTGGGCATTTAACTGCTTTAGGTGTTACGTCATCTGATTCGGTGCGTGATATTTATATTGGTACTTTAGAAGCATTTCCAAGTAATGCTTTTCCTGATGCTGATTACATTGCTTTAGGGCATATTCATCGCGCACAAAAAGTAGGTAAAACCGAACACATACGATATTCTGGTTCACCAATAGCGTTAAGTTTTGATGAAGCTAAACAACAAAAACGTGTGCTGTTAGTTGATTTTGACAAGGAAAAACTATCTAAAATTACTGATCTTATTGTGCCATGCTTCCAACCATTAGCGATGTTAAAAACTACGTTAGATAATTTACATCAAGATATTGAAACACTTATTCCTGTGTTATTAACTGAAGAAAACAAAACAGACAAAGCAGTTAAGCTTTGGCTTGATATTGAGTTAGCCAATTCAGGTTCACTCAATGACTTACAATCTAAAATTACTGCATTAGTAAAAGACTTTCCTGTTGAAGTTTTATTGGTTAGAAGACAAAAGCAAGTAAGACAGCGGTTACTGCTTGATCAACAACAAGATCATAGTAATTTGAATGAATTAACTTTAGTCGAGGTTTTTGACTCTAGGCTACAACAAGAAGAAGCATTAAATACTAATGATCTGGACGACCCGTTACACGATGAAGGTTTAAAACGTAAAACTCAGTTGCAAACGTTATTTAATCAAACCGTTGCGCAAGTATTAAGCAAGGACGAATTATGAAAATACTACGGTTACGCTTTGAAAATATCAATGCTTTAAAAAATGCGTGGCAATTAGATTTTACTCAACCACCTTTTGACTCTAACGGGCTTTTTGCTATAACAGGCGCAACAGGCGCGGGTAAAACAACTATTCTTGATGCCATTTGTTTAGCTTTGTACCATCAAACCCCGCGTTTAACAGTGTCTAAAAAACAAAATCAGTTAATGACTCATTTTACTACGCATTGTATGGCAGAGGTTGAATTTGAGGTAAAAGGGCAAGGCTATCGCGCATTTTGGAGTCAAAAGCGTGCACGTAATAAAGTTGATGGTAACTTATTAGAACCAACAGCAGAGCTAGCATTACTTGATGGCACCATTATAGCTGAAAAACTGAAAACGGTTCGCACGAAAATAGCTGAAATTACAGGATTAGATTTTTCACGTTTTACTAAATCAATGATGTTGTCGCAAGGTGAATTTGCTGCTTTTTTAAATGCAGCAGCTAATGACAGAGCACAATTATTAGAACAGTTAACAGGAACACAAATTTATGGTGAAATATCTAAACAAGTTTTTGAAAACCATAAGCAAGCTGAAAAATCTTTACAGTTAATACAAGCCAAATCTGAAGGCGTAACTTTACTGACTGAGCAAGAATTAAATGATTTACGATCTCAAGAAGCTGATATTACCCACTTAAATCAAGTAGCTATGTTAGAACAGTCCTCTTATTTAGCGTTAAAAGACACTGTTATACTTAGTCAGGCATATAAAAAACAAGAAGCACAATTATGTGGGTTGCTAGCACAGCGTAAGCAAGCAGAAGAAAAAGTCACGGCTGGTAACCAAGTGATTAAAGAAAAATTAAAGGTTCAAGAAGAACAACAAGCTCAGCATAAAAAAATTGAAATCCAATTAATAAATACAATACTGCCCATAGAGCATGATATTTCAGCTATGTCGACACAATTAAGTCAAGTATTAGCAAATGAAGTTGAACAAACAAAAGAATCTGAGTTATTAAAAGAAAAACAAAAAACAATACAAAGTGAACACAAACAATTATCAAAAGAAGTAGATGAGCTACAACAATATATTACAGAGCATGAGCCGCTAACTAATGTTAAAGAAAAACTGCCTTTGTGGCATAACCAGGTAGATCAATTAGCAAAAATTAACATCACGCTTGTTCAAAAGACCCAACAGCTCGATTTAATAAAAAATAAGACACAGCATTTATTAGATGAACAAAAAAATCATGCTATTGCGTTAAGTGAAAATACTGAGCGACTAACTGAGCAACAAAAACAAGAGAAAGTGTTAAACATAAGCCAACAAGAATGGGTAAATAAACACACGGCATTGTTAGACTCTGTTGGAATGACACAACAAACGCTTTCACCTGAAAGCTTAAACGTGAAAGTTAATCTATGCCAACAAAAGCAAACTCTATTTGTACAGGCACTACAACTTGCAAATCGCTATAAAGCACTACAACAAGAGCAAACTCAACTCACAAATAAAAAAGAAAGTATATCGCCAACACAAGACGGAATTAAATTACAACTTACTGATTTACGCAATAAGTTTTCAAATGCTAAGCAACAAAAGCTTGATGTTGAAACACTGATTGCTCAACAACAAACAATAATGGCTTTAAGTGATCACCGAGCTAAATTACAAGCAGATCAACCTTGCCCTCTGTGTGGCAGTCTTGAACATCCCGCCATTTCACAATACCAAGCAATAAACCTTGATGAACATCAAAATAGATTACATGCTCTGAACAATGATTTAAACCAGTTGGAAGATCAGGGGAAAGCATTGGCCCAACAAGAGAATCAACTAGACGCTGAACTTAATGCAATCTCTGATAGAATAAACAGAATAAATATTGAGAAACAGGAATTAACTCTCGCTTTTTCCAGTTTAGAGCAAGCCCAAACTCAAGCTAATTACTTTACTCAAATTGACATAACAGACGTAGCTGAAATTCAAAAAACGCATACTGTTGTTAATAGTCAAATAATACAATTAACTGAATTTCAACAAACGTTCTCGCAATTACTTCAACAAAGGCAACAAGCAGAGCAAGACGTACAAAAAACAAAACAAATTTTAGAGCAAGCACAGTATCAAAGAAGTTTAATAGAAACTAACCTGAATCACAGTATCCAAGACAGTACAGACCAAACAAACTTAATGACACAATTAACTTTAGAACAAAGTGCCTTGCAAAAAGATCTACTTACCAGTGTTAAAACAATGCAGCTGAATAAAATTCCTCAGTTATCCATAGATTTTAATAATGAATTGGCCTTACTTAATTCCGATCATTGGTTACAACATATTGCTCAGCAAGTTAGTCTTCTAGAACAAAAATTAGTAGCGCAACAAAACCTTTTTACTCGTTTAAATACAATAGAACAAACAGACATTGTATTATCAGAACAAGTGGCCCAAGTAACAAAACAGTTAATTAGTTTAGCAAACCAAATAACAACCCTTAAAATGCAATTAGCAGATAAAAATAAGTTACGCGTTACTTCTTTTTTGCAATTAGGTTTTGTTGAAATGAATGAGCAATCGTCTGATTTTATAAGGAATTTATTAAATGACGAAGCCGGACAGCTTAAAGCAGGGTTAATACAATTACAAAGTGACCAACACAGTATAGAAGCCAACTTACAGCAACTTTTGGGACAAGAAAAAAGTGCAAAGCAACATTTAATTGAACAAGAACAAGCCATAACAAAGGCAGATGAACTACTCAATTCTATTATTAAAAAGACCCAGGGTGATCTTGAACAATTAAAAATACTGTCATTGGATGATATTGAATTAGCACTTAAAAACTATAACGATCAAATAAAAAATCAACAAATATCATTAGGGCAAATTCAACAGGCCATTTCTCATGATCAACAAAGTAGGGTGAACCAACAAACTTTATTAGCACAAATAAAAACTGAGCAGGCAAGGTTAGATGAACTGTCGTATTTAAATATGCTAATTGGTTCAGCCGACGGGGCTAAATTTAGAAAATTTGCCCAAGGTTTAACACTCAATCACCTTGTTTATTTAGCTAATGAACAACTCAATAAACTTGATGGTCGCTACCAGTTGCAATGTCAACAACGTGATAATTTAAGTTTGGAAGTATTAGATACCTGGCAAGGCGATAGCATTCGCGATACAAAAACTCTATCGGGTGGGGAAAGCTTTTTAGTTAGTTTAGCCTTAGCATTAGCGCTTTCTGATTTGGTTAGTAATAAAACCAGTATTGACTCACTCTTTTTAGATGAAGGTTTTGGTACGTTAGATAACGACACACTAGAAGTTGCCCTTGTTGCACTAGATAATCTCAACGCTAGCGGTAAAATGATTGGTATTATTAGTCATGTTGAAGCGTTAAAAGAACGAATTGATGTACAGGTTAAAGTAGAAAAACAAAGTGGTCTTGGTATTAGCACGTTAGATCATAAATTCGCATTGTAGTGCTAACTTTTGCGTAATTTATCATTGATAAGAATTAAAATAGGATAATATATTAGTGTCATTAATTTCAGAATACACTTGGATTTATTTCACCTTGCTTGCAGCGACTATGCAAGCGATAAGAACAGCAGGGCAAAAACAACTTTCAGGTAAACTTAACTCAATGGCAACCACCGCAGTGCGCTATGTTTATGCCCTACCATTTGCATGGGGTTATTTATGGTGGATGTTAGAATTTAGGGAGGTAGCGGTACCTGTTCTCAATAATCATTTTTTATATTACGCATTAATTGCTTGTGTTACTCAAATTATTGGTACGGCTTGTTTAGTTGCGGCATTTAGGTATAAAAATTTTGCTGTTGCCACGAGTTTGGCAAAAACAGAAGCGATTCAAGTGGCAATTGTTGGCGCGTTACTATTTGCAGCACCATTAAGTGTTATGGGCTGGTTTAGTGTTATTGTCGGTGTAATAGGTGTGTTTTTTGTCTCAAAGGTAAAGTTTAATACACGAGAAATGTTTGCTGGCTCTGATGCAGTATCAGGTTTGTTATTTGGTTTAGGTGCAGGGTTAGGATTAGCTATCACTACTTTACTTATTCGAGAATCAAGTTTAGCACTTAATACAGACTTATTGGTAAGCGCCGCGATAACATTGGTATTTATGGTTACAGTTCAAACAATAATATCGCTATTCTATGTTTATTTTCAGGATAAAAAACAGTTAGCTTTAATGCTAATCAATTGGCGTTTATGTTTGTTTGTTGGTGTCACCAGTGTACTCGGTTCAATAGGGTGGTTTACCGCAACTAGTTTTCAAACTGCAGCTTATGTCAAAGCACTTGGGCAAGTGGAGTTTTTTATTACTTTGGCGCTGACCTATCGTTTGTTTAAAGAAAAAATCACCTTAATTGAGTATATTGGCATGTTGTTAATTATTTTGAGTGTGGTTATTTTGCTCTTGTGGACATAAAAGTACAAAGTAAACAAAAATTAAATAATGCAAATTTTAATTCTTGCTCATTAAAATTTAATGCTAAGATGCGCTTCATTTCGTTTATTAAAGCCAAAGTGCTTTTAACCACCGATCAATTTATAAACAGTAAAGAGAATTACATGAAAATTACCGATAAAACCGTTGTTCAGTTCCATTATGTTTTAAAAGATGAAGCAGGAGAAGAGATTGAATCTTCTCAAGGTAGTGAGCCGCTTGCCTATTTACATGGTGCAAATAACACTTTGGTTGGTTTAGAAAAAGCCTTATGTGACAAAGAAGCAGGTGATAAATTTAGTGTCACCCTACAACCAGAAGAAGCTTATGGTGAACGCCAAGAAGATTTAATTCAACGAGTACCAGTAAAACATTTACAAGGTTTACCAAGTAAAAATGCTAAATGGAAGGCTGGCATGGTTGCTGTAGTTCATACAGAGCAGGGGCAACGTCAAGTCACTGTAATAAAGGCAGGTAAATTTATGATAACTGTTGATATTAATCCACCATTAGCGGGTAAAGTCATTACTTTTGACATTGAAGTAGTTGATGTACGTGCAGCAACAGATGAAGAAGTCGAACATGGCCATGCCCACGGTGTTGGCGGTCATCACCATTAATTAAGAAAACTACTTTTATTCGTAAAGGTAGTTTCAAATGGTATGTTGTCATTATTTTATGGATATTTTTTTCGTTATAAGCAAATTAAGCATGAAAATAATAAAAACAGCGTTTAGCATTACAATAGTATATTAATTTCATTTTTTATTAATATATTCATCTAAATACATGGTGTTAAATTCTTGCCTGTGGTTAAATTTGTTTATCACGATTTAACCCGTAGGCATTAAATTGATTAACCTGTATCCCGCAAATAAAATGGAAAATTTGTTACTGCTGCTTAACAAAATTTCCGAAGTATCACCATTAGGCGTATTCAATCAAGAAGTTATTGTAGTACAAAATGCGGGTATGCAGCATTGGCTTAATCTGGCTATAGCAAAAGAACGCGGTATCAGTATGAATATGCGTTACGCGTTACCCGCTCAGTATTTGTGGAGGCTAATAAGAACACTAGCTAGCGATGATAACGTACCTGAACAGTCTCCTTATTCAAGAGAAGTATTAACATGGCGTATTTATGCTTTGTTAGCGACAAAACAGATTATCGAAGACACTGATTTTTCTCCAGCGACACAGTATTGGCAACAGAGTGAAACAGATCAAATTTTTTCAAGTCATGAGAACTTAAAACGTTATCAGTTAGCACAACAAATGGCGGACCTATACGAGCAGTATTTAATTTTTCGTCCGCAGTGGTTAGACGCATGGCAAAAAGATGACAAGTTAACAGCGCTTTCTTCTGACAATAAATGGCAAGCTAAATTGTGGCGGTTATTAATTGAACAGTTACCTTATAATCCTGTTGAATTGTTAAATGATGCCATTTCAAACATTGAGTCCAAATTGCTTGCAGACCCTATGATTTTACCTAAACGCTTAAGTTTTTTTGGTATCAATAGTATGGCACCACTGTGGCTTACGTTTATTAACGCCTTAAGTGATTATATAGAGGTAAACTTTTTTCATCTTAATCCCTGCTTTTCGTATTGGGGTGATATTATTAGTGAAAAACAAGCGTTCGATAAATTATCTCATTGGTCGCATGGTGTAGACGATACTCATATCTTTATTGGTAACCCATTGTTAGCTAATTTAGGGCAACAAGGGCGGGAGTTTTTAGCTTTATTACAAGATTACAGCACCGTTGATGTTGAACTCTTTGTTGAAGCTAGCGTTGAAACAAGTTCACAAAACGACGATTTAGAACAAAAACCAATACAACATATTTTACATCATCTTCAAAATGATATTTTAACGCTTAATGATGCAACGCAAACACCCATTAAACAAATAGATGACTCTGTTACTATTGTTAGTTGTCATAGTGCCTTACGTGAAGTTCAAGTATTACATGATTACCTGCTTCATCAATTTAATGATTCTGCTAGCAATGATGAAAATAGAAAGGATAGGTTAACCCCAAAAGATGTTTTGGTTATGTGTCCGCAAATCGAGCAATATGCCCCTTACGTCAATGCAGTTTTTACACGCGGTTGGCAAGAGTTAAATGACGAAGTACCGCCATTACCCTGTTCAATTGCAGATAGAAGCTCCAAAGACAGTGACCCGCTTATTGCTGCTTTTAGTGAATTATTAACCTTGCCTGATTCTCGATTTCAAGTCTCGCAATTACTCAGTTTTTTACGTTTACCAGCGGTTGCCAATAAATTTTCAATTAATGATGAAGACTGCGAAAAAATTACACTTTGGTTAGAGCAAGCTACTATTCATTGGGGCTTAGACTTATCTCACAAAGCACAACTACTTGGTAAACAGGCTAATAACAGCTTTACTTGGCAACAAGGCTTATCTAGGTTACTGCGCGGATTTGCGTTTTCTGACCATGAAAATGTTTATCAAGAACAGTTATTACTACCAACTGTAGAAGGTGATGATGCTGTTTTATTGGGCCAATTGATGCTATTTGTTGAGCAATTGCAACACTTTTCCCAACAATTAACTACACCTAGAACTGTTGTGGCTTGGCAACAGTTTTTATTAAAGCAGTTAGATTTATTATTTACCACAAGCCATGTTTACTCTACTGATGTTAATCATCAACAAATAAACAGCCAAATTGAAAATAGCCTTGCTATTATTGAACAAGCCATTAGTTCTTTAGTGGAATATTGTACTCATGCACATTTTGATGAAAAAATTGATTTAGCGATCGTGGTTGATTTTCTAAATAACCATTTTAGTCAGGGGGATGCTAGTCGACAGTTTATGATTGGCCAAGTTACCTTTTGTTCTATGCTGCCTATGCGTAGTATTCCATTTAAAATTATTGCAGTATTAGGTTTAAATGATGGTGAATTTCCTCGTCAACGCCAACCACTAGGGTTTGATCTAATGGCGCAAAATACTGCGGTATTAGGAGACAGATCACGCCGCGGTGATGACCGATATTTATTTTTAGAAGCTATCATCTCAGCAAGAAAAGCTTTGTATTTAAGTTATCAAGGGCGAAACATAAAAAATAACAGTGAAAAACAACCCTCTTTAGTGCTAAAAGAGTTAATGGATTACCTAACGCAAGGGTATGGTTGGGCATTTAATCATCATGCTTTGCCAGAAAATAGCAAAATACAATTACAGCAAATACCTATGCAGCCTTTTAGTGAAGAAAATTACCTTGCCGATAATGCCTTATCAACCGTGAAAGCAAGTTTTGACGCAAATTGGTTCAAGTTATCTCAAAATACGCCTGATACAGTTTTTAAAGATAATGCTCTTGCCACATTAATTATACATGCTGAAGTGCCGTCTTTAACTTTGTTAGAGGCAAATGAAATTATTCGTTTTTTTCAACATCCCAGTAAAGTTTTTGCTCAGCAAACATTAAATTTATTTTTAGATTCGTCTAAAGTAGAGCTAGATGATGTTGAACCATTTAGTGCCGATTATTTAGAAAGTTATCTGCTCAAGCAGCAATTACTTTCAGCAAGTTTACAGCGTCATCATGATGTTGAGGCAAGTATTGAAAGTGCTAACGTTGAACAGGTAATACAAATGGCGAAGCTTTCAGGGAAATTTCCTGATCTTCCTACAACACAAGATCACTTTGATACTTGGCTAGATGAGACAGAGCAATTTAGCCAAGCCATTATTCACCATGATTGCGACAACCCTCAATTAATTGATTGTAAAATAACGTTAGATTTATTAGGCGACAATGTAAACAAAACAGCAAAACGAAGCATAACAATAATGGCTAAAATGCCAGTAAAAATAACCAAGGAAGGAGGGCTGTTAGTTTTCTATCGTAGCTCTAGCCCTAAACCAAAAGATTTATTTACCTTATATCTGCACCAATTGATCTTGCAAATATGGCAACAGCAACATCGTGAATCTAGTGATAATACTCACCTTGAAAATGTCCCAGATGAAGTTAACACCGCAAATGTTTTATTAAATCAAATACAAAGTACCTGTGGTTTTTACTTCAATGCAAAATCACAAAAAGTAGAGCAATTTAGCCTTGCTAATATTGATAACGCACAAGCTGAGTTGATACATTTAATTAATGTATTTGAAGAAGGTCAAAAGCAAGCGCTATTACTCAATGGAGATTTGGCTGCATTAGTGTTTAAACAGTCAAGAGGGAAAAATATCGACATGACTCAAGAGCGCTTTGAACAATTTTGGTTGGGAAATGAAAATACTAGGGCTTTTGGCGACGATCCTTACATTCATTATTTTTGGCCACAATGCCCTGATATTTTCCAATATTTACCTGACATATATGCAATTTATCAAAATATTTATCAATATATTGTCAAGGTGAGTAGTCGTAGTAAAGGAGAGCGTTAATGAGTAACTCTTCTCAATTTAGATTAATGAATTTAGACGCTGCCACTATTCCATTGACGGGTAGACACTTAATTGAAGCAAGTGCAGGGACAGGAAAAACCTATAACATTACCCGTATTTACTTACGTTTATTACTTGAACGAGAGTTAAAAGTAGAAGAAATTCTGCTGATGACATTTACAAAAGATGCCACTCAAGAGCTTAAAGGACGAATTGATGCTTTTATTCGCGAAGCGTTAGTGAATTGGGACGCTTTGTGCGAACAAGAGCCTTATTTCCAAGCAATCAGCGAAAGAGTGAGTGACGATAAAGTTAAGTTTTTACTAAAGCGTGCGTTACTTTTTTTAGATGAAGCGGCTATCTTTACTATTCATGGCTTTTGTCAACGAGCTTTAACGCAACATGCTTTTGCTAGTGGTTTGCCCTTTAATGCTAATATATCGAATAATAGTAATGAGTTATATTTAGAGGCAACACAAGATTGGTATCGACAACTTGCTAAGCAAAATCCAGAAGATTTCTCATTAATTGCACAGTTTTGGGCTACACCTCACGTTTTTACATCCAGTTTTTCAAAAGCAATATCTCATCGACGTGCAATTGAACTGGTTGATGTACAGTGCTTAGTAAACTCTGTTACCCAATTAGCAAAGCAAGCATTACGCGCAATAATCGACAATAATAGCGTGGTCAATGAGGGGTTGATCATGCATAAAAAAGCTGATGAACAGGAAACACGTGCTCAAGAACTGACAAAACTGTTAGCTTGGCTAACCAGTATTAGTGAATGTGACACTGCCGACGAGTTACTCATCATAATATCACAGCCAATGCCTGACTATTTATTGAACGGAAATCGTCATCCCAAAGCTTTTAAAGTGCAATTAGGGCAAGTACTTGAAAATACCAAAGCGCTCAAAATTCAAGTTAAAGACTTAGCCAAGAATATTAATAAAGCAAAAGCATATCAGCTTGTTAGAATCGGTATTTACCAAATAAGAAAGCAAGTAAAACAAACTAAAACGCAACTAAATTGTCTTGATTTTGATGATCTTATCTATACCCTTGCTGATTCTTTAAATAAACGGGATAACAATACGTTAGCTCAAACATTATTAGCGCAATATCCTGTGGCTTTAGTGGACGAATTTCAAGATACAGATCCACATCAATTCGCTATTTTACAAGGTGTTTATTACCAAAATAACCTTAAAAATACTGCTAAAAATTCAGCAACAGCACTTTATTTGATAGGTGATCCAAAACAAGCCATTTATGGTTTTCGTGGGGGGGACATTTTTGCTTACTTAAATGCGCGTAGCGAATGTGATTTTCACTGGCTAATGGATACCAATTGGCGTTCAAGCCCTGAAATAGTTGCTGCTTATAATCAGTTGTTTTTGTCAGGTAAACAAAATCAATCTGTTTTTGGCTACGGAATTGATTATCAGGCCGTATTAGCTGGTAAAAAATCTCAACAACATACTGAACAATTACATCCTAGTAGTCGAGCATTACAATTAATTCATTTTACTCATGAAGATAATACAAGCAAAGTTAAGCAATCAGACAGACCTTTAATGGCCGTGTGGTGCGCTAATGAAATTGTTAATTTATTAAATAGTGAACATGCATTACAACCACAAGATATTGCTATTTTAGTACGAGATGGGCGTGAAGCAAATGACATTAAAACAGCATTATTGAACGCTAATTTAGCCAGTGTGTTTCTGTCTGATCGTGCTAATTTGTTTTACAGTGAACAAGCAAAACAATTAATACAGTTACTTAAAGGTATTTTAAACCCTGAAGATGAACGTATTTATTTAAATGCGTTAGCATGTGGCTTACTTGGTATTGATAGTGTGGCGCTGTATGAGCTTCAAAAAAATGAGTCCGCTTATCAAGCACTGAAATTTCACTTTTTTAATTATCGAGAACAATGGAAACGGCAAGGTTTTATCACTATGGCTGTGAATTTAATGCACACGCATTTTGATTTTACCAAAGCAAATATTAAAGATAAAAAAGCACGTGCCTTAACTAATTTATTACACTTATTTGAAATTCTTCAATCTGCTAGTCAAAAATTTTTACAACCACAAGAATTGCTTTATTGGTTTGAACAACAATGCAATGAGGACAATCAGGGTTCAGCCAATGATTTAGAAGCAGAGCAACGACTAGAAAGCGATGGCGATCTTATTCGTATTGTTACTCAACATGGTTCAAAAGGGCTTGAATATCCAATTGTTTTTATTCCATTTGCTACACGCCACAAAGATCCCACAAAATTTGGCAATAAAACCATTGATTACCTTGAATATCATAACGATCAGGGAGAGTTATGTTTAAGCTTAGCAGGAGACCAACAAGCAAAAAGTGCTATGGCTAATGAATCATACGCAGAAAGTATTCGTCTTTTGTACGTAGCTATTACACGTGCTGAACAGCGATGTTATATTTTAACGACTGCTTTTGAACACTATGCTTTATCTCCGTTAGGTAAAACATTGCAATGGGAAACTGAACAAAATATAGAACAAAGCCTGCAACAGCTAGTTGACCAATCCTCCGATACAATTGGTTTAACCTTGGTTTCTTTTGATGAGTTAGCCGCTGTTGATAGCTTAATATCAAAAAGCATTTCATCGCCAATTAATGAGCTGAAAGTGAGTAAATTTGTCGGTAAAATTGAGCGCGATTGGTGGTTAAGTTCTTTTTCCGCATTAAGTCGTAACCTACGACATGGTGGTGTTTCTACGCCCGATAGAGATTCAATCGCACTTTCTGATATTGGTTCTACTGCAGTTAATAGCAGTAACAATAAAAATTCATTACGTTTTCAACTGGCTAAAGGTGCACATAGCGGTAATCTATTACATGACATATTAGAACATTTTAATTTTACGCAAAGCAATAATAATGGTAGTAACCTTTTAGAATGTATTAAATGGCCTTTGGTGAAATACGGAGATTTAGCTTCGGGTTTTAATGAGCAGGATTTAGTTGATTGGTTCGATGAAATAGTGAACAGCCCCTTAATAGGCAATGAAAATGCGGTTGAATGTGATCAGGATAATACTGCAAATTTTTGTCTTTCAGATATATACATGCAAAGTACGCTACGTGAAAGTGAATTTTATTTTCCGATGGAAAAAGCCAATATTAGCCATTTATCAAAATTGCTAACCGATCATCGAAATATGGGTAACCCGTCTAAATCAAATAATATTGTTAAATTACCACAATATAGAACGCTAAAGGGCATGATGCATGGCTTTATTGATTTAGTGTTTGAGCATCAAGGTAAATTTTATGTTTGTGACTATAAATCTAGCCATTTAGGCGATGATTATACTGACTATACACATGACGCAATTCGCAATAATATAGAAAAAAATTATTATGATTTACAATATCTTATTTATTGTTTAGCGCTACACCGATATTTACAACGTAATGTGGTTAACTATGATGCAAAACAACATTTTGGTGGTGTGTATTACTTATATTTACGTGGAATGACAAATAACAAACAATATCATGGTGCAGGTGTATACTATCGTCAAATTACCTTAAATGAGCTTAATCAATTAGATAACCTATTTAATGGTATAGCAGTAGGTTCAGAGCCTAACCATACATCTACTGTAAAACAAGATGATGAATCAAGTAAGGATCAAACAGAATGATTCAATCATATATTAATTTTGTTCAAGCCCAACAATACATCACCAACATAGAAGCGATAGACTACTTTTTTGCCAAAGAAATGCTTCTCGCGTTAAATACTCAATCTGAATTATTAACTCAAGATGTATTATCTGAAGAGAAAAGAGTTTTGATCAACCATGTTTTTATGGCATTAAGTGTTGGTTTACGGGCAGGGCACACTTGTATGCCATTTGACGAGCTTGCTGAACAACATTGGGGGGGAGGTTTTGACGACGAAGGTCAATGCACCCATCAAGGCTTCATTTTTCCGACCATAGACATTTTACACACTCTATTTACTGAATTGCCACTGTCATCGAGTGATATGCAACCCGTAGTATTTGATAATAATAAACTATATATACGCCGTTATTATCAATTTGAACGTCAACTCGCACATGATATTAAAACAAGGTTAAACAGTAAAACAGATACATCAGTAAAAGAGATCAAAGCGATAATTAATCAATTATTTCCAACTGAAGTGCTTGAAAAAACCGACCAACAACATATTGATTGGCAAAAGCTTGCTGTTGCTAATGCCATTAATAAAAATTTCACCGTGATTGCTGGTGGGCCTGGCACAGGGAAAACTTATACGGTAACCAAATTACTCGCGGCACTATTAATGTTGCATCAAAGTAAAAATACTAATCAAACACTAGAAATAGCGCTAGTTGCTCCAACAGGAAAGGCAGCACAACGTTTATCCGAATCTATCATTAAGGCAATAGCTGGATTTAAAGACCTTATAGACAATGACATTTTAGCAACAATGCCAACACAAGCAAAAACTATCCATCGTTTATTAGGTGTTATTCCTAATAGCCCAAATTTTAGACATAACCACGATAATTTACTCAGTTGTGATGTATTGTTAATAGATGAAGTGTCTATGGTTGATTTACCCATGATGACGCGGATTTGTAGAGCACTGAAACCGACTGCAAGAATCATTCTGTTAGGGGATGCGGATCAACTCCCTTCTGTTGCGGTTGGCAGTGTTTTAGCAGACATTGCACCAAGGCCTCACAGTGGATATAGCGATAAAAATCTACATTATTTAACGCAAGTCTGCCAGTTAACCAAAAATCAATTACGTAATACGTTTGAAAATGCTGAACAGAAAGTTAAAGCAGATCATGATTATTTAAGCTTTTTAATGCAAAGTCGTCGTTTTGACGGTGAAGGAGGAATTGGTAAGCTAGCTGCTTATGTGATTAAAGGACAAGCGAGTGAAAGTTGGCAGTTGTTAGAGTCGTCAACAAAACAAGGGGTACTAACCAGCAAAATGTTATCTGCAAACGTGAGTCAATTAACCTTAGTTGATAACGAGCTGTCAACTTGGTTAACCCCGTTGGTTAATCAATATTATCAGGGTATTGCAGACTGTAATGATATTTCAGATGCTTTTATACTCTTGTCTAAGTTCCGTGTTTTATGTGCAACACGCCAAGGAGAATTAGGGGTTGATGCATTAAATCAATGGATAAAAAACCTTCTTGTTAGCCCTGTCAGCGGCAATCAATCAAGCTATCATGGTATGCCAATAATGATTAATGAAAATGATTATCGACTCGGCCTTTTCAATGGTGACATAGGGCTATTATGGCAAACTTCAGAAGGTCACTTAATGGCATTTTTTGAAACAAGTGACCACACAAAATTACAAACAAATGAATCTGCTTATAAAATACTGTTACCGTCTCGTCTACCTAAATTTGATGCCGTTTATGCAATGACTATTCACAAAACTCAAGGTAGTGAGTTTGAACATGTGGCAATAATATTACCCAAACAAGCCGAACATCAGTTGCTTTCTCGTGAATTGCTTTATACAGGTATTACCCGCGCTAAAGAAAAACTTACTCTGTCGAGTAATAAAAAAACATGGCAGTTTGGTGTGAAAACCGCTATAAAACGATATTCTGGTTTAATACTTTAAAACCAGATATTCTCATAAAAATTATTTGTCATTCTCTAAGGAATCAACTTTTCAATGCAGTTAATAAACATAAATAAAACACGTTACCGTAAACACTTAAATACAGTTATCGCTGGATTTATCATAACTTTACTAATCTTAGCACTCGTGTTTGGGCAGTTACTTATCGCACTTTTTGCGCAAGAAGATCTTAATAATTTTCGATACAACTTACTTGGCGTTATTTTAGCTTTACTTGCGTGTGCGGCCATTTTACATTCTTTGAAAAATTCAGCTTTTTTTGTAGAAATTTATTACGTATGGCAATTGAAACAAATACAAAATTTGATCTACAGAAAATTAAAAAAAATTAAAGTAGGTGTTGAGAATGACGAAACTAATGCGATGATTATTTTATTATTTTACTATCAAAGCTTACAACAAGTGTATCAACTTGATGATAATACGTTAACCATTGCTAATGTTGATCAACAGCTTAATGATTTACAAGAAACAATTGCTAACAAATGTATAAATATAAATGCTGAACAATTTAATAAAAAGTTGTTAGATTCTTATCGTTAACTTTATTTTTAAATAAAAAGGGATCACGTGATAGGTTATGTCACGTTAGGTACTAATGATTTGGATGGTACATATGGCGATGCCAGCATAATAAAACAAGTTTGTACTAAATAACCTTTTATACTAAACATGCCTAAGGACAAAAGTCAGGTTATGGCTATTGTTTTAAAATATAATTTAAGGTTTTATCTACAAATTATTTTATATCTCAGGAACAAAAAACCAGTATTTTGAACAATACTGGTTCTTGTTTTTTGCATCTGAAACTATCTAGCGCGGAAAATAATGCGGCCTTTAGATAAATCGTATGGCGTTAGTTCAACAGTTACTTTATCGCCAGTTAAAATACGAATATAATTTTTACGCATTTTGCCCGAAATATGAGCAGTAACCACATGACCATTTTCTAATTCTACTCGGAACATAGTGTTAGGTAACGTGTCTAAAACCGTACCTTGCATTTCAATATTTTCTTCTTTCGCCATGGGGCGCTAAACCTCTATATGTTGTGCAAACAAGCAATATTCTTAAATAAAATTGTTATAAAATATTGCCGATAAAAAAAGCTGCGCGAATGATGCCTAATTGTGTCCCTAATGTAAAGCTTTGTAGGGGGTTATTTGCAATTGAGATGGAACTTTCTTATTAAATAAGGAGAATAAAAATTATTTTTCAACCAAAATCCATTGTTGTTCACTAAATTTTTCATAAGGAAAATAACGATTTTTATAGTTCATTTTCTGGCATTCATCTATTTGGTAACCTAAATATAAATAGGGTAGTTTGTTCTTTTTACAAAATTCAATTTGAGTCAAAATTGAGAACACGCCTAATCCATAAGATTTAAAATCTGGATGATAAAATGTATAAACAGCGGATAAACCATTGATTAAAACGTCTGTTACGGCAACACAAACAAGGCGTTTTATTTCATTCACTTCAATCCATGTTTCTATGAATAACTGTTTGGTTAGTTTACTTGATAAAAAGCTTTCAAACTGCTGGTAATTAGCAGGAAACATACTGCCATCTTGATGACAAGTATTAATATATTGTTCGTATAATGGGTAATATTCTTTTTTTAAACAATCTGACGTTAATATCTGACAATGAGCGTTACGTTTGATTGTGCGTTTTTGGCTTTTTGATGGAATAAATTTATCAACAATGATACGAATAGATTGGCAAGCGTTGCAAGCGGGGCAGTGAGGTCGATAGGACTGATCACCTGTACGACGAAATCCTTCCGTCATCAGTAGACTATAGCTATAATTGTTTTGTAAACGTTCATCTACAGCAATTAAAAGCCGTTCTTCTTGATCAGGCAAATAACTACAAGGAAATGTTTTTGTTATACCTACTTTATAACCTTCTTCACTCATAAATAACCAAGCTTAACTCTTTTGACATCCAAAAATTTTTCTTTATTGGCTTGTTAATCACCATTTGTTTACGTAATATAAAATCATTTCGAGAAACTTCTACTGCGCCCATGTCTGCTAAAAAAGGGTTAAGTAACTGACAGTCAATAAAATCGATCTTAATTGAATGTAATAAATTACTCAATGCAATTAACGCAAGTTTAGAGGCGTTAGCTTTACTATAAAACATGGATTCACCAGAAAAAAGGCCATTGATAGCAACACCATATAAACCACCTACTAATATTTTATTCGGTTGAGTTTTATCATCATTAATGGTTTGCCATACTTCAATTGAATGGGCAAAACCTAATTTATGTAAATTAATATAGGCTGATTGCATTTTTGGCAAGATCCACGTGCCATCATCACGAAAAGGCGCATTGGCACATTGTTTAATCACTTGTTCAAAAGCCGTGTTCAATGTAATGGTATAGGGGGCTTTTCTTATCACTTTACGTAAGGTTTTATTAATACGAAGGTCATTACGGTTAATAATTGCGCGTGGATCTGGTGACCACCACATTAAGGGATCGTCCTCGCTAAACCAAGGGAATATTCCTTGGCTATAGGCAGATATTAAACGCTTAGATTGTAAATCTCCACCTACAGCAAGTAAGCCATTTGGCTCTGTGAGAGCCAAACTAACTGGAGGGAATATAAAGTTATCCTCGTTAAGTTGATATAGCATTTTCAACCTGTAGGTGGAGCTTTGTTATCACTGACTAATTACCCAGCGTATTGCGCAATTAAAATACCGTTGTTTTTACCAATTATGACTGTGCATCCAGATAACGCTCTGCATCTAATGCCGCCATACAACCAGCACCAGCAGAAGTAATTGCTTGTCTGTAAATATGGTCTGCAACATCACCAGCTGCGAAAATGCCTTCAACACTGGTTTGCGTTGCGTTACCTTGGCTGCCACTTTGAATTGTTAAATAACCATTTTCCATGGCTAGTTGACCTTTAAATATATCAGTATTTGGTTTGTGTCCTATAGCAATGAAAACACCTGCAACATCAATAACTTCTGTTGTTTCTGATTTGGTGTCTTTTAAACGTAAGCTAGTTACGCCCATATTATCACCTAACACTTCATCTAATGTGCGATCGGTATGTAATATAATATTGCCATTTTTAACTTTTTCAGCTAAACGGTCGGTTAATATTTTTTCAGATCTAAAAGTATCGCGGCGGTGCACCAAATGCACTTCACTGGCAATGTTTGATAAATAAAGCGCTTCTTCAACAGCCGTATTACCACCGCCAACTACCGCCACTTTTTGATTCTTATAAAAGAAACCATCACAAGTTGCACAAGCTGATACACCACGTCCCATGAAAGCTTCTTCTGAAGGTAAACCAATGTATTGTGCAGAAGCACCAGTACAAATAATTAATGCATCACAAGTGTAATTATTGCTTCCAGTTAATTTATATGGCTTTGAAGAGAAGTCGACAGATTCTATATGATCAAATACAATTTCAGTATCAAATTTTTCAGCATGTTTTTGCATACGTTCCATTAATACAGGGCCTGTTAGGTCGTCTGCATCACCAGGCCAGTTTTCCACTTCAGTTGTTGTGGTTAATTGACCCCCTTGTTGCATGCCCGTAATAATAACAGGGTTAAGGTTAGCACGTGCGGCATATACTGCTGCTGTATAACCAGCTGGACCTGAGCCTAAAATAAGTAGCGGGCAATGTCTAACGTCGCTCATAAACGAGTTCTCCAGAAATTTTGAATGATACTTTTTGGTAATGTTACCAAGTATAAAGAGATAATAACTTTATTAATT
Source organism: uncultured Colwellia sp. (assembly GCA_965305135.1). Classification (GTDB taxonomy): domain Bacteria; phylum Pseudomonadota; class Gammaproteobacteria; order Enterobacterales; family Alteromonadaceae; genus Colwellia. The sequence goes on from CBDLPA010000022.1 coordinate 22,548, forward strand.
GGGATGATAAGAGGTTCTATCAAGGGTGTATAGTGAGAATATTAAATTTAATAAATTTTAAAAACAAGCAGTTTTAAAAACAAAAAGAGTACAAACTTATCTTTGTACTCTTTAATTTGCCTTTTACATAACAAGATTTAACTGAGGAACACATTTAAAATCATATTATTTGCTAGGTATTGCTAGAGATTATGCGCTTAAGGCAATACTTGGGTCAACATAGTTATAACCTAAAACATCAGCGACAGGTTTATTTGTTATATTACCACTGGCTACATTTAAACCAGCAAGTAAATGGGCATCGTCAAGTAATGCTTGTTTTGCACCTTTATTGGCAATAGTTACGGCAAATGGCAGGGTAGCATTTGTCAGTGCTATTGTAGATGTACGTGCAACACCGCCAGGCATATTAGCAACACAATAATGTACTACGTCATCTACTATATAAGTGGGATCTTGATGCGTTGTTGGTTTTGATGTTTCAAAACAACCACCTTGGTCAATGGCTACATCAACTATTACAGCGCCTTTCTTCATCATTTTAATATGTTTTTTAGTAACAAGTTTTGGTGCAGTTGCGCCTGGAATAAGTACCGCACCAATAACCAAATCAGCTTTTACAATTAATTGATCCATTGCATCAGCCGTTGAATATACAGTTTTTAATCGGCCGTCAAACTCTGTATCTAACTGGCGTAAACGAGGTAAAGAACGATCTAAAACTGTTACATCTGCACCCATACCAATCGCCATACGTGCAGCTTGAGTACCAACAACACCACCGCCAACAATCAATACTTCTGCTGGAGCAACACCTGGAACACCTCCAAGTAATGCACCTAAGCCACCTTGTGCTTTTTCTAATGCATGTGCTCCTGCTTGAATTGACATACGACCAGCAACTTCAGACATTGGTGCTAGTAACGGTAAACCACCCGTTGAGGATGTGACAGTTTCATAAGCAATACATGTTGCACCTGAAGCAACGAGCAATTCTGTTTGTTGTGGGTCTGGTGCTAAATGTAAGTAAGTAAATAAAATTTGACCTGGACGTAGCATTTTACACTCTACAGGTTGCGGCTCTTTAACTTTAATAATCATATCGGCGGTAGCAAATATTTCAGCGGCCTCACTAATTATTTTAGCACCTGCTTCAATGTATTGCTCATTGTCAAAACCAATGGCCGCACCACCATTATTTTCAACAATAACTTCATGACCATTTACTGATAATTCTTTAACGCCAGCAGGGGTTAAACCAATGCGGTACTCGTGGTTTTTAATTTCTTTTGGCACACCAATAATCATAATTTCCTCTCTTAGGTTTTACATGTTGTAGTTTTATTCAGTCTTTTTAGTGAGACTGTTTGTTTTAGAGAAAACCAGTATACGAGTAACTTCGTAGAATAACCTGTCGAAATATTGCTTTAGTCGATATATAATACTAAGATTAAGTATTATTTTAGTTAAATATATCGCATGAATATTACAAAAAATAAAAATATAGATCGTATTGATAAGAATATTCTTGTTGAATTACAAAAGAAAGGGCGCTTATCAAATGTAGAATTAGCAAGACGTGTCGGTTTAAGTCCTACGCCTTGTTTAGAGCGTGTAAAACGCTTAGAAAAAGAAAATTATATTACGGGTTATCAAGCTAATCTTAATCCTACTAAATTAAAACTCTCTCTTTTAGTTTTTGTAGAAATAACATTAACAAAAACAAGTCCTGATGTTTTTGATGATTTCTCTGCTGCTGTGCATAATTTAGATGTTATTCAAGAATGTCATTTGGTTTCAGGGAGCTTTGATTTTCTTCTTAAAACTCGTGTGAAAGATATGTTAGCTTATCGACAATTGTTAGGTGATATATTATTAAGGCTGCCTGCAGTAAGTGAAAGCAGAACCTATGTGGTAATGGATGAAATAAAATCCAGTAATATGTTACCAATTAAGCGATAATTTGTTATTTTAACACTATATCACTAATCCCCGTTTATTATGGAATTTTAATTGTCTTCAGAACTAGTGAAAAATACTGGTGAAACCAGTGATGAATTTGATAACACTCAGCGTACCGAGTCACCCAAAAAGCAATTAAGTGGTGTTCAGCGTATACTCGAAACAGGCTTGCTCTTTTTTAGCGTTTTGGCCATGTTTTTAATGTTAGCTTTATTTAGTTTTGATCCTGCTGATCCTGGTTGGGCTCAAACAGGGTATCAAACACCCGTTAGAAATCTTGGTGGGGCAGTAGGTGCCTATATTTCTGATTTATTATTAAATTTGTTTGGTTATATTGCTTATACGCTTCCGTTTGTTGTTGCTATTGTTGGGTGGTTATTATTTCAAAAATATCACCAATTAATGCAGCTGGATTATTTAACTATTGGTTTAAAGTTAATTGGTTTTATTTTATTTTATTTAGGTTTAACATCTCTAGCGAGCATGAATTTTGATGATATCTATTATTTCTCTGCTGGCGGTATATTAGGCAATGTATTAAGCACAACATTTTTACCTTATTTTTCGTTTGTAGGCAGCACATTATTATTTTTAATGTTTACTTGTGCTGGTTTTGTTTTACTAACAGGTTTTTCGTGGATTACTTTTGTTGACGATGTTGGTCGCTATACTATTGCAGCAATTATGTATTTAAAAAGGTTACCACAAACCATTAAAAGTCAATTTGGTACAGGTGATGCTGATTTATCTACAAAACCTGATAATAAACTAAATGACAATAAAACCAGTAGCGCATCGCTTGAAAATTCATTCAATGATCATGATGAAGCAAACGAAAACGCCAATTTGGTTAAGAAGAAAACCTCAACATCATTTTTTAGTATTAAATCAAATGATGTTGATGAAGAACCGCAAGAACCTTTCCTTGATATTAATGACTTAATGGGTGAGCCACTTAACATGAATGTACAAGCCCATGTTAATGATACAGAAATTACTGCTGCTTTCGCCTCGGTAGAAAAAATTAATGTTGAAGATGATAAACAACAACGCGGTGAATTAGCGACGAGTTCTGATACTAATCAAATAAATTTGGTTCCTAGCTCAGAAGAAAAATTTGAAGGCATGCCTTCAATTGATTTATTAGATCGTCCTGATAAGGCTAAAAATCCGATAAATCAAGAAGAATTAGAACAAGTTAGTCGTTTAGTTGAAGCTAAATTATTAGACTTTAAAGTAGAAGCGCGTGTCGTTGCCGTTTATCCTGGTCCTGTAATCACTCGGTTTGAACTAGATTTAGCACCTGGCATGAAAGTGAGTAAAATTAGCTCGTTATCAAAAGATTTAGCTCGTGCATTATCAGCTATTAGTGTGCGTGTGGTAGAAGTAATACCAGGTAAGTCGGTAATCGGTTTGGAATTACCCAATAAACATAGAGAAATTGTTCGTTTAAGTGAAGTTATTTCATGTGAAAAATTCGAAGAATCAAGTTCTTCCTTAACCATGGTGCTTGGTAAAGATATTGCAGGTGAACCCGTTGTAGTTGATTTGGCGAAGATGCCACATTTATTAGTGGCAGGTACTACAGGTTCAGGTAAATCTGTGGGTGTTAATACCATGATTGTCAGTTTGTTATACAAGTCAACCCCTGAAGATGTGCGCTTGATCATGATCGACCCAAAAATGCTTGAGTTAAGTGTTTATGAAGGTATTCCACACTTATTAGCTGAAGTGGTAACCGATATGAAAGACGCTGCAAATGCACTTCGCTGGTGTGTGGGTGAAATGGAACGTCGTTATAAACTCATGTCAGCACTTGGCGTCAGAAATTTAAAAGGCTACAACAAAAAGATACTTGGCGCTATAAAAGAGGGTGAGCCAATTATTGACCCATTATGGCAACCAAGTGATGGTTTGGATCAAACGCCGCCATTATTAGAAAAATTACCGAGTATTGTTGTTATTGTTGATGAATTTGCTGACATGATGATGATTGTTGGTAAAAAAGTTGAAGAATTAATAGCCCGTATTGCACAAAAAGCACGTGCCGCTGGCATTCATTTAATCCTAGCAACTCAACGCCCATCAGTTGATGTAATAACAGGGTTAATTAAAGCAAATATTCCAACACGTATGGCTTTCCAAGTGTCGTCTGGGTTAAACTCGCGCACTATATTAGATCAACAAGGAGCCGAACAGTTATTGGGTATGGGTGACATGTTGTACTTACCACCTGGAACAGGTGTACCTACACGGGTTCATGGTGCCTTTATTGATGATCATGAAGTACATGCTGTGGTTAAAGATTGGAAATCTCGCGGTGAACCTAATTATATTGAAGAGATTTTAGCTGGTGGTAATGATCCTGATATGTTGTTGCCGGGTGAACAGGCAGAAGGCAGTGAAGATGAAGAATTAGATAGTCTTTATGATGAAGCGGTAAACTTTGTTACCGAAAAGCGCCGTGTGTCAATTTCAAGCGTTCAACGACAATTCAGAATTGGTTATAACCGTTCAGCAAGAATTGTTGAACAAATGGAAATTCAAGGTGTCGTATCAACAGCAGGTAATAACGGTGCACGTGAAGTATTAGCACCACCACCTATAAGAGATTAAACCCGCTTAATTTTCGGATAATGAATGAACATCAACTATATAAAGTTATGTGCTTTAACGCTCGTATTTAATACAGCAATAAGCACGAGTGCGCAAACTATTACCAATGATATTGCTAACAATAAAATAAGCGTACAAAAAGTAGCAAAACAAGAATTAACCGCTGATGCAACCGACGCTAAAAGTATGTTAAGGACTAAACTGGCAAATTTAGCGCATTTTACTGCTAGTTTCAGCCAAGAAGTTGAGAGCGTTTCAGGTGATAAAATAGCACAAAGTGCTGGTAAATTAGCAATTAGTAAACCTAATTTAGCAAATTGGCACACAACAGAGCCTGACGAGCTTGCTATTGTGTCTGATGGAAACAATGTTTGGTTTTATGATCCATGGATAGAACAAGTTAGTGTGTACTCTTTATCTGCCGCAATTGCCAAAACGCCGATATTATTACTCACTAGCCAAGATGAAGCTTTGTGGCAACAATATACTGTAGTCAAAGAGCTCGAAACAGATGAAGCAATTGAGCGTTTTGTTATCATGTCTAAAGATGTTAATAGTCAAATTAAAAGTTTAACGTTAATATTTGATTTAAGTAGTGGTAAAAGTAACTTAAAGCAATTTTCATTTTTAGATGCTACAGGACAGGTAAGTCATATTACATTAACTAATTTTGAAGATGAAACTATACCCGAAGCAAGTTTATTTCAATTTAATGTACCGCAAGGTGTTCAAATTGATGATCAACGTTCTGAATAGTCTAATATAAGGTTTTTTGTAATTATTGTGGAAGATGAACAACAACAAACGAGCTTATTTGACTTAGAACCAGAAACAATAACGGTATCTGATTCTTCTTTATCTATGACCCATGTGGCGCCTTTAGCTGCAAAAATGCGCCCCAAAAAGTTAGATAATTATGTTGGTCAGCAACATATTCTTGCTAACGACTCCCCACTTAGACAATCTATTCTTCAAGGTCATTGCCATTCACTAATTTTTTGGGGGCCTCCAGGAACGGGTAAAACGACTTTAGCTGAAATTATTGCTGCACACGCCAATGCTAAAGTGATTAGATTATCTGCGGTTACTTCAGGTATTAAAGAAATTCGGCTTGCTATTGAACAAGCTAAAATTAGGGCTCAAAATAGTGCGAATAATACTGATACTAAAGAATCAAAAACAGTTCTTTTCGTTGATGAAGTGCATCGTTTCAACAAATCACAGCAAGATGCTTTTTTACCTTTTATTGAAGATGGCACCATTATTTTTATTGGAGCAACAACCGAAAACCCTGCATTTGAATTAAATCAAGCCATTTTATCTCGTGCCCGCGTATACACGTTAAAAAAGCTCAATTCTGATGAATTAACCCAAGTATTAACAAGAGCATTAGCATTTATATTTACAGAGCAGCGGGTAAATATTTTGCTCAATAATGATGCTAAACAAAGTTTAATCAATCGCAGTGATGGCGATGCGAGGCGTTTACTTAATTTATTAGAAAATTGTCTAGATAGCTTAACAAATCCGCTAATTATGGCAGCAAAAAATAGACAAACAGATCAAGAGCAAACGATCACCATTTCGGTTGAGTTAATAGCGCAAGTCGCAGGCAGTAAAATAGCTCTTTATGACAAAGGAGGCGATGCTTTTTATGACTTAATAAGTGCTTTTCATAAATCAGTACGTGGTTCAGATCCAAACGCAGCTTTGTATTGGTATGCTAGAATTTTAACTGGTGGTGGTGACGCCCTTTATGTTGCTAGGCGTTTACTCGCTATCGCAAGTGAAGATATAGGCAATGCGGATCCTCGGGCGATGCAATTGGCTATCAATGCTTGGGATACTTTTCATAGAGTAGGGCCAAGCGAAGGCGAACGTGCTATTGCCCAAGCCGCAATTTATATGGCTTTAGCACCCAAAAGTAATGCAGTTTATACAGCATTTAAACAAGCTAAATTTTTAGCGGAACAAACGGCAACCCTAGACGTACCTGAACATTTAAAAAACTCAACCAGTGAGATCACTAAAAATTTAGGGCATGGTGTTGATTATCGTTATGCACATGATGAAGTCAATGCGTTTGCTGCGGGAGAAAATTATTTCCCCGAAGCATTGGCTCAAGCAAGTAAACAATCAAATAATCAAGTAAATGGTTTTAATACACAATTTTATCAGCCAACAGATCGTGGATTAGAAAAGCAATTAAAAGAGAAGCTTGATTATTTAACCCAATTAAACCAAAACAGTCGGGAGCAACGCTATGACTAACGCTATAAGCAACGTTACCTTGTATGCTTTTGTTGCCCTTGGCGGTGCATGTGGGGCCAGTTTGCGTTTTTATATTTCGCAATTAGTGCTAAATTGGCTTGGAAAGGGGTTTCCTTTTGCCACATTGATGGTTAATATCATCGGCTCATTTATTATGGGTATACTTTACCAATTAATAGAACATGAAATTTTAGATATTAATATCCATAGAACTTTAATAGGTATTGGTTTTTTAGGTGCATTTACCACCTTTTCCACATTTTCATTAGACTCCTTACTATTAATACAACAAGGAGACTTACTTAAAGCGGCTATTAATATTTTATTAAATGTATCACTTTGTATCGCTGCTGCTGCTTTAGGGCTTTACTTAGTTTCCACAATCGCGAAATAATAGCAACTATTGTAGATTTTATTTTTCAACTTAAAACAACGTGAATAATTATGCTTGATGCCAAACAACTTAGAACAGACTTAGATAACATTGCCATACAATTAGCAAAGCGTGGTTTCACGCTTGATACTGCGACGTTAAATGGGTTAGAAGAACAACGTAAATCGATTCAAGTTAAAACCCAAGATTTACAAAATGAACGTAATACCCGTTCTAAATCTATTGGTCAAGCAAAAGCTCGTGGAGAAGATATTGCTCCATTACTTGCTGAAGTCAGCCAATTAGGTAATGACTTAGATGCCGCAAAAGCTGAACAAGATGAAGTACTGGCAAAAATTAATGATATTGCCAGTGCTATTCCTAATTTATTAGACGAGTCGGTACCAGAAGGTAAAGATGAAGATGACAACGTAGAAATAAAACGTTGGGGTACACCACGTGAATTTGATTTTGAAGTTAAAGATCATGTCGACTTAGGTTTTGGAGTAAATAAAGGGTTAGACTTTGAAAGTGGTGCTAAACTTGCGGGAACTCGTTTTGCTGTAATGCGTGGTAAAATTGCTAAGTTACATCGTGCCTTAGCACAATTTATGCTTGATGTTCATACAGAAGAACACGGTTATCAAGAAATGTATGTACCGTATTTAGTCAATGCTAATTCGTTGTATGGCACTGGACAATTACCAAAATTTGGTGAGGATTTATTTCACACTAATTTATCAGGAAAGCAGTTTTCTTTAATACCTACCTCAGAAGTGCCATTAACGAATATGTACCGTGATGAAATTGTTGAAGAAGCTGAATTACCGATAAAAATGACGGCTCATACCCCATGTTTCCGCAGTGAAGCAGGCTCAGGCGGCCGAGATATTCGTGGTCTTATTCGTCAACATCAGTTTGACAAAGTAGAGATGGTTCAATTAGTTAAACCTGAAGATTCGTTCAAAGCATTAGATGAATTAACAGCACACGCAGAAGCAATTCTTGAAAAACTAGAACTACCTTATCGCACAATGGCATTGTGCAGTGGTGATGTTGGCTTTAGCGCTACAAAAACTTTTGATTTGGAAGTGTGGCTACCAGCACAAAATACTTATCGTGAAATATCTTCTTGTTCAAATATGGGTGCATTCCAAGCACGTCGAATGCAAGCACGTTATCGTAGTAGTGAAACAAACAAACCAGAATTATTACATACATTAAATGGTTCAGGCTTGGCAGTAGGGCGAACTTTAGTTGCTATTTTAGAAAATTATCAGCAAGCTGATGGTAGTATTGATATTCCTACAGTATTACAACCTTATCTGAATGGTTTAACTAATATTAGTTAATTAATGCAGAATGTTTAAGTCACACTGTTTTAATAACATATCTATTTTCTGCAACATGTGAAATTGAAAGCTACTAGTATTTTGCTAGTAGCTTTTTTATTAACCTGAACTCAGGTTTATTACTATTTTGTGTAATAAAATCACACTGTTTAGGTCTTATCTTTTAGAATCTATTCATTATTTAAGGAAAACACTTGTTATCCACAGTACGTAATCTTTTGTTTCAAGCATTGATTTTTTTCTTGATATTTCAATTAGCTTCTTATTTTCGCGAAAGTGATATGTTACCTACAGACACGAAAGTAGAAGCAGAAAATAATTTATCATTTACAAAAGTTCCAACAATCATGGATGAAACAATACCATTAAATTCGCAAGGTAAAAAAACTGTTATTTATTTTTTCGCCCCTTGGTGTAGCATTTGCCATATCAGTATTGGCAATTTACAAGCGTTGTATGAAAAAAATCCTCAGCTTGATGTGATTGCGGTTGCACTTGATTATGTTAATAAACAGGATGTAATAGATTTTACACAAGAACACGAGCTTACGTTTCCAATAGCGCTCGGTAATGAAAAAATAAAAAAGGCTTTTTCAATTTCAGCGTACCCAAGTTACTACGTAATAAGCGAAGATAATTTTGTTATTAGGAAGTCTATGGGGTTTTCTTCAGAGCTTGGCCTTTACTTGAGATCTTTATAGTGTTCATTGTGGTTTAAATAGCAATGTTTGTGTACACTGTTTTTGTATTTTTAATTTATTATGTGCCATGATTTACTTGGCACAAAAGAAACAGGTACCTTTTTCATGCAAATTTCTGACAACTTTGATAGCGGTAACATTCGTGTTATTAATGCAAGTGATGCAAGCAATATTCAACTAGAAATAAAACACGACAATCAATCTGAATTTTATCAATGGTTTCATTTTAAATTACAAACAGATGTTACGCCAATTCAAGAGCGTAAAGAACATGTACTTCATATAATAAATGCTGGTAAATCAGCCTATGTAGAAGGGTGGAAAGATTATCAAGCGGTAGCATCTTATGATCGTGATCACTGGTTTCGTGTTCCCACGACTTACGATGGTGAAAAACTAACAATTACGTTAACACCTGAATACGACTCAGTGTATTTTGCTTATTTCTCTCCTTATAGTTACGAACGCCATCAAGACTTATTACACAATGCGCAAATGCATTTAGATTGTCAGTTACAAGTGTTGGGGCAAACCTTAGATGGCCGAGATATTAGTTTACTTAAAGTTGGGGAAGAGGGCGAAGATAAACGTGTTATTTGGTTAACTGCACGCCAACATCCTGGCGAGACCATGGCAGAATGGTTTATTGAAGGTTTCTTAGATCGTTTACTTGACGAAGATGATGGTGTTGCCCGTTCACTTTTAAACAAAACTGTGTTTTATATTGTGCCTAATATGAATCCTGATGGAAGTGTTCGTGGTCATTTGCGCACTAATGCGGTGGGCACCAACTTAAACCGAGAGTGGCTAGAACCAAGTATGGAGCGTAGCCCTGAAGTGTATTTAGTACGTGAAAAAATGTTTGAAACAGGCATTGATATGTTTTTAGATGTTCATGGTGACGAAGCACTCCCGGTAAATTTTTTAGCGGGTTGTGAGGGGGTTGTAAATTATAATGAACGACACAAAGCACTTGAAGACAAATTCAAAACTATTTTATTATCATTAACGCCTGAATTTCAAGATGAACGCGGTTATGATAAAGATGAGCCAGGTAAAGCCAACCCAACTGTTGGTACAAATTGGGTTGGTAATCAATTTAAGTGTTTAGCTTATACTATCGAAATGCCATTTAAAGACAATGATTTATTGCCTGATTATAGTATGGGTTGGTCAGATATTAGAAGCAGCTTATTAGGACGTGATTTCTTAACAGGTATCTATCATATGGTAGATGATTTAAGATAAAAAAGGTGAATCTAGGGTCTGTTGATCTTCCATGTTTTAATTTTGTTCAACTACCAGTGACAATATAAAGGGTAATTAATTACCCTTTTTTGTCGGATTACACCCGAGCAGTATAATTGTAGTTAAGTTTTAGCATTGACTTATGAATGATTTACAAAGACATAATTAATTTAATTATTAACTACTATGTCAACACACTTAATGACAGCAAATAAAATAATATAACAATAATGAGGAAGTTTTAGTGCAAGATTTAGTCAATACAATTAACAGTTATATATGGAGCAGTGCCCTTATTTATTTATGCTTAGGGGCTGGACTATTTTTTACAGTAGTAACTCGCTTTGTACAATTACGCCAATTTTCTGAAATGTGGCGCTTATTAATGTCGGGCAAAAGTTCAAAAAAAGGTATTTCATCGTTTCAAGCACTTGCTGTTTCATTATCAGGGCGTGTTGGCGCTGGTAATATAGCAGGTGTTGCTGCTGCCATTGGTTTTGGCGGACCTGGAGCTGTATTTTGGATGTGGATCGTTGCTTTCTTTGGTGCAGCAACTGCTTATATTGAGTCAGCTAACGCACAAATTTACAAAGAAGAACATGACGGTAAATACTATGGTGGACCTGCTTACTATATTGAAAAAGCAATGGGGCAAAAATGGTATGCATGGACCTTTGCTATTGCCACTATTCTTGCTACTGGCATATTATTACCTACGGTACAGTCAAACACAATCGGTACAGCAATAGAACAAGTGTTTTCAAATACTGGGACTATTAATACCGCTATTGGTGCCATTAGTTACGCCAAGTTATATACGGCAACGGGTATTGTTTTGTTACTTGGCTTTATTATTTTTGGTGGTATTAAACGTATAGCAAACTTCACGCAAATAGTTGTACCCTTTATGGCCTTAGCCTATATTTTAATTTCATTAATTATTATTGGGCTAAATATTACGGCATTGCCTCATGCCTTTACGCTGATTATTGGTGATGCCTTTACTCCAATGGCGGGCTTTGGCGCGGCAATAGGTTGGGGGGTTAAACGTGGTGTTTATTCAAATGAAGCAGGTCAGGGTACTGGTCCTCATGCAGCAGCAGCGGCAGAAGTTGAACATCCAGCGCAACAAGGGTTAGTACAAGCATTTTCTGTTTATATAGATACCTTATTTGTGTGTTCTGCAACCGCTTTTATGATTATTATTACGGGCACATACAACGTACACGGCATGGGTGATACCTTTATCGTTCAAAATGTTGCTATGGATGTTGCCGCTAATGGTCCAGCATTTACTCAATTAGCCGTAGACAGTGTCTTTACTGGCGTAGGTCGCCCATTTGTTGCTTTAGCGTTATTCTTTTTTGCTTTCACAACTATTTTGGCTTATTACTTTATTGCTGAGAATAATATTTATTACATTAAACGCACTTTTAATATTCCAGGCGCTGTGTTTATGTTGAAAGTTGTCATAATGAGTGCCACTTTTTACGGAACAGTTAAAGCGGCTAATATTGCATGGGGACTTGGTGATATTGGTGTTGGTTTAATGGCTTGGCTAAATATCATTGGAATTATCATTCTTTTCTTTATGTCTAAACCTGCAATAAAAGCATTGCACGATTACGAAGAACAACAAAGAGCGAATGTTGAAACATACACATTTGATCCTCAAAAATTAGGAATAAAAAATGCTGTTTTTTGGGAAAAGCGTATAGCTAAGTCTAAAGGTAGTGATATTAATATGTCATAGCTTGTTTTTAATCTAAATAATACGAAAAAAACGTCTTACAAGACGTTTTTTTTTGCCTGAAAAAAGGTAGAATATTGGCAAAATATAGCACTGTAGAAGTTTATTCATATGGCAGTAATAAATTGCCCTAGTTGCAGAAAAAAAATATCAGATAAAGCTAAAGAATGTAATCATTGTGGTTTATCTCTACAAGCATTAGATGGCGATAAAATAGCCAACTTAAATCATGTTAATCGCATAAAACAAGGACAGCGATTAATGAACTATTCCTTTATTGCTATGCTACTATTTTGTGGTGGTTTTTTATTTATGTTTTGGGACAATGTTAAACAAGGGACATGGCAGCATACCTTGGCGATGGCAAGTACCATTATCGGTTTTATTATGTATATTGTTATTCGCATAAAATTACTTTTCTTTAAACGTCAAAAATAATATGGGTTTATTATGAATTTACACAGCACAATTGAACATATGCCAGAAGAAATGTATTTACGATTGAAGTGTGCCGCTGAAACTGGCAAATGGCCAGAAGGTACTCTTGTTGAACAAGCACAGCGTGATACCGCTTTGCAATTAACAATGGCTTATCAAGCAAAACATTTAAATTGTGATGAAATGCTAACGATAGGTAGTGATGGGCAAGTGGTTCACAAAAATAAACGCCAATTAAAATCAGAGTTTTCATCGGCAGCTAAAAATACCCCCATTACACCTTGCGTTAAACCGAGTACTGACAATAAACAGTCGGTACAGAGCGATATAGCTCATTTTACTAATTTATAATAATCACAATTAGCTTATCTCACGAATCTTCGTATTCGTAGAGTGATCGGTGTGTTTATTAACCTTCAAAATGTGACTTTCCATGATCTTCAATTTTTTTAAAAGTAAAAATAACTGGCAGCATAAAGACAGCAATATTCGAATTTCCGCTATTAATGAAGAATTAAATATTGAGAATGATGATGATAAAACCATTATATTCTCAATGCTCAATAATGATACTAATGAGCTAGTGCGTAGAGCTGTATTATTAAAACTTAATAGTTTTGATGCGTATTATGAAGCAAGTATCCTTAATGATAATAAATCAGTACAAGATTTTTCTACAGGGCAAATTCAAGAGATTTTATCTGGAAAACATAATATTTCTTTATCTTTAGATAAAAAACAGGCTTTTTTAGTTCAATTAACGAATAATGAAAAAGATAAGTCATCTAATCTTTCATTGCTAAAGTTTTGGCTAGAGCATGAAGTAGACCCCGTTATGGTTGTTAAATTGTTTGAAGTGCTTGTTCATAAGAAAAATATCAGCCAATTATTGATGCAAGTTTTTACTAAAAAACAATCAGGGGAAGTACAAAAGAATTTATTATCATTGCAATTAGATGAACTAAACGATATTGCTTTGTTAACAAAACTCAATAAAAAAGCTGTTAATGATGAGGTGTGTCAGATCATTGACAACCGTCTTTCGTTAATAACAGAAGCACTTGAAAAACCAAAAAGGTTATTGAAACAAAATCAATTAATTCTTTCAAAGTTGTTAGCTTTAAAAGATCAATCAAGCTATGGCCAATATATAACGAGCAAGGCTGATTTAGAGCAACAATGGCAAAGCTCTATAGCTGACATAAGTTGTCTGTCTGAAGATGAACAAAATATGTTGTTATGTAAATACAACAAAATAACAACTCAACTTGAACAAATTTTTGCCCCCAAAGCAGAAGCTTATCACCAAGCAAAAATTGCAGAGAAGTTGCTTAAAGATAAACAAAATGCCCAAAAAGGTTTTAATTGTGTGCTCACATCACTAAATCAGCAAATAACTACCGCTGTTTTTGAAGGTGAAAATATTGAAAGCGAACTTATCAATCAAAACGAGTTTTCAAAGCAATTAAACCAACTACGTGAAGACATAACTACGAGTGTTCTTAATGCGGTTGAACAAAAAGAGTTTTTACAAAAAACAACGCAATTAGAAAAAAGATTAACTCAACTGCCTGAAATTGCCGAATCAGTGAGTGAGGCAACGTATCTTATTTCTAAAATTTCGCAACTGACTTTACCGCAAAATTTGAATGAACTAAATGACCGTCAACAAACCTATTATGATTGGTTGGCCAGTTATAAAACCATTAATAAGAAAGCACAGGGCGTGTTACCTCAATCGATCATAGATGCACAAAAAGAAATTTCTACTATGTGGAAAAAGGGGTTACAGCCATTACAACAAGAACAAAGGCAATTATTTGAACAAACCAAGAAAAAACTACATGATTTAAAACGTTTACTTGCTAGCGGTAAATATAAAGTTTGCTTTGGTTTGTTTAAAGGTGTGAGTCAAATCATTACTTTATTGTCTGTGCAACAACAGCAACAATTACAACGTGATTTTGATAATGTAAGTGATAAAATTGCTGAAATTAGCGATTGGGAACATTACATTGCAACGCCACGTAAACAAGAATTATTAAAAGAAGTTAATACTTTAGTAAACACGCCATTAGATGATCCGAATGCGCAAGCTGATAAAGTTAAATATTACCGCAAAGTTTGGAATTCGTTAGGGCATGCAGATGAAACCATTGATAAAGACTTAAATGAACAATTTAACTTAGCTTGCGAACAAGCATTTGCGCCTTGTCGATTATTTTATGCAGAGCAAGAAAAGTTACGTGCTTTGCATTTAGTTACACGAAATAATATTGTTAACGATGCAATGAAGTTAGCAGAGTCATTTACTGAGACCCATAGCAATGAGTTAAACAACTTATCTATTGATTATAAAGCGCTAGACGGTAAGTTAAATAAGTTACAGCAGAGATGGCAACAAGCTGGAGAAGTTGACAGACATGAATATCAAAAATTATTAAAAGCATTTAAAAATGCAATACAACCAATTAAAAAAGCAATTAAAGCATTTCATGATGCCAATGGTATGAGCAAACAAGCGCTAATAGTGGAGGCTGAACAACAATTAGCCTCTGACGATATTTATAAAGCAATTGAAAATATTAAACAGCTACAGCTGCAATGGCGTGATATTGGTTTTGCTGGTTCTCATCAAGAATCTAAATTATGGCAAAAATTTAGGTCGATAAACGATCAAGTATTTGCTAAACGTGACCTAGCTAAATCAGAGCAACAAGCCGAATTATCACAAGCATCAGAGAATTTTCTTTTATCACTTGCAGTGATTGAAGCGAGTATTAATGATGTGTCAGTAACTAACCATGAAAAATCTAGCTTTATTCATGCTAAAGAGCAAGCCAATGTGCTATTAAATCAAGTTATTGCTAATAAACCAGTGATTAAATCTGTGGCCTCAAAAGTTGAAGGTTTTATTGAGCAGATCAATCAGAAAATAAAACAAATAAACGCAGAACAAGAAAATAAGAGTTGGCAGAGTATTTTTAAATTACTTGACAAAATAGCTCAACAAGACAGCGAAATAACGGCAGATAATATTGTAAATGACCCTGAATACAAAAATCTAACGAGCTTTTGGCAAAAGCGTTTGGTAGAACAGTGTTCTGTTACAACGCAAGCAACAATTTCATCACGCGTTGAAAAAACTTTAGCGCTTGAAATTCTAGCACAAGTGCCATCACCAGATGAATATGCTAAGCAAAGAATGGCAGTGCAGGTTAGTTTAATGCAAGAACAAATGCAGACGTCAGACGCTATTGATTTAGAGCAAGGCTTTATTGATTGGCTAAGTTTAGGTAAGTTAGAAATTACCGACGTAGCATTACTTGCAAGATTAAAAAGAATATATATTTAATAAGTATTAGCAAAAGTGTATTTGTTTTAAAAAGGGGTAATTTATTACCCCTTTTTATTACCAAGCAATACAAGCCAAGTTATACCGTTAATTCACCGCGTAAATTTTCTTCCATCAAATGACAAATCTCATGGTAACTTAGGTTTTGACTCAGCAGGTAATGTAATTTTGTCAATGTTGCTTCCAGTGTCATGTCATGTCCACTAATAACACCTGCTAGGCTTAGAGCATTGCCAGTTGCATAACCTGACATGTTCACTTTACCTTTAATACACTGACTACAATTAATTACAATAATTTCTTGTTCTTTAGCTTTACTTAAACAAGTGAGTAATGCGGAATCTTGAGGTGCATTGCCAACACCATAACTTCGTAAAATTAAGGCTTTTACTGGTTGTCTAATAACATTTTCTACTACGTCACTGCTAATACCTGGATATAAATGAACAACGCCAATAGGTTGCGGTGTTATGCTGCGCACAATAACGCTTGGTGCAGATTCTGTATTATTTGATACTTCGCCAGCAATCACATTTATGTTAATACCTGCTTCAAGTAATGGTGACATATTGGGGGAATCAAAAGCATTAAAACCATCGGCATAGGCTTTAATTGAACGATTACCTCGATAAAGTTTATTATTAAAAAATAATCCTACTTCATTAATAGGGTAGTTGGCTGCAATATATAGTGAATTAAGAACATTCACTTGACCATCAGATCGCAACTGGCTTAGTGGAATTTGTGAACCTGTAACAATAATAGGTTTATTTAAATTCTCAAACATAAATGATAACGCAGAACTAGTATATGCCATGGTATCTGTACCATGTAATACAACAAAACCATCGTAGTCATCGTAATGTTGTTTAATATCATCAGCAATATGTTGCCAATCACTTGGTGTCATGTTTGATGAGTCAATTAAAGGTTGGTATTCATTAATCGTGAACGTGGGCATTTCATCACGATGAAATTCAGGCAAAGCATGAATAGATTCCGTTAAGTGACCCTCAACAGGGATATACCCATGATCACTTTTTTTCATACCAATAGTGCCGCCAGTATAGGCAACATAAATTCTTTTCCTATTATTCACCTCTACTTAACTCCACAGGCTAAACAAAGGGTATATATACCTTGGGGATCATTAAATTGATTCATTTTAGTTATTTCATTTTGTAGCTGTGAAATAAATTGTGTCATTGGTTTAGCATTGACGCTTGAAGGTGTCGTTAATTCGCTATTGGTATTTAAACTTGTTCCAGCAGTGATAAATGATTGGGCTTCTCCCATCATTTTTTGAATGATTTTGTTTCGTTCAGACACTTCTTGTTCAATTAATAAGGTGTCATATTCTTCTAATTGAGCAAGATTTGCGGCAGCAACAATGGCATCAGTTAAATTGCCCAATTCGTCAACTAACCCTAATTCTTTCGCTTTTTTACCAGACCATACTCTGCCTTGAGCAATGGCGTCTACTTGCGCTAATGTCATGTTTCTGTTTTCTGCCACTAACGTAATAAAATCTTGATAACCTTTATTAATACTCAATTGAAATAATTGCGCCATACCTTCGGTTAAAGGTTGAGTAGGACCAAACCCTGAAATATCGGTAGTACCGACACCATCAGTATAAATACCTAATTTACTTAATGAATCTTCAAAAGTCATCATCATACCGAAAATACCAATAGAGCCTGTTATGGTAGACGGGGATGCATAAATTCTATCTGCAGGAGCTGAAATCCAATAACCGCCTGAAGCAGCGTAAGTACCCATTGAAGCAACAACAGGTTTTCCTGACGCTTTTAATAATTCAATTTCTTGACGAATAATTTCAGAAGCAAAAGCACTACCTCCTGGGCTATCAACGCGCAGTACAACGGCTTTTACATGATTGTTATTACGTGCTTTACGCAATAATTGTGCTGTAGAGTCGCCACCTATTGTGCCTGGTTTTTGTACGCCATCTAAAATAGTCCCTTTGGCAACAATGATCGCAATTTTATCTGATGGCAATTGATGTAATTGCTCAAGTTTTGTGTTTAATGTATTTACAGCTAAATAATCTTTAAAGCCAATATGGCTGTAATTGTCTCCTTTACTATTTTTACCAACCAACTTTATTAATGAATCTCTCATTTGATCGCGTGTTTTTAATTGATCTACCCAATGGTTAGCTAGGGCATATTGAGCAAAACTGCTATTTGCTTTAGTAAATTTTGAGACTAAATCATTAATGCTTTCGTCAAAGTTTTCAATACCTATGTTTCGTTGTTTAGCAACATCTTGTTTATATTGCAGCCATAAATCGTTCAACCATAACTTGTTAGCGGTTTTCGCTTCATCAGACATATCATCACGTAAAAATGGTTCCACGGCTGACTTAAATGTACCAACTCTAAAAATATGCTGATTAATTGCTAATTTTTTTAATGCAGATTTAAAGTACATATTATATCGACCATAACCATCAAGTAACATAAAGCCTTGAGGGTTTAACCAAATATCATCAGCATAACTAGCAAGATAATATTGATCTTGTGTGTATTGATCACCCAAAGCAATTATTTTTTTACCCGAGGTTTTAAAATCCATCAATGCGGCACCCACATCTTGCAACTTTGACAAACCTGCAGATTTTAAGCCTTGAACTTGCAAAACTAATAATCGTACCCGATCATCAGTTTTTGCACTTGAGATAACATTAAGCACATCGGCTAATAAAACTTCAGGATTTTCTTCTTTTTCACCAAGAGCTTCAATAAGCAATGTATCAAAAGGGTTTACTTCATGTTTTTGTTCAACTAAATCACCTGTTAGGTTTAGTACTAATGCTGTTTTATCAGGCACAATAATTCGTTCAGAATCGGCACTTATCATAGCTATAAAACCAATAATAAAGATGATAAAAATTACATTGAGAATTATCGAGCGAGTCAGGGTAAATAGACGCCAAATACCTGAAAAAATAAGCTTAAATAGATTGAATAATGCATTCATAAAAAATAGTTATAACAGTTGAAAATATGAACTCTATATTACCTTAATCAAAAAGCAAATTGATCATTAGATTGTAAATAAATACGTTTTTATCTGAAAGTTAACTATAAAAACGTAATTTATTAATGTCGATCAACTAATCAGGTCACTCACTTTACTCTTTAGTAGGGCAAGTTGTTACACACGCATTGATTTTTATCTTTTTAAATATCATTTCTCCCCAGTGATAAATAGCCAACCCTGATATTACCAAAATTGCCCCTAAAATTAATTGACGATGAATTACCTCATCATTAAGTACAGCCCCTAAAGTTAATGCGATTACTGGCGTGATCAGCGTAATTAGTGCAACGGTACTTGCTGTTAACCTTTGCAATACAAAAAAATAGGCAAAAAAACCAATTAATGACCCAAATACACCTAAATAGATGGTTGCCCATATGGAACGTGGTTGCCATTGGCTAATATCAATACTGCCATCAAGTATTAACCAATTAGCAATAAACAGTGGTATTGATAATGATAGTGCTCCCACTGTGGTAGCCATTGGGTGAATGGCAAGTGAAACACTCTTTACTAATACGCCGCTTAAACTAAACAAAAATACGGCAATTAATACATAACCCAACCCATAAATACTATTGTTAGTTAAAGAAAAATTGTCAGCACAAACAAAACCTAAACCAATGAAAGACAACAACATAGATAGTTTTTTTACAACTGATATTTTAGGTTCTGCAAGTATTCTACGGGCTAAAATAGCCGAAAAAACAGGTGTTAAACCAAAGATTAACGATAAAATTCCTGAAGATAAATATCCTGCTGCAAGGTAAGAAAACGACATTCCGCCAAAAATACCTAGTGCTGAAAAAGCATATAGGCGAATGGCTTGTTTATGCCATGGTAATTCTATATTACGAATAAAAATTATCATACTTCCTAATATAACGGCAATTAACATGCGTAATAAAACCGCCATAGTCGGGTTGATAGATTCGCTACTCCATACAATCCCTAATGGTGTTGTTGACCAAATTAATAGTACCGCCATATAGGCAACTGATACTTGCATTTTATACTCCTTGTTAATTGCTATTGGTTGCCGAGTCTTTGACGAAATTTTATGTTCAAAAAAAACAAAAAAGCCGCAAAAGGTGAATTCTGCGGCTTTAAATAAAGTATTGAGTTAATCGAAATTATTACATAGTTAACTTAAATGCTCCGCATACGTTGGCCACAAACG
This sequence comes from uncultured Colwellia sp., assembly GCA_965305135.1. Classification (GTDB taxonomy): domain Bacteria; phylum Pseudomonadota; class Gammaproteobacteria; order Enterobacterales; family Alteromonadaceae; genus Colwellia. The sequence continues at coordinate 42,863 of CBDLPA010000022.1, forward strand.
AAAGGCCAGATTTTGCCAACAATTTGTTGACATAATAAGGCGTCGTGTGAGCATTCCAGCGTGCTTAGCGATATAAACATTCATCATAAATCAGTTTTGTTTAATAAAATTTAAAAGAATTAACAGGATTAAGTTAATGTTGTTTGTAATACTTTAGTGATTAGTTAAATAATGCTGTTGAAATCTTATTAAGTCAAGTAATTCTCATATTAATTAGTGCGCAATTTAACACATCGTTATACACTGGTTTTATCTTTAATTATTAATACTATTTTCTATGACTGCTATTGAGTTACTTCTTCAACGACAATCTACACCCTTTCTTATTTCCCCAGCACCAAGCGGGGAAGCGCTTGAACAGATTTTGGCCGCGGGAATGCGTGTGCCTGATCACGCTTGCTTACAGCCTTGGTATTTTACTGTGATAACAGATAATGGTTTGCAACGATTAAGTGATTTATTCGTTGTTAGTAGTGATAAAGAAAATATTGAACTAGAAAAAATTGCTAAAAAACCATTTCGTGCGCCAATGATTATTGTGATTAGTACTCAATACAGTGCACATGAAAAAGTACCTTTGCAAGAGCAACTAATTACGGCAGGCTGTTGTGCTCATGCTATGCAAATGGCTGCATTTTGCTTAGGTTATGGCGCAGTTTGGCGCACGGGAGGATTTGCTTATAATGAACAAATAAAGCAGGGATTGGGAATAGCAGAACAAGACGATCTTGTTGGTTTTTTATACATTGGAACACCTGGCAGGGAGCAAGTGTTAAAACCCACGAAGAGTTTCGATCATAAAGTGAGTTATTGGAAATAAAAATTTATTTTTTACAATATTATAAAAACATTAAGTTGTGAGTTAATAATTACAAAGATCATTCATTAACTATTAACTCACAAAAAATCTACACTAAAATGCAGCGTTATTTGGTGTTCTTGGGAAAGGGATTACGTCACGTACGTTTTGCATGCCCGTAGCATAAGCCACTAAACGTTCAAACCCTAAACCAAAACCTGAATGAGGCACAGTACCATAACGACGAAGATCTCGATACCAACCATAATCAGCAACATCTAAACCCATTTCATCTAAACGACTATCCAAAACATCTAGACGTTCTTCACGTTGACTACCACCAATAATTTCACCAATACCTGGCGCTAAAATATCCATTGCAGCAACGGTTTTTCCGTCATCATTTAGACGCATATAGAAAGATTTAATATCTTTTGGATAGTTCTGTAAAACAACAGGACCATTAAAGTGCTCTTCAGCTAAATAACGTTCGTGTTCAGAATTTAAGTCAACGCCCCACGAAACAGGGTTTTCAAACTGTTTGTCACAGTTCTCTAAAATAGTGATTGCATCGGTGTAATCAAGGCGAACAAATTCAGTGTTAATCACTGAATTTAAACGTTCAATAACGGTTTTATCAACCCGTTGTTGGAAGAAGGCCATGTCATCAGGACGCTCTTCAAGAACAGCTGTTAATACATACTTAAGCATTTCTTCAGCTAAATCTGCAGCATCAGCTAAATTAGCAAAGGCAATTTCAGGTTCAACCATCCAAAACTCAGCTAAGTGACGAGAAGTATTAGAGTTTTCAGCTCTAAAAGTTGGTCCAAAAGTGTATACTTTAGATAACGCGTTACAATATGTTTCAACGTTAAGTTGGCCAGATACCGTTAAAAAGGTTTCTTTTCCAAAAAAGTCTTGGTTGTAATCAACTTTACCTTCGTCGTTACGCGGTAAGTTTTCCATATCTAATGTACTAACACGGAACATTTCGCCAGCACCTTCACAGTCACTGCCTGTGATGAGTGGCGTACTGATCCAGAAATAACCTTTAGAATGTAAAAATCTATGAATGGCTTGTGCTAAGCAATTACGAACGCGTGTTACTGCGCCACCAATATTTGTACGTGCGCGCAAGTGCGCTTGTTCACGTAAAAACTCAATACTATGTCGTTTAGCTGCCATTGGGTAAGTATCAGGATCTTCGACAAATCCTAACACTTCTACTGTAGTTGCTTGTATTTCAAAAGACTGACCTTGACCTGGTGACTCTACTAATATGCCCGTAACTTTAACTGAACAACCCGTTGTTAACTTAAGAATATCTTCTTGATAATTAGTAAGATCACTTGGTACGATAGCTTGAATGGCATCAAAGCATGATCCGTCGTGTATAGCTAAAAAAGAAATTCCCGCTTTCGAGTCGCGGCGTGTTCTGATCCAACCATGAACGGTAATAGTTTCATCAACAGGGAATTTACCTGCTAATACATCAGTAATTGCTATAACTGACATGTAATGACCTCTTATGTTATTTATTACTAGAAGATTTGCTGAAATTTTTAAGGTGGTTATGTTACCGTGACTATTATGTTTAACAAGTAAAACTTGCTAAATTACGAAACAATTATTGTAAATTATGAAAATAATGACTAAAAGTAGAACTTTAAATGAAAGCAGCACAAAAGTTACCCACTAAAGAGCGCCGAAAATCGTTAGATTTTTGGTTTTATTTAGCAAGAATTTTAACCATCAGTAGCTGGATTGCTTTTTTGGTCGCTATTTATATCTCTTATTTTGTTGCGCCAGAAACTAATTATGGTGTTTTACGTTATTATAAAATAGAAGTACGAAAATTTTGGCTAACGCCTTTAACGGGTTACCTTTATCTTATTATTTGGTTTAGTGCTGCTGGCATTTATGCCGCAACTCTTATTGATAAATATCGTAGTAGAAGGCGCAACGATAACACAAATTATAATGCATATTTTTTACTCGCTTTTAATCTTATTTGGTTATCACTTATTTTGTATCATGTCCTTGGTGCCAGTAAAACGGCATAATGCACTTTGTTATATGGTATTTATTTAAAAAAACAATTATCTTCCATAAGTACTGTTGAAATGGCTTTAACTAAGTGTTTTATCTGCGCCTCATTAATGACTAACGGCGGAATAATATAGATTAGTGTTCCAAATGGACGTATCCAAACGCCTAATTCAACAAAACGTTTTTGAATTACCGCTATATTAACCGCTTGCGTACATTCAACCGCGCCAATAGATCCTAATACTCTAACATCTTTCACACGGCTTTGAGCTTTCAAAGGTAACAAAGATTTTTGTAATATCAGCTCAATAAAAGCAACTTGCTGTTGCCAATTATTTTCAAATAATAAATCAATACTTGCATTGGCAACGGCACAGGCTAACGCATTTCCCATATAAGTAGGGCCATGCATAAAACAACCCGCTTCACCATGACTAATCGTTTTTGCTATTTCACTAGTGCAAAGTGTTGCCGCTAAAGTAAGGTAACCGCCCGTTAATGTTTTGCCTAAACACATAATATCAGGGCTAATTTCAGACCATTCACAAGCAAAAAGTTTACCCGTACGGCCAAACCCTGTTGCTATTTCATCAACGATTAATAATACATTATATTGATCACATAAAGTTCTACAGGCTTTTAAATAGGCAGGGTGATAAAAACGCATTCCACCAGTACCTTGTACAATTGGCTCAATTATAAAAGCAGCAAGTTCATGATGGTGGTGTTTAAATAGATTTTTTAACTCATCTAGTTCATTTTCATGCCATTGTTCATGGAAACTTATGGTTGGTGCAGGGGCAAATATGTTTTTCATCAATACCTTGTCGAAAATTTGATGCATACCTGTAACAGGGTCACATACAGACATGGCAGCAAAGGTATCACCATGGTAACCATTACGAATAGTGAGTAGCTTGGTTTTATTTGGAAAGCTTTTGCTATGCCAATACTGAAATGCCATTTTTATTGCTACTTCAACACTAACTGAACCCGAATCAGACAAAAATACTTTATCTAATTCTTTGGGTGATAATTGCACAAGTTTTTTACATAATTCAATAGCGCTAGAATGCGTTAAACCACCAAACATAACATGCGACATTTTCGTTGATTGCTCAATTAATGCGGCATTTAACTTAGGGTGGTTATAACCATGTAAAACAGACCACCAAGATGACATACCGTCTATTACCGATTCACCGTTTGCCAAGTTAAGATATACCCCTTCAGCACTTTCAACTAAATAAGCAGGTAAGGGCGATGACATTGATGTATAAGGGTGCCATACGTATTTTTTATCATATTCTAATAAATCCAAAGAATGTTGTGGTTGTTTATTGGTCATATGTAAACTAATTCTGTGTTGTATTGTTGACATGAAAATTCTGATCGCTAGACTACCCAATAACTTAACCAGATGCAAACGAGTTTTCTATGTCACAAATAGTGTCCCCAACTGTTCTTTCTTCTGCGACTCATTCAGACAATGCTACTATTCGTCATAATTGGACCTTAGCTGAAGTTCAGGCGTTATTTAATTTACCTTTTAATGATTTAATGTTTAAGGCGCAAACAATTCATCGTCAACATTTTAATGCTAACGAAGTACAAGTGAGTACATTGTTATCTATAAAAACAGGAGCATGTCCTGAAGACTGTAAATACTGCTCTCAAAGTGCACGTAATAAAACAAATTTAGAAAAAGAGCGATTGCTCGAAGTAGAAAAAGTATTAGAAGCGGCAGAAAAAGCAAAAGCGATGGGCTCAACACGTTTTTGTATGGGGGCAGCTTGGCGAAATCCTAAAGAACGTGATATGCCTATTGTGCTAGATATGATCAAAGGGGTAAAAGCCTTAGGTATGGAGTCTTGTATGACATTAGGCATGTTAGATGAAAATCAAGCAAAACAATTACAAGATGCAGGGTTAGACTACTATAATCATAATCTTGATACGTCGCCAGAACATTATAATCAAATCATTACTACACGTACTTATCAAGACAGATTAGATACTTTAGAGCATGTACGTAGCGCAGGCATGAAAGTGTGTAGTGGTGGTATAGTTGGTTTAGGTGAAACAGCAGTTGATCGATCGTCTTTGTTAGTGCAATTAGCCAACTTACCTAAGCAGCCTGAAAGTGTACCAATTAATATGTTAGTAAAAGTAGAAGGTACGCCATTGGCCGATGTTGACGATTTAGAAAGTTTTGACTTTATTCGTTGTATCGCTGTCGCTCGTATTATGATGCCAAAGTCTCATGTACGTTTATCAGCAGGCCGTTCAGCTATGAATGAACAAATGCAATCATTATGCTTCCTTGCAGGTGCTAATTCTATTTTTTATGGTTGTAAGCTATTGACGGCTGAAAATCCTGAAACAGATAAGGACATTCAATTATTTAATAAACTTGGCATTAATACTGAGACAATAATTGATGACAGCCAACAGCAAGATAAAATATTAAAAACAGCTTTAGTTAATGAGCAACATAAAGAGCTGTTTTACGAAGCGACTAGTTAAGCCGCATATTAAAATAAACAATCAATAACAAATAAGCCCGAAAAGAATATATTGAATGGCATTTGAATTTATCAATGACAATTTACTTGTACAAAAAAACGCATCTCGTTACAGACAGCGAGTTTGTATACAACAAGTGAATACTGACAGCCCACCACAAAATACAAAAATTGTGATGAATGGAAAAACCTACATTAATTTTTCGTCAAATGATTATTTAGGTTTAAATAATCATCCTAAAATTAATCAAGCCATGCAAGAGGGAATCGATAAATTTGGTATATGTTCAAGTTCTTCAAATTTAGTTACAGGTTTTAATTATGCTCATAAAGCATTAGAAGATAAAATTTGTGAATGGTTGAATAAACCTAGATGTTTATTGTTTTCCAGTGGTTTTGCCGCTAATGAAGCTATTTTTAAAACACTGGGGCAAACGATAAATCAGAGTAAAACACATTTTTTTCTTGATAAGCTTTCTCATGCGTCCATGATTGATGGAGCCTATGCAAGTAAAGCTAGCGTAAAACGATTTGCCCATAATAATATGGCGCAGCTCGCTCAATTATTATCTCTGAATGATTCGCCTAATAAACTTATTGCTTCTGAAGGCATTTTTAGTATGGATGGCGATCAAGCTAAATTAACGAGACTAGAAGCCTTAACCAAACAACACAATGCTTGGCTTTACTTAGATGATGCACACAGTATTGGCTTAATAGGCAATCAAGGTCAGGGAAGTAGCAGTGTTTTAAAAGGCGATTCTGAATGCCATATTATTATGGCGACACTGGGAAAAGCAATCGCTACTAGCGGGGCTTTTTTGGCATGTAACGAAGTATTGCATGATTATTTAATTAACTTTGCTCGGCACTATATTTACTCAACAGCAATTTCTCCTGCAATTGCATGGGCGACTATTCAAAGCATTGAATTAATTCAACAAGAAAAATGGCGTCGGGATAAAATAGTTGAGTTAAGTCAGCTGTTCATTAATGAACTTAATGGTAATATTAAAATTGTTCCATCAGATTCGTCAATTCACGCTATAATTATTGGCAATGAACAAAGATCGCTTGAAGTAAGCGAAAAATTAAAAAAGCAAGGTCTTTGGCTAACAGCTATTCGTCCACCAACGGTTGCTGTAGGTACTTCTAGGTTACGCGTAACCATTTGTGCCAATCATAATGTTAATGAAATCAAACTTCTAGCACAATGCTTAAATAAGGCGCTCATATAGATGATCACCACTAAAGTACATAAAGAAAATCAGCTTAAAATAGCTGAAAGTTTTGGTTCTGCTAGTAAATCTTATGATGTTTCCGCTCGATTACAGCGATATTCAGGCAAACATTTAATGCCTTGGTTACCTAATAAAAATGATCTTCGTGTGCTTGATTTAGGATCAGGTACTGGCTTTTTTACAGATTTATTATCTACATCTTACAAGGAAGTGATCGGTTTAGACTTTTCTAAAGCTATGCTTAAATTTGCTAAAAACTGTAGAAATCACAACATTCTGTGGCTTAATGCCGACGCCCATAAAATTCCCCTACAAGATGAAAGTATTGATTTTATTTATTCTAATCTTGTTCTTCAGTGGTGTGAGCCGCTTGATAATGCAATTAAAGAAATGTTGCGGGTGTTAAAACCTGGTGGTTTAATTATATTTACCACATTAGTTGATGGAACCTTGTATGAGTTAAAATCATCATGGCGCTTGGTTGATAATGACCAACATGTTATTGATTTTAAAACAGAAAAACAGCTTGAAGGTTTTTTTAATACAGAATATTCACAAATACTTCAACATAAGTGTCAAGACATTGTACTTGAATATAAAAATGTTATTCATTTAGCTCGAGAACTTAAAGGCTTGGGGGCTAATCATTTGGCAAATAAAAAAAATCGTGGTTTATCAGGTAAGGATAAATGGTTTGCTATGACAGATAATTATCAACAATTTGTTCAACCTGATGGTATTTATCCTGCCACTTATTGTTTATATTCAGGCTTGGTTGTTAAATTAAATAATCCAAAATAACAATTCAATAAAACTTAATCACTCTATCCGTGAAAAATATCCATGAAAAATTATTTTATTACCGCAACAGATACTGATGCTGGCAAAACCTTCATTGCTTGTGCTTTAACGCAGGCGTTTATTAATATAGGTAATAAAGTTGCTGTTTACAAACCGATTGCAGCAGGGTGCCAACAAGTTAATGGCACATTAATAAATGAAGATGCTCAGTTACTTAGTGAATTTGCTAATTGTAATCAAAGCATCACCGAGGTAAATCCTATTGCATTAATTGACGCGATTGCACCGCACATTGCTGCTACTCGTGTTAACTATCCATTAAGCTTAAAAGCTGTAGAGCAAGGCTTCAAACGAATGTTGTTAATAAGGGCAGATATTAATTTAACCGAAGGCGCAGGAGGGTGGCGATTACCACTTGATCTCAATGTCAGTCCCCATTTATTTTTATCTGACTTTGCTATTAACACAAAGCAAAACGTTATTCTAGTTGTAAACATGAAGCTTGGTTGTTTGAATCATGCATTATTAACTTACCAAGCAATTATTGCGGATGGTTTACGTTGTATTGCTTGGGTGGCAAACACTGCAAGTGAAAGCGTTATGTCTAACTTAAATGAAAATATAGACAGTCTTGAAAAATTATTACCTGTGCCCAAAATTGCACAATTTCATTTTTATTCTGATCCTAAAATAAGTTTGCATAAAAAAATTAGTGCCGCAGCAAAAACCATTAATTTAGCACCATTACTGGCTTAGTTAGCTAACTGTAATCTAACCCTATACAATTTTTACTTTCCTAACTCAACCAAACAAGCACTGGCAATGAACCCTGAACGGGTTTTATAAGCTGAGCTTTTACTTACTCGTTCATCTATTTGTTTAATTAACAACTCGGGCAGGGTAACGTTAATTTTGTGACTCTTACCTAAATACGCTGTTATATCAATATCAACAATTGCCCAAAAAGTTTGCATATGAGTATGCGGATTATCAATTGCATATTGTTTTCTATGCTTTTCCACGCTCATTGCTGAAGGAATTTTTTCGCCATATTCCGCCAAAATAGCCAAATGAGATTTAATACTTTGGCTTATTTTTTCTAATCCTAAATCTATCGTTTCTACCGTAACACTACAGCCAGGTAGGTCTGGCACTGTAACTTGATACTGTTGCGTATTTTGAATGCTCGAAAAAACAATTGCGTATTTCATAGGTTACCTTTTGGAGTTTTTTATGTAAACCCAATGATAACCCTCATAACTCCATATTGCAACATAATAATAACCCTAGTAACTCTTTTTTATATACCACTGATAACCCCAGTAACTCTATAAAAGGTTATCTCGGTAACCCTAATAACTCTTTATGGTTTGGAGTGAACATTTACTTCATTTAAAAGCTATTTAAAATAGGTAAGAGTAAAGTTGATTTATTAAAAATGGTTAATTATTCTGAGATGAAAAATACGAATACGAAACGAGCAATATTAATAACGCTAGAGTTATTAATTATTGTGGAAGATCCATAAAATGATCATTATAATGAGTGATAAACCAAGGAATAAATTGACTTACAGAAGACAAATTTTGGGTACTATCGATAAATTAATCCTTATATTCGAACGCGATAAACTCAATAAATACCTCATAATCGATTAGGAATATTTATGAAAGAACTTATCCATACTAACCCTGACTTACTTATTACCGTTGTTGGTATTGGTGGTTGTGGTTGTAATACCGTGAACATGCTTTATGAAAACAACTTATCTAGTAGTGTAAATTTAATTGCAATTAATACCGATCTTGCTGCTTTAAATTCACTACACGTTGAGAATAAAATTTTAATTGGTGAAAACCTTACTCGAGGATATGGTGCAGGCTCTAATCCACAAATTGGCTTAGAAGCAGCACAGGAAAGTGAAGAATTATTAATTAATGCAATTAGAGGCAGTGACATTGTTATTATCACTGCTGGTTTTGGAGGTGGTACTGGTACGGGAGCAAGTCCGCTAGTTGCTAGAATTGCTCGTGAACTAAATATAAACTGTTTAGCTATTGTTACACTTCCATTTGAATCAGAAGGCGAACGCCGTAAAGAATTTGCACTACAAGGCATAAACGACATAAAAGAACCCGTGCATGCATATATTACGTTATCTAATGATTTACTTTTAAAAGGTTTAGGTGAAAGTGTCAGGCTATTTTCAGCATTTAATCAAAGTAATGAGGTATTGAAAAATTTGCTTGTGTCGTTGGTGCAAATGTTAACTGAAACCGGTTATGTTAATGTAGATAAGAATGATTTTTCTAGTATTTTGTCTTATGAAGGCGAGTCAATATTAGGGGTTGGTAAAGCTGATAGTGAAGAGTTTGCTTTTGATGCATTAGACCAAGCATTAAATAATCCGCTTGTTTCTATTGCCAAGATAGATACCGCGAAAGGAATTATCTTTCAGTTGTTTTGTAAATCAGAACCGAAATTATCAACTTATAATGGGTTGATTGATCATATCAGAGAAAAAATTACTAACAAATCAGTGCTTATTGTACCGGGTGTTACGTTAGACCCTAATTTAACCTCAGAAATTGAAATTTTAATTATTGCTTCAGGTATTGATTCTGACGTTATAGAACCTATTAAACAGGAAAATGCAGGTAACCAGCAGGGTGATTATATCGATGAAGAATTAACTTTTATTGATCCTAAAGATGGCCTTTATACTGATATTCCAGCGATAACTCGTCGCTTAATGGCTAATAAAAATTTGGTTTTAACAACGCCTAAATAATGCTAACTCGGTTTAAGTTATTTTAATCAAAACACATTTATTAAATTAAACCAAGCTCATATCAGGTTATTTAGGGTAGCCAGTAATTTTTCGTATTGCTTTATATAAAGGATTTAATCTGCCATACATTTTTTTGTAAACGTTATGATAAAGTGCGTCGTAAATTTGTTTGTTTTCTTTAATCGGTGTGAATATATCACCGCCGTGGGTCATTTGTTCCACGGCTTTTGCATAGCTATCGAATAGACCAACACCAACCACTGCATTGATTGCTGCACCTAAGCCAGAAGTCTCAAAAGTATGTGGTCTTTGTACGGGCATGCCAAAAATATCTGCTGTGATTTGCATAGCTTGGTCACTTTGAGAACCACCACCTGAGACCATTAGTTTAGTAATTTTTACTCCCGATTTTTTTTCAGATAATTCTTTACCCTCTCGTAGGGCATAGCCGATGCCTTCGATAATTGCACGGTAAATATGTGCTCTAGTGTGAACATCACCAAAACCAATCATAGCGCCTTTAGCCTCCGGCCCTGGTGTTCTAATCCCGGGGTTCCAGTAGGGTTGTAGCACAAGTCCCAGAGAGCCAGCAGGTACTTCTTTTAACAAATCATCAAATAAACTTTCTACAATAATGCCTTGTTCATCGGCAATTTGCTGTTCTTTCAATCCAAATTCTCGTTTAAACCAACTAACCATCCAATAGCCACGCTGTACTATTAGTTCAGTGTTATATGTATTGGGAATGGCAGCGGGATACGCAGGTAAACGTTTTATGGCTTCAATATATTTTTTGTTGGTGGTGTTATATGTTGCCGTTGTGCCATAACTTAAGCTGCCTGTTTCTGGGGTTAAGCATCCCGATCCCAATACTTCGCAAGCTTTGTCAGATCCTGCTGAAATTAAAGGTAGCCCGATTGGAATCCCCGTTTCAATAGCCGCCTGTTCAGAAATTTTACCTAATATATCACCACAAGGAATAAGATCAGGTAACATTTCTTTTTTAATGGGAAGTGCTTGCCAACGCCAATCTAAGGGCTTTGACCAGCAGTGGTGTTTAAAATTAAATGGTAAATAACCTACTTGGCTTGAAATCGAATCAACATAATTGCCTGTTAATTTAAAACTATGAAAACCAGAAAGTAACATAAATTTATAGGTTTTTTTCCAAATTTCAGGTTGTTGATGCTTAATCCAATTGGCTTCAGATTGACTTCTGAAATAATCAATCGTTTGTTTTTCACCCGCTAAGGTAAATAAAGCCCGCCAATACCAACTCATCTTATCTAAATCATTTTGTTCTCGTTGATCTAACCAAACAAAGGCAGGCCTTAGTGGTTTGCCTTGTTTATCTAAATTAACCATGGTGGCGCGTTGACAGGTTAACGCTGCTGCTTTTATTTGTGATTTTTTAATGTGCAATTGTTCAAGTGCTAACCACAATTGATGACATGCCTTGATCAGCATTTGCCAATAATAGTTAGGATCTTGCTCTGCCCAACCCGGTTGTTTTGAAAAGTAGGGTTCTATATCGACTTTACTTTTTGCCACCAATTGCCCATTAAGATCAAATAACAAAGCTCTAATACTTTGTGTGCCATTATCAAGTGCCAGAACATAATTTTGTTGTTCACTAGGATTAACATTATTTTTATTTTGTTTTTTATCGGTATTTAATTTATTTGTTGTGAGCATAAATTTCTACATTGTTTGCAATTAAACTAAATTACGTTTTAGTGATTGAGGCAGTGAGTAATATGTTTGCCAGATTAATAAGTAGCGTGTTATTTCGTCTTGCCACTTTGTATTGCTCCAACCAAGCTCTTGCTCAAATATAGTAAATAATCTTGAAAATAATTCTTCGCCACCATTTTTCAATAATAAACCTAACCGAGTTCGTCTTAGTAATAAGTCGTCAAGATGTATAACCGCTTCATGCTGAATAGCCCAACGACACTCAGCTAAACAAAATTGTGTATTGGCTATTCTATCGGTTTCTTCCGCCTTTGCTTGAGCAAGTAACAAAACAGCATTGTCGCCATATCGGCCTATAAGACGTGCTAACCATTTTCTTTCATATTTGTTTTGTTTTAATTCATTTTTAAAAAGCTGATTAACTGACTTTTGAGAAAAGACAGGTTGATTGTTGTCTACATTCATTTTTATATTATTGTTATGTAACGTTATCCATGGCATTGCAGCATTAATCGCTTCAATAGCCGTTAATCGAAACGTTGTTAACTTACCACCACTGGCTGTTATTAGGCCATTTTCAGCCCAAATGGCATGGTCTCGACGTTCATTTGAAGCACTTTTTGAGAAATGCTTCTTTTTTGATGATTTATTGATAAAATTTTTATCGGAGGAGATAACGGGTCTAACGCCTGAAAAGGTCGAAATAATATCATTAATCGTGATGGTTTGATCTGAGAAGTTACTATTAACCGCTTCGAGCAAATAGTTAACTTCATACTCATTTATCTTAGCTTCACTGTCTAAATTGTCTGTGTGATCTAAATCGGTTGTACCAATTATAGCTGCGCCTTCCCAAGGATAAATAAAAACAGGACGTTTGTCTTTGGGGTGCAAAATTGTCAAAGCAGCATTAATACTCAGCCTTGCATGATTGATGACTAGGTGGCTGCCGCGTAAAGGTCGTACACGTTTTTCATTAATCACTTCATTGCGTAATTTATCAGCCCATGCCCCTGTTGCATTTATAACAACAGATGAGTTTACTTCAAAGGATTTATTGTTTTGTGATGTGTTTGTTGACTCTTCCACTCTAACGCCAATTACTTGCTGTGTTTTGGGATCTTTAAGTAAGTTGAGTGCTTTGGTGTAGTTCATTACTTTAGCACCCGCTTGAACAGACTCTTGTATTACACGCATGACTAAGCGAGCATCATCAACGACAGCATCAGTATAAAAATAGCTTCCATTTAACTTGTTCGTTAGTAATTTTGGAAATTTTTTAAGACTATTTTTAACATTAAAAAATTTGTGATCTTTTATACCTGCAAGCCAATCATAAAACCAGAGCAGGGCACCCATAATAAACCGACCTGGAAACTGTCCTTGTTTGAGCACAAAGTAATAACCCATTCGATAAATTAGTCCTGGCGCTTCTTTTAATAAACGTTCGCGTTCTTCTAAAGAATGTTTTGTTAGTTTAATATCACCTTGAGCAATATAACGAAGTCCACCATGCACCATTTTAGACGAACGACTTGAAGTGCCCCAAGCAAAATCTTTTTGTTCAATAAGTAAAGTTTTTAAACCACGACGTGTTGCTTCTCGCAAAATACCTGCACCCACAATACCACCACCAATCACAATAACATCCCATTGCTTTTCACAATGAACGCTTGCTAAACTCGTACGCGCGGAAGATATTGAAGTGTTAAGTTTTGTTTTCATATTTACACCAACTTACCAGGATTCATTTGCTGATCAGGATCGAATAATTGGCATAACTCTTTAATCGCTTTTATGCCAAGTTCTCCTTTTTCTGCTGCCAAATAGGGCGCATGATCCTTACCAACACCATGTTGATGACTAATAGTACCGCCATGCCTAACTATAGCTGTTGCACCTGCTGCTTTCAATTTTAACCAACGTTGCATTGTTTTGTTGTAGTCTTCACCCATACGAAAAAGAAACGTTGTGTAAACACTACAACCCTGACCATAAAAATGAGATAAATGAGTAAATACATGTATTTTTTCATCTACATCTTTAAGCGCATTAGCAATATCTGATTCTAAAGATTCAACAGCACCAGGTACTGCAGACCAATCAAGACAAGTTTCCATGGTATCAACAATTATGCCTATGTCCCAAAATCCTTGACGTAAATAGGGGCTACGAAAACGACTATGTTGCCAGTGTTTTCCTAGCGCTGTTCCAATGTATACCCCTTCATGCTGGCGAATAAACTGCTTTGTTATATTTAAAGCAGATTTACACTGGGCTTTGTTACCCGTAATACCAAAGGTAAACATAGTTTTTTGGTCTGTGTTTGTAGCATTACATTTTGTTATACCTCGTAGGTGTAAATACTTCTCTAAAAATTTAACCGCAGTATCATGACCTGCAAGTTTTAGATGAGATGCGGTTTCAACAGGGTTACTTAATCGCATCATTGATAGTTGAACACTGCTTTGTATTATTTCACGCGTGGCTTGTATACCTATATCCCAGCTTGGAAAAAAAGCGACATAAAAATTTTCTTGTTCAGCTATTTTAGTTACACGTACTTTAACATCAGTAATAATTCCCATACGACCTTCGCTACCTAAAATCATTTCTCGCACGTCTGGCCCTGCTGATGAGGCAGGAAAGGTTGGAATATCAAGTGTTCCTTGTAGAGTTTCAATTTTACCCCCTGCAAATATTTTTTCGATGCGGCCGTAACGTAAAGATTGTTGACCACTAGAGCGACTAGCAACCCACCCACCAATAGTTGACAACTCCCAAGATTGAGGAAAATGACCTAATGTGTAGCCATGCTCGGCCAATTGTTTTTCAACATCTGGCCCTAAAGTTCCAGCGCCAAAAGTTGCAATTTGGCTCTCTTTATCTAAAGCGATTAGCTTATTCATGTTTGTTAAGGCAATGGTGATAACGGGGCGATCTGTTATTTCGGGATTTATATGCCCGCAAACTGAAGTGCCGCCACCGTATGGGATAACAATTAAATTTTCTTGTTTAGCAAATTGTAATAGTGTTTGTATTTCAGCTGTTGTTTTAGGTAAGGCAACACCGTCAGGAAAAGCCTCAAAACAGCCGCTGTGGGTAGCTAACCAATCAGGAATACTTTGCCCTCGACAATGGCGTAATCTTACTTCGGCATCAGTATTGATTAATGTATGCTGTGGTGCTTTTGACTGTGGTACTTTCGCAATCGCCTCTTCAAGTGATATTTCAGGTAATGCGCCACTTTTACCGAGTATATTTTCGATATAGTCTTGCGATGTTTTGGTTAATTCAAAACTTAAATTATTCTTTTCATCACCCCAACCATTCCAACGTTTCATACTGTACCTTGTTTATATTTATTATATTTTTTACATAGTAAACAGAAAATAACATTATATTTATGCTTTAATAGGCCTTATTATTGATAATTTAGGACATGTTAAGGAATGAGTTTTCTATGAATCGCAGGCTTATTGCCATTGATGAGGTAAACACACGTCAATCAATTATTGGTATTTCATTATTAACTAAATTGCTAAAAAATAGGGGCTATAATGCCCAAAAACTGCTTGATCAAGCGGGAATTTCCTCAGAATTATTACTCGATCCAAAAGCAACCATATCATTTCAACAAGATGTCGCTTTTACCCGCGAATTAATAAACACATTACAAGATGATGATTTAGGTTTTAAAGCAGGACAGTGTTTTCGTCTTAACGCCTTTGGCCATATTGGTTTAGCGGCAAGTTCAAGTGACACAGTGAGTGATGCAATAACCTTTTTTCTTAAATATATTCACCTTGCTTATACACCATTCTTAATTGATTTTTTTATAAAAGAAGGCAATGCAGTGCTACGGTTTAATGATCAGTTTAACCTTGGGGATTTGAGACGTTTTTATTTAGAAAGAGATTTTTCATTTGCCTTCTTGTCAACACGAGATATGTTTCCGCGCTCTATTGAAGGTCAAAAGCCTAAAACAATACATTTTGATTTTCCATGTCCAACAAATATTGAACATTACCAAGCCTTATATGAGTGTCCTGTACATTTTTCAATGCCTTATAATGAAATATTGTTTGACGAACGCTATTTAGATTTAGCCTTACCATTAGCTAATTCTCTTACTCGTGATTTATTAGAAGAACAATGTAAACTGCAAGAAATTGCTTTATTTGGTCATAAAAACTTTGATGAAAAAATTCGGCAAATAGTCCGAACAATAGAAAATGAAATACCGAGTTTAGAAAAAATTGCTGAAGCACATTTTATTACAGCGCGAACAATGCGACGTAAATTAAAAGAGCAGGGGGTTACTTTTCAACAATTGGTTAATGAGGAACAGAGTAAAAAAGCACGTCATTACTTGTCAACAACAGACTTATCTATTGAACAAATATCAACACGCTTAGGTTATAGCGAATCAGCAAGTTTTATTCATGCTTTTAAACGATGGACAGGAAAAACACCCAAGACATTTCGTTATTAGCTAACCTACCTTAGAGATAATATTAACTACATCATGAAATAATTTTTTTAATTTTTCAGTACTTAAAACAACATTATTTATTTCATCATTTGCGTGTTGTAAATAAAGCTCTTCAGCTTTGTGATACATCAACTGGTATGCATCTTCGAGTTCAGTTAACCAAGCATTACAAAATATTGTGCTTTGTTTTTTTCGTTTAATCCATCGTTTGCATACCGTATTTTGTTCTTGTTTTATTGGTTCATCTGCTTGAATAAAAGGTGATAAAAGGCGTTGTGATAAGCTGGTATATTCGTGTCGTAATGCAATATCAAACACCTTAAGTTTACTTTCTTTATGGTTATCTGCTTTGCTAGCCCAAATTAGCCAATCTTTGTTGGGTTGGTACGTTATTAGCCAGTTATTAAATTCATTCGCTGGCATTGGGCGTGCAATAGAATAACCTTGTGCTTTTTCACAGCCCATCATTAATAACATTAAGCCGTGTTCTGTTGTTTCTACTCCCTCTGCAATCACATCTCTATTAAAAGAATTGGCTAAGCCAAGCACACCATTAATAATGCTATAATTATTTGCATCATTGAGCATGTCAATAACAAAAGATTGATCTATTTTTATCACATTAGCAGGTAAAGATTTAATGTGTGTTAGTGAGGAATAACCTGTGCCAAAATCATCTAAAGCTATATTCAGCCCAAACTGTTTACGGCAGGCATTGAGTGTAGTTTTAATAGTATTTAAGTCACCAAGTACACTACTTTCTAAAATTTCAAGTTGAATGTAGTTGGTATTTAACGTTTCATAATTACTTAATATATCTTTTAAATCAGATACAAAAGTTGCAGATTGAAGATGAAATGAAGAAATATTAATACTGACTTCTATCATTAAGCCTGCTTTTTGCCATTGAACGAGTTGTTTTATCGCATTATTAATAACCCATTGCCCAAAGAGGACTTCTTCATTTGTTCCTTCTAATATAGGCAAAAAATCTTTAGGTGGAATAAGTCCATTTTCGGGTGAAATCCACCTTACTAATGCTTCGACACCATAAACAGTGCCTGTTTTCATATTTACTTTTGGTTGATAGTAAAGTACGAATTCATCATTATCAATAGCCTCTAAAATTTTATTTAATTGCTGTCTTTTGTTAATAATTTGTTGATCTTTTTCTTTATTAAATAAATGATATCCATTGCCACCTGAAAGTTTAATTTGATACATGGCCTGATCAGCATGACGAATTAATGTATCTAAATCACTATGATCGTTTGGGTATAAAGTTACCCCTGTAGAGGCCGTAATAACATAAGAAATATCTTCATATATAAATGGTTGAGTTAGCGAGGTATATATTCGTTTTAAAATATCTTCGCAATCACCAAAAGTTTGTATATCACTTAACAATAGTGCAAATTCATCGCCACCTTGTCTTGATACAGTATCGCCAGTTCGTAAATTGGATTTTATACGGTTTGCGACTTCAATTAATATTTTATCGCCAATACTGTGACCATAATTATCATTAATGGGTTTGAAATTGTCTAAATCAATAAAACAAATAGCTAATGAACTTTTTATACGATCTGCATGAGCCACTGCTTGATTAAATCGGTCAATGAATAATGTTCTATTAGGCAACAAGGTTAAAGCATCATAGTGGGCCATTTGTTCAAGTGTATGGTGTTGATTCTTAATTTGAGTAATATCAGCAAACAACCCCATATAATGCAGAGTTTTACCGCTATTGTCTTTTAATGATGAAATGGTCAGTAGCTCGGCATAAAGCTCACCATTTTTTTTACAATTCCATACTTCACCTTTCCAATAACCTCGGGCAATTACACACTCCCATATATCATGATAAAATTGTTTACTTTGTTTTTCAGAATTCAATATATTAAGGTTTCTACCCAGTACATCTTTACGCCCATAACCCGTTATTTCGCTAAAAGCGGGATTGATATTAATAATGGTACCATCGGTTTTCATGATAAAAATACCATCATGTGCTTCAATAAAAAACTGTGCCGCTAACTTTAATTGCTCTTCATTTTCTGAGCGTTCAATCATCAGTTGATTAAATTCATTAGCCATTACGGCAATTTCATCTTGTCCAGATATGTCGAGTAGTTCATTACTTTTATTGTGTGTACGCGCTTTTTTCATAACGTAAGCAATATGCTTAATTTCTTCAACTAACCGTTTTTTTAGTATTTGGCTTAATAAAATAGTAATAACAAATACTATTAAAATAAAAACTGTATAGAAAACGAGTGGGGTTTTCAGTGCTTTGTTCGCTAATCTTTCCTGCGCTAAAATATCGTTAATAATTGTTGAACTGACACTATGTAATAAGCCAAGACGATATGTTGCTGATTGCCACCATAATTCAGGATCCATTAAAGTACTATTTGGCTCTAAGGGGCGTAGCGTTTTTACAGTAAGATTATTGTGAATACTTGCGTTTTGTTGAATAGGGTTTATTGAAACATTTTCTTGCTTTAATCCTGTCACTATACCGAAGTTAGATTCGTATTGATGATACTCTTGTATCTTTATGTCTTTCATGGTTTCAATCATTAGGGTAGAGTGCTTGGGCGAGGCAACATTGTAATAGCGAATTAACTCTGCTTGTTGTCTAGCAACATGATTAACAACCCCCATTAATATTAACTTATCCCACTTTGCATTATTATATTGCTGTTCACTTAATGCACCGTATAAAAGCCCACGCTCTATCGCTGCATATTCTTCTAATCCTAAAGCATAAATTAGGGATGAAACCATATAGTTAATTTCTTGATTAGTTACCATGGCATGTAATACGTTAATTTCTTGAAGTAAATCAGAAATTAATCCGCTGTAAAAATCAAAAAGATTATTGTCTATAAGATTGTCAATTTCGGTACGAATAATTTTTAATTTTTTAAACTTTTGTTCAATTTGCTTAAAATTATTAATTGTTTTTTCAGGTAGATAATGTGGTGGAAAAGAAAATACATAAGAAATTTTTTCATATGTATTAGCTGTAATTTTACGTTGTTCTGTTAATTGAAACTGGTAACTAGGGTTTTGAGCTGCAAGCATACCCGCGCTAAGCCCTCTTTCCTTTTGTAAATTATAAATAAGGTCAGATAGTTGTTTAACAATTTGAGCGAATTGTAAAGCTTCTTTAGACTGCTCAATTTTGTTATATTTATCGAATATCGTTACACAAAAGAAAAAAAGTAACGCGATAATTGGCAGAGCTAAGAACGTATTAAGTTTTGCACTGATATTGTGTTTATTAAATAGTCCTAACACTGGTTCATCCTTAAGAGGCTATTAGGTTTTATATCTGCATGATTTATATCATTAATCTAAACTAGTATTTAGGGGAGTAGTACAGGAGTAAGATTATACTTTTTAGGCGAACATCTTAATGGTCGACCTGTTATGCATTTGGAAAAATAATACTATATATGCCTGCGTGCTTCTATAACAACCACGGCAAAAGATAATATAGATCAAAGAAATTTAATTAAGCGCTTAATTAACATACGTCTAGGGTGTACCACATCATCTTTTGCGTATGTTTGAATAGTTTGGGAGTATTTTTAAAATCTATTAATAAGCCTTACAAATTAGCTAATCAAACAATCAGCTAACCAAATGCCAATATCATTAAGCTGTTGTGGTATAACACTATGCGGCATAGCATAGGCTTTCCATTGAGTTTTATATCCTGCACTTTTTAATAAATCATATGCCATGAGCCCTGAAGCCATAGGAACAACCTCATCTTGTGCGCCATGGTTTTGTAATATAGGCGTATTTTTATTAGCATCACTAAGCTGGCTAGGCAGCTTATCTTTAATCGGTAAATAACAAGACAATGCCATAATGCCAGCTAGTGATTGCTCAAACCTTAAGCCAGTAAATAAACTCATAACACCACCTTGGCTAAAACCAGCCAAAATAATGTTACTTGCTTTAATACCGTTATTAATTTGCTCATTAATTAACGCGCGCACTGAGCGCTCAGATTGCAGCACACCTTCCATATCTGCTCGGTTATGCAAATCAGCGTTCCTAATATCGTACCAAGAGGGCATTACAAACCCATTGTTGATTGTTACGGCTTGCTCAGGCGCATGAGGGAAAACAAAACGTATTGTATGATTTTGCGGTAAATTTAATAACGGTACTACAGGCGCAAAACCTGCGCCTGAATCACCTAAACCATGTAACCAGATTACACAAGCGGTGGCAGTGGTTGAAGGCTCTATGGTAATACGATCTAGTAATGGGGTTAATAGTGACATTGTATCTCTTTGTGTTGACTGTTCTATCGAAGCGCCTAATATACGCTAATTCGTTTATAATAAATAGTGAAACAAAAGGATAGGTTAATACCGTAACTGCATGAATAAAGTATCAAAAGAAGTTCAAGAGCAAGCAATGAAAATTGCCAAAGGCACACAACGACCTAATCAAACTAAAGAGCAGACTAAGCTAATTTCTCAGGGGATAGAAAAGGGTATCGCTGAATATAAAAAACAACAGAACAAAAAATTACGTGAGCGTGACAAAGTACGTAAAGCACAACTAAAAGCGCAAAAAAGTCATACTGAAATAGCTAACACCCCTAATACAAAGCACATCGAAAATAATAATAATCGTTTACCGTGGATATTATTAGCAGCAAGTTGGCTTGGTTTTATTAGTTGGTATTACTATTGATGAAAACAGTATACTTTTTATCAATACTTCTGGTTACGTGTTACCATTAAGTAATTGAATTTACAGGGTTATATTTATCATTAAAAATAGTAAAAAAAGTATTTTTACCGTGGTAATAACCTTATAAAATGATGAATTACACGGTTTTTTATTGCCGGTGCTTGATGACCAGTTGTTTTAACGTGTCAATAATGTCTGAAGAATCTTGATAAGCAAGCACAACTTCTCGCACCAAGCGAATGCCATCGATAGGTAAAAAAACAATCTCAAATTTATTTAATATTTCAGGTGACGCGGGCACTAACGCACAGCCTAAACCGGCATGAACAAGCCCTAGGGCATAATCTATTGTTTGAATTTTTGCTCTTATGTCTAAAGTAATACCAGCCAAGGTTAACGTGTCGTTTAAACTATCCCATGCATTACACGGACTACGTTTAATAAAAGGCAAACCGTCTAAATCTTTTATCGTAATAGAGTCTTTTAATGCAAGCACATGATTATAAGGCAATGCTAACAGGTACTCTTCTTGCCATAGAGGTAAGTAGTTTTCAGCTTCATTTAATTCTTCTTTAATAATAATACGGGCATCACAGGCTTCATTGTGCGGCACCAAAGTTAGTTGCATATAATCTTGTGCTGAGGTGAAATCTTTAAGTAATGCCGACATACGTTCCACTCCAAGTCCGCGCGTTACTCCTAAATAAAATGATTTTTCAATACTTTGATCAGAAAAAAGATTTTTTATAGCATCTGCTTGTCCCAATAATTGTTTAGCTAATGGGTAAAGCCTTTCGCCTGTATCTGTTGGACTAACCCCGCGTGCATGTCGAATAAATAATGATGTTTTTAATGACTGTTCAAGTAGATGAATAGCGGCCGATATTGAAGGTTGAGCAACAAAGCATGTTTTTGCTGCTGCACTGATACTACGTTTTTCATAAACAGATGCAAAATAATGTAAACTTTTCAAGTCCATAAATACTTACTCGGTGTTTTAATCTTTGTAGGTTAATTTACTTAGGTATAGGTAAAAACTATATCAGATAAAGAAAAAGAATATTTTAACTTTGACTAAGTTTTATCTATTATCCAAATATATGCAATACTCATTGTTTTAGAAATAACTTATAACAACTTATGAAAGGTGCTTTAACACATGTCAAACTCAACAGCTAATTCAAGCAAGTCTCCTTCTTTTAACTGGCAAGATCCTTTGTTATTAGAGTCGTTACTATCAGAAGATGAACGAATGATCCGTGATAGTGCGCATCAGTATTGCCAAGAAAAGCTCATGCCAAGGGTACTTGAAGCGAATCGCAATGAACATTTTGATGTTGAGATCATGCGTGAGCTTGGTGCCTTAGGTTTATTAGGCGCAACCATTCCTGAAAAATACGGCTGTGCTGGTGTGAATTATGTAACTTATGGCTTAGTGGCTCGCGAAGTAGAGCGTGTAGACAGTGGTTACCGAAGTGCAATGAGTGTGCAATCTTCGTTAGTAATGCACCCAATTTATGCCTACGGCAGCGAAGAACAACGTATGAAATATTTACCTAAACTAGCAACAGGTGAATACATTGGTTGTTTTGGTTTAACTGAGCCTAATTCAGGCTCTGATCCAGCAAGCATGGCAACCAAAGCCGTTGCAGTTGACGGTGGTTACCGTTTAACGGGTACAAAAATGTGGATTACTAACTCACCCGTCGCTGATATTTTTGTTGTGTGGGGCAAACTTGATGGTGTGATTCGTGGTTTTGTGCTTGAAAAAGGCATGGAAGGGTTAAGCGCTCCTAAAATTGAAGGTAAATTTTCATTACGTGCCTCAATTACGGGTGAAATTGTTATGGATAACGTTTTTGTACCTGCTGACAATATACTACCTAATGCCAAAGGCTTGTCAGGACCCTTTGGTTGTTTAAATAAAGCCCGTTACGGTATTGCATGGGGCGCGTTAGGTGCAGCAGAATTTTGCTGGCATGGTGCTCGCCAATACACCTTAGACCGTGAACAATTTGGTCGTCCGTTAGCGGCTACTCAACTTATTCAGAAAAAACTAGCTGATATGCAAACCGACATAACCACAGGCTTATTTGCTTGTTTACAAGCAGGAAGGCTAATGGATTCAGGCGACTTATCACCTACGGCTATTTCGCTTATAAAGCGTAACTCTTGTGGTAAAGCCTTAGACATTGCTCGTACTGCCCGTGATATGCATGGTGGTAATGGTATTAGTGATGAATTCCACATTATTCGTCATGTAATGAACCTAGAAGCAGTAAACACCTACGAAGGTACGCATGATGTGCACGCATTAATTTTAGGTAGAGCACAAACAGGGTTACAAGCTTTTTATTAATAGTTCTGTTGATGAGCTAACGTCTAACCTACAAAAGCAAAATTTGTAGGTTGGGTTTTATGCCGACAAGTAATTAATTATCCGTAGGCGGGATTTTAATCGCGCTTTAACGTTAACTATCTCAAATTTTGTTTGCTGAAAAAGTGGAATCCCAATGTCAGATCGTAATCAATTGGTAAAAGAAAATTTTATCAACTTTGTGCGTAGCGGTAATCTACCCACGTCAAATTCTTTACTCACACCAGAAGCGGTTGGTTTAACTAACCAAGCCGTTATTGACCTATTTGAAACACAGGTAATGAGTCGCCATTTAGACTTGCAATCACGTGTGATGCAAAAAAAAGGGCAAAGCTTTTATACCATAGGAAGCTCAGGACACGAAGGTAATGCCGCTTATGCTAAAGCGTTTAAACCAAGCGACATGGCATTTTTACATTATCGTAGTGGTGCCTTTGTTATTCAACGAAGTAAACAAGTTGCTGGGCAAACACCACTGTATGATATGTTACTGTCTTTTTCAGCGTCTAAAGATGATCCTACTTCTGGTGGTCGCCATAAGGTGTTGGGTAGCAAAACGTTAGCCATTCCACCACAAACAAGCACCATTGCGTCACATTTACCTAAAGCCATGGGAGCTGCCTTTAGTGTTGATTTGGCTAAACGATTAAATATAGAAGCAGAAATGCCTAATGACAGCATTGTAGTCTGTAATTTTGGTGATGCGTCATCTAATCACTCTACAACTCAAGGTGCTATTAACAGTACCGCTTGGGCAGCGTATCAATCTATTCCAATGCCTATTGTTTATATTTGTGAAGATAACGGCATTGGTATTTCAACATCAACGCCTAAAGGTTGGATTGCCGCTAATTATCAACATAGAACAGGAATTCACTACCTTTATTGCGACGGCTTAAATATACTTGATACTTACCAAAAAGCTAAAGAAGCAGAATATATTGCCAGAAAATTACGTAAACCCGTATTTTTACACATGCGCACAGTACGCTTACTTGGGCATGCTGGCTCTGATGCTGAATTTGTTTACCGTAAAATGTCAGAGATTGAAGCAAACGAATTTCAAGATCCCCTACTACACAGTGCGCGTATTTTATTAGAAAACAACATTTTAAATGCTGAACAAATAATCGACATGTATAATAATATTGAGAACCGAGTAGCTCACGTTGCTGATGCTGCAGCATCAAAACCTAAATTAGCAACAGCAAAACAAGTTATGGCGAGTATTGTTCCGCCTGCACGCAAAAATAAACATCATGTCAAAGTTGATGATAATCAACGGCTATCGTTATTTTCACATGAAAAGCATAACCTCAGTAAACCTCAACATTTAGCCAAGCTACTTAACTGGGCGTTGCTTGATTTAATGGCAGAACATCAAAACATTG
Source organism: uncultured Colwellia sp. (assembly GCA_965305135.1). Taxonomy (GTDB): domain Bacteria; phylum Pseudomonadota; class Gammaproteobacteria; order Enterobacterales; family Alteromonadaceae; genus Colwellia. Next base: position 67,752 of record CBDLPA010000022.1, read on the forward strand.
TGATGTGCGGTGAAGATATTGGTAAAAAAGGTGGTGTGTATAACGTTACGGCAAAATTATGTGAGCGCTTTGGTGAAAACCGCGTGGTCAATACCTTATTAGATGAACAATCAATTTTAGGTACTGCAATTGGTTTAGCTCATAATGGCTTTTTACCAATACCAGAAATTCAGTTTTTAGCCTACGTGCATAACGCCGAAGATCAAATACGGGGCGAAGCAGCCACCTTGCCTTTTTTCTCTAATGGGCAATATACCAACCCCATGGTTATACGTATTGCAGGGCTGGCTTATCAAAAAGGCTTTGGCGGTCATTTTCATAATGATAATTCATTTGCGGTTTTCCGTGATATCCCTGGGTTAATTATTGCTTGTCCATCAAACGGTGCTGATGCAGTACAAATGATGCGAAGCTGTGTGAAATTAGCGCAAGAGCAGCAACGTATTGTGGTGTTTTTAGAGCCAATAGCATTGTATATGACTAAGGATTTACATGAAGAGGGCGATGGTCTTTGGACATCTGAATATGTTCAGCCTAAATCAGCAAAAGCAGAGGTTGATCAAAAAATATCAGTGTTTGGCGAAGGCAAAGATTTATGTATTTTAACCTACGGGAATGGTTACTTCTTATCAAGACAGGCAGAAAAAATATTAGCGGAACAAGGCATTAATTGCCGCGTGGTAGATCTACGTTGGTTAGCGCCATTAGATGAACAAGGTATTCTTGAACAAGTAACTCAGTGCAGCAATATACTGATTGTTGACGAATGTCGCCAAACGGGTTCCATCAGTGAAGCCTTAATGACACTTATACATGAAGCGCATGCAAAAAATGATAGCAACATTCCGAATATTAGCAGACTGACCGCTCAAGACAGTTTTATTCCATTGGGTGCTGCGGCCTATCATGTTTTGCCCTCTGCAAACGGCATAGTTGAGGCAGCAACAACGTTGTTACAAAAAAATCAATCCAATAAAAACAACCCATTGGCGTAAAACATCATAAGGTTACGTGAGAAATAATATGAATACGAGTAATCAACACATAACGAATCAAAAAAAACGCGCTGTTGTTATTTGCCCTGGACGCGGAACGTACAATAAAGAAGAACTCGGTTATTTACAGCGATTGCACGCTGATAAAACAGAGATAATCTCAATAATCGATAACTATCGTCAATTACAAGGTCAAATTAGCATCAATGAACTTGATAGCATGGCGCAATATAATATGCGTCAGCACACCGCAGGAGAAAATGCTTCGGCATTAATTTATGCTTGTGCATTAGCCGATTTTCAATCAATTAACCGTGATGAATATGACATTGTTGCTGTTACGGGTAATTCAATGGGCTGGTATATTGCTTTAGCGGTTGCTGGAGCCTTAGATTCACACGCCTCTATTGAATTAATAAATACCATGGGGTCTATGATGACTGATGGCGTAGTGGGTGGACAAATGATTTACCCAATCACTAATGATCAGTGGCAAGAAAACAGCGAAACCATTTCACAAATCAATCAATGGCTCACAAAAGTAAATAAAGACAGTAAAAATGAAGTGTATATTTCTATTCATTTAGGCGGCTATTTAGTTTTTGGTGGTAATAAAGCAGGTTTAAAAGCGTTAGAAGAAAAATTGCCCGTTATTCAAGACAGGTACCCCATGAATTTATTTAACCATGCAGCTTTTCATACTCCCTTGTTAAACGATATTTCTATTAAAGCCAGATCTCTTTTATCAACAGAGTTATTTGAACCACCAAAAATTCCGTTAATTGATGGGCTAGGGCAGATCTGGCAACCTTATAGCTGTGACACCAACAAACTATACGATTACACCTTAGGTACACAAGTAACCGATGCCTATAATTTTAGCAAAGCCATTGAAGTGGCTATTAAAGAATATGCACCAGACAAATTAATTATACTAGGCCCTGGTGCTACCTTAGGTGGAGCTGTCGCTCAATGTTTGATCAAACATAATTGGCTTGGTTTACAGGAAAAAAGTGATTTTATTGCTAAACAAAAAGCCGACCCTTTTCTTTTAGCTATGGGCATTGAAGAACAACGTAAAAGGGTTATTACTAGCAAATAAGTCGGTACATAGTTTGAAAATAATTCTCGTATACATTCTAGGGGCTAAATTAATTAGCGCCTATGCGTGAGAATGGACTGATCACACCGTTTGCCCCCTGCTGTAAAACATGCGTGTAAATTTGTGTTGTACGCACATCACTATGCCCCAATTGTGCTTGAACGGTTCTTATGTCAGCACCACTTTGTAATAAATGAGTCGCAAATGAATGACGTAAAGTATGTGGAGTCACATGTTTATCAATTTGGGCATCAAACGCTGCTTTTTTAACAGCACGTTGTAATTGTTTTTCATCAATATGATGGCGCCTAAGTTGTTTACTTTCTGGGTCAATACTTAATTTATGAGAGGCAAATAAATATTGCCAACTAAGCTGCTTATTGTGGCTAGGATATTTTTTACGTAATAAGTGAGGCATGAACACACCACTAAACAACGGATTTTTAAGATCAAGCTGTAAAAAGTTTTCAACTAATTTTATTTGCGTACGCAATAGCGGAATAAGCTCAATTGCAAGTGTTACTACGCGGTTTTTGCCACCTTTACCATCCCAAATTCGTACACATTTATAATCAAAATCAATGTCATTAACGCGCAAACATAGCACTTCCATTAACCGCATACCGCTACCATATAATAAAGCACAGGCTAAATAGTGGTTTGCACTACAGTGTTTAAATAACGCTGTGACTTCTGTGTGAGTAAGTACAACAGGTAATTTTATAGGACGCTCACTTTTTATAAAATTTAATGATAAAGACAGTGACGCATTAATTATTTCTTTATATAAAAAACACAGCGCGTTTAATGCTTGCGCTTGTGTGCCTTTAGCAACATCTCGGGTGTTGACCAAATGATTTAAAAATAACTCAACTTCGGTATCTCCCATCGAACTAGGGTGGCGCATATTATGAAAGCGAATAAACGCAGCAATCCAGAATAAATATGCTTCAATAGTGCGCTTGGCATAACGTTTTTTATACATATGCTCTTTGATCAGTGTTAAAAAAGGTGATTTCATTTAGCTAAACTCATAAATAATAACTTACTGTATGTATAGACAGTAAGCTTTGTTTTGTCCAATAACATTATTACAAGCCGTTTTGGGGCGTAACAACAAAGGTTATTTTAAAATACATATAATCATTTGTTTACAAAGGTGTTTTTTAATGAAATTATTAATGCACGTAATATACGCCGTTTTGGGGTGTTATAAACCCCCAAAATGGTGTTCAATAAGCTGTTAGGTGTTACAAGGAGTGTGTGTGTTGAAAAACTGGAAGTCGAATTTATTTTTTGCTGTTGCGTTTGGACTTAGTTTATTAACTGTCTATGCCCAAATATTTGGTGGAGACACAGTAAAAGAGAAAACAGTTTTTGTTGCTGATTGGAAGAACGTTCAAGATAGACTTGATGTACTTGAAAAACAGTTACAAAGTGCTTCATTAATTTTGAAACAAAAGACAATCATTGATGGTGATCAGTTAATGTTGTCAAAACTTGAAAAAAGAACAGATGACTTAGAGGGATTATTCTTAAGTAAAGCTCAAATTGCAGTAACTATCCCACTTTTAAAAAAAGAAATGGAAGCTTTGAAAAAAGAATCTGAGTATCAGCAATCGGCTATATCTAATACAAATAATATGGTAATTGCTCTTATAGCAATCATATTTGCTCAACTTGCAGCAGTGTTCTTTTTTGTTCGTGAAAGTAACACCTAACAAGGGTTTTCAAGTCGGACAAATTACAGTTGGCTGTTGTTCGTACCTCACACATTTTAGCCAACTGCAATTTGCCGCTTAAAACGGCGTTGGTATGACTCCCCACGTCAACTTAAACCATAAAATATCCTGCTTTTTTT
>CBDLPA010000023.1:0-61933 GCA_965305135.1 uncultured Colwellia sp.
ACTATGTTTACTCAATTTTCCTTGTTCTAAGCTCGCTAATGAAGCTCTGAGTTGGGAAGAAATTTAATCAAATTGGTATTAAACCTTAGTTAAAGTTTCTTTTTCTTAAAAATAAAAATAGCTAATGTCAATGGTAAAACAACCCAAGCGACTAATGCAGAAAATAGCTGCATTTGTGATAGGCTAGCATTAATAGCAACTGATAAAGCGCCATTTACATCACTACTGTCTAATCCAGCAAAGTTAACAAGTCGAAAAATGTCTGCAGGGTTTAACATCATTAATTGTGTTAGTCCTTGTTGAGTAACCCCTTCTTCAACTCCAACAAGTAAAGCGAGTAAAGCAAGGTCAAATGCCAAAGCAAACAAGAACCAAGTAATTAATGCAAACCCTGCTGCTTTTGACTTTTCGCTTACCGACAAACTAATTAAATATGCGATAGCAGTGAAGCTTAATCCCAATAAAATAGCACTAATAATAAAAATACCGAACGTGCTTAAAATAGCGGTATCGCCAATTTGCATATATAAAACAACAGCCGATGCACCAAACCCTAATAACGTCGCAAGCGCGATAATTCCACCCTGCCCAATAAATTTGCCTAACAGCAACTGGCTTTTACTTAAGGGATACGTTAATAACAATAATAATGTACCGCTTTCTTGTTCTCCAACAAAACTATCATAGCTAAGTAATAGCGCAATAAGTGGGATCAAAAAAACAGCTAGGCTAGCTAAACTAGCAACCGTGGTTGATAAAGATGCAACACCAACAGCTCCTGACGCAGCCGCACCAAAATAAGTTAGCCCTATAGAAAGTAGCGCGAAAATAAGTGTTATGGAAACCAACCAACGATTTCTGAGTCCATCGTGAAATTCTTTATTTGCTACGGTAAATATTTGATGCATTAACCTTGCCCTCCGTTAGTCTTATTGTTTCCAGAAAGCTGTTGTTCGGAAAGTTCATGCGCTGAAAGAAAGTGCTGGTAAACTTGTTCTAAATTCGCAGATTCAACCTGAATATCGTCAAGATCATTCAAACTAAGTAATTGTTTTAAGACCGCAAGTTTTTCATTTTCTGGCACTAACAATGTATTAGGACAAGTACCAGTGATAAAACTATTTAGTATTGCGTCTTGAGTTACTGTGCCATTCAAGCCTCCTTTTTTGAAGGAAAGAGGTTTAATCACAACAGGTAAAGCTGCTTGTTGACGTAGTTCACTTAAAGTGCCCATCGCTAATAATTTACCTGTAGATAAAATCATTGCTCTATCAATATGTTGCTCAACACCAGGCAACACATGAGAACACAAAATAACGCTTGAACCATTAGATTTGAGTTGATCCACAGTTTTATAAAAGTCTCGTGTGGCAATAGGGTCAAGACCCACAGTGGGTTCATCAAGTAATAATAACTTGGGTTCTCCAATAAACGCCTGTGCTAAACCAAGGCGCTGACGCATGCCTTTTGAATACGTTTTCACTTGACGATTCATCGCATGAGTAATACCTACTTGTTCCAATAAATCAACAGCCAGTTTCTTCCCTGCGGCTTTAGAAAAACCCTTCAATTTAACAAAGTAAGTAAGTACTTCTAAACCTGTTAATTGTTCATAAAAACTTACATTCTCAGGTAAATAACCTACTTTACTACGACAGTTCCACGCTTCTTTTGAGTCAGGAGCCATGCCCATCACTTCCACTTTGCCTCGACTAGGTGAAATAACACCTAAAATAAGCTTCATCATGGTAGTTTTACCTGCACCATTATGACCAAACAAACCAAGTACTTCGCCTTCATTTAACGACATAGTCATTGCGCTTAAAGCGTCTAATTGACCGTACGTTTTTCCAGCCTCAATTAAGGAAACTAACGGGGTATTCATAATTCTTCTTCCTGCACAGACATTGTCTTTATGTGGCTAATTTGTAAGATTGGTGTTTCTTCCGTATTGTGTATAGAGTTAAAAGGAGCCATCAACGGGAAGCTATCTTTCACACCTGGCGGTTTTAATACTGGAAACTGTTTTTGTATCCAGCGTAGGATCAAAATGGCAGGACTATCCATAATCATTTTCATCTCTGGGTATTGCCAAACTAGTTTATCAATACCATCATTCGGTTCAAAAATAGCATCGCCAATGCCGTCGTTATTCATGTCCCAACCAAGATAGTTACTCCAATAATTTCCTCGGCCATCTTTACTCCATTCCTGCTTTTTATTTGAAACATATTTTACTTGTGTTGGGTTGTTAATAAAGTTGTTACCATAAATTTTAATATTTTCTGAGCCAGCAGTTAGGTGAATACCAATTTCAGCTGTGTCGATAATATTACTTTCAACAGTATTATAACCTGAGTTATAAACAAATAAGCCTTTACCATCACGCCCTAACACTTTATTTTCAGACTTAGTCCATACATTTTTAATATAGTTATTACTAAAAGTAGACTCTGTAATAAAGTTTAATAAAAAGCCGTAGTCTTCACTGTCTGTTGTTTTGTTACCTGTAATGGTTAAACGCCGAGAACTCATCAGGGCATAACCCGCACGAGTATTGTATGCTGTATTATTTTTTACTGTATTATCATAGGAATACATATAATGAATACCATACCTTAAATCATGCATGGTATTATTTTCTATCAAATTATTCTGGCTAGAGATAACATAAATACCATCACGTGTTTTATAGGTTTCATTATTAAATACATGACTATGGGTCACGTTAGATAACTGGATACCATTGCCTCTATCTGCAGAACGAAGTGTTAAGTTTCCTTGCACTTTGTTATTAAATACTTTTGCTTTGGTAATATTATTAAGCCAAATACCAAAACCATCGCCAGACAAAACAGTATTTTTAATGACTATTCCTTCCGCTTTTTTCTTGTCTGAACTGACACCAACTTTTTCATTAGAATATATACCTGATGTTTGCTCGGTAAGATCATGACCCCAATTGATAATATTAAGATTATCTATTGTAATAAAAGAGTTCTTGAGAGTAAGTGCATGTCCCTCTCCTTGCGCATCTATAATGCTGTCATTCTCACCACGCAGGGTAATTTGCTTTTCAATAACAAAATTACCAATATACTTACCTGCAGTTAATGTCACAGTATCGCCATCTTGGCTTGCATTAAGCACTTTTTGTAGATCATCAGTAACAGACACTGAAAATTGTTCAGCAAAAATGAGTTGGCTAAAGCCACTCAAAAAAACGAGTAAAATCAATATTAGGGGGTGTTTTTTATTCAAACGTAACAAGAGAAATTCATCACTAAGTTCTAAAAGAATAACAGCATAACATTTTAAACTATATGTCTGTTGATCTTAAGTAAAAAGTTACTTAATTATAACGATAAAAACACTTTCAAAATATAAAAATAAAGCTCAACACCTTGCGATATTGAGCTTTAAAGATTCTCATTGCTTTATGTTTCTATGCTAAATCAAGCTAAGTTAATTTAAAAATTCCAATGGCACTGAATTTTATGCATGAACAAACATACGACCGCGCATTTCCATGTGTAAAGCATGGCAGAACCAGTTACAGTAATACCATTGAACACCTGGTTTGTCGGCAGTGAAAGTAATTGACGATGTTGCTTGTGGGCTAATCTCCATTTGAACACCGTGGTTAGTCATACAGAAACCATGTGTTACATCTTCAACTTGGTCAAGGTTAGTTACCACAACAGTCACTTCATCACCTAGGTTCACATCAAATGATTCTAAACCATAGGTTGGTGCAACTGATGTCATGTATACTCGTACTTTTTTAGGGTCTTTCTTATCACGAATAACTTTATTGTCAGTCATCAAGTCAACACCATCTTTTTTCGCCATTGCTACTGTAGGGGCAAAAAACGGGTCATCACGTGTCCATATTTTTTTAGGTTTAACTTTACTACGGTGAACCATAATACAATCATGTGGTTCAGCAAAAGTAGGTCCATCATGAACAAGCTTCATTTCGTCACCAGAAATATCAATTAACTGATCATTTTCTGGTTTTAATGGGCCAACATTTAAGAATCTATCTTTAGAGAACTTACATAATACAACTAACCATTTACCATCTGCATCTCTCGTTTCACCTTGCGATGTATGGTTATGGCCTGGTTGATAGTTAACATCTAATTTTTGACGAACATAATTAACCTTTTCACCATTATAGGCTTTTATTGCATCTTCAATATTCCATTTAACCACTTGGCTATCTAAGAATAACGTAGTGTAAGCATCACCACGGCCGTCAAAAGACGTGTGAAGCGGCCCTAAACCTAATTCTGGTTCAGCGACGATAGCATCACGCGGTTTAATTTTATTTGCAAACAAGTCATCTAATTTGGCAATAGAAATAACGCTCACTGTAGGTGATAATTTACCATTTGCTACGAAGTACTTACCTTCTGGTGAAGTATTTAAACCGTGAGGTGATTTAGGAACAGGAATATAACGTGTTAAATCAGAGCCTTTACGACCGTCTAATACTGGAACATTATTACCGTTATATGTTTTGAATTTACCTGCTTTTAATGCAGCTTCACAAGCGGCTAAACTAAAGATCACTACATGATCACGCTCTGATGAAATCATTTCACCTAAGTTCATTCCCATTTCTGCGTTATAGCAAGTTGAAGCAAAATATTTACCATCAAAATCTGCGTCAGTGTTATCTAAGTTACCGTCTACCATCACTTGGAAAGCCATTTCCATGGTTTCTGCATCAATCACATTATATAACGAACGGTAGGTGCCAACATCTTTCATACCAGCTTTACCATCGTTATTCATTGGAATTTCAAATTCACCATTACAAACAACATATTTGGTATAAGGTGCTTTTTGCACACGTAAACCATGTACAGCCTGTACATTAGGTACAGTTAATATTTTGTCTGTTTTCATGATGTCGCAACGAATACGACCTACGCGACTATTAGCCTTATCGTTGATAAATACATATTTACCATTATAGCTACCATCAGTCATTGACATATGAGGATGATGAGAGTCACCCGCTAAGAAGTGATCACCATCGCCTCTGATGTGCTTACTTTCATTCGTTAAGCCCCAACCTGTGGCGGAATCGATATTAAACATTGGAATACGCATTAACTCACGCATTGAAGGTATACCCATAATACGTACTTCGCCTGAATGACCACCAGACCAGAAGCCATAGTATTCATCTAGTTCACCTGGGTGAACAACAGGGCTCATTGCAGCTTCTTTCGCTTGTGCCTTAGCCGTTGCAGCAAACATAGCAGCTGTCATTGGCGCAGCAACAACTCCAGCACCAATGAGTGCTGTTTTTCCGAAAAATTTTCGGCGGTCTGCATTATCTAATGCGACGTCATTATTTTTGTTCTCTTCATTACTCATTGCTTTTCTCCGTTGTGCTTACTTTTAATATTAATATGTTTTGATAAATAAAATTTATGCGACTTCTTTTACATTTATTTCTGTTTCTTTATATTTTGCTTTTTTTCGCGCCAACTTTTTCAGTGGTGGGCACTTTTCTTCATTAAAATAAGTTACCTGACAATCAAGACAGTAATGACACTCTCTCATATTGATTACACCATCAGGATTGATTGCTTGAATTTCACACTCTTTTGCACAAGTTTTACAAGGCTGACCACATTCTGGACGACGACGTAACCAACTAAATAAACGAATACTGTTACTGGTTGATAACGCTGCGCCTAGTGGGCATAAATAGCGACAAAAGAACTTACGATTAAATACATTGATAACGAGTAGAGCTACAGCATATATAATAAAAGGCCATTCACGATCAAACTTCAGCAAAAACGTTGTTTTAAAAGGTTCAATCTCAGCAAATTGTTCTGCCAGGGCTAGCGACTCCATTGATAGACCAAACAATGCTAATAAAATTAAGTATTTAATTGCCCATAAACGCTCATGCACAGCCCAAGGCAGTTCAAACTGGGGAATTTTGATATAACGAGCAAAGATATTTATCAGCTCTTGTAGCGCACCAAATGGGCATAACCATCCACAATAAACTGCACGCCCCCATAGAATCATAGTTACAGCAGCAGCACCCCATAAAATAAAGATAATCGGGTCAAGCAGGAAGAGGTCCCAAGAAAAGTCTGACATAAAGGCTTGTAAGAAAGTAAATACATTCACTACTGATAATTGTCCTCCCCACGACCAGCCAATAAAGACTACAGTAACAATTAGGAAGCAATGACGGAAATTATGCATAAAAGTTGGGTGGCGTACGAGTATGTCTTGGAAGAACAAACTCATCACTACAATACCCAATAAAATAATTAAAATAACAACTTCAGTATTTTTCTCTTTCCACACTTGCTGTGTTAACGACAACTCTGGCTCAGGTAAAATCAATGGCGGACGATCTACATATTGATCTAGCGTGTGATAATCAGCTTTAAAACTTGTAAAAATACTGTCTAAAGGCCCTGTTTGACGACGAACTAATAATTCTAATTGCCAGTCAGATGCAGGATTAAAATCATGATGAGCACGAATGGTAAAAATTGATTTTTCTTCAAATTCTGGCAAGTTATCCATTGCAAGATCGGTGATTCTGGTATGATCTAAATCTCTAAAGGCAAAAGCATCACCATTTTGTAAAACTTGAATACGGTCAAATATCCCGCCTCTAACATACCCAGAGCCTTTATATGAATAACCTTGTCCCATTAATATAAGTGCATGTTCACCTGGTTTTAGGGTAGACATTAAATATTCATATTCACTGTCACCAAGTAAATTTCGTCCTATCGAAGGAATATCCACTTGTGCAAAGTAAATTTCAGCAAACATTTCTTTCTTTTGCTCTGGGCTGGCTTCATTTATATGCTCAGCTTCTGTACCAACAAAAGCTTCATCAACCGTTTCTCTATTAAGATACAGCTTGCGAATAGCACCATTGCCAAGCAATGTTAACCAATCTGCCTTTTCAAACACATCAGGGTGTATAGTACCCATAGGTTGAATAGCTTCTTGCCCAGTTTTAACAATGCCTAAAGAACGTGCCACTTGTATGGCTGATTTAACAATAGCAACATTCATCACCATCACGGTAACAGTAGCACCTGACAAGCCGTCAATGTGAATAACGCCTTCTGTTTTGTTTCCACCAACTTTTAGCCTATCTTTTACTGTCAGACCATCATATTGTTCTGCAAATTTGTGTAGTTTAGACTCAGGAATTCCCGCTAAAATAATAGGTTCATGATGTTCAAGTACTTTGGCTCCTAAATAAACACCTTTTGTGTTAATGGCCACAAGCATGTTGACTGGCTCGCCAGAATAAGCGGGGATTTTCTCTAAATCATTGGTTTCAAAAGCATAGCCCAAAACAACTTCTTTTTGGTTTTGATCTTGACCAAAAACAGTCCAAATTAACGGTTCACCTTCCTTAGCAGCCATTTTTTCAGAAATTCTTGTTTGTTCGGGGAAAATTTCTTTAATTAAAGGCATTGGGTCTTTAGGCGGGCTAACAAATAATGCCTGCGCAGGAAAGATGACAGCTAGAGACAAAAAGAATACTGGACCTAAAAGAATAAAGATCTTTTTCAATATATTTTTAACGGGACTGAATAACATCAAGCATCCTATTCTTAATACAAAACAGCAAATGGTAATAAAGCACCACTGCGACAATATGCCACAGTCTACTTTATTAGTAAATAATCGTTATGATTTAGATCAAAAAATTTGTAGAGGGTGTTTGATAAGACTAAAGAAAAACTTTTATTAGTCCTTTTAAGAGATTAGTAATTTTAGTTCACTAATTCTAGACTGATGTGTAGACAACAACATGATGATGAAATGAGTATAAAATAGGTTACTAAATATTAACGTATGGCATATCTTGTAACCTATTTATATTAGTATTTAAACCATTATTTAACCGTTACTCGCGCAAACTTGCGTTTACCAACTTGATAAACCGCGTTACTACCGCGAGTAATTACCAAGTTTCTATCAGTAATTTTTTCGCCATCAAGTTTAGCCGCACCTTGTTTAATCATACGATAAGCATCTGATGTACTACCGACTAAATCAGCCTCTTTCAGTAAGTTTGCAATGGCAATTTCTCCGCCCTCAGGAATAAGTTCAAGCTCTGGCATTTCATCAGGCATTGCCCCTTTTTGGAAACGATTGATAAACTCTTGGTGTGCAGCTGTTGCTGCAGCTTCATCATGAAAGCGAGCAATTAACTCTTTCGCTAAATCAATTTTTACATCACGCGGATTCTTTCCTTGTTCAATGTCTGTTTTGTACGCTTCAATTTCAGCTAAGGGTTTAAAGCTTAGTAATTCATAATAGCGCCACATCAATACATCTGATATAGACATGATCTTACCAAACATATCAGACGGACTATCAGTTATACCAATATAGTTACCTAACGATTTAGACATTTTTTGTACGCCGTCTAAACCTTCAAGTAAAGGCATCATTAACACAGTTTGTGGGCGTTGACCCTCTGATTTTTGTAATTCACGCCCCATTAATAAGTTAAACTTTTGATCCGTACCACCCAGTTCAACATCTGATTCAAGCGCGACGGAATCCCAACCTTGTACTAACGGGTACATAAATTCGTGTATGGCAATAGCTTGACCACTGGCATAACGTTTTTTAAAGTCATCACGTTCCATCATACGAGCAACCGTTTGACGTGAAGCAAGTTTTAACATACCAGCAGCACCTAGCTTTTCCATCCAAGTGGAGTTAAAGGCTACAATAGTTTTAGCTGGATCTAAAATTTTAAATACTTGCTCCTTATAAGTTTCTGCGTTGGCGAGTACTTCTTCTTTGGTGAGTGGTTTACGTGTCACATTTTTACCACTTGGATCGCCAATCATGCCAGTAAAATCACCAATCAAGAAAATAATTTCATGACCTTGTAATTGAAATTGACGTAACTTATTAATTAATACGGTATGACCAAGATGTAAATCTGGCGCTGTAGGATCAAAACCAGCCTTAATTTTTAAAGGTTTACCCGTTTTTAATTTGTCTAATAATTCTTCTTCTAGTAATATTTCTTCCGCACCACGTTTTAATTCAGCAAACGCTTGACTAACATCGGTCATTTTTAGTTCCATAGTGATATTTATTTCAATAACTGAATTCTACTCATTTTAGCGGTTACATAAAAGTATAAATGCTATTGTGTACTTTATTTTACAAAGTTTTTATACAAACATTGATAAAAACTTTGCTATAGTGGCTCACAAATAACAACAGTAGTTATTGTATTTTCGTACTTATTACCCCTTTTCAATATTAATTAAACAAATATCTCCGTGAATAATAAACAAATAATACAGCGTCAATTAAAAAACGTGCACCGCATCATTCAAAGCCTATATCAAGCTTTCCAAACACTTCCCAAACGACATAGAGCTTTTATTATTGGTATCAGTGCACTGGCGTTAATATTAGTTTTATTGCCCACAGGGCAAGAACTAACTGTTAAAAATACAAACACTCAAGGTTTCGAAGTTGGCAAGCGTTATCAAGTTGCAATGCCTGGAGAAACAACCGATACCCCTTCAACTATTCCCATTGAAATTGACATACCTTCACCAAGCGACAGCCAAAACGCAGATGATACTGAGATTACGACCACAGTAAACTCAGCACAGCAAAGTAACATTTCATGGCAAAGTGTCACGGTGCGCAATGGTGACTCACTCGCACGAATATTTAAACGTTTAGGTTTTAGTGCTCAAGAAACTTATGCCATCAGTAGTGCTGAAGGTAAAGACAGTAAACTACTCCTTAAAATGAATGTCGGCGATACACTGCGGATTGCCACAAACGACGAAAAAAGAATAACAGCACTAGAATACCCATTATCAAAAGTAGATACGCTCTACATCAATTTAGTGGGTGACACATATCAGTCATACAAAGAAAGTAAAAATGTTGAAATTCGTGAAAAATTTGCCCACGGTACAATCAGCACTAACTTTTGGAATGCTGGCTCTGAATCTGGATTAACCGACAGACAAATTATAGAACTCGCCAATATTTTTGGCTGGGATATTGATTTTGCCTTGGATATACGTGCTGGTGATAGTTTCCATATTATTTTCGAAGAAAAGTTTGTTGATGGTGACTACATTGGTAGCGGTAATATTTTAGCGGCAGAGTTTATTAATCAAGATGATTCTTTCCAAGCGATACGTTTTACTGACAGTGAATACTATACACCTGATGGTAAAAGTATGCGTAAAGCTTTTTTACGCGCCCCTGTTAATTTTAAATACATCAGTTCTAGTTTTAAGCGTAAGCGTTTTCACCCAGTACAAAAGCGCTGGAAGGCTCATAGAGGTGTTGATTATGCGGCTAAAACAGGCACACCCGTTGTTGCTGCTGGTAATGGTAAGGTAACTCACTCAACCTATAATAAATACAATGGCAATTATGTATTTATTCAACACGGAAATGGTATAGTCACTAAGTATTTGCACTTTTCAAAGCGTGCAGTTAAAAAGGGTCAACGCGTCAAACAAGGTCAACTCATTGGAAATGTTGGCTCAACAGGTCTAGCCGCTGGTCCACACCTACATTATGAGTTTTTGCTTAATGGTGTGCACCGCAATCCTAGAACGGTAAAATTACCTGACGCTAAACCCATAAATAAAAAATATAAGGCCGAATTTACCGCACTTGCAGCAGAGCGTTTGCAAGCAATAAATAATGCAAAACATACTATACTGTCTATGTCTACTGATGGAAAAAACGTGCCGCACAACAGTGATTAAATAAGATCAGGTAATTAAAATGAGTCATGAGCTAAAATATTATATAGGATTAATGTCAGGTACCAGTGCCGATGGTATCGATTTAGCTTTAGTGTCTTTTAATAGTCAACATAAGCTAAAACACCACGCCAGCTATTATCACCCTTATAGTAACGAAATAGCAGAGCAAATTAAGTCTCTGTATACGCCTGATAACAATGAAATTGATCGAGCTTTTACCTTAGATGTTGCATTGGCTAAACTTTTCGCCCAAGCAATTAATAATTTTTTAGCACAACAAAAATTAACACATTCTGATATTATAGCTATAGGTAATCACGGGCAAACCATTCGACATAGACCGCTACAAACTGATGCCTTTACTTTACAAATTAGTTGCTGTCAAACGTTAGCAACCTTAACGAATATCCGCGTAATTGGCCAATTTCGACGTAAAGATATGGCATTAGGTGGACAAGGTGCTCCATTAGTTCCTGCATTTCATCAAACTATTTTTCGTGAAACTAAGCATAGTGAAAACCTGCAAACGTGTACCTCTGATAAATACTCTTCTGATGCTTTTGTAGTAAACATAGGGGGAATTGCTAACCTGACTTTTTTACCAGCAAGCAACACATCAAAAGTACTTGGCTATGATACTGGTCCTGGCAATGCATTAATGGATGATTGGTTTCAATTACACAACCCTGACAGTGAATTTAAATATGATAAAAATGGCGAATGGGCTGCTACAGGTGTAATTAACAAAGAATTACTACATGAATTATTATCAGACAATTATTTCAAACTTCCCCCCCCTAAAAGCACAGGAAGAGAGTACTTCCATTTAGCTTGGCTACAACAATACTTAACCAAGCATGCACAAATAAGCAATAAAGACGTACAAGCGACGCTGACTGCATTTACTGCAGTGACGATAGTTAATGCCATTAAACAACATCAATCGGGTAGTAAAAACACCGCTAAAGTATACCTATGTGGTGGTGGTACTCATAACAAAGATTTAAAAAACCAACTAAATCAACAGTTAAAAAAGCAAACGTCTAAGTACGAACTTTTTCTTACTA
Source organism: uncultured Colwellia sp. (assembly GCA_965305135.1). Classification (GTDB taxonomy): domain Bacteria; phylum Pseudomonadota; class Gammaproteobacteria; order Enterobacterales; family Alteromonadaceae; genus Colwellia. The sequence goes on from CBDLPA010000023.1 coordinate 11,864, forward strand.
ATCATAAAGATATAGATGCAGATCAGTTAGAAGCAATTGCCTTTGCTTGGCTAGCATTCGCTTATGACAAAAAGTTCTTAAGCAATATGCCTGCAGTAACAGGGGCTAGCAGAGGTTGTACCCTTGGCACTGAGTTTTTACCCTAATAGTTACTAGCAAATATCAATTTTATCTCTATACTAAATCATTCTATGAATAAAAAAACAGCAATGCTGAATTAATTTTCATGCAATAGTTCTACCTCTTTGATGTTAAATTTAAAGACATTGAACTATTTGTTTATTATTTAATCTAAGTATTTGCATCATTGGTAATAAATGATAAGGAGAAACTATGGAATTCAAAGATATTCACATCGGTATGAAATGCGGAAGTAGAAAAGGCAGTGGTACTGTTACTTGGATTGACGGTTCAACACGCAAAATTTATATGGCAGATACTTGTAACAACAACAATTTTGAGGTTGAATTTGAAGATATCATAGAAGACCCACAAGTGCATAATAAACAAGATACTTATTATTAAACCGTTCATAACCACTTATTTATCAAACGCAGCCCAAAACCCATAACTATTTATGGGTTTTTTATTCTCGCATATTACCCAACATTACCATCATTATTTTATTGGATAAAGCTTTATTGGCTAAAGCTTTCTTCTTCTATTGAAAGCGCATAAGCTTTATATTCCATATCAGATTTCACAATATGATTTGCCATCCAATTATAAAGAAACATACCGATTTTATGCTGTATATCAACATCATAATGATCAAGCCTTTTTCTCAGTGTATTAAAATTATGTCTTAATTCTTCATGTTCTTTAATATGTTCATCAGTTAGCGGATAGTTAATTTGTCTTAACAAGTTTTCTTCCGACTCAAAATGTAAATCAATATAAGATGATAAGCTTTCAAACAAAATAATGGCAGACTGTTTATTGTCTTGTCGAAAAAACTCATTGATACTCTCAAACAGTTCTTTATGTTGATTATCCATATCGACATTTCCAACAGAGTATTCTGGCTCCCAATGAATTTCAGTTTGTATAGAGCTTTCATCAAAAGTAACTATTTCATCTGGATTTTTCACCGCATGATTTACATTAGCCAAAATAACACTTTTCTTCAAAGGTTTAATTAAATAGTTACTCAACCCCTGTTGACTCCATTCTCTAAGGACGTATTTATCACGAAGATGGGCATAAGCAATAACCGGTACTTTATTCCCCTCTCTGCGGATAATCTTGGTAACCTCAAGACCATTAATTTTAGGTAAATCGTATGCAAGTAATATAACATCGGGCTTAAATTGTGTTATTTGTGACAATGCTGACTCCCCATCATTCACTAGCAAATACTTAAAAACAGTTTCAGAAAATATCTCTTCAATGACACGTGTAAATAAATTTGAGGGCTCTGCAATTAACACTTTATAGCGAGAGGATTTAAACTGTGTATCATCTTCTACGTCAGAAGTTAATAACTTAGTATTAACACCAATCGCAGTTTTTTTATTCTGCGTATTTTGTTTTTCAACCGTTTCTTTTATTGAGTCATGATTTAGCTTTAATTGATTTAATTGCGCTAAAATATTTTGAATATCTGCTGAAACATTATCATTCATTTCGTCAATAGAAAGACCAATTAAGTTTTGTAAAACCTCTTTAGCCTCCATATCAGCTATATTTTCAAAAGAATGATTTGTAACCGAAAGTAGGCTTTCTCCACATTGATTTACTTTATGTATAAAAGATTTTTTAAGTGCAACACCATGCTCAATGCATGAGGCAAGTTGATCTTCGCCTTCGGATATTAACAAATCTAAACTATTATTTTTGTGACTTTCTATTATATGTAATTCTTGTAACAGAACAAGCTTTAGTCGATAAGGCTCATTTAAGGGATTGATAATAACGTAATTATCAAACAACCCATTTTCACAAGCTAAATAGGCATTAAGTGTTTCCCTATTATTAATCAGCAATACGGCACTATGCGGGGCAATATTTTGCTCATATTCTTCCAAATAATCGATATAGTACTGTATTGTGTTTTTTACATCGTTTGAAGATAATAGCAAAACATTAGGTTCCATCTTTGCCATATCATGCATTATTTTAGGGTTATGTTTATATGCTTTAAAGTCTAGCCCTAGCTCCATAATTTGTTTTATGGTGGGTTCAACAACTTCTCGGTCTTGGTAAACCATAACTACATCGGTATGGTTAAATACCTTATCTGGGCTCACGGACAATCCTCCTTTTATTGCTGCAGGTTTACATTTCTGTTTCTTTGTTTAAAGCCAATAATCCATTGCTCAAAGTTCTTTGCATTAAGCGGTTTACTATATAAGTAACCTTGTTGGTTATAACAACCTAACTTGCATAGCTTATCAGCTTGTTCTTGTGTTTCAATCCCCTCAGCAATTAACTCAATATTAAATGTTTTAGATAACAGTATTATTGCTTTAACAATAGCAGCATCATGCTTGTTATGCTCAATATTATCAACAAAACATTTATCAATTTTTACATTATCAATTGGCAACCTTTTCAAACGTTGTAAAGAAGAATATCCCGTACCAAAATCATCAATAGCCACTTTAACACCTAATTGTCTTAATGCGCGTAAAACAGGAATATGATGATTATTATTTTCAGAAAAAATAGATTCAGTTACTTCAAGTTCAATAGCATTGCCAGGAATATTTTCTTCTATTAATGTACGTTCTACCTGAGAGAAAAGGTCATTTCGATCAAACTGCTTTAACGAGATATTTATCGCCATAGTGCCAATAAATACCTCACTATCTCGCCATATTTTTAATTGCTTACATGCACTTTTTAAAACAAAGTAACCCAATTCTTTAATTGTGCCATTGGCTTCTGCAATAGGAATAAACAAGTTAGGTGGAATAATTCCTTGTTCAGGATGTCTCCAACGAATTAAACACTCAATACCATACACCTCATGAGTTTTACCATTAACCTGAGGCTGATACCATACTTCAAATTGTTGCTTCTCAATGGCTTCATTAATTTCGCCATCAAGCTCTAATCGCCGCTTTATTAACTCTTTTTCTTTGGTATCAAAAAACAAGTAGTGATTCCCTCCAGACTCTTTTACTTTCAACATGGCTACATCAGCAAAAGTAACGAGTTCTTTAATATCAGTTGAATCTGTAGGAAATTGACTGACGCCAATACTGGCCGTTATTTTAAATGCACCAAATTTTGTTTTAAAAGGAGTTGCAAAGAATGACAGTATTTGTTTAGAAATCTTATCTAAATTTTTTGTTATTTTTTTTCCTTCAATAACAATAATAAATTCATCAACACCACTTCTTGCTACAATATCATTATCTCGTAACCTATCATTTAACCTATGTGCAACACTCTTTAATAATTCATCTCCCACTTCATGCCCTAATGAATCATTAATGAATTTAAATCGATCTAAATCACAAAAAAATACACAAAAATAGGTTGGCTTTTCATTATGGTGCTCAGTTAAGTATTCAAGCTTTTCAAATAATAAATGTCTATTGGGTAAGCTAGTCAAAACATCATGATAAGTATGATAATGTAGTTCTTCTTCTGATTTTTTTCGATTAGTTATATCAGAAAACTGACATATATAATTTGAGATATTCCCTACGTTATCTTTAATACTACTAATATTTGACCACTGAGGATAAATTTGACCATTTTTTCGTTTATTCCAAATCTCACCTTGCCAACAACCTTCAGTGACTAGTTTTTTCCAAAACTGTTGATAAAAAGTCTTATTTTGTTTACCCGAATTAAGTATGGCTGGAGTTTTGCCTGCCACTTCGGCTTGTGTATAACCGGTTATATTGGAGAAACTTTTATTGACCGTTTGTATATATCCTTGATTATCCGTTACAATAATAGCTTCATTAGTGTGGTCAAAAATTTGTTCAATAATTGAAAGGTTATATTGAGTTATATTTTCGTAACTTACTTTTTTAATAAACAATAATGTTTGTTTTTTAGTTTCTACATATTGAGAAAAAAAGCAAACTTCAACAGGAAGCTGTTTCACCCTTTTATTTTTTATAACTGAATGAAAATAGCCAAATGCAGTATCATCTTTATTTTCAGCAATTTTCTCAGCTAAATCAACATCAACTTTATCTATTGAAGTGCCTAGTATCTCATCCTTATTACAACCAGTCATCATGAGATATGGTTCATTAACATCAATTAATGTTAAGTTATGATCTAGTATTAAAACGCCGGTGGTGATTCCTCCGTGAATTAACGTCTTATTTACAGTATTCATAAGCTATTTTCCTTAATTTATTTTAACCAACATCAAAAGAAATGCGAAATACTCTTAACTAACTTTATATAAATTTAGTGTAGTAAATAATCAGAATAATGTACATTTTGTAAAAATGTTAATTTAGTAAAACCATACACTTACTGTGGTTATTTTCTATGTAAATTGACGGGTAGCTGTCCTTGTGGGTTTTGCTGACCAAATACAATAGCAATACTTGTTTGATAACCTGGACTATAGGATATTTTAGCCTCTTTCTTATATATTCGATCATCAAAAGTAACCAGTATTGCATCAGTCATATCGTTATAAGGCGTTAGTAAATAGGGTGATCCTTTAGCAACTAAAACACTGGGTATTTTTCTTTGCTTCGCTTGTTGAAGTTGAAGGCTAAGTAGTTGTTGATAACTTACTTTATCTTGTTCAGTTGATAAATAGACTTGTGTTAGAATATCTTCTGCGCCGCCAATATCAACCACGCTCGCTATTTTAGTGTCAACAGTTGCGATAAGTAAGTCTGCTTTTGCTAATTTTTCTCCCTGCTTAATTTGCATTTGAGCATCAGCTTCAGCTACTACTGTTGCACTAATTTGTGGTGCTAATAACTCCAATTTTTGCCAATGGGATAAAATTGCATGTTTCAAAGCGCCAAACTCTTGCCAGTTCAAAACAAATAAGTGTATGCGGGTAATATTTACAGCTTCAAGGGGGAATTCATTTAACTTATTAGTTAATAGTACAACTGAGCTATCAGCTAAGGCCTGTTCAAGCTTTAAGTACTGTAATTGTGCTATTTCTTGTTCAGCAATCGTTATTTGTTCTGCTACAGAACGTGTGGGCAAACGTATATACTTTGCTTTAAAATGATTAATTCTCACGTTAGATTGCGTAATTTCTTCTATTGAAAATCCATGTTTACCAACACTTTGTGATAATTTTTGCGCAACAGCTTTAATCAATAAATAAAATCTTCTAATATCTTCATTTGTTCTTATTTTAAAAGGCATAACAGCTATATCTGCACCCGCAATAAATGTTTCAGCAACCGCCGTCACTTCATCAAAATAGTGGGCAATACCCGCCATATCGAGTGCATCCGTAGCAATCAGCCCATCGAAACCCATTTTATGTCTTAATAAATCCGTTAAAATTTTTCGCGACATAGTTGCTGGTCGAAGGATATTTTCACCTTTATTACTTTCAATTATCGAATCATCTAAAGCAGGATATTGAATATGTGCCGTCATGATCATTGCTGGCGAACTTTCTTTGATAGCCCTTTGAAATGGTACTAAATCATTTTTCTCTATTGTGGCTAAATCATGTGCAACTAACGGTAAACCAAGATGACTATCAATATGAGTATCGCCATGCCCTGGAAAGTGCTTTAACGTTGCCATAACGCCTTGTTGTTGAAAACCATTAACAGCCGCAACGCCTAGGTCGGCAACACGCTGTGGTTCTTCACCATAAGAACGCGTATTAATCACAGGGTTATCTGCATTGGTATTTACATCAACCACTGGAGCATAATTATTATTAATGCCTAGCAAGATTAATTCTTTTGCGATAACGGTGCTTGTATCTACTGCAAACTGTATTCCTTTTGTATGGTAAGTAGCACCTATGGCCATATTGCCTGAAAATGATGTGGCTTGAGGTAAACGTACTACCCTGCCACCTTCTTGATCAATAGAAATAATTAACGCTTGCCCTGATTCAGACGCTAAAGCAGATTTTTGTAGGTCATGAGTTAATTGAATAATTTGTTTAGTTGATGCCAAGTTTTCAGCAAAAAGTACAACACTACCAATGCCAGTATTAGTAATCATGTTAGCTAATTCTACTGGTAGTTTAGTGACGGGTTGTAAACATTTTTCAGTTTTGTTAGTTAATTTTTCTGAACAAAAATAACGAATATCGAGTGCCATTTTTGCTGCAACTTTTCTTTCAAATTCAGAAAGGTGAAATGTAAATTCAGAAGGTTTTTTCATAGAACTATTCGACACATCATTGCTAGCATAGGCATTAGGCTGAGTTAAGGTTAAAAAGAAAACAACGACAAAAAAAATGCCGTTGTTCAAAAAATTTAGGATCATTGGGTTAAAGCCAACACACTTTTAACTAATTTATTAATACCTGAGGCTGCTTCATTTAACGAGGTTGCAAGCATATAGGCTGGCGTAGTTACTAATTTGTGGGCATGGTCAATGACAATATCATCCACATTACAATTATGATGTATCAAGCCTTTAGCTTCAATTAATGATGCTGTACCAGCATCTGTACCAATAGTACCTTGCACACCTTTTGGGTAGATAAGTGGCAACATGGCAGGTGCAATACACATATAACCTGCAGGTTTATCTGCTTTAGCAAACCCCTGACAAGCCCTTAGTACTTGATCATTTACATTATAATTATCGCTATCTAAAGCAAAATTACATAAGTTTTTTGCCGCACCAAAACCACCGGGAACAATCAAGGCGTCAAATTCTTCTACTTGAAGTTCGGCTAAATCTTCTATATCACCACGAGCAATACGAGCAGATTCAACTAAAACATTACGGTGTTCACCTTCACTAGCCTCACCTGTTAAGTGATTAATTACATGGTGTTGCTCAATATTTGGTGCGAAACAACGATAACTGGCACCATTTTGCTCAATAGCTAGCAAAGTTAATACCGATTCATGAATTTCACTTCCGTCATAAACACCACAACCACTTAATATTACAGCGACTTTTTTCATTATGTTTCCTTAGGGGTCATAGTCCCCTTCCCATTAAGCCAGTTTATCAATTGACATAGTAACACCAACAATACAGAAAAAAACATCAATCCTGCAAATGGCAGTGCACTACCATCGTAAAAATAGGCCATGATAGGGCCTGCTAGTGCCCCAATACCAAAACGTAACGTACCAATAACCGCTGTCGCAGTACCTGATTGTTCTGGAAATTTTGTTAGCACTAAAGCATCAGCATTAACGGCAACCATTGAAATACTCCCCATCAATGGTAATATGGACAATACAGTATAAACTAAGGGCATTGAGGCTAAATTTACCAAAAACAAACTGGCAGACGTAATAACAGACAGAATTAAGCCATACCACAACATTTTCCTTGAACCTTTTCGCACAACTAAACGGGTATTAATGAAATGCGCTGTCATTAACCCAAAAACGTTAATGGCAAAAAGTATACTAAAACTAACTTCTGTGACTTGATAAACCGTTATATAAACAAAAGAAATAGCAGTAATATAAGCAAAAAAAGCCAACGAAACCATCATTGAACTGATAATATCTAGACGAGCTTCATTATTTGAAAACACAATTTTGTAACGCCCCAAAAAGTTTACTTGATTGTTTTTTTTCATTTCACTTCGTGCAACATCAGGTAAATAACGCATAACAAGTAATAAAACGACTGCGCTATATAAAACTAAAACATAGAAAATTAACTGCCAACTGTGTACCACTAATAAAAGACTACCAATACTCGGTGCTATCATAGGAGCAAGCATCATAATCATTGACACATACGACAAACCTTTTGCTGTATCTTTTTGATAATATTCACGAATGGTACCTGGTACTACAACGGTTGCTGCACTACTAATAAAAGCTTGTATAAAGCGTAGTGACAAAAACTGCTCTATATTAGTCACAAAAGGTAATAGTAAGCTCGTAATTAAAAAGCCACCTACGCCAAATAACACCATTTTTCTACGTGAACTATTATCAGCCATAGGGCCAAATATAATTAATCCCAACGCAAATCCCAATAAATAAATACTGAGTGAATTTTGTATCATTGACATATCAGTGTTTAAATACTCTGACAAAATAGGCATGGCTGGTAAATACATATCAATCGCTAACGGTGACAATGCCATTATTGAGGCGAGTAAAGGTAATATTAATTTAAGTGATACTTGTTTCGAATTCTCTAACTTCATGGTATTTCATTCTATGGCTGTAATTGTTTATATGTATATTCAAACACTAATTTACCTAATGCTTTCACGGCGTTTTCTACTTGTGTATTCCACTGAACACCAAAACTAACTCGCATAAAATTGGCATACTTTGCTGAAGGTGAAAAGATCATACCAGGGGCAAAGCTAACCCCTAGTTCCAATGCTTCTTGAAAAAATTCACTGGTATTAACGTGCGACTGGCACCTAATCCACAGCACGCTTCCCCCTTGAGGTTTAGAAATACAGACCTCATTAGGAAAGCTTTCAGCAATTAAGGCACGCATACGTTCACAGTTATAAATTAATTTTTTACGGAGCACACTTAAGTGGCGATCATAGTCGCCACTTTGAATGTATTCATTTAATGTCCATTGCTGTAACAACGGTGTAGAGCATGATTGAGCACGCTTTGTACGTTTAGCTTGCTCTTCAAATTTTCCAGGCAACAACCAACCAATTCGATAGCCTGGTGCTGCCGTTTTAGAAAATGATGAACACGTCATAACCAAGCCATTTTTTGAATATAGTTGCGCTGGTTTAGGCTTGCGATCAGTAAAGTACAATTCGCTGTATACATCATCTTCTATTAACGGAATCCCTTGTTGCTCAAGCAAACTAACCATTGCTTGTCGTTGGGTATCTGTTTTCATTGAACCCAAAGGGTTATTTATTGCTGAAGAGAATAAACACGCCTTGATTGGATGCTCTTTTATTGCTTTAGTTAAATCATCTAAACAAACACCGTCTTCGGTACAAGTGTAAATTTCTAACGCTTGCATACCTAAGGTTTCAATAAGCTCTATAATGCCAAAAAAGCAAGGCGACTCTACGGCAATAACATCACCACTTTTAGCGACACACTGTAACGCAATAGACAAGGCTTCTTGTGCACCATTAGTAATCACTATGTCATCAGGGTTAATAGCTACTCCTTGCTCTTGATAACGAAGCGCTAACTGCATACGTAGTTTACAATCGCCTGTCACGGGCCCGTAGCTAACAGCTTTTTCAGCGACTTTAGAAATCACAGAACGCATTAATCTTGCCAGTGTTTTATCTGGTGGATTGGCTAGAATAGGGTTTGAAATACCTAAAGCGACAGTATCTGGCATATGAACTGCCTGATAAACCTGTTCTATCATATTACGACATTGCACAGTTGTCGGTGTACAATGAGACCATTTTTTAGGTCTAGGCTGTAGAGTACGCGCTTGCTGTGCCGTTAAATAATACCCTGATTGAGGTCTAGCGCAAATACGGCCTTGTCGTTCTAATTCAATGTATGCTTGCTTTACCGTTGGTACACTAATTTCAAACTGACGACTTAACTTACGCAAACTCGGCAATTTATCACCTGGTAATAAAGCACCTGTTTTTTGTTGGTAGCCAATAAAATCGATAACTTGTTGATATAAAAAAGCGGTTGATGATTTATCCAGTAATTGCATAATATAGACCTTCAAAAAACAAACTGTATAGGTTCCATTTTTAATATTTTGTATATGTTATTAGAACAAATAATCACTATACTGTCATTCTCTATTTGGAAATCACACAACAAAATGACATAGGGCTGTTAAATGTGACTATCAGCAGCAAAGGAAAAACAATGAGTAATAGTTTTCTATATCTAATTACCGTACTTATTTGGGGATCAACTTGGATTGCCATTAATTACCAGCTGGGCGATGTTGCTCCAGAAGCTTCGGTATCTTATCGTTTTCTGCTTGCTGCAATTATTTTATTTGTTTTTGCGAAAGCAAAACGCTTACCCATGCTTTTTTCTTTGAAACAACATATGCTGTTTGCTGCTTTTGGTGTTTGCTTGTTTGGTATGAATTATTTATTGCTTTATAACGCGCAACAACACATTAATTCAGCATTAACCTGCATTGCATTTTCAACCTTAATGCTAATGAACATTATTAACGCAAAGGTTTTTTTTAAAACACATATAACTAAACAAGTTTATTTTGGCGGCACTTTCGGTTTATTTGGTATTGTGACATTATTTTGGCCTCAGCTAACAGATATAGAATTGGGTGCAACAACCTTTTTGGGGTTAGGTTTTTGTTTATTAGGCACTTTTTCTGCTTCAATGGGCAATATGCTCTCTATCAAAAATCAGAAAAAAAATGTTCCTATTGTTCAAGCCAATGCATGGGGGATGCTGTATGGCGCTATTTTCACTGGCTTAGCCGTAGTAGTACAAGGTAAACAGTTCACTTTTTCATTTGAACCTGCTTATTTAACTTCATTAATCTATTTATCACTTTTTGGTTCAGTGATCGCTTTCGGTTGTTACCTTAGTTTAATGACACGTATTGGCTCGCACAAAACTTCGTACGCAAATATCATTTTTCCAGCTATTGCCGTATTAATTTCAACCATTGTTGAAGGGTTTATTTGGAGTGAATACACGGTTATTGGGTTAAGTTTTGTATTATTAGGTAATTTAGTAGTACTCACCAAAACAGAAACATTACAACGGCTATTTAACGTCAAACAAACAGTAAAAGTTTAATGTTAATGGTATATTTTGATAGACGATAAAATCCAGATACTTGCCTGTGGTATAAAAACAATAACGAATCAATAGCAAACATTGCAGCCAAAGAAGATGTCTGCAATAGAAAATAAAAAACTATTCTACGGTTTTTTTATATAAAATAGTTATGGATTAAACCACAAGCAAGCTCTTTAAGAGAATAGTGTGTTATTGGAAACATTATATGTCTACAAATAAACAATCGAACAATAAAGTGTTAACCGCTTTTCAATCATGCAGAGACGGCCTAGTGCGTTCGATTATGAAGATGAGCGTTAAACAACAAGATGTTGATGATATTTTACAAGAAACGTTTATAAGGGCTTTACGCTCAGATAATAAACAAGAAATTAGTTCACCAAAAGGGTACTTGTTTGTTGTTTCAAGAAACTTAGTACTGAAAAAATTAATGCAACAGTCAAAAGAAATACATACTGAATTAGATGAAGCCTTATTAGAAGATGATGTTGAGAATACTGTAGAAAAAGAATTATATCAAAAACTTAAGTTTGAACGTTTTAGTAAAGTGTTAGGGGCATTACCTGAAAAACATCGCCGCGCGATACTTTTACGCAAACTCTATTGTTTAAGTCATAAAGAAATTGCAAAAAAAATGGATGTATCTGTGAGCTCCGTTGAAAAATACATTGCGGCAGGATTAAAACAATGCAAACAATCGCTTTGTGCTCAAGGATATGAAGTTAATGAACATAAACTTCCAATACATCTAAACCAATCAAGTGAAGAGCGTACAAGATGAATGCTAACAACAAAGTAGTTCCACTGCATACAACAAATACGATTGATGACGAAGCATCAATGTGGTTGGTAAGACTAGACAATGGAAATTTATCAGATCAATCAAGAAAAGATTTAAAATCTTGGTTATTGGCAGATAAAAGACATCCTGTCGCATTAAATGCTATGGCTGATATCTGGGATGGTATGGACGAAGTGTTTGCTAATATTGGTGATGAAAAAACATCAAAAAAAGTTTCTTTATGGCCTGTTTTAAAACCAATCTTTAAACCTTTTGTCTTAGCTGCAAGTATAAGTTTTATTGCTCTTTTTATTTGGTTCGCAATGCCTGAAAATATTCAAAGAAATTCATATGCTACGTTAATAGGTCAGCAGATGAGTACAACTTTTGACGATGGTTCAATTATACATTTAAACACCAATAGCCGTATTGAAACTGAATTTACCGATAACAAAAGAGTGGTTAAGTTAATTAAAGGTGAGGCTTTATTTGAAGTTGCTCATGATCCTAGTCGACCATTTATTGTCTATGCTGGTGACCGCCTTGTTCAAGCAATTGGTACTGAATTCGTTGTGCATTTAGCATCTGAAAATGTTCAAGTGACTGTAACTGACGGTAAAGTTAAAATGTCAAAAGTTGCTCTAAACACTGAATTAACCAATATCAAAAAACTAAATACTTTAGCCACGAAAAAAGATGATATTTATATTGTAAAAGGTGAAAAAGTTATTGTAGGCAGTAATCAAGCCCCCAAATTAACTCACATTAAACCAGATAATATAAAACGAGAACTTTCATGGCTTGATGGAAAGTTAATTTTTGATAACGAAGAATTATTTAATGTAGTCGAAGAGATTAATCGCTATATTGATGTACAAATTGTGTTAAAAGATCCTTCATTGCACCAGATTCCAATAAGTGGCCGCTTTGATTTAAAAGACAGCGAAGCATTAATTGAAGCAATTGAACTTTCTTTTGGGATGGAATCTCAACGGCTTGGCTCAAATAAAATTTTGCTTACCAAAAAAATCTAACAGCCCAACCTGAACTTATTTAACAATATCAACGTAATAAGTTATAAATCTCCTTTAAGGCTTTATCATGAACTATAAATGTTAAAGCCTCTAACGCCCCACTATTCTCAATGTCAAAATTTTTATTTTAATAAAAATTAAATTTTTTTACGGCTTTACTATTCCTTCCGCTCTTTAGTGTATGTTGCAGAAAAATAAAATAGCAACAGCACAAAATAATTATAAAACTAGATTACCATTAGGAAGGAAATAACATGTCTATAAAATTTCGTACTACTACGTTAGCCCTAGCTGTGGGTGTAGCATTAGGAACAGCCCCCTCATATGCTGCAGAAAGTAATTCAGGCAAAGTTAAAGAAGAAGCGGTTGAACGCATAGCCGTGGTAGGCTCACGTGGCGCACCACGCTCTGTTGATGATTCACCAGTACCTATTGATTTGATTGGCGCGGAAGAATTAGAAAAATCAGGCAATACCGATATGTTGGAGGTACTAAAAGGAACGGTTCCTTCATTCAACGTTCATACTAACCCTATTTCTGATGCCGCAAGCTTAGTGCGACCTGCTAACCTTCGTGGTCTATCATCAGACAGTACTTTAATACTTGTTAACGGAAAGCGTCGTCATCGTGCTTCAGTTATTGCCTTACTCGGTGGCGGCATTAACGATGGGGCTCAAGGTCCTGATATTTCAGTTATCCCTAGCTCTGCATTAAAACAAGTTGAAGTATTACGTGATGGTGCAGCAGCACAATACGGCTCTGATGCGATAGCTGGTGTCATGAACTTTGTATTAAAAGATGATGCTGAGGGTGGATCATTTACTGTAAAACATGGTTCTTATTATGAAGGCGATGGCGATACAACTGAGTTTTCTGGTAATATCGGTATGGCACTGACCCCCGATGGCTTCGCTAATATTAGTTTTCAATACAAGAACTCTGATGCAACAAGTCGCAGCGAACAACGTTCTGATGCTAAAACGCTGATAGCAGGGGGAAATACCGCAGTATCTCCTTTAACACAAGTTTGGGGATCTCCAGAAGTAAATGACGATATTACTATTTTTGGTAATTTCGGTTTAGATTTAGGTAACGATCGTGAAGCTTACATGTTTGGTAACTTTTCAGAACGTGATGTACGTGGCGGCTTCTATTACCGTAATCCGCACACGCGTGGCGGCGTATATAGTAATGGTGACACAGATGATGACGGTGTAAGTAATTTATTAATTGCCGATCTTGATGGTTTAGGTACTGGTGAAAGCTGTTCACCTGTTAATATCACTACTAATAATGTCTTAACACAAGACGATTATATTAATAACGTTGCCAATAATGACAATTGTTTTGCCTTTAATGAAATATTACCTGGTGGTTTCACACCTAACTTTGGTGGCAACATAGTTGATACTGGGCTAACCATGGGTACTCGAGGTCAAATCGATGATACTTTCTCGTATGACGTGAGTGGCTCAGTGGGACGAAATGAATCTAGCTACATTATTTTTGATACCATTAATGGTTCTTTAGGCAAAGATAGTCCTCGTGACTTTGCACCGGGTAAACATATTCAACTTGAGAAATTCTTTAACATTGATTTAGTTAAAGAGCTGGATGTGGGCCTTGAAATGCCGTTAATTATTGCTGGAGGTTACGAGTACCATACTGAATCCTTTGAAGTGATTGCCGGTGAAGAAGCTTCGTTCATTGCAGGGCCTTATACAGATCAAGGCTTTGGTATTGGCTCAAATGGTTTCCCTGGTTTTAAACCGTCAGCGGCAGGTAAATTTTCTCGTCAAAACTATGCATTTTATGTTGATGTTGAAGCACAGTTTACCGAAGATTTCTTAATGGGTTATGCAATCCGTTATGAAGACTATAGCTCATTTGGTGATACCACTAACTTTAAGGTTACGGCACAATATAATGTCACTGATGACTTCTCATTACGTGGCTCGGTCAGTACTGGCTTTCGTGCTCCTACAGTTGGTCAAGCAAACTATGCAAATGTTCAAACCAATTTAGATGGCGGTGTGTTAGTTGATTCAGCATTATTACCACCGACAAATGCGGTAGCCGTTCAGTTAGGAGCTAACGAGCTAACACCTGAAGAATCTAAAAGTATGGCATTTGGTGCCGTTTGGTCAGTAAACGATTTCCATTTCACTCTTGATTACTACAATATTGAAGTAACCGATCGTGTTTCTCAATCTGCTAAGCTTGATTTATCAGCAGAAGACAAAGCCATATTAAAAGCAGATGGCGTTCCTAACGTAGATTCAATTCAACAAGTAAGCTTTTTTACTAATGACTTTGATACAACAACGGAAGGTTTCGATTTTGTCGCTAACTATTCAACAGCTATACTCGCTGGTGATACAACCTTTAGCCTTGCTTATAACTATAATAAAACCACTGTTGACGACTTTACTCCTGACATTACAGGTGCTGGTAAAGTCTCTCGTTTAGAGAATGATTTACCAAATCATCGCGGTACATTCACTTGGGCGCAAAACTGGGATGACTTTAGCATGTTTACGCGTGTAAACTATTATGGCGAATATCAAGGTGTTCACGTAGATTGGATTGGTACGCCTGACGAGCCTGGTACAGAAATTAATGCTGATGCAGAAGTTACTGTGGATGTAGAAGTGACATATCATGCCATGGAAAACCTAAAAATCAGCGTAGGTGCACAAAATATATTTGATGAATACCCAAGTCGACTTGATTTTGCAGAGCAAACAGGTTCTGATAACAATAGCTGGGGTGGTCAGTATTATGAGACTTCACCTTTTGGTTTTAATGGTGGCTTTTATTATTTAAAAGCAACATATGACTTTTAATAATGTTTCACTAAATTAAACCTCTTACCATGTAAATATCCTACAAAAACCCCAGGAAACTGGGGTTTTTATCTTTTGGGCATAATCATTTCTGACAAATTTTGCCTTTGAATACCTGAGTATCACTCGCAACTTAAAAATCATTACAAAATAAAAATAAGAGGGTATAATTGAAAATTCAACTTAAATTATGGTCATAAAATATCTGTTGGTTAGCTCTCTGTTACGTACAATTAAACTGTCATAGGCATAGGTATAAATTAAGTGTTTAATCTCCTACTGAACCATAGAAAAGGGAAACACATTAAATTTTATATTCTCTTTGCCTTTTTATTATTTGCCAACCCTTTGTTGTGCCAAACTACCAAACATTATCGCTTTAATTTACCAGCAATGGACGCGGGAGCTGCTTTTGATAAACTAGCCGAGATATCTGGATATTCACTTTTATATCCGTTTGATGATTCTGTCGTTATTGTTACAAACCCAGTAGTGGGAAATTATTCACTTTCAGATGCTTTAGCAACACTTCTTGTAAATACTCCCTTAAGTGCCATAGCAACCGAAAAACGTGTCATTGTTGTGTCATCTATATTGAAAGATAATAACTCAGAAGACCTCGCTGCCAGTAAAACTTCACCAGCCCCTAAGCCCACCGAATCCATCAAAAATAAAGAAAAAATAGCAAGCAAAGCAATTGAACCTGAACGTATTCAAATAATCGGTTCTCGCCGGATAAACCGATCACCAAGTGATGCATTGGCGCCACTAGATATTATCCATAAACAAGATATAAATGCTCGTGGAAATAACGATATGCTATCCACATTATCAAATGTTATTCCTTCATATAATGTCAGTCAGGAAGCAATCAGTGATGCAGGCACGCTAATAAGACCAGCAAGCCTTAGAGGCTTACCTACTGACAGCATGTTAATATTAGTTAATGGCAAAAGGCGTCATCGTAGCGGTGCAATTTATGAATACGTATCAGGAGTAAATATAGGTGCCCACGGGGTAGATCTTGAGCCAATCCCTAGAATTTCACTTAAAAATATCGAAGTTTTACGTGATGGAGCTGCCGCGCAATATGGCTCTGATGCAATAGCAGGCGTGATTAATTTTCGATTAGAAAACAGCTCAGAAATAAACAGAATAGAAATGCGAACAGGTCAATACTTTGAAGGTGATGGCACTAAGTTTGAGCTATCTGGCATTATGGGAACTGAAATTAGTGATAGTGGCTCAGCGAATTTTTCATTTGAATTCTCAGAAAGTGATGCAACCTCTCGTGGTATTCAAGACCCAGCAGTGCAGAGTTTAATTGATAGTGGGGTTAGTATAGAAGATATACAAAACCCTGTTGTTATTTGGGGAGATCCAAATATAACCAATAATATTAAGCTTTTGGGTAATTTAGAAATGGATCTGGGGAGTAGTAACAACTATAAGCAACTGTATATGTTTGGCAACTGGGCAAGGCGCGACATAGATAGTAGCTTTTTTTATCGGCACCCAAATACCCGCGCGGGTGTATTTATTAATCCAAATAATGGTACTCGTCTTTTCTTTGACATGACTAATGATAATACAGGTAACTGTCCAACGCCAACTGTACCAGGCAGTTTAGATGATATTGAAACCTTAAAAGACGTTTCCACCAATCCTAACTGTTTTTCTTTTAATGAACAATTTCCTGGGGGATTTACCCCGAGGCTCGGAGGAAGAATAATCGATACTAGTATTGCAACTGGATTGCGAGGTGCATTAACTAATAACAAAGCTGAATTAACTTATGATATTAGTTTGGTAATTGGTAAGAACCATGTTGGTTATGAGTTAAGTAATAGTGTTAATGCATCATTTGGTGAGCTTTCACCTAACGATTTTGATTTAGGCTCTCAGATACAAACCGAGCGTTTATTCAATGCTGATTTCACGTACCCTATCGACGTTGGTTTTGAGTCAGAATTGAATGTTGCCTTTGGTTACCAAAACCACTTTGAGCAATTTGAAATTAAAGCTGGAGATAGCGCCTCTTATGAAGCTGGAGCTTTTATTAGCAACGGCGAAGCTATTGGTGCAAATGGTTTCCCTGGATTCTCTTTCGAGACTGCCGATAAAAATAATCGTACATCTGATGCTGTCTATATAGACATAGAAGGTGACATTACAGAGTTTCTCTCTGTTTCACTTGCCATGAGACATGAAGATATTAGCAATATAGGCAATACTTTTGATGGTAAACTATCTGCACGTTTACAAATAACCGACAATGTTGCCATACGTTCAACACTCAGTAGCGGATTCAGAGCGCCTACTGTTGGTCAATCAACGCTTCAACGTATTTCTACTTCAAATTCTATTGTAAATGGTATCGTTGCTCAGCAAAGCTCACAATTAGTTAGTGCTTTAAGCCCTATCGCTACTGCCCGTTCAGGTGGGGGGCTTGAATCAGAAAAAGCCACCAGCGTGAGTTTTGGAATATTATCAGAAATAGGAATAGTTAATGTTACCTTAGATTATTTTTATATAAACGTTAAAGATCGTCTATCACTATTTACCAGTGAAATCACCGCAAGTGATGCACCTTTATTAGCTGCTTCAGGCATAAACTCAAACGTAGCAAATATACAATATTATGCTAACGATTTTGATTCAATTACTCAAGGTATTGATTTAGTGACTAGTTTACCGTTTGAGTTTGCTGGGGGTAATAATATGCTCTCATTAGCGTTTAACTATACCAACACCGAATTAGAAGTCACTAACCCTAAGAGCCCAATATCAAACAGTAATGTACGCAAAGAACGAGAAGATGGCATTCCAAAAAACCGTGGTGTATTAACATACGGATACACTAAAGAAGCTGTTAGCGCATCGATTCGCCTTAATTATTATGGGAGTTTTTACAATGCACAATTTAACGATGTGTCATTGATTGAAAAAGTTGACCCTATTATTATCACTGATGCTGAAGTTTCTTATCATGTTACAGATAATTTAGTTGTCGCTTTGGGTGCTAAAAACATATTTGATGTCTATCCTGATGAAAATAGTAAAGGCCGTATGCCAGGATTCTTAGGTGCTATCTACCCTATAAATTCCCCAACAGGTTACAACGGAGGGCATTATTACCTTAGCATGGGATGGGATTTTTAGTTGATATTTCTAAAATTACCAATCTATTAAACAATCAGTTCCCTATTTATTTATTAACTACAAATCAATATCTTAATTATATATCTCTTCAAATACAGGTTAATTAATTATCAATATTCACTGCGAAATCAGTACATTAGAAATGGTTAATTAACAAACGCATAATAAAGTTAAGTTAATACTTTAGAAAGCAAAGTGAAACTTGTTATAATTAAATTGAAATTAACAATTATCATCCCTGTATCTTTTATAAATATAACTTAACGCTATTAGGTAACCCAATGCAACGACTCTCACCAGCTTTACGCCAAGACAATGTTCCTTTAGATCTTATTTCACTAATTAAAACTATTTTAGCAGCAACTAAAGAGATCTCATTCCGTGTCAGCCAAGCTCATTTGAGTGGTTTGATGGGATCAACGTTAGATGAAAACATTCAAGGCGAAATTCAGAAGAAGTTAGATGTAGTTGCCAATGAACTATTCAAAGATATTTTACTTGAATCAGGGTTTGTTAAAGCAATTTCATCTGAAGAAGAAGACAGCTCTGTTGCGGGTAATGCGGTAGGTAAATACATCGTTTCTTTTGATCCTTTAGATGGTAGTTCAAATATTGACATTAACTCACTGATTGGTACCATTTTTTCAATTCACGAAGCCCCTGAACATATGGACGCCAGCAATCCTGATATGTTCAAACAGTCAGGTGATAAACAGGTTTGTGCTGGTTATGTTTTATATGGTCCTGCGACTATGTTAGTGATGACCACAGGCAGTGGTACACACTTTTATGTACTTGATAGAACCCATGGCGGTTTTCTTATGGTAAAACGTGGTGTGCAAGTACCAAAAGATACGCAAGAATTTGCTATTAACATGTCTAACCAACGTTTTTGGCAAGAACCCATGCAAAATTACATTAATGATTTACTTGCTGGCGAAACAGGTTCTCGAGATAAAAACTTTAATATGCGCTGGATTGCTGCCATGGTAGGTGACATTCATCGTGTACTATGTCGTGGTGGTATTTTTACTTACCCAACAGACACTAAAAATCCAGAGCAACCATATAAATTACGGTTAATGTATGAAGCAAACCCTATGGCATTCCTTATTGAACAAGCAGGAGGCCTAGCCATGACGAGTACGGGTCGTATTATGGATATAGAACCCAGCAGCATTCATCAACGTGTAGAAGTCATTATGGGGTCTAAAAACGAAGTAGAAACTTGCCTAAGTTACTATAAATAAAATAAATAACGCACAAAACTAAAACACCTTAGCACACATAATATTAAGGTGTTTTTTATCTATTCTATAACGTACAATAACTGTTAGCATGTAACCGCAAGCATAGCATCTGACCAAACAATAGATTCTTGGTATGCATTCAAGCAGTCTTTTTCATCAATACCTAATGCTGCAGATTGCTGCCACAGTCCTTGCTCTAAAGCCAAAGAAAGTGACAAATAACTAGCCAAGTCATTATTTTTTTC
The DNA here is from genome assembly GCA_965305135.1 of uncultured Colwellia sp. Lineage (GTDB taxonomy): Bacteria > Pseudomonadota > Gammaproteobacteria > Enterobacterales > Alteromonadaceae > Colwellia. The sequence continues at coordinate 32,002 of CBDLPA010000023.1, forward strand.
AACCAATGCCGTTTTAATTTCTTTATGTATAGGTAAAAGATCCATGACCTCAACAATACTTTGATCTAATACCCCATCTATATTAGATAGCATCCCTGTTAAAAAAGCAGTTGGGGGGTTCTGACCAGCCTTTTTAATACTCGCTATTTTTTCGCAGAATTTTGCTCTAATTAGTGAAGTTATTATAATTTGATCTGGCTTCTCTTCTGCTAAATCAGCAAGCATGAGTAATGCAATAAACTTTTTCAACTCAAGGTTACCAATATATATCAGCGCATGTTTTAAAGAACATATTTCTTTACTTGGTCCATAACCGGGGCTATTAATAAAACGCAATAGTTTATAGGTAAGTCCTACATCTTGACTAAAGATCTCACTGATAGCAGCAAAATCAAATTCCGTACAATTAATATGCTCCATTAAATCCAAGATATATTTTTTTGAAGAAAGAATATTTTTCTTCTTAAGTATCTCAGGTTTAGCAAAGAAGTAGCCTTGAAACAAAGTAAAACCAAGTGTTTTTAATTGTTGAAATACTTGTTGGCTTTCAACTTTTTCCGCAAGCAACGTAAACTTATAATTTTCTAATCTAAATAAAGAACGACTAATCTCAAGTATAGTAAGAGAAAGTACATCAACCTTAATAATATCTATATAAGGGAAAAAAACATCCCACTTAGGATCAAAGTCATAATCATCCAAAGCAAGCGTATACCCTTTTTGTTTTAATAACGCGCATGCCGTTAAGAGTTTGTCGGTAATGATGACATCTTCTAGAATTTCTACCACGATTTTCTTGGGATCGAAGAAATTAGGAAGAAGATGTATTAAGGCATCGCCATGAAAATTTACATAGGCTGGGAAATTACCCGTCACTTCTTCCACACCTAACGTCAGTTGATTATCAATAATAATTTTTGATGTTGCTTGATCTGGATTAATACAAGGAAAAGAATTAGATTTCCCATCACGAAACAACAATTCATAAGCCACGGTTTCTTGCTTAATGTTCAGTATCGGTTGCCTAGCAATATATGAATACAAATGACTCACCTCTAAACGTTAAAGCACCTACTTTCACTATAGAATAATTGCCAATTAAATCAATTATAATTTGTCTCTTACTATGCTTATATAAAAAATTCTCATTTTTCGTCCAATGTTTTATAGGCAATTTTATACCCAAATAAAAAAGACTTTGTTAGAATATTGCCAATATTTTAAGCAAAATTTTAAGAGAGCTCTTTTTATGCCACATTACGTTGTTGGTCACAAGATACCTGATTCAGATTCTATCTGTTCAGCTATCGCATTATCGTATTTGAAAACTACCCTAGGTGAAGAAACAGTACCTGCTCGTTTAGGGGAACTCAGCCCTGAAACCCTATTTATTCTTGATAAATTTGGCTTTGATCAACCGATACTAAAAACCAGTTATGCTGGTGAAAGCCTTTATATTGTTGATCACTCAGAACGCACGCAAGGACCTGATGACTTAGATGAAGCAACACTATTAGGAATTATTGACCATCACAAGTTGGGGGATATTACCAACTCTACTCCTTTAGAGATTTGGGTTCGCCCAGTAGGCTGTACTAACACCATTATTAAAATGATGTATGACTTTCACAACGTTGAAATTCCAAAAAATATCGCTGGTGCAATGATGTGCGCAATTTTAAGCGACACTGTTATTTTTAAATCACCAACCTGTACTACTGCCGATATAAAATGTGTTGAAGCTTTAGCTGAAATTGCCGGTATTGAAAACCCTACCGATTTAGGCATGGAAATGTTTAAAGTAAAATCAGCTGTTGTTGGAACACCCGTACGCGATTTAGTGCTACGTGACTTTAAAGACTTCAATATGAACGATAACCTTGTCGGTATCGGCCAATTAGAAGTCATTGATTTAGCCATCTTTGATGACATGAAAGCGGATTTAGAAGCAGATATCGCCAAGCTTAAAGCAGAAGGTAACCGCCACACCGTAATGTTGTTACTAACAGACATCATGAAAGAAGGCTCAGAGCTTCTAATTGTGAGTGATAATGATAACCTAGCGCAAGCTGCTTTTGGTAAAGCTACTACTGACGGAAAAGTTTGGCTTGATGGTGTACTTAGTCGTAAAAAACAAGTGGTTCCACCATTACAAGCTGCCTTTGCTTAACCACCCTTCTCTTATTGAAGTTATAAAAAAACCAGCAGTTGCTGGTTTTTTTATATTTAACATCACTATGTAGTGTTGGGCTTCTGTCCGATAATGGGGCAATAAATTACCCCCTACAATAGATGGAACACTTTTTCCTGAACAGAAATGCATAGCCAAGTTGCTTAATAGCTAACAGAAAGAGTTCTAATATTGCAGATGAAAACTTTAGTAACAAGGCGAAAGCACGAAGTTGACGTTAGTCATTACTCCGTACTTCCTGTACTTCGCCTTTCAGGCCATCCTTCGGATGTTCAAATTATTTCCCGAAGAATTTGTGAGTACTTTCAACGATGTTAATAAAGAATTTCAGCAAAAAAATTAGACTCGCTCGAAGACAGTTGCTATCCCTTGGCCTAATCCAATACACATAGTAGCTAAGCCTAAATTTACATCTTGCCCTTCCATTAAGTTTATTAGCGTGCCTGAGATACGAGATCCTGAACAACCTAACGGATGACCTAATGCAATAGCGCCGCCATTTAAGTTAATTTGATCCATTCTATCTTCAACTTTTAATGCTCTTACACAAGAAAGTGCTTGTGCTGCAAAAGCCTCATTAAATTCAAATAACTCAATATCTTCAATAGATAAGCCAGCACGTTTTAATGCTTTCTTAGTAGCAGGCACAGGACCGTAACCCATCGTTGATGGATCGCAACCCGCAACGCCCATACCACGAATTTTAGCACGAGGTGTTAAACCTAATGTTTTAGCTTTCGCTGCTGACATCACTAACATGGCTGAAGCGCCATCAGAAAGTGCAGACGAGGTTCCCGCTGTTACCGTACCATTAACTGGATCAAACACTGGACGTAAAGCAGCTAAACTTTCGGCAGTAGTTTCAGGACGAATGACTTCATCATGTTCAACTAACGTTAAAGCACCTGACGCATCATGCCCTTGAGTGGCTACAATTTCATTATCCCAACGACCATTTAATTGTGCTTCATAGGCTTTTTGGTGAGAGCGCGCGCCAAAGGCATCTTGCATCTCACGAGTAATACCGTGTTGTTTACCTAATAATTCGGCGGTCAAACCCATATTACCTGACGCTAACGCAATATGCTTATTTAATGCTGGGTCAAAATCAACGTCATACATCATAGGCACATGACCCATATGCTCAACACCACCAATCAAAAATACATCGCCCTGTCCACACATAATGTTAGTTGATGCTTGGTGAAGGGCTTCCATTGAAGAACCACATAGACGGTTAATTGTTACGCCACCAATAGATTTAGGTAGTCCTGCAAGCAATGATGCATTACGTGCAATGTTAAAACCTTGTTCTTTAGTTTGCTTTACACACCCCCAAATAACATCTTCGATATCTTCTGGGTTTAGCTCAGGGTTACGTTTTAAAATTTCTTTCATTAAATGTGCTGATAAAGCCTCAGCACGTACATTGCGAAAAACACCAGCCTTTGAGCGACCCATAGGAGTTCTTATGCAGTCTACTATTACAACTTCGTTCATTTTATTCTCCTCGGGTTATGCGTTAGTTTTAACGTCTGTTGTGAAGTAAGATTTACCTGATTTTGCCATTTCTCTCAGGCCATCAGTTACATGATATATTTCGCCTAAACCTGCATATTTATCTGCCATCGCAATAAAGTTATCTAGTCCTAGTGTTTCTAAATAGCGAATTGCACCACCTCTAAATGGAGGGAAACCAATACCATAGATTAAGCCCATATCTGCTTCAGCAGCAGTATCAACCACACCTTCTTCTAAACAACGAACGACTTCATTCACCATAGGGATCATCATACGTGCAATAATCTCTTCCGTTGTGAAGTCTTTCTTGTCTGCACAATGTGGCGCAAGTAATTCATAAGCAACAGGTGCTGGCACCTTCATTGGGCGACCACGCTTGTCTTTCATATGGTCATAAAAACCTTTACCATTTTTCTGACCAAAACGTTCATTAGCATACAAGGTACTAACGGGATCATTATCAATTTTATTCATACGCGTAGGGAAGCCTGCTGACATCACACCCGTACAATGGTCAGCGGTATCAACACCAACAACATCAAGCAAATAAGCTGGACCCATTGGCCAACCAAATTGTTTTTCCATCACTTTATCTATTGCCGTGAAATCAGCACCTTCAAGTACTAATTGACTAAAGCCAGCAAAGTATGGGAATAAAACACGGTTAACATAAAAACCTGGGCAGTCATTAACAACAATAGGTGATTTACCCATTTTTGCTGCATAAGCAACCACTGAGGCTACCGTTTCATCTGATGTGTCCTTGCCACGAATAACTTCAACTAATGGCATTTTGTTTACTGGGTTAAAAAAGTGCATACCACAAAAGTTTTGAGGGCGTTTTACACTTTGTGCCAATAAATCAATTGAAATAGTAGAAGTGTTTGACGTTAAAATAGCGTCTTCACTGATTACACCTTCAACTTCTGCTAGCACAATACCTTTTACTTTAGGGTTTTCAACAACGGCTTCTACAACAATATCAACATCTTTAACACTGTCGTAGCTTAAACTGGGGGTAATATTATTTAATACACCTGCCATTTTTTTCACGCTCATGCGGCCGCGTTCAACTTGCTTAGCTAAAATACCGGTTGCTGTTGTTAAACCTAAATCAAGTGCTTGATCATTAATATCTTTCATAATAATCGGCGTGCCTTTATAGGCCGATTGATATGCAATACCACCGCCCATAATACCTGCGCCTAATACAGCAGCTTTATTTACCGCTTTGGTTGCCAACTTAGTGGCTTTTTTCGCTTTGCCTTTAATCACTTGATCTGCCATAAACAAACCAATTTGTGCCGTTGCTGCATCTGTTTTTGCTAATTTTGCAAAACCTGCATTTTCTGCAGCCATAGCACCCGTACGATCTAAACCAGCGGCTGCAATTAAGGTGTCTATCATCACCATTGGCGCAGGATAATGTTTACCTGCTTTAGCAGCTATCATTCCTTTGCAAGTGTTCGATGACATAATTAATTCTGTTGGAGAAAGTTTTAATGGCTCTAATTTAGGTTGACGTTTCGCGCGCCAATCAAGCTTGCCATCAATAGCTAGTTTAAGCATGTTCATTGCAGCAGCCTTTAAATTCTCGGGCTCAACTACTGCATCTAAAATACCTTGAGCCATTGCAGCTTCAGGCTTAAATGTTTTACCTGTAGACATCCAAGTAGCAGCGTTATCAAAACCAATAAGTCGAGGAAGCCTAACCGTACCACCAAAGCCTGGCATTAAACCTAATTGCACTTCTGGTAAACCAATACTGGCATTAGTATCTGCAACACGATAGTCACATACTAATGTCATTTCACAACCACCACCTAACGCAATGCCATTAATCGCTGCTATTGTCGGTAATTGAATGTCTTCAAATGAATCGAACACATCAGAGGCACTTTTTGCCCAAGCGGTTAGTGTTTCTTCTGGCTGCTGAAATGAAGATAAAAACTCAGTAATGTCAGCACCAACAATAAACGTTGATTTTCCAGACGTTACCATAACGCCTTTAGCATCACTACAATTGTTAATGGCAGCAACAACGGCTTTATATTCTTCAAATGTTGCTTGATCGAATTTATTTACTGATCCCTGAGCATCGAACTTAAGTTCTACGATACCGTCTTCTAGTAATTGGGCTGAAAGGCTCTTGCCTTGATATATCATGCTTTGTCTCCTTCACCTAATAAGTGGTGTTGATGTTTTGATGATTAATCTAAATTTTAACGTCATTATTTTACGCTAAAACACATGGATAACTAATAATAGCTGACTGAGTGTGCCTTGAAAGTCGACGAATAGCAAACTTTTTTAAACAACTGTTTTAATTGGATGTATTAATTCTTTCACACCTACTATAACAAATTGTTTTTACTTGGTATTTTAATTAACCAAGGATCTTTATTACAAGGTAAAGTTTGTTAAAAATTATTAATTAACGTAAGATACGTCACTCATGATTCTTCCTTAGGTGTCGATCACACTGATGATAAAATTCCTTAAACGCTTTAATCAACCTGAACACTTATTGCTTGCTATGGCATTTACTATGCCCTTGGTTTTTTCTGTTTGGATGGTATTGTTAAATAATTTTGTAATAGAAAAAGCCAGTTTTACGGGTGTTGAAATTGGTATATTACAAAGTTTGCGTGAAGTGCCAGGGTTTTTAGCGTTTACGGTTATTTATGTTTTGCTGTTTATTAAAGAACAACGACTAGCGTTATTGTCATTGGCTATCACTAGCTTAGGGGTATTTTTGACTGGTTTTTTCCCCAGTGTTGTTGGCTTATATCTCACCACGGTATTGATGTCCGTTGGTTTTCATTATTATGAAACAGTCAGTCAGTCTTTAACGTTACAATGGATTGATAAAGACAAAACAGCGCATTTTCTTGGCAAAATGCTATCAGTTAAATCAATCGCTTCATTATTGGCCTTTTCTAGTATTTGGCTATTAATGAAACATTTTAGTTGGTCATATCAATCAACTTATGCTTTGTTTGGTGGTATAGGTTTATTATTTACTCTATTTTTGGCCTTATCATTTCAACATTTTAAGGAAAAAACAGAACAAACAAAAAAGATAGTATTACGAAAACGTTATTGGTTATTTTACGCATTAACATTTTTTAGCGGCGCACGCCGACAAATTTTCGTGGTTTTTGCTGGTTTTTTAATGGTTGAAAAATTCCACTATAGTGTTGCCGATGTCAGCGCCTTGTTTCTTATTAACTATGTATTTAATTGGTTATTTGCGGCAAAAGTAGGAAAATTAATTGGCATTATTGGTGAGCGTTCTGTATTACGATTTGAATATATTGGTTTAATCATTATTTTCATTTGCTATGGCTTAGTTGAAGATGCCAACCTTGCCGCAGCATTATATGTTATTGATCATTTGTTTTTTGCCTTAGCTATTGCCATTAAAACCTATTTTCAAAAAATTGCTCAACCTGAAGATATTGCCGCCAGTGCAGGAGTTAGCTTTTCTATTAATCATATTGCTGCGGTCGTTATTCCGGCATTACTTGGTATGCTTTGGATTTTACAACCTGCTTGGGTTTTTTATATTGGAGCAGGATTTGCCTTATGTTCATTATGTTTAGCAATGCTAATTCCTGACAAACCCAGTATAGGAATGGAAACCCGTATAGCAGCTAGGTTTCATTAAATAATTTTATGTACCATAGCGATATTAGCAAGATCTGCTGAGGTATTGGCATTTAACTTGTTTTTGATTTGTGTGTGATAGTTACATATTGTTTTATAGCTAAGACTGAGTTCAGTAGCAACATTGTGTGCATTTAAGCCCTTTGATAATAGCCGAAACACATCGAATTCTCGTGGCGATAAAACATTAAGTGAATACTTCGTTTTTTTCGTTTCGGTTATACGAATATCATTGGCTTCAGGTAATAAGCCTGGTTCGATATAACGTTTCCCGCAAGCAATATCAGCAACGGCTTTCGCTAATACTTCGGCAGCACTGTTTTTGCTAACATAACCTTTTGCCCCAGCGTTTAAAGCACGTTCAACATATATGGTTTCATCATGAATGCTATAAACTAAAATAAGTACATTAGGGTCTTGCTTACACAAACGTCGAATAGTTTCGAGGCCACCAATACCAGGCATAGACAAATCCATCACCACGACATCAGGCTGAAAGCTTTGATATACTTGGGTCGCAAGTTCACCACGTTCAATATCAACAATGTCACCAATATAGTCTTGAGAAGCAAGTAACATTCTAAACCCTGCTCTAACAACCGTATGATCATCAACTAATAAAACTTTTATTTTTCTTTCATGCATGATTTATCTTCCCAGTAAGGTAATTGCACAACAACGTTAACACCACCATCACAAACGGACTCTAATTTGAATTGCCCTCCTAAGCTTTCTGCTCTTTCGCGCATACCTAACAAACCAAAACCTGATGAATTCAATTGCTTTCCTTGGCCATTATCTGACACCGTAATCCACACTGCATCATCACGTTTAATAACTAAAATAACCACTTGTGAAGCGTTAGCATGTCGTACTACATTGGTTAAACACTCTTGTACAATTCGGTAAACATGAATAGTTATATCATTACTTAAGTTATCTAAAGAGGCGTCATAATTTAAATCAAATTGTAATTCACCACTGCGTCGTTGCCATTCGCTAACCAACTCAAACAAAGTAGCACCTAAACCAAGTTCCATTAAACTCAATGGATGTAATGTTTTCATCATTGAACGAACAACAACAGATAAATGGTCACAAATCTCAATAATAGAAGAGGTTACGGCGTTAACATCAGTTTCTGCCTGCTGACAGGTAACAGCCATCGCTTTAATTGCCGTTAATGATTGCCCCATTTCATCATGTAATTCACGAGACATGTTCTGCCTTTCTGTTTCTTGAATCTGCATAGTATGGCGTGCTAATGCTTGATTATTTGTTTGTGCTGTATTTAACGCCAGTGACATACCATTAATTTCAGTTGCAATAGCGTCAAATTCACTAATTTTGAATTGAGGCAGCACGTGATCAAAATTTCCCGCTTCAACTTGGCGTAGCCCTGACAAAATGGCTTTTACCGCTTGTAACATTGAATTAAAAACAAGGTTAACCGTCAAAAATATAATTAACAGCATCAAGACGATAGACCAAAAAAACACCTTTGTTTCACCCCATGCTTCGCTTATTTCGTCCATTGGGTTTGCCGTAATAAAAATAGTTTTGGTTGAACCATCTGCAACATTAATGTCGTAACTATGCGTAGAAAAATCAATCATAATTGCTTTAACAAACCAGTAAGGTGCCGAGCTATTTTCACCATTTTTGTAAAAATCTTTTTTGTTTTGTATCTCTCTTTGATTATCTTTAATGGAAATATTTAAATGTCTTACAGGTTGTATATCGGCAATTTTTTGTAGCCACACATCATTTTGTTCACTTGAAGCAGGAAGTTGATTAAAACCAAATTTGATCATTTGTACGGCTAAGTGAATTGAAGAACCTACTTCTTTTTCTACCGATTTTCTTGCCTGCCATACAGCAATGCCCGCGCTAAATATTAATATCAATATCACTGATAAAATAATTCTAATATTGATAAGACGACGTAAGCTCATTTACATGATTCCATAGATAATACTGTATGACGCTTGTCAACATATTCTCAGTGAACTATTCTATAAAACCCCTCATTAGTTCTACATGCATCATAGGTATTATATATCTCATACCTTGGTTCTGTATTCTTCCTATTTTAGTGCCGTATAGTGCCATATTCGCCTTCTGCATTTTTAGATACAAAACAATAGTCAACTGATATAAAAAGATATTTATTTAACAACAATAAAAATATAAATTTTATTTGGTATTTTAGCGTTCACTAAAAGGAATTTTTCCTATACCGCCATTTTGTACTATGCGGCTAATATAGCATTAGAAAAAGTACTGTGACTTGAAGATAGTTATTTCACTACTATTGCACTTTCTATTGATCAAATTGCTGCTAATGTCACTTTTTGAAGATGATGGATTTTATATTCTTATAAATGTGATAGCTTTTTTGAATGATAGTTATTTGGGTTCTATCATTCAGTACAGCGGGAAAATATCATGCTATTTTCCCGCTGTATTTTCCTTTTAAAACATTATCTATAAAATTCTCTTCTGATCTTTAGAGCTAGTATCAAATTATTATTGAACAAGCAGCTGAACCTTGAGTGCTATATGGTATGGTGATATTCATTTTCATAATGGTTATAGTAGCTCTGGCACAAGCTAGGTTAATTGAAGACTTATGTGATGGTCACGTTATTATATTTTTTAGGTGAGCAAGTAGAAGATAGAGCAACTAATAACAATAATCGCTCTTCTCGCTCTAATAGCAGATCAACAATAAGCATAATAAAGCAGTAGGCAAAAAATACTTATAACTTAGTCTGTTTATTTTCAAGGAACTGTAAAAATTGATCCGCGGGCATAGGCTTAGCGTAGTAAAAGCCTTGTACTTCATCACAGCCAAGCTCAACTAATCGTGTTTGTTGGGTTATTTCTTCAATACCTTCAGCAATAACTTTTAGGTTCATCTTCTTGCCTAAATTTATAATTGTTTCAGCAATAATTGATTGCCCCTCTTTTGCTATATCTGTGATAAAAGCACGATCAACTTTCAAACGATCGAGTGGTAATTTTTGTAAGTAACTCATTGATGAAAAACCCGTACCAAAATCATCAAGAGCAATACTAATACCTACTTTTTTTAACTCAACAAGTGCATCTATGACCACTTGAGGGTCGTCCATTAAAATACTTTCAGTAATTTCCAACTCTAATTTACTAGGTAAAACTTCATACTTTTGAATAGCATTTAAAACGGCATCAACAAAATTGCTATTTCTAAATTGCGGTATAGACACATTAACTGAAATGGTAACATCGTTAAAAGCATTTTTTTCTAGTGTCTTAATTTGTGAGCAAGCTTGATTAACAACCCAATCTCCAATCTCAATAATTAAGCCTGAATATTCCGCCAACGGAATAAAAACCGCAGGAGAAATAAAATTACCTTCAATTGTGCGCCAACGTAACAACGCTTCAGCACCAATGACTTTACCTGAATTTAACGCTAGCTGAGGTTGATACCATACTTCAAGACGGTTTTCAGCAAAGTCATTACGTAGCTCCCTAATCATATTCAAGCGCCATTGCGTTTCGTCTTCCATTTCAGGGTTATAATAAGCAAAATGTGCAAGACGCTTTTTCTTGGCTAAGTTTAAGGCGATGTTAATTTGGTTTAATACTTTTACACCACTGCTATTAGCATCTTCTTTACTACAAAAACCAAAACTAGCATTAATAGGTAAGTTTTGTTCTCCCGCTGTAAATGGTTGTTCAAATAGCTTTATCAATACCTCAGGAGTAAGGCAGGTATCGGTACCAATAACACCAAATACATCAGCACCAACACGAGCAATTTTACAATTACAACTTAAATTATTTAAACGCTGAGCAACGGCAGTAAGCAGCTTATTACCAACATCTTGTCCTAATGCATCATTAACATCACTAAAATGTTTTAAATCAATTAATGCTGCGACGTCATTGTCTAAACCGTCTTTTGCAAAAGTTTCAAGCATGTTTACAAATGCTAATCGGTTAGGTAAATTAGTTAATAAATCTTTATACGCTGCATTATTAAGCTTCTGAAACAAATGAACATTTTCATATCCGATAGTAATACCCGTTAAAAACACATCTAAAAGTTGTTTTTGAATATCATTTAGAGACTGTGTTAACGTAAGATAAATAACGGCACGATAACCTCCTCGTGCTAGGTATAAATATAACGAATTATCACAATAAATATGTGCTTTTTGGGTAAAACATGATTTCACTTGACTGCTAATTTGTACATTTTCTATCGTTTCTAGCTTTTGATTAACTGCTTGCGAAGAAAACCCCTGCTGAGCAATAACATAAAAGCTTAAATCGTCAGCATTTTCTATAATGCCTTGTCCTCTTGCACAAAATAAGCAGTTAATGTCTTGATCTAATAGATAGGTTAATTGTTTTAAAGTACCTTGGCAGTATTCAGCAATTGAATGAAGTTCGAGTAAGCTAGAAGCACCTGAAACAATTTTTTCTAATCCCTGACGGCCTTGTGTAACACTTTCAATTTGTTGGTATGAACGAATTGCCGCGTAAACAGTAGTCACGAGTTTTCGACGAGTTAGCTCTGTTTTTGTTTTGTAATCATTGATATCATATTCTTTGATAACACTTTCTTCAGGAGCATAGCCCGGTTGGCCTGTTCTTAAAACCAAGCGAATATCATGCCGTTCTAATACTTCACGAATATATTTAACAACTTTTAATCCCGCATCATCGGTTTCCATCACCACATCAAGTAGTACAAGTACAATATCAGCGTTGTCTTTAAGTAACTGACAGGCCTCTTGACCAGAATATGCGTGAAAATACTCTAAGCGCCTGCCTAGCACAATTAAATCTGATAGCGCAAGTTGGGTAACAGAATGAATTTCAGGATCATCATCAACAATCAGTACTTTCCAAGTTTCTGTTTCGCTGCACTCTAGAATTTCTTCTTCATCACTGTCATCAATAAATAGAAAGTCATCATGTGAATTTTCGGATACTTGCATACCATCCTCGAGTAATTAAGGTTTTCAACTAATTACATTTAAATTTTTGTCTTTATTTTGATTTGTACTTACTATATAACTATAACTTAACTGAATCTTTTTGCTACTTTTTTACTGATTTCTTTCACATAATAAAAGTCACTTTGACAATTTTCAATAAACTCATACAATTAAATTATCTAGGTGGGGTATCACTAAAAACAAACAACAAGCCATTTATTTGAACCTTATCGATTGATATTATTTTTTACTACTGGGGATTAAAGTGAAAACAAAAAAAACATCAACTATTGTTATTGATCAAGCTAACGACAATAGCCAAGTTCTCCCGATAGTACACGAGGAAGAAAGTAAAAAATCAGTAGAATCACCTACCCATAAACAGTTTTTCAAAATAACACAATTATTTGGCATTGAAGCACCATTGTTACCAATAGAAAAACGTATGCCCATTGAAGACCGTTGTAATAAGCGTAAGAGGTTAGCCAAACTACGAAAGCAAGAAAATATTGAAGCTATTATGGAGAAAACCCTTAGCTTTTTTGAGAATAAACAAATAGATAAAAGGCCAGATTTAGACTGGCTTAATCGTTACATTGCTTTAGCTGATCATGTCAGCAACAATACAATGCAAGACTTATGGGCCAAAATACTTGCAAGTGAACTATCTCGCCCAGGTTTATATTCCCTTAAAGCATTAAAAATTTTTCGTGATATGAGTATTAGTGACGCTAAACTATTAGCAAAGGCCTGTTCTTTGGCTGTGAAAGATCATAGCAAAAAAAATATTCGTATTCTTTCTGGTAGCTATCAACAACCAGGATTATTTAATTTTTTCAATAAAGACAGGCAACAATATATAAACCTAAGTCATTTTGGTTTAAATTATGCCGATATTTTATCACTGGCTGATAACAATTTGATTTTTCAGCAAGAAAGTGAATCTAGTGCAATGATGAAAGGTGAAAACCTTACCTTTTATTACAATAATGCACCATTAAAATTAAGCTGCAAAAACAACAACATAGCATTACAATTTTATAAGTTCACGCCAATAGGAACTGAATTAGCAAATTTAATTACAGACAAATCAAATGATGACTTCCTTGCAGCCTTAAAACAGCAACTCAGTCATCATTTTGACATTGTAAGCAATGAATAAGCCGAAATTTATGTGACCTAAATGTGACTCATTAAAGAATACATATATTCTCTAGCTTATCCTGAAGTATCACTTGTATTTAAATTCCATCACCATCAGTATGTAAACCACACTCGCGTTGACCGGGGCCAAAACGTGTTTCGCTTTCGTCCATTCCCAAAGTTAATGGTTTAGTACTATGCACATCACCTACAGACACATAGCCTTCGTCCCATAACGGATGATAAGGTAAATTATGCTCTGTTAAATATTGATGAACATCTCTATTACTCCAATCAATAATTGGGTGCACTTTAAAACGGCCACGTAAAATACTCACAACAGGTAAACCTTGGCGATGCGCTGTTTGTTGGCGACGAACACCAGAAAACCAAGTTCCACAGTTTAGCTCAGATAATCCGCGTTCTAACGGTTCAACTTTATTTTTATGGTTATACTCTTTTAGCGCTTGCTCGTCTTGCGCCCATTGCTCACCATATTTAGCCATTTGCCATGCTGCGCTCTCTTTAGCACTATAAACATGTAAGTTTAACTTTAATCTTTCCGTCATTTGTTCAATAAAACGGTACGTTTCGGGAAACAAATGCCCAGTATCAGTTATCAATACTGGAATATTGGCATCTATTTGCGTCATCATATGCAACATAACAGCAGACTGAATACCAAAACTTGACGACACAACAAACTGACTTGGCAAATTTTCCATTGTCCATTCTATACGTGCAATAGGCGATTGCTCTTCCAAAGACTCATTCCATTGATCAAGCCATGGTTTAGGTAAAGAAGCAGGAAAGCGATTTTGAATTGGCGCTTTCTCTTTGTTCAGTAAAGTACCTTCTTGGCTCACTTTAGCTAACTCACCTGCTTTGCTCAACGTTAAAGCATTATTCATCATAAAAATCTCTTATGCTTATCATTACTTCTTTTACAATACCAGCACGAATAGTGAAATCACCAAAACCCTCGTCTTGATTACGTTCAGCAGCCCAACGTGCACTTAAGCTATCAATTTCATTTAAAATGTCTTGCTCGCCTAGGTTTTCTTTATAAAGCTTAGGAATTCGTGTACCCGCTAAGTTGCCACCTAAATGCATGTTGTACTTACCAGGACCTTTACCTACTAGCCCCATTTCGGCCAACATTGCTCGGCCACAGCCATTAGGACAACCAGTAACGCGTAAAATGATAGACTCATCTTTCAAACCATTTTTATCTAGAATTGTTTCAACATCATCAATTAATCCAGGTAAATAACGCTCTGCTTCTGCCATTGCTAATGGACACGTAGGCAATGCAACACAAGCCATAGAGTCTTTGCGTTGTTTGGTTACGGTTGCATCCATTAAGCCATATTTAATCGCAATGGCTTCAATTTCAGCTTTTTGATCAGTGGGTACGCCTGCAACAATCAAATTTTGATTAGCGGTAATACGGAAATCACCTTGATGAATTTTTGCTAATTCAGCCATACCTGTTTTTAGTGGTTTATTTGGAAAATCTTTAACGCGACCATTTTCAATAAATAAAGCTAAATAGTGTTTACCATCAATACCTTCTGACCAACCAATTCGGTCGCCTCGTTCTGTGAACTCATAAGGTCGACTTTCACCAAATTTGCTGCCTGCACGTTTTTCAACTTCGGCTTTAAAAACGTCAATACCAACGCGATCAAGGGTATATTTTGTTTTCGCATTTTTACGATCAACACGATTTCCCCAATCTCGTTGAGTGGTTAATACCGCCTCTGCAAAAATAAGCGTTTGGTCTACAGGTATATAACCAAAATCATCAGCTTTTCTAGGGTAAGTTGCTTTATCACCGTGAGTCATAGCTAACCCACCACCAACTAACACATTAAACCCTATTAACTTGCCATTTTCTTGAATAGCAACAAAGTTTAAGTCGTTACCATGCACATCAATATCGTTAAGCGGTGGAATCACAACCGTGGTTTTAAATTTACGTGGCAAGTATGAGTTGCCTAAAATAGGCTCTTCTTCTTGAACTGTGCTGTCAATTTTATCAGCGTCTAGCCATACTTCGGCATAACCACGCGTTCTAGGCATAAAATGTTCGCTAATTTTCTTTGCCCATTCATACGCTTCTTGATGTACTTCAGACTGATACGGATTAGCGGTACATAACACGTTTCGGTTCATATCTGACGCAGTACCTATAGCGTCAATACCTATACTATTTAGCGCTTTATGCACTTTTTTAATATTGGGCTTTAAAATACCGTGATACTGAAATGTTTGTCGCGTTGTTAAACGTACACTACCGTACATAGTATATTCACTCGCCCATTGTTCAACACCTAACCATTGTTTAGGTGTAATAATGCCGCCAGGTAAACGTGCACGAAGCATTAAAGTATGCAACGGCTCTAACTTTTGTTTTGCACGTTCAGCGCGAATATCACGATCATCTTGTTGATACATGCCATGAAAACGGATTAATTGGAAATTATCGCCTGTCATGCCACCTGTAGTTTTATCTTGTAAGTCTTTAGCTATTGTTCCGCGTAAGAAGTTACTTTCTGTCTTAAGACGTTCATTATCATGCAACTTACCTTCAACAATGATAGGACCAGGTGCGATAACTTGTTCAGAATTATTACTTGTGCTCATTAATAAACATCCTTCTGATAACGCTTAGCGTTACGTAAATCTTTTAAATACTCTTGTGCTTGCTCTGCTGATAACTTGCCTTCAGTGGCAATAATATCTATCAATGTTGCTTCCACATCTTTTGCCATGCGGCTCATATCACCACAAACATACACATGAGCACCACGCTCTAACCAACTAAACACTTCAGCTGAATTTTCTTTTAATCTGTCTTGTACATATATTTTTTCAGCTTGATCTCTTGAAAAAGCTAAGTCTAAACGAGTTAATAAACCTGATTTAAGGTAAGCTTGCCACTCAACTTGGTAGAGAAAATCTTGCGTAAAGGTTTGATCGCCAAAGAATACCCAATTATCACCCGTTGCTTCGTCGGCTTCACGCTGTTGCATAAAAGCTCTAAACGGAGCAATACCCGTACCAGGGCCTATCATAATCACAGGGGTTTCATTATTTGCAGGTAAACGGAAATTGTCATTATGTTCAACAAAGACTTTAACCGCTTGTCCTTCTTCAAGACGATGCGCTAAATAACTTGATGCACCACCAAAACGTTGTTGACCATCAACTTCATAATTCACAACACCTAACGTTAAATGAACTTCTTCTTCCACTTCGGCTTGTGCAGAAGCAATAGAGTACAAACGAGGCGTTATTTTACGAAGTGCATCAACAAAGGGTTGTGCTTCAACCGTTGCTGGTGCTTGTTTTACAATATCAATAATTTGATGATTAGCTGCAAACTCACGGCTAACATTCTTGTCTGAGGCAATTTCAGCAAGGTTTTTATTAGCAGATTGTTTTGCCCAAAATTCAATAAATGCTGGTGCCGTTTGTGTGATTTCTAATTGACTAATTAATGCACTTTTTAGATTGAAAGTTTGTTGCTCACCATTCACTTTTAATGAGATTTCTTCATCACCAGTAAAATTAAGTGTACTCAGTAATTCATCCGCTAAAACAACATCATTTTCAAACCATACGCCCAGCGCATCACCCACTTGATAGGTTAGGCCAGAATCACCAAGGTCAATTTCTATATGACGTACATCTTTTGCGGAATCTCTACCAGTTATTTTCTGACTAACAGAAAATTCAGCCGTTAATGGATTTTGTTTAGTGTACTGACTTACCCCTGAAGCATGACTAGTAATAGGCAAATCAATTACGGTAGCTAAACCTGGATCTTGTTGGGTTAACTCATCTTTTAATGATGCTACCATTGATTCAGTCCAGCTTAGTGTTTCACTGTCATAATCCAAATCACAATCAAGACGTGGCGCTAACTGTTTTGCCCCTAATGCTTGTAAGCGTTCGTCAAAATCTTTGCCTGTTTGACAGAAAAACTCATAGCTACTGTCACCTAAAGCTAATACGCTATAATTTAATTCAGGTAATTTAGGCGCTTTTTTGCTCAACAAAAACTCATGAAAAATAAGCGCATCATCAGGCGGCTCGCCTTCACCATTAGTACTTGTTACGATAAGTAAATGTGTCTCAGATTTTAGTGATTTTACTTTATAGTCAGCAATATTTTTAAAGTTAACTGTAATACCAGCCGCTTTAGCACTTTGCTCTAATTGCTTTGCAACACCTTTTGCATTACCCGTTTGAGAGGCATACAAAATAGTTAACGTTTTTGACGCAACAGCTGATGGTGCAGATGGTAACGCTACACTTTGGCCTGACTCACTTTTAGCAGCAAGGTAGCCGCTTGCCCATGCAAGTTGTAAAGGCGAATAACTTGACGTTATTTGCTGTAATAATCCAAGTTGATTAGCATCAAGTGAACTTGAACCAGTATTTGAATTTTGCTGTAAAGATAGCTGCTTTTGTGGCATAAGATTTTTCACCCATATCAATATATGAGTAAAGGATAGACAAAAATAGATAAAGCTAAAAAGAATAGATAGCTGTTTATTATTCCAAAAGGGTATATAAAGATAATTAATCATCAATAATAAAACTTAGACAATTAGAAATTTCCCCGCTATGTTAATAAAAATAAGTACTTATAGTAGAACAGAAGGAAAACACCTTTGTGATTATTTTTAACAAGTTTAAAGTTCTTGCTTATTTACAAACATTAATTATTTTCACAAGCACTATATACTCTATTGTAAGCGATGGCGCTGAAAGAAAAACTATCTACAAGTATATGTCTTCCGATAATATCACTTCTTTTTCAGATATTGCTCCCCTTGAATATGACTTTAAAAAAATTATCGTAGACTGCTATGCGTGTAAAGTCGACTCAACCGTTGATTGGTACAATACCAAATTGTATTTATCAGAATTTAAGCAATATATTAGTCAAGCCGCTTTAACACATAGCGTTGAAGCAGCTTTTGTACGTGCTATTATTCATGCAGAGTCGCATTTTAATAGGCTAGCAGTATCAAAACAAGGCGCTCAAGGGCTAATGCAATTGATGCCTGATACTGCGCAATCATTGGGCGTTAAAAATACGTTTGCGGCAAAAGATAATATTAATGGTGGTGTAAAACATTTAGCTTATTTATTAAAAAAATATCACGGTGACAAAAAACTAGTCGCCGCCGCTTATAACGCTGGCGAAGGAGCTGTAAAACAATATGGCGGTATTCCTCCCTTCACAGAAACTCAAGTTTACATAGAGCGAGTTGATATTTTACATAGACGCTATCAACGCGCGAAACAAATATAATCTTGATGACAATATATTATTTTATAGCTATAAAAAATCCTAGAAGGAATAACCTGCTAGGATTTAGTGAATATTTTATTGTTTCAATATACTATTTAACTGAGTTCAGGTTATTAAAAGTGAATGGTTGTACCAATAAATACACCATCAAAGGTTAAGTCAGAATAAAAATCATCTAAATCATTCAATTCTAATTTTGTATTGCGATACCCCAAGGTAACGTTTAAATCAACGGCAAAATTATCAAGCACTTCATAGCTAACGCCTACTTGGTAGTCATAAAGTGTTTGGTCATCATAAGAAACAAAATTACCTTCTGCAAAAACATTAAACCCTGTGAATGGTAACCCCACGATAGTTGACAGATATAACATAGGTAAAACACCAGAAGCACCTAATTCACTTGAAATCTGACTAGTCGTGGTATTATCAATGCCTGACGCATTAATATGAACATCAACATCGCGAGCGGTCAAACCAAAATCTACCGTCAGCAAATCATTATCAAATAATTCATAATAAAAAGTGTAATCTATATAATTAAGATCTAACTCGGAATTAACATTTGTGTCATACGTTTTACCACCAAAAGTAAACTGACGGTCAAGCACAGTACTACCTTGTGTATCTAACGTTGTTGATGAAATTTTCAAATTGGGAATTAAAGGGATTGGATGTTCAAGTGCAATAAAATAATAACGTTGATTTTCATCTTTGAAAGAAAAGCTAGTTTGCTCACTTTCAAGCTCACCTTCACCAAATGAACCTTCTGCCTGATTTGCCCAAATTTGTCCACCAACATAAAGCCCTAATAACGTATCAGCTTGCGCGTTAGCACTAAGTACTGCCGCTAAGCTTGTTACTATGATTGCTTTTTTCATTCTTATTACCCTTTTCTTAATAATTCATTTAAATCAATTAATGCCGCATTGGCGCGCGAAATATAATTAGCCATAACTAAAGAATGATTAGCTAACACACCAAAGCCATCACCATTTAACACCATTGGACTCCAAAGTGTTTGCTGACTCGCTTCTAATTCACGAATAATTTGTTGTAGGCTAATTGTGGCATTTTTATTTTTTAAAACACTATCAAAATCAATTTCTATTGCTTTTAAAAAATGTAATAACGCCCATGCAGCACCACGAGACTCATAGAAAACATCATCAAGTTTCCACCAACTGGTTCTAACTTGTGAGTGAGAGCCTTCGTTTGTCGATTGTTTTGCCACACTGTCGCCAGCTAAATCTGTATTAATTTTATCTTTGCCGACACTAGCACTCAGTCTTTGTGAGTAGCTGCCTAAACGCTTTTGAATCTCATCTAAATATGAGGTTAAATTATCAGCTCTTGCATAAAACTGAGCGCTATCATTTTTGCCTTGATTAATACCCACTAGAGCATTTCTGTAGAGGTATAAGCTATCAATGGCTTTTCTGTATTCTGACTCAGCACTAGGCATAGCCCAACTTTTGTTGTCAATATTAAATTGAGGTTGTGCTTTTTGAATATGAACATTTTCTAATGATTGTGATTGCGATCGACTAAAGTCTTTACGCAATACTAAGGCCATATCCCGCACCATTTCTAATACGCCAAATTCCCATGCGGGCATATTGTCTAAAAATACGCCAGGAAGTAAAGCATCATTAGAGATGTACCCCCCTGGTTTATCTAAAATACTTGAGGCTACTTTGATCAATGTTGTGGTAGTGGTATAGCCAACAACGGGGGTAACTTTGTCTGTTGTTGCGGCTTTTACAACCTCTTCTTTTACATCAAAGGACTCTACATCTAAGCTCCAATACACGCCAACAAAATAAAAAAGTAAGAAGATACCTGCGGCGGTATAGCCAACGGTTTTTGCTGAGAGATTCATTTGCATATTTACTCCTAGTGATGATGTTCGTGTGTTGTTAGCACAGTTTTCTGTGCCGCCTGTTCTTCAGTAGGACTATAAACAGGCATCAGCATCGTCACAGACATGTTATTAGAAAAATTTAAAGTTATCTCAACTTTTTGCTGAGATAAGAGCGGCTTTTTAACATCAAAAAACATAAGATGTAAACCAGAAGGTTGCAGCTTAACACGCGATTGAGGTTCGATCACAATTGAATCTATTTTCCGCATACGCATCATACCATCAACCATTGAATGTTGATGAATTTCAATACGTTCAGATATATCACTATACGCACTAAGTAACGTAACTTTGTCACTTCCTTTATTTTCTATTTCCATATAAGACGAGGAATGTACAGTACCAGGAATGGTCGCACGAATATATGCATGTTCAACTAGCAACTGTGAACTTTGGTGTTTCATTGCAGAAGTTGCTTCTCCAAAAAAGCTAATAAAAACACTTAGTAATAATAAACAAAATAAATATATCTGTTTCATCTTATGTACACGTCCCTTTTAATAATTACTGAAGTTTAACTTGTATTGGCTAATTTTTTAACTGCTTTCTTAGTTTTATTGATAAGTATTATAACATTACTTGATAGTGCTCCCTTTTGGTAGGTACTCGTAAGATAACTTAAGGCTGTCTAGCCCGATTATATTGTATTTCTGACTTATTTCTAGTGATTAACCAAATAATGACAGCAATCAATACAACAGGCCAAAAAACACCAATTGTTACCATCACTATTGAACCTGCAATTAATAAAGCAATAAAGATCAACGAACCAAATACACTTAATACTATCGCCAAGGCAATTAAAACTAAAATAACAGAAGCTACCGCTGACACACCTATTGCTTTTAATGGTTCAATTGATTCCCCATCCATATAAACATGTATATCAAATAACTCTAAAAAACTAGCACCTAAAACATAAGTTAAAAATAGTGTTGCAAAAATAGCCAATAGCAAAGATTTAAAAAATGTCATTATACTCTCCCTTCATTAAACAGCGTAACTTTATCTATATCGACTATCTGGCAACAACATACTTGCAACCACATAAGCTACCCCTGTTGCAACAGGCAACATTATTAAAGCGCCAATAGCAGCCAGTCTCACTACGATACGCGGAAGGTCAAAGTGCTTAGCAATACCAGCACACACACCTGATAATTTTTTATGATCTTCATCTTTTGACAAACGACCTTTTAAATTTTGCTTTGATGAAAACTCTCTTTCATATCTCATGCTATTTTTCCTTTTTAGTATTACTTATATTACATAGCGTTAAGCTGCTGATAATTTCTGCTTAATTTGAGCTAATTCTTTCTCGATAGAGTCATTTTTCTCTAGCTCATCAAATTGTGCAGTTAAGTTCTTCCCTTGTGTATTCACTTGCACTAAATCATACGCTTCAATTTGTGCTTCAATACCATCTATTTTTTGTTGATAGCGCTCAAACTTACTCATGGCTTCTTCAATGTTGTATATGGCCGATTGTTCCCTAACTTTTAGCCTAACTTGAGCTGATGCTTGTTTAAGTGTATAAGACTCTTGGCGGCGTCGGGCTTCTGATAATTTCGCTTGTAATCGTGCAGCATCATCTTGCACCTTTGCTATGGAATCGGCTAATTTATCGTTTTCTTGTTCAAGCAATTTCACTTCTTTTTGGTACTTATGCTTTTGCGTTAAGGCTGATTTTGCAAGGTCTTCTCTGTTTTTAGTTATAGCTAACTCCGCTTTGCTTTGCCAATGTTCCATACTAGATTTTGCAGCAGTTAACTGTCGGCTAAATGTTTTTTGTTCCGCAATATTTTTGGCTGCTGTAGCACGAACTTCAACTAACGTTTCTTCCATTTCTTGAATGATCAATCTGATCATTTTTTCAGGCTGTTCCGCCTTGTCTAACATACTATTTATATTAGCGTTAACGATGTCTGTAAAACGTGTAAATAATCCCATAATTTTGCTCCTACTAATTCTATAATTAATTTTGCCGTTTAGTTCACTTCTACCTTAATAGCCTGTTTAACCTCTTGGTCTTCTACTTCTGATGTTTTTTCAGTAAGCCAAGCTAAAGACTCAGTAACGGATTCCTCAAAAGAAAAATTAATGCGAAAACTATTAATTTCCTCAGTAATGGTTTGTTGCAATTGCACTGTTAAGTCGCTTATAACTTGTTGTCCTTGTGCTACCACCATTTCACTTATTGAATTTTCAATATCTGACATTTCTGCCGACTTAGCATTTACTGTAAAAGCCGCTGCTAAAGTAATAATTAATGCTGCAGTGATAGCGCTACGATTAAAATGTTTCATTTTTTAATTCCTTCTTTAACTGTGTTGTAAAAATATTTATTGGTTAAATTACTAACAACTTTTACATTGTTGTAATTTATGTTTGTACTGATGCAATAACAATTACAAGTGCCGTGCCAATCAATAAATATTTTTTAACTACTTGATTTAAAATACTTATATTAAATCACACGAAAAAACTAAAAACTAAAGACATAATATGTCTAACGATAAAATCGTAAATTTGACCACAATTATTAGTGAAATTGACCAACAATAAAATCTAAAATAATTAATAACGTTTTATTCAATTTTTAATGAAATTATTTTTGACAAGTGGAGACTTCAAGTACGACAAAATCAGCAAATAAAATTACCATTACTCGCCGTTTTAATGGCTGTTGTACTTAAAAAATAAATAGAGACACCAGCTTTTACAGTAAAAGTAATTTTTTGCTGTATGTTACTGTGGGTGTTGAAATGGCTGTTTCGTGTGATAACAAAATGAAGTGTAAATATATTGCGTTAATATATTCGTAAAAGAATATTATTAAACTTTACACGCTTTTTGCTCAATAAAGCTAACGAGTAATGACAAGGCTAGCATTGAAACAACGGGTACCATCATTAATGCAAGTAAAGAAGTTGACGTTAACATAATTTGTTCCTTTTTAGTTATATCAGGCTTACTGTTATATGTTTTAGCAATGTAAGCTTTAGTAATAAGTTGCAATAAGTATTACAAAGGTTGTGCCATTCTTTATTAATTATCATAAGACATTGATTTTATTTTATTTAAATATAAATCATTCATTATATTTAAATATTAAGATGATAAAATTAAACGACAAATGGTTTAAAAAGCTAATTTTTAGTAAAACATGTAACAAAATAGTTATTACGTGAAATAGCGCATATTTTTCCTTCATACGCCTTTTTTGATAAAGTGTTGCTTGGACTTACCAGATTCCTTAGTTTATGAAAAGTTTTATGACTTTGAAAAAACATAGTCAAGAGAAAATAATGATATTCGAAAATCACTTTTAGAAAAATCAAAAATGATTTAAGAGAGTACCCAACACACAATTATTCAGGCATTACAACTTGTGCAAAAGCCTGCTTTAAGGTTTCGCCATTTGCATTAGCGTCGCCAGAAGAATCGCCTAAAGAGCGACGAAATAGTCGTGCCCCAGCTAAGCCATTACATAACCCCATCATATGACGAAGTACATGCCATGCCCTGTTATTACCATGTTCAGGCGTAACACTGATATATTTATCAATATATTCAGCCATTACATTAACTACCTTTTCTCGTGAAATTACGGCTTTATTAACACCATAAACCTGCTGATCAACCTGTGCTAGTATATAAGGGCTATTATATATTTCACGGCCAATCATCACACCGTCAACATTCTGCAAGTGCTCAGCTGTTTCTGCTAAAGTTTTAATTCCACCATTAATTGATATTGCTAGCTTTGGGAAATCGCGTTTAATTTGATAAACTCTACCATAATCGAGTGGTGGAATATCACGATTCTGTTTTGGGCTTAAACCACTTAACCATGCTTTACGCGCATGCACAATAACATGCTGACAGCCTGCTTTCGCTACTTGCTCGACAAATGCGTGTAAAAACTCATAAGAATCTAAATCATCAATACCAATACGCGATTTAACGGTAACAGGTATGTTAGTTGCAGCCTGCATTTCATTAACACACTCTGCTACCAACTGTGGTTCTGCCATTAAACAAGCACCAAACCGACCGTTTTGCACACGATCTGAAGGACAACCAACGTTAATATTAATTTCATCATAACCATGTTGCTCTGCAATTTTGGCACATTCGGTCATATCTTTTACATTACTACCACCGAGTTGAAGCACAAGTGGGTGTTCTGCATCATTATAAGAAAGATAATCACCTTTGCCATGTAAAATAGCGCCAGTGGTCACCATTTCAGTATAAAGCACGGTATGATCTGACATTACACGATAAAAATAACGACAATGACGATCAGTCCAATCGAGCATGGGTGCAACGCTGAATTTATGAGAAATCATATGATTAACTAAAAACCTTTGAATATAAGACGAGTTTAAACATTAATAATAACGGCTAAAACTTAAGTGTATTGTAATATTTTTTCTAAAATTACACAAAGAAACTCACACGAATAATACGGTCGACTATCTAGGTGCGCTTCCTTTTTAACAGGCGCTAGTTTGCCATTACAATATAATAATTTAAGTAACTATTTTTAACATTAAACAATGAATACTAACGAAATTAGAAATTTTGGCCCTCAGTAACTTGAACTGTTATACCATATATGGACCCTCTGCGATTGCAAGACAATTTAAATCGTGGAAATAGAGTGCATTGCAGCCATATATTCGGCTTTGCCCATGTTGCCAACATAAAATGCATTGTATTGGTATCACGCGAACGAGGTAGCCGAAAGGCGAATAGTATAAGGATAATGGCTAAAATGAAAACCAAAAACGAGGAAAAGAAGAAAGTCCCTATGAGACAGTAAAGAAAAATTCAGTGAAAATCAGACGAAAAATAGCCTTTATTTTACGTCTTAACTTCGTGCATCTTGCGCTCAAGCAATTGCTTGTGAACCCTTCAACAAAAAAATCACTATTTACACTATAAGTAGCGCTTCGGGCTTGTTCAACACCCGAATAAGGTGTCGGCTGACGCGACACCTATTCTTATTTGTTATAATTTTTTTTGCATCACACTTTTATAGTATTTAGATGCACCTAAAGAGCCAAGTATGAATAATACACAAGAAACACCTAAAAAAACTTTGAAATACTTAGCTGCATCATCTTCACCTTGAGATATAGGTCCAAATAGAATGCCAATAAGATAAAAAGATAAAATGCTTACCCCGATCCCAAAAATACCACCTAATAAGACTATGAGAATTTTTTTCACGTAATTGATCTCCAGAAAATGATTTCTTTCGATTTTTCAAAATCCGACCATACGCCCTCTATAGATAGCCCTGTTGAAATTCTTATCCATGATGTCCAATCAGTTAATCTTGACCCATTCCATAAATCAATATGATCCCCTGTTGGATAGTTAACTGGATCGCTATTTCTTAACCAATAATCTTTAAAGTAAATTATTCCTTTTTTACCTGAAATATACTTTTTAAAGTTTTTAGCAGGAACACTTATTCCTTTCTCAAAGGATTGTGGTCTAACTTTTTTAAGAGCATTAGCAAATTGTTCAGCTCTCAATATATGCCCCTCTGACTTAGGGTGGTGCCAGCAATGCTCTGCTCCCGGTAGAGTTGTGGTGTTGAATCCACATTTAGTTAAAGCATTCCCAACACGGATAGCGCATTGGTTTGAAAAAGCGGGTTTATTATCAACCATGCATGGATTATCAACATCACTTATTGTTGCATGTGCTTCCCATAAATCTTCAAATTTAATCATTTTAAACTCCTTGTAAATGTTAATTAACGACGAACCTTTGTAAAAATTATAACGCCTCAAACACTGGCTGAGCGTAGCGAAGTCCGAGTGCTTTGATTTGTTAGATTTCATTGCAGTTCACTTCGGAAATAAAAGCACAAAGATCTCGAATGCGATCACTTAAATCGAGAACACTAAGGTCTACATCATTATTTTCAACATAGTGCTTTGCAACCTTAACTTTGCTAGCGGTCCGCTCTTCTGTACTTCTTGTCTTTTTATATTTCAATAGATTTTCCCATTCACCTTTTGCAAGTAGGTGAGATGCGGAGGGATGAACTGCTCCAACACTTTCTTCTACCTTGTCATAATCTAGGTAATTTTCAACCTCTCGCCCTTTCGTAACCCAGGAAAAACCCGGGCCTGAATCAAACTCGGCTTTAAGTCTTTGCTTCGTTGCATTCAATCTAGCTCTAGAATGCTCTTTATCACTATCGAACATAATTACTGTGTTTCTGTTTAACTTTCTAACAGAAATAAAGTCATCTATCCTGCCTTGCACCTCATCACCGTCTAGGGCTGTAAGATGGCTAAAAAGTCTTCCACCATAAAACATAATTGAGTAGTGAACCCCTTCAACCAAATTTGGGTCCTTAGCCGCAATCCAATAATTTAGATAAATTCTGTCAGATGGACCTTCTACCCATATAAT
Source organism: uncultured Colwellia sp. (assembly GCA_965305135.1). Classification (GTDB taxonomy): domain Bacteria; phylum Pseudomonadota; class Gammaproteobacteria; order Enterobacterales; family Alteromonadaceae; genus Colwellia. The sequence continues at coordinate 59,223 of CBDLPA010000023.1, forward strand.
ACAATTTGCTTGAAGTATATCGGAGGCTTTGTACCCCAAATCATTGCAAATGCTAGATCTTTCTTTGGTACTAGCAATCGCACTAACAGATGACGAGCCATCAAATTGAGTCACGTGAAATATTTCTGATTCAACTGCATCCAGCAAGTGAGCGGAGTGAGTAGTAAAAAAATACTGGTTATTTGTACTATCGGCTAAATACTTTACTAACTTTTTTTGCAGCAATGGATGGAGATGTAGTTCAGGTTCCTCAACACAGAGTATAGTATTTTCAAGAAGCGTGGCTGCTGCTGCAAGAATAACAACTTCATGAACCCCTGTACCCAAAGACTCAAGAGGTAGTGTTTTGTTATCCATATGTATCAAGATCATATCCCTTTCGTAGGGGATTTCTATTTCTGCACTTCTATTTTCTAAAACCTCACGGACAAAGTTATTTATAGCGATAAATTTTTCTTTATCAGCCTGCTCGACGAGAGGAGGGTTTTGAATTTTTGCTAATCGTTCAATAATTCCTTCACCACTATAATCACCTGCTTCGCTACCGGCGGAACCTATTTTTCTTATAGCAGGGATAACTTCGATATTCGGTATCTGCGATGGAATATAAGATATAGCTTTAATAGTTTCAGGCACCCAATGAGCCTTAATGTCACCTTGGCCTCTATTAGTAAGGGCGCTCCAGAGAGATTGCCACTCACGATGTTCTAATGCAGGCAATATATCGTCAACTTCCACCTCTAATGAAAAATCACCACTGTAGTTGGCTGATTTATATGTAAACCAAACATCACCGTTAACATCTGAAAAATACTCTGATGTAAGCAGTTTCTTTGCTAACTCCCGGTGTGCTCGGTTGCGCTGATCATCAGGTAATAATTTTCTTATATATTCGTCAATCTCACTTCGGAATACCGGAAATGAAATTCTGTGGTCTGCTCTTTTCTCAGAAATATGCCTATCGATATCTTTGAAAGGTATATCCTGCTGCTTTCCTATTTGCCTTTGGTTTTTTGCTCTTGATACGAAGTATGAGTACTGTTCACTTAAGAAATTAACAATATTAGACTTACCGATATTATTTTTCCCAATAATGAGGTTAACTTTACGCAAAGGAGCTATTTTCGTTAACTCATTACCAAAACTTCGATAACCGGAAAATCCAAAACCTTTTAAAAGCACAATACTTTCCTCAAAATCTAACGCCTCATTAAGAGGAAATTTATAGTTGGCTAATATGTTGAACGCAGTGAAAACAGCCAACTGTAAATTTTCCTGCTTTAATGCCTTGTTAGAAGAATTTATCACCTAACTAATCAAGCGAAACCAATCCCTTAGAGCTAACTCTAGCCTTAATTCTTCATCTTCTGCGAGTGGGGAGCAATGCGCAATAGGGTTTCTCAAGGAGTTTAGAGAAAACATAACTTTCTCCATAGCCTTTAAGTCATTAAATACTGCTCCACCAAATAATGACCAATTAGCCTTAATTATCTCACCAAGTTCACCAAAAGTGGTGTAATCAATAGGATCCGTAGATCGTGGAGTGACTGCTGCTTCTTTCTCACGCTTTATACTTTTCTTCGCATTAGCTTTAACCATTTCTGGAACTTGATTTTCCCACCAATCCTGTTCCCCTGACTCTTCAAAAATATCAACAATCAGCTGCCTAATTGACTTTTCAAGGCAGTAGAACAATTCGTAATGCAACGACATTTTTTTAGCTTCCGCTCTCAGCGAAGCATCAAATTGAGGGTAATATTTATCCTCAATTTTCTTCCCATGCTGGTTTCTTCGGCCCAGATCTATCTGATACTTATCTTCAATAGAATCTAATTCAGCTTCTAGCAGCATATTAGTCATACCAAACGCTTTTATGACAGATGAATGTTTCATCAATTTATTCCTGCAACAAGTGAGTTTTTAAGCTTTTAAATATCGCATTGAAAACTTCAATGTCGGTAGTTGCTGGTAAATTGAGGTTTATTGTATATGAAAGGTTTATGCCTTCCCCATTTGAAGAGGTTTGTTGGTGAGTCTGTTGATAAATGGGTTGCGTTATAGGTGAAAGTTGAGGTTCTGTTTCTTCAACATCATTACTTGTAACTACATCGTCTTCAGTAGAATTAAAATTAGCTAAATTACGAAGTACCTGAAAAGTTGATAATACTTTTCTTACAGGTGTTGAGTTAGCTTCTGCACCTGTAACTTCAACTACCAAAGCTTTTAATTCGTTTGCTTCTAATTCATACACGTACTCGTTCATTTCAAATAAAGTCTCATAAACTTCGCGCATAGAGTCTGCAATTGCTTGCCCCATTTTATGAGGGTTACGAAATTGTTTATATCTTTCAGTAGGTGTTCCATCAACGGAGACTAGCCCCATTTTTTTAATGAATGGAATATTAGATCTTGCACTACCACCTTTCATCATTAGCTTTGTCGATACAAAGTCGGCAGAAAATTTTTCCGGAACTGATGCCGTTTTAATTTTCCCTAACATATTTTCTAAAGTACCTGCTGCTTGGGCATATGGTAAATTAGCCATCGTATTACTCCTTTCTTCCGAATTCTTCTAACGCCCTAATAATGGGCAAAAAATTGTTGGCTAAAATGTTGAGGAACGAAAACAGCCAACTGTTTTTTGTCCTTATTTATTAGCTTGATACTAATTGAGCCTCCTCCCCAAAGTTTAGCATTACGCTACACTTTAA
>CBDLPA010000024.1:0-60742 GCA_965305135.1 uncultured Colwellia sp.
TATTAATGACGTAGAGAAGAATGCTATGGTTAGGGCTTAACCCGATCTGAGGTTACTTAATATCCGTTGTTTTATGAATAAACCACGTCTTAAATCAAGTTTAAAATTTCTGCGTACAACCCCGTGGACACGCAGTAGAGTCTAAATTTTATATCTAAAAAAATTTTGCAGTAAGCATAAAGAAACGGACAAAATAATCTGGGCAATACTTGCCCAGAATAAAGATGTAGCCCAAACAATTTCTACCAAAACCACTAAGCTGGCTTCCTTTATTTGGCCAACACCTAAATACCAATAGACTTATGCTATATTCAACACATAACTAAAGAAAAATAACGAACAACGCACCTAAAAAAATAGGGATTAAGGTCTTTAATATCTGATGTCATAACAATCCCTTATAGTTTTATATTTTCATACTGCTTAGATTCAATTAAACTTGCAAACAAAAAGCGAGCCTAAGCTCGCTTTTAATATTATATATCAAACAGTTAATTAGTCTACATACGTTTCAATCGGTGGGCATGAGCACACTAAATTTCTATCCCCGTAAACATCATCAATACGGTTTACCGTTGGCCAGAATTTATTTTTTGCAACGCTAGGTACAGGGAATACCGCGTCAGCAATGCTGTATGCTCTGTCCCAATTTGCATCGGTAATATCTGCTAAGGTATGTGGTGCATGATGTAGAGGGTTATTTTCTAACGTCCACTCGCCTGCTTCTACTTTACGAATTTCATCACGAATGCATACTAAGGCTTCTACAAAACGATCTAATTCTACTTTAGATTCAGATTCTGTTGGTTCAATCATTAACGTGCCAGCAACAGGGAACGACATAGTAGGCGAATGGAAACCGTAGTCAATTAAACGTTTGGCTACGTCCATTTCTGTTATGCCGCTGGCTTCTTTAAGTGGGCGTAGGTCAACAATACACTCATGCGCTACGCGACCATTTGGATCTGTGTATAAAATGGGGTAATGTTGACTCAGTTTGGTGGCTAAGTAGTTGGCATTGGTTATGGCATATTTAGTTGCTGCTGTTACCCCTTCTTTACCCAATAATGCAATGTAAAGATATGAAATACATAATATTCCTGCACTACCAAAAGGTGCTGCGGCTACTGCGCCATTGCCTGCGGTTGCTTCGTCAATATTCACAAGCGTGTGATCAGGTAAAAATGGTGCAAGGTGCGATTTAACACCAATAGGCCCCATACCTGGGCCACCGCCGCCATGTGGAATTGCGAAAGTTTTATGTAAGTTTAAGTGTGATACATCAGCACCAATAAAACCTGGTGAGGTAATACCCACTTGTGCATTCATGTTAGCACCATCAAGGTAAACTTGGCCACCGTGGGCATGAATAACCTCACAAATTTCAGCAATAGTTGTTTCATAAACACCATGGGTTGACGGATAAGTGATCATAATACATGAAAGATTATCAGCCAACTCTTCTGCTTTAGTTTTTAGGTCGTCCATGTCAACGTTGCCTTGTTTATCGCAAGCAACAACAACAACTTTCATCCCCACCATTTGCGCCGATGCTGGGTTAGTTCCATGAGCTGACGCTGGAATTAAACAGATATTACGATGCGAATCACCACGGCTTTCGTGATACTTATGAATAGTGATAAGACCTGCATATTCACCTTGAGCGCCTGAGTTAGGCTGCATTGATACTTTGTCGTAGCCTGTTAGTTCAACTAACCAGTCTGCTAATTCATCAATCATTGTTTTGTAACCCAATGCTTGCTCTTTCGGTGCAAAGGGATGCATGTTAGCAAATTCAGGCCATGTTACAGGCATCATTTGTGCTGTTGCATTAAGCTTCATGGTACATGAACCAAGTGAGATCATAGAATGATTTAAAGCTAAATCTTTATTTTCAAGTCGCTTAATATAACGCAGCATTTCAGTTTCGCTGTGATACGAATTAAATACTGGGTGCGATAATATGGCAGATTCACGTACTAATGACGCTGGAATTGATGAATGGCCGCTGTTTACTATTTGCTCATCTAGTTCGTTTACATTTAAGCCATGACCTGCTCCAAGTAAAATATCAAAAAGTTGGGCGATATTTTCACGTGTTGTTGTTTCATCTAATGACACTGAAATTTGACCTTCAACATCAGTGCGAACATTAGCGTTTGCAGCTAAGGCACGCGCTACCACGGTTTCTTTTTGAGCCGCGTCTAAATTAAAGGTTAGGGTGTCAAAGTAGTTAGCATGTATAGCGGTTAAGCCTTTAGTTGCAGTGCCTAAACATAAAATATCAGTAAAACGGTGAATACGGTTAGCGATAGTTTTCAAACCTTGAGGACCGTGATAAACCGCATAAAATGCTGCCATGTTGGCTAATAATACTTGCGCTGTACAAATGTTTGAATTAGCTTTTTCACGGCGAATATGTTGTTCACGTGTTTGCATTGCCATGCGTAGTGCATTGTTACCACGAGTGTCTTTTGACACCCCAATAATTCTACCCGGTAATGAGCGTTTGTATTGGTCGCTAGTTGTAAAGAATGCAGCATGAGGGCCACCGTAGCCCATGGGCACACCAAAACGTTGGCTTGAGCCAATAACAGCATCAGCGCCTAATTCACCTGGAGCTTTCAATAATACTAAACTCATTATGTCTGCAGCTACTGCAACAATGCCTTTCACTGCATGAATTTTTTCAATGAGTTCGCTTATGTCTGTTACTTCACCTGTGGCACTTGGGTATTGGATAAGTGCGCCAAAAATGTCATGCTCTGGAGCTTCATTTGCGGGTGCTACCACAATGTCAAAACCGAACATGTCGGCACGCTGTTTAACAAGGTCAATAGTTTGTGGGAAAACATCATCAGCGATGAAGTAAACATTAGACTTTTTATTTTTAGAAACACGTTTAGCCAGCGCCATAGCTTCAGCTGCTGCAGTTCCTTCGTCTAATAACGAGGCACTTGCTAATGGCAAACCAGTTAGGTCTATACACATTTGTTGATAATTAAGTAGTGACTCTAAACGACCTTGTGCAATTTCAGGTTGGTAAGGTGTGTATGCTGTGTACCAACCTGGGTTTTCTAATACGTTACGGGTAATCACATTCGGCGTTAATGTACCGTAGTAACCTAAACCTATATACGATGTGTTTACTTTATTTAAGTTAGCAACTGCTTTTAAATCAGCCAAAGCTTGTACTTCTGTTTTACTGTTACCAATAGCTGGCAATGCTGCTAAGCGAATGTTTTTAGGTACAATTTCATCAATTAATGCATCAACTGATTCAACACCCATTTCATTAAGCATAGTTTGAGTTTGCGTTTCGTCTGGCCCTATGTGGCGACGAATAAAGTCTTGTGTTTGCTCTAGTTGTGCTAACGACACAGAAGCATTGGAATTAACAGATAATTGAGAAGTCATAAAAGTTTCACTTAAATAATTTTACTTATATAGATAAAAGAAAGCCTCATATTCTAATAAGAAAAAAGAGGCTTAGTACTAGGTAGTAACTTTCTAGCTGATGTGGTCAACTTTTAGGCAAAACCTTCATGTTGTGTGCAGTAGTAACTTACATGAACACTTAGCTTAATTTTAAAAAGCTAAGCGCATAAGCCAACAACAAAGACAATGTCAACTAAATTTGATTAACAACGCTAAAATGCAGAATGTGACCTATAACTAGTCTTCGTCGATAGAACTTGCATACCCTGCGGCATCAAGTAAGCTATCTAACTCGCTCGCATCACCCACTTTAATTTTGAACAACCAACCGCTACCATAAGCATCAGAGTTAACTAACTCGGGTGAGTCTTCAAGTTCTTCATTCACTTCAACAACTTCACCTGAAATAGGCGCGTAAATATCTGAAGCCGCTTTTACTGACTCAGCCACACAAATGTCGTCACCTGTGCTCACTTGGTCACCCACATCAGGTAATTCAACAAACACCATGTCACCTAATAAATCTTGTGCGTGCTCAGTAATACCAACAGTAACAATACCGTCACCTTCTTCGCGTACCCATTCGTGGGTTGTTGCATATTTTAATTCTGAAGGAATGTTGCTCATTTTTATTTATCCTGTAAATATTGTAAATTAAATTTTTTGACGTTCGTTAATTCGTTTATCTGCTCATTTAACTGCATATTTAATATAGAACATCTGTTTATATTTTCAATTAAAAAACTTTTACGCCGTTGCGAACAAAACTTGGTTTAGTCACTTGTACTTTCACGAGTTTTTTACGCATTTCTACTTCAACCACATCACCTACTTTCACATTACGTGGTACACGCGCTAAAGCAACACTGTGCCCTAATGTCGGTGAGAATGTGCCAGAAGTAATTATTCCTTCAGAAAGAGAGCCATTACCAAGTTCAGTAATAACTTTTTGTCCTGTACGTAAAACACCTTTTTCTGTTAGTACTAAACCAACAAGTTTTGGTTGGTCACCCGATGCTTTTTGTGCGGTTAACACATCACGACCAATAAAGTCGCGATCTTCTGGTTCCCAGCTAATAGTCCACGCCATATTAGCCGCTAGGGGTGATACAGTTTCGTCCATATCTAAGCCGTATAAATTCATACCTGCTTCTAAACGTAAGGTGTCACGAGCACCTAAACCACAAGGAGTAACACCTAAATCAATGAGTTTTTGCCAAAAGTCTTCAGCTGAACTATCAGGCACTATAATTTCGTAACCTTCTTCACCAGTATAACCAGTCGTTGCAATAAATAAGTCACCTACTTGTGCACCAAAAAAAGGTTTCATACCTTCTACTGCAACAATTTGTGCGGGTGTTAATAAATTAGCAACTTTTGCTTTTGCTTCTGGGCCTTGTACCGCAATCATGCCAAATTCAGGACGTTCAGTAATTGTGACATCAAAACCTGTCACTTGTTTCGCCATCCAAGCCAGATCTTTCTCACGAGTTGCCGAGTTAACAACTAAACGATAATTTGTTTCTGAGAAGTAGTAGATGATCAAATCATCAATAACACCGCCATTTTCATTTAACATGCCAGTGTAAAGAGCTTTGCCAACAACGGTTAATTTAGCTACATCATTAATCACTAAACGACGTAAGAAGGCTTTAGCATCAGCGCCCTGCACATCAACAATAGTCATGTGAGAAACGTCAAACATGCCAGCATGTTGACGAACAGCATTATGTTCCTCAATTTGTGAACCATAATTGATAGGCATTTCCCAGCCGTGAAAATCAACCATTTTAGCGCCAGCGGCTAAATGTTTTGCGTGTAATACGGTTTTATTTGTCATACGTCATTCCTAAAGAAGTCATACTTAAAGCAGTGACACCTAAAACAGTTATTGCAAAAAATTGTAAAGGTGTTCCTCAAATTTGAACTAATTATAGCCGTCAAATTATGCTTATTCAACAAAAACACATCGTGTTATTCAAATTAAAAACCAACTTAATTACATTGTCAGAATTAAATTCAAATAAAGCCAACTTTAAAAAATAAAATATGGCTTTATCTATATATTTAGAAAATAGTCGAGATAAGTTTCATGTATTTTTACAATTATTGCTTTACCTGTGTAAAGCGCAGGAAAAGAGAGGCTGTTAATTTAATTTTTTTATTGCCAAATCGGGCAACTCAGTTTTTAACCCCAGAGCTTGATGTATCAAGCGCTTTTTAGCAGGTTTAAAATTGTCGAGTAAACTCATGCCAACGCCTCTAAGAAAAGAAAAAGCAGGCTGCTTTATTGAAAAAGTCTGTTTAATGGCTTCCATCGCTCCAATCATTTCAATAGCTTCACTTTTACGATAACGAGAAAATGCCTTTAATTGTTTTTGATCGCCAATATTTAATTGGTTTGTATTTTCTGAAGCGCCTTGTAGTGAAAGGGTTTGTGCTAATGACACGGCATCTAACAAGCCTAAATTCACCCCTTGCCCAGCTAAGGGATGAATAGTGTGTGCTGCATCGCCGATAAGCACCATACGATCTTTAACAAAATCTTGTGCTAAACGCATGGTTAGTGGGTGAGTAAATCGGTCGCTGATTAATTCAATAGTACCTAACTTGCCATCACTTGCGGCAGTGAGTTCTTTAGAAAAGTCTACAGCAGAAAGCTCTGTTAAACGCGTTGCTTCCTCAGGTGATGTAGAATATACAATTGAGCAGGTATCACTACCCTTAGGAAAAAGCGGTAGAAACGCTAATGGTCCTTCTGGCATAAATACTTGCCATGCTGTATTTTTATGCCCTTGTGAGCATTCTACCGTAGCGACTATCGCGTGGTGATCATAATCTCGGCTGATCAAAGCCATATCCATTTGTTTGCGTACCCATGAGTTTGCGCCATCAGCACCCACCACAAGTTTAGCAATAATTGGCATAGGCATATCTACCTTGGCATTACTCGTTTGCGACATATCAAAACTGGCAAAGGCTTCACTGTCGCCTACGGCAATATTGGCAAGTTTGTGCTCAGTAAAAAAATGAATATTTTCATCTGCTTGAGCTTTATTCCATAACGCATTACGAATAACGTTATTTTCAATAATCCATCCTAAATGCGATTGTTGTGGAAAAGTATCTAGATCGTTTACAGAAAAATTTAATTTGCCAATACCTGATTTATCCCAAATATGCATGTGTTGATAAGCTTGAGTGCGCTCGTTGATAATAGCAGACCAAACCGATAAATTTTCAAATATAGTTTGGCTGGCAACATTAATTGCACTCACTCTTAGCTCAGGCTCTTCTGTTAATTCTGCAACAGGTAACGTGTCAGCAATGGCAATAGTTAGGTTGCTCGTTTTACGTAATGAAAGTGCTAGTGTTAAACCCACCATGCCAGCGCCTACGATTAACACATCAAATTTTTGCATTTTGTTCTCTTATCTACTTTTATATTTAACCGTTTTTATTTAGCTAATTTATTACTTAGCTATTTATTTACTTAGTAACCCATCAATTTTGTAACGAGTGCTTTTTTCAATGGGGTTACATAGTTCATCACTTTTAAACCAATATTTCTACCCGCCACTAACGGAGGAAAATCATTGGCAAATAAAGTAACGAGCGAATCGGTAAGGTTTATAACTTGGTTTTGATCTTGCTGACGTTTTTGCCCATATTCATTCAGTAAAGCAAAACTTCCTATATCATTCTCGTTAACCAACGCTTGCTCAATTTGCTTAGCCATTTGCTGTACATCTCTCAAGCCTAAATTAAAACCCTGTCCAGCAATAGGGTGAATAGTGTGCGAGGCATTACCAATAAGTGCCATTCGATGATAGGTTTGCTGTGCAGCTTGTACCAAAACTAATGGATAGACATCACGCTTGCCCACATAAGAGATAGCGCCAAGCCAACTACCAAAAGCTAACTCAAGTTGTTGCGAAAAGTCTTCATTGTTTAATGCCATTATTGCAACACTTTGCTCTGGTGTCATTGTCCAAACTAAAGCACAGCGATTTTCACCATTGGAATCAGCCCTCAACGTTGACAAAGGTAACATTGCTAAAGGGCCATACTCAGTAAACCGTTCATAGGCCTTATTGTTATGAGGTTTTTTAGTTGCAACATTTGCAATTAAGGCAACTTGTTGATAGTCGCTTTTGCTTGTATTAATACCAGCGAGTTGACGACAAGGCGAGTTTGCACCATCACATCCTAATAATAACTGTGTTGTTAAACCTTGTCCTGATCCAAGTTTAACTTCTACAGTGTCAATTTGATTAGGTCGCCAGTTAATATCGACTATTTTATCGGGGCTAAACCAATAAACATTACTTTTATTGGCTAATTCAGTCAATTGTGCTTGGCCAAGTAATGCCATGTCTATAACATGGCCTAGCGCTGAAACACCATAGTCTTGCGCTTCTATACGCGCTTTACCATAATGGCCTCTATCAGAAATATCTATTTTTTCTATCGCACACGCATCTTTTAATACATGCTGCCAAACGCCCATTTTATTTAAATAAGCAGCACTACCGTGTGACAAGGCCAAAACGCGATCATCAAACAAGGTATCAGGCTGATTATTCTCAGTGTTAGTTGCTGAGCTTACTGCAACATTTGTCGTTTCAACAATGGCAATTGATAATAGACTGCCATCTGGTTTTTTCAAATCAGCCAAGCTCAATGCCATTAAACTGCCAGAAAGACCACCGCCCGAAATGATAACATCAAATATATTAGGTTTATTTTTCATCACATTAGTTAGCCATCAAGGCTTCAATATCTGCTACAGTTTCAGGACAATACTGAGTTAAATTTTCACATCCAGTTTCAGTTACAACAATATTATCTTCAATACGAATACCAATACCACGCCATTGAGGGTCTAAGTCAACATCATCAAGTGGCATATATAACCCCGGTTCTATGGTGAGTACCATGCCTGATACGAATGCACGACACTGTAATTTGTCTGCGCTAATTTCATAATCACCAACGTCATGAACATCTAATCCAAGCCAATGGCCTAAACCGTGAATAAAGTATTTTTTACAGGCTTTTTCTTCAATAAGTGTTGCTAAATCACCAGACAATATATTTAGTTCAGCTAAGCCTTGGGTTAAGCAAACATTAGCAATGTCGTTAAGCTTTGCAAAACTAACCCCTGGTTTAATTGCTGAAATTACTTGTGACTTAGTCGCTAGTACCAATTGGTAAAGTGTTTTTTGTGCGGAAGTAAATTTACCATTAACAGGAAACGTGCGGGTTATATCTGCTGCATAACCAGACAATTCACCACCTGCATCAATCAACAGTAAATCGTTATCTTGTAGTTGTTCGTTATTATCGGTGTAATGTAAAATATTGGCGTTATCACCACCTGCAACAATTGTGGCATACGCAGGATAACGAGCACCATGACGGGTAAACTCGTGTAATATTTCATTTTCTATTTGATATTCAAATAAACCCGCTCGCGTTTTTTGCATCGCTCTTTTATGTGCTAAACATGAAATATAGTTAGCTTGTCTCATCAGTGCTATTTCATTGTCACTTTTTATTAATCGTTGTTCATTAATTAATGGTGCAGCATCCACTAATTGTGTTGGGGCTTTTACGCCTTGTCGTACATTTGCTCTAACTTGCGCCAGCAAATCAAAAACTTGTTCAGCAAGCTGTTGATCCTCAAAAGTAAAATAAACTTGTGTTAAATCATTTAAGTATTGAGGAAGTAAGTCACTTTTTTCACCTAGGGTGAAACAATCATCAAACCCATATGTTTGACAAGCTTGCTCTTGCCCTACTCTGCGTCCGTGCCACACTTCTTGCAATTTGTCTTTTGGTAATGAAAATAAAATAGTTTGTTCAACATTATTACGCTTAAGCAGTACCAATAAAGCATCTGGTTCATTAAACCCTGTTAAGTAATAGAAGTTTTTATTTTGACAAAAAGAGAATTCAGTATCATTACTGCGTGTTATTTCATGGGCAGCAGAGAAAAGTGCCATTGAGTTATCAGCCATACTGGCAAAAAAATTGTCTCTATGTTGCTTAAAATCACTCATAGGTAAACGAGCTATGCCGGGTAATGTTTTATTTGGATGTTTCATATTATTTACTGCTTTTTTACTTATAATTTTACTCATGCCAATATTATTGCCATAACGGGAACTAATGAATAGTGCTATTAGCTGGGTTGTCGCCGCCCGACTTAGTCGGTAACGTTGCTAACTCACTAAAACACAATAAAGCTGAAATACGAACATATTCATTTATTTCAAAATACGCTTGTTCAGTTGACTCATCTTCTTCCATTTCATCTGACAAATTAGCAATTTCTGCAAAGTCGGTAATAACTTCTTTCACTTCTTCTGAAATTACAGGGCTATCTTTTTGTTGCAGGCCAAAACCTAAGTTAAAACCTTGAACCCACACACTTAATGCATGACCACGTTCAACAATAGAATCGTCATCATCAGGCAACATCAATTGAAAGCCATAGGCGTCATCTAAAATATCGGTCCAGAGTTCACTAAACATTTGTTTAACTGTTAACTTAACATTGCTAGGTAAACTGTCGCCACTATTAAACAAGTCATTTAACATAGAGAGATAACTAGTGTCTTCAAAAGGAAAACCAGCACAAATTAAGCCTGTTAATACACCATGAATTTCACTCGCATGTGCTTTAATATTTTCAGTTGTGATGATAGCTTGTGCGCTAGCAAAGTCTAATTGATTACTTTGCTTTGCGTCTTGATTAGAACGGTGAGACATAATGAATCGCTTTAATTAAAAAAACTAATGCCATATCCTAACATTTGAGCTCATAAAAGGCATGAGAAAAGTTGTCATTTACTTGCATCGCAATATCAGCGCAGTTATAGTGCAACTCTGCGGATAAAACTCGTACTTTCAAATGGAATGGAACTATATATGCTCGGATATTATACAAAATGAATCAACGTACTGTTGAAATCAATGTGCTAGATCGCAAATTAAAAGTGGCTTGCCCTATTGGACAAGAAAGCGCTTTGTTAGGCGCTGCGGCCGAGTTAAGCGAGAGATTAACCAAAACCAATACGAGTAAGTCTATTTCTAGTCCTGATCAAGCTCTGTTAATGACGGCACTAAACCTAGCGAACGATTTATTGATAGCAAAAGAACAACTTAAATCGACACAAAAAGAAAATAAGCAAAAAATTGCTTTGCTACAGTCAACCATTGAACAAGCGTTAGCGCCCACTAATAAAAAACAAGCCTAATTGCTTTTGTTTTCAATTAATCCCATATTTTGCCAAAGCTTGCTTGCAACAGGACCAAGTAATCTAGATTTTAATTTAATGGCTTGATAGTTTAATGCTATTTGCGTATCAAAATCGTTTAACTGAACTGTAAGCAGTGTTTTAGCTTTCAGTTCGTCTTTTATCATATGGTCTGGTAAACGCCCCCAGCCCATTCCACTCATAATCAATGTTTTTTTAGTGTTAAAATCATTAACATACCAACAACGTTGTCCTGTTTGAACGCTATAATTTACCCCTTGGCTACTTTGTCCTGAGTCTTGCACCACTATTTGATATTCGTCTTTTAATTCTGTCACACTGGTTAATTGACTATGACGTTGTAAAAATTTGGGTGCTGCCACATTGTACAAATAACCTTGGTATAGCTTATTCGCTTCATACTTTCCTGAGTGTAATGCTAGGCTGTCAACTGCAGTTAATGCCAAGTCAGCTTGTTCTGACTTCACTGCTTCTAACGCACCATTTATATATTCTTGACTTAAAATAATTTGCGTGTGAGGAAACTCATTTTGTGTTAATTCAAATACAGGAAGAATTCTTTTCAAGTCATAAGAGGCTTCAATTGCGATTGTAATGCTTGCTTCATTGCCATGTAATAAAAAAGAAGCCAGTTGTTTAATTTGCCCTGCTTCATTAAGTAGTTTCAGCGCATGTTGGTAAATTTGCTTACCGTTGTCTGTTAGTAGTAAACGATACCCTTGTCGACTAAACAATTGGAAACCCATTTGAATTTCTAGTTGTTTAATGCCCTGGCTAATAGCTGGTTGTGTTTTAAATAGTTTTTCACTCGCGGCTTTCAGGGTCCCTAATTCAGCCACCTTTACTAACATGTTTAATTGCTCTAATGTCATTGACTGAATCCATCTACTTTATATAACCACAAACAAGTTAAATATAAATTAACAAGATATAAAGAAAGCTTCAATATTAATTTATTTTTATTGCTGTAATATTGCCCATATCTATCTATAATAATTTTCATTCAACAAATTACGGAGTAATGTATTGAACAACACAAGCTCAAGTTATGGTTATGTTAGTATCTTTTTTCATTGGGTATCGGCACTCACCGTTTTTGGCTTATTTGGCCTAGGTTTTTACATGGTTGATTTGACTTATTATGATTCGTGGTACAAAACAGCCCCTGACTTACATAAAAGCATAGGCTTAATCTTCTTTGCTTTTATGCTACTGAGAGTTTTATGGCGAATTAAACAAGTAAAACCAGATCATTTAGCAAGCCATGGCGCGTTTGAAAAGAAAGCAGGCAAAGTAATACATGGTGTACTTTATCTATTAATCTTCATTATTATGTTAGCAGGCTATTTAATTTCAACCGCAGATGGTAGAGGTATTGAAGTATTTGAGATTATAACAGTACCCGCAATGGGATTTAGCATTGAGAATCAAGAAGATATAGCAGGTTTAGTACATGAATGGTTGGCCTACTTACTTATAGTGCTTGCTACATTACATGCTTTAGCAGCGCTAAAACATCATGTTATTGATAAAGATGATACCTTAAACAGAATGATTGGCAGAAGCCTTAAAACGGAGAACACAAATGAAAAAACAATTAACTAAATTGGCCTTAACATCGTTGCTTGGTGCAACTTTTTTATTACCAGTAGCTAATGCAGCAGACTATGTTATTGACACCAAAGGAGCCCATGCTTCAATTAACTTTAAAGTACAGCACTTAGGTTATAGCTGGTTAACTGGTCGTTTTGATAAATTCGGTGGCACATTTAGTTATGATGCTTCAAATATTGCAGCATCAAAAATTGAAGTTAGTATTGATACCACTAGCATAAACTCAAACCATGCAGAACGAGATAAACATCTTAAAGGTGATGATTTTCTTGATGTTAGTGCATTTAATACGGCCAAATTTGTTAGTACCTCAGTTACTGACAAAGGTGATGGTAAATTAGCTGTGGCTGGTACATTTACATTTCACGGTGTTAGTAAAGACATTGTTATTGATGCACAAACCATTGGTGAAGGTAAAGATCCATGGGGTGGTTATCGTGTTGGTTTTAGCGGCACTACAACAATAGCATTAACAGATTTTGCAATTAAGAATATTTTAGGTCCAGCTTCTAATGATGTGCAATTAAACCTTTATGTGGAAGGTATCAAGCAGTAATAAACACGGTGCAATCAATATGCTTTTTGGTTGCACCATTAATGTTAATTTCTCACCGTAAATACACAGCAAAACCTTACTTATTTTACTCAAATTGCCTTAGTAAATTTTTCATTAACTGATTGTTATAATGGGTTACAACATTTTCGCTATTGAAAAGCTGTGGTAATTCAATAAAAAAAACAAATAAAATAAGCGCTGCACCAAAGAGCGTATATACAGTAAAAATACAAAGTATTGCTCCTGCCGCCATCAAGATTAAATTGATTACCCCTTTCTGCCACTTACCTAAATAAAAATGATGTAAACCAGCAATAAAAAACCAATTTAGTGCCGCATAGGTGTCTGGGTCTTTAATTTGTTGTAACTCTTGTGCGTAGTACAACCTTTTTTGTTCAACAGAAAGCGCTGCAATGCGCAATCTTAGCTCGTTTTCTTCTAAGCGGAGTGCTTCCTTGTTTCGGATGAGTTCCATTGTTCAAATCCTTTTATATTGTTTTATTCTCCGTTGTATCAGGTTTAGCTTGACAAAAAACCGGTACGGGATCATCTTTAATATTTACACAATCTCGATCATTACAACGTCTAATACGGTTAATGCCTAATTTAACACCTTTCACTACACCAAAATGTTCTATCGCTTGATAAGTATAATGCGAGCAAGTTGGTGTAAAGTTACATGATGTTGCAAAATGCCGCTCTGAGCCGCCCGTTTTTTGATAATATCGGATGGCTTTTAACAGCGCATTTTTAATTATATTTTTCACTCTTTGTTTTAGCTATTTTTATTAACTATTAGAACGGCCAAGCGTTAAAATAACCGCTTCTCTATTCCAAAATAACCAAAAACGTTTTTGCTCGATCACTTGAAACACAAGTTGCCAACCATCATTTGCTTCTTGATTCAATGTCGCTTCTAAACGTTTTAAAGGTAATCCACTCGATCCTAAGAAAATAGTACCGCAGCCACCTTCGGTTACATAGATAACTTTATATTCGTCAAATTTCATACATGACTTCCTTGATTTTGTAATTAATTTGTCATTCTATAAGATAAAATGTAAAAAAACGATAGATATTTCAAAAGCTATTTTTATTATCCATATCAACTTTTAAACAATTACTGCCCCATTCCTCTAGTCAACTACCTAGTGACACTGGTAGAATCTAGACCATTATTATTTTATGCAAATTTATGCAAAATGACAAAATGAGACAATAAACAATGGGAAGAGCTTATCAAAACCGAAAATTATCCATGGCAAAAACTGCTGGAGCCAAAACTAAAGTCTATTCAAAGTACGGTAAAGCCATTTACGTTTGTGCTAAAAATGGCGGGATAGACCCTGATGGTAACCTTGCTTTACGTGGTTTAATCGATCGTGCCAAAAAAGATCAGGTTCCTACACACGTAATTGATAATGCAATTAAAAAGGCATCAGGTACTGGTGGTGAAGATTTTGAAGAAGCACGTTATGAAGGCTTTGGCCCTGGTAACTGCATGGTGATTATTGATTGCTTAACCGATAATGGTAATCGCACAATTAAAGATGTTCGCCAATGTTTTACCAAAACTAATTCAAAAATTGGCTCTTCTGGCACAGTTTCACATATGTTTGATCACCAAGCGGTATTTGCATTTAAAGGTGAAGATGATGAAGCTGTTTTAGAAAACTTGATGATGGCTGACATTGATGTCACTGACGTTGAATTAGAAGATGGCATTATCACAGTATATGCTCCACATACTGAGTTTTTCAAAATAAAAACCGAATTTGCAAACTCAATGCCTGAATACGATTTAGAAGTTGAAGAAATAACGTGGGTTCCACAAACCTATATTGATATTGAAGGTGAAGAAGATCTTGCTAACTTTGAAAAATTCATTGCTATGCTAGATGATTGTGATGATGTGCAACACGTTTATCACAATGCTGAAATTAAAGAAGAATCTTAAGATTACCTTTAAAAATCTTCAGCTGTTTCAAATGTCATCACGACTTTGCTAACAGGATGCCTCAGCGTTAACATTTGCGCATGTAAATGTAAACGCTGAGATTTTTCATTGCTATTCAACTTATATATACCGTTACTGTGTGTGCCACTGCCATATAAATCATCACCTAATATCGGTGTATTTAAGCCTTTAGGATGAGCACAATGTACCCGTAATTGATGTGTTCTCCCTGTTTCAGGGTATAAGTATAGTTTCGATTTTCCCGCTACAGTACTTATTATTTGCCATTGAGTTTTTGCCTGTTTACCATGCTCAAAACACACTAACTGTCTGGGTCTATCTTCTAAATCACCTCTTAATGGTAGGTTAATTTCACCTTGGATTGATATTTTATCAGCTGTAATTTCAGTTTTACTCTCAATTTTTCTTTCAAGTTCTCTTTCAAGTAATGCCACATAGCGTTTTTTAATCGTTCGATTAATAAATTGCTGCTGAAGATTTTTTTGTGCCCTTTTAGTCAAGGCTAACACCATTACACCAGACGTAGACATATCTAAACGATGAACAATGAGAGAGCCTGTGGCCTGCGGAAATTGCTTTTTAATTCGTGAGTAAACTGAATCTTCAATATATTTACCTGGCACCGATAAGAACTCACTGGGCTTGTTAACAAGAACCATGTCATCATCTTGATAAATAATCTCTAAGGTTTTCCCTTCTGCTGGGTTAACTAACAAGGGGTTGTCATCTAATGTAATACCTTCAAGCATATGCGGTAAAATAATCTGACATTTACCTGAACAGGCGGCGTAAAAATTTTTATGTTGTCGTATTTCCGATTTAGGTGCACATCCCCACCAAAATTCAGCCATAGCCAAGGGTTTCAATTGATGCTTAAAAGCATACTGCAACAATTTGGGTGCAGCACAGTCGCCTGTTCCTGCTGGCGGTATAGCATGAGGCGCATTTTGAAATAACTCCATTAAATCTTTTTCTACACCTGCACTGTTCAATAAACGATACTGTTTGAATAGTTTTTTTTGCAGCCTAGTTGAAAGCCGCTTACGAGTATTTTTAACGGCGTTAATTTCATCCATAATCACATTAAGTTGTTGCTCTATGTGGATGATTTTCTCATGCCAATAATATTTTAGATCTCGCAGCTGGTTTTTATCGTCAACACTTTCTTTGGCTAGCTGCTGAAGTTGCTGTGCTAACGCATCACCCGCTAATTCGTGGGTTAGCTCGTTACGCTTGGCTTTTCTTACTTTACGATTTTTCGCCATAATATCGCGGTGTTGTTCAACTTGTTCGGTTTGCTGGGCAAGTAATTTGGTTAGCGTCAGTTCATATTCTGATATTTTAGGGTTGGTAAGTAAGTAATCTAATTCTTCATTTAATTTATTAATTATTTGACTTTGCTCATGAAAAAAATCAGCTTGTTCATCAAGATCAACCACTGGCGGTACAAAGTGTATGTCGGTTTCACTGGCAAGTTTCTTCCCAGAAAAAGCACTAAGATAGCCTATTGTTCCCTGTGTATTTTCTACCAAAAGAATACCAAACATTTTCCCACTTTGGTTTAACTCTGCTTTAAGGTGTTGATGTAACTCAAGTTGATATTGTAATTCTGTTGATGCTAATAAACATAATGGGTGAGGCTCATAACAAAAAGGGAAAGTAAAACGTTTAGGCAAAGAATAACTTTTTATACTGTGACTAAAAGGGGTAAAACAAATTGGCTGCGTTGTCATAAGGCTATTTAATGTTATTCACTAGCACTAAGCATTGTTTTAGCGCTATTCATTCGATGATTATACGGGTAAAATCCCTCCCTTTTAAGTTTTGCTCAATTAAATTTGTAAAAATAGGTTATAAAATGTCTTCTAAAATTGAATTATTAGCCCCAGGTGGCGATGTCGATGCTATTAAAGCGGCGATTATTGCAGGTGCCGATGCGGTTTATTGTGGCCTAGATACCTTTAATGCCCGAAACAGAGCGTCTAATATATATTTTGATGAATTAGTGGGGATTATTCGTTTAGCACATCAATATCAATGTAAAATATTTCTGACCTTAAATATTGTTATTTTAGAGCGAGAGTTTAAAACCTTAGCAAAATTATTAAGTAAGTTAGTCAATACCACATTAGATGGTGTGATCGTGCAAGATCTTGGACTGTTCAATTTAATTACCAAGCACTTTCCTACTTTAGATATTCACGCTTCAACACAACTCACTACACATAATGCTGGGCAAATTCCATTTTTGAAAAAACTAGGTGCTTCAAGAGTAAACCTTTCCAGAGAGTTAAATTTAAAAGAAATTAAAGCATTGGCAACCGTTGCTGAAAAAAACGACGTATTAGTTGAAGTATTTGTTCATGGTTCCTTATGTGTGGCTTTTTCTGGTTTATGTTATTCAACCTCTGCTAGTGTGGGTAATTCTGGTAACAGAGGACGTTGTAGCCAAGCCTGCCGAGAAGAATATGAAACCACAGAATCAGGCAATAACTTTCCGTTAAACATTAAAGATAATTCTGCTTTTTTTGATTTACCTGCATTAATCGACGCTGGCGTGCATTCATTTAAAATTGAAGGCCGAATAAAAGGGGCTAACTACGTACATACAGTTGTTGATAGCTTTCGTAAACAAATTGATGGTTTTTTATCAACGGGTGAATTAACTCAAGATGGCGAGCGACTTTACCAAGTATTCAATCGTGATTTTTCAAATGCCTTTTTACGTGGTGATTTAAACCAGTCAATGTTTATTGATAACCCTCGTGATAATTCAACCAAACATGCGATAGAAAAGAAAAATGCTATTTCTGTTGTTCAAATTCATGATGCTGAACAAGAGCTACACCAACAAAATAAGCAAATTAAAGCGACTGTATTTGATAAAATAAGCTGTTTAAGTATTGCAAAAATTCCATTAAGCCTAACTTTTTCAGGTGAGCTTAATCAGCCATTAAGCATTTGTGCCAAAGTAATGACAATGGATAGCGAACAAGAATTTACGGTAAAATCGGTCAGTAAACTTGTCTCGAGTGATAAAGTCAGTATTGATAAACAAGTTATTGAGAAACGCTTTAAAAGCTTTGACAATAGTAGTTATAATTTAACTGGTATCAATACTGACAATTTAGTACAAGGGTTAAGCATTCCTTTTAAAGAATTAACAACATTGAAAAAACAATTGGCCATATTGTTAAATAATAATAAAGCCATATTACCTGAAGTAACCTTGCCCCCACTCAAGAGCTATCCTAAAACTGCTGACGTTTCATCAACAAGCATTAAACCTAAACTCTCATTATTAATTTGTGACGAAGCCGATATTAACTTAACCCAAATAACAAATGCTGATGTGTATTTTAAACTGCCTGATGCTTACAAACGTGGTTGCACAAAATATGTAAATTTTTTTAAGGAGAATCCAACATTAATCCCTTGGTTTCCTTCGGTGTTAATTGGTAAAGATTACGATGTTGCTTTAAATATTTTACGACAAGTAAAACCTAAAACCATTGTTACAAATAATACAGGGATTGCTTATCAAGCTTACTGTTTGGGTATAAAATGGATCGCTGGGCCTTTCTTAAATACAACGAACTCATATGCTTTATTAGCAATGAAAGAAACATTTGATTGTGCGGGTGCTTTCATTTCAAATGAAATAAACCAACAACAAATGAGAACGATTGCCCGACCTGAAAACTTTACTTTGTTTTACAGTGTTTACCACCCTATTTTATTGATGACCAGCAGACAATGCTTCTTCCAACAAAGTGTTGGCTGTGAAAAACCTAGAATCGACAATGGTTGTATGTTGTCTTGCGATAAATCAACGAGCATTACTAACTTAAAAGGCGATAACTTTGCTATTGATAAACAAAAATCAGGTTATCCTAGTATTTATAATCAAGATCAGTTTTTAAACACAGAGATCATCAAAGATCTTTCTGACTTATATGACGGCTTTATGATTGATTTAACTAATATTGGTGCAGGCGATAAAATATCACCTGATAAAGTGGCTTTAATAAAACAGTTTGAACGTTTGCTTAATCAAGAAAATAGCGAAAATACAGATCATAAAAGTATAAACGCAACATTAAACCTAATGGTGCCTTCATCAACTAATGTTCAATATCATAATGGACTGTAGTTAATTGGTTAATGTGAAAGAATATCAACAGTTAAAACAAAAAATGCGATAGATTAATAAAATCTATCGCATTGGTTTTAATTGAGCGCTCGCTTTTTAACGTATTATGCCCGTTAAAATTATGATTGAATTAAATGCACATCGCGTTGTGGGAACGGAATACTAATATTATTTTTATCAAGTGCTTTTTTCATTGCTTCATTGACTTCAAAATACACAGCCCAATAATCTTTTGGATGACAATGTGGTCTAACAGCTAAATCAACGGAGCTATCCCCCATTCCTGACACACCAACAAAAGGTGCGGGGTCTGTCATTACTTTATCATTTGCTTCTAAAACATCCATCAATACAGCTTTAGCCTGATCAATATCAGCGTTATAAGCAATACCAACCGACAGATCAACCCGAATCTTACCTTCTACGGTAAAGTTAGTAATTGAGCCATTAGAGACTGCACCATTAGGTATGATAACTTGTTTAGATTGTGGTGCAATTAAAATGGTATTAAATATTTGTACTTCTTTAACAACCCCTAAATGTCCTTGTGATTCAATTAAATCACCTACTTTATAAGGTTTGAAGATCATAATTAAAACACCGCCTGCAAAGTTTGCTAAACTACCTTGCAATGCCAGTCCAATAGCCAAACCAGCGGCACCCAATACAGCAATAAAAGAGGTGGTTGCAATACCAACCATTGACGCCACTGAGATAAATAACAGTACTTTGAAAATCCACGAAACCAAACTGTCCATAAAAGGGATGAGAGTGGGATCGACTTTTGATCTTTCCATCGATAGTATCACGAGTTTACTAATGCCTTTGATCATCCATAAACCAATAATTAGCGTAATTACTGCTAACGCAAGTTTAGGGGCATATTCTAAACCTAACTCATATGCTTTCATCGATAATGTATCAGCTAGCGCCATTGTTTCGTCTATTTCATTCATAAAAATCCTTTATTTGTAAGGTTAAATTTTTCACCAAGTTTAACTAACATTTCCATAAAATCAAATAATTAAGAATATCTGTTTTAATTAAATTTACTTACTTTACTATTCTAATAGCCTTTCTGCTCAAGCATGTATACAAAATCTTTCAAAGAAATAGGCTTAGAAAACCAGTAGCCTTGAAAGTACAAACAACCATTATTTTTCAAATCAAGGTATTGTTCCTCGGTTTCAACACCTTCTGCTATCACGTTAAAATTATAAAGTTTAGCGATTGACAAGATAACAGCAGACATTCCCGTAACTGGTGTTGAATATTCCGTATCGCCACTGACAAAACTTCTATCAATTTTTAAACAGTTTAGTGGGTATTGTTTAAGTTGGTTAAATGAAGTAAATCCCGTACCAAAATCATCTAGCGACAGTTTAAAACCAATACGTCTTAACGAAATTAGCATTTCTATTATTTGTAAGTCTGTTTCAACTAGGCTAGTTTCAGTGATTTCCAACTCAATTTTAGTTGGATCAATGTTATATTTTTCGATCAACTCTTTAATTCGGTAAACAAATTCTTTATTGCGTAGTTGATTTGAAGATATGTTAATGGAGTAAAACTCTATATTAGGTCTTGTTAATATTTCTGTATTAGTAATCATTTTAAATGATTCATTAAGCACCCAAAAGTCTAACCGCTCTATCAAACCAAAATTTTCCGCTATGGGTATAAATTTATCAGGTCCAAAGTTTCTCAGCTCTGCTCTATTGCATCTAACCAATAATTCTGCACCAGCAATGGTTTTATTATTGTCGCGAAAAATTGGCATAAAAACCATATTAAACTGATTTTTATCCATTGCCAGCACAAGCTCTTTGGCAATATATTTTTGTTCTTCTGATTGCTGCTCTATCAACTCATCAAATATTTGTACACTATTAACACCAAGCTGTTTTGCTCGCTTTAAGGTTATGTCAACATTATCTATAATGTTTGGAAACTTCCCATTTTTACGAGTTGACCTGACTACAGCAACAGAGACTGAAATTGTTGCTGGATGGCCTGAAACAATAGATAACTGGCTAACCGATACTTTTAATCGATCAACAAATGACAATATATCAAGTTCTTCAGGTAAGTTGGTAAACGCTATGGCAAATGAATCACCAGAAAACCTTGCTAAATAATGTGAGCTTGCGCTATCAAGCACTTGAGAATTTTCCATAATACTAGACAATTTTTTACCAAGGCGCTGAATTAATTTATCACCCTCTATAAATCCCTGCGTATCATTAATAGTACGAAAGTTATCAATATCTAAGTGAATTGAAGTAATTGCATTAATATCCGCATTTAAATGGCAGTCATTCAGCCATTCATTATAGGCATATCGGTTAGCTAGCCCAGTTAATGGATCTTTTTTAGATTCATTATCAATAGCATTTTGTTGTTGCCGGGAAAAATAAGCAGAATAAGTAGTAAATATGATAGTTAACGATAAAGAACTTGCTAGTCTTAACGAATCAATAGGTTCACCGTGTAGCATAATTAACACTAAAAAAACGACTAACGAGGGGATCGAAATTAACAACGCTGTTCTTATTGGTACTAAAAAGAATATACCAACAATGGAAGGAAAACTATATACAATGCCATGAATACCAACATAATAACTGGCGAGTGCTAAACAACACCACATAGATATTATAATGCTTACTTTACCAATTTTAGTTATTTCATCATTACGAATATTTTTAAAATTAAAAGCAAAAACCAATGCTGTACAAAGCAGTGCTCCAGATAAAATATAATTCTCTTTTAGATAATGAACATAAGTAAATATAGTGACAGGAATAAAGCATAGTAATAAAAAAAGTCGAGAATGACGTTCATGTAATACTAATATCCGTGACATCTAAAAAACTCCCTTCCTAAAGATAGCGCTTACAAAATTTCACTCAGTATAGAATGATCACCTTTTTTAAAGCAAGTCTTTTGATTTTCTTATTTATTTTCTTTTTAGACAACATTACTTTCAATGTAAAAAGTCATTCTTCAAGCCGTATCACACCTGAATTACTCGAATAGTGGGTAGTGATGTTCCTTCATGGTTGGCAAGGGATTAAGCATTCATAAAAAGTCAAAAGGGTAATAACACAGTTATGTTATTACCCTTTTGATGAATCAACGACTGTAAATCAATTATTTACATTAGTGATTTTCAGACACCATATTCACTGTATATTTAGGAATATCAACCACTAAGTCTTCGTCACCCACAATAGATTGACAGCTAAGACGAGATTCCGGCTCTAACCCCCATGCTTTATCAAGCATATCTTCTTCAAGTTCATCACTCTCTTCTATTGAATCAAACCCTTCCCGAATAATAACGTGACAGGTTGTGCAGGCACACACTTTCTCACAGGCATGTTCAATACCAATATCATTTTTTAAAGCAACATTTAATATGCTTTCACCTTTTTCAGCTTCCACAACGGCGCCTTCTGGGCATAATTCTTCATTGGGTAAAAATATAATTTTTGGCATTTTACTTATCTCTTGTTATCATTTTATTTTAGCTTACGGCTAAAAATAATATGTTAGGTTACAGTTTTTCAACCGACTGACCACTTAATGCTTTGTTGATTGAGCTGTCCATGCGACGCTCTGCAAACACGGCTGTTGCTTGATCTAATTTTTCTATCGCGGCTTCAATAGCATCGGCATCTTCACCTTGACTAATATCTGCAACAAATTTAATTGATTGTTCAATATCACTAATTTCAGCGTCAGTAAGTAAATGTCTATCTAAAGTAATGGCCGCTTGAATTGATTCAATAACGCGGGCAGCTTCAACTTGTTGCTCTTTAAGCATGCGTGCATCAATATCAGCTTTGGCATTATTCATTGAATCTTTTAACATTTGAGCTATTTTACCATCATCTAAACCAAACGATGGCTTCACTTCAATACTTGATTCTACCCCTGATGATTTCTCCATTGCCGTTACAGACAACAGACCATCAGCATCAACCTTAAACGTTACACGAATATGCGCTGCTCCCGCTGTCATTGCAGGAATACCTCGCAGTTCAAAACGAGCTAACGAACGACAATCGTCAACAAGTTCTCGTTCCCCCTGCAGCACATGCACAGCCATTGCCGTTTGACCATCTTTAAAAGTAGTAAATTCTTGTGCTTTTGCAACAGGGATAGTGGTGTTACGTGGGATCACTTTTTCAACCAAGCCCCCCATGGTTTCTAAACCAAGCGACAATGGAATAACATCAAGCAATAAAATATCACTGTCTGGCTTATTACCAGCCAGAATATCTGCTTGAATCGCAGCCCCAATGGCAACCACTTTATCTGGATCAATTGATGTTAAAGGTTTTTTATTAAAGTATTTTTCTACTTCACTTCGTACTAATGGCACACGAGTTGAACCGCCAACCATCACCACTTCTAACACATCATCAACACTAATTTGAGCATCTTTCAAGCTTCGTTTACAGGCTCTCAATGTTTTTTTAACTAGATCTGAAATTAAACTATCAAACGTTTCTTTCGATAACGTTGTAGACCATGCTTTGCCATCATCAAGTGCTAATTTCACATCAACACTACTTTGCGTTGTTAATTGTTCTTTAGCTTTACAAGCTTGTTGCATTAGTTGACGTTCAAGAGAAGGAGAAAAGGGTCGTGTTAAAGCGGCCTGCTCAACTAAGTAATCAACAACCACTACATCAAAATCATCACCACCTAGGGCTGAATCACCGCCTGTCGATAACACTTCGAATACGCCCTTATTTAAACGTAATATTGAAATATCAAATGTACCGCCGCCAAGGTCGTAAATAGCAATAACCCCTTCTTGCCTAGAGTCAAGCCCGTAAGCAACAGCCGCCGCGGTTGGTTCATTTAGCAAACGTAACACATTAACGCCCGCCAGTTTAGCTGCATCTTTGGTACTTTGTCGTTGTGCATCATCAAAATGTGCTGGAACCGTAACAACCACACCAGTAAGCTCTCCACCTAATGCTTGTTCCGCACGCTGGCTCAGCTTTTTCAAAATTTCAGCAGAGACTTGCACAGGGTTAATTTTACCGTGGCGCGTCATAATTTCAGGGTGGTTTTCATCTCCGCAAAACTGGTACGGTAATGAAGGATATTTACTTTGTATATCTGATAATGATCGACCGATTAAACGCTTGGCCGATACAATAGTATTTTGAGGATCACTAACGCTAAAGATTTTCGCTTCGTCTCCCACCAAAATACTTTTTCCCTCTGATGGTGCTTGATAACTAACGATAGAAGGCAATATATCGCGATTGTTATTGTCCATCAAAGTGCTTGCTTCACCGCTTTGTACACTGGCAATAAGGGAATTGGTTGTGCCTAAATCAATACCTGCAGCTAACCTATGCTCGTGAGGTACTGTACTTTGACCTGGTTCTGCTATTTGTAATAAAGCCATAGTTTAATTCTATTCTTTTTTGTTAATGTCATCACAAGCGCAATTGCACTTAATTAAATTATTCCGTCTATGTTCTGTTAGTCATCAAACAAGCTTTCTTCCAGACGTTCTACTTCAATATTAAGTTTTTGATAAAATTTTAACTTACGCAAATTATCGCATGCCTGTATATTCGCTGCCTCATTATTTTCAAACATTTGTGTGCGAAGTAAATTAAAATGTTGTTGGTACTCTTGGGTCAGCTCTTCTTGAGCCGCTTCTAGTGCTGCATCCACATCATCAGCAAACTTGACATCGCCTAGCATTTCCCTTAACTCCATTTGCCTCATTAAAAAGCTAGTATCACCAAAAGTATGCTGCTCATTAGGCAAATCAACCCCACGTAAAGTAAGTATGTATTCGGCTCGTTTTAAGGGATGTTTTAACGTTTGGTAAGCATCATTTATTTCAGCTGATTTTTGCACCGCAAGCAACTGATCTTGGCTTGAGGCATGGGCAAACTTATCAGGATGAACCTTTTTTTGTAAGGTTTGATACGTTTGTGATAATTGATTTAAGTCGACATCAAAGTTTACTTCAATGCCGAATAATTGGAAGTAATTCACTTTTTTACCTAAAGAGTTCTCATTCTAAAAAATCTAAATTAGTGTTCTAGAAATAGCTTGCAGATATTTAATGTACATTCAAGGCGAAAGCACGAAGTGACTTTAGTCATGAGTGCTTTCAATGATGAAGATAGATTAAATAGCAAAGTGCAACTACTTAAACATTAAAGCTTTCTCCGCACCCACACTCACCTTTAGCATTGGGGTTGGTAAATTTAAAGCCTTCATTCAAGCCTTCTTTAACAAAATCTAACTCAATGCCATCAAGGTAAACCAAGCTTTTTGTGTCAATGATAATTTTAACATTTTCAATATCAAATACATTATCATCTTCATTCAAATCATCAACAAACTCAAGAACATAAGCCAACCCTGAACAACCGGTTGTTTTAATACCTAAACGTAAACCAAGGCCTTTACCTCGGTTTACCATAAAAGATTGTACTCGTTCTGCTGCCGCTGGCGTCATGGTAACTGACATACTACTTTTCCTGTTTAGCGTCTTGGTGTAAATTATATTTTGTTGTAAATATTAACCGTTTTTACTTTTGTAATCTTCAATTGCGGCTTTAATTGCATCTTCAGCCAAAATTGAGCAATGAATCTTTACAGGTGGTAATGCTAATTCTTCAGCAATAGCCGTATTTTTAATTTCGCCTGCTTCTTCAATTGATTTACCTTTAACCCATTCTGTTACTAATGAGCTTGAGGCAATAGCAGAGCCACAACCATAGGTTTTAAATTTAGCATCTTCAATAATGCCGTCAGCTGAAATTTTAAGTTGTAACTTCATCACGTCACCACACGCAGGTGCACCAACCATTCCAGTTGCAACATTAGGATCATTTTTATCCATAGAACCAACGTTACGTGGATTTTCATAATGATCGATTACTTTTTCACTATAAGCCATAATAATTTCTCCTAGCAGTTTTCACACTTTTACAGGTTAATTGAACCAATAAAAATTAGTGAGCTGCCCATTCAATTGAGTCTAAATCAATACCGTCTTTGAACATTTCCCAAAGCGGTGACATATCACGTAAGTGACCAATAGATTTCTGTATTAATTCAATAGCATAATCAATTTCTTCGCTTGTAGTAAAACGACCAAAACTAAAACGAATAGAACTGTGTGCCATTTCATCATTTAAACCAAGCGCACGTAATACATACGAAGGTTCAAGGCTAGCTGATGTACAAGCGCTGCCCGATGAAACTGCTAAATCTTTTAATGCCATAATTAATGATTCGCCTTCAACAAAGTTGAAGCTTACATTTAAATTACCTGGATAACGCTTGTCAAAATCACCATTAACAAACACTTGTTCCATAGCATTTAACCCTGCCCATAAGCGATCACGCATTGCTGTAACGTGTGCAAGATCTTGTGCCATTTCTTCTTTTGCCAATCGACAAGCTTCACCCATTCCCACTATTTGATGAGTTGCCAATGTACCAGAACGCATACCACGTTCATGACCACCACCGTGCATTTGCGCTTCTAAACGAATGCGAGGCTTGCGGCGAACATACAAAGCACCAATACCTTTTGGCCCGTACATTTTATGTGCAGAAATAGATAATAAATCTACTTTCAAATGTTGCATATCAATGTTGATCTTTCCGACACTTTGTGCGGCATCAACATGGAATATAATTTTACGAGCGCGACACATTTCGCCAATTTCACTGATATCTTGAATGACACCAATTTCATTATTAACATGCATAATACTTACTAAAATAGTGTCATCACGCATCGCAGCTTCAAGTTTATTTAAATCAATTAAGCCGTTATCTTCAGGATCAAGATAAGTTACCTCAAATCCTTGTCGTTCTAGCTCGCGACATGTATCTAATACCGCTTTATGCTCAGTTTTACAGGTAATAATGTGTTTACCTTTTTTGCTATAAAAATTGGCTGCGCCCTTTATAGCCAAGTTATCTGATTCTGTAGCACCCGAGGTGAAAACAATTTCACGTGGGTCAGCATTAATTAACTCAGCTATTTGGTTTCGAGCAATATCTACAGCTTCTTCAGCTTGCCAACCAAACTTATGTGAACGCGACGCGGGGTTGCCAAAATGACCTTCATTAGTCATGTATTGCATCATTTTTTCCGCAACACGCTTATCAACAGGTGTTGTTGCTGAGTAATCAAAATAAATAGGAAGCTTCATTGGCTTTCTTTCTCCACTTGTACGAGTTATCTGATATTAATCGAATCAAAGAACTATGATTAATATTAACGTGTATACATTATAAGTTAACGGGGATAATCGTTTCTAACGATGATTTTTTATTTACTGTTAGATAAATATCATCTTGTCGTTTAGAAACGGTTTTCACATCATTTTTGGCTACGAGTTCAGCCAGAGAAATACTCTGTAAAAACTCTTCAATACGCTGACTTAAACCATGCCATAAAGAATGCGTTAAACATTGATCTCCTCCTTGACAATTACCCTTTCCTTGACATTTTGTTGCATCAACACTTTCGTTAACTGCGCTGATGACATCAGCGATAGCTATTTGTGCTGAACATCGTCCTAAACGGTAACCGCCACCGGGGCCACGTACACTAATGACCAAACCATGTTTACGTAATTTAGAAAATAATTGCTCTAAATATGACAGAGAGATTGCTTGTCGCTCTGAAATATCTGCTAATGAAACTGGTCCATGTGCTGCATGCATAGTAACATCAAGCATTGCTGTTACCGCATAACGACCTTTAGAGGTTAATTTCATAATCTGTGCCTATATGATCTATGTTAGTGACAGGTATTATTAACAATTTTTAGTATTAATTAGTGCGACAATCATTAATTTCGCGCAATTTTACATAACCCTAAATAATAGTCAAATATATACCTGAGTAATATAGTCAAGTATTTTACACTAAGAAAAGTAAATGGCAAAGCAATACTTGACTATTTTAATCAACTATTGCTTTCCATGCGTTATGAAAGACAGTATTGCCCCTTGGTATTGATGATTAACTTATTCATCTTTAAATTTCAGGATCAAAACTTTCAACCTTATTTTGTCTACGTTTAGCCGCCGCTTTTTCATCCTCATCAAATTCTCCCACTTTTAATTCAGGTAAATTTTTAGGACAAATATTTCCTCCAAGCTGATTAACTTCTTTGCAAATATTTGAAACACGATCGTCCATTAAATGCATATGATCTAACAAACGTCCAATTGCTTTTGCGACTGGGTCAGGGCTATCAGCTGAAACAGCGTAAGCATCAAACCCAAATTTTTTCGCTGCTTCGTCACGAGACTCTTTATCTAAGTGACCATTGAGCTTCTCATTTACTTCATTGTCTAATAACGAGTTAGCATTTTTATTACTGTTAACAATGCGTGCTGGAATACCCACAGCAGTTGCATTCTCAGGTAAATCTTTTACCACGACAGAGTTTGAGCCAACTTTACCGCCTTTACCTATGGTAATAGGACCAAGTACTTGAGCACCAGCGCCAATAACGACATTATCTTTTAATGTGGGATGGCGTTTACCCGCATTCCAACTTGTGCCACCAAGGGTAACCCCGTGATATAGTGTAACATCATCACCAATTTCTGAGGTTTCACCAATAACCACTCCCATGCCATGATCAATGAAGAATCGACGACCCAATTTTGCACCAGGATGAATTTCAACCCCAGTTAACCAACGAGAAAAGGTGGATAAAATTCTTGCCAATAATTTCCAATTTGCACACCATAGTCGGTGGCTTAAGCGATGTATCCAAATAGCATGTAACCCAGGGTAATTGAGTAGCACTTCAAAAGTAGTACGTGCTGCTGGGTCTCGGTCAAAAACACTGTTAATGTCTTCTTTCATGCGGTCAAACATAGGTTTTCCTTTATTTTTATTTATTTGGTTGAAGTTTCTCTACTAGGGTTTTTTCAGTAGACGATCTTTCTATTGAGGCAAGAATACCACGCATCATTTTCACTTCTTTTACATCAGGACGAGCACGATTAAACAATCGTCTCAATTTTGTCATTACCAACCCAGGGTGGCTATCAACAATGAAGCCAGTAGAAATTAGTGCGTTTTCAAAGTGCTGATAAAAACGCTCGGTTTCTTCCGTTACAGGGTAAACTTCATCATCTTCACTTTTAGCGCTTATTTTCTTGCCTATATATTGACCATTACCTGTACTGCGCTCTTGTTGTTGGTTGTCAATAGATAACAAATAACTTGTACGTACTTCATAACTTAGCGTTTGTACGGCCATGGCTAAATTCAATGAACTATATTCAGGGTTAGCTGGTATTTGCACATGAAAATGACACATTTGTAACTCATCATTAGTTAAACCACTGCTTTCTCGACCAAACACTAAAGCAACAGGATATTCTCCAGCTTCTGCTATTAATTTTTCACCACAGCCACGCGGTTCAAGCATAGGCCAAGGTAGTGTTCGCGAGCGAGCACTAGTACCAACCACTAAACCACAATCTTCAATCGCTTCGCTTAGTGTACTAACCACCTTAGCATTGGCGAGCACATCGGTTGCGCCAGCAGCTAGAGCTTGAGCTTGACCATTAGGCATTTCAATAGGATCA
Organism: uncultured Colwellia sp.; assembly: GCA_965305135.1. Classification (GTDB taxonomy): domain Bacteria; phylum Pseudomonadota; class Gammaproteobacteria; order Enterobacterales; family Alteromonadaceae; genus Colwellia. Next base: position 29,655 of record CBDLPA010000024.1, read on the forward strand.
ACTAATATTAATTGGCTTAGCCCCATCGTTTTCATTGCTCTTGCTGCGCTACCAATGTTTCGACAATCTGAGGTATTAACTAATACAATACGAACTTGATTTAATATATTACTTTTCATTGAGTGTGCGTTTGGATCTGACATGTTACTTTCTGCTCATATTTAGCGTTATATTTGGGTTAGTTTCTAAAATATATTAACCCCTTGTTTATGCCTGTGATCCTAACATAGAAGAATACTGCTGTGCCTAATAAAAAGCACGTAAAATCAATAAACCAAGTTCGCTTAAGTTAGTTTATTTTTCTATATGAATTTACATCGCTTATTTATTAAACAATTTTATTTGAGATGTCTCTCGCTAAAAATATCAATACTTGCTATAATCCGCGCGCTAAAATTATACAAGGTTTTATTAGCTTATTTAAAAGCTAATGGCGTTAGATAATTTGTAGTTACTCGTTCTTTTAAAAGCCATTTACAAATAGGTACATTATTATGCATCCCATGCTAAATATTGCCGTGCGCGCTGCGCGCAATGCAGGAAAAGTTATAATTCGCTCTTTTGAGCAACTTGAGAAGGTAGAAGTAGAATCAAAAGGTTCTAACGACTTCGTCACTAGTGTTGATAAAGCGGCCGAAGAGACTATCATTGAAACTATTCGTAAATCATACCCTGCCCACACCATTGTTGGTGAAGAGTTTGGAGTATCAACTGGCTCAGACAATGATTATCAGTGGATTATAGATCCACTAGACGGCACAACAAATTTCATTAAAGGCATCCCTCATTTTTCTGTATCTATTGCGTTAAAAGTAAAAGGTAAGTTAGATCAAGCTGTCGTATTTGACCCCATCCGTGGCGAATTATTCACAGCCAGCCGTGGTAAAGGCGCACAATTAAATGGTATGCGTATTCGCGTAAAAGCGCACAAAGACCTATCAGGTACGGTTTTAGCAACAGGGTTTCCATTCAAACATAAACAACATACTAATGCCTATATGGCAATGTTTTCTGCTTTATTTCAAAAAACATCAGATATGCGTCGAGCAGGCTCCGCAGCACTTGATTTGGCCTATGTAGCTGCAGGCCGTGTTGACGGCTTTTTCGAAATTGGCTTAAAGCCTTGGGATACTGCTGCGGGCGAATTATTAGTGATTGAAGCTGGCGGTTTGGTAACAGACTTTGCGGGTGGTCATAACCATGCAACATCGGGCAATATAGTTGCTAGTAATACACGTTTACAAAAAGAAATCTTAAAAGAGCTTCGTCCCCATTTAGGTGACGCGCTAAATAAATAGTTTTATAAACAAATAGCATATAAGTTATATTTAAAAAAAAAGCGCCTTTTGGCGCTTTTTTTGCTTTAATAATGCGAGTAACACTAATTTAATCCCACAACCAGAGTAACAATGACTTTTTCATCTCACTACATTCCACCGCCACACAAACAGTCTTTTAAAAATGGTGAAGTTGCCTTAGTCGGTGCAGGCCCAGGAGATCCCGATTTATTAACTTTACAGGCATATCGATTTATTCAACAAGCTGAAGTTGTTATTTATGATCGACTTGTTAGTGAAGAAATAATGGCATTATTGCCTAAGCATTGTGAAAAAATTTATGTTGGCAAAAAACAAGCTGATCACCGTGTGCCACAAGAAGGTATCAATCAATTATTAGTAGATAACGCTAAACAAAATAAGAAAGTTTTACGATTAAAAGGGGGAGACCCTTTTGTTTTTGGACGCGGTGGTGAAGAAGCGCAGTTTGTATTAGAGCATCATATAGCTTGTCATATCGTACCTGGAATAACTGCCGCATCAGCTTGTACTGCTTATGCTGGTATTCCATTAACTCATCGTAAAGTCGCTCGTAGTTGCACCTTTATTACGGGTAATGTGCAAGATAATGGTGCACTTGATCTACCTTGGCAAACCTTAAATGATGAAGAACAAACGGTTGTCTTTTATATGGGTATAAAAAGCCTGCCTATTATCACTCAACAATTAGTGAGTGCAGGTCGCGCTAAAACAACGCCTGCCGCATTAATTCGTAAAGGTACCTACGAAAGTCAAGAGGTGGTTAAAGGCAACTTAGCAACCCTAGAAGAACTTGTACAACGCTATAATATCAAACCACCTAGTTTAATTATTATTGGCAATGTAGTTGATACCTTTGCTGATTCACAATTAAAAAATTTAGGATACTTAAGTCCTATTGATAAATAAAAGTTAATTTAACATTAGCGCTTAAACAAAATTAAACAGTAAAATCGATAAATTAAGTATTCTTATTTCTTTGACCATTCACTACAGCAGGTTTGCCTCTAGCGCGTTTTGGATTTGTATTATTTGCTGATGACCGCTTTGCTGCAGGGCGTTGTCCATCTTTATGTTCACTCTTTCCTTGATTTGCTACCTTTGGCTTTTGGGGCTTTTTTGCTTTGATTGGTCGAATTGCTCTAGATTCACCAAGCGAATTAACAGGAATAAAGTTATTTAGCATTTTACGTTCAATATGTTGTTGAATAACATGTTCGATATCCCATAACAAATTGAGTTCATCAGCACAAACCAATGAAACCGCTTGCCCAGTATTACCTGCACGAGCAGTACGGCCAATACGGTGCACATAGTCTTCTGGTACGTTGGGTAAATCAAAATTTACCACATTAGGCAGTAAGTCTATATCGATACCACGGGCCGCAATGTCTGTAGCAACTAAAATTTGTATGCGCCCTTCTTTGAACGAGGCAAGCGCTTTAGTGCGAGCACCTTGACTTTTATTGCCATGAATAGCCGCAGCTGATAACCCTTCAGTTTCTAAATATTTAGTTAACTTATTAGCCCCATGCTTAGTTTTTGTAAACACGAGTACCTGTTTCCAAGCATTTTCTTTAATTAGATGCGTTAAAACAGCAGATTTACGTTTTTTATCTACGGGTGTTAACCACTGGGTCACTTTCTCTGCCGTAGAGTTTTCTGGATTTACTGAAATTTCAAGGGGATTATGAACTAAGCCTTTCGCTAAAGCGCGAATATCCGCTGAAAATGTTGCTGAAAATAATAAATTCTGACGTTGCTTAGGCAAAAACGTAATGATTTTTTTTATATCACGAATAAAGCCCATATCTAACATACGATCAGCTTCATCAAGAATAAGCACTTCTAGTTGAGAAAACTTAACGGCATTTTGATTGTACAAGTCAATCAAACGTCCTGGTGTTGCGACTAACACATCAACACCTTGTCTTAAGCGCATCATTTGTGGGTTAATTTTAACACCACCAAAAACAACGGTAGAATGTAAATTTAGATACTTACCATAACTTGTAATACTGTCACTTATTTGTGCCGCTAATTCCCTTGTAGGCGTTAATATTAATGCTCTGACATTATTTGACTGTACCCTACTTTGCGCCGTTCCACCTTTTGATAGTTTTTCTAGCAGTGGCAAAGTAAAACCTGCCGTTTTGCCAGTTCCCGTTTGCGCAGCAGCCATCACATCTCGCCCTGAAATAACGGCAGGAATCGCCTGTGCTTGTATAGGTGAGGGAGTGTCATACCCTTTATCTCGAACTGCTTTAAGTAATGGCTCTGATAGACCTAGATCGGTAAAATGGGTGGCAGTGGTGCTCATAAAAAATCTCTTGGGGTGTATTATAGGTTGCGAGTGGAAAGTTACTAAAAACGAACTCCAGCTATATAATAGCTGTAACCTGATAGTGAATACCATTCGGTATAAGGGCTTGCAGCATACAGTAAGGCTGCCTAAATTGGTATCTGTGTAGTAAAATAATATATGGGGTCTGTAAATATTAAAGCCGAACAATAGACACAGTTCGGCTTTAATGTGGTTGTTTGAGCTAAACCCCAATTTGCATTGGGGTGTTTGTTACCTTTATTACTCATTTATTAAGGCATCATTTGTTCTTGGTCTTCACCTTCTTTTTCAATCACTTCAGGTATTAAGTCTTCTCTTGAGATACCTAAACCTAATGCAACGAGTGAAGCCACATAAATTGAAGAATATGTTCCAACAAATACGCCAAATAATAATGCTGTCGCAAAGCCATGAATAAGAACACCGCCCTTTAAAAACAACGCAGCTAATACTAATAACGTTGTGATTGACGTAATAATAGTTCGGCTTAATGTTTCTGATAACGATATGTTAATAATCTCTTCAGGCAAGGTTTCTCGAATTTTCATAAAGTTTTCACGAATTCTATCTGACACAACAATAGTATCATTAAGTGAATAACCAATAACGGCCAAAATAGCAGCAAGTACTGTTAAATCAAATTCTAATTGTAAAAAAGAAAAAAGCCCCAAAGTTAACAAAACATCGTGAAATAGCGCAACAACTGAACCAACAGCAAAACGCCATTCAAAACGAAAAGCAACATATATTAAAATACAAATAAGTGCCGTTAGCATTGCTAAACCACCCTGCTCGGTTAGTTCATCACCAACACTTGCGCCAACAAATTCAATACGGCGCATATCCACTTTTTGACCTGTGCCAGTTTCAAGAATGTCGAGAATTTCATTACCCAACATTTCTGCTTTCACATCATCTCGTAACCCAAGACGAATAACAACATCACGACTACTACCATAAAATTGCACTTTGGCATCGTCATGGTTGTTGTTTTGCATCAATTGACGTAATTTTTGTAAATCAGCTGCTTGCTCAAACCCCACTTCTATTAGTGTGCCACCCGTAAAATCTAGGCCAAAGTTCAATTTATTAACAGCAAGAGAAGCAACTGATGCAAGCATCAATAACGCACTAAAGACCATCGCAATTTTGCGATACTTCATAAAACTGACGGTTTCTTTTAATTGTAAAATTTGCATTGTTTTTAAATTCCCGTCTAACTATATCGAGAGCTTTTCAAGGCGTTTTCCACCCCAAATAGCATTAACTACGGTTCTTGAACCGATAACCGAGGTAAATATTGAAGTAATAATACCAATAGATAAAGTTACCGCAAAACCTTTAACTGGCCCTGTACCTACAGCAAATAAAATCAATGCCGCAATTAACGTGGTAATGTTAGCATCAATAATGGTTGAAAAAGCGGCTTCATAACCTTGATGAATTGATTGTTGAATCGTTTTCCCTTGACGAATTTCTTCTCGAATACGCTCAAATATTAATACATTGGCATCAACCGCCATGCCAACAGTTAAAACAATACCAGCCATACCTGGTAAAGTTAAGGTTGCTCCAGGAATCAACGACATGATACCAATAATCAGTACTAAGTTAGCACCTAAAGCCAGATTAGCTACTACACCAAAGGCACGATAATAAATAATCATAAAGATAAAGACCAAGGCAAAGCCCATTACAATAGCCTGAAAACCTAACTGAACGTTTTCAGCACCTAATGTTGGCCCAACAGTACGTTCTTCAACAATGGTAATTGGCGCAATCAACGCCCCCGCACGTAATAATAATGCTAAGTTGTGCGCTTCAGCTTGAGAGCCTGCACCCGTAATTCTGAAACTCTTACCTAAACGTGCTTGAATTGTGGCAACTGAGATAACTTCTTGTACTTTTTCAAAAACAATATTACCTTCTGGATCACGTCGATCAGTCGGTTTATATTCAATGAATACTGTTGCCATTGGTTTACCAATATTACTTTTAGTACCATTAGACATTTTGCTACCGCCAGCACTATCAAGTGAAATATTAACTTGTGGACGAGAATATTCATCAAAACCTGATTTAGCATCGGTGATATGATCACCTGTTAGCATAATACGCTTTTTCAATAATGTTGGTTTACCATCTTTGTCAGTTAACAAAATTGAACTTGGTGGAATTCTGCCATTCAGCGCTGCTGATAAGTCTCCTTCTGTATCAACTAAACGAAACTCAATAGTGGCTGTTGCATTAAGAATTTCTTTTGCTTTTGCCGTATCTTGTACGCCAGGTAATTCAATAACAATATGTTTCTTACCTTGACGCTGAACTAAGGGTTCAGCAACCCCCAATTCATTCACTCGGTTTCGGATAATAGTAATATTTTGTTGAAGCGCATATTCACGAATTTCTTTTAGCTTGGCATCAGTCATTTGGGCTGAAAAAGTTAACGTTTCTTCGTCGGTTGTAAATAACAAATCACGGTAGCGTTTTTTAAGTAAAGACTCACCTTGTTCTAAGTCTTCAATTTTACGAAACTTAATAACGATAGCATCGCCGTCTTCTTTTACGCTACGATAACGAATTTTTTCATTTAATAAGTCACCTCGAAAATCACCAACCATGCCGTCTTTGGCTTTATTGATGGCCTCATTCATATTAACTTCCATTAAAAAGCTAACACCGCCGCTTAAATCTAATCCTAACTTCATTGGTGTGCCACCAATAGCCGACAACCAATCAGGCGTTGCTGGTGTTAAGTTCAGCGCTACAGAGTATTTATTACCTAAATTATCATCAAGCACATCACGTGCTTTTAATTGATCTTCAGTATTTTTAAAACGCGTTAATACTTGTCCTTGCTCTAAAACAACACTAGCATAATCGATATTATGATCACTTAAATGCCCTTTAATTTCATCAAGGGTGGCAATATTTGCTTCTACACCACGTAAACCAGAGACTTGCACGGCTGGATCTTCACCATATAAGTTAGGCGTGGCATAGAGCGCACCTAAAGCAACGATTAACGCTACCATCAGTGTTTTCCATAAAGGGTATTTGTTTAACACAAGCTGTCCTTTTTATTTATTACTTTTTTAAAATGTATTTTTAGCACTTTATTATTTGTAACGTTTACTAAGTTGATTGGCTTTAGCTGCAATGAAAAATACGAAATTAACGTGAGTCAATATTCCGTATTTTTCAGCTATGCAAATTCTTTCCAGAAAAGTTTGTAAGTGTACTTAATATCAAAACTTAACCAAACAACATGAATAAAACTATAAAGATTTCATTGTACCTTTAGGAAGTACAGCATTTATTGCACCTTTTTGTACCGTTACTTCGGTACCTTCGGCAATACTAACCACAATAAAGTCTTTTTCATCTGAAACTTTAACAATTTTACCAACAATGCCACCTTGTGTTAATACCTCATCACCTTTTGATAAAGCTGACATCAAGCTTTTGTGCTCTTTTACACGTTTAGCTTGCGGGCGATAAATCATAAAATAAAATACTAAGCCAAATACCGCTAACATAATCATCATTTCCATACCTCCTCCTGCGGGGGCTGGAGCAGCTGCGGCGTGGGCTGTACTAATAAATAAACTCATAATTGTTAATCCTTACTTCTTTTTTATAATGGGTTAAAAGCGTGAATACTCTTTTTCAAGTTACGCCGCCTTCAAGTGCTAATACTCTTTTTTTAACTACGCTATTTAAAGTTAAACTTGCGCACTACCTTCTAATAAGGGTGGCACAGGTAAACCACGTAATGCGTAAAACTCTTCAACAAAGGCGTCTAATTTACCCTGCTCTATTGCATCACGCAAACCTTGCATGACTTTTTGATAAAAATGCAAATTATGCAAGGTATTCAATTGTGAACCTAAAATTTCTTTACATTTATCTAAATGATGTAAATACGCGCGAGAATAATTTTTACAGGTATAACAATCACACGTTGGATCTAATGGGCCTGTATCCGTTTTATTACTGGCATTGCGAATTTTAATAACACCCGTATTGACAAACAAATGACCATTGCGCGCATTTCGGGTTGGCATGACACAATCAAACATATCAATACCACGGCGAACACCTTCAACTAAATCTTCAGGTTTTCCCACTCCCATCAAGTATCGGGGCTTATTTTTAGGAATCAAGGGGGCGGTGTGATCTAAAATGCGAATCATATCTGCTTTTGGTTCCCCAACTGACAACCCGCCAATAGCATAACCATCAAAATCAATAGCTTTTAGGCCATTTATAGACACTTCGCGTAAGTCTTCAAACATACCACCTTGAACAATACCAAATAAGGCATTAGGACTGTCTCCATGCGCATCTTTTGAACGTTGCGCCCAACGAAGTGATAGCTCCATTGAATCTTTAGATTCTTTATGTGTGGCAGGATATGGCGTACATTCATCAAATATCATCACAACATCTGAATTTAAACTACGTTGTACTTCCATTGAACGCTCAGGGGTTAACATAATTTTTTCACCATTTACCGGCGAACTAAACCGTACCCCTTCTTCGGTAATTTTACGCATTTTTCCTAAGCTAAATACTTGAAAACCTCCAGAATCAGTTAAAATAGGTTTATCCCAATTCATAAATCCATGCAAGCCGCCATGTTGCTCAATAATATCTGTTCCAGGGCGCAACATTAAATGAAACGTATTACCTAAAATAATCTGTGCGCCAGTCGCTTCAACTTCTTCAGATTTCATCCCTTTAACAGTGCCATAAGTACCTACAGGCATAAAGGCTGGTGTTTCTACTGTACCTCGCTCAAACGTTAAACGACCACGACGGGCTTTGCCATCTGTATTGATTAACTCGTATGTCATTCTTTTTTTCATAAATAATATTTCCTACCTACCAGCGAAACAGGCTGATGGTTGCATTCAAAAAAAGCTAAAACGTTATCGCTTCAGCTCAAAGTTTATTTTGTGTGATCTTGTTTAGTAAGGAACATTGCATCACCGTAACTAAAAAAACGATATTGTTCGCTAATGGCCTGTTGATAGGCTTTCATAATATGCTTATAGCCAGCAAAAGCGCTAACAAGCATTAATAAGGTTGATTCAGATAAATGAAAATTAGTTAATAATGCATCAACTAATTGAAACTCATAACCTGGTGTTATAAAAATATCCGTATCACCATAAAAAGCAGTAAGACTTGTACCTTTTTCTTGCGCTGATTTAGCCGCGCTTTCTAATGAACGAACTGACGTTGTTCCTACCGCAATAATACGCCCGCCATTCGCTTTAGTTTTATTAATTTTTTCAACAACATTATCAGGTACTTCCACATACTCTGCATGCATAATATGGTCAGCAATTTCATCAACTTTTACTGGTTGAAAGGTGCCTGCTCCCACATGCAATGTAACAAAAGCTAATTCAACACCTTTGGCTTTAATTTGTTCTAATAAGGCGTCATCAAAATGTAAACCTGCCGTTGGCGCGGCAACAGCCCCTGGCTTTTCATTATAAACCGTTTGATAACGCTCACGATCGCTATTTTCATCAGGTCGGTCTATATAGGGGGGTAATGGCATATGGCCAATTTCATCAAGTATTGACAAGACTGACTGTTCGCCAACAAATTTCAGCTCAAATAAAGCCCCATGACGGGCTACCATTGTTGCTTTCGCTTTTCCTTCTAATAACAACTCTGCCCCCACTTTAGGTGATTTACTTGCACGAATATGCGCTAAGACAGTATTTTTATCGATTAAACGCTCAACTAATACCTCAATTTTACCACCACTTGATTTTTGACCAAACATACGTGCTGGTATAACACGGGTATTATTAAATACTAATAAATCTCCCGCATTTAATTGCGCAAGAATATCGGTAAAACCAAGGTTTTCTATCTCACCCGTATTACCGTTAAGCGTCATTAATCGGCTACTAGTTCGCTCAGCCATAGGAAAACGAGCAATGAGCTCTTTAGGTAAATCAAAAGAAAAGTCAGATACACGCATGATTAAAGTTCAGGAAAGCCTTGCTGATAATGAATGGTAAAATAAAACGCGTAATTTTAGAGATCCAAGCCTTTGATAGCAAGTTAAATAAAAACTTTACCTTTAATTAGCTAGCTTAAGACGGTGCTAAATTGATACACAACAACATAATTGTTAATTATAGTGACTATTTAACAATAATTAATTAAAAGAGCCTGTTTAAATTTTTTTTTTCAAGTATGATTTTCTTAAACTTTACTCAATAGTTGCACTGAAGATGAATGAACTTGCCTTGGCTATAGCTAAAACAATTATTAACGGCTTTGACCGTCATATACACCTTTTCATTGAAATAACAAAATCAGCCCAACAACGCTTTCAACAATGTCAATGGGCGGAAGTTCAAAAAGCAGCAAAGGCAAGAACCACTTTTTACGAACAACGTGTACAAGAGTCATTTAATACGATTAAGCAAGATTTTCATATTGAATCCCTAGATGATGATTTATGGTTACAGGTTAAAAAAGTTTATATCAGCTTACTTGCTGATCATAAACAACCCGAACTTGCTGAAACATTTTATAATTCTGTTTTTTGTCACTTATTTGAACGCAAGTATTACCACAATGATTATATTTTTGTAGAAAGTACTGCTCAACGACTTGATGACAGACCAACCCCAATAATCTATACCAGTTATAAGCCAGCTAAAAAAGGCTTAAAATCGACTATTTGTGACATTATGAATGCACATAAAAGTTCAGTGCCGTTTGTTGATCTTAATAGCGATGTAGACATCTTAATCAAGGCTTTTCGCCGCAAGGCTCACAAAACACGCTTTAAAGTAGAAGATTTACAGTTTGATATTTTAAATTTCACTTTTTACCGAAACAAAGGGGCTTATTTAATTGGTAGAGTATTATCGCCTGCTGGCATAACACCTTTTATTGTATCGGTATTAAATAATGAAAAAGGTGGCTTATACATAGATGCGCTACTCACAAACAGTGAAGAAATGGCGGTAGTTTTCGGTTTTGCTCGTGCCTACTTTTTTGTTGATTGTATTCATCCTTATGCATTAATTAACTTTTTGCAAAGCTTAATCCCTCATAAAACAACAGCTGATTTATACTCTGCCATCGGGTTTCATAAGCAAGGAAAAACACAATTTTATCGAGATTTTCTAAACCATCTTGATAACAGCGATGATAAATTGGTGTTAGCTCCAGGTATAAAAGGCATGGTTATGTCGGTATTTACGCTGCCTTCATACCCCTACGTATTTAAAATAATTAAAGATAAATTTTCGCCCAGTAAAAATATGACACGTGCAGATGTTAAGGCTAAATATCATTTAGTTAAGCTTCATGACAGAGTCGGTCGTATGGCTGATACCATGGAATATTCCGAAGTTGCGTTTCCCAAAGATAGGTTTAACGAAGAATTATTAGAAGAGTTAAATAAAGTTGCCCCTTCTTTGATTCGTTATGAAGATAATCTATTAATAATTGAACATTTGTATATAGAACGTCGAATGGTGCCATTAAATTTATATTTAGCCAAAGCCAGTGACGAAGAAATAGAAGAAGCAATGTTTGGCTATGGCCAAGCGATCAAACAGTTAATTTCTGCCAATATTTTCCCAGGTGATATGTTATTAAAAAACTTTGGAGTTACTCGTCATAACCGTGTTATTTTTTATGATTATGACGAAATCACTTACATGGACGAGGTAAACTTCAGAGTAAAACCAGTGGCTGTAACTGAAGAGCAAATATACGCAGCAGAACCTTGGTATTCTGTAGCGCCTGGCGACATGTTTCCTGAAGAATTAGCCACATTCGCGTTAGCAAACCCTAAATATTTAAAAGCGTTTAAAATTCATCACGAAGATCTATTAACCGCTAGTTACTGGCAGCAATGTCAGAAAAATGTAGCAAACGGCATTTACGAGGATGTTTATCCTTACCCAGATGAATTTAGGTTTTGTGAAATGCGCAAACGAATGAAATAACCTAGTCATATGTGACAGTAGGCTTCCTACTCTGCTTACTGTCACTAGTCATGGTGTTTTGTCTATTAAATAGCCGAACAACTCAGCTATTTATAGTTTTTAACAATTTGTTCTTTACCTTTGGCTACGCATCAGTATAATTCAAATCCGTTGCAGGGGTGTAGTTCCAATTGGTAGAACAGCGGTCTCCAAAACCGATGGTTGGGAGTTCGAGTCTCTCCACCCCTGCCATTTTTTTCTCGTTTTACCTTTCTTCATTTTCAAAGTTTACTTCTCTGTTTGCCCTAAATCTGTCATCATACAAATTACATTCTCTTTTTATGTATATTTTTAATGTCAGTTAATCAAAGACAATTCGATCAACTCACTGAAATGGGTATCAGCTTATGGCAAAGTAAAGATAATAACTTTACCGATAATTCACCTAACCAGCTTACTATAACGAAAGAAGATGATTTTATCGCACAAGACAACTTATCTTTACTGGAGCTAACAAAGCAGACTATTTTTACCGATATACTGCAAGCTATTGGCGTATCCATTGGCGAGATCACCGCCCAAAAAGATCATTTTGATCTGGGATTATTTAATTGGTATTTCAGCGCTAAAAAGCATGACACTCATACAATTCAATGCGAACATAATCTTTTAATTACTCCACACATCTCGTTAATTAGCCAATCGCCTAAACTAAAACGGCAATTATGGCTAAATATCAGCAAGCATTTACTTTAAATACATGACTAACTGCAAGTTAACCGTCAATCAATAAGCACCTAAAAGCAACTATGAAAAACTCTTTAATATTTACTAGCATTAGCAATGCAGATATCAATATCTTAATGCCAATAGAAAATGCCTGTCACTCTCATCCATGGAATGAAAAAACCTTCTCAAGCTGCATTGGCAACCGTTACTTTGGTGAAAAACTTGTTGAACCTCTAGACGACACAGAAAGTGTCATCGGTTTTTATGTGGGTGAATTGGTTATTGATGAAGCCACTTTAATGGATATTTGCGTTGAACCAAGCGCACAAGGTAAAGGGTATGGTAAGCAATTATTAAATCAGTTTATCCAACATGCTAAAAGCAAAGGTGCCTTAAAAATATGGTTAGAAGTGCGAGCTAAAAATATTAGCGCACAAATGATGTATATCAACGCGGGGTTTGTTGAAATAAGCCGACGTACAGGTTATTACCCGAGTAGCAGTGGTTTTGGCTATGAAGATGCTATAGTAATGTCATTATGTCCTTAGTTATCCCCAAAAAAAGCCTATAAAAAATGCATTTAAAAGAAAAAGTCGCTTAATGCGGCTTTTTTATTTGTGCTACAATGCGCGCAATTTTTTAAACAACAATAATCCATTATTATTTATATCTGGATTTCATTTTGTGTGTACCAAGGCAATATCAATGACAGTCAATACCTTACAGGCAGCAGCAGTAGATATCCGCAGAACCTTTGCCATCATTTCTCACCCTGATGCAGGTAAAACGACCATAACTGAAAAAGTATTATTATTTGGGCAAGCGTTACAAAAGGCCGGCACTGTCAAAGGTAAAAAATCGGGCCAACATGCTAAATCAGACTGGATGGAGATGGAAAAAGACCGTGGTATATCAATTACCACCTCAGTGATGCAGTTTCCTTACAATAATTGTTTAGTAAATTTACTCGACACCCCAGGCCATGAAGACTTCTCTGAAGATACCTATAGAACCTTAACCGCTGTCGATTCTTGTTTGATGGTCATTGATGTGGCTAAAGGTGTTGAAGCACGTACTATAAAATTAATGGAAGTCACCCGTTTACGTGATACCCCGATCATTACCTTTATGAATAAAATGGACCGCGACGTTCGTGATCCAATGGAAGTAATGGATGAAGTTGAAGACGTATTAAAAATTAAGTGTGCACCAATTACTTGGCCAATAGGCATGGGTAAAGAGTTTAAGGGTGTTTACAACATTTTAACCGATGAAGTATTTTTATATCAAAGTGGTCAAGGACATACAATTCAAGAAAAGCGTATTATTAAAGGAATTGATAACCCCGACCTTGATAAAGCTATTGGCAGCTATGCAGAAGATTTACGTGAAGAACTTGAGTTAGTCGTTGGTGCATCACATGAGTTTAATATTGAAGAATTTCTAAAAGGTGAATTAACACCCGTATTTTTTGGTACTGCTCTCGGTAATTTTGGTGTTGACCATATGCTTGATGGCCTTACTAAATGGGCTCCAAAGCCTTTACCTCGCATAACAGATACACGAGAAGTACTTGCAACAGAAGATAAATTTTCTGGTTTTGTATTTAAAATTCAAGCCAATATGGATCCGAAACATCGTGATCGCATTGCCTTTATGCGTATTTGCTCAGGTAAATATGAAAAAGGCATGAAAATGAAACAAGTACGCTTAGCTAAAGATGTAAAAATTGCTGATGCAGTAACCTTTATGGCAGGGGATCGTGCTAATGTGGAAGAGGCATTTGCTGGCGACATCATAGGGCTGCATAATCACGGTAGCATTCAAATTGGTGATACATTTACGGCGGGTGAAATGATGAAGTTTAGTGGCATTCCTAACTTTGCTCCAGAAATGTTTAGACGTATTCGCCTGCGTGATCCACTAAAAGCTAAACAACTTCAAAAAGGCTTAATTCAATTATCAGAAGAAGGTGCTGTACAAGTATTTAGGCCTTTTATCAATAACGACATGATTGTTGGTGCTGTTGGGGTACTACAATTTGAAGTGGTCGTGCAACGTCTGAAAACTGAATACAACGTAGACGCAATTTATGAACCTATCAGCGTTGCTACAGCAAGATGGTGTACCTGTAATGATGAGCGAACTTTAGAGCAATTTAAGAAAAAAGCAGGTGATAACCTTGCTTTAGATGGTGGTGATAATTTGACTTATATTGCGCCAACGATGGTTAATTTATCACTGGCACAAGAACGTCATCCAGATATTGAGTTTCACTCAACTCGTGAACACTAACTTTTGCTTTCTATATAGAATTTTTGCGGCATTGTTTTCGCTTTTTCATTTCGTCACTTAGTAAACTAAGCTCCTTATGAAAAAGCTCGCCGGCTTTGCTAAAATCCAATCTAGTTTGCAAAAAAAATACTGATTGGAAAAAACACACTAAAAAGATTAAATATTATGAATATTAAACAGATACTTGCAGAAAAAGTCAGTACAGCAATGGTAGCAGCGGGTTTACCTGAAGACACCAACCCTGCCGTTAGTATATCAAGTCGGGCAAATTTTGGTGATTACCAAGCCAATGGCGTGATGGGTGCTGCAAAAAAACTAAAAACTAATCCTCGCGAACTTGCAACCAAAGTTGTTGAACAGTTAGATCTTGATGATATCGCAGACAATATTGAGCTAGCTGGCCCTGGCTTTATCAATATTCATTTGAATCAAGCATGGCTTGCAAAACAATTAGTTTTGGTTGCTCAGGACACCCATGTCGGTGTAACTCAACGTACTACACCGCAAACAGTCGTAGTTGATTATTCAGCTCCAAACCTTGCAAAAGAAATGCATGTGGGTCATTTACGTTCAACTATTATTGGTGACGCTGTAGTACGCGCCCTTGAGTTCAGAGGCGATAAAGTTATTCGTCAAAATCATATGGGTGATTGGGGCACGCAATTTGGTATGCTAATCGCTCATTTAAGTGACAAATTAGCCAGCAATGAAGTAGCTGAAACAGCACTAAGCGATTTAGAAAACTTTTACCGTGAAGCAAAAATTCGCTTTGATAACGAGGAAGGTTTTGCTGATAGAGCACGTGCCGATGTTGTAAAGCTTCAAAGTGGTGATCAGCAATGCGCGAAGCTATGGCAACAATTTATCGATATTTCAATTAGTCACAGCGAAGAAATTTACGAAAAATTAAATGTATCATTACAGCGTAATGATATTATGGGTGAAAGTGCTTATAACGACGATCTATCTACCGTTATTGACGAACTCATGGCGAAAGAAATTGCCGTAGAAGATCAAGGTGCAAAAGTTGTGTTTATTGATGAAATGGCCAATAAAGACGGTGAGCCATCGGTATTTATTGTGCAAAAATCAGGTGGTGGCTTTTTATATGCAACAACTGATTTATCAGCCTGTCGGTACCGCAGTGGTAAATTAAAAGCCAACCGCATTATTATTTTTACAGATGCCCGCCAAGCACTGCATTTTAAACAAGTCGAAATTGTTGCGCGTAAAGCTGGCTTTTTACCAGAAACAGTTGCCTATGATCATTGCCCGTTTGGCATGATGATGGGAGATGATGGTAAACCATTTAAAACCCGTACTGGTGGAACCATTAAATTAGCTGAATTATTAGACGAAGCTGTGGTTCGCGCCAGCGATTTAATTAAGAAAAAAAATCCAGAGATCTGTGAAAGTGATTTAGCTGAAATTTCTGAAAAAGTAGGAATTGGCGCGGTCAAGTTTGCTGATTTATCCAAAAATCGTACCAGTGATTATATTTTTAGCTGGAAAACGATGCTTAGTTTTGAGGGGGCAACAGCACCTTATTTACAATATGCCTATTCACGTATTCAAAGTATTTTCACTAAAGCAGAATATACTAAGGCAGAAGTTAGCCAATTCAGTTCTAATATTAAAATTATTGAGCCACAAGAAAAAGCTCTCGCATTAAAAATACTGCAACTTGAAGATGTTATAGACGCAGTAATCAGCGAATGTATGCCTAATTTGTTATGTAATTATTTATATGAGTTAGCCAGCCTTTATATGAGTTTTTATGAAGCCTGCCCTATTCTCAAAGACGACATCACTATTGAAATAAAAGAATCACGTTTGGCCTTGTGCCAATTGATTTCTGCAACATTAAAGCAAGGTTTAGATATTTTAGGTATTGAAGTCATGGAACGTATGTAAAGAAACTAAGCTCGACTTAGATACATTTACATTTCAATAAAAAACCGACATTTTTGTCGGTTTCTTTTATGATTTTCACTAAACTAATCATGCACTATTTATAAATTAAACATTAGTTAAGCATTAATTAAACAAAATCTAACTGTAAGTCTGTGCACCCTTTTGCACAGCGAATACCAAAGAGCCTACTATTTGTTGTGTTTTCAGGAGTAAATAAAGAAAGTGGCTTTTGACATTGTTGACAAAGAACAATTTGCCCTGCCATCACTTTTTTGATTTTCTGTTTTTGTTTAGCAAAAGATTGCTTACTATTTTTTTCTAGCGCAGAAAATTTTTTAATATCAATCACATTCTTATACCTTTCTTTTAATTTTTATGCAATTCATAAACAATAAAAACCGTCAAATTTTCCATTTAAATGCTCACTACTTGTTTCTAATAACGCTTGGTATGCACTAATATTTTCATAATTTAAAGGCATTTCTGGGTAAGCTGTGATTTCCCACGGGTACTCTTCGTCACCATCAAAAGGAGTAAAAGAAAGCTTTTGATTATTTTCTAACAGTAACTGACCAAATTGCAAGGCCAATGCTTGTGATGGAAATAAAACAGAAAACTCTACTTCTCTTGGTTCATTCAATTCAATACCTGTTTTATATCGTTCCCATAAGAAATCACCAATATTATCACTAGGGTAAAGTGTTAAATCTCGGCTCATAACGCACTCAGTTAAAATTTATCATTAAAGTCATATATTACCTGATAACGCCTGTCACGTAAAAGTGTTAAACTCATGCCATTATTAACTACTTTTATACTATTATGCCTGTTATTTTTGAACATCATGTAAAGTTTAATCAAGTAATGAATGATGACTCTCAATCCGCATTTGCTTTTTTAAGTAATAGCTTAGCAAATACAGCCCATAACCTGAGTAATACTCAGCTGAAACAAGCGATCAATAAAGGGGCATTATGGGTAACAAGAGGCAAAAGTACGCAGAGATTAAGACGTATAAAAAAAGTACTGCAACATAATGATGAGTTACACTTTTATTATAATGAAAAAGTACTTTCAAACAATGTGTTAGATGCTACGTTAGTCAGCGATGAAGTTGAATATAGTGTTTGGTACAAACCCTATGGCATGTTATCTCAAGGTTCAAAATGGAGTGACCATTGTACTATTGCTCGTTTTGCACAACAGCATTTAACGCCAGAACGACCTGTATTTATTGTGCACCGATTAGACCGAGCCGCCACAGGCTTAATCCTCATAGCACACAGCAAAAAAACAGCTAGAGCATTAACGGCAATGTTTGAAAATCGTACACTCAGTGACAATACGCTTAGAAAGCATTACCATATTATTGTGCATGGTGATCATAATAAAAATGAACAACCACAATTAATTACAAGTGATATAGAAGGAAAACAAGCACAAAGTACCTTCACTTGTTTAGCCTACAACCAAGAAAAGGATCAATCTCTAGTCGATGTTAAAATTGATAGTGGCAGAAAACATCAAATACGTATTCACGCCGCGAGTATTGGCTTACCCGTTGTAGGCGATAGACTACATGGGATTGCTGATATAAATGAAACAAAAGATTTACAATTATGCGCAGTTAAATTGAGTTTCACTTGTCCGCTTTCAGGTGATAACAAAAAATTTGAACTAGCTAGCCAGTTTAAACTTCTGTTATAAAATTGAATGATGGATTTTGCTAAAAGCTTAATTACTTAGCCAAATTCCGTGCGGATATTTTCAATAACTGTTTATCGTGATATTTAGCCAGAAAAATAATAGCGCAGATAGCGCCTAGAAGTGCGATAGCCATATCAGACTGTGTATCCCAAACATAGCCTTGAGTACCTAAAAATGCCTCGGCATCTTCTCCTGAATAAATAGCAACCCACCACTCAATCAACTCATAAAAAGCACTAAATGCTAAACAAATAGATATCACGAACACATTTAACCAAGCTTTACCATTGACAACATTTTTTCGTATGAGTACTTCACGCGCAATAATAGCGGGCACTAGACCTTGCGCAAAGTGCCCCACTTTATCGTAATTATTTCGTTCAAGATTAAATAGTTCTTTTATTGTGTCAAATAATGGTACTTCTGCGTAGGTATAATGTCCGCCAACCATAAGTACAACGCAATGAAACAGAATTAAAGAGTAAAGCAAAGGCGTTAATCTGAATGAATGATAAGTTACTAATAAAATTACCGCCCCAATCAACGCTGGTAGTACCTCTAAAAACCACGTGAAAATATCTTTAGGGGCAATACCTGACCAAATCAGCACAGCTAAATAAATGGCAACCCATATAAATTTTAAAATAATTTTTACCTTAACTAATCAACCAAATACACAGTAATATAAAATTAATGTTGAACGAAAAAACTCACTAAAACGTAAACTAAATACAGTACTTGAATATGCTATCTTCAAGTACTGATAATGAGTCCCCAACTATCTCACTTGGATCTAACTCACTAAGTAATTCAAAACCTTGTTGTCGCTGCTCTTTTGTTAGCGCCAAATAAGGTAGACGGAAATTAGCAGGCACAGCTCCTGTCATCATTAATGCCGTATTAATAGCAATAGGATTAGGCTCACAAAAAAGCCAACTTATTACCCTTTGCAAGCGTGTATTCAATGCGACATTTTCGTTATCCATAAGCTGACGCATTAAGCGAGGAATAAGATTAGACGTAACAGAAATAACACCATGCGAGCCATATTTATGGCGTGCATCATGGCTTTCATCATCGTTACCAGACCAACAAGCAATACCCTGTTTTTCATAATGCGCAATGCGTTCATTACCCCCACACTCTTTCACACCAATAAAGTTTTTATGCTTGGCTAATTTTTCAATAATGTCTGGTGTAAGATCTTGTCCAGTGCGACTTGCTACATTGTAAATAAAGGCGGGGCCGATATCCAAGGTATGGTTGAAATGTTCAATCACACCTGCTATTGAAGTACGTCCATAATAAGGATTAATTTGTAGCGTAGCATCCATACCTGCGGCAAAACCATTTTTCGTTGCTTTAATTGCCTCGCTGGTATTATTACTGCCAGTGTTACCTATGATAAGTAATTCTTCACCAAATTTGTGCACGCTATGCGCAATTAATATCAAGTGTTCTTCCCAACTTAATAAATGTCCTTCGCCAGTTGTTCCACCAACAATAATACCGTCAACACCAGCATCAATTTGTTTTTTTACAAGTATATCGTATGTATCTAAGTCAATCTCACCTTTACTGGTGTAAGGTGTTTTTATGGCGGTTATTAAACTTGCTGCTTTTAACTTATTCATTATTTTCCTAATTTTTCATAAACTAGCAATGACCCACATTGTCAGTAATTTTACGCATGATAAAGATTTCATTAGTGGTGACATGTTGATATTCGAAAACATGGTGATTTAACTGTAAAACTTTATAGGCGTGGTAATTATTACTATTATTAAGATCAGCTGCATAAAGTTGTTCATCCACAATCTCATCTTTTGTGATCGTAAAATGGATATCACCTACTAAGCCCCAATCACCTAACTCTGTTACTTGCTCAATAACCTTGTCAGCTTCACTAACATTCATTTGCATAGTTATAAAGGTAAACTCATAACTACCATCAGCACTTAATAAAGCATATTCAATGACTTTTCTATTTGTTCCAATATTTTCTTCACGAAACCACCGGCCAAAGAGTAACTCTCTTTCGTATTTTATTTTGCTCATTAAAAATTACAGATTAAAAATCATATATTAAAACTATTAAAACATAGTTTACTAAAAAGAATAGAAAAAAAACTAGCTAATTAGTGTAGATAAGCGCGATGACATTATTTTAATGGTAATCTAGGCTAAAGCCAATTCAAATAATGTATATATTCTTCATAAAATTGGTTAATAATGGTAAATATATTTACATGATAGAACGATTTAACGATAACACTGATGAAAAGTAGTTAAATTAACGCAGATAAAACATTTAACGATCAAATAATAGACAATGAGATAAACAAAATGAACAAACCCAATGTGCAATTGTTATTAACGGGTAATGAATTAATGACAGGTGATATTGTTGATAGTAACTCGGCGATGATCGCACAACAATTGAAAGAATTAGGATTAGAAATATCTCGTAAGGTAACAATTCCTGATGATATAAACTTATTAGTACAAGAAATAAACTCGTTGGCTGCACATGCTGATATCCTAATTATAAATGGCGGTTTAGGGCCAACAATAGATGACTTGACCGCCCAAGCATTAGCTAAAGCGACTAATGTTGACCTAGTAGAACACCCAGAAGCATTAGCACACCTTATTACTTGGTGTGAGAAACGTGGCGTACAATTAAATGGTCCAAACTTAAAGCAAGCACTTCTTCCTCAAGATTGCAGCATCATTGCAAACAACCAAGGCAGTGCGGTTGGTTTCAAAGTTAAGCATTCAAACTGTAATATATACTGTACTCCTGGCGTACCACGAGAATTACAAACTATGTTGTCGGAACAAATTGCACCAGATATCGCATCAACACTGCCGGGTGAACTCATTTCTGATGTAACACGCTTGCAAGTTTTTGGTTTAGGTGAATCTACCCTACAAAAGCTACTTAATGACCAATTACCTGATTGGCCTACCAACATTGACCTAGGTTTTCGTGCAGGAATGCCCCTATTAGAAGTAAAACTAACCACGACGACTCAAGAAGCTCACCAGCAGAAACACCTATGGCAAGAAAAGCTAATAACCCTGCTAGGTGACCATGTGATAGCTCAAATACAAGGCGAACCTTTATCGTTAGCACATCATGTTATTTCAACACTCGCAAGTAAGAACCTAAAAATAACAACAGCAGAATCATGCACAGGTGGGTTAATTGCGAGTATGATAACCCAAGTAGGTGGTGCTTCTGCATGTTTTGAAGCAGGCTTTGTTACCTACAGTAACCAAATGAAAACAGCATTATTGGGGGTACCTGAACAATTACTCAACCAATTTGGTGCAGTTAGCCAAGAAGTGGCAATAGCAATGGCACAAGGCGCCTTAAAAAATTCCTCTGCAAACTTAGCGATTGCGGTAACAGGCATAGCAGGTCCAGATGGTGGTAGTGATGAAAAGCCTGTTGGTACTGTATGGATAGCTTGGGGAAGTAAAAAAAACTTAAAATCAATTTGTTTATTAATGCCGTTACCTAGACATTATTTCCAAAAATATGTCGCGAGTATTGGTTTAGATTTAATACGAAGAGAATTAATAAATAGCCAAGAAATTCCTAATTACATTATTGAGCGTCAACAAAAATGAAAATCAACAGAGTATTTTTAATAACACATTGCTAAGTATAGAAAAAATTTATATATTTAAACAAACAAATAATTATTATATTGTGCTAAAGCTATTATAGAAAAATACGAAGCAAAAGCACCACTTTCATCTATCGGAGTCTACTTTGGCTGAAAAAAATTTTATTACTAGTGGTCGTAACACTATTATTCACAAAATAAAAAAGTTTGATTTATTAATTATCAATGGTGACGACAATCCAATTGTTGTGGTTAGCCACCGGGGGATTGGAATATACAAAGGCGCTATTCCAGAAAAACGTTCTCTTGCAAAAAAAGCTTATCAAGATATTGTCAATGTTGAATCAAGCGAAGTATTTAGTGAAGAGAAAACACTATTATTCATACAAGCGCTTGACGGAAGAGAATATAAAATAGATTACAGTAAAGTTAACGCGAGTAGTTTTATTAAAATACACCAAGATAATTATATTTAATTCAACTATGCTAATTTAATAACAAATGCAGTTCTCAAAGCCATCAATGTAATTTGTTGAATATAACAATAATAATAATAAAAATGATGTCGGAGTAAACCTTTATGAGTCAGCTCAGTTTAATTGTTAATGCCAAAGATAATATTGATTTGCATATAACGCCAATCAAAGGTGGCAATGAGGTTACCGAAGCAACGATTAATGAATTAATAGAGAAATCAGATTATTCCAAATTAAGAATCGTTTCTACAAATATAAAAAATGCCATTGCTGAATTACATGATGTACTAAAACCATTACAGAATGATCAAATCGGTCGAGAAATATCGTATCAAGTATTAGAGCGGGTTGATGCAACTATTTCAGTATCAATTAATGACGATGAAATGGGAGCAACAGCTGAAATAACCACTGCTCAAGGTGGAAAGCATTTATCTGCCAAAGCAATCTTAGAAGCAGCACAAGCAGCGGGGGTTAAAAAAGGTTTTAGTAAAGAAGAGCTTGTTAAACTTGCACAGTTAGCGGCAAAGGGGGAGCCCCAAAGTCAAATTACATTACAAATTGCTAGTGGAAAACTCCCCGTTAATGGTAAAGATGCCGTAGTAAAGCCATTAGTAGAAAGTGCTCAATCACGTATCTTGCGCCCTAAAAAAAGGGAAGACGGTAGTGTTGATATGCGTGATTTAGGTGACATAGTTTGCGTAAGAGTTGGTGAAGCAATCGCGAAAAAAATTCCATCAACGGCAGGTAAACAAGGCTATACAGTTACCGCCACTCCCTTATTACCTGAACCGGGCATTGACGTCCCCTTAGTTTCAGGTGATGGAACAGCGATAAGTTCTAAAAATAAAAACGTTTTAGTATCCCGAAAAGTTGGTTTACCTAAAATAATACCTAATGGTATGGAAGTTGACGAAGTATACAAGGTTAAAAATGTCAGTGTTGCCTCTGGCAATATCAATTTTACTGGCAGTGTTATTATTGATGGAGATGTTAACGAAGGAATGAAAGTAATAGCTACTGGTGATATTACTATTGGCGGCTTTGTTGAGTCAGCAATGATTGAAGCAGGAGGAGATGTTACTATATCTGGTGGTATCATTGGTCGAAAGCATGATATTGAAAAAACCAAAATAACAGATGTAAACATGAGTGTTAGTGTTAACGTAAAAGGTAATTTATATGCTAAATATTGTCAATATGCTCAAATCAGTTGTGGTAAAGATATTCGCATTGAGAATCAATTACTTCATAGTCAAATCAAAGTAAATGGTTGTTTAAAAGTGGGGACAGAAGACAAGTCAAACGGCACTCTTATTGGTGGTTTTATTAGAGCAGGAAAATTTGTTACCGCAGGTATGGTTGGTGCTACAGCTGGTAGTAATACTATTATCAGCTTTGATCATGAGTTAATAAAACTCAAAGAACAACTGCAAGATATTGAATCACGTTTAAATTTTGATAATGACAAAACAAACGAATTAAAAGCCGCTTCTGATAAATTAAAGAAATTGCCAAAAAACCAACAAGTCTCTGAGATGCTAACAAAGGTTATTTCAACCTATCAGTTTCATGCAAACCGTATGGGTGAAATTTTATTTGAAAAAGAAAGAAATGAAAAGGCCACCCAAGATTACATGGAAAGTGTATACATAGAGGCAACAGAAAAGTTATACCATGGTGTTCAGATGATAGTTGGGGATTATAACGACAGGTCAAGGAGAGAATATGGCCCAAGTAGATTGATTTACAAAGACCGAAAAATTCATATAGAGCCCATCGTTAATACGTAAATTACTATGGCTAAAATACTTTTATCACTGCTACCTATCTGTTTATCCATATTTAGTGCTCAAGCTAAGCAATGCTCTGTCAATTTCAATTATGGCGTTATTATCGATCCTCATCATATTAGAATAACGGATCATGGCAAAACAGTAGTACAAATTAATGGTCAATATCAACTATTTGTTGAAGGTAGAGAAATTGATTTAATAGATGAGCAACAACAACTTATCAAAAAGTTCTCCTTTGGTATACGTGAACAAGTACCTGAAATAGTCTCTATTGCTATTGA
Source organism: uncultured Colwellia sp. (assembly GCA_965305135.1). Classification (GTDB taxonomy): domain Bacteria; phylum Pseudomonadota; class Gammaproteobacteria; order Enterobacterales; family Alteromonadaceae; genus Colwellia. The sequence goes on from CBDLPA010000024.1 coordinate 54,130, forward strand.
AGGTGTAGACATAGGCTTAAAAGCTGTTAATAAAGCAATTACTAGTCTAACAGGTGAAAACAGCGCCTCTCAGCAAAAAATTCAAACTAAATTTGATGAACTAAAATGGCGCATAAGAACTCGTTTTAATCAAAGTGCAAATAATTATTATATTGCACCACAAGACTTTGCTGATTTTGATGATATTTTCACTGGTGAGTTTGAACAAGAAATTGAAGAAATCATATCTGACTCCATCGGCACCATATTATTAGCCGTTGGTGAAGCCATGATAAACGATAATTCAGAAAGTCGCAGTAGCGAACGACGGCTGTCAACTATGGATGACCGTATGGAAATTATAGGCAAAGACCTAGAATTAGAAATAAGCGCAAGCGCTAATGCGTTAGAAGGGAAAGCTGAAAAATTTTGTCTCAAGCTCACTGAATTAGATAAAATTGAAAACGAAATACACCGTTCTATCAAACCTCTCAAACCATTCAACCTAATAGACACAACTAAATAAAGTTGCGGGTTGCAAAAATATATCTAACATTAATACAACCCGAGGTTTATTACCTATATAATTACTACCTAAATTTACATATTAGGGTAGTTTGGTCCACCTGTTCCCTCTGGTGTAACCCACGTTATATTTTGACTTGGATCTTTAATATCACACGTCTTACAATGAATGCAGTTTTGAGCATTGATAACAAACTTATCACCCTCTTCGGTTTTTTCAACTTCATAAACACCTGCAGGACAATAACGCTGAGCAGGTTCATTGTATTTAACTAAATTAACACTAATTGGAATACTGCTATCAGCTAACTTCAAATGACAAGGCTGTTCTTCTTCATGGTTTGTATTTGATAAGAATACCGAAGAAAGTTTGTCAAAGCTAAGTTTATTGTCTGGTTTAGGGTATTTAATCACCGCAACCTCAGAAGCAAGTTTAAGTTGGTCGTAATCCAACGTGTCATCTTTAAAATTGAACGGTAATTTACCACCAAAGAAATTTTGATCAATCATATTATAAACCCCACCTAACATGGTGCCAAACTTATGCATAGCTGGCCCAAAGTTACGTGTGCTATATAACTCTTCATATAACCATGAATTTTTATATTTCTCTGTGTATGACGTTAAGTCCTTCTTACCTTCTTCACTAACCTCTTCGTTAGTAATCAGTGCTTCAACAATAGCCTCAGCTGCTAACATACCAGATTTCATGGCTGTATGATTACCTTTGATTTTAGCAAAGTTAATCGTTCCAGCATCACAACCAACTAATAAAGCACCTGGCATTGTCATTTTAGGTAGCGAATTAAAACCACCTTTAGCCATAGCTCGCGCACCATAAGACACACGTTTACCGCCTCCAAGGTACTGGCTTATTTTAGGATGATGCTTATAACGTTGGAATTCATCAAAAGGGCTTAAATGCGGATTGCTATAATTTAAATCAACAATTAACCCAACAAATACTTGATTGTTTTCTGCGTGATATAAATAACCACCGCCTGTCGTATCTTTTTCTAATGGCCAACCCGCTGTATGAACAACTAAACCTTCTTGATGCTTATCTGGGGCAATATCCCATATTTCTTTAAAACCAAGACCATAATGCTGTGGTGACGCCTCTGCATCTAAACTAAATTTTGAAATTAATTCTTTACCTAAATGCCCACGACAGCCCTCAGCAAAAACGGTGTATTTAGCACGAAGTTCCATACCGGGCATAAATGAATCTTTTTCATTGCCTTGGGCATCTAACCCCATATCACCAGTAATAACACCACCCACACTACCGTCATCATTATAAATAATACTTTGTGCTGGAAAACCAGGAAATATTTCAACACCTAATTGTTCTGCTTGTTCCGCAAGCCAACGACAAACATTACCCATACTAGCAATATAGTTACCGTGATTATGCATAGTTTTGGGAACAGTAAACCCTGGTACTTTAATACCACTAGTTTCACTATTAAATAAATAGATATCATCACCAGTAACAGGTGTTTTTAAAGGCGCACCTTTTTCTTTCCAATCGGGAAATAATTCATTTAAAGCTCTAGGTTCAAACACAGCACCAGAAAGAATATGAGCGCCAACTTCAGAGCCTTTTTCAACTACACACACCATAAGCTCTTGTTGTTTTTCTTGCGCTAACTGCATTAAACGACATGCTGTAGATAAACCCGCAGGGCCTGCACCAACAATTACTACGTCAAATTCCATCGATTCACGTTCCATGGTATCTCCCAATATTATTTATATTATTTATTATAAAAATTCAAACAGGTGTTTGATATTCAAACAGGTGTTTGATAGTATCTCATTAGTGGTTTCCAAGCAAGATGATATTTCCTTTTAAGAATCTATAAAATATCGTCTTAGCGTAGTTAAATTAACAATTTATACTATGCTGTATTGATTACCTGTTTAAAACAAAACTGTAATTACTTGTGAAAGTACCAATATTGTAACTTACTTTAAAAGTTTTCACCAAGATTACGTTGACGTTTACGTAAAGCAATAGTAATCTTTTGTGTAATAACCAATTTTAATATAGTTTAGTTTTATACTAAATTAGTGTTTTACTAAATAAACAACCCTAGAGGCAACGATGAAAGTATTAGTTCCTATAAAACGTGTTATTGACTATAACGTCAAAGTTCGCGTAAAACCCGATAATTCAAATGTGGATCTTGCTAACGTAAAAATGGCAATTAACCCTTTTTGTGAAATCGCTGTAGAAGAAGCTGTTCGTCTTAAAGAAGCAGGTACTGCAACAGAAATTATTGCTGTGTCGATTGGTGATAAATCTTGTCAAGAACAGCTACGTACTGCACTTGCTTTAGGTGCAGACCGCGCTATTCAAATTGAAACCAGTGAAACTTTAGATTCATTAAATATCGCTAAACTTTTACAAAAAATTGTTGAAGAAGAGCAACCGCAGCTAGTTATTTTAGGCAAACAAGCAATTGATAGTGACAACAATCAAACGGGTCAAATGTTAGGTGCTCTTACCGGAATGCCACAAGGTACTTTTGCTTCTGAAGTTAAAGTAGAAGGCGATAAAGTCAATGTTACACGTGAAATTGACGGTGGCTTACAAACATTGGCACTGAACATGCCTGCTATCGTTACAACTGATTTGCGCTTAAATGAACCTCGCTATGCATCTTTACCTAATATAATGAAAGCAAAACGTAAACCATTAGATGTTAAAAATGCAGCTGATTTCGGCATTGATCTAGCGCCACGTACTAAGTTACTAAAAGTAACGCCACCAGCTGAGCGCCAAGCAGGTATTGTTGTAGAAACAATTGATGAATTAGTAGAAAAATTGAAAAATGAAGCCAAGGTGATCTCATGAGTATTTTAGTATTTGCAGAACACGACAACAGCACATTAAAAGCTGAAACACTTAAAACAGTTGCCGCTGCTCAAGCTATTGGCTCTGATATTACTTTACTCGTTGCTGGATATAACTGTCAAAATGTTGTTGATGCCGCTGCTAAAGTGAATGGTGTAAGTAAAGTTTTAGTTGCAGACAATGCTGTTTATGAACATCAATTAGCAGAAAACACCTGCTTATTAGTTGTAGAATTAGCCGCAGAATATGAACATATTATTGCAACAGCACTCACAACAGGCAAAAACTTTATGCCTCGCGTAGCAGCACTTCTGGATGTAACTCAGATTTCAGATATTATTGGCGTAGAAAGTAGTGATACTTTTATTCGTCCAATTTATGCAGGTAATGCAATCGCTACTGTGCAAAGTTTAGATAGCAAAAAAGTAATTACAGTACGTTCAACCGGTTTTGATGCCGTTGCAACTGACGGTAATGCAGAAGTAGTTAAGCTAGATATAGTCACTGATGCAGGAAACTCTAGCCATGTAAGTGATGAATTAACTAAATCAGAACGCCCAGATTTAGGCGCTGCTAGTGTTATTATCTCTGGTGGTCGTGGTATGCAAAATGGCGATAACTTTAAATTACTTGAAGGTATTGCAGACAAACTAGGCGCAGCTATCGGAGCTTCTCGTGCAGCTGTTGACGCTGGTTTTGTACCTAATGATATGCAAGTTGGCCAAACAGGTAAAATTGTTGCTCCTGACCTATACATTGCTGTTGGTATTAGTGGTGCAATTCAACATTTAGCAGGTATGAAAGACTCAAAGATCATTGTTGCTATCAACAAAGATCCTGAAGCCCCCATTTTTCAAGTTGCAGATTACGGTATTGTTGCAGATTTATTTGATGCACTACCTGAACTTGAAAGTAAGTTGTAATAGCTATTTACCGAGATAGTAAAAAGTAAGTCAGCCTACTGGTTGCATTTTAGTTATAATAAAGCCACTCTTGTAGTGGCTTTTTTCATTTTAAATTTCTCGTCATAAGTAAAAAGCGTTATTATAATAAGCTTAAAAAATTATAAGGTACTCATTTCAATGAAAGAAAAGCTATCTAGCCTAGCAGATTTAGCTGCCGCTTTTGGTAAATCACCAATACAAAATAAAAAAGATAAAGTAGATACGGATCAATCATTAGTCTACTCCACCAATACTGGTCGTATAAAGCCTACAAAACAAACATCTAACGTAATTGCAAGTGATGGCTTTGCCCATGTTCGCAGAGAAACTAAAGGCCGAAAAGGAAAAGGGGTAGTTGTAATTAGTGGTTTAGGATTAAAAACAGAAGCATTAAAGATCTTGGCTAAAAAACTGAAAAAAACCTGTGGTACTGGCGGAAGCGTAGTTAACGAAACGATTGAAATTCAAGGTGACAAACGAGAAATAATCAAACAACTTTTGGAAGATGAAGGGTTCAAAGTTAAATTTATTGGTGGCTAAGCACCAGCAAATTATGCATTTTCTATTTCCGTACTGACAATTTAGAATCTTAATTGTTTTTCCTTTATTTTATATAACAATACCCCATAAACACTAGATACATTTTTATAAAAAAAACAAATAAATCAATCCAAAAATGAAATAAAATCCATTATAATAGAATATTAATTCATTATTGATTACAAATTAGTTAATTTTTTTATACAAGTAAAGATGGTGATTTATTTAGCTAAACCTCAAATATTCCTCCCCCTATCCACAAAATGACTAGACCAATCTTTACTTATAAAAATAAAAAGGACCAAAAAACATGTCATATATTCACCAAACCATTGCTGACTTAAAAAATAGCAGTCCAGCTCAGTCAGAATTTTATCAAGCAGTGGAAGAAGTATTAGATTCATTAGCACCAATTTTAGAAACCAACAAGTTGTATCAACAACAAGCAATAATTCAACGTCTGGTTGAACCGGAACGACAAATTATGTTTCGTGTTCCTTGGGTTGATGACCAAGGTGAAATTAAAGTTAACAAAGGTTATAGAATCGAGTTCAATTCAGCTTTAGGCCCATACAAAGGTGGTTTAAGATTTCATCCTAGCGTAAATGCAAGCATTATTAAATTCTTAGGTTTTGAACAAATTTTTAAAAATGCATTAACAGGCCTACCTATTGGTGGTGGTAAAGGGGGGGCTAATTTTAACCCTAAAGGTAAGTCAGATGGTGAAATTATGCGGTTTTGTCAGTCTTTCATGACTGAATTATACCGCCATATTGGTCCAACAACCGATGTTCCTGCAGGAGATATAGGGGTTGGAGCTAGAGAGATAGGTTATTTATTTGGCCAATATAAAAGACTTACTGGTCGCTATGAAGGAGTGTTAACAGGAAAAAGTCTATTATGGGGAGGCTCCTTAGTTCGTAAAGAAGCTACAGGCTATGGTGTTGTGTATTTTGCCGAAAACATGTTATCGATAAAACGAGAAAACTTACAAGGTAAAAACTGTTTAATATCGGGTTCTGGCAATGTCGCAATTTATGCAATGGAAAAACTCTATCAGCTTGGAGCAAAACCTATAACGTGTAGCGATTCTACAGGTACTATTTACCATGAAGCTGGAATAGATCTAGGACTGGTGAAAAAATTAAAAGAACAATCAAAAACGGGATTACGTGCTTACATAGATGAACATTCTGATGCTCAATTCATATCAGTCGAAGAATACCCAAGTGATGGACATGCTGTATGGCGTTTTCAAGCAGATGCAGCCTTTCCGTGCGCAACTCAAAATGAACTAACATTAGCCGATGCTCAAGCATTAGTCGCTAATGGCTGTCAGCTTGTGAGTGAAGGCGCTAATATGCCTTCAACTCAAGAAGCAATAAACACATTCATTGAAGCTAAAATATCTTACGGACCAGGCAAAGCAGCTAATGCTGGTGGTGTAGCAACAAGCCAATTAGAAATGGCCCAAAATGCAAGTATGCAAACATGGTCATTTGAACAAGTAGATCAAAGATTACAAGAAATCATGAAAGGAATTTTTGAAACAGCACACCAAACTGCAATTGAATTTGGCCAATCTGGAAATTTAGTGCTAGGTGCTAATATAGCTGGGTTCAAACGCATCGCAGATGCTATGTTAGAACAGGGGATAGTATAATTACAACGCCAATAGTTAACTAATATAGCGAGCCTAACCAGTTTACAGCAAAAAGCCCGTCACATTCGTAACGGGCTTCTCTTAATAGAAGTTTAGCAA
>CBDLPA010000025.1:0-56330 GCA_965305135.1 uncultured Colwellia sp.
CTCTAAGCCTTTTAATTCTCGCTGAGTGGGCAAGAACTTAATCAACTTGGTATAACATAGCGTATAATGCTAGTGTAGCTGTTTATTTGATTTACATCATTAGACATACGCTAGGTTTTATTGTTTTTAATTTATTTATATCTTTATATCAGGGTACACTTGTACCATGAATAGGTAACTTTTTGATAATAGAGCCAGAACTGCCGATATTTTAAAACTAAAGCAAGCATTATTGATCTCAGATGATAATTTGAGACATATTTCGGATGAAATGAAGAATGCACGCAATGAATACAGCACGGTAATTAAAAATCAATTCAAACAATGGTCGTTAACACCTAGCGATTCTATATTTCTTCAATTTTGTGATGTTATCAGTTTGCTAATGAGCTCCCAAAGGGCGAGTACCTAATAAAAAGTAAAGGCTTAAGTTTTAGAGAAATTAGCAGTGTCAGGAATACAAAAGAAAAAACTGTGCGACAACAAGGCTCTATTATTTATAGTAAAGCGAATGTTGAAGGCCGTTATGAGTTTGCCGCATGGTTTTTAGCTGATTTTATGTAGCTGTTTTAGATTGTAACAGCTACATAAAAATGCAACGCTTATTGATTGATTTCTATAACCACACGACCACGTACTTTACCAGCGATCAAATCATTGGCAACGGTAACAACGTCACTTAAGCTGATATTAGTAGAAATATCTTCTAATACTTGAGGGTCAAGAGTTAGGGCTAGACGTTTCCATGCTTCTATTCTGTCTTCTAGCGGGCGCATTACACTGTCGATACCTGCTAACGTTACACCACGCAAAATAAACGGTGCTACTGTGGCAGGTAAATCCATGCCTTGAGCTAAACCACACGCAGCAACAACGCCTCCGTATTGAGTGCCAGCACAAACATTGGCTAATGTATGGCTACCAGCTGAATCTATTGCACCCGCCCAACGTTCTTTACCTAAGGGCCTACCTGGCTCTGATAGCGTATTACGATCAATTATTTCTGCAGCACCTAGTTTTTTTAGATAATCAGATTCTTCAAGCCTACCAGTAGAGGCCACAACCTTGTATCCTAATTTTGCTAAGATAGCGATTGAAAAGCTGCCTACGCCACCGTTAGCGCCAGTAACTAAAATGTCACCTTTATCAGGTGTAATACCATTTTTTTCAAGCGCCATAACACATAGCATTGCGGTATAACCTGCGGTGCCAATAGCCATGGCTTGACGTGGTGAAAAAGCTTTAGGTAAGGGGATTAACCATTCACTTTTTAAGCGCGCTTTTTGAGCCAAGCCACCACAGTGAGTTTCACCTACACCAAAACCATTAAGTAAAACGGTATCACCTACATTGAATCTGTCACTATCGCTGTGCTCAACTGTACCCACAAGATCGATACCAGGTATCATAGGGAAAGATCGCACCACAGGCCCTTTGCCTGTAATGGCTAATGCATCTTTATAATTAAGGGTGCTATGAGAAACATTAACGGTAACATCACCCTCGGGTAGTAAGCTTTCATCAATGCTTTTAACGGTTGATCGATAACCTTGATCATCTTTTTCGATTAATATACCTTGGAACATAGTACTCTCCTAATTTAGACTGATCGTCTATAAATGGTGAAAAAATTTTATTTAGGTAATGTCGTTACAAAGTAAGTAAAGAAATTATCTAAAGGTTTGTTGTTTTGTTGTAATTTTGCACGACTTACTGCACCTTCCCAGCCAATCCAAAAAAATTCAGCTAATAAATTGCAATCGGCAGTGTTTGACACTTCATTCTGTTTTTGGGCTTCTGTAAGGCATTTAGCTATGCGGTGCTGCCAGTTATTAAATATATCAATTAATTGTTGTCTAAAGCTTATGGGTAATAGATCCACTTCTTGCCCAAGGTTTCCTACTAAACAACCACGTTTGAATTGATGGCGAGCCATACCCATTTTAGCGCCTTCCACAAAATTATATAAGCGGGTTAGTGGCGAATAGGATTCATCTAATAAATAAACATCTAATTTACGAGCAAAGTAATTGGCGTAACTGTCAATAACTGCCTGACCAAAGGCTTCTTTACTCGCAAAGTAATGATAAAAAGAGCCCTTTGGTACATTAACCTTTTTCAAAATTTGGTCAATACCTGACGAAGCAAAGCCACATTCAGTAAGTTGTTCAAGACCACTGCGAATTAATTCAGCTTTAGTATCGTGATTTTCACGTATTACTTTTGGTGGTCTACCACGACGTGGTTTTGATATAGGTAAATTCATTTTTATATAATAGACCGATCGTCTAATTAAATGCAAGCTATTTTTAAAGTACTAGTTTATTGAGTGTTAAGAGGTTGATGTATTATTGGCTGGTTAGTTTTGGGTGTGAGCTTAATCTATTGACTTTTCAATTGAATAGCGCTCCAATGTCATTAACAAGTGTCTAGGTTCATCGTGTTGAAATACACCACGATAGATGTACTAACAACTGATTAAAATTTGCTAGCGCCAAGGAATAATATGCCAAATTCATGGTTACAATTAACGCAGTTTTTATACGAATGGTTCGCCTTTTTGTTTATTTGGCTAATAGCGCTTGTCGTTATGATAATAGTGGTGATGTATGTTATTGATAAATACCAAACTAAACATGCAATTAGACGGAACTACCCTGTTGTAGGACGATTTAGGTATTTTTTTGAACACTTAGGTGGTTTTTTTAGGCAATATTTTTTTTCAATGGACAGAGAAGAATTACCTTTTAATCGCGCTCAACGTACTTGGATATACAAAGCAGCCAAAAATATTAATAGCACCATTGCTTTTGGATCAACTAGAGACATAAAAAAACTCGGTAATATTTCCTTTGTTAATTGCCCATATCCTAGTTTAGGTAAAAATGTTGAGCTTCCTAAATCAATCACTGTGGGTAGCCAATGTAAATCGCCTTGGACCACCTCTGCCTTTTTTGGTATTTCAGGTATGAGTTATGGCGCAATCTCTAAACCTGCCGTGCAAGCACTTTCATATGGCGCCGCAAAGGCTGGAATATGGCTAAATACAGGGGAAGGCGGATTATCGCCTTATCACTTGCAAGGTAATGCCGATATTATTTTTCAAATAGGCACGGCCAATTATGGTGTTAGAGACAGCGACGGTAATTTAGATAATGAAAAATTGTTAAAAATTGCTAGTTATGAGCAAGTAAAATTATTTGAATTAAAACTGTCTCAAGGCGCGAAACCTGGTAAAGGAGGGATTTTACCTGGCAGTAAAGTGAGCAAAGAGATTGCTGAAATACGAGGGATACCAGAAGGGCATGATTCTATTAGTCCGAATCGACGGGTCGATGTTTATGACAATGCGTCCTTATTAGAAAAAATTCACCATATTCGTCAGGTTACGGGTAAGCCAGTTGGTTTTAAAGCTGTCTTTGGTTCACCTGATTGGATAGAAGAACTGTGTTTTTTAATCAAGAGTAAAGGGAATGAGTTTGCGCCTGACTTTATCACAATAGACAGTTGTGATGGTGGTTCTGGTGCAGCACCGATGACATTAATGGATGATGTTGGCATGAGTATTAAAGAATCATTACCTATATTAGTTAACACATTAATTAAACATGGATTAAAAGAGAATATAAAGGTTTTTGCTTCTGGCAAATTAGTTAACCCAGCAGATGTCGCTTGGGCGCTTTGTGTTGGTGCTGATTTTTGTAATTCAGCGAGAGGTTTTATGTTCTCGTTAGGTTGTATTCAAGCATTACAATGCCATCAAAACACCTGCCCTACAGGGGTTACAACACATAATAAAAAACTACAAAGAGGTCTTGTCGCAAAAGATAAGTCGGAACGCGTTGCGCATTATGCCAAAAATATGATGCATGCTGTTGGCATGATAGCTCACTCTTGTGGGGTAAATGACCCAAGAGAATTAAATAGAAATCATGCCAGAATTGTTATTGAAAATGGTAAAACTATTTCAATTAAAGATTATTGATCAGGCAGTCGTTCGTCTAAGGTTTTCAAAGAACGAAGGAATAGGCCCAATCCTCCCATGGCTAACACTAAAATAACGATTAAATCAAATGAGGTCATGGATCTAAATGAAAAACGAATTGAAGAAATCACACCAAAAATTAGCGCGGTAATAGAGCCAATTGATAATAGCCAGCCTATAATGCTTCTGCCGTTATAAAAAATCAGACCAATACCAAACATAAAAGGTATTATTACCATACCACTGGTTATATTATACTGGCCGCCCATCGCCGAAAATCCGTATAGGCGCATGCCCATACCAAAGCTTGAACTAACATGAATGGCATTGAGTAACATATAAAATCCACCACACATCATGATCAGGCCAATAAAAAATTGACCTAAACCGCCCGAGGTTCCACCTGCTCCTTTCATATTGATTGAGTCCTTAAATATAGTTGAAAAGCGCTGTTATTTGAAACTATCATATAATTATTAGTTTATAAATGTCACTAGTAAACGCTATAAAATTATAGTGCTCAATAAAATATAATTTACGAACTAAGTGCTTACTTTTGTTTATATTATGCTTTTTTGACAAGGTGAGGCTTGATAAAATAAAACTTAGGGTTTTATTTTTTTTGAGAGTATGGGATATTAATCTTAATGGTGCATACATCATTGATAATTTAAATTAGGAGATTTCATGAAAAAATTAATTGGTTTAGCTTTATCTATTGTTGTTCTTACCGCTTGTGCGCCTAAAATAGGCAGCGAAGAGTGGTGTGCGGCGATGAAAGAAAAAGACAAAGGCGAATGGACAGCAACAGAAGCTAAAGATTTTACTAAACACTGTATCTTTTAAAGAAAACGACAAAGTGCTTAACAAATTTTAAATTAGCAGGGAACAGAGTATTTAAAATTCTGCTCCTGCTTATTTTTTTAGTTTTTTTCATGCACCTCAATACTATACAAATCATGACGTCTATCACGCATGGTATGTACCGCACCATGATTGTGTAATTGTTTAAGTAAATCAATATTCACATCCACAATAACGGTCATCTCTGAATTTGGCGTTGCCTCCGCTTTAATACCCGTAGTTGGAAAGGCAAAATCAGCGGGCGTAAACACCGCAGATTGCGCATACTGAATATCCATATTGTTTACTTTAGGTAAATTTCCTACTGCCCCAGCAATTGCCACATAACATTCATTTTCAATGGCCCTTGCCATAGCACAATGACGTACTCGGGTATAACCATTTTGCGTATCAGTTAAAAAGGGCACAAATAAAATATTCATACCTTGATCAGCTAAAATTCTTGCGTACTCTGGAAATTCAACATCATAACAAATCATAATGCCTATTTTCCCACAATCGGTGTCAAATACTTTAAGGTTGTTTCCACCCACCATAGACCAACTGCTCACTTCTGCTGGCGTAAGGTGAATCTTGTCGTAACGTTCCCATGAGCCATCACGACGACATAAAAAACCAGAGTTATACAGGCTTTCATCAACAAAAAATGGCATGCTACCAGTAATAATATTAATATTATAAGTGATGGCTAATTCAATAAATTTATCTCGAATTTGTTCAGTATATTCAGCTAATCGGCGAATACTTTCTGTTAACCGTAAATGATTAAATGCGGCCATTAACGGGGCGTTGAATAATTCAGGAAACATGACAAAATCACTTTTGTAATCTGAAACCGCATCAACATAAAACTCCATTTGATCAAATAAATCATTAATACCTTTCATTGAACGCATTTGCCATTGCACTAAACCTAACCTAACTTCTGAGCGTGGCGCATTGATTAGTTTGACATTCTTAGTGTAAAAAATATTGGGCCATTCAAGTAAGGTTGCATACTCTAACGATTCTGTATCGCCAGATAAATAACCCGTGAGCAACTTACGTACATAAAAGTCATTGGCCAGTTGAAAGCTTAAAACGGGATCATACAACTCTTTAATTTTTACTTTTTCTATGTATTGTTTTGCCGACATTGTACTCGCATGCTTGGCATAATTTGGCATGCGACCACCCGCGATAATGGCGCGTAAATTCAAATTTTCACACAACTCTTTGCGAGCATCATACAAACGCCTTGCCAAACGTAAACCTCGATATTCAGGGTGAATGAATACCTCAATGCCATACAAAGAATCCCCTTTAGGGTCATGATTGTCAAAGGTCATATTACTGGTGATTTCGGCATAGGTGTGTTCGTCACCAAAATTAGCATATTCAATAATAAGTGAGAAAGCACAGCCGACAACGATACCATCAACCTCTACACAAATTTGACCATCAGGAAACTTAGTTAATAACGCTTTCACTGTGGGTTCATCCCACGTTGACAATTCTTTGTTAAGGTAAACCGACTCGCTTGCTTTACGTAGTTCAGTCATGTCTTGTAAGGTTAAATGACGAACAATGACACTATTAGCTTCCATAAATATTCCTAGAAGTATTGATATTGCCACATTGTCTGCCAGTACTGGCGTAAAAGGCAATCAAATCTTAATGATCAAATCAAAATAATTGTAAATATTAGGTGAATTTAGCTCTGTGAAATCCTGATTAATAGCAATATTTTTAGATAAAAAATATTGCTATTTCATGCGTGTATGGCATAAAGATACTATTAAACATTTGCTATTAATTAAGATAGCAACAGTAGAAGCTTGTTTTAAAGCAAAGAATAATTGTATTTTTTCCGTCATTATCTTTATTGCTGAAAGAAATATAAAGAAGAAATCTAATACTAAATCTTGCTTAAGATGCAACTCAGACATGGTATTGCGAAAAGCCACTAAAGGTAAAAACGCAGGCAATGAATTTTGGAGATGTAGTTCATTTCCTAAATGTAGAAATGTGGTTGAAATAGGTTAGTAATATTTAGGTTTTAATAAGTAAATTTAAGTAAATCTACACAGATTAAATCGAGACTTAAGTAATTTGACGTCTAAGTTAGTAGATATTGTAACCTCATGGTTTTAAAATTAATTATATATGGTGGTATGTCATGGAAGATTATTTAGATAGTGATACTTTCAAGCAAATTGAAGAACATTTAAAAAGTACTGAACAAAACTGGTTGATGGGTGCAGGAATTAGCTATGAAGCTAAATTACCGCTGATGTATCCATTAACAGATAAAGTAATTCAAGAGGTCTCTAAGGCAAACCTTGATTTGTATAATAAAATAATAGCCCCCCTTAAAAACGAGTTACCTGATAGTTGTCACATTGAGCATATTTTAAGTCATTTGGGTGACTATGCCGCATTGGCCGAACGTAATCAAAATAAGCAAACCTCAATAAATGGAGTAATAGTCGGACTAGAGGAGTTGTCAGTAGCCCATTCTGAGGTATTGATAGCAATATCTAATGTTATTCGTTCAGGTTATTTCGTCAATGGAGAGGTTATTGAAGAAGGAACCATTCAATCTCCAATAGTATGTGTTAAATCCCACTCAGTATTTATTGATATCCTTTTTAATCATACTTTAGCGGGGATCTCTGAACGGAGAAAGTCTGTAAACCTATTCACCACAAATTACGATACATTACTTGAAGATGCTCTATCACTTAACAAAGTTCCATACTGGGATGGCTTTACAGGTGGAGCTGTAGCTTTTCGCTCTTTAAGCTACGGTGATGATATTCCAGCCAAAGGTTATCGTGCAAATATTATCAAATTACACGGCTCCATAGATTGGTATATGTGTGAGAAGGGGCATGTGTGGCGAGTAAGAGAAAATGATACTTATCCTTCCAAGGAAAACAGGGTACTTATTTACCCTCAGGCAACAAAATATATAGCAACTCAGCAAGATCCTTTTTCAACTCAATTTGATTTGTTTAGAAAAGCACTGCACTCAAAAACTAGTAACGTATTAATAGCGTGTGGCTATAGTTTTGGGGATGAACATATTAATAATGAAATTGAATTCTCCATGTCCAAAGAGTCCAGCAAAACAGTCTTAATAGCTTTTGTTGAGTGCAAAGATGCCATACCTGAATGTCTCGAAAAATGGAGAGGTTCTAAGTTTGCTAAGCGAATATTTATTATTTCTAGTAATGGAGTCTACGTTGGTACGAAAGGGCCTTTCGCACGACAAAAAGAATATGACGACTGCTGGACATTTTCTGGTTTGACATCAGTTTTAAAAAATGGATTTGAGGTATAGATTATGTTTTCTGTTATTGATGAATTGAAAATAGGTCAAATAGTTGAAGTTACAGGTACAAATATTAAGGTAGAAATATCAAATAATGTATCAGAACTGAATCGAACACACGAAGGTCGTGTTTATCCAATAGGTCAAATTGGGAGCATGATAAAAATACATTATGGTAGAAAGATTATATTTGGCTTAGTTACCATGCTTAGGATGCGTTCAGAAGAAATAATTGAATCAGGGCAGCCGATTAGTACAGAAACAGATCAACGATTAATGGAAGTACAGCTTCTTGCTGAGGGTCACTGGAGTAATGCAAGTCAAACATTAACATTTAAGAGAGGGATAAAAACCTATCCTCTACCGCAACAGGGAGTTTACTTACTTACAAGTGACGAGGTCTCTCAGTTATATAAATCAGCTGAAGGTGATATAAAGGAAGGAGTAAACCCTTTGACACCTATCGGAGTATATGGGGCCTCAGAATCAACTTTTTGTCGAGCTAATATTAACAAAATGTTTGGTATGCATTGCGCTGTTCTAGGCTCCACTGGTTCAGGGAAATCAGGAACAGTCGCAGCTATTATTCACAGTGTTTTAGAGCATAAGCATGAGGAAAGAAATTTATCGCCTCAAATTATTATTATTGACCCTCATGGAGAATATGGTGAAGCCTTTAAAGAAAGAGCTGTTTTATATAGAGCATATGAAAACGTTGTTGCTCAAGATGATGGACAAAAAGTAATAAAATTACCTTATTGGCTAATGTCGAGTGATGAATTTACTAGTTTGATCATTGGGAAAACTGAGCGTAGCGCAACAAGCCAAAACAATATCGTACAGAAAGCTCTAACACATGCACGATTAGTAGCCGCAGGAATCGCAAAGTCTTGCCCATCAGACTTTGGTGCCAATTTAACGCACTTGGATAACTTTGATGATCCTGATTTATGTGATGGGTTTGAATCTTCAAATGTTATTGAGTTTGACCGTGACAAGCCCCGTCCTTTTTCATTAACTGAGTTTGAAAATCACATAAAATATATACAATGTGCAAGAATGCAAGGTGACAACCATGTAACACAAACACCGTCTGCATTGGCTGGCTCTTCTATGTTGTCTGTATTAGATAAACTAAAAGTATTACGTCGAGATTCTAGGTTATCATTTTTAATGAAATCATGGTCTGAGGAAGATGTAGATCTTAATTTGTCGTTAATATTAAATCAATTCGTTGGTATACCAACAGTTGAAAATAAAGATATTAGAGTTTTGGATATTTCTGGGTTACCAAATGAAGTCGCAGGGCCTTTAACAGCCGTTATATCAAGACTGTTATTTCAATATAAAGTTTATCAGACTCACGAAGAAAAATTAAAAGATCCTATTTTGATAGTCTGTGAAGAAGCACATCGATATGTTCCAGATAAAGGTGAGGCCCAATATGCTGCTGCTCAAGATGCAATACGAAGAATAGCAAGAGAAGGCCGAAAATATGGGATAGGTCTTATGCTTGTTAGTCAGCGTCCATCTGATGTAGATAGCACAGTAATTTCTCAATGCGGGACTTGGGTTGTACTAAGGTTAACAAATTCAGCTGATCAGCAACACGTTGCTAGGTTCTTACCTGATGGTTTGTCTGGCATGGTTGGTGCTCTGGCTGTTTTGTCACAACAAGAAGCAATATTTGTTGGTGAAGGTGCAGCGTTACCTTCTAGGATCCGTATAAGGGATTTAAAAGAAAATCAGCTACCTAAATCTAGTACCATTCCATTTGCTGAAGGATGGGCAAATGATAGATTAACTAACGAAGAACTAGAAAGTATAGCTTTACGAATGACTAGTTGATTTTGCCCTAAATGAAAATATCGAGAATATTCTCATTCCCGACGAGATTAACCACCAATAGTAAATAGAATAATATTCATTATCGATTTTAAAGTATGCATTTTATTTGGTTGGATGAACTACTCAATGGTGCATCTCTTAAATGAATACAGATGTAATTTCTGGTAATAAAATAAAATGGTGAATATCTTTGTATCCATTATCAAACAAGGCTTTCAGCTCTATATTTGTACCTAAAACCGATCCAGTTTCATTAGAAACGTTCTAGCTCTATATTGAACTAATCAACTCGAAATAATTACATAATGATAGCCCTTTCTTGCAACCGACCAATCGGTTTGTTAATATTCAAGCGTAAAATATTGTTAATTCTAAGAGTCTTAAATCATGAGTGATGCAGAACAAACACGCCAAAAAATTCTTGAAGTGGCCGCCGATGAAATTCATCAACATGGCTTTCAAGCAACCAGTTTGTCTACTATACTAAACCGTTGCTGTATTTCTAAAGGTGCGCTGTATTACCATTTTACTAACAAGTTAGAGTTGGGCTACGCGGTATTTGAAGAAGTTTATGTGCCTGTTTTTTTAGCTACATGGCAACCTGCCTTAAGTCAGGCTGATCCTATAGAAGGTCTGTGTCAATTTTTCACATCAATGTGCGAGTCTATGGTGTGTAGTGAGGCTGTTTGCGGTTGTCCGTTAAATAATCTTTGTGAAGAAATGGCGAATGTTGATGAAGGTTTTCGATTGAAGGTTTTGTCAATGCAAGAGAAGCTCAATACACTGATTGTTGAGGCTTTAACTCGTGTAGAAGGTGAACTTCGTGAGGGGTTAAAATTTTCTCAGGTTGCTTATTTTATTGTTTCAACTTTTCATGGTGCTACCTCATTAAGTAAAAGTTCACGTAATAAAGAGTTATATCAACAAGTTATTTTAGAACTCTGTCTATATATTCGAGCGTTAAAGCAGTAACGCACTATCAATTATTGTTATTAAAAAATATTTTTTATAAAAATGGGTTACAAACCGAACGGTCGGTGTTATTATTCTCATATTGAATATACCGAGCGGTCGGTTTGTTGTTAGGTAACAATAGTAGCTGACCGATTAACGCCTTCAGGGAGTAATAATATGCTACGCCTAACCAATATTTTGATGATATTTGTATTATCATTTTCACTGTCTGCCTTTGCGTCTGAACCATCAGCGCCTTCACCTTATGCCGTTTTAGAAAATGTTGGTAATAAGCTATTTAATCGTATTGCGGCAAGCCAACAAGAAATAAATAAATTTCCATCATTGATGCAAAACATTGTTGAAGAAGAACTGATGCCTTCAATAGATTATCAATATGCGTCATACCGCATTTTAGGTAAGCATTTAAGAAAAACTAGCGCAGCACAACGCGAGCAGTTTGTTAGCTCTATGCGTAATTATTTGTCAAGAACCTATGCAACAGCATTGACGAAGTATAAAAATCAACAAGTTATTTTTGAGCCAGAAAAATCGGTGGCTAATAAGAAAATTGTAGGGATAAAAATGCAAATTGTTGAGTTAAATAAACCCACAATAGATGTTATTTTCAAGATGAGAAAAAATAAGAAAACGGGAGAATGGAAAGCTTTTGATATGGTGGTTGAAGGTATTTCATTATTGAGTAGTAAAGAAGCTGAATTGGGTAACCGAATTGCTAAACACGGTATTGAGCAAGTATCTGTTGAGCTAGCATCGATTGCCGAATAAGGCAGGCATTCATTAAGCGTGACTTAAATATTGCCAACTACTTGTTAAGGCACGCTTTGTTTTTATCTAGCGATACTTTGTAAAACTTCAATTGACACTAGGTTAGTTACAGAAGATTTAAGCTTGTCCATTGTGCTACAAACAACGAGTAATCCTTCATCATTTAATGCCAAATAACCTTGTTCTCGCAATGTATTAATTAATGTTGCTTGTGCTTTTTTATCGATAAATTCTGGTGCGGTTATATTGTTTAATACGGCTAAACGCTTAGCAATAGCAACTACTTTTTCTTCTAATTGTCGTCTTGACAGTGGCGCTAGGCGTGTCGCTAATGAAGTTATTATTGCTAACCGCTGTAAGCTTTCATCTATACATTCTGCCAGTAAATGCACTTGGTTTAGTTGAGGATTGTTTTCAGTAAGTGACCAAAAATTTGCTTTTGTTTGTTTGATAATACCGTTATTTGCCATTGACGTGAGCAAGTTTTCAACTTGCAGTGTAATTTGCTGCGGTGTTTGCCATAAGAATAAATCGGCTTTTAAGGTAACTAATAAATTGATAGTGTGCGTTATTATTTTTTCATGAGATATTTTGCTATTATGTGTTAATAACCTACACACTAAAGAGCTTAAAGCGTATGTGTGTAGAATATTGTTACGATAATAACGCATTTCTAAACTAGCTGAATCATCAAGTGAAACAATAGTGCCAAAGCTGTCTTTGCAAAGGGTTACCTTGTTAAGCGAAATAACATGCGCTAATAATTCAGCACCACTTTCTTGTGGTATGCTTAGTTGCTCACTATAAGGCGCTTCGCGTTGTACAGTGAGGAAAAAATCTAAATGCTTTTCTAAATCGGCTTTGGCTAGTGCCTTGTTTTCGCTAGCATGAAGTATCAATGCGACCAGCGCAACACCATTAAGTGCAGCACATTGGTTAATTCGTGTCATTAACTGATTTGACATCTCGTTAACTGTGGGTGTTAACCAGTTTGGTTTTTGCGGATCAAACGGATCAATGGCGTCTTTCCAGTTGGGCACTTTTTCATTTAAGTAGCTATTAATGTTAATAGGCTCACCAAAATTGACATAACCATTACCATAATTTCGTAAGTTTTTAATTGCTTTTAATACACCAAAGATAGACTCGTTTTTCTTAGCACTGCCACTTAGCTCTTTATGGTACGTACCCACTTCCATTACATGTTCATAGCCTAAATAAACGGGCACTAAGGTTAATGGGCGATCTATTCCGCGCAATAGGCTTTGAATGGTCATAACTAACATGCCAGTTTTTGGCGGTAATAATCGACCAGTACGGCTTCTACCGCCTTCGGTATAATATTTAACTGAATAACCACGTTCAAAAAGTAAACTGAGGTATTCACGAAAAATAGTAGAATATAAACGGTTGCCAGCAAAGCTTCGGCGAATAAAAAAAGCACCGCCTTTTCTAAAAATAGTACCAGCAGGCCAGAAATTTAGGTTAATACCAGCGGCTATACGCGGCATTACTAAACCTTCTTGAATAATTACATAGGAAAGTAATAAGTAATCCATATGACTTCTATGACAAGGTACATAAATAATTTCGTGACCGTCTTGTGCTAACTTTCTTAATACTTGGGAATTATTGACTTTAATATTGGTATATAAGCGCCCCCATAACCAACTTAAAAATCGCTCACCTAAGCGCACTAATGAAACGCTATAATCTCCAGCGATTTCATCCATTATATTAAAGGCTTGTTTTTTTACTTTATCTGTACTGATGTTTTTACTTTTGGCTTCATCTTTAATAATACGCTTTACTGCTGGATTAGCGAATAAAGCGGTAAACATTTGTTGACGATGAAGTAGGCGTGGCCCTTTGGCAGCAATGTTTTGGCGATGAAAGTGAAAACGTGCAACACGCAACAATTTGTGAGCCGTTGCTTCATCATTGCCGTGATTATCAGACATTATTCTTAACGAAAGCGCTTCACTATAACGTATTAAGTTATCACGACCGAGAAATAGAACGATGAAAAATTTTCTAAGCCAAGTGGGTGAGGCTTGTTCTGCCAATAAAGAAGAAACATTAGCGTTGTTTTTTTCTTGTGTTGGTATGCGCCCCCAAATAAGATTAACGGGAATCAGCTGTGCATCTAGGTTTTTATTATTATGATGCTGATTAAGAATTTCTAAACCTTGTTGTAATGCTTGGGTTTTACTACGTTTTAAACCAAACAACGACGTTGGTTTGGCTAGGCATAAAGTACGATTAAATAGTGTGTTGTTTATTTTTACTTTACTTAAGGGGTCAGGCAGTTTTTGTTGCTTACATGCTTTTTGTAATGCGAGTAAATCACTCGCGGATTGATGGCTAATAACGTAAAAAATGGGTTTTGTTGATGTTTCAACAGGCGTTTTTGCATCTAACACTATTTTGCTGCGAACAAATAAACGCAGAGGAAGTTTTAACAACAAGTAAAAAAAAGAACGCAATACAGATATCATGATCACTAATATTAACCGTGTAAGAAACTCGTAAGAGAAAGTTCGGTATTATAGGTGTTGTTACTTCAAAATTACATAGTTTAACAATGAATAAGGTGATTTATACTTTGATATGAATATAACTACGCGCAAATACAGCGATTTCGCCCTGAATTTTTAGCTTGATAAAGGGCGTCATCAGCTTGTTTAAACATACTATTCCAGTTGGGCACGTTTGTGTTTTCTGCAATCCCAATAGATACTGAAATTGGTGGCAAATAAGCATTGGTTTCTTTTCTAATGAGTTTCATTCTTTCAATAGAAACACGAATTTTTTCTGCGGTGAGCTTTGCATCAGCTATTGCTTTATTTGCCATGACTACAACAAATTCTTCCCCGCCAAAGCGTACTGCTAAGTCTTGTTCACTAATGTGACTAGTAATAGTTTTAGCAATACGTTGTATTACTTGATCACCAACAAAATGACCAAAATCATCATTTACTTTTTTAAAGTGGTCAATATCAATCACCAGAGAGGTATGTGTTTGCGAAAAATCTAACAACTGTAATTTTTCGTCACAACCACGACGATTTAATAACCCTGTTAATGAATCAACTAACGCTTCTTCTCTTGACGCAGCAAGTTTAGCTTTTAATTGATTAAGCTCTTGCTGGGTTGCCGATAATTCTTTAGACAAAACTTGGTGTTGAGATTTGGCATTATCAATGGTATCAGATAGAAAGTTCACCACATGCTTAAGCGATTGATGGTGTTCTTTTTTGGTTAATATAGTATTTAGTTTGTGTAAGCTTTTGGTTACTTTATCTTCATTACCAACTTGCTGATTTATTTGATTTAATGTTTTGGAAACTGTTTTTTCAAACGGAGAAATGACATGGTTTTCAATGTGTTCACTAAATGAAATGTAACGTTTAAATAAGTCAGCGATAAAATCGGCAGTCATTAGCTCTTTTTGTTCAAGTTGTTTATCTATGGCAGCTGTTAATGATTCATTTTCATTACTAATATAAAGATATATAACAGAATAATTAACTGGGGTTGGCGCTATGGAATGATCAGAAAGAAAATCATGAGTTAACTCACTAAAATTAGAAGATACTTGATAGTTATGTTCGAGAGCCATTCTTTAGCCTTAAACCATGCGCAAAATTATTATTCTTAGGTTAAATACTCTAACGTTATATTTTAATAGTAACAAGCTATTATGTAGAATATGTTATGATTTTATGTGTCAATGTGATTTGTTCTACGAATCTATTCTTATTTATGTCGGTGCTTACATATCACAAAATTATAAAAAGGAAGTCTTGTGCAAAAAATTGCTGTTTTTGTTGATGTTCAGAATATTTATTACACCACTCGGGATGCCTTTCATCGTCAATTTAACTATAGGTTATTATGGCAAGAATTAATGGCTCAGGGAGACATAATTCAGGCTAATGCCTATGCAATTCAACGTAGTGATGACCAACAGCATAAGTTTCAAAAAGCGCTAAAACATATTGGCTTTAATGTTAAATTAAAGCCTTTTATTCAACGCAGTGATGGTTCAGCGAAAGGTGACTGGGATGTTGGCATTACCATTGATGTGCTAACCGCAGCAGCCAGTGGCAGTATTGATACAATTGTATTATTGTCGGGTGACGGCGATTTTGATTTATTATTGAACCACGTTAAAGCAGAATTTGGGGTTAAAACCATAGTATACGGCGTGGCTAATTTAACAGCTAATTCCTTGATCAATGCAGCCGATGTTTATTATAAAATTCAAGAGAGCTTGTTACTTTAGTTCATATGCAAGCAAAGTTGTATAAGTTGGACTAAGGTATTAATTATATTTAGGTGTTAACAAGCTACACTAAAGAGGTTAGATTAGAAAATGTACTCATATAGAAAGACGTAAGTCGTCTTTCTTTTTAGGTTGTTTAAAGTTGTTTTAAATTGTTTTAAGTAATAGTTGTTTCAAAGTAAGTGCTTTTTTAAAGGAGTAGATTTTGAAGAAAACTGATACCAATAACTATCAACACTTTCTTAATGTTGTCGATTGCCAACAAGCTTGCCCTGCTCATACGCCTGTTCCTGAATACATTCGCTTAATTGCTGAAAAACGTTATACAGAAGCTTACCTCATTAATTGGGAATCAAATGTTTTCCCTGGGATTTTAGGACGAGTATGTGACAGACCCTGCGAGCCTGCTTGTCGTCGAGGTCGTGTTGAAGAAACCCCCGTTGCAATTTGTCGGCTAAAACGTGTTACGGCTGACAACAAAGAAGACATTACCGCCTTTCTACCCAAAATTCCGCGTAAAAAAAATGGTAAACGTATCGCACTTATTGGTGCTGGCCCTGCTTCTATGACAGTTGCTAGAGATTTATTACCCCTAGGATATGACGTGGTTTTGTATGAACGTGATGCAAAAGCTGGCGGCATGATGCGCAGTCAAATTCCCGCATTTCGTTTACCTGAAACTGTGCTTGATGAAGAGTTAAACTACATCATAAACATGGGTTTAGAATGCCATTTTGGTGAAGAAATCACCTCTCTTGATAAGTTATTACAAGCAAATTTTGATGCAATATTTGTTGGTACAGGTGCCCCTAATGGTCGATGGTTAAAAATTCCAGGTCATGATCAACTGAACAGCCAATTAACACACCCACAAATTGACACGGGTATTAATTGGCTTGCCAAAGTGTCTTTTAAACACCTTCATTATGATGAAGAAAATCCAGCCCCAAAAAAAGTTGTTGTATTAGGCGGTGGTAATACCGCAATGGACTGTTGTAGAACAGCAAAAAGATTAGGCGCAGAAGAGGTGACCGTATTAGTGCGCTCTAGCTTTGAAGCAATGAAAGCATCACCTTGGGAAAAAGAAGATGCAGCAGCTGAAGGCATCAGCATTTTGCCAAATTATAACCCGCTTGAATACAAGGTTTTGGACGGAAAGTTGGTAGGAGTATTGTTCGAACAAGTTGCTTCGGTTTATGACAAAATTGGCAATCGTCGCTTGCAACCAACAGGTGAAACATTGTTAGTTAAATGTGACCAAGTACTAGTTGCCGTTGGTCAAGATACCGCATTTGACTGGATTGAACGCGATATTGGTATTAAATTTAATCAATGGGACAGTCCCAAAGTAAGCAGTAAGTCATTACAGTCTAGCTTACCTAATGTGTTTTTTGGTGGTGATGCTGCCTTTGGCCCTAAAAACATAATATCTGCGGTTGCTAACGGTCATCAAGCAGCCATTTCTATCGATCTTTTTTGTCAAAATGCTGACCCCATTGATGATAGATCAGACACTAGCTTTAATCTCATTAGTCAGAAAATGGGTATTCATGAATGGAGTTATCAAAGTGGTATTGATCATCAAGTGCGTAATCTTGTGCCGCATCTTTCATGGGATAAAGCGGTTAAGTCGTTAGTAAGTGAAGTTGAATTAGGTTTTGATGAAAAACTGGCTTTGGCTGAAGCAAGTCGATGTTTAAATTGTGATGTGCATACAGTGTTCACTGAAAGCACTTGTATTGAATGTTCTGCTTGCGAAGATGTTTGCCCAATGGACTGTATTAATTTTGTTGAAGAAGTAAACGATGATAGCCAAATAGTGAAACAGTTTCGTGTTTCTGAGCTTAATAGTGAGCAAAGCTTGTTAGTTTCTGCACCACTAAAAACAGGCCATATAATGATAAAAGATGAAGATGTTTGTTTACATTGCGGGCTGTGTGCTGAGCGTTGCCCAACAGGGGCTTGGGACATGAAAAAACTAATGATTAATAATATAAATGCCACTATAAAATAGTATTTAATAACGTGCTATTTTTATGACGAGCAAGGTAGAAGTTATGACGAGTATCGCACTAAATAAGGAAAACGAAGCAAACAATACTAAAGTCACACAAAAACATGTGGTGAATGAGTTTGTTGTGCGTTTTGCTAATACTAATGGCACGGGTTCTGCTAGTGCTAATAACATGTTTGCTAAAGCTATTTTGCGAATGGGTATTCCCGTAAGTGCTAAGAATATTTTTCCGTCCAACATTCAGGGTATGCCAACATGGTATGAAGTTAGAATATCTGAAAAGAACTACTTAGGCAGGCGCGGTGGTCAATCAGAACTGGTTGTTGCTATGAATGCACAAAGCCTTAATGATGATATTCAAAGTGTAAAATCAGGGGGGTATTTGTTGTATGATTCAAGTCGAGCATTACAAGATAATCAAAAACGAAGTGATATTAATTTTATTGGCATGCCAATTTCTCACATCTGCTTAAAAGAATACAACGACCCAAGGCAGCGCCAATTATTTAAAAATGTTATTTATGTGGGAGCATTAGCTGCGTTATTAGAGATGGACTTTGCTTTATTGAAAGGATTGGTTCGTGACCAATTTAAAGGTAAAGAAAAACTCATAACGCCCAATGTATACGCATTAGAACTAGGCTATCAATACGCTAGAGAGCATTTTATTTGTCCGCTAGCTATAAAAGTTGAAAGCCGAAATTTAATAAATAATCGCATATTGGTTGATGGCAATACAGCTACAGGGCTTGGTGCTGTTTTTGGTGGTGCAACAGTGGTTGGTTGGTATCCGATAACACCTTCTACTTCAGTGATTGAAAAATTTTCTAGTTATTGTCATCGTTTACGCATTGACCCCGCTAGCGGTAAAAAGAATTATGCCATAGTGCAGGTAGAAGATGAGCTAGCCGCTATAGGTGTTGCCATTGGTGCAGGTTGGAATGGTGCGAGAGCTTTTACCGCTACTTCAGGCCCAGGGGTATCTTTGATGACAGAGTTTTTAGGGTTAGCTTATTTTACAGAAACACCTATGGTGTTGATCAATGTACAACGTTCTGGTCCATCAACTGGTATGCCAACACGCACTCAGCAAGCCGATATTATCGCTTGCGCTTATGCTTCTCATGGTGACAGTAAGCAAGTGCTATTGTTTCCAGAAAGCCCGTATGAATGTTTTGAATTAACCGCGCAGGCATTTGATATAACAGAACAATTGCAAACCCCCGTTATTGTTATGAGTGATTTAGATTTAGGGATGAATGATCATTTAACACAAGAGTTTTCTTGGCAAGACGATAAAGCCTATCAACGAGGTAAGGTATTATCTGCCAAACAGCTTGATGAAGTGGAGGTGTTTGGTCGATATTTAGATGTAGACAATGATGGTATTTGTTATCGCACATTACCTGGCACGCATCCTGACAAAGGCGCCTATTTTAATCGAGGAACTTCACGAAACCATTTTGCAGGATATACCGAAAAATCAATAGACTATGTTGATAACATGGAACGACTATCGAAAAAATTTGTTAATGCCATTCAATATTTACCTCAGCCAGAAATAAAACAGAGTAATAAAAATGCACCGTTAGGATTGATTTTTTTTGGCACCACTAGCCACCCTATTACTGAGGCCATAGAGCAATTAAAAGATCATGGCTTAATTGCGAATAGTTTACGGATAAAATCTTTTCCATTTCATCAAAGTATTCAAGAGTTTATTGAAAATCATTCAGGCAAAAATAAACACATATTTGTCATTGAACAAAATCGAGACGCACAAATGAAAAACTTATTAGTGAATGAGTTACAAATAGACCCCAATACGCTTACCAGTATTTTAAACTTTGATGGTTTGCCAATAACGAGTACTTTTATAGTAGATGCTGTGCTATCACAGTTATCAGCCAGCCAAAAAAGCCAAAAGACAGGTTAAGGGGGATTTAGTATGAGTTTTATAAAATCAACATTTCGTCATCCTCGCCTTCCTGTTAATGACTTAGGTTTAACGTATCGAGATTATGAAGGTGCTTTGTCAACATTATGTGCTGGTTGTGGGCATGACTCTATTACATCGGCAATAATACAAGCATGCCATGAACTGTCTATTCAACCAAGCCATGTGGCCAAATTGTCAGGTATTGGTTGTTCATCTAAAGCGCCCAATTATTTCTTAAATAAAGCGCATGGTTTTAACTCTGTGCATGGCAGAATGCCGTCTGTTGCCACGGGTGCTAATTTAGCAAATCAAGCACTGCTTTACTTAGCCATGTCGGGAGATGGTGATAGTGCCTCAATTGGTTTTGGACAGTTTGCACATGTAGCTCGCCGACAGTTAAATATGGTTTATATGGTAGCGAATAATGGTGTTTATGGTTTAACAAAGGGGCAGTTAGCTGCAACAGCAGACAGAGGTGTTAAAAATAAAGCTGGAGAGTTAAGTTTATTTAATGACATTGATTTGTGTGTCATGGCGCTGCAATTAGGTGCTAGCTTTGTTGCCCGAAGTTTCTCTGGTGATAAACATCAATTAGTACCCTTGCTAAAAGCCGCAATGAGTCATAAAGGTTTTGCGTTTATTGACATTATATCGCCCTGTGTCACTTTTAATAACCATGCTGGCTCTACACGCTCTTACGATTATGTGCATAATCATATTACCACGGGAGCTGTGGCAGATTTTGTGCCGATTAAAAAAGAAATAACCAGCAGCGTTGATAATAGAAAAAGTGAAGATATTTGCTTACACGATGGCTCAATAATGCGTATTGAAAAAGTGAGTGCCGATTATGATAGTGGCAATGCAAGTCAAGCGATTATTGATATTGAGACAAACAAGAAAGAAGGAAAAATACTAACGGGGCTTTTTTACTTAGAGCCTACAGCCAGTGATTTTCATGAAATCAACAATACTAATGACACCCCTTTAAATCAATTAACGCAAGAAGAGCTTTGCCCAGGAAATAGAGTACTCACAGGGATAAATGAGAGTTTTAGGTGAGCTGTTTTAATGTAGGTCTATAAAATAAAATAAGAAGTAACACCTTTTGTTGTGTTACTTCCATTTAATGAATGTATTTTAACTATTTAAATTTTACTAATGTGCCTTTTAATGCCACACCAGCCATAACCGCGCCAGCACCACATTCAAATTCAGTTTCACTGGCAAAATGCCTATTTTTATAATTAGATTCAATATTTACTACCGCGTCCATGTTTTCACGCACTGCACGCTCTTGTAATGCTTTTAATGCACTTAACATTACCCATTCACATGCTTCACTGTCTGATTTCATGAAAGCATTTGTTTTCTTATTTGTTGATACTTGCCCATATTTTTCAGCAATAGCTTTGTGTTTTTGGGTAGAAAAATACAGAGGAATATCCAATAATACTTCTTTGGCTTTTGCAGATTCAAGTAGCGGAGCAATGGGGTATTTTCCTATATCATCACGCGCAGAGGCTGACGCAGTAATAGCTGTAAGTACTGCTGCTAGAATTATTTTTTTCATTTTATTTCATTTCCTTGATAGTAGTAAAAGACTAAAGAGTTTAAACACAAAATTATTTTAATGGTAAAAAATCAAATAATCCAGTTGATTATTCTGCTAATCGGTTGAAATGTGCACAATACTGTGATCGAATTGTTTAGTAATGCTTTGGAAGATAACCTTGTATCTTGAGGTGGTTTAGCTATAAGTATATACTGAATAAAATCAAAAAGTACTGGCCAAGTAACGCTGTTGAATGCTATTGAAATTAGCCAATTAAGCTATAAATATCCTCAAAATAATTATTATTCTTTGCATGATGTTTCTCTCAATATTAGAGCCCAATGTTGTACAGGCATTATAGGACCTAATGGGGCGGGTAAATCTACATTTATTTCTGCTTTATGCGGTTTAATACCTAATTTTAAAGGGAGTATTGTATATCCCAACACGTCTGGTAAATCTAAAGCATTAATTGATTGTGTGAAAGATAAGGTTTCATTGGTTCCACAAGAATATGCTTTTTATCCGCAGTTAACTGTTTTACAAAACTTACATTATTTTTTATCGCTTTGTTGTATTCATAACAGTGAATGGAAAATATTGCTGGCGGATATTCTTGCTCAATGTGAGTTAAACGAAGTAAAAAATCACAAAGCTAAAAATTTATCGGGTGGTTATAAACGTCGGCTAAATATAGCCATTGCGTTGGTAAAAAAGCCTGAAGTATTGTTTTTAGATGAACCTACCGTAGGTATTGATCCTGAATCAAGAGCTGTAATTATTAGATTACTCGAATCATTTAAATTACAAGGGAAAACGTTATTATTTACTTCTCATATGTTAGATGAAGTAGAGAAAATTTGTGATGATATTATTGTTTTTCGTGATGGTAAGGCGCAAATGAACGAAAAACATCAGCAAGAGAATATTTTACTTACTGTGCGTTTTAATCAATCACCTGATAATCTTGATTTTTTAACTATATATGAGCAAAGTGCGAACAACACATACCAAATTGTACTTAATTCACCTGAAGCGTTAGCGGCTCAATTACAACAGCTAACGCAAGTTGCCCATCAAATAATTAACATAAATTATTCAGCTAATTCTGTAGAGCGCATTTACAATCACACGCAGGCGCTTAAATGATATTGAACAGTTTAAAAAAAGAAGCGCTGATTATATTAAGTGATATTCATAGTATTGGCGTATTATTAATTTTGCCAGTTGCGTTTATGTTGATAATGACGTTTGCCATGAGTGGTCAATCACAAGATGCCATAGGCAAAATTACGGTAAAGGTGAGTAGCACAGAGAATCTTCTCTATGTGACTGCTTATCAACAGTATTTACAACAGCAAGGCTTTATAATATCAGACAAGAATAATGCTGCAGATTTGTTAATATCGTTACCCAATGATTTTGAAAAAAAAATATTAACGGGATTAACAGCTAAATCTATTGTTTTGACAATAAAAGAAACGATCACCCCATCAATGCAACCTATGGTTATTCAACTAGTGCACGGGGCTTTTTCAAAACTACGATTACATGCTTACATGTTAGATATAGGTGACTTGAATGAGCAAGCGCCTATACAAGAGCAAATAAGTGAAATAAATAAAAATACTAATGTTGAACAGTTTTTTTTAATTGATAAACATGATCAATCGCTTGCATCGGCAACACTGTATAGCGTACCGTCATGGATAATTTTTGGTATCTATTTTATTGTTTTACCCGTGTCTATTACGGTAATAAACGAGCAGAAAAATGGCACGCTTATTCGACTGAAAACATTTCCAATTAGTACGTCACATTATTTTTTTACTAAGGTTAGTGCTTTTTGTTTATTGAGCTCAATACAGTTTGTCATATTAACCCTTATTGGCATTTTTGCCGTACCAGTACTTACTGCGCAACCAGCTATTACGGTTAGTAATTGGCCTATTTATCTGTTATCAGGGCTTGTTATTGTTGTATCAGCAAATGCACTAGCGTTTATTATTGCAGCTTTAGTCAATAGTTATGAACAAGCCATTGTATTAGGTGGTGGTATTAATATTTTACTAGCAGCGGTTAGTGGGTTTATGGTGCCGATGAACATCATGCCTGAAATAATGGCTACGATTGCAAGTTACTCTCCGTTATATTGGTCTGCAGAGATCATTCGCGCATCGTTTATAGGAAACAATACCAGCTTAATTTATACTTACCTTACTAATTTATTACTTTTTAGTGCGGTAAGTTTTACTATGGCGAGATACTTGTTTGTAATGAAAATTAGGAAATTAATGTGGAATTAACACAACCGATTCAATCCAAGCTAGCCCAATTAAAAGATGATCTTAAAAAGCTTATTGTAGAAGAATGTGAAAAAGAAGATGATATTGCTTGGCAAGAAATATTAGATGACGAACAATTATTTGGCTCTGACTCGCGTATAAATTTAGATTCACTGGATGGATTACAACTATCACTAGTTTTAAAACGCACTTTTGGCGTAAAAATAGAAGGTTCTAAAGAAAGCCGTAAGCATTTAACAACCATTAATAGTATTGCAGCCCTTATTGTTGAACAAAGTACTTTTGAGCAAAACAAGTGATAGCAAAGCCTGAACGTGTATTTATAAATGCTTCAACCTCAAATAGTGCTTTAGGAAAACAGCAATATTTACCTTCTTCAATGTTTTCTTCTACAAAAAATGGAAGAATACAGCGCTGTAGTGCCCCAGTAGGCGACCATCAAGTATTGTATTATGCAATGCAGGAACAACCCTCTTTGAATAAAACATTTGAGAAAATGATGGGGTTACTCATTGAGCAGGTCGACTTATTATTAGCGCAAACGGCTCTTACGCCAAAACAATTAAACAAAACCATGTTATTTATTGGTTCAACTTCATTAGATATAGGCTGTATAAAACCTGATAGCAGCCAAGCGATATGGTTGTCTCAAACAGATAAAATAGGGCAATTGTTAGCTGAACACTATGCGTTGCATTCATTGCACTTCACCTTTAATACCGCTTGTACCTCTGGCGCTAATGCCTTGCTTTATGCAACAAATTTTATCAAACAAGGTAAAATTGATAACGTCATTGTTATTGGCTTTGAATTTTTTAACCAGCTTTCACTTAATGGATTTGATTCACTTGATTTAATCAGTAAAACAAGCGTAAAGCCTTTTTCTGCTACACGAGACGGCTTGATTTTAGGTGAAGGAATTGGCGCGGTTTTACTGTCGAAACATTGCACTGAACATACCCAATTGGAAATACTTGGCGGTTATTCTTCTTGTGATGATCACAGTTTAACAATCACTGAAGAAGAAGGTACTCATATCGTTGAGGTGATAAAACAAGCATTACAAAATGCAAGTATTGTACAAAATGATGTTGATTTAATAAAAGTTCATGGCACCGCATCGATTAAAAGTGATTTAGCAGAATGTAATGCATTGAATAAATTATTCACGCAGTTACCTAAATCATACGGATTCAAATCCTTGATTGGTCATACATTAGGCGCTTGTGGTGTCATTGAATTAGCTTTATTTGATCACTGCATTCGCCATGCTTACTTGCCACAATTAACTTATCAAGAGGATAAATCAGCCTCTCTGTTGTTACCCTTTATTGAGTCTGCTGCTGAATTAATACAATCAAAAATTATGTTATTTAATCATTTTGGTTTTGGTGGCAATAATGCCGCGTTGATTGTTAAAAAAGTGGAGTCAAGCTAAGTATGTGCAAACTAATACTAAAAGCTCATGAGGTTGTGTGCTTTCCTACAATAATGTCAGACAAAGAAGTCAGAAACGTTGTTAAAAATGAGACAGGGTTTTCAGTACGGCGTTTAGACAATGTTACGTTGATTTCTTTAACGGCTGTGTATCGGTTAATGGCTAATAACAAAACGTTACCCCAATTAGCTTTGTATAGTGGCGCAGAGTATATGTCGGTTGAACTTTTTCAGTCAGTAATACTTGCTATGGAAAATAAAGAAGCTATTCGTCCTTATGATTTTATTGCTACTGTTGGTAATGCTGCTAATTTTTATTTGTCAAAAGAATTTAATATTCAAGGGCCTAATATCTTCATTGGCGCGAGTCATAACACATTGTTAAAAGCTAGTTTGTTGGCAGAAACAGATATGTTACAGGGACATTGCCAACAAGCAATAATTGTGATTTGGCAAACTGATGATAAAGAGCGGCGATGTCATGCATTGTTGGTTGAAAAGGTATCAGATACAGATGCAGCCCTTAAAACATGGCATCATTTTATTGGCACACCTCAAGAGTTATCTGTATTAGAGAAAGAAGTACAATATCCACTTTTGTTGAATTTGAGTTAGTATATTTGTTCATTGCATGTTCATAGGAAAATTTATGCTAGTTTTTAATTACCTTTCTATCCAATACATGGTCGGGTCTAAATGACAATAATTGCACTCTCAGCGAATATTGAAGCGCCGTGGTTTAATGAACAATTTTCCTATTGGCTGGCGCAGCTTAATGAGCAAGAAGCACATCGCTATGTTTTGATGAAAAGTAAACGCAAGCAACAACAAATGTTATTAAGCAGGGCTTTACTTTCCAAAGCATTGGCTCATTTTGATTGCACACTTAATAGTGCTTATGAAATTTTTAACTACACCACCTTAACCTTAGATAACAAGTCACAAACTTTTGCAATTTCTATCACGCACAGTGGTGATATGGCGGCGATTATTTTAAGTGATCAACCCTTAAGAGTAGGGATAGATATTGAGCAAATAAAAAAGCGTAATTTTGCTGAATTAGCTAAAGAAATATGTACAAAGACAGAATTGGCGTTGATCAAAACCAGAAAAAATATTGAGGCCGATTTTTATCAACTATGGACAGTTAAAGAGTCTTTAGCAAAAGCAAGTCTAAGGCCATTAACGGATTTATATCAATGCGACTGTTCAGCTGTACTCACGAGTGATAAAACGAGTATTGATTGGCACTGTGTTACTTATACGGTAATTTGCCCTAATGTTCAGGGTTATAAAACTGCCATCGTGATAAATTCAGAAGATAAAGTGTTACTTAACCTGAGCTCGGCTTAACAAATGTTTCTCTAGCAGCTATTTTTCCTTACTGCTGCGTTAAATTTACTTGCAATAGGCCAGCTATTGACGCGAAATTTGCCTTGAATTAAGAAAAGCTATCAAGCTAGAAATATATTAGAACAATTTTTATTGATATTTCAATTTGTTAACTATCACTTAAGCCGAGTTCAGGTTGCTTAAACAAATGAATCAAATGTATTAACCCTACCAACTTTTTTAATCTTAAATGTATTGAACTGATTAATACTGAAACATTTTGTAGCAATAGCCTATTGAAAAAAAATGTCGATCGGTATTGGAAAATTTGAACAATTAAATTAGAATGAACGTTCATACTTAATAAAAGAGATTGGTTAATATGCAACGTACTCGCGTGAATATTTTTACTGTCATCGTTTTGGCAAGCGCAGTTTTTTTATCTGGTTGCGATCAAAATCAGCAGGTAAAAGCACCTGCTTCGCAACCTACCCCCGTTGGTGTTATTACATTAACGAATCAACCATTAATGCTAACAAAGGAGCTGCCAGGTCGAGTGACAGCATCACAGGTAGCGCAAATTCGTCCACAAGTGAATGGCATTATAAAAACTCGCTTATTTACTGAAGGTACTGAGGTTAAAAAGGGCCAAGCGTTATATCAAATTGCCTCTGAGGTTTTCGAAGCACAAATAGCAACTAGCGAAGCTGCTATAGCTAAAGCCCAAGCGAGTATTGCTAATGCCAAAGCAAAAGCAGAACGTTATGCTGATTTATTAGCAATAAAAGCCGTTAGTCAACAAGACTTTGATGAAGCGAATGCCAATTATAAAAGTACACAAGCGGATTTGTTAACAGCAAAAGCACAGCTTAAAACCGCACAAATCAATCTTAACTACAGTAAGGTTGTGTCGCCTATTAGTGGTCAAATTGGCAAGTCTAGCGTAACAGCGGGGGCTTTAGTAAATGCAAATCAAGCAACCGCATTAGCAACGGTTACTCAGCTTGATCCTATTTATATTGACCTAACCCAGTCGAGCAGTGAATTAACGCGTTTGAAAAAAGCCATTGCGAATGGTGAGCTGGATAAGGATCTAGCAATTCACTCTGCTGTTGAATTAACGATGGAAGACGGTTCTGCGTATCCGCATAAAGGCACATTACAGTTTTCTGAAGTGACTGTTGATCCAAGTACTGGCTCTGTTACCTTGCGAGCCGAATTTCCAAACCCAGAAAAACTATTATTGCCAGGCATGTATGTTAGGGCTGTGATTGTTGAGGGGGTTAAAGCGAATGCGATTTTAGTGCCGCAGCGAGGTGTTAGTCGCAATACGAAAGGTGAACCTACTGCTATGGTGGTTAGTAAAAACAATACCGTTGAAGCTCGTGTATTAGAAATTGACCGAACAGTGGGTGCTAATTGGTTGGTGACAAGTGGTTTAAACGATGGCGATCAAGTGATTGTTGAAGGTTTACAAAAAATAGCACCAGGTGCAACTGTTAATGCTGTGCCAGCCGAATCAATTGCTAAAACTCAATAACGGAGCATTGTAATGTCACGATTTTTTATCGACCGACCTATTTTTGCATGGGTACTGGCCATTGTGGTTATGCTAGCAGGAATACTGGCAATTAAAGGTTTACCTATTGCTCAGTATCCGTCTATTGCACCACCAGCAATCAGTATTCAAGCGACTTATCCTGGTGCATCAGCACGTACCTTAGAAGACACTGTTACACAAGTTATTGAGCAAAAAATGAAAGGGTTAGATGGCTTGTTGTATATGTCATCAACGTCTGAATCAAATGGTTCAACCACGTTAACGCTGACTTTTAATGCCGATACCGATCCAGATATTGCGCAAGTTCAAGTACAAAATAAACTAGCATTAGCAACGCCATTATTACCTCTAGAAGTACAGCGCCAAGGTGTGGCTGTGGCTAAATCAGCACGTAACTTTTTAATGGTTGTTGGTTTTGTTTCAGAAAATGGCAGCATGAATAATATCGACATTGGTGATTATGTTGCATCCAATGTGCAAGATATTATCTCACGGGTGAATGGCGTAGGTGAAGTACAATTATTTGGTTCGCAATATGCGATGCGTATTTGGTTAGATCCAAATATGCTGCAAAAATATAAACTGACACCTTCCGATATTAGCGCCTCTATTAGTGCGCAAAATGCTCAAGTATCGGCAGGCCAGCTAGGTGCTTTACCTGCTATTGATGGTCAACAGCTCAATGCGACAGTCACTGCGCAAAGTCGTTTACAAACGCCTGAGCAATTTAGAGATATTTTTGTGAAAACGAATGCAGACGGTTCAGTTGTTCGCTTAGGTGATGTTGCAAAAGTTGAGCTTGGCGGTGAAAGCTATGGGGTTGTGGCACGCTATAATGGCAAACCAGCGTCAGGTTTAGGTATCAAGCTTGCCAGTGGAGCAAACGCGCTAGATACCGCTGCTGGGGTAAAAGCAGCTTTAGTTGAATTAGAGCCTTTTTTTCCTGAGGGATTAGCCTCGGTTGTACCTTATGACACGACACCATTTGTCTCATTATCCATTGAAAAAGTAGTAAGCACTTTAATTGAAGCGGTCGTGTTAGTATTTTTAGTCATGTATTTATTTTTACAAAATTTCCGTGCAACGCTAATTCCTACTATTGCAGTACCTGTGGTACTTTTAGGTACGTTTGCTGTACTGCATGTTTTGGGTTATTCAATTAATACTTTAACTATGTTTGCTATGGTATTAGCCATTGGTTTGTTAGTTGATGATGCAATCGTTGTGGTTGAAAATGTTGAACGTGTAATGACAGAGGAAAAACTGTCACCGCTTGAGGCAACACGTAAGTCGATGGATGAGATCAAAGGTGCACTAGTTGGTATTGCTATGGTGTTGTCGGCGGTATTTATACCTATGGCGTTCTTTGCTGGCTCTACTGGTGTTATTTATCGTCAGTTTTCTGTGACCTTAGTAACCGCGATGAGTTTGTCTGTTTTAGTGGCACTTATTTTAACGCCAGCATTGTGTGCAACAATGTTAAAGCCAAGTCATGTTCATAATGATTCATCATTTATTGGTCGATTTTTTATAGGTTTTAACAACGGCTTTGATAAGACCAATAGCGGTGCTCAAAGTTTTGTAAGCCGTATGATCAAACACAGTAAACGTTATTTATTGTGTTATGGCTTAATCGTTGGTGGCATGATTTATATATTCTCACAACTGCCATCTGCATTCTTACCAGACGAAGACCAAGGTATTTTATTTAACCAAGTGAGTTTACCTGCAGGATCTACGACAGAACAGACATTAAAGGTTGTTAAGAAAATGGAAAAGCATTTCTTAGAAGATCAATCTGAAGCGGTACGATCTGTTTTTAGTGTTATTGGGTTTAGTTTCGCAGGCTCTGGGCAAAATTCAGCTATTGGTTTTGTCGGATTAAAGCACTGGGATGAACGTCAACGTGATGATTTATCTGTAGGTGCGGTTGCGGGTAAAGCGATGGGATATTTTTCTACTATTAAAGAAGCTTTTGTATTTGCCTTTCCACCCCCTGCTGTTGTAGAACTTGGTACAGCTAATGGTTTCACATTATTTTTGCAAGACCGTGTAGGGCTGGGTCACGACAAACTACTTCAGGCTCGTAATATGCTACTAGGCATGGCTTCACAAAGTCCTGTATTAGCTGGCGTTCGTCCTAATGGCCAAGAGGATAAACCAGAACTTGAATTAGATATTGATTTAGCTAAAGCGCAAGCGTTGGGTCTGACACAAGAAGACATTAATAATACCTTGTCTACTGCATGGGGTAGTAGCTATGTAAATGACTTTATCGACCGTGGTCGAGTGAAAAAAGTGTACTTACAAGGTACGCCTGAGTCTCGTATGGTGCCAGAAGACTTAGATAAGTGGTATGTACGTAATAGTAATGGCGATATGGTGCCGTTTACTGCCTTTGCTCACTCTTATTGGACTTATGGCTCGCCACGTCTTGAACGCTATAACAGTTTTTCATCAATGGAAATTCAAGGAGCATCAGCGCCAGGTTACAGTACGGGTCAAGCGATGGATGAAATGGAAAGGTTGGTTAAGCAGTTACCTAATGGAATTTCCTATGAATGGACAGGTATTTCGTATGAAGAGCGTTTAAGTGGTGGCCAAGCACCATTGTTATATGCGTTATCGTTATTAGTGGTGTTTTTATGTTTAGCAGCATTGTATGAAAGTTGGTCGGTGCCAGCAGCAGTAATGATGATTGTACCTTTAGGTGTTTTCGGCGCGGCAATGGCAGCCTTCGTCGGGAATTTATCGAACGATATTTATCTACAAGTTGGCCTTTTAACTACCATAGGTTTGGCATCTAAAAATGCTATTTTAATTGTTGAATTTGCCATTCATAAAATGGATGAAGGTATGCCATTAGTTGAATCAGCCATTGCTGCTGTTAAGTTACGCTTACGCCCGATTTTGATGACTTCGATGGCCTTTATTTGTGGTGTATTACCGTTGGCTATTGCATCAAGTGCTGGATCTGGTGCACAAAATGCGCTAGGTATTTCAGTGATTGGTGGCACACTTGCTTCGTCAATTATTGTGGTGGTATTTGTGCCATTATTTTTTGTATTAGTACGTCGTGTTTTCCCCGGTAAACATAAAACTGTGACGCAGGAGTAATCAAAATGACATTAAAAGTGTTAAGTTTAGCTAGCCTAAGTGTCATGATGCTGAGTGCTTGTCAAATGGCACCACAGCGTGAAGATTTAGTGTTACCAGTACCTGATAGTTATGCCATACAGAGTGAACAAGGAAACACAGCGGATTTAAAATGGCAGCAGTTTTTTGTTAATGAAAAGCTGCAAAAGCTAATCGAGCAAACTTTGATTCATAATAAAGATATTCAATTGGCCGCACTTAATGTGCAGCAAGTGCGTGCGCTTTATCAAATTGAAGATTCAGCCATATATCCATCAATAGATTTTGCAGCATCGGGTACACGTCAACGTTTACCAGCTGATTTATCGTCAACGGGTAATGCTCAAATCAACGAGAGCTATTCGGCTACTGTTGGAATGACGGCATATGAGCTAGATTTATGGGGTAAAATTCGTAATCAATCAGATCAAGCCTTGCAAACCTTGTATGCCTCTGAACAAACTCAAATGAGTGTGAAAATTAGTTTAATTTCTGAGTTGGCAAGTGCTTGGTTAAATTACGCTGCTGATAAAGCGCAGTTAGCACT
Organism: uncultured Colwellia sp.; assembly: GCA_965305135.1. Lineage (GTDB taxonomy): Bacteria > Pseudomonadota > Gammaproteobacteria > Enterobacterales > Alteromonadaceae > Colwellia. The sequence continues at coordinate 31,871 of CBDLPA010000025.1, forward strand.
TGTGATGCAAACCTTAGAAAGTCAGCAGGCTTCATTGGCTTTAACCGAAAAAACCTATGCTCTTGGTGCTGCATCAAAGTTAACGTTAGCGCAAATTCAAAGCACAGTGGCCGCTGCAAAAGTTGATATAGCTAATTATCAACGTTTATTAAAACGTGATAAAAATGCCCTTGATTTATTAGTGGGTAAGCCAGTTTCAGCGGAGCTATTGCCCGTTGAAAGTTTAGATGAAGTGTTAAACCTACCTAATGTGCCTGTTGGATTACCGTCAGAGCTACTTGAGCAACGTCCTGATATTAAAGCGGCAGAGTTTCGTTTGTTAGCTGCCAATGCGAATATTGGTGTGGCTAAAGCTGCATTTTTTCCAAGTATTACTTTGACTGCAAATGCAGGAACTGCATCGGCTGAGTTTGATAATTTGTTTTCAGGCGGGACTGGCACATGGAGTTTTATTCCGTCAATTACACTACCTATATTTAATATGGGTCGTAATCAAGCAAATTTAGAGGTTACACAAACCCAGCAAGAAGTTGCCTTAACAACTTATGAGCATGTTATTCAACAGGCGTTTAAAGAGGTTTCTGATGCGCTTGTTGATAGAGAAGGTTATAGGCAGCGATTAAGTGCGCTTGAAGATTTATATCGAAGCAATCAAGAGTCGTTTGCGCTCTCTGAAGCGCGCTTTGAAAAAGGGGTTGACAGCTATTTGCAGGTACTAGATGCACAACGTAATTGGTATAGTGCAGGGCAACAACTCATTAGTGGTAAACAAGCTTATATCACTAGCCTAATTAGTTTATATAAAGCAGTTGGCGGTGGTTGGCAACAACCTATTCATCAAAGTGAATAGCTATTAGGTTATGACATTAGTAGTGTATCACTAGCTTAAGTTCTTTGATTTAACACATAAGATCAGAAGTTAAAATTTGGTAAGCTAGTGATAATATTTAGGTTCAATAGAAAAGTTATCCTTTTCGGAGTTATGATGAGAGAGAAATCTAAAAGACAATCAGATCCAACGGTTGCTCAAGCTCGACGTGAGCAAGTGCTTTGTGCTGCGGCCGATTGTTTTAGACGCAAAGGATACCATGGCGCAGGAATGGCTGAAATCTCTAGAACGGCAGGAATGAGTGCGGGACATATTTATAATTATTTTGCCAGTAAAGAAGCAATAATTGAGTCAATTATAAAACGTGATATGGATGAATTATTTACGATATTTCAAGAGTTCGAAAATACCCCCGGTGATTTGGTAACTGTTTTACTTGACGGTTTAGATGAAGGCGTTGATCATCATTTTGATATAAACCAAGGTGCGCTTGATATAGAAATGCTTGCAGAGGCAGCACGTAATGACAAGGTTGCTACTTTGTTACGCGAATCAGATATTCAGGCTCGTCAAAAAATGTACAGTTTGTTAGTTGGTGAACGTAGCTTAATTAAAATGGCTGAAATAAAAGAAATAAATAGCCGTATTGAAGTCATTTTTGCGATGATGAGCGGGTTGTTACTACGCAAAATAGTTAATCCAAGCATTGATAAAGAAACAATATTATTAGCATTGCGCCCTGCAATGCGGGTACTTTTAGTGCCATTTCCTAGTGAAGAAGAAATAGAATAGGTAAGTTCTTCTAGCCCATCGATAATATCTGCTCTGGTTTAATAGCGTAGTGTCAGATCTATCATTTATGCTCAGCTAACGTCATTATGTCCGACGTTAGTGGCAAAATTTACAATTTTATTTAAGAAAAACACTATTTAGTTGAATTGCCTTGGGTGCTTAGGTAGAATTCGCACCATTATTGCTTGCTATTTTTTCGCATCTCATTCTCATCAAGGGCAGTCTACGTGGAAATTCATATTGAAAAATGTTCTGCTTGGTGCGGTAATTTACGCACAAGCCAAGATTGGCAGCAGTGGTCATTAGGCAATATGGCATATCAGGATGAGGATGACTTACCCAGCCTAAAAGAAATTCCAGCTATGCAGCGTCGTCGTTTGAGCAAATTTGCCAAATTAACAATGCAGTGTGTGCTTGATGTGGTTGCTGATGAAGAAGTGGCTTTGCCGTGTGTGTTTTCATCTAGGCATGGCGATTTACATAAAACCTCAAAGCTCATAGAAGATGTTGCACAGAAAAGTGACTTATCACCAACACATTTTGGCTTGTCTGTTCATAATGCCGTGGCGGGGCTTTATAGTATTTTTTCTAATAATAAACAACCAATGACGGCCATTTCGGCAGGTGAAGATTCTTTATTAATGGCGCTTGTTGATGGCTATGCAAAGTTAGAGAGTCAGCAGTTAGATAAAATTTTAGTGGTTTATACTGATGAAGTAGTACCAGAAAAATATAGTTCTTATGTCTCTGATGCAGAAAAGACTATGTCAGTTGCTTTAATTTTAACGCGACAAAAAAGTGAATATGGTTTGGCATTAAATTTTAAACCTCAAAAAAATCAAATTAACTCAACTATTTTTCAACCGTTAGCTTTTTTATCGTTTATGTATGGTAAAGATAACCAAGTTACGATTGACTCTTTCCGTTATCAGTGGCATTTGAGTAAAACATGATTAACCGCTATTGGCGTATTTTTGCCACAGGGTCTGCATTTTTTTTGTTTGGTTTCGGTGGTGTTATTCTGTCATTACTAGTTTTCCCTATAGTGAGATTAAAGTACCGAGGTAAAGAACAGCAGCGTCGAGCAAGTGCCCGTAAAGTAGTGCATAAAACCTTTAAAATGTTTATTGGCTATATGCAATTGATGGGTATTATGAAATTAGAAATCGACAATGGTGAATTATTGAAAGCAAGTAAAGGTACTATTGTTATTGCCAATCATCCCTCTTTGATTGATGTCGTTGTGTTAATATCTATTATTGAAAATGCAGATTGTGTGGTTAAAGCTGATTTATTTAAAAACCCTTTTTTAAAAGGTGTTGTCAGTAATACCGGCTACATTAACAACGAGGCAGATCCTGATAAGTTTATGAAAGATTGTCAATCAACCTTTGATGACGGGAACAACTTAATTGTTTTTCCTGAAGGAACGAGAACGACTCCTGGAGAGAAAATGAAATTTAAACGTGGTGCTGCTAATATTGCACTTCGTACTAATACCGACGTGACACCTATACTGTTATTTGTCACGCCAACGACGTTAAGTAAAGAGCTTGCTTGGTATCAGATACCAGAAAGTCGTTTTACGTTTAAACTAGTGGTGAAACCTGAAATATCAATTAAAAAATATGTAGCCACAGATGTTGTTTCAAATTCGGTAAGAGCGCTTACCAGAGACTTACTTAAATATTATAATGAGGAACTCAGCCTTTATGAAAGAGTTAATTAACCAAGTAAAACAATTAATTATTGAAACTTTAGAGCTAGAAGATATTGAGCCTGAAGATATTGCCGATGACGAAGCTTTATTTGTTGACGGCTTAGGCCTTGATTCAATCGATGCGTTAGAATTGGGCGTAGCAATTAAAAAAGCGTATAATGTAAAGATTGATGGTGATTCAGCAGACAGTAAAAAGCATTTTTACTCGGTAACATCATTGTGTCAATTTATAGCCGAAAACCGATAACTAGGTATATATTTTAAATGAAAGATAGAAACGATATTTACAAAATGATAAGTGACATTTTGGTAACCATGTTTGAAATAGAAGCAGAAGATATTTCAATGGATGCTCATTTATATGAAGACATGGATCTCGATAGTATCGACGCAGTAGATTTAGTGGTAAAACTGAGAGAAATTACTGGTAAAAAAATTGAACCTGAAGATTTTAAACAGGTGAGAACAGTGAAAGACATTGTTGATGCGGTTGAAAAGCTTACCATTAGTTGATAAATCGTTGATGAACAATTAATTGTGATAAAAAATATAGCACTAGGGCTTGTTTTTCTTTTATACCCATTCATTGTTTATGTTGGGCTTAGTTGGTTTGAACCGTCGATACTTGCGTTAGCTTTAGTGTTTTTAACTTTAATAAGAGTTTATTTTTCTAAAAATAAAACGGTTTCACCGTTACTTAAAATCGTCGCTATTAATGCTATTTTACTGCTTGGTTTTAATGTATTTGCTAATTCAGCTCTTTTACTAAAATTATACCCAGTAGTCATTAGTTTTAGTTTTTTTAGTGTTTTTATTTATTCCATTTTTAAACCACCAACAGTCATAACGCTTGTTGCAAGTGCAAGAGATAAATTAACTGAAAATGCTGTTATTTATACACGAAAAGTCACCTTGGTTTGGTGTTTTTTCTTCATAATTAATGGGTTGATTGCTTTATGGACTGTTTTTCAAAGTGATGAATATTGGACTCTATATAACGGAATTATCTCCTATATTTTAATGGGAATATTATTTGCGTGTGAATGGCTAGTTAGGCGAAACTTCAAAAAACATGACCGATCAAATTACATTACCTAATTCAAATACTTTATTTGTAGAACAAAATATTAGTTACCCTCAATGGTTAAGTTCGGTTAATTATCACAAAGAATGTTTTACTAATAATCAGGCCAAGACATGGCTATTATATTGCGATGATGCTTATCAATTTTCAGTATTATTTTTTGCTTTATTAACGGCGAATAAAAAAATTATTTTGCCACAAAATGGCACCGTTAACCAATTACACTGGTGTATGGAATTAGCAGATGGTTTTGCTGGTGCAACTGAGCTAATGCCAGCAGTTGATAATATTGTTTCTTACTGTCCCAAAAGCAGATTACCCATAGCATCGCCATTGAGTATTGCCAGTAATACGGAAATTACACTGTTCACATCAGGCTCTACTGGTGATGCGAAAGCCATTAACAAAAATTTTCAGCATTTATTAACAGAAATAATGCAATTAGAAAAATGTTTTGGCGATAAGCTTGGCCATTCAACTGTTGTTTCCACTGTATCTCATCAACATATTTATGGGCTTTTATTCAAACTAATGTGGCCTATTTGGTTTAGTCGCGATGTGATATTGCAGCCTTATGAATACCCTGAACATCTTTGCCATGATCATCATAAATATAACCTAAAAAGCATTACACTAATTAGCAGTCCAGCACATTATCATCGATTGATAAAAGACAATGTTTACACTAGTATCCATGACCATATTAAGGTGATGTTCTCTTCTGGTGGTCCGCTAAGTGATGAAGCAAGTCAGCAACTTAATGAGCAGTTAGCACAAAGTCCTGTTGAAGTTTATGGTAGTACAGAAACGGGTGGTATAGCATGGCGACAACGCTCTGCTGGGCAAAGCAATCGTTGGCAACCCTTTGGCGATATTGAGCTTTCTTGTCAAGATGTTAGTCAATGCTTAATGTTAAAATCTCCGTATTTCGATCATGAAGGTTGGTATGTTACTGATGATCAAATTAGCATAGATACCGAGGGATGTTTCAAGTTACTTGGGCGTGTTGATCGTATTGTTAAAATTGAAGAGAAAAGAGTCTCTCTTGACCATGTGCAACAATGTTTAAAAGCCATTGATTTTGTAGAAGATGCTTTTTGTTTAACTCAGTTAAATAAACGAGGCTTACAAATTGTTGCTGCGATTGTTTTAACCGATGAGGCTAAAAAAGAATTATTAAACAGTAGAAATCTTGTGTTTAATCGCCGAATAAAAACATATTTAATGAATGATTTAGAAGTTATCGCTATACCAAAAAAATTTCGTTATTTACCTGCTTTACCTTATAATTCGTCGGGCAAATTAAATAAGTTAGCGATGGAGAAATTTTTTGAATAGCAAAGTGATGTTTCCAGAAGTAGATCACATAGAGCGCCATGAAGATACATTAACTTTATCGTTAAGTATTTCTGAGGATGTTTATTATTTTGCTGGTCATTTTCCTAATGCACCTATTTTAGCTGGGGTTGTGCAAGTACATTGGGCTTTACATTATCTACATAAACATTTTGCCATGCAAATTAGTGACTATAAAGCTATTGATGCATTAAAATTTCAAGTAATTATCGCGCCTAATAGTCAAGTTAAACTGTGTCTTAAAAAAATTAATGAGCATAAATTCAGTTTTAGTTATAGTTCGGAAAATGGTAGCCACTCGTCTGCCCGGGTTGTTTATCAATAATGAAATGCTGCTTTGTTATTCCATGTTATAACCATGACCTTGTCATTCGTGATACGGTGCTTGCCTTAACACAGTATTCATTTCCTATTATTATTATTGATGATGGTAGCCAAGCGTCAACAAAAAAAGTATTAGAACAAGTGGCACAAGAATTTGAAAACGTACAGTTAATTCAACATAGTGAAAATGGTGGTAAAGGCGCGGCTATGCAAACAGGCCTAGCTGCTGCTATCGAAAATAATATGACGCATGCTTTGCAGGTTGATGCCGACGGCCAACATGATTTAGCTGATTTACAGGCATTTATTTGTGCAGCAGAACAATACCCTAATGATCTTATCAGCGGTCAACCCGTTTACGATAACTCTATCTCTAAAGGCCGATTTTATGGTCGCTATATTACCCATTTTTGGGTAGCACTAGAAACCTTGTCATTTAAAGTTATCGATACCATGTGTGGTTATCGTGTATATCCGTTAGCTGAATATGCAACACTGATTAGCACCGCAACTTTAGGTAAGCGCATGGATTTTGACATTGAAGTGATGGTAAAACTGATTTGGCAAGGGGTTAACGTGCGTTTTGTAAAAACCAAAGTACACTACCCTGAGTTTGGTTTATCACATTTTCATGCATTTAAAGACAATGTATTAATTACTAAAATGCATACACGTTTATTTTTTGGCATGCTATGGCGTTTACCCAAATTACTATTAAGAAAACTGTCATCAAGTCAATCAATTAAATAATCAAGGTAGATATTATGAGTGAAAAAGAAGATCTACATTGGTCAAAGTTTAAAGAACGCGGTTCAATGCTTGGTATTGAAGTTTTGGTATTTATTCATAAATACTTGGGAAATTGGCTATTTAAAGTGATTTTATTTCCTGTCATGGTTTATTTTTATTTGTCGGGCAGTGTAGCGCGAAAAAGTATCCATCATTATTTAAGTAACCTTAATAAACATCAGCATAATAGGGTACTTACACAAGGACAATTGTTTAGAAAAGGTTTTCGTGTTTTCTATAACTTTGGTTTAGCCATTGTGGATAAGTTTGATGCCTGGTTAGGTAAAGTCAGCATTAATGATATAGATATTGTCAATAAAGATGCTTACCAGTCTTTACTCGATGCTAATGGCGCAGTTATTTTTAGTGCGCATTTGGGTAATATGGAAGTTTGTCGTGCTATTTTTAGCTCAGGTGAACATAAACGAAAACTCAATGTAATCACCTACAATGAACACACACCAACATTTAATAATTTTTTAAAGAAAGTGAATAAAGACGCGGCAATAAATTTTATTCATATTAATAATTTTGGTCCCGCAGACTCCATTCAATTAAAACAAAAAATAGAAGACGGTGAAGCCATTGTTATCTTTGCTGATAGAACGTCTGTGAATAATCCTGATAGTGTTTATCAAGTACCTTTTATGGGGGAAGATGCACCTTTTGCTAAGGGGCCTTTTGCACTTGCTGCTATTATGGAATGTCCTGTATTTTTAATGTTTTGCGTGAAAGAAAAAGGCCGATTTAAAGCCTGTATTGAGGAGTTCGCGCAACCGAAAAAAGTAAAACGTAAAGAACGCAATGACTATTTTACTGGGCTTGCAATAAAGTATGCCCAACGATTAGAATATTATTGTCAAAAATCCCCATATCAATGGTTTAATTTTTTTAATTTTTGGCATAACACCAAAAAATAAAAATCATCCTTATTATAACAGCACATTAGAACAAAAAGTTGAAATAGCTTTGGAGAGCAATCAGTGACCCCCCCTAAAAATAAAAAGATTTTATTTGGAGAAGGTAATTTAACGATTGAAGATATTGTTAATGTCTCAAAATCATCAGAACCTGTTGCTTTATCCAAAGCAGAAGACTTTAGGCAGCGCATAGATTCTGGCGTGAAGTTTTTAGAAAAAATATTAAGTGAAGAAGGACATATTTACGGAGTAACCACCGGTTATGGTGACTCTGTTATGTTTGAAGTGCCTTATGATTTAATTGATGAATTACCTATGCATCTAACGCGTTTTCATGGTTGTGGCTTGGGTGAGTTTTTCACGCCAGAACAATCTCGCGCTATATTAGCAGCTCGACTTGCGTCATTAACTCGTGGTTATTCAGGGGTCAGTTGGAATTTATTAGACCTGTTAGTTGAATTACTCAATCGTAATATTTTACCTGTTATACCTCAAGAAGGTTCGGTAGGAGCAAGTGGTGATTTAACTCCCTTGTCATATGTTGCTGGTACACTCATTGGCGAACGTGACACGTATTATAAAGGTGAAGTGGTACTTGCAGCTAAAGCATTTGAGCAAGAGGGATTGTCGCCAATCAAGCTGCGTCCTAAAGAAGGCTTAGCAATCATGAATGGCACAGCTGTCATGACAGCTTTAGCCTGTACTGCTTATAAACGCGCAGAATACGCGACTAAATTAATGGCAAGAATTACTGCGTTATCAAGTTTAGCCTTAAAAGGTAATAGCAATCATTTTGACGATATTTTATTTAGTGTGAAACCTCATCCAGGGCAAAATCAAATTGCCAAATGGATACAAGGTGACTTGAACCATCATGAACACCCAAGAAATTCGCATCGCTTGCAAGACCGATATTCAATTCGTTGTGCGCCACATGTTATTGGGGTTTTAGCTGACAGCTTACCTTGGCTGAGAAGTATGATTGAAAATGAATTAAACAGTGCTAACGATAACCCGATTATTGATGGTATTGGTGAGCACATTCTTCATGGCGGTCATTTTTATGGTGGTCATATTGCCATGGCAATGGATTCAATGAAAAACTGTGTTGCCAATTTAGCTGATTTAGCGGATAGACAAATAGCGACCTTGGTTGATATTAAAATGAATCATGGTTTGCCACCTAATTTAACCGCTTCTCAAGGGGTAAGAAGGCACATTAACCATGGCTTTAAAGCAATCCAAATTGGTTGTTCTGCATGGACAGCAGAAGCATTAAAGTTAACGATGCCAGCCAGTGTTTTTTCGCGCTCAACTGAATGCCATAATCAAGACAAAGTCAGTATGGGTACTATAGCGGCTAGAGATTGTTTAAGAATATTGCAATTAACAGAGCAAGTATTAGCGGCAACGTTATTGGCGGCTGTACAAGGCATCCGTATCAGAATACTCAATGCTGAACTTTGTCGTGATTCATTAACCGCAGAGATTAGAAGCATGATTGATGATGTATCAAGCTTTTTTGACTTGTTAGAGGAAGATCGCCCAACTGACGTTATTTTGCGTCAAACCATTGAATATATTCAAAACCAACGTTGGACACTATATGAGGAAAGTTAAAGGCATTTTAACGGTAGCTCATGAAATAGATATTCAATTTTATGATGTGGATGCCATGCGTGTTGTGTGGCATGGCAACTATGTTAAATATATTGAGGATGCTCGTTGCCAACTATTGCGTAAATTTAATTACGACTATAACGATATGGAAGACTCGGGTTATGTGTGGCCTATCGTTGATATGCGACTTAAATATGTAAAATCAGCACAATTTGGTCATAAAATTCGTGTTGAAGCAACACTAGTCGAGTATGAAACGCGGTTAAAAATATCCTACAGAATATTTAATGCAGAATCGAACCAACTTTTAACAAAGGCTTATACTGTGCAAGTAGCGGTGAATATTGAAAGCAATGAAATGCAATTTGAATCGCCAGCAGTATTGTTGGAAAAATTAGCACCTTTCTTAGCCGATGTAAGCCAAGAATCATGACTGTATTATTGCGTTTTTTATTGTCTGTATTATTCGTTTTCTCAGTACAAGTATGGGCAAATGACAGTAGCGAAATTCGCCATAATGAAAAAAAAACCAGTATCAATAGTCACAAAAATAAGCAAACGGATACCGACGTCAATATATCTGACCCTAATATCCGCTTAGAACGTTTTTTAGCAAGGTTACAAATAAAGCAGGGAGTTGCGAGTTTTACACAACAAAAACATTTAAGTTTTCTTACTAATCCTATTGTGTCAAAAGGCTTATTAAAAATTTATCAAAACAGTATTATTTGGCAGGTTCAATCACCAGTTTTTTCTAAATTAGTAATCATTGAAGATCAAGTGTGGCAATTAACTAATAAAGCATCAACCAATTACCAATTGGTTGTAAGTAATGCCAGTGTAGAAACACTCATTCGTGCTATTTTTACTGGTGATATTAGCCAGTCTCAATGGCATGTTTCAATGGATGAACAACAGTGTTTGCAGTTATCGCCTGAGGATATGATTTTATCACAAGCTATTAAGCATATTAGTGTTTGTATGCCCGACAATCAATCACAACGGTTTGTTACTATTAAAGATGCCCAAAATAATTTGACTGAAATTGAATTGATGATAACCACTGAACAACTTTCAGATGAAGATATTCATGAATTTAACATCAACCCATAAGTTTTACCTTTGGCTATCGCAATGCTTGTTGTTGGCATTGCTTGGGGTATTTATTTTTATTGAAAAACCAATTACTTTTAATGCCAATTTAACCTCACTTTTTTCGGTTGAACATCATAACCAATGGCAAGCTGTTCAAAAAAAAATAGATGCTAATTTAAATACCAGTTTACTTTACCTTGTCGGGCATTCACAACAGCGTGTTGCTATTCAAGCTGCTGACCAATTAGCTTTACAATTAAAGCAAATTGACGGTATTGAAAATGTTTCTGCGCAACTGAAAAACATACCCAATCAGCAAAGCCTTATTGATAGCTACAGTGGCTTTGAACAACAACTCCTTACCCCTGCATTCACAGAATATTTAGTACAAAAAAACAAACAAATATTTGATTTACAATTTCAATTATTAAATCAATTAGGGGATCAAATCGTTGGACAAACCATAGCAAAAGACCCCACGCTAGCTTTGGCGCATTATTTAAATCGTTCACCTTTTCCGTCTAATAAATTGACTATTACCTCAGACGGTTATTTAACGTTGAACTACCAAAATAACTATTATGTTTTAGTAACAATGAAAACAGCGGAAGGTGCGTTTGACCTAAAAACGACTAAAAGTATTGTTTCACAGCTTGATAATATTAGTGCTCCTGAACTTGCGACAACCTTAACAGATACATCAAAAGTTTTACCTCAAGATCAGGCGATTGATTATATTCGTACTGGCGCCATATTTTATAGCTATGAAGCAAGTGAACAGGCACAACAAGAAATGCAATGGTTAGGTGGCCTGTCTATTTTAGCAACCTTGTTACTTATTTATTTTGCCTACCGTCGTTTTGTTACTTTGTTTTGTACCATTTTTTTAATTGGCATTAGCATTGTTTATGGCTTTTTAGGGTTAAATCTATTTTTTGATGAAGTAAATGTTTTATCCCTTGTTTTTGCTGTTACCTTAATTGGCATTGCGGCTGATTACAGTTTTCACAGCTTGACTGAATTACAACATGTTTCAACTGCTCATTTAAATCCATTAAAAAATATTAATGTATCATTGATATTAAGTTTTCTGACCACAGCATTGGGTTATTTGCTCTTGGTGGTAGTGCCTATTGTTATTTTTAAACAAATTGCCGTGTTTACTATTTTTGGCTTGTTTGGGGCACTTATCACGGTATTACTGGTGTTTCCTTATTTACATCAACGAATTAACTTTGCTAGTAATGTTAGTGGTGAGCAAGACAATAACACTGTTTTTTTCAAGGTAAATAAACAGCATCAAGTCATGCTAAAAAATTGGCGAGGCTATTCATTTTTCATCTTAACCCTATCGTTACTTTCACTGGTTATTTTAGGTAAAACTGTCTTTTCAGATGATGCAAAATCTTTTTACCAAGTACCAGCACAATTACTTGAAACCGAAAATAAAGTGAAAAAGATGTTAGGCCAGAAGTTAGATAACCAATACTTACTTCTACAAGCTGAAACACCACAAGCGTTACTTGAAAATGAAGAAAAAGCCCTTGTTATTTTAAACAATTTACAAGCCGAGAATGTATTTGCTAGTTATCAGGCCGTGGCAAACTGGTTACCTTCAATTAAACAGCAGCAACGTAATAATGCCTTGTTAATTAGTTCAAAAAAACAAGGTCAGTTTGACAAGTTAAGTGTAATACTAGGTAATAATGATGTTACGGTGCAGCCTCTTAACCATTATTTATTGCCCAGTCATTGGTTTAATAGTTCTATAGGCAAGCTATTCAAGCATTTATGGCTACAAGATAATAATTATTATTACTCCATGATTAAATTTGCTGGTATTCGTGATGTCAATACGCTTTCTAACGCATTGAGTGTGCTTGAAAATGCAGTTTTTGTTGATAAGCTAGCCGATACTGAGTTGGAATTAGGTACATTTAGATTGGTACTTGCTTATATCTTTGTGGCTGCCTGTTTAGCAGGTTTTGTTATATTTTATTTTCGCTATGGTTTTAAAAAAGCTTGTTTAGGGGTTGTGGTTCCTGCCTGTGCTTTTGCTATCGCGCTGGCGATAAGTGCTCTTTTACAAGACAATATCACCTTATTTAACCTTGCCGCAGGGCTAGTTATTTTAGCGTTAGGGCTTGATTATTCTATTTTTTACGCGGAACATGGTTTTTCTACATTGATTACTAAAACTACATTAATGTCAGCATTAAGCTCTATTTTTGTATTTGCTATATTAAGTTTTAGCTCAACGCCTGCAATTGCAAGTTTTGGGCAAACCGTATTTTTGGGGATAGTGCTTACTTTTATGTTAGCCCCAATTATGACTAAAATTTCAGGAAAACGAGGTCACAATGCCAGTAAATGAAACGTTTGATGTAGTTGTCATCGGTGCAGGACCTTCGGGTGCCGTTGCTGCTAGTATATTAGTGCAAAAAGGTTGGAAAGTGCTTGTTATTGAAAGAGAAGAGTTTCCCCGTTTTTCTATTGGTGAAAGTTTATTGCCGCAATGCATGCGTTTTATTGAAGAAGCTGACATGCTTGAAGCCGTGCAGTCGCAAGCTGATGAACTAGGGTTTCAATATAAAAATGGTGCGGCCTTTTATCGAAACGGTGAGCATTCCAATTTTGATTTTAGTAAAAAATTTAGCGCAGGGGCAGGCACAACGTTTCAAGTAAAACGAGCTGATTTTGATAAAGTACTTGCCGACCGAGCCGAAGAAATAGGCGCTGATATTCGCTATAAGCATGAAGTTACTGCCGTTGACTTTAATGATGAAACAGCTGTAGTTTCGGTAAAAAATGAAGAAGGTACGAGCAAGTTTTCAGCAAAATTTTTGCTTGATGCCAGTGGTTACGGTCGCGTTCTGCCAAGATTATTATCGTTAGAATTACCTAGTACGTTGTCTGACAGGCGTGCTGTATTTTGTCATCTAGAAGATGGCATAAGCGACGAAAGCTATGACCGAGATAAAATATTAATTACGGTACACCCTGAAATGAACGATATTTGGTATTGGTTAATTCCCTTTTCAGATGGCACGGTAAGTTTTGGTGTTGTGGGCGATGTAAAATATTTTGACCAGTCTCAGTCCAATGAAGCAGTATTTGATTATTTTTTAGCGCAAGAACCTTATTTAGCAGAATTGCTTCAAAAATCAAAAAAAACTACGCCAGTAAACGCGTTGCAAGGTTATTCTTCTGATGTCACTCGGTTATACGGTGAGCGATTTGCTTTGCTCGGTAATGCGGGTGAATTTTTAGATCCTGTCTTTTCATCAGGGGTCACTATTGCCATGTATTCAGCATCACTAGCTGCAAACTTATTAAATAAACAACTGTCTGGTGAAAAGGTGTCTTGGCAGGCTCAATATGCTGATAATTTAAAAGCAGGCGTTGAGGTTTTTAAACATTTTGTTATGTCTTGGTATGATGCTGAATTACAAAATGTGATTTTTTTCCAAAAAGAAGACAATGATGTAAAAGCCATGATTTGTTCTATTTTGGCAGGTTATGCATGGGATCAAGAAAATCCGTATGTTAACAAAACAGAGCGTAGACTTGCGGCGTTAGTTGATATTTGCCAAGAAAGTGATGAAAACGAGTGATTGCTTTGTTGACTGTTTTCCGTTGGGCGGTATTAATAATCACGTTCGCTAGTGTGCTTTCTTGTTCTTCGAGTTATAACAATAAACATAGCAATATGTTTTATCAGCTACAGGCATTGCCAGCATCATTACAAAATAAAGTTTTTTTAGAAACCTTAACGTTTCAACAAGACGAACAACGCTCGTTATTAACGCAAATAGAAACGGGTGAGCAAACCTTAAATTTAGGTGCCATGACTTTTAGTGGTTTACCTATTATTCAAGCAAAATGGCATAGCAGCGAGGGACTTTTAGGTTTTTCAAGTATGACATTCGATAAGAGCATGGTAATGCGTATAATACGAGATATTCAATTAGTTAAATGGCCTGAAGATAATATTAGAGCGGGGCTTTTACCCAACTTTGAACTATTTACAAGTAAAAGTAGCATGACTGAGCAGGTAAGAGAAATACGACATTCAGAGCAAATTATTGTTAAAATTACCTATGTAGAAAACAAAATAATTTTAATAAATGCCATTGAGCATTATCAATTAACGATCGAGCAAGTTAATGAATAAAACAAACACTCTTGATATTTTCTTAAGTGACTTTGCCTTAGTCAATCCACTTGGCAGTAACTTAAGTGATATTAAAAATAATATGTTGCTAGGTAAGCGAGACGGATTAGTACAAAATGAATCCTTCCCAAATGAGGGGAGTTTATTTGTAGGCGCAGTAACGACAGCATTACCTGAACTTCAAGATAAAGCTAAGCACTTCAATACGCGTAATAATCAATTAGCTAAGCTTGCGTTACAGTCACTTCAGGCAGAAGTGGATGATCTAAAGTCAACCACCAGCACTGATAGAATTGGTGTTATTGTTGGTACGAGTACTTCTGGTATTTATGAAGGTGAAAATGCGGTTAAAGTTGAATTAGCAACAAAACATTTTCCTGATGATTACGATTACCGTAAGCAAGAAATGTTCAATTTAGCTGAATTTATTGCCGACGATTTAGGGCTGAAAGGCCCTGCTTTTACTATTTCAACCGCGTGTTCGTCTAGTGCAAAAGCATTTGTAACGGCAAAAGAACTTATTCATGCGGGTGTTATTGATGCTGCTGTTGTAGGTGGAGTTGATGCTTTGTGTGGTATGACAGTGAATGGTTTTTCTGCACTTGACTCAACATCAAGTGGCTTATGCCAGCCGTCAAGCATAAATCGAGATGGTATTAACCTAGGCGAGGCCGCTGCGTTGTGTGTTTTGCGTAAAGATAAAGGTCAAATAAAGCTTTTAGGTTGTGGCGAATCAAGTGATGCTCATCATATGTCAGCACCACACCCAGAAGGTGAAGGGGCAGTTACCGCAATGCACCAAGCCATAGACAGTGCGGGTATTTTACCTAGCGATGTTGACTATATTAATTTACATGGCACGGCAACCCAAAAAAATGATGCCATGGAAGCAATGGCTGTCAATGCGCTTTTTGGCAGCGATACGCCTTGTAGCTCAGTAAAAGGGATGATTGGCCATACGTTAGGTGCTGCTGGAGCTACTGAAATTGGCTTGTGTTGGTTAATGATACAAGATAATAATCAACATTATATTCCCCACTGCTGGGATAAGGATAAAGATCCTTCATTGGCAGAAATAGCATTGACACAGATAGGCCAACAAAGTAAAAAGCCGTTTAAATATTGTCTATCAAACTCATTTGCCTTTGGCGGCAATAATGTCAGCATTCTTATTGGGGCTTAAAATGTCAGAGCTTTCTACAACCGATATAAAAAAAACAGAAATACCAAAATTTACAATTGAACAAGTATTACCGCATGATCATCCCATGATATTACTTGATTCATTGATTAGTTTTGATGACGACAGCGCAACCTGCAGTCATTTAATAACTGAGCAAAGCTTACTTTTTGATACCACGCTTCAAGGTGTACCTAGCTATGTTGGCATAGAGTATATGGCACAAAGCATTGCGGCTTATGCTAACGCAAATGAATTAATAAATAACCGACCCGTTGAGATTGGTTTTTTAGTGAGTACACGAAAATATAAATGTGATTATGCTGTTTTTAAGTTGGGCATGGTCTTACAAATAACGGTGAAACTGTTATATAAAGATGAATCAGGGTTAAGTGCCTTTGATTGTGCTATATTCATTGACAATAAAGAGATCGCTTCGGCACGGGTTAATGTATTTCAACCCGAAAATCCGACAGAATTTTTAGCTGAACAGTTATAAATAGTTTATGTTCGAAGAGATAAAGTTTAATTTCCTAAGGGGCTTTTTGTAAGAATGAGACGTGTTGTTGTAACAGGAATGTCGGCTATAACGGCATTAGGACATAATTGGCAAGATTTCGAACATAATTTGCGAAAAAAGCAAAATGTTGTTCAAGTTGATGAAACCCTAAAAGGTATCGACGGATTAAATACGCATTTGTCGGCACCTATTTTAGATTTTACTAAGCCTGCTCATTATAGTCGTAAACAAGTTCGTTCAATGGGGCGTGTTGCTTTAATGGCAACAAGAGCCACCGAAGTTGCTCTTGAAGACGCTAAGCTGTTGTCGGGCGATTATTTTAAATCAGGCCGAATGGGGGTAGCTTACGGTTCATCTACGGGGTCAACAGACCCTATTATGGCTTTTGGAGACTTGTTAAAGTCAGGTAACATGCAGGGTGTTACCGCAACTAGCTATATTAGAATGATGAGCCATACCACGGCCGTTAATATTGGTGTTTTTTTTGGTATCTCTGGCCGTGTTTATACCACAAGTTCAGCGTGTACTTCTGGTTCTCAAGCGATAGGTTATGCTTACGAAGCCATAAAATTTGGTAAACAAGATATTATGATTGCTGGCGGAGGAGAGGAGCTTTGTCCAAGTGAAGTTGCGGTTTTTGATACCCTCTATGCCACCTCAACAAAAAACTCACAGCCAAAACAAACCCCTCGTCCTTTTGATAAAGATCGAGACGGTTTAGTTATTGGAGAAGGCGCAGGAACACTGATTCTTGAAGAATATGAACATGCGGTTGCCAGAGGTGCTCATATTTACGCTGAAATAGTGGGGTATGGCACAAATTCTGATGGTGTACATGTAACGCAACCCACCAAGGAAACAATGGCGAAAGCAATTACCGAAGCCATGAATGATGCTAACGTAAGTGCTGAAGATATTGGTTACGTTAATGCCCATGGTACTGCAACCGACAGAGGTGATATTGCTGAAACTCATGCGACGGCAATGGCTATTTCAACCCATACTCCTATTAGCTCGTTAAAAAGCTATTTAGGTCATACTTTAGGTGCTTGTGGTGCTATTGAATCTTGGGCTTGTATTTCAATGATGAATAACGGTTGGTTTTCACCCACGATTAATTTAGATAATGTTGATCCCGAATGTGCCGAGCTTGATTATATTACGGGTGATGGCCGCATGATTGATGCGCAATATGTTATGAGTAACAACTTTGCTTTCGGTGGCATAAATACCTCACTAATATTCAAACGAATGGATTAAGTCATTGAAAAATGTTTTAGCACAAGCCCATGTACCTGAATCTAGCTTTGGTAAGTGGTTCTTACGTAGTGATACTTGGACCAATTACGTGCTTGAAGTTGCCATGGGTGATTTAACAAGGTTGCTGAATAACGATACTGCAACCTATAACGTTATTGCTGATGTAGGCGTAGGTTATGGGCGTTCACTTAAAAAGTTAAATGAGCGATTCAGCCCAAATAAACTTATTGCCATCGATATTGACCCTGAAATGATTGAGGCAACCAAAAAAGAAGTTGAAATAGCGCAATTAAAGAATGTTGACTATGTTTGCTGTTCAAGTTCTATGATTGATTTGGAAGATAACTCGGTTGATATGTTGTTATGTCATCAAACATTTCATCATTTAATTTATCAAGAACAAGCTATAAGCGAATTTTATCGTATATTAAAACCCGGTGGCGTTTTATTGTTTGCTGAATCAACAAAACGTTATATTCACTCATTTATCATTAAGTTATTGTTTCGTCATCCAATGAAAGTACAAAAAACAGCAAGTGAATATTTAGCTTTAGTGCGTGACGCTGGTTTTTATGTGCCTGATGATAAAATATCTTATCCCTTTTTATGGTGGAGTAGAGAAGATCTTGCCATAAAAGAAAACTGGTTTGGCATAGCACCACCAAAGGATAGAGAAGAAACGCTGATAAACCTTATTGCGCAAAAACCCTCAGTTTAATTTGAGAACTGCAAGTGTAGTACTGCACTTGCAGCCTTGTACTACAAGCCAACCTCAATAGTGCCATGCCAATCAAATACCGTATTGTTTAAGTGTACTTGTGTTAATGATGCATTGAGGGTTGTAGGTAGGTTACTAATAACTAAAGCGTTACTTGCATAGAGCTCAACCCCATTAAACTCTAATTGGCTGTTTTCAATATACGCGATGGTTAGTGCCGTTAAACTTCCACCCCAAATTTCAACATCACTGTTATGCAAAATCATGGCGTAATTGTTGTTATTGTTAATTTTTAAATGATTAAAGCTCACTGCAGAATGGTTGAGTACTATTTTTTCAGCATGTAAATGCGTAATTTGTTTTTGTTGGCAGTTGTTAATAGTGACTAATGTATATTGGGTATTATTTAGTAATGACGTGCTATCATTTTTATCACAATCGATCCTTATATCTTTATTTGATATTGCTATTTTAGGGGCTGGAATAGGTTGATTAGTGTTTATAAAGTTATCAATTTTATTAACAATGTCAGTAGGATATTGTTTTTGAGGTGAGTGACCAGCCTCTGGGAAAATGTACACAGAATATGTATTGAGTAAGTAACTTAACATGGTAGAAACTTGCACTGGCATTACCTGATCTTTTCCTCCCCAAATTATGAAGGTAGGGGGTGATTTCTGTCGAATAAGCGCTGATAATTCTTCATTCATCACCGCAAGTGCTGAAATGGCATTAATATTATCATCAAGTATTAACGACCTGCCTGTTGAGCTGAGTAATACTCCTGTTGGGTCTGGTAGAAATTGATTTAGCGCATTCACTACGCTTTTTACGGTTGATGAATATTGTTTAGCAAGAGGTAGCTGATTACCAACGTAATTTGCTGCAACATGCTCGCTATATGAAAATTTATTCAAAAAACCTGCGGCATCTATCAATATTAATTTTTTAGCTAAAGTAGGTGCTTGCAGGGCTATTTGCACGGAAACATTCCCCCCCATAGAGTGCCCAATAATATAGTTGGTGCTATTAACGAGGGTTGGTAAAAGATCAATTAACAGTGTTGCATACTTTTGTGGAGAGAAAATATTTTCTTGACCTTGAGAAAGCCCAAAGCCAGGGAGGTCGAGCAAGAGTAAATCATAATTTTTAGATAAACCAGCAGCAATTTCTTTAAAATCTTCTGCTGAACCGCCTACCCCATGAATCAAGGTGATAGAGGCTTTAGCGGGATGTTTAGGGGTTTGGTAAAAAGTTACCGAACTATTGTATTTTTCAGAAAAAACAACGCGTTCAATAAGTCCAAAAGCTTTATACCAATCATTAGCCATTACAGACGCGCTAACAAACTGAAAAAGTAATAAGAAAAGAGGTAATATCTGTTTGTTGAAACTGCGTATGTTTTGCTTTTTTTGTACTGTAATAATAAATACCTCCCTAGCTATTTAAATTTTTATTGCTAATAACGCGGCTTCTTCTATTGCTTTTTGCGCATCTATCCCTTTCGCAAGATGCGCCCCCCCAATAATATGACACGGTTGTTGCTTAAGTGCAGTCGATAATTGATTGTTTTCAATTTGACCTGCGCAAATAATGATGGTGTCAACCTTGAGTAAACGCGGTTTTTTACGAATACTAATGTGTAAGCCGTCATTATCAATTTTATTGTAGGTAACGCCTGCCAGCATAGACACTGCTTTTCTTTTTAAACTTGTCCGATGAATCCAGCCTGTGGTTTTACCTAAATCAGCACCTGATTTTCTAATTTTTCTTTGCAACATAGATACTTTTCGAATGGGAGGTTCATTATTCATTGTTTTTAATCCACCATCAAATTTCATACGTAGGTCGATGCCCCAGTGATCTGCAAAAGCGTCTGCATCTACTGATTTCACAGTGTTGGTAATAAACTCAGCTACATCAAAAGCAATACCACCAGCACCAATAATTGCGACATTATTGCCAGCGATCTTTGTACCTGAAAGAATATCAGCATAAGAAACTACACTAGGGTGCTCAATTCCCTCAATGTCAGGCAAGTTAGCTTTAGTGCCTGTGGCAATAACAACTTCGTCAAATGTTGACAAAACTTCAGGTGTAACGTGCGTATTAAGATGAATATCAACCTTATGTTGTGCTAATTGGTAATTAAAATAGCGCAGTGTTTGATGAAAATCTTCTTTGCCTGGAATTTTTTTAGCTAAATTAAATTGGCCACCAATGCGATGAGTTGCTTCAAACAATTGTACTTTATGACCTCGTTGAGCTGCATACAAAGAAAAAGCCATTCCAGCAGGTCCCGCTCCCACAACGGCAATTTGTTTAGCATTATTTGTTGGGATAAGCGCAAGTTCTTTTTCTCTTGCGGCAAAAGGGTTCACTAAACAAGTAGCGACTTTGTTTAAAAAAATATGATCTAAGCAAGCTTGGTTGCAGGCAATGCAAGTATTAATGGCTTGCGGTTTATTTTGCTGAACTTTGACAACAAAATGACTATCTGCCAGTAAAGGTCTTGCCATGGAAACCATATCAGCCCAATTATTTTCTAAAATATTTTCTGCTACCTCTGGGGTGTTAATTCTATTACTAGCCACAATAGGTAAAGAGATAGCTGATTTTACATATTGGCTAATATTAGCAAAGGCACCAGGAGGAACCATACTTGCTATGGTAGGAATTCTAGATTCATGCCAACCAATACCCGTATTAATAATGGTGGCACCTGCCGCTTCTATTGCTTTGGCTAAAATTATAATCTCTTCAAGAGAGCTGCCATGCTCAACTAAGTCGAGCATTGATAGCCTGAAAATGATGATAAAATTTTCTCCAACACGTTTACGTGTTTGTTTTACTATTTCAACCGCAAAACGTATTCTATTTTGATAACAGCCACCCCATTCATCTTGCCTATGATTGGTTGATTTAACAATGAATTGATTAATTAAATACCCTTCCGAGCCCATTATTTCAACACCATCATAACCTGCTTCTTGTGCTAATTCTGCTGTAAGCACAAAATCCGCTATTTGCTTTTTTACCTCAGCACTAGAAAGCGCTTTTGGGGTTAACGGAATAATAGTTGATTGCAGAGCAGAAGGAGCAACGAGTTGTTTTTGGTAAGCATATCTACCTGCATGCAAAATTTGCATACATATTTTACCTTCAACATTATGCACCGCTTGCGTGATTAACTGATGATCTTTTACATCATGTTTTGTTGTCATTAATGCGCGATTTGGTGCCAGTTTTCCTTCAATATTAGGTGATATACCTCCCGTGACAATTAAGCCAACGCCGCCTTCAGCTCTTTGCGCATAAAAAGAAGCCAAACGTTTAAAACCATTTTCAGCTTCTTCAAGGTTTGTGTGCATAGACCCCATTAACACCCTATTGTTTAATTGAGTGAAGCCAAGGTTTAAAGGTGTTAAAAGTTTAGGGTAGGGCATATAATATTTAATTGATGAACGATATACGGTATTTTATCAGGTGGCGGCTGACTAGCAATAACACGATTGCATTTTGTTAAAGTTATTGCCAATATTGATACTTATTACGACATATAACTTCAAGCTTAAATAAATATCATAGAAGGAATTAATCATGAAAAAATGTAAACCAGCATTCCAATTTAAAAACGCAGTTAATAAACTTGCCTTATTATTATTGGCAGTGACGATGGTTGGGTGTACATCAACCTCCTCCTCATCAGACACTCAATCGTCAACTAATAAACGTAATTCAGGTTTTGTTGAGGGAGCTACTGTTGAAGCGTTAGTTAATATTCATGCAGACTATGCTAATAACCGCCTTTATGCTTTAAACTATCAAATGTCTAATTTAATTCCTATGTGTAGTAAGTTTGTGATTGAAGATATTGGCAGTAAAGAAATTGAAATATCTCACCAAGGCAAAGTTTATCGCTATCTTTGGGATAAACATACGCGCTCAGCAGGACAATCACTTGAACAGAATTTTAATACCTTTTTTGGTAAACGTTGTGATAGTGATAGGGTTAAACAGCTAAGCAAAATAGATCAAGAAGGCATAGCAAAAGGCAAACCATTGATAGGTATGACAAAAGAGGGTGTTAAATATGCAATGGGTACGCCACCAGTTCATGCAACAACGACACTTGACGAAAATAACTGGACTTATTGGATTAATCGATGGGCTAGAAATATTTTAGAATTTGATGAAAAAGGTAAATTAAAGCATATTGTTAAATAATCTGTGTGCAAAAAATTTTGCATTCACTAAGAAAGCTATCCGCAGTATAGGGTAGCTTGTCATGCTTTTGTTTGACTCCGTGTTTACTCATATAAATAGCGCCTTTATTAACAATTCAGTTAGTAAGGCGTTGGTATGACTCCCCACGTCAAGTTAAATACACTGATCCATATTTATTAATTTAAGAATTCTCTGTATTCATTTCTATTATTAAGTGAGTTAACGCACAGAATGAAATAAGTAATTTCGTCGTGACACCTAGCTTTGGTCTATGTTCGTGGTTCAATAGTCGATAGGCTATTGCAATCCTAACGCCGTTGGTGGTTGAGTAAACTAATTTGATGTGAGCGGAGTTTAGGCATCATAACGACCTACGCGTATTTGTTCACTAATTGTTTTTTAACCGCATTTGTTCGGTTATATATGCTATATAAGGAGAAGACATTTTAATTCCTTTTTATAAATTGCATACTGTATATGCATGCAGGTTAGTATGATGCCGCCTTTCCACAAGCTTACATAAATTAAAGCGTTTGATTTTTTAAATAAAAAATCGAATATTTAATTAAATTATTGATTAAAATAATAAAATAAATTAGCATAATTTTTAATTTACAAAATGTAGGCGAAAGTTACCTTTGTAGAAAGGCGGCAATTTGCCTACTATTAAACTGTTATATGGGTGAAGTTATCTACCTCATTGATTTTTTAAGAAGAGAATTTATTAAGTGCTTGAAGTTATAATTTTAGCTGTGGCATTAAGTATGGATGCTTTTGCGGTCTCTATAGGTCTAGGATCAAAACATGTAAAGCAAACAAAGTATCTGGCGCTTATGTCAGGTATATATTTTGGTTTATTTCAGGGGTTAATGCCTTTAATTGGCTATATGGGTGGTAAGGGGGTTCTCGGTTGGGTTGAGGAATATGCGAAATGGGTAGCTTTTGCTCTTCTGATATTGATTGGCGGAAAAATGATTTATGAATCAATTACCGAAGGTATCGAAGAAGATATAGTAAAAATCACGCATAAAGTAATGCTTATTCTTGCTATCGCCACAAGTGTAGATGCAATGGCTGCTGGTTTTACGCTGACCCTCATTGAAATAAATCCTTTATTAGCCTGTGCAATTATCGGGTCTGCTACACTATTCTTTAGTTGGATTGGCGTATTTATCGGAGCGAAAAGTGGAACATGGCTTGAGAGTAAGGCTGAACTATTAGGCGGTATAGTACTCATCTTAATAGGGTTTAAGGTATTACTCTTCTGAAATATAGCAGCTCCAATAATCCCCATATAACAAACGGCTGCACCGGACAAATTTCCGCTGTCACCTTTTGTGCAAAAACACGCACAAAAGCCGCCATCAAAAATTTGCTCGGTGAGCCGGGCGTTATACGTTTAGGGAAGTTTCGGCATGATCGTCGTCTATGGAATTAAAGAAAACCTCAATCCAATTAAATCTCAACTTTCAGATGTCATCCATAAATCAATGCAATCTGTATTAGGTATGCCTGAAGATAAAAGAGCGCACCGTTTTATTCCCATGGATAAATCAGATTTTTATTATCCTGGCGGACGCTCAGATAACTATACGGTTATTGAAATCAATATGATGGAAGGTCGTAAAATTGAAACAAAGAAAGCCTTAATAAAGTGCTTATTTTCCGAAATAGAATCAGAGCTTAGTATTTCTCCCGTAGATATCGAGATTACTATTAACGAGCAACCTAAACATTGTTGGGGTTTCCGTGGTATAACTGGTGATGAAGTTAAAGATTTAAAGTACAGTGTAAACGTATAACACATATGAGCCCATCTCGCGTCAATAGGCAATAGTGTTCTTTTAGCTAC
>CBDLPA010000026.1:0-52591 GCA_965305135.1 uncultured Colwellia sp.
TATGCGGCGTTATTGATTTTGACAAGGGAATGACCATTCTCTTCAATCAATGCCTGCCTCTAAGCCTTTGAATTCTCGCTGAGTGGGAAAGAACTTAATCAACTTGGTATAAGTTAGGATCTAGATTAGTAATAATGTTAATCTGAAGAACGAATACAAAACATAAGAAATAAATATGCCAAAAGCCAACCAATTACAAGTTGATATCGCTTGCCATTCAATTCAAGGTTTAAAAGATAACAACGAAGATGCGGTTGGTTTTTTAGTGCCAGATGAGCATACCGTACTTGAAGGTAAAGGTATTGTACTTGCCGTGGCTGATGGCGTAAGTAGTGCCGAAGCAGGTAAAGAAGCCAGTAATACTGCAATTTCTCGCTTTTTAAGTGATTATTATCAAACACCCGATACGTGGTCGGTAAAGCATGCGGGGCAGAAAATTCTCTCTAGTATTAACTTAACTTTATTTAAACGCAGTCATGAATTTGCTAGTGAAGAAAAAGGTTATTTAACTACTTTTACGGCACTCGTTTTAAAGTCTCAACTCGCACATTTTTTTCATGCGGGTGATAGCCGAGCTTATTTATACCGTGCTGGAAAATTTAAACAACTCACTAGAGACCATGTGGCAAGTATTGGCTCTGGTCGTAGCTTTCTTGCCCGTGCTATGGGTATGGATAATTCTATTCAAATTGATTACAGCCAATTTACGTTAGAAGTAGATGATATATTGCTGCTCACTTCCGACGGTATTCATGATTTTTTAACCCAAGCAAGTATGATTGAACTAATATCATCCCCAAAAACTTGCCAACAACGTATAGCTGCATTAGTACAAGCGGCTTTTGATAAGGGTAGTGATGATAATATTAGTGGCTCGCTTTGCCAAATAGTGTCATTGCCTAATGAAAGCTTAAATGATTATAACTCGAAATTAACACGACTACCTTTTCCACCGCCATTGGATGAAGGCGTAATACTTGACGGTTATAAAGTATTGAAAGAGTTGTTTGCAAGCAGCCGTAGTCAATTATATTTAGTTGAAGACATTGATACACATGAACAAATAGTGATGAAAACACCTTCTATTAATTTTGAAGAAGATACAGGGTATATTGACCGGTTTATTCAAGAAGAGTGGATTGGTAAACGTATAAACAGTGATTATGTCGTTAATATTATTAAACAAAACAGGCCGAGAACTTGTTTATATTATTTAATGGAATATGTACATGGTTTGTCATTAGATAAATGGATGCTGAAAAATCATTTCCCTAAACCTAAATTGGCGATAAGTATTGTCGAACAGGTAGCAAAAGGTTTATCTGATTTTCATAAAATGGAAACTATTCATCAAGACCTCAAGCCAGCAAATATAATTATAAGTAATGATAATGCAATAAAAATTGTTGATTTTGGTTCGGTATTTGTAGCTGGGCTGGCAGAAGTTTTTATTCCTTTAGAGCATGAAGGTGTTTTAGGAACCGCAACTTATTCTGACCCTAAATATTTATTAGGTAAAAATACTGGTATACAGGGTGATTTATACGCATTGGCTACCATTACTTATGAAATTTTTACTGGTAAACTACCTTATGGTGAAAAAATAGAAGAATGTCAAACAGCGTTTGAATATGATCGATTACGATATATTTCTGCAACTGTGGCTAACCCAGTTATTCCCATATGGTTTGATCGTACTCTAGCAAGAGGCGTTAGCTTTGATCTTGAACAGCGCTACGATAATATTCCAGAATTTATTAATGATTTGAAAAAGCCCAACCCAACCTATTTACTCGATGATCCTCAAGTGACCAAGAACAAATCCCAAGTTTTATTTTGGCAATTACTGTCAGGTTTTTGGATTTTGATGTTAGTGCTTGTAGTTGCTTTATTTACCCAAGGATAAACGTTTTACTCTTTATTGAGCATTTTAGCTCAGGTTTTTTAGTCATCGTTTTTAAACTTAGCTTTAAATTTGTCTAAATTGATTAAAAACCAACAATTGAGACCAACCATTAACCCAACAAATGAAAATAATTGTAAGGTTAAATAGAACTCGTTTCCTTGTGTTACTGGCCAAATAAGCAACATAGGTATATCTGCTACAAAGATAGAGCCAAACACTATAGTGAAAAAGTTAACTATTTTTTTTCTTTTTAGTATTCCCCAAAATTTGCCACCAATAAAAAACATATAAATATAGGCAACAGGAATTGCTGCTAAGGTTAAACCTAAAAACAGCCCCAAAAAGTCTAACAAACCACTATCCATGTTGAATCCTGGTATATCAGAAATATATGCATAAAAAGTAAAGGCGAAAGGCGTTATCAGTGGTGCAAGTGCTAAGGCTTTATTTTCAGTCATTATGATACTCGTTCTTTGTATATAAGATGTTAAATACCTATACTATTTAGTGTACAGTATAGCCATCTTCTATAATGAGTTTACGCGCTTTATCAATATCTAACTGCTCAATTGGGGCAGCTAAATAATAAGGTAATTCTACAGCCTGTGTACTTAATTTCAGCATTTTGCTTTCTACTAAGCGTTCTATAACCGACTCAAGCGTGTCGTCTAAGCGTTCAGGCTTTTGTTGGTATTGTTTAGCCATAAAATCAGTTAGTTCTTGCAACGTATGCTTGCCATCAGCCAGCGAAATTACTACACCAAACCACTCTTCTAGGGCTGTGGTTTCTGTTGGATTACTAATATCAGCAAGTGCAACAATGCCAGCTTTACGAGTGAATATTACGGTGCGATAGAAATAGTGTGATTTATCCAAACTTTGTCTCTGCTTTGTTATAAAAATGGTCGAATTTAGTGGCAAAATACTAACATAGAATTTTGTCTAAAACGCTGATCTAGATTAAATCATAAAAGAAAAAAAACAGTAAACTGGTATGATGGTACTGACAATTAAAAAATAGCAGCGTAATGTTGTTAGTGTTGTATTTTTGTTTAAAGTACTTTCTTTGTTATTAAGCATTTTAGTGTTAACTTGGCTTGAGGGTGTTTTATTTTTCGGCTGACGCTAGTTATCCGTAATGATTCGATTTTATTATAATGATAAATAAAGTGAGGGTATTATGCGTATTTCATTACTTATTTTTTTACTTTTATTTTCTAATATTTTGTTTTCAAAAGAAATTGTTGTAGAAATATACAAAAAGCAATATATACCTGCTGAGGTTACTATTGAAGCAGGGGACACTGTCATTTGGAAAAATATTGAGAAACGTCAATATCATAATGTTTGGTTTAAACAATTAGATAAAGAAGAGCCAGATTATTTTTTTCCTGATGAAACGTATCAACGTAGTTTTGAGCAAGCAGGGGAGTTTTCTTATGAATGTGGCCCTCACCCTATGATGAAAGGCAGAGTGATTGTTGTTAACAGCAGTAAAGAATAATTTAATCAGGCTTATTTCGACGTAGTCTGGTTTAATCTTTTTGCCAAATATCTTTGTTGCGCATATTTAGCTCATCATAAATTTCGTAAACAGCTCTAGGCATCAAGTCAAACCGATCCTGTTTTAACATTTCAAATAAGCACTCTTGGTGGAGTCATATTAATACCAACATATTCAAACTCAAATGAACCAAAGTCTGTTTCGGTAATTTGAAGTGTTCGAAGTATTACCTCATTTTTATGTTGAGACCTTTTGTCATGTTCTGAAAAAGTTTTAATAATTTTACTGCGTCTATCGCTATTGCATTAGGAGTAATACTACATCAAATAGCGATCATAAATCTAGTTAAGGAGATAGGACTCATGTTTGACTCCCTACCGTATTATTTTTTGATTTTTATCACAAATATGCTGCTATAAACTTAGAAGTAAATATATTTTTATGCAAATTAGTAGCAAAAAGGGGGCTCAAATAACGCACAATTGTTATGTGGCGGCCAAAGTTAAAGTCTTTCTATTTAGCTTGAAACCTAAAAATATAACCTTATTTTATATAGGGTTATAGCGTTTTTAGTGAATTAATTGTGTATAAATTTTATCTTTTACTTGATGTGGCGCAAGAATTATCAACTTTTAAACACATTTTCTTACAAGTCTTGAGAAACTTGATTTCTATCAAGCTATACTTTCTATTGTTTAAGTTATTATTCATTGGCTTTTACTAACACAACTAACGCATGAATTTAATTATTCATTAAGGGAAACACCATGTCAGAGAGCTTTACTAAAGGCATGGCAAGGAATATATATTATGGGGGAAGTGTTTTCTTCTTCTTAATATTCCTAGCTTTGACTTTTCATACCACAAAAGAGATGCCTAAACGGGATCATCGAGAAAACATAACTGAGGCTGTTGAGCGAGGCAAAGAGCTTTGGGAAGAAAATAACTGTATTGGTTGCCATACACTTATTGGTGAAGGGGCATACTTTGCACCAGAACTAATGAATGTGTATAACCGTCGTGGCGGTGAAGCAGGCTTTAAAGCTTTCTTCAATGGCTGGATGAAGGCGCAACCTTTGAACATTCCTGGTCGTCGACAAATGCCACAATTTCATTTAACAGATCAAGAAATTGATGATTTAGCTGAATTCCTTAAATGGACATCAGAGCTAGACGCCAATAACTGGCCACCAAACATTGAGGGATAAAGCTGTGAGTACTTTAAAATATGAATCACAAGCCGTAGCAAAGCCTTATTTTATTTTTGCTATGATCTTGTTCGTTGGTCAAATATTGTTTGGCCTATTAATGGGGTTACAGTATGTTGTTGGTGATATTGTTGGCGGTTTAATTCCGTTTAACGTTGCACGTATGGTGCATACAAACCTTCTAATTGTTTGGTTACTATTTGGTTTTATGGGAGCGGCCTATTACTTGGTTCCTGATGAAGCTGAAACAGAGCTTTATAGTCCTAAATTAGCAATAGCACTGTTCTGGATATTTGCAGCAGCAGGTGTTGCTACTATTTTAGGTTACTTATTAGTACCTTATTCAACGCTTGCTCATATCACGATGAATGATTTATGGCCAACAATGGGGCGTGAATTCCTTGAGCAGCCCACGATCACCAAAATTGGCATTGTTATTGTCGCGTTAGGTTTCTTATTTAACCTAGGTATGACTGTCTTAAAAGGTCGTAAAACAGCCATTAATATGGTGCTTATGACAGGTTTGATCGGTTTAGCTGTATTCTTCTTATTCGCTTTCTATAACCCAACTAATCTAGCATTAGATAAATACTTCTGGTGGTTTGTTGTTCATTTATGGGTTGAAGGTGTTTGGGAATTAATCATGGGTGCTATTTTAGCTTATGTATTAATTAAAGTAACTGGTGTTGACCGTGAAGTCATTGAAAAATGGTTATACGTAATTATCGCGATGGCATTGATTTCAGGTATCTTAGGTACAGGTCATCACTTCTATTGGTTAATGACACCAGAATACTGGCAATGGGTTGGTTCAATCTTCTCAGCACTTGAGCCACTACCATTCTTTGCAATGGTGCTATATGCCTTTAATATGGTTAACCGTCGTCGTCGTGAACATCCAAATAAAGCGGCTACCTTATGGGCACTAGGCACAGCAGTAATGGCTTTCTTAGGTGCTGGTGTTTGGGGTTTCTTACATACGCTTTCTTTTGTAAACTATTATACTCATGGTTCACAAATTACAGCAGCTCATGGGCATATGGCTTTCTACGGTGCTTATGCCATGATCGTTATGACTATTATGTCTTACGCAATGCCTAAACTTCGTGGTATTGGTGAAGCTAACTGTAATAAAGCGCAAGTTATTGAAATGTGGGGCTTCTGGTTAATGACAGTTGCGATGGTATTTATTACCTTATTCTTAACTGGTGCTGGTATCTTGCAGGTTTGGTTACAACGTTTACCTGAGTCTGGTGAAGCATTGAGCTTTATGGCAACACAAGATAAATTAGCCATTTTCTACTGGTTAAGAGAAATTGCTGGTGTGATATTCTTGCTTGGTCTAATTGCTTATATCTCTAGCTTCTTTATAACTGAAGAGAAAACAGCTTAACACTTAGCTTAGTGTGAATTGCAGTTAGCGTGATAATCGCAAAAAATAAAAGCCGCGAATTTTACTTCGCGGTTTTTTTGTTTAAAAAAGTTACTATTATTCAAAAATAAGGGATGAAAAATTATGAATAACTTGCTAAGTTAATTCCGCAATTATGGAAAGGTGTTTCTACAACACGTTCAAAATAATAGAAAGGAATAGTTTCAATGAAAAAATGGCTTTTTTCTAATAACGGTGAAATCACTGAATCATTAACTTTTGATGAAGCACAGAATTATATTAAAAAATATGGAAACTTAAACCTTTATGTTTGGCATCCAAGCTATGCGTATTGGAAGCCACTTTATCTAGTTGAAGACTTTCAGTTAGATATAAAAATACCTCCCCCCCCTGTAGCAATACCTAAAGCGCTGTTGGAAGAGTATAAAAATAAAGAAGAAGCATTGTTTAAAATACTCACTCGCGTTGATAATACTTTAGGTAATACACGGTCTGTTATTTCAGAAATAGATCAAGATATTGATATGTATTGTACATTTACCGAAGAACTTAATGTTGAAGTTAAGGAAACATTAGATAGGGTAAGTGAACAATATGCTGCTTTACAAAAAAGCATTAGGACATCACCTAAAAGTAAGCTGGTCTATAGATAAATACAATCTACTTTGTGGTGAATTTTATTTCAAAATTAACAATAATAAGATAAATACATTATGGATAAATGGTATATTTCAGCAAATGGCCGTGTTACAGGGCCATTGAATATAGAGGGTGTTAAACACTTAATTGCTAAACATAATGATTTGTACGGATGGAATCCGTCCTTTAGTCACTGGTTGCCGATAGCAGAAATAAAAGAATTAAGCGTATTTCTATCGAAGGAACAGTCCTCTGAACAAGTGTCAAAAGAGCTTATTCAAAAGTTTGTTAACCGAAAACGCGATCTTTATAAAAAGACTGCAATTATTGATTCCGCTATTGAAGCAACAATTGAAAAGATGACGCATTTTGAAAAAGAAATTAATAATTACAAAAAGCTAACTGCCACGCTGGCTGCTGACGTTCAAGATAATATTATACCACTAGAACAAAAATACAGTGGTATTGAAAAGCAATTAAATAATCTTCAAAAAGCATTAATTATTTCGAAACAAGAAATCAATGACACAATAAAAGAATTTGGTGAATTGGTGCTACCTAAATCAACCGAAAGTAATGATGATTTTGTTGGACTTGTTCAAAACACGGCTGCTACACCTGCAACTATATCAAATGAAATACCAGTATCTATTACGGCAACTCCTACAGAGATAGTGAAAAACAAGCCTGAATCTTTTGGTATTCCTGCTGAATTACGCGGTACTGTGGTTAATTATGCAGAAGAGCCCAAAGTGCCTATTAGAAAGGAGGAAAAAGACGTCAATATTGCTAAAAAGTCACAAGATCTTTCTTCTATAGTGGTAGAACATCAGTTAGAGCAAACAAGCAAAGTTAATAAGCAGGTAGATTTACAACCCGTACAGAGTGAAAAAAAGGGTTTTACAAATAAATTAAAATCAGTTTTTGGGAAACAAAATAATAAAGCTGACTCCGCCAAACTTTCTGATAGGTTATTGCTACTTGAAAAAGAAGCGACTGAAAAGGTTGATACGACGAAAGATGACCCAGAAGGCGAAACGGTAGGTTTTGAGTATGAAATAGAATCTCAGTTGGAAGATGATAGCGATCTTAAAAAGAAACGCCGTAGAAGAAGACGCATTTAAAAATGTAAGGGTTTTTGGTTGCTTATTAAACTAAATTCATATAAAAAAATTGCTTTTATACCTCATTGTTCTATCAAAAATATGCTTAATAATGCTAATGAATTGTTTTATTTGAAAGAAGTTTTCACCTTAAAAGTGACTTATTTTCATTAGCATTATAATTAGTTTTTATTTACCTTTTTGGACTATTTTTCAGCTTGCATCATCTACAGAAATCCTTTTAAATGAATCGTCGGATTTATTATTCATCAGCTAAATTTTATTCGTATTAGATAAGATTTATAGGTTTGGGATGTTCCTATTATTGATGAGGAAATTCTCTCTAAACATGTTTGAATAATTAGTTTGGCCACAACGTAGTTTTTATCACTTATGCTTAAGTGGTGACTTAAAAGGTATTTTTAATATATAGTTACGAGGTGTTAAAGAATGAAAAGACAGAAAAGAGATAAATTAGGAAGAGCGCATTCAAATGGTTACCAGGCAGGACTCAGTGGTAAGTCAAAAGACCATTGTCCTTATCAATGCATAGATGCTAAATCAGAATGGTTAGGAGGATGGCGGGAAGCCGTAACCGATAGAAATATGGGACTATTTAAATAATACTCTTTTTATCGCTGTTGTTGATTGCCATTTCGCTCATCTTTACTGCTAAGTTACGAACGAAATGGCTGTAATGTAAACTAACGTTTTTTACCGCAAATACTACAATCTTCTTGTTTCTTCATTTTAAACTGTTGCCATTGGTTTGATAAGCCATCAAATAAATTTAATTGATTAACTTGTGCATCATTATCTATTCCATTGCCAATAAGTAACTTTATTGCTTGCAAAGCTTGCATTCCTGCAACAATTGCCAGAACAGGCCCTAAAATCCCAAGTGTTTGGCAGTTGTTTACTGGTGCTTTCATCGTAGAAGGGAATAAACAATGATAGCAAGCACTGCTTTCATCTCTCGGATCAACGACTAGTTGTTGACCGTCAAAGCCAGTTGCAGCACCGATGACTAAAGGTAATTTATGCTTAACGCAAGCTTGGTTGATTAAATACCGAGTTTTAATATTATCTGAACAATCCAGCACCAAATCTACTTGGGGTAAATAGTAGTCGCATAACTCTTGATCTAACATCTCGTCAATGGCTTCAATATCACTGTCGGGAAATTGTACGCTAAGCTTTTCAGCGGCGGTATCTGCTTTATTTTGGTTAATATCTTGTTCGTTAAATTGAACTTGACGCGGTAAATTACTGATTTCTACTGTATCCCCATCTGCTAGGTATAAAGTGCCAACACCTGCTGCAGCTAAATATAAACTAACAGGGTTACCTAACCCTCCCATACCTACAATGAGTATTTTTGCGTTACGCAGTTTTGTTTGACCTTCTTCACCAACTTTTTCCATCATAATTTGACGTGAATATTTGAGTTGTTCTTGCGTTGTTAACACATGAGTACCTTTTGTTTTTATATGTAATTGTTGTAAATTAAAGTTTATAAGTAAAAGTCTGTAATCTGAAATTAATAAAGGTAAGTGCGAACAGCTCCTGCTTTAAATTGTAAATAGACCATTTGCTCTAGCGTTAGCGCTAATTTTTGTTGTGAAAATGCGCTAATTTCAATAAAAAATAACTGTTCTCCATCAATTTTTTTACAAGAGGCCGTGACAAGAACTTTGTTATTTTGCACTTCGATCATGCTAATTTTGGCTAATAAATGGTTAACAATCGAAGAATTGATGGGCTCTGTTAATGAAATACTAATATCGGTCGCTAAAATAAAGCAGCGCAAGCATGCTCCTGTTGAATACTCTGTTGATGTGGGTAAATATATCTCATCTTGGCTATTCAAGGCTAATGTTGTCAAGCCGTGACCGTTATCGGTTATTTTTACAGGTAATGACAAACTTGTTTGTTTATGAATTAAATCAGGTGTTTTTTCATGTTCACTTTGATTGCTGTTGCTGTGACTAACCTCTTGGTTAATTGAGTTTAATTGATGAATCATTGAGTGAATATCGTCATAGCCTGTGACTTTGCCTTGCGTCAATACAAGTAATTTGTCGCAAACTTGTTGTAATTCATCAAGTGAGTGACTTACGTATAACATAGGCAATTGTAGTTTGTTTTGTACTTTTAAAATTAGTTTCAGTAAACCTGCTTTTGCTTGTCTATCTAAGGCGCTAAGTGGCTCATCTAGCAATAATAATTGCGGCTCTGCTAAGATAGCCCTGGCGAGGGCAACTCGTTGTTTCTGCCCGCCTGATAATTCATTAACATGTTTATGTAAGAGGTTATTTAACTCAGTGAGTGCGATGATTTCATTTAAATCTAATTGTCTATTTTTACAATGTTTTGCTGAAAATGTTAAATTACCTAATACGGTTAAATGCGGAAATAAGCGAGAATCTTGAAATACTAAACCAATATTTCTGTGCTCAGCTTTAATAAAGTGTTTATTGGTATTGTCAATTAAGCAGTTGTCGTTTAACAGAATCCTACCATCAAATTTATTTTCTAAGCCAGCTATGGCACGCAATAATGTTGATTTTCCAGAACCAGAATGACCAAAAATGCCTGTAATACCCCGTAGAGAGAGTTCTTCTTTAATAGCCAAGTTAAATTTTTCAAAACTAAGCTTGATATTAATCGAAAGGGTTTGGGGATTATTTTTTGCAAAAGTCATTTTACTTCCCCTTTAAATGTATCTCTTTTGGGACTATTTAACAGATAAATTGCCGCTAATAGCATCATGGAACCAGCCAACAAGCTAATTGCCAAAATGTGGGCTTTTGCGTAATCGAAGGCTTCAACATGGTCAAATAGAGCAATAGATAATACTCTTGTTTCACCAGGAATATTACCTCCTATCATGAGAATTACGCCAAACTCTCCCACCGTATGGGCAAAGCCTAAACTGGCAGCGGTAATAAAGCTAGCCTTGGTAATGGGAAAAACAATACTGAAAAATCGGTCAAAAGCGCCTGCACCTAACATTGCTCCAGCCTCTAGCAATGGCTTACCCAATTGTTCAAAAGATTTTTGCAGTGGTTGAACGACAAACGGCATAGAATAGAGTACAGAGCCAATGACAATGGCTGAAAAACTAAAAGCTAATTGCTGTCCTGTTGCCTGCTGCCAAAGTTGCCCAGGTAAATGTTGAGGAGAAAAAGCAATAAGCAAATAAAAGCCGAGTACCGTTGGTGGTAAAACTAAAGGGAGAGCGACAATAGCTTCGATAATAACTTTATAGCGGCTTTGCATGTTAGCCAAATACCAAGCTAAAGGTGTGCCGATAAGTAATAAAATCATTGTCGTTAAGGCTGCTAGCTTTAATGTGGTAAATAAGGCAAGTAGATCGGGGTTTAACATACTTGTCTACTCTATTCCAGCATAACCAAACTGGATTATTTTTTGTTGTACGCTTTTTGATAGTAAGTAATTACTTAGTTGTTGTGCTTTATTAATGTTGCTACTGTTTTTTAGAATAACCAATTGTTGCACAATGGGCTGATGATAATTTGCTGGAATAATAACACCCGATAAATTATTGATTACTAATTGACTATTGGCAACTAAACCACTATTGACTGCTTGTGTGCGCACTTGAGAAAAAGTCTGATTTATATTCATTCCTATAATCAATGCAGCTTGATATTGTTGCCATAAACCAAGATGGGTTAGTACTTGTTTAGCCGCTTTTCCATAAGGTGCAGTGTCAGGATTGGCAATAGCAAACCGAGGAGGAACTGTACGTAAATCGTTTAAGTGCGCTTTTGAATTCATTGATAGCAGCGCTAATTGCCCTTGTGCGTATGTTTTTCTGCTATTGGCGACAACTAAACCCTGTTGTTCAAGTTTTTTAGGTCGTAAACTGTCGGCAGCAATAAATATATCAAAGGGGGCACCATGCTGTATTTGTATAAACATGGCGCCTGTCGCACCACTAATAATTTGTGTTTTGATATGAGTTTGTTGATGAAATTCAACTAAGAGTTTTTTTAATGCAGGTGTAAAATTTGAAGCAACAGCAATCCGCAGTGGTTGGTTTGTTTTTTCTGCTACTTTCTTTACTATATTTTGTGCCTTGCTATGAAAACTAAAACAAAGTAATACTGATGCTAATATAAAAAACAATGATTTAGTAAATGATTGTTGTTGCATGGGAATAATATTCTCTAGTTTTTACCAAGTTGCCGCTTTGTGTTTGTCACTTGATTTTGCATCTAACCAATTAACACCATCTTTATTCGCTTCTTTTTTCCAAAAAGGTGCCTGAATTTTTAGGTAATCCATAATAAACTCATTGGCAGCAAAAGCATCTTGTCGATGTTTACTGGTTACGCCAACAAAAACAATTTGATCGCCAATAAAGAGCTCACCCACACGGTGAATAACTTTTACTCGACCAATGTTCCAGCGTTCTTTTGCTTGTGCAATAATTTTGGATAGTGATTTTTCAGTCATGCCAGGATAATGCTCTAACGTTAAACTCGTTACCTGCTTACCTTCATTTTGATTACGTACTCGGCCAGTAAAAGTTACAACAGCGCCATCTACGTCATTTTCATATTCGAGCAAAGCGACTTCATCTGATAAGTTAAAGTCGTCTGTTTGTATGGATATTTCAGGGTAAGTTGTCTTTGTCATTTTTATCCACCTGTTACGGGCGGGAAAAAAGCAACTTCATCACCCGATTTTACCGTTTGTTCATTATTTACCATATCGTGATTAACTGCTGATAATAAAGCGTTATTAGCAAAGACTTGTTGCCACTGTTTATCTTTGCCCGCAAGGTGCTGTTTTATGTCTGCAACTGTGGTGAAATCGTTACTATTTAATGATAGTTCACTGCAATTTAATTGTTCGCGTAGTGCGGCAAAAAAAACAACTTTGATCATAATTATTCTCTCTTTAAATAAGTGCGATTAAAATCTTATCTACCAATAGGAGGTTGTTGAGTATTGTCAGATGTAGGCGAACTTATGAAGCGTGCCAGTGACCTGACTTACCCCCTTCTTTGGTGAGCACCTTAATGTCGGTAATCACCATCGCAGGATCAGCTGCCTTACACATATCAAATAGCGTTAAACATGCCACAGAAGCTGCTGTTAATGCTTCCATTTCCACCCCTGTTTGCCCAGTTAAGCGGCAAAGACTGGTAACCTTTACTTGTGAGTTTTCATCATCAAGTGCAAAATCAACTTGTACTTTACTGAGCATTAACGGGTGACATAAAGGGATTAAATCACTGCATTTTTTAGCTGCTTGAATACCCGCTATGCGGGCGACAGCAAAAACATCGCCTTTTTTGTGCTTGCCAGTAGTAATTAACTCAAACGTGGCACGGTTCATTTTGATAATACCTTGCGCGGTTGCTGTACGAGAAGTCATTGCTTTTTCAGTAACATCAACCATATTCGCTTCACCTTGTTGATTTAGGTGACTAAGCTCTACTGTTGTCATTTGAGTTGATTGTGTTGAACTGCCCATTAGTCGCGTGTCTCACATTGAGCGGCACTAATATTTAAATGAGGCACAAAGTTACAAGGTCTATGGCTGGCATCTAATTGCTCTTTAATTACTTTATCCCAAGCTGTTTTACAGGCATTAGTTGACCCTGGCACACATAAAATAACAGTTTTATTAGCAATACCGCCAAATGCGCGTGATTGAATGGTTGATGTCCCTATTTCGCTTAACGATACATGACGAAATACTTCGCCAAACCCTTCAACATTTTTATCAAATAATGCCATTAATGCCTCTGGTGTGTTGTCACGTTCGGTAAATCCAGTACCACCTGTTGATATAATGGCATTAATCGTATCATCTGCAATCCATTTAGATACTTGCGCACGAAGTTGATAAACGTCATCAATGACAATTGCTTTGTCTGCTAGGTTATGACCAGCAGCAGTAAGACGCTCTACTAATGCTTGTCCAGAGGTGTCATTTTCTTCTGTGCGGGTATCAGAAACAGTGAGTACCGCAATATTTAAGGGAATAAAAGTTGTTCCGCCATGTGCTGACATAGTTTTTCCTTTTTACACTAATCTGTTTAAGTTAATCATCTAAAAATTAACAGGTTAAAATGAATTGATTAAAATTTAAGTTGCTGTTTTGCATGTTGCCATTGTTCAGGAGTATTGCTATTAAATAAAATAGTTGCATCGCTACTTTGAATAGCTTGATGCGGAACTTTTTTTAGTAATGCTTTAATTGAAGGCCCTTTTTCCTGACCCGCAATGGTAAAGCGAGATTGATCATTAGACTGTTTACCTGTTTTTATAAAGGCTTGTGTTAAAAAAAGCGCTACGTAAGAGTTATTAGGTAAATAGAGCGGAATATTATGGCCTTCAAAAAATGTTGCTTTTTGGCTAAGCTCTCCTTTCAAACGTAAATCGGCTAAGGCTTTGGGCGTCATAAAAGGTAAGTCTACAGGGAGTATCAATAAGGATTTCGCTTGAGGGTATTTTGCCAAAACACTTAAAATACCGCCAACAGGACCACTACGTTTGATCTTATCAGGTACATCATAGTTATCACCGCTAACTACAATGTTATTAATGCCTGAATCATTAAGTAGTTGCTTAGAGAACTCTAACATTGAAAGCATAGCATGCTCGTTTCGTAGTAGTTGTGCTTTATTTCGTCCCATTCGCGACGATAAGCCGCCAGCCAGCACCACACCTAAACATTGCTCGTTTAAAAGAGCGGTATTTAAAGTTGAAGTATGTAAATCACTACTCATGTTAACCGCCTAACATGGCTAAATGTTTGGTACCGCCAGTAAGTTTGTCATGTAAAAAATGCGCGGCTTTTTTATCACCTAATAAAGATAATATTTGTGTTTGCAAAGGAATGATATCGTCTGATTGTAATTGCTCTCTTAACGATAAACCATTTTCACCAAAAAGGCATAAATGCAGTTTTCCAGACGAACTCACACGCAAACGGTTACAGGTATTACAGAAATCTTTGGAGTAGGGCATGATCAGCCCAATACGACCTTGATAATCAGGATGATAAAACTCTTGTGCAGGCCCTGCTGTTTTATCTTGAAGCACTGGTAGCCAGCCATCTAAAATTAGGTTTTGCTTAATGCGAGATCCTTGTACGTGTTGCGCATCAAAAAAAGTTTTATTATCACCCGTTTGCATTAGTTCAATAAACCGTAAAGTGACAGGCGTATCTTTTAACCAATCTAAGTAACTTTGAATATTTCGACCACTATATTCTTTCATTAATACCGTATTGACTTTGATGGTCGGTCGACCATCAGCGAGTGCTTTATCAATGCCTTTTAAAATAGTGTCGAGTTTGTTATGGCCTGTAATGGCAAGGAATTGTCTTGGGTCTAAACTATCAATACTGATATTGATAGCATCTATACCCGCGTCTAACCATGCGGGTAAGTGATCGGGTAACTTAAAACCATTACTGGTAATCGCAACTTTTTTAATGCCTTGAGTTTGTTTACAACTTGCTATGATCTCAGGAAGATCTTTTCGAAGCGCGGGCTCTCCGCCTGTAATACGAATTTTTTCTGTACCTAATCCTGCAAAAGCCGCTGTTAAACGTTTGATTTCAGTAAGCGATATAAAATCGCGCGGCTGATCACATTGATAACCGTCAGGCAGGCAGTAGTTGCACTTAAAATTGCACACGTCTGTAATGGATAGACGCAGATAGTAAAATCTACGACCAAAATTGTCTTGTAACATATCACCTTTCCAAATGTCGGGAGGCTAACGTGTTTCCTTGTTAACCCTGGTAGCAAATGTATTTTTTGATGATTTTTAAGGAAATTATCAAAATAATGCATTGCTACGGCTTGAAATGGCATAACCCATGTTATTAAAAACTGGGCGGTAGCTATTTAAGCTCGGTGTAAAATATTTTTGTGTAATGTATTTTTCATTGATATTGTATTTATGAACTAATACCTATCAATGAAAATGAGTATAGCACTTAATTACCTATCAATGAAAATGAGTATAGCACTTCTTAATGTAACGTCGAGTAGCATAATATTTTTTGATTTAATACTCTTTGATGCGTATCAACATATAGTAAATAAAAGCGCTGTTACTTTGGCTGTTAATTAAGTGATAATAACTGGATTGAGGTATTTCAATTTTAAAAAATAATTAAGTGAGATTATTATGTCTGATTGTTGTTCTGCTCCAGGTTTATTGCCATTTGAGTGTGCATTAGAAAATATGTTGTTACAAATAACACCCGTGAAGGAAACATTAACTTTGCCAATATCTCAGGCACTTAATTATACCTTAGCGCAAGATATTGCAAGCCCTATTAATGTGCCAAATCATGATAATTCAGCTATGGATGGTTATGCTTTTGCAATTGAA
Organism: uncultured Colwellia sp.; assembly: GCA_965305135.1. GTDB lineage: Bacteria > Pseudomonadota > Gammaproteobacteria > Enterobacterales > Alteromonadaceae > Colwellia. The sequence goes on from CBDLPA010000026.1 coordinate 16,147, forward strand.
AGCTTGCAACAACATAGCGTGTTAACCTTAGTTGGTCGTTCTATGGCAGGCACTCCTTTTGAAGGTGAATGCAAATTAGGCGAATGTATACGTATTATGACAGGGGCTAAAATGCCAGCCTGCTGTGATAGTGTTGAAATGCAAGAAAACGTGCAAGTAAATGATGATAAGATAACTTTTCTTCAAGAGAAAGCATTGGGTTCGCATGTTCGTCATGCTGGCGAAGATATTCAGTTAGGCCAGCATGTTTTGAGTGAAGGCCATCAATTATCCGCAGTTGATATTGGCATTTTAGCATCACTCGGTATCAGCGAAGTGAATGTTTATCGTAAATTAACTGTGGCGTTAATTGCAACTGGTGATGAATTAAAACTGCCTGGACAAAGGTTAAATTCAGGCGATATATATGAAAGTAACAGTTTTGTGTTACGGGGTATGTTAACTAAATTGCATGTTGATATCATTGATTTTGGTATTATTGAAGATGATTTTGATGCGATCAAAGCTGCTTTTGTTAGTGCAGATCAGCAAGCTGATGCGGTTATTTCATCGGGCGGGGTTTCCGTTGGAGATGCAGATTATACTAAAACTGTGCTTGATGATTTAGGTGAAATTAGTTTTTGGAAGCTAGCCATGAAGCCAGGTAAACCTTTTGCTTTTGGTAAGTTACCTAATAGTGTATTTTTTGGATTACCAGGAAACCCAGTATCGGCTTTAGTTACATTTCATCAATTAGCTATTGTTGCATTAACCAAAATGCAAAATGCCAAAGCGCTAAAGCGGACTACTTTACAGGTTAAATGTGTTAGTGATCTTAAAAAGTCGCCGGGACGGCTGGATTTTCAGCGTGGTGTGTTAAGTATTAATGAGCATGGTGAAAATGTAGTTAAATCGACAGGGTCGCAAGGCTCGGGTATTTTATCAAGTTTGGCACAAGCTAATTGCTTTATCGTTTTACCTTCTGAACAAGGAAAAGTTAATGCTGGTGAGCTAGTAACTGTTCAATTGTTCGACCATTTCATTCAATAAGTAAATAAATTTTATATTAAAAAAGTCAAAGGATTAGGCTATATGTAACTTAACGAGGTACGTTATAGATGACCTATCATTTGAGTTTTGGAAAAATTAATATTATTAATGGCAATATTGCTGAAATAATTATCAATAAAGACATTGAAATGTCGATAGAAATGGTTGAAGAGTGTGAGTATTTCTTTAGCCAGCACTTTCATGACAACTTTGCTATTTTAGTCAATAAAATAAATACTTTTAAGTATACGTTTGAAGCTAAGCTGACTATTGGCATGAGTGATAAACTTTGTGCTATTGCTGTTGTTAATTATCATGGTAGCGGTCTTGAACAAACGGATAGAATAATGCGGCTGCGAAAACAAGATAATTTAAACTTAAAAGTTTTTTCAGGTTTAGAATTAGGTTGGCAAGAAGGGGTTGTATGGCTAAATAAAGAGCTGTTAGCATAGGCTAGCAGCCCTTTATTATGTGATATTATGTACTATAGTGCTTACTAAAGCTGTGCAAAACACTTAGCCGCAGCTTCTAATGTTTTTTCAATAATATCATCATTGTGAGCCATAGAAACAAAGCCAGTTTCAAATGCTGATGGCGCTAAGTAAACACCATGTTCCAACATTAGATGAAAAAATTGTTTAAATTTTTCACTGTCACATGCCATTACCTGTTTAAAGGTGGTGATTGGTGTTTCATCACTAGTAAAGAAGAAGCCAAACATACCGCCAACATAGTTAATATTTAAATCAACGCCATGTCGCTCGGCTGCGGCTTTTAAACCCATGGCTAATTTTTCAGTAGCGGCACTTAATTGTAGATGCTTTTCACCTTTGGCTAGCTCAGTTAATGAGGCTAAACCAGCAGCCATTGCTAATGGGTTACCAGAAAGCGTGCCTGCTTGGTATACAGGGCCAACAGGGGCAATGAAATCCATAATTTCTTTTTTACCACCAAAAGCACCAACAGGCATTCCGCCGCCAATGACTTTACCTAAGGTGGTAAGATCTGGTTTGATACCATAATGAGCTTGTGCACCACCTAGAGCAACACGAAAGCCTGTCATTACCTCATCAAAAATAAGTACAGCGTTATATTCATCACATACTTTGCGTAAACCTTCTAGAAAACCTTCCACAGGAGGAATACAGTTCATGTTACCCGCAACAGGTTCAATGATAATACACGCAATTTGCTCAGGATATTTGTTAAAAATTTCTTTTACTTCATCCAGATTATTATAACTAACCGTTAATGTATGTTTTGCAAAGTCGGCAGGAATACCAGGAGAATTAGGCACGCCTAAAGTTAATGCGCCTGAGCCTGCTTTTACTAACAAAGAATCAGCATGACCATGATAACAGCCTTCAAATTTCAATATTTTATCGCGACCTGTATATCCTCGTGCTAAACGAATGGCGCTCATGGTTGCCTCAGTACCTGAGTTAACCATGCGTAAAGACTCCATTGAAGGTACCAATTCACGGACTTTCTCAGCCATGGTAATTTCAATTTCTGTTGGTGCACCAAAGCTTAAACCGTTTTGAGCAGTATTAATAACAGCATCTAAAATTGCTGGGTGGTTATGACCTAAGATCATAGGTCCCCATGATCCCACATAGTCGATGTAGGCATTATCGTCTGCATCATAAATATATGCACCTTCTGCACGCTTAATAAATGAAGGCGTACCACCAACACCATTAAATGCTCGTACTGGCGAATTAACACCTCCAGGGATAATACTCTTTGCTTTAGCAAAAAGTTCTTCTGAATTGTTTGTTGAAAAGTTAGTGGATCCATTCATAGTCAAAACTCTTTTTGGGTTTGTTATTTTAAATAGTTAGTTACTTGCTTCAATAGGAACAAGTTTTCACTGTTAAAATGATAAATTAGTTGTTTGCAGAAATATTAGTGTTTATTTGTGTGCCAGTTTACCTCTTTTTCGTACTGAGTTAATTGATCTTCGACACCTAATGCTAAAGCAAATAGTGCCATTCTCACTAATACCCCATTTTGTGCTTGCCTAAAAATAGCTAAGCTATCTAAGTCATTTAAATCAATATCCAGTTCATTGGCTTCTGGACGAGAATCCCGAGGCAGAGGATGCATTATTACGGTGTTTTCACGGCAATATTGTTGATAAACACTTTTGTTTAAACTGAAATGGCCACGATATAAATCAGCTTCATCTTTACTGGCAAAACGTTCTTGTTGAATTCTAGTTTGATAAATAACATCGCAAGATAAGTTACCTGCCATTGTATCAGTAACAATAACTTGATGGCCTGCATTTTCTAGTGCAGAAATAACACTGTCAGGCATTTGTAATGCGGTTGGTGAAACCATGGTGACTTTAACGTTGTTATACAGGCTGAGTAGTTTTGAAAGTGAATGAACAGTACGACCATGTTTTAGATCGCCCATTAATACAATATCAAGGTTATCTAAGCCTTTTTGATAATGCATCATTTCAGATTGTATGGTGAACAGATCTAATAATGCTTGTGTTGGGTGCTCATTAGCACCATCGCCACCGTTAATGACAGGCACAGTGCTACCTTGTGCAAATTTTTCCACGGAATGCATTTGTGGATGTCGCATTGCAATGATATCACTGTAACCACTAATCACTTGCGCAGTATCAAATAACGATTCACCTTTACTTAGTGATGAGTTTTCTTGCCCTACCGTTTCACGGACAAAGCCGCCTAGCAAATTAAAAGCAGTACCAAAACTAACTCGAGTTCGCGTGCTGGGTTCAAAAAAAAGATTACTTAGAATAGCTCCATCAAGCACGGTACAACGCTTTTTTCTCGCTGCATAGGGCGCCATCTGTGCTGAAACATCGAGAATTTTCGCAATAGCATCACGATCAAATTGAGAGACTGACAGTATGTTATTGCCTTGGAATTTCATCATTTGGAGAAGCCCCGCTGTTAATGAAGAGCAAAAAATTTGCGGAAATATAGCATAGATTGAATATTTATAGAATGATAAAAACAAGTTTTCATGACTAATGTAGGTGAATTAACTAGCCTAGCTAACCTAGTTAATTCACCTACTTCTTAGCTAATGCTAGCGTTTAACACAAGATTTCGTTGTTAAGGTCCATTCTTGTGAGGTATTTATTCGTTTCAGTAAGCAATTATCACCTTGTTTTAGTAATTCAAAAACGATAGCAACTTCGTTATCAGTACGAATAATATTAATACCATCTGGCGAAGTCACTGGTGTTTTGCCTAGTAATAATCGACTTGTCTGTTGAAAAATATCTTTAGCAATAGGAATTTTTTTTCCTCCCATCGACTCACTTATTAACGTTATTATTTCAATACGGGCTAGTTCACTATTAGGTGTGAGTAAAGCGGCTTCTTTTTCGTTTGCTTGAATAGCACACGCGCATAAAGCAACAGGTAGAATAAACAATATTATTGCTTTGGTTTTGCTAAATAGATGCTTATTCATTACTGTTGCTTCCAGAATTAATGTGTCTGTATTTGTTAATGTAAGCATCGCGAATAATGGCATCTTGCAAAGGCGTTTTACCGTGAAGTATTATTTCTTGTTCTGATAGTAGTGTATGCGAGCGCATTGATTTCATTTTTTTCGCTGGCTGTTCAACCACATCAGGGCAGTCGTTGTTTGCTTGGTAGTACAGGGCACTGGCTAATAACAGTTCTTGCTCATCACCTAAGTCATGTTGGTAATCTTCTATTATTGGGCAGCCTTGAACTTGTGCTAATTTACCAGCAGCTGGTAATACAACAGGCATCAAACCATCAGTATAGTCACCAAAACCAGCGTTATTTTCACCTTTAAATTGAATGGTATAATAGGTTGAACCACAATTATCTTCGCTATCAAAACCATAAGGTTTACCGCAAGTAGTTTCACCAATTTGAATAACTTCAATATCAATACCAATAAGGGCGTTAATGAAAGATTCGCTTGCTGAACATGAAGAACCTGTAGTTAGTACATAAACGCGATTTAAATTTAACGTAGGAAGGGCTTGTCCCGCTTGAACAATAGACTCACCGCCTATGAGTCTTCTTAAATCCAGCGTTTTATCATAAAAGGGCATGGACTTATTTGCTATTTTATCGTTATATACGGTTGTTTCGTATGTTTTACCTGTTGTGGCATTACTACCCGCAATCATATACGCTAATTGTGATGATAGGGCTAAGTAGCCGCCACCGTTATAACGAAGGTCAACAATAAGCTCACTAATGTTTTGTTCAGTAAAGGTCCTTAAGTTTTCAAATAAATCTTTCTCAACGATGCTATTATAAAATGAATTGAGTAATATATACCCTGTTTTGCCTTGTGGGGTTTCAATAGTTTTAGCTATTTGTAGTGGTACCCCAGTTATTGCGGCGGTTTGTAGTTCAACTTCATAGGTATTATCTTTATTATCAATAAATTTAAAAGTATGTGCTTCACCTTCAATATTACTGTAAATAGCATTATTGATTGTATCTATATCATCTTCATTATCGCTATTAACAAAATCAATACCATCTATTGCTAACAATTTTGAACCACGTGAAATATTAGCGTTAAATGCTTGTGTGTTTGGGGTGATATTTTGAACAACCCATTGTCTTGGTATTGAACTTTGTTGCTTATCAAATAAAATACCGTAACCATAACTCACACCTAATTGTGTCAACTCTTCAACCTCGCTAGTAGGGCGGACAAAATGATAATAATCTTTCTCTTTTCCTGAGTCGGTTACAGCCGTAGTTTTAAGCTGGTCAAAGTAATCAGACAAGCTATAGTTTTTTGGATCTTTATCAATGACTTCCTTGTACCAAAGATAAGTTTCGTGAGTAAAAGCACGTTGCCAGTGTTTTTCTATTAACTCACTACCGTCTTTGTCTGGGTAGGCGATACCTGTAATAGGGCTATTACCTATTCTCGGGTTTTCACATTGAGCAGCAAAGTTATCAGATGGTTCAAATGTACCTTGTTCCCAAGAAGGTGCTGTATTGTCAGTGGGATTGGTGGGAGTTGAGTTTGTACTTCCGCTACCACCACAAGCTGTCAACAAAGCAAATGGCAGCAATATGGTTAATAATCGCGGGTATCGAGTGAAAGTATTTATATTCATTGTTTGAGGGTTCTTTTCATTATGCTTTCCTGTAAATATCATATCAAACAAATAGTAGGAGAGAATATTAAAAGTTATTAATAAAGCTAACAATAAGCAGGGCAAGTGCTTTGAACCAGCGTTAATTTTTTTATTAAATATAAGAACACATTAACCAAATGTAGGCTTGATATAGGCTAGCAGTATTACTGCAAATAAGGCTAATACGGGTATTTCGTTAAACACACGATAAAACTTACCCGAGCGCGTATTATTGTCTTGCTGAAAAGTTTTAACTAGCTTAAAACAATAGCCATGGTACATTAACAGTACAATCACTAAGGTAAGCTTTATATGTAACCATTTAGCAGCTACAAACCAAGCATAACCATAACTATAAATGAGTGCTAAACCAAGTAAAACAGTAAATATTGCAAACGGAGTGATGAAATAAAGTAACCGTTTTTCCATCCCCTTTAATTGCTCACAAACTTCAACAGAGCTTGTTTCTGCGTGATTCACAAATAATCGAGGTAAATAGAATATTCCTGCAAACCAAGCCACCATGAAAATAACATGAAAGGCTTTAAACCATAAAACATTGTTCAATATAAATTCACTCATTACTCTTTTTTTCCTTCAAGTACGCATTCTCTTGCTGTTGATTGTGCCGGTAATATACTAGCAATGAGTTTACCATTCACTAGATATTGTCTAATTTGCTCAAAGGTCACAATACCGATAATATTATCGATATTATCTTGATAAATATAAACTCCACCGCGACGGTCATGTACAAGTGCTAAATATGCCTCTGCCAATGTTGCCTGTTGAGAGAGTGGGATAAGCTTATGATAATTCATTTTTTCTGTTACTTGGTATTCCACTGCAATATTCTCAGGCGTCGTGTCAGTTTCAGCTTGTATGGTAACTAAAGGAATTTTTTCATTGAACTCAGCCCAATGATAATTTACTTGCTCTACTACTTTTTTATTTTTCATTATTTTTTTGATAGTTTTATTTACCACTGGAATCTTACTGTCGCTTGTTACTATCATGCCAGCGATAGTATTTGCTGAGGCATTTTCTGTGTATTCTATGTTTTTTATCATCAAACTTAACACCCCAATTTTTTGTAATGTTTTTTCTATTGGAGGTTTACGATAAACTAAGCCCTGCACATCTAACTGCATGGTAAATACAGATCGATTATTAAATAATTGGCCTGAAATAATACTTGCAACGGTGATAACAATCATTGCGGGTAAAATGACTTCTAACTGTCCTGATAATTCTACTACTGCTAACAAAGCAGCAAGAGGGGCATTTAAACTTGCCGCCATAAAGCCCGCCATTCCCATTAATATAAAGTCATTGCCAATGTGTTCACCAGGCAGTACTTGCATTACTAATGCGCCGCCTAATCCCCCCGCAATTGCACCTATTCCTATAATAGGGCCGACAATACCACCTGGAATACCTAAGCCTAAAGCAAACGTTGTCATTAAAAATTTGGCTAATAGCAAACTAAATAATAAACCAATATGCCAATTATTTGCGAGTGATAGATCAATAGCCCCACTGCCAACGCCCATAGCACCAGGTACTAAATAACCTAAGGCCCCAGTGATCAATGCCGCTAACATAAGCCTTGGCACAATATGAAAATTTTCACTATGTTTGATAACTGTTACAAGGGTTTTATTAAAGGCGGCAGCAAGCGAACCGAGTAAAATACCTAAAATAACTAAAGGAATATAGTGTTGTGGAATTAGCTCTATTCTATGAAAGTAATCAAAGTGCTGTGAGACATCAAAAACATTGCGTGTGACCAAAGAGCCCACTAAAGAAGCCAACATAACAGGAATAAAAATATGAATTTTATATTCTCTCATGATGACTTCCATGACAAAAAGTACAGCGGCAATTGGCGTGTTAAATGTTGCAGCAATACCAGCAGCAATACCACAGGCACATAACGTGCGAATGCTATTATAGGGGAGTTTTAATAAGCTACCTACATAGCTACCTGCGGCAGCGCCTAGATGAACAGCAGGACCCTCTCTTCCTACAGAAAAGCCAGAAGCAAGTGCGACCGCACTACCAAAAAATTGGTTGAAGGTATTTTTGAAAGGTATAACACCATGAGCGACTTTTAAGCGGTAAAGCACAAATGGGATACCTGTTCTTAAATACTCATAGCCAGTAATCCAAGCAAAGAGTAATATAATAAGTGAACCGATAATAGGCAAATCAAAACGACTTACCCCATCTAAAGTGATATAGTTATCGCGTTTAACTAAATAAAGTTGTTGGATTTGCTCTATAGTCAAGGTGAATAGAATAACTAATAATGCGGATGCAAACCCACCCACAATAGCAAGTAAACAAACTTGCCATGAAGTTTTGGGTAACGCTAGATGCTTTCTTACTGTGCTAATGTAACTCATTATTAATGACTAGTTTTATTGGTTTTACTTATTAACTGTGCTTATTTAGATAGTCTAAATAAGCACAGTTAATAAGCGACAGCTTCACAGCGCTTTTTTATTCTTTATGCATTAAGGTTATTGTACGTTACAAATGAATTGGTTAGCAAAAATAAATCTCACTGTTGTAACAAAGCGCTTAGGCCCCTTGAAATCAGCACTTTTTTTAGTCACGTTAATTATCCTTTGTTTATTCATTGGTTATAGATTTGGTAACTTCTATCATAATTTTCAATCGACTACGTTAGAGCAACAAAAAAATCGACTTGATCAATTATATGAAGAACAAGCGAAACAAGTTGAACGTATTCACACGTTAGAAGTTGAGTTAGCAGTAGAGCAATTAGCGAATCAAAATGCACAAGCAACCTTGAAAAAGATGTCACTTGAGCATTATCAGGTAAAAAAAGAATTGGCTTTTTATGAAAAAGTGATGGCACCAGAGAAAGAGGTTGATGGTTTAGTTATTGATAATATTAAAATTTCAGCGAGTAAAAGCCCTGATTATTATCACTTTCAAGTTGTATTAATGCAACAGCAACGAAAAAGAAGCTATGTTAAAGGGTATATTGATTTAGCAATAACAGGTAGTTTAGCAAGCGAACCCACTCAATTAACATTGTCGGATATTTCAACTGTCAGTAAAAAAGATGTGTCATTTAGTTTCAAGTATTTTCAAATTATAGAAGGTACTTTTACTTTGCCTGAAAACTTTACTCCAGAAAAAATACAAATATCTGCAATATTAACGAAAACTAAATGGCAAAAATATCAAAAGCTTAATAAAACATTACCTTGGGGGCTTGAATAATAAAACAATAATACTTGATTAAATTAGTCAGGTTTAAGATAATACCACTGTTGGCAAATTTATTGTCCTGACTAGGAAAAAATTTAATAGCCTTGGTATGATTACCTCAATTTTCGTATTTTTTTCAATCAAAAGTAGAGCTCCATGTCTGATCCTATCTCAAATCCAGAGTTACCCATTAAATTCACTGATTCAGCGGCTAAAAAAGTATTGTCTTTAATCACTGAAGAAGAAAATCCTGAACTAAAACTAAGAGTATATGTTACTGGCGGTGGCTGTTCTGGTTTCCAGTATGGTTTTACGTTTGATGAAAAAATTAATGAAGGCGATATGACCATAGAAAAGCAAGGTGTTACTATGGTCATAGATCCAATGAGCTTACAATATTTAGTTGACGGTGAAGTTGACTACCTTGAAAGTTTAGAAGGGTCTCGTTTTGTTGTGAATAACCCCAATGCAACAACTACTTGTGGCTGTGGTTCTTCTTTTTCAATGTAATTTCAGTTATTTAACGCTTTGTAGACACACATTCTAGCGCAATAATAATTCAATATTATCAAACCATGCATTTTTCTAAATGTTTTCATTGGTTACTTCAGCTTTTTTACGCAAATAGAGTTGCTCATCAGCTTGTTGTAAAAGCTCTTCCATTGTTTGCTGTCCATCACTTGCAGCCGCGCCACAGCTAATGGTTATGGGCAGGTATGAGCCTTGATAAGGCATAGGGTTATTCTTGAAAAATTCAGTTAAGCGTTTACAAGCTAGCAGTGCTTCTTCGTAGGTTTGACTTGCTAAGGTGATGACAAATTCATCACCAGCATAACGAAAGCACTTGTCGTTTTCACGGATTAGTTCTTTTAGTTGTGTGGCAACATAAGTCAGTACTTTGTCACCACAATCATGTCCATAAGTATCGTTGATTTGTTTAAATTTATTACAATCTATGAACAATAATGAGAAAGGGACATTATATCGGTGTTGACGAATTAACTCTTCGTTAATCGAAGTTTCCATAAGACGTCGATTAGCGACCCCTGTCAATCTATCGTAATGAGCCATGTATTCTAGTTGCTCTCGAATTAATGTATTAGATAAACATAAGCTCACTTTTACTGCGAGTTGTTCTAGGTGTAATGTACCTAAGTTTGGCTGAAAACGTTCTTTATCATCGTCTGTAAAAAGTAGGCTACCAAATAGTTTGTCCTCAATAATTAAGGGGATTAGCGCGGCAGATTGAGTTTGGGCTCTTAAACTCTTTGGTATTATTGTTTCGATAATGTGAGGCGTATTAGTTAAAAATGGTTTTCTATGAGGGTGAAGCTTTTGCAATTCTTTCATTGCGATGTTTTTGCAATTTTCTCTATGCCAATTAGAGTGCATGTTGCCACTTAATAGATAACTTATTGGGATTGGATCTGCCAATAACAAGCAAATCCCTGTTAGATTGAATTTATCTTTTATCGATGAAAGTAGTTGATGCAACAAAGCTTGGCTTGTGGTACAGGTTAATATTTGTGTTTCTATGTCAAATAGCTTTTGTGCTATTTCACTATTAACCCGTGAGTTTTCAATCACATTTGCTAACTTACGCGCCAATTCTATTTCGGTGTTAGACATTTAATAAATACCAGTTTTCCACGTTAGAAAAATTAGGGTAACTAATTTGTAAATCATACCATTGTGAATTGTTTTACATAGCTAAGCAAGTGGCTAAACTAGTAAAGTTAACCTATAACTTCACGTTGTTTATATGAAATGAATCACATTACTCGCTGGTTCAGTCACATAATCAATCAGGTGTAGTTTAGAAAATTGTTTTTCTGTAATTATTTAATTTTAAACTATGAGTAATAATTATTCTTATTTATAATAAGGCATTTTTATATTTTTATATTTTTATTTGGATCTCAATTGTTCAAGCTGTGGTTACGTAGAATACACTTATTATTAGCAATATTTTCAGGTTTATTTTTAATTAGTTCTAGTATCACAGGAACATTATTAATTTATGCGCAAACGATCCAACGTGAAATTAACTCAGACTATTGGCAGGTAGTACCTGAAGAGCACGCGCTAACATATAACAACATTATCCAAAGTGTTGAAGACGATACTCAGCAGAAGGTGACACTAATTCAACCAGAATTAGAGCCTAATTTAGCTTGGCAAATACAATTAGCGAATAAACGCTATATCAGTGTTAATCCTTATAATGCTAAAATTTTATTAGAGTATGATTATTATAGTACCTTCTATGGTTTTACGATGGCTTTTCATCGTTGGTTATTATATCAAGACAAAGACGAAAACTTTCCATTTAGATTATGGGTTTCAATTGCGACCTTGTGCTTGATTATAGAAATTATTGTTGGTATTTATTTATGGGTAAGGCCGAAAAATCGTATAAAGCGTTTAAAAGTCAACAGAAAAGCTAAAAGTAAAATTTTATTTTACCAATTACACACCGTTCTGGGGGTGCTTTTATTTATCCCTCTACTATTAGTTGCTTTCAGTGGCATCGCTTTTCATTGGAAAATGGAAACGTCAACCGTCGTTGAAATGCTTACCTTGGGTGAAATTGAACAAAGACCTGACGCGCCTACTATAGAAAATCAATACTCATCAGATTTACAACTTGGTTTAGCATTAAAAAATGGTTTAAGTGCCTTACCGCAAGCCAGTTTATATAGAATTTATATGGCTAAAAATCCATCTGAAAGCATGGCGCTTAGAATGAAAATGCCAGGTGAAAGTCATGCTTATAGTTGGGTTTGGGTAAATCCTTATACGGCAAAGGTGTTGCAAGTTTATGATGCCACTAAAGCGTCATTTTCTACTCAAGTATGGAATTTTAAGTATAAATTTCATATTGGTGATTTTTTAAGCCCTATCGTTCAAGTATTCTGGATTGTAATAGCACTATCGCCATGTTTTTTTGTTATTTCTGGGTTTTATCTTTGGTTTTGTCGTCATAGAAAGAAAAAAACATAAACAGCGCTTGATAATAGTTATTATTGTCATTAGTATTTGCGTCAATTAAATTAAGGAAGGCGCAATGAAATACACACAACTTACAACACTTGCTGTGGCTATATCAGCTCAGTTTTTGACTCCTATTTATGCTCAAAATAATGAGCAAACTGAAAATATGGAAACTATTATCGTGACAGGAAGTCGTGTTATTGAAAGTATTGATGAGGTGCCCGCTTCAATCACCGTTATTAGTCGTAAAAAAATAGAACAACATTTAAAAGTATCGCCTGAATTACAAAGCTTATTGGCTATGTATGTTCCTGGCATGGCAACCAGCACTGGCACCTCAAGCAATGCTGGGCAAACATTACGTGGTCGTGCTCCCTTAGTCATGATTGATGGTGTCCCCCAATCAACACCACTACGTAATGGCTCGCTAGGTATCAAAACTCTTGATCCTAGCGCAATTGAACGAATAGAAGTAATAAAAGGGGCTACCTCTATTTATGGTAATGGTGCAGCGGGTGGTATTATTAACTATATTACCAAACGTTCATCAAATGAAGGAATGGCAGGAGAAGTCAGTTTATCTAGTCGTTTTAGTATGGTTCAACCTGATGAAAGTGCGGGTGGTCGTTTAGAAGGTAATATTAATGGCAAAATAAATAAATTTAGCTATTTATTTACGGCTAGCTATGAAGAAAACGGCGTACAACGAGATGCTGAAGGTGATATACCAGGTTTGCAATACGGTTTGTCTGATGCAGAAACTCAAAACTATTTTACCAAACTTGGTTATCAATTTGACGATGATAAAGCATTACAGCTGAGCTATAACTTCTATAGTTCTCAGCAAAAAACAGATTTGGGTGATGTTTCTGGTGATATTAATGTAGGTGAAAAGACTTACGCTATTCATGTACCACTAGAACAGCAAAAACAGGGGGAGCCACAAGGACAAGATGGCAATACCAATTTAATGGTTAAGTATACTGATTACGCTGTGTTCCCTCAAACTCAAATGACGTTAGACTTTTATCAGCAAGATATTAAAAATACCTTTTTCTACTCTCCCTCTTTTGCTAACCCAAGTGAAGGGTATACAGGTGGACAATCAGTAATAAAATCTGAAAAAATGGGTGGCAGAGCTACATTTAATACCCAAATTGATTTCGATAATATTGAAGCCACATTTATATATGGTATTGATTCACTTAATGATATTACTTCACAGCCATTAGTTGATGGGCGTATTTGGGTGCCTGAAATGGATATGAAAAATCTAGCGGGCTTCCTACAAACTAAATGGGTAATTAATGATGATATTATTGTTAAAGTCGGTATTCGTCAGGAAGATATTGAACTGCAAGTAGACGATTACCAAACGCTTAAACAATGTAAATCAGTAGATCAATGTCAAGCATCAATTGATGTTGTTGGTGGTACTATTGATTACGAAGCAACAACGTATAATGCAGCAATAAAATATAACTATAGCCCTTTATTTAGCCCTTTTGCTAGTTATTCACAAGGTGCTGATATTTCGGATATTGGCCGATTGTTACGTACTGCCACGGTAACTAATATTACGCTAATTCGTACTCAAGCTTCAATTATTGATAACTATGAAATTGGTTTCAATTCACAGGTTAATGATGATTTACGTATTGAGTTTGCTGCTTATCGTAGTACATCAGAGTTAGGTACTAGCAGCCAATTTGACGAAGCCACTGGTGTGTATTTACCTGTAAGAGCACCTCAAAAAATTTGGGGTTATGAAGGACTAATTGATTATCAGATCAGCCCTGATTTACAAGTAGTAGCAACATATAGCTATGTTGAAGGTAAAAATACTGAAACAGATGTGCATTTAGGTGCGCAACAAATTTCACCACCTAAAGCAACCGTTAACCTTGCTTGGCAATCGTCAGATGACTTATCTTTTACCTTGAGCTATTTGTATGTAGCAGATCGTAAAAAATTTAATGCAAATGAAGAAGGTGAATATGTTGGCGATCAAGGACCTGTTAACCATTACCAAATCGCTAATCTAAGCGGACAGTACTTGATTAACAAAAATTGGAATGCATTTTTTGGTATAGAAAACTTATTCAATGAAGATTACTTTCCCGCAAAGTCTCAAGCCTATCGTTATGGTGGCTACAATGTTAAAGGGTTAGGAACAACAGCTAATATTGGGGTTAAATATCAATTTTAATAGAGATATAAAAATAGCATTGCACTAACATAAAATGCTCGCAACACGTTTGAAAAAGAAAAAGGCAGCCAATATTATTTTGGCTGCCTTTTTCTTTGGGCGGGCAGATTAAGGCGTAACCGTGTTGATAGAGTCAAATACAAAATGTTTTGGTCTTTATATTGCATCAAGATTAATATTTTAATTGCATAGCTGTATTATTTAATGATTTACGTGCTAAGTTTTATTAGGCTTGGTTTTAATATAGCTTATGTTTAGTTTTGTGCTTTGCTGCCGATAAAAAATAAAGTCAAAATTTTGTCTATTTCCTAGGATTACGATATGCGTATTACTCTTTTTTTAATTTCTCTGTGTTTTTTACCTTTAGCTTATGGGCAAAACTTAACTGCAGTTCAAGTTTATACAGATGACCAACTGCTAAATTTAATAAAAGTAAACAAACATTTAAGTCAAGTTGTGCTAGATGATTGTCAATTAGTGCAAGACATTGAGGCACGAGCAATAAAATCAGAAATGCCTTCATATCAATTTTTGTGGGGTGATATGTTAGCCTATGGCGTTTGTGTTAAAAAAGACGTTGAATTGGGTGTGCATTATATGCGGTTGGCGGCAGATCAAGGATTAGCTGAAGGTCTTGAACAAATGGGACGTTATTATCATATAGGTAAATTTATGCAGGTAGACATAGAGCAAGCCATTATTTTCCTAAAAGCTGCCGCTTCTATGAATAATCTTGCCGCTCAAATGCGATTAGCCAGTATCTATCAACAGGGTTATGGAAGCCCGCTTGATTATCCTGAATTATATTCTCAACTTCATCATGCCATGACAGATGATAAAGTTATTCATAAAAAAATTAGTCAATTGAAAAAGCAATTAGCCATGAAAATGCCAACTAAAGTTGTTAATGCCGCTAAAAAAACAGATTATACTAATTGATTAACACGGCCCTTATTTTAGGTGAAAATAGGGCAAAAGCCCTGTTTATTCCAATGTTTTACTTTCTACTTGTGTTTTTCAAATTTGTGGTATACTTGTCAGTAATTAATTATTAATTTCACTTATTTATTTCCATTCATTACAAGAAACACATTATTTTGACCCTAAATGATCCCCACGCTAAGCGTGAAGCAAAAAAATACGAAAAACCAGTCGCTTCGCGCGAATTACTATTATCAATCATTGAAAAATGCTCGCCACCTCCCACCTTTAATGCCCTTGTTAAAACATTAAAATATCAAGAGGAGCATTTACTTGTCGGTTTAAAGCGTCGTTTACGCGCGATGGAAAATAGTGGACAGCTTGTATTTAATCAATTTAAACAATATGCCATTCCTGCAAAAAGTAGTTTGTTAACAGGCACCGTTATTGGTCATCGAGATGGCTTTGGTTTTTTCTCACCTGATAAAACCAGTATGAAAGATGACTTGCCAATAAAGCCAGGCAAAGATTTTTATATCTCTTCTCATGAAATGCAGCGTGTTTTTCATGGTGATGTAGTACAAGCTATATTAGTTGATCGAACTGACAGAAAGGGACGTAAAGAAGTTAAAATTCTTGATGTAATAGAGCCTAGAAAAACACCTATTGTTGGGCGGTTCTATATTGATCATCATATTTGCACGGTTGTACCTGAAGACAGCAAAATAAAACAAGAAATATTAATTGACCCTAAAGCGAAGCTTGGTGCACGTCATGGTCAAATGGTTGTGGTTAAATTAAAACAAAGACCAACCAAGCGCTCTCACGCTATTGGTGAAGTGATCGAAGTATTAGGCGATCATATGGCGCCAGGCATGGAGATAGAAATTGCCTTGCGAGCTCATGATTTACCGTATCAATTTACACATACAGTACAAGCTGAAATTGCCCAAATTGCAGATGAAGTAGAAGAGTCAGCGAAATTGCCGCGTAAAGATTTGCGCGATTTACCTTTAGTCACTATTGATGGTGAAGATGCTCGCGATTTTGATGATGCGGTTTATTGTCAAAAAGAAGCCGCTGGTGGTTGGCGTTTATGGGTAGCTATTGCCGATGTCAGTTATTATGTTCGTCATGGTACCGCATTAGATGATGAAGCCATTGCTCGTGGAAATTCAGTGTATTTTCCAAGCCAAGTTATCCCCATGTTACCCGAAAAATTATCCAATGGTTTGTGTTCACTGAATCCTAATGTTGACCGGCTTTGCATGGTATGTGAGATGACAGTTTCTGCTACAGGACAATTGTCAGACAGTCAGTTTTATCCCGCAGTAATGCGCTCTAAGGCACGATTTACTTACAGTAAAGTTGCCGCAATACTAGGGGTTAATAAAAATACATCAAATGGCGAAAGTGAAAAAAACAGTGAAACGGATGCTGGTCAAAAACTTAGAGCTGAACATTCAGCATTAGTACCTGACTTAGAAAACCTAGAAGGCATGTATTTAGCATTAAGTGATGCACGTAATAAACGTGGTGCTATTGCCTTCGAAACAGAAGAGTCACTTTTCCTATTTAACCAAGATAAAAAAATTGAAAGTATCGTGCCGCTTGTTCGTAATGATGCTCATAAAATTATTGAAGAATGCATGATTTTGGCTAATGTGGCTACAGCACAGTTTATTGAAAAACATAATAAACCTGGCTTGTTTCGTGTTCATGATAAACCAAGCGAAGAAAAATATAATAATTTTGTCAGTTATTTATCAGAGCTAGGTCTTAAAATACCAAACAGAGAAGAGCCTGAGCCGAAAGATTATTGTGATATTTTAGCGAAAATAGTTGATAGACCAGACCATGAATTGATTCAAACAATGCTTTTACGCTCAATGCGACAAGCTGTATATCAAAGTGATAATTTAGGACATTTTGGTTTGGCATTAGCGTCATACAGCCACTTTACCTCACCTATCAGGCGCTATCCTGATTTAGTGGTGCATCGCGTAATAAAAAGTATTCTGCTTAAAGAAGCGCAAACACAAGCGCAACGAGAAGCCAATGCAGGCGCTTATGATTATAAGCTTGAAGAGGTTATAGCGCTTGGAGAGCACTGTTCGATGACAGAGCGCAGAGCTGATGAAGCCACCCGAGACGTGAGTGATTGGTTGAAATGCGAATTTATGCAAGACCATGTGGGTGATAGCTTTACTGGTGTTATTAGCACAGTCACTAATTTTGGCCTTTTTGTTCGGTTACATGATTTACATATTGAAGGTTTAGTACATATCACTTCGTTAGGGCGAGATTATTATCATTATGATGATGTCAGAATGTGTTTGACAGGTGAAAATACTGGCGTTAAATACCGTGTTGGTGATGTTGTAACCGTGGAAGTTGCAGCGGTTAATTTAGATGAAAAGAAAATTGATCTTGCGATAGAAGGTGTTGAAGGAAATAACACCAACAACGTGAAAGTGAAAGGTAAAAATAGCCAAAGTAAAAGCCGAAAATCATCGAAAACTAAGGTTAAAGCTAAAGAAAAAGACAAACCTAAAGTTAAGTCTAAAGCAAAAAAGCGAACCGATCGCAAAAAACGTCCTGGAAAAAATGCACGTAAAAAACCAGCTAAATAAGATAATTTTTCAGTTAGCTTACTAATAAAGATTAACTAACTTAATGTTTGAACAGTGATTGTAGGCAAGATTTTAGTCACCTATGTTATGCGTATAAGCTTGTAACTATGTGCGATAAAGGCAAATAAAATGGCAAAGAACGAAGAAGTAGTATTTGGTATTCACGCGGTTAACGCTTTATTAGAAAACGCACCAGAGCGTTTTATCGAAATGTGGTTATTAAAAGGGCGTGACGATGAGCGTTTATTACCTATTATAAATTTGGCTCGTAAATATGGTATTCCTGCTCAAATGGTACAAAGACGCGTACTTGATGATAAAAGTGAAGGAGAGCAGCATCAAGGGGTTATTGCACGAGTAAAACCAGGTAAAATACTCACTGAAAATGATTTAGACGATATTATCAGCGCGGTAGAAAAACGTAATGTTTCCCCATTTTTGCTTATTTTAGATGGTGTTACAGACCCTCATAACCTTGGCGCATGTCTGCGCAATGCCGATGCGGCAGGTGTTCAGGCGATTATAGTCCCCAAAGATAATGCCGCAAAGATCACCGCGACTGTGCGCAAAGTTGCTGTTGGCGCGGCAGAGTCAGTGCCGTTAGTGCAAGTGACAAACTTATCTCGTACGATGAAGCATTTACAACAAATGGGCATATGGATAGTTGGCACTGCGGGTGAAACTGACACTTGTTTGTATGATGTGAAATTATCAGGACCAATGGCACTTGTAATGGGAGCTGAAGGTAAAGGTATGCGTCGATTAACCCGTGAAAATTGCGATCAATTAGTTAAACTGCCTATGGCTGGCAGTGTATCAAGCTTAAATGTGTCAGTTGCCACGGGCATTTGTTTGTTTGAAATGGTTAGACAACGTTTGATCTGATGAAACTTTACAGTATAATTTCAGCTTTAGTTCAGTGTAAGCGCTGAACTATTTTCTAACATCCTTAACTCTTTCGGAAAAAACACCAGGGACGAAGTACATGAAAAAACTCTTAATAGCACTTTTGTTACTTATTGTTGCTGTTTTACTTACACCAAAACTTATTGGCGGTGTGGTTGAAACTGAGCATCAAGCGGCTATGAAAAAACTGAATGAAAATCCAGCGATTACAG
Source organism: uncultured Colwellia sp. (assembly GCA_965305135.1). GTDB lineage: Bacteria > Pseudomonadota > Gammaproteobacteria > Enterobacterales > Alteromonadaceae > Colwellia. The sequence goes on from CBDLPA010000026.1 coordinate 35,434, forward strand.
TGAACTCAACGACTTTCGCTCGACAATGGTTTAATGGTGCAGCAACGACCGAAATAGCAATTAAAATAGAAGGTGAAGAAGTAAACAATATCACGCTTGTTATTGAAGAAGATATATTATTTGGCCCCATAATTTTCACTAAAGAAGGTGTCGAATTCGGTTTAAGTTATTCACAGGCTGACATTAATTTCAAAGACTTTATTATTGACGAAGAAATTGAAACTTTTATTAAAGACACTGTTCACTTAAGTGCTTTGCTAACTTTTTCTAAAAATATTGTTTCTCATCTTGTTGTTGATGACGTATCTAAAGAAATTGACGGGAACAAAATTATATCTGCAAAGGCACTAGGTAAATTTACCTTAGAAAATAACAGTAGATTTTACGGTGATTTTACTTGGCCAGGTTTAACGATAACGTCAAATGAGGAGAGTCTTAGTATTAAAAAGCTAGGTTTTTCGGTAGATCAAACATTGATCGCTGGTGACTACTTTCAAGGTAATGCCATTTCAATTGGTGATTTCAAATTTTCACTCGCATCGGTGACAGGCAAAGACACTACAGGTGAAATTGTGCTTACGATAGATAACCTATCAGCGATAGCAATGTCATCCGTGCACGATGATCTGATGAATATCACGATGAATTATAGTGCTAATAAAATCTTAACCAAAGGTCTGCAGCTAGATAACGCTAATTTAGCTATTATATTCGACAGGTTTAACATTCAAGTAATGCAAGACGTTAATACTTTTATGTCAGGTTTTTCTACAAACAGTGAAGCAATGTTTAATTCAGAAAATATACAAAAAATGTCTGATTTTGTTGCTAAATTACTGATTGATGATCCAATTATTAAAATTGAAGATTTAAGTGTAGACACCCCCGAAGGTAAAATTAGATCTGCAATGCAGGTTAGTGTTGATAAAAACTTGTTTGACACAGCCAATATCATGTCGATTATGGCAGCAGTGAAAGCTGATGCTAAGGGTAAAGCCCCTATGCCATTTTTTGATAAACTTGGTTTAGCGCCTATGATTGGAATGTATGTAGATCAAGGCTTTATTATTCAAAAAGAAGATGAATTGAGTTTTAGTCTTAACTACGTTCAAGGGAAATTAGATGTTAACGGCAAAATAATACCACTATAAGTTTAACGCATACTGTTTAATATAGTGTGCAATGTGTAAGTAGCTTAAATAGGTGGCTTGGTATTGTCGGTGTTCTTAGTAGTTAAAAAATGTTGAATACAAATAGGTATAGAACATTCAACCACCAAGAGCACCACGTTAATATGTGATTATTTATGTAATGTTATGTAAAGCAGGTAGTATTTAAAGATAAAACTAAACTAAAATAACACGATAATAAACCACATTGCTTTTTAGTTTATGACAAAAAAAATCAAGTCATTATATGTCATCATCACCTCTATGTTCCTGCTGTCTTGCAGTACAACAGGAGGATTAGATAAAAACCTCCGTCAATCTCACGTACCAGAAAATTGGTCATCTGATCTATCTACAGCTCAAATAAAAGAGAACTGGTTTGAACAACTGCAAAATGATCAGATTTACCAATTGGTGGATATTGCACTTGAGCATAATTTTCAATTAAAACAGCAAGCTTTGTTAATTGATATTCAACAACAGCAACTCATTGTGGCAGGTAGTGCGTTATGGCCTTCGCTGACTACGTCTTTAAGTAACAACCGTAGAAAAACTGTGTCAGATACTGCTGACGCTAGCTATAGTAACAACGCATCACTTGACTTGAACTTGCAGTATGAACTAGATCTTTGGGGCAAGTTATCTGCAGCAGATCAGCAAGCCAATTTAGAATTAATGGCGCAAAAAGCAACGTATGAACAAGCCAAACAACAATTGGTTGCTGATGTGATTAAAGCATGGTTTGACGTAATAGAAGCCAATAAATTATTAGCGCTTTATCAAGAACGAAGTAATAATACAAAACAAAGTTTATTGATTATTGAATCAGGTTATCAACAAGGGCTTAACAGCGCGCTTGATGTTTATTTAACGCGTAATGAAATGAATAATGAGTTATCACGAATAGCCGAACAGCAAGCACAACAAACCTTAGCTATTCGTAAACTTGAACAATTATTAGGGCAGTATCCAGAAGGAAAACTTTTGGTTGATGCAGAATTGCCTCTACTTGAATCAGATATACCTATTGGTTTACCAAGTGATTTAATTTCTAGAAAACCTGAATTATTGGCCAGTTGGTATCAATTACTTGCCAAAGATTCTGCCTTGGCATTCGCGCATAAACAGCGGTTTCCTAGTGTGAGTATAACGGCTACATTATCAGACAATAAAACTGAAATTTCAGATTTGTTATCAACATCTTCATTAGGTTGGTCATTATTAGGTAACTTATCAATGCCACTATTTAATGCAGGTAAACTTAAAGCCAACGAAGAAAAGTCTCGCTTAACACTTAAACAAACAGAGCAAGCATATTTGTCGACACTTTATAACGCGTTTGCTGATGTTGAAAATGCGGTAACGACAGAAGCAACATTGACTGAGCGTTATCAAATTATGCTAAAAGCGCAAGAGAATGCAATAGCTGCCGAAACATTGTCATTTGAACAATACCAAAGAGGCTTGGTGGATTATACCACTGTGCTTGATGCAAAAAGTCGCGCTTATGACGCTCAAAGCACTGTAATTCAAATTAAAAATCAACTAATTGCTAATCGAATTAACTTGCATATTGCCCTTGGTGGTAATTTTTCTGCAACTGTTTCAGCAGAATCAAAATAAAGGATAAGTAGGCAATGACTAACAACAATAATCATTCAATGAGCCAGTCAATGAATCAATCAACGCCCCTTGCAACAAAAAAGTCAAAAGTAAAAAAAATTATTATTCCAGTAGTAATTTTAATTAGCACGTTTTTTATTTCACAAGTCATTATAAATAACCCACCTGAAAGTAATCGTGGTAGTGGTGAAATTGCGGCAAAAATCACGGTAGAAACATTACCGTTGGTACCTCAACGCTATACGATTATGTTGAATAGTTTTGGCACTGTGCAACCGAGAACACAAAGTGTTTTAGTCGCGCAGGTATCAGGTGAAATAAATGAAATAAGCCAACAATTTAGAAACGGGGGCTTTTTTGAAAAAGGTGATGTACTTGTACAACTTGACGATAGAGATCATCGTGCTGAAGTGAATCTTAATCAAGCTAACCTACTTTCAGCAAAACAAGCTTTATTAGAAGAACAAGCAAGAGCTAAACAAGCATTAATTGACTGGCAACGATTAGGTAATGGCGCACAAGCGAGTGCTTTAGTTTTACGTGAGCCGCAACTCGCTGCTGCACAAGCACAAGTTTTATCAGCACAAGCTAACTTAGAAAAAGCACAGTTACAGTTAGAGCGCACTAATATTGTTGCGCCGTTCGCAGGACGGATTTTAACCAAACATGTTGATCTTGGCCGTGTTGTGGCAAGCAATACGCAGTTGGCAGATATTTATGCAATTGACTATGTTGAAATAAGACTTCCCATTAAGAATAAAGATTTAAGTTTTATGGCTTTGCCAGAAGAGTACCGTGATTCAAATAAAACAGTACAAGGTACTATGGTGCAACTTACCTCCACCTTAATAGGGCAGCAACAATGGCAAGGAGAAATTGTTCGTACAGAAGGGGCTGTCGATGAAAACTCTCAGCAGCTTTATGTTGTTGCTCAAATAGATAACCCTTACGATGTAAGTAATAATAAAGTGGCACCGATTAAAATTGGGCAATACGTTAATGCTGAAATTACAGGTAGAACCATTGAAAAAGCACTTGTTATTCCTAACAGTGCTATTTATCAAGGGAGTTATGTTTACACCGTTGAAAATATAGAAAATAAGAATGTGTTAAAACGAAAAGATATCAATATACGTTGGCAAAACAATGAAGATGCACTGATTGAAGCTGGTTTAACCTTTGGTGAGAAGTTGGTATTAACACCATTGGGTCAAGTGAGTTCAGGAACGCCTGTAAAACTGGCTGGAGAGACAACCGTTAGAGGACAAAAATCAAATCGAGGAGACAAAAAAGAAGAGGGGCGTTTAAACAAAAAGAAGAATAATGTTGATAAAGCACCTTATGTGGAGAATAACTAATGATTGCTTGGTTTGCACGTAACCATGTAGCGGCTAATTTATTAATGATTAGCATCTTATTTTTAGGTTTATTTAGCTTGTCATCCAGAATTCCTTTGGAAGTATTTCCTTCTTTTGCTACAGACAAAATCTCAATAAGTGTCACTTTGCGTGGTTCTACCCCAGAGGATGTAGAGCAAGGTGTTGCTATTCGTATTGAAGAGGCAGTTCAAGACTTAGAAGGTATTGAGCAAATATCCTCACGCTCTTCAGAAGGATCTGCGTCAGTAACTATTGAAATTGACTCTTCTTATGATGCAAGAGAAATGTTGGCCGATATTAAAGCCCGTGTTGATTCAATTAATACCTTTCCCGTTGACGCAGAAAAGCCAATTGTTTCCCTTGCAGAGCGTAAACGAGAAGTTATAGCTGTCTCTGTTTCTAGTATTTATGGTGAAAAGGAAATTAGAGAATTTGCCGAGCGAACCCGTGATGACTTATTACAAATTCCAGGCATAACACAGCTTGAACTGAGTGGTATTCGTAACTATGAAATTGCTATTGAAATATCTCAAGATATGTTACGTCAATATAATTTGACTATTAGCCAAGTGAGTAGTGCTATTGCTAACTCAAGTAGTGATATTTCTTCAGGAAATATTAAAACCCAAGGTGGAGATGTTCTAATTCGCTCTAAAGGTCAAGCTTATCATAAAGATCAGTTTGCTAATATTGCCATAAAAACTAACACTGATGGCTCTATTATTACCTTGAATGATATTGCAGTAATTAGAGATGACTTTGAAGAAACGCCAGTAAGAACAAGGTTTAACGGTAAAAGTGCCGCCTTTATTGATGTGTATCGTATTGGCCAACAAAGTGCTATTGATGTAGCAGATAAAGTTAAAGACTATATTGAAGAACGTCAAAGTAGTTTACCTCATGGTTACGAGCTAAGTTATTGGGATGACGACTCGCAAATTGTTAAAGCGCGTATTTCAACACTAACGACTAATGCTATGCAAGGGGGAATATTAGTGTTTGCGTTATTGTCACTATTTTTACGCCCGTCTATTGCTGTTTGGGTTTGTATTGGTATTCCTGTGTCTTTTATGGGGGCTTTTATTGTTATGCCACTGATGGGGATAACGTTAAATGTGATGAGTTTATTTGCTTTCATTTTAGTGCTGGGTATTGTGGTTGATGATGCCATAGTGACAGGTGAAAATATTTATACCCATTTGCAGAAGTCAGAATCGGGTGAACTTGCAGCCATTCGAGGTACAGAAGAAGTGGCAACACCTGTAACCTTTGGTATTTTGACCACAGTAGCTGCTTTTTTACCATTAGCCTATATTGAAGGGGCGCGTGGCGATTTGTTTGCCCAAATTCCAGTGGTGGTTATTCCTGTATTAATTTTTTCATTAATTGAATCTAAATTTGTTTTACCATCACATTTAAAAACAATTAAGTTACGTCACGAACAAACTCAACCAAGTAAACTTGAGCAATTTCAACGTAAATTTGCAGATGGCTTTGAACAACTTATTTTACGTTATTATCAACCTTTGTTAGCAATAGCACTTAAGCAAAAAATAACAACTTTAAGTTTGTTTATAGGTGTCTTTATTATTATTGTTTCCTTAATCGTGAGCGGTTGGACTAAATTTATCTTTTTCCCTCGTATTCCTAGTGAAACAGTTCGTGCCAGTATTACAATGCCAGTAGGTACACCATTTGATGTAACGAATAAGTTTGTGATTGATATGGCAGATAAAGCTCAACAATTACAAGAGAAATACCGAGATAGTGACACAGGAAAAAGCATTGTGCTAAATATATTAGCAACCACTGGTGGTAGAGGGGGAGTATCTCATTCGGGTGGTGTTCGCTTTGAAATTACACCGCCAGAGCAAAGAGAGTCAAATATTACCTCACGTCAATTGGTACAGGAATGGCGTGATATGATTGGTGTTATCCCTGGCGCAGAAAGTGTTACTTTTAGGGCTGAGCTAGGTCGCTCTTCTGACCCCATTAATGTGCAATTAACCGCAACGTCGTTAGCTACACTGAAAGAGGTTGCCAACAAAGTTAAAGAGCGATTGCACACTTATCCTACCGTATTTGAAATTGCTGATAGCTTGTCCGATGGTAAAGAAGAATTACGCATTGAATTAACTAAACAAGGCGTTGCATTAGGTTTAACACGGGTTGAAATTTCTCGTCAAGTTCGTAGTGCTTTCTTTGGAGCGCAAGTTCAGCGAATACAAAGAGGCAGAGATGATGTGCGTGTGATGGTGCGGTTACCTCAAAATGAGCGTAGTGCCATTGCAGACGTAGAAAACCTTTTAATATCAACACCGCAAGGAGGGAATGTTCCTTTATCTCATGTAGCAATACTGATACCAGATCAAAGCCCTTCAACAATTAATCGTATTGATTTATATCGCACAGTTAACGTGACAGCGGATGTTGAAAAGTCAAACACCAACATGACAGTGCTACAGGCAGACTTAAAAGACTATTTAGATGAACTGATTACTCACTACCCTGGTGTTGGTCATTCTCTAGAAGGTGAAGCAAAAGAGCAGCGTGAATCATTTAGTTCATTGAGCTGGGCGTTAGTTTTTGTATTTTTTATTATCTATGTACTGTTAGCTATTCCTTTTAAATCTTACTTACAGCCGCTTATTGTAATGAGCGTTATTCCTTTTGGTATGATTGGGGCCATTATGGGGCACTGGATTATGGGAATGGAATTAACCATTATGAGCTTATTAGGTATGTTAGCCCTCGTGGGGGTAGTAGTGAATGACTCGTTAGTGTTAGTTGATTTTATTAATAAAAAGCGTGAAGAAACGAATGATCTCATGGAGGCAGTTTTGATAGCGGGTGCAGCACGTTTCAGACCTGTTATGCTAACCAGTTTAACCACTTTTATTGGGTTGATGCCACTACTTTTTGAAAAATCAACTCAGGCACAATTTTTGATTCCAATGGCGGTTTCATTAGGCTTTGGAATTTTATTTGCTACGTTTATTACCTTGTTACTTATCCCTGTTAATTACATGCTGGCAGAACGAGTGAAGAACGTATGGCAACATTAATTCTTTAAGGGAGAATAAGCGCTTGCATTAACAGGGCGATTTCCCTACAATACGCGTCCTTAATTCAGTCCGAACTTTTTGTTCCTTGCCTCAACTGGTGTTGACTGAGCCAGATTATGAGGCTACAACCCATAAGGAGCTCGTAATGCGTCATTACGAAATCGTATTTATGGTTCACCCTGATCAGAGTGAACAAGTGCCTGGTATGATCCAGCGCTACACAGACTTGATCAATGCTGCTGAAGGCAAAATCCACCGTCTAGAAGACTGGGGTCGTCGTCAATTAGCATACCCAATCAATAAATTACATAAAGCACACTATGTTCTTATGAACATTGAAGCGCCACAGTCAGTTATTGATGAGCTTGAAACTTCTTTCCGTTATAACGATGTTGTTATCCGTAACATGATCATGCGTACTAAAGACGCGGTAACTGAAGCATCAGTAATGGCTGCTGCTAAAGAAGACCGTCGTGAAGTTAAGAAAGATGTTGCCGCTACGTCAGCCGATACTGAAGAAGACTCTGTAGAAGAGAGCTCTGAAGAAGAAGCTAACGAAGAATAAGTAATCTGTGATGCTCTCGCAAGACTCTTTTAAAGACTCTTTACAAGAGAATATTCTTGTGTTGGCTGGTTCTGTAGTTAAAACACCAAAACAGTCAACAAGCCCAGCGGGTATTACTCATAGCCAGTTTTCAATAGACCACAAGTCTATACAAAATGAAGCAGGTATGAACCGACAAGCATTTGTCAGAATACAAGTTGTTGCAACAAGTGAATTATCACACTTAACTCGTGAATTAGTTGTTGGGCAAATAGTAAAAGTGACGGGATTTATTAATCGTCATGAATCAAGAAATGGTAACCCGTTGCTTGTTTTACATGCTCAACAGATCGAAATGATTAATTAGTGTTTTATTTTTATATTAAGTTATAAATAAAATCGTATTCGGAGAATATTATGTCTCGTTTTTTTAGACGTCGTAAGTTTTGTCGCTTTACAGCGGAAGGCGCAACATCTGTAGATTATAAAGATATTGCCACGTTAAAAAATTATATCACTGAAAGTGGTAAAATTGTTCCTAGCCGTATCACTGGTACTGCTGCTAAATACCAACGTCAATTAACACGTGCTATCAAACGCGCTCGTTACTTGTCATTGTTACCATACACTGACTTACACAAGTAAGCTAATAAGGGGTTTATTATGGAAGTAATTCTTCTAGACAAAATCGCCAAATTAGGCGGCCTTGGTGACAAGGTATCTGTTAAATCAGGTTATGCACGTAACTACTTACTACCTCAAGGTAAAGCAGTTTTTGCATCAGCAGCTAACGTAGAGCACTTTGAAGCACGTCGTGCTGAATTAGAAGCTAACCTAGCAGAAGTTTTAGCAACAGCTGAAGCTCGTGCAGCTAAAATTGTTGAATTGGCTGAAGTTACTATCGCATCTAAAGCAGGTGAAGAAGGTAAATTATTCGGCTCAATTGGTACTCGTGATATTGCTGAAGCGATCACAGAAGCTGGCGTAGAAGTTACTAAAGCTGAAGTACGTTTACCATTAGGTGCAATTCGTGAAACTGGCGAATTTGAAATCGCTATTCACTTACACACTGATGTTGATACTAACATTAAAGTAGTTGTTATCGCTGAAGCTTAATAGCTGAATTAGCGTAGGTTGGAATATATTTCAACAAACACTACCGACAAAATACCGCATTATTTTTAATACTGCGGTATTTTTTTGTCTAATAAGAACAAAATTATATAAAATAAATAGTTTCTAGCGAGGGGGAATTCTCAGGTATAATAACCTTCCTCAATTTTTAAAAGATTAATATAATAGCAACATGGCTGGACGTATCCCTAAACAATTTATTGATGACTTATTAGCGCGTGCTGATATTGTTGATTTGATAGATGGCCGTGTACCTTTGAAAAAAGCAGGTAAAAATTATCAAGCCTGTTGCCCCTTTCATAACGAAAAATCACCTTCTTTTACCGTTAGTCAAGACAAACAATTTTACCACTGCTTTGGTTGCGGTGAGCACGGCAATGCTATTTCGTTTTTAATGGAATTTGACCGCTTAGACTTTGTTGATGCGGTTGAGGAGCTTGCTAGCTACTGTGGTGTTGAGGTGGTGCGTGAAGAAAATAATGCAAGCCCAGCACAGCAACGTCAACAACAACTGGCGTATCAACAAAAGCAAGACGATTACGAACTGATGAACCAAGTGAGTCGCTTCTATCAGCAACAATTAAAAACCGCGGCTGATAAAGAAACCGCCATCAACTATTTAAAAAGCAGAGGGCTAAGTGGCGAAATAGTTAAACGCTTTGGTATTGGCTATATCAGTGACGCGTGGGATGGCATGATGAAGGTGTTTTCTTCCCAAGGCAAAGCCAATCAACAACTTGTTGATTTAGGTATGGCAATACAAGGCGATAAAAATAGACCTTATGACAGATTTCGCGCGCGAATTATGTTTCCTATACGTGATAAACGCGGACGTGTTATTGGTTTTGGCGGTAGAGTGTTGGGTGATGAGAAACCAAAGTATTTAAACTCACCTGAAACTCGGGTTTATCACAAAGGTCAAGAATTATATGGTTTATATGAAGCCAAACAGGCTAATAAAACATTAAACAGATTAGTGGTTGTTGAAGGTTATATGGACGTCGTTACTCTTGCTCAGCATGGCGTAGATTATGCTGTAGCTTCTTTAGGTACTTCAACAACGTCTGATCAACTGCAAACCTTATTTCGTACCGTTAAAGAAGTTATTTGTTGTTACGATGGCGATAGAGCTGGGCGTGATGCCGCATGGAGGGCAATGGAAAATGCCTTACCTTTAATTCGCGATGGTTTTTCATTGAAATTTGTTTTTGTACCTGATGGCGAAGATCCCGATTCATTAATTCGTGAAAAAGGCCAACAAGCATTTGAAAAAATACTTGACCAAGCCATGCCACTATCGCAATTTTTGTTTGATAAGTTTTTAGAAGACAACCCAGTAAATAGTATGGAAGAAAAAGTCGCTTTAATTGATAAGCTTCAACCTTATATTTTTAAACTCCCTGACAGTATGTTAAAAAATTCAATTATTGATGAAATGTCGGCACATTTTGGTGTAACAAGTGAAAAACGGCTATTAGAGTTACAAAAACTGAACGCAAGCCCCAGTAAAAAAATAACACGTAAAAACACCAAAATTACCCCTGTTAGGTTAGCTATTGCATTACTGCTTGAACATCCCCATATAGTAAAAGAACTAGAAGATATTTCAGTATTAGAGCCGTTAGGTGTTCCTGGTGTTGAATTGCTTAGCCAGTTATTGCGACTGTGCCAAGAAAAACCAAGTATAAAAACGGCACAATTATTGGAGTATTTTAGAGATACAGAACAAGGTAAACAGCTAGCAAAATTAATGTGTTGGGAACATCATGTTGCCCCCGATGCCGCAGCAGATGTTTTTCTTGATAGTATTGAGAAATTACTGAATAGCTTTGTTGAAAAGCGAACGGAGTTTTTATTGCAAAAAGCACGTATTAAACAAATAACCACCCAAGAAAGGCAAGAGCTACAAGCAATACTTAATGCTTAGGCGCTCATTGGCTTAATTGAAGGTTGCTTTTGCGGTGTTTAAAGCAACGTAGCAGGTTAATACCTAAATTCAATGGTGGAAATAGTGCAAAAAACTCGCTATAATTTCCTGCTTTATTTTGTGCAATTTTTTACTACCCCATATTTACAATATTGTTTTTTAAAAACCATATATACCAGACATAGGTGGATACTCGTCAATGGAAAAAGCCCCTCAATCTAGATTGAAAGATTTAATAACCAAAGGTAAAGAACAAGGTTATTTAACGTTTGCGCAAGTTAACGACCATCTTCCTCAAGATATCATCGACTCAGATCAAGTCGAAGATATTGTTAGTATGATCAATGATATGGGTATTCAAGTTTTTGAAAATGCCCCTGATGCCGACACGCTAATGATGAGCGAAGCCAATACCGATGAAGATGCTGCAGAAGCCGCTGCCCAAGCATTAGCTACGGTAGAAAGTGAAATAGGTAGAACAACTGATCCCGTTCGTATGTATATGCGAGAAATGGGTACAGTAGAATTACTGACGCGTAAAGGCGAAATTGTTATTGCCAAGCGTATCGAAGAAGGTATCAAAGAAGTTCAACACAGCGTTTCTGAATACCCACCAGCGATAAACTATTTATTAGACATGTGGGACAACTTTGAAGCTGAAGAAGTGCGTTTAACCGACATTATAGTTGGTTTTTTAGATCCCGATGCTGAAGATGATGATGTTGCCGCTGCAGCAACACATGTTGGCTCTGAGTTGTCAAAAGAAGAGCTTGATGATGAAGATAGTGATGATGACGATGATGAAGATAAAGATGCAGAAAGTGACGAAGAGGAAGAAGACACGGGGCCCGATCCAGAGTTAGCCCGTGAAAAATTTACTGCGCTACGTGATGCTTACGAAAATGCCAACAAAATAATAGAAAAAAATGGTCGTGGCCATAAAGATGCGCAAGAAGCGATAGACGGTGTTGCCGAAGTATTTAAAGAGTTTCGTTTAATTCCTAAACTCTTTGATAGACTTGTGAAAAACATGCGCAGCGTAATGGACAGATTACGAGTGCAAGAACGTTTAATTATGAAGCACTGTGTTATGGGTGCAGGCATGCCCAAAACCACGTTTATTAAAATTTTTCCAGGTAATGAAACCTCAAAAAATTGGTTTGAAGAGCAAAAAGCGGCAGGTCATAGCTATTCAGCTAAACTTGCCGACATTGAACTTGACGTAGAACGTTGTATTTATAAATTAAACCAAATTGAAGAAGAAACGCATTTAAATATTCATGGCATTAAAGATATAAATCGCCGTATGTCTATTGGTGAAGCGAAAGCGCGCCGTGCGAAAAAAGAAATGGTTGAAGCTAACTTACGTTTGGTTATTTCAATTGCGAAAAAATACACTAACCGTGGTTTACAGTTCTTAGATTTAATTCAAGAAGGTAACATTGGCTTAATGAAAGCCGTTGATAAATTTGAATACCGCCGTGGTTATAAGTTTTCAACGTACGCAACGTGGTGGATTCGTCAAGCTATAACGCGCTCAATTGCTGACCAAGCACGTACTATTCGTATTCCTGTTCATATGATAGAAACGATTAATAAACTGAATCGTGTTTCTCGTCAAATGTTACAAGAAATGGGGCGTGAGCCAACACCAGAAGAATTAGCTGAACGCATGATTATGCCTGAAGATAAAATTCGTAAGGTATTAAAAATTGCTAAAGAGCCTATTTCAATGGAAACGCCAATTGGTGATGATGAAGATTCACACTTAGGTGACTTTATTGAAGATGGCAGTGGTGAGTTACCTGTTGATTCAGCAACGTCAGAAAACCTAAAAGGCGCAACACATGAAGTACTTGCTGGCTTAACTGCACGTGAAGCTAAAGTACTTAGAATGCGTTTTGGTATTGATATGAATACTGATCACACGTTAGAAGAAGTAGGTAAACAGTTTGATGTAACACGTGAACGTATACGTCAAATTGAAGCAAAAGCTTTACGTAAACTACGTCATCCTTCTCGTTCAGAACAATTGAAAAGTTTCTTAGATGGTGAGTAATTATTAATAAATATTTTATAATGTTTATTTGAAATTATATAAAAAGAGTAAGTTAGTTTAGCTAACTTACTCTTTTTTGTTTATTAATACAGCAACCAAACGTATTTTACTTATTTTTTACTATTCAAGTGGTGACAATAAAATAAAAAATGCTTATACTGCACGCGCTTAATTGAGCTGTTTACCGTAAATAGCCTAATTAAGTATATGCATTCTATGTATATGGCCCCTTAGCTCAGCTGGTTAGAGCGCCCGACTCATAATCGGTAGGTCCAGTGTTCAAGTCACTGAGGGGCCACCATTTTTAACGTTAAAAATCAATTGATTACCCTCCTGTAATGTCTCTTAATTATCTTTGTTTATTTTCGTGGACGCCTATTGGACGCTTTATCTATTAAGAAAAAAATTTTAAATATTTATCGTTAATAAATGTCTAATGATAATTCCAGCGTAACAATAATTGATTTATGGTCTATATCAGATAATTATTTTATTAATAACAAATATTAGCTATTTTGAAATTGAATTTTCTATTCCAAAAGGAGCATATCGTCTACGGAGTTAGTTAGTTGAGGGTAAATACTATTCAGCTCCAGCACATTTTACTGGATTAAAAGGTACTAGAGTTGGGGATGGGTTTGTTCCCAAAGGCGAATGTGCTCAGGTCAGGGTACTTAAAGTAAGCCGATAAGATAAGTGATGCCATTTATTGCGCCAGGAATTAATAACCAATGGATAAGAACCTCCCCATTTAGCGTCAAGTTCATCAAGCGCTAACTCTGCCGCTTCCTTCATTGGCGAGGTGTTGTTCAAGCTCTGCTTGCAGAGCCGCTTCGCTTAGTTGTTTGATCAGTGAAGTGAGTACATCGCCTTTACCATTAAGATTTTTACCCGCTTAAAGTGCTTGCACTGCTTCTTGAAAATCGAATTGAGTTGTCACGTGTCATTCCTGTTTTTACTAGTTTACTGAAATGACACAAATTTTTGAACACTACCTTGCTAAGTCATTTTTAGCGATGCTTGAAGCAATATTTAATTGTAGTTTAGTCTCAATTTTACTTTTATTAAATTCAAGCTCGAAGGTTAAAGGTTTATTAATAATATGTCGGTATAAAAAGACCAAAGCGTTCAAAGCAACATTTTGGGTTCGGGGTGCGACATTCATATGATTAGTTAAGTAGGATAAAAAAGCCTCAACATCTTGACCGTGGCAATTAATAGGATGTATTTTATTATTAAAATTTATATAGGCTTTAATCCGATAAGTATATGTTTCAATCGTTCTTTTAGCGTAACGTTTTAACCGCATTTGTTCAGTTATATATACTATATATGTATACAGTTTGGCGTGATGCCGCCTTTCCACAAGTTTACATAAATTAAAGCGTTTGATTTTTTAAATAAAAAATCGAATATTTAATTAAGTTATTGATTAAAATAATAAAATAAATTAGCATAATTTTTAATTTACAAAATGTAGGCGAAAGTTACCTTTGTAGAAAGGCGGCAATTTGCCTACTATTAAACTGTTATGCGGTAGAGCGAGAGGCTTCTAGTAATGGAAAATAGCTTGCTAAGTTTTGTCCTAGGTGCACTCATCAGTGGTGGCGTTTTAGGTGCGCTAATAGGTGTTTTCCTTGGGCACCGCCTAGCGGTAAGTTTATTTAGAGAACGATCCAAAGCCCTTGAAAATGCGTTCTATAACGATTTTTCTATACTTAAGGACGATCTTATAAGCTGGTTTCCTGCCTTGCTAGAAGAATACAGAGGCCCCTTGAGACAGAGCTATTCAGGTCCCGCCCCTCTAGATTTAAAGCTAATTGAAAACCTCATAGTTGAGCTTGCTGGAACAGATAGAATGATTAGCCCCGACCAAAGAATGCTTGTGTCTCGGATGAAGCGATCGATTGAGGGCATAAAAAAGAAAGATAAGACGCGAGATATTTACATAAAGCGATGGCTTGAGAATGAAGAAGATTTAAATGGCTCAAAGAGGCATGATATTTCCAGCCATATAAGTTTTATTACTGCTCAGTTGTTAGTCGATGTTTCCCAAGGAATCTATTTCTTGGATAAGGTGTTATCTAAAAGAAACAAATTTTCGATTAGTGATGATTCATCTATCTCAAATTTCATGAAGCACGCATGCTCTGCTACTAATTCAAATTTCGACCGTGAAGAATGTAGCGCTATTGTCAGCAGATTGGGGCTTGGTTAATGTTCGCGACAGCACATAACAATCGCAGGCATGGCGACAGCTTTTTCGTTGCGGCTTCGCCTTCACTACAAAGCTGCGCATGCTGCGGGCGTTATGCAGTTCGTGTAGTGACCATTAGCGCGCCTTCAATTTCGCTGAGCTAATCGTAGCTAAAGAATTATTACTGGACGCATCCCAGCGAAGGGTGCGATTGTGATATGACTGTAACAGGGACAAAAAATAGTTTGCCCCTGTTACCTAAAATTACGCGTCAGCGCCGCCTAGTACATTGTCTAGTTGCATTTCTTTCAAAACACGGTCTTGGATGGGTTGTTTGGCAGCGTTAATTTCATCAACCCCCCAAACCAAACCGACCGCCGTGCGTGTAGGCCGTTTACCTGCCGGCATATCTGCAAGCGCCAAATAAGTATCTACAACCATCTGTGGATCAGGTGCTTGATCGCTCTGCATAAATTTACCGAATTCCTCGAACATAGCAGCAGGAATCTTTGCCAATTCACCGTAACTGTCTAGTATGTCTGTGCGTGATGGTTGTTGTCCTGATGCGCTTAGACCTGTAGGGAATGGGCCAGGTTGTACTATAGCTATATCGATGCCGAATGGCGCTACTTCGTAGCGTAAGCCCTGGAGGTAGCCTTCCAAAGCATGTTTGGTGGCAGCGTAAGTAGAGAAATACGGCGCTGAAATCTGGCCAACCATGGATGAGGTGTTAATGATCAGACCGGATTTGGCCTCACGCATCGCAGGTAAAACTGCCTGTATAGTGCGCATAGCACCATAGTAGTTGGTTTCCATCTGCTCTCTGGCTTGGGTAATGCTAAAAGCCTCCGTAATGCCAAGATACATTACACCTGCATTGTTAAGCAAAATATCAATTTTGCCCGCTTTAGCCAGCATACTTGCGATGGCAGTTTTGACAGATTCATCATTGGTGACATCCATATCAACAACATGGATGGAATCGCTATATGCTTCCAGCTCGGCCTTCACTGCGGCATTCTTACCTTCTGGGCCACGCATGGTGGCGAACACTTGATAGCCTTTATCAGCAAAGTCCTTTACTGATTTTTGGCCAAATCCACTACTGCTTCCGGTGATAACTATGTTTGTTTTTGCGTCACTCATTTTTCTTTCCTATTAGGTTGTTAATTAAATACCAGTTGGTATAATAATGGCTAAGGCGTTACATGTCAAATTAAAATACCGGGTGGTATAAAAATGAGTTCAAATCCAACAAAACCTTTAAGGGGGCGACCCAAGACCCTAGATCGAGACCACGTTTTGGATGTGGCAATGGAAGCCTATTGGAAAGAGGACATCGGCAATTTATCCCTGAATGAAATCTGCAGGAGATCTGGTGTATCGAAGCCAGGGCTTTATCGTGAATTTTCGAATGAAGATGGCTTGATGAAAGCAGTACTTATTAGGTATCAGGAACAAGTACTAAATCCTGTACAGCAGATGTTGAACAGTGAAACTTCGTTTCGAGAGACGCTTGATAGCCTCGTATCATTTGCCACCTCAGCTAGTTGTCATCATGAGTCCCCAATGGGATGTCTTTTTATTAAAATGCGTGAATCACGTACGCACTTGGGTGAAGCAACACGAGCGCAAGTTGATTTCCTTGAGGAGCAAGGATTAGCTGCTTTCAGGAAATGGGTGGAGCGTTCAAAGGCCAAAGGTGAGTTTTCTGCAGACATGTCACCAGAGTTTGCAGCCACCTATATCGACGCACAGATAAGCTATGCTTCGTCACAGCTCACTCGTGGTGAAGATCCGGAAATTGTGAAGAAGATACTATCAGTCGCTTTTTCTATGCTGGGATGAGTATGCCTGTCAGTTCGGCATTTCTGCAAGAAGCAGGCGTTTGCTCATTTGGGGTGAAAGAGAGCTTACTTAAATTCTGTTTGGTGGGCACAGAGCAATGCATAACAATCCACTGCACACGGAAATTTTACTCGCTTCGCTCCCAAAATTCCGGTGAGTGGGGCGTTGGTATGACTCCCCACGTCAACTTAAACCATAAAAATCTTTGCTTTT
>CBDLPA010000027.1:0-49013 GCA_965305135.1 uncultured Colwellia sp.
TCAAACACTAAGGCATTACCATTAACATGTGTAACCGTTAAGGTAGCACCATCACCGCCGTCTGTATCAACCACGCCGTCACCATCATTATGTGTAATGACATTACCTGACACGGTTTCACCTTGGTCAACACTAAAGCTATCATCTGCGGCAACGGGTGGAATGTTTTCTAATGGCTCAACCGTAATGGTAACATCAGCCGTATCAATGTCCGTGCCATCACTTAAGGTGTAGTTAAAGCTAGCATTACTACCATCATTACTGGTATCAGTGTAGTCAAATTCACCTTGAGCATTAATTCGTAACGTTCCATCAGTTAAAGTAATGGTTGCATAACCTGTTGAAGCGTCAAACACTAAGGCATTACCATTAACATGTGTAACCGTTAAGGTAGCACCATCACCGCCGTCTGTATCAACCACGCCGTCACCATCATTATGTGTAATGACATTACCTGACACGGTTTCACCTTGGTCAACACTAAAGCTATCATCTGCGGCAACGGGTGGAATGTTTTCTAATGGCTCAACCGTAATGGTAACATCAGCCGTATCAATGTCCGTGCCATCACTTAAGGTGTAGTTAAAGCTAGCATTACTACCATCATTACTGGTATCAGTGTAGTCAAATTCACCTTGAGCATTAATTCGTAACGTTCCATCAGTTAAAGTAATGGTTGCATAACCTGTTGAAGCGTCAAACACTAAGGCATTACCATTAACATGTGTAACCGTTAAGGTAGCACCATCACCGCCGTCTGTATCAACCACGCCGTCACCATCATTATGTGTAATGACATTACCTGACACGGTTTCGCCTTGATCAACACTAAAGCTATCATCTGCGGCAACAGGTGGAATATTTCCTCCCCCATCAACCGTGATTCTTAATGAAGATAAATCAGTATCACCCGCACCATCAGTTACAGTATAAGTTGCAACAGGAACAACACCAACATAATCATTACTAGGAACAAAGACATAACTACCATTAGCATTGATGGTTAAGTTGCCTTCAGACAGCACTGCCGTTGAACCGATCGCATATTGAGTGCCACCAACGGTGAAATCAGTTACTGATAAAGGATTATCAGGAGTTGAGGCATTGTTTAACACATTACCTATTGCACTAGTATTTTCATTTATTCTTACCGCTTCATCACCATCAGTTAAGTCGCTTACTGGATTAACGGTAATTGTCAAAGTCGATATATCGGTATCACCTGCGCCATCTTCAACTGTATAAGTTGCGACAGGCACATCACCATTATAGTTTTCACTAGGCACAAAACTATAACTTCCGTCAGCATTAATGGTTAAATCACCTTCGACTATAGAAGCGGTTGCTCCTATAGCATAAGTAACGCCGCCAATTTCAAAATCTGTTACCGTTAACGGTTCATCTGGGCTTGAAGCATTGTTTAATACATTACCTGTTACAGTGGTGTCTTCATCTATGCTGACAACTTCATCATCATCGGTTAAATCTTTCACTGACTGAACTGTAATTGTTAAAGTCGATATATCAGTATCACCTGCACCATCTTCAACTGTATAGGTTGCAACGGGTACATCACCATGATAATCATCGGCTGGAACAAAGGTGTAACTACCATCAGAATTTATTGTTAATTCGCCTTCGTCTAGAATAGCTGTATCACCAATATTATAAGTTTCGCCACCAATCTCAAAACCATTTACGCTTAATGGATTATCAGGACTTGAAGCGTTATTTAATACATTCCCCGTTAACGTCGTATCTTCTTCAATACTAACAACTTCATCTTCATCTATTAAATCGCTAACAGGATCAATTACGATAGTTAATGTCGAGGTAACTTGATCCCCTGCACCATCTAATACCGTATAGGTAGCCACGGGAACGGGACCATTATAATTTTCGGTGGGAACAAAGGTGTAACTACCATCTTCATTTAATGTTAAATCACCTTCTTCTAAATTAGCTGTATCACCAATCTCATATGTCTCACCCCCAACTTCAAAACCAGTGACGCTTAACGGATCATCAGGACTTGAAGCATTTATGAGTACATCACCTGTTATCGTTGTGTCTTCATTATTACTAACGATTTCCTCATCATCTGCTAAATCTATTACAGGTTCAACAACAATAGATAACGTTGATATATCTCTATCACCCGTACTATTTTCTACGGTGTAAGTTGCAACAGGAACATCACCGTTGTAATTATCACTTGGTAAAAACGTATAACTACCATCGCTGTTTAGCGTTAACTCACCCTCTACTAAAGAAGCTGTAGAGCCAACAGCGTAAGTGACACCATTGACTTCGAATCCTGTAACGGCCAAGTCAGAATTTTGCGCACTGTTTAAAGTATTACCTGTGATAAGAGTGTCTTCATCCGTCGAAACAGCCTCATCGTCATCAACAATAGAGGTAAGGGATATAACATCAAGTTCACCGATTTCAGGTAAACTATTTTGCTGCTCACTTGTATCATAACCCGCTTCGGCTAACGTCTCGTCACCCGTTCTGTCAACGGTAACAAAGCTTGTTCCTTCATTGCTGGTTACACCTGCAGCTGTATCTGGAAGTTCTACATCATCTTCTGACGCAATTAAATCCTGAATAGCCTCAATTTCGTTCTGTATATTGTTCATGTCAGCATCTTCAACGCTGGAGTTTTCAAGAACTTTTTCACTTCCTGCAACAGATACATTTTCAACAAGAATTTCATTCGATAATTCGTCACCAGAGCTATAAACACGTTGATGACTACCATCAGCTAAAACAACCGTAATTTCACTATTTTTTGCTAGCATTAAGACGGCACCTGATTCGACGGTATCACCAACTTGTAATAAATTGGTAGCTAAACTTGAGCGAACATCACCGCTAATATCAATGACTTGTGCATTTTGAGGGTTGGTATAAGTTTCCATGAACAACATTCCTATAATTGGTTTACCAGATATTTAAGATTATCTAAAAAACTGAAGTTGACTGGTAATTGTTAAATACAACAATAAATATATTTATCACATCATATTGTTTATTTTAACTACCCTTTATGGGCTAATTAGTGAAAAAAGTCAATAAAGAGCATTAATTTCATTCGCTAGAAAAGTGACCTTAGAACTTTATACTAATAACAAAATCTAAGTAAGGCTATTTAGTTTTAACTAAATGAGGATTGTTATTAAATCTAAAGCTTTCAATAACACTAAACTGGTGAGTAAACAACTACGATGATAGCTAACTATAAATGGCGGTATTAATGAACACCGCCAGATTTAAAGAATATAAATATCTTATCTTTTTATACGACGACTTGCTAAACCAACTAAGGCTATAGCAAAAATAGCAAGCGTAGAAGGTTCAGGTACTGAAGTAGTAACAGATTTAAATACATGGGTTATATATACAGGCAATTCTATGCCGTAAAGTGTTTTCGCGCGTTCAAAATCTTCAGTAGAGTTAAAACGATCATAAACATTAGCAGAAATATCCCCTATTGAATCATAATATGAATTTCCATTGGCATCAGTAGGAGCTATATCTTCCAACGCTTCAACTACACCTGTTACACCTATTGAACCACCATTAAACGTATCATAAAAAGCTTGATGATTAACAAGAAAAACACTAGAACTCTCATTATTTGTGCTTAAAGCAATATCATCAGCTGAAAGCCCAGGGAAAAAGAGCAATGCTGCTTCGATACCATTATAAGTTTTTGCTGATGAATCAATTTGATCTGCTAAATTATAACTACCAACATATTCCCAATACAGTCCAGATTGAACAGAATCTTCATATTGATCGCCAACAATTAAGGTTGCATTAGCTTTACCCATAAAACAAAGCGATAACAAACAGAATAATACAGCATTTAATATTTTAGAACTCATACTACTTCCTTAAGCCCTTAACGGGTCAATAATTTTCTGAATAACTACATACACTCTTTATACTTACAATAAATGCAAGATAAAGACCAAAAATAAAAAACCTTTGAAAATCAATATAAAAACAAAAAACAACTATATAATTAATATGTCACTGTAAAAAAAACGGACAATTAAAAAGGGTTATCTACAGTTCAAACATTACTATATTTTAAAGTAAACAACAGAGCATAAAACTAACTTACGACTAAGTAAATCAGCACTAACAATAAAGTAACAATGACAGTCAATAAAAAGTAATACCGAGTATCCAGCTGAGACCTTGCTGGTGCTGATTTGGATAATTTAGGAAACTCGGCTGTGCTTGATTCTATCTGTTCATCATCTATCTTTATTGATGGTATTTCCTGTGTTTCTTGCCCTATAAAGCTATTATGTGACGATATAGAATGGTCAATAATTTCCGCCATTTTATAGTAATAATGATCTAACTCAATTTCACGATTAAACAGGGCATTCGACAGCTCATTTAATTTTTGACTATGAGACGCGACAAGCTTACTTTCATGACTGTTATGCGGTCGACGCTGACGAGTTGATATAAGTATAATAGAAACATTATCTTTAGCGCCATGATCTAAGGTTTCAGTTAGCAATCGATCAATATCATCTTGAGAACAACCTTTATGGCTCACAAGCTCGCTCACTTTTTTATCGGTTAACTCATTGGTTAACCCATCACTGCAAAGTAAAAAAGTATCTTCATCTGAATAGGGAAAAATTACATGGTCAAAAAACACTTCTTCGTGTGCTCCTAACGCTCGGGTGATCACATTAGACAATTTACTCGTCGCGGCTTCTTCCTCAACCATATGTCCAGACCGCAATAATTCATCAACATAGCTATGATCCCAACTTATCTGATCAATCTGCCCATTACTAAGCTTATAACACCTTGAATCACCTGCCCAAATTACAGCACAAATCCCTTGGCAAACAGTTAAAGCAATAACAGTAGAGCCAATTAATTGACCATTGAGTGTATTAGTCGAATAGTTTTGTAATTCAACATTTAGTGCACGTAAACTTTTTTCAATTTGGATTAGTCGTTCAGACATAACGTTACTGAACGTTAATTTTTCAAAGGCACTTACAATAGCCTGACTCGCTTTATCCCCGTCTCTGTGTCCCCCCATTCCGTCAGCAACAACCCATACCTTTTGGTCATTATCAACATAGATAGAATCTTGATTGACGGAGCGTTTTTTGCCAACATCTGAAACAGAAAAGCTATACCAAGCGTTACTCATTTATTGCTCCAATTAAAAACGAATAATAATTATCCGTAGGGGGCATCCCTGAAAAATACCGTTTTTGTGCACCAACGCCAGAAACTCCATCCATTGACCAAATAGAAATATTTATATTTTGCATCATTAATAGCTTCTCTAACAGTGTGTCATTACTTAAACTAAAATCAAGCTTATTTATACCTGACATTGCAGCAATCTCCATTACAGATGAAGTGGCAATCACATCAGCACCATTAAAAGTTAAAGCAACTACATCTTTATATATTTCATCAAGCACTGTTGAAATTTCATCAAGATCTGGTCGTTCTTTTTCTAGTAAACTTAAAGCAAAATCTTCAGCTAATCCATGAAAAACTTCTGTTTCTCTAGCAAGAACAAAAGGATTAACATGGCAATCTGGCTGACAAATAATTGTAAAGGGATAACTTCTTCCACTCTTATCAATACTTGGCATCATAAATCCAGTAATTGGCGCATCAATCAAGCCTTTTTGCGAGATAACAAAGCGCCATATAGGACTATTAAAGTACCTCTCTCGCCATTGTTCACCAAGCTGCAATCGTGAGCTTTCAATTGATTTTAATAACCAGTTATCCCATTGTTTCACAAAATCAGGCGAAACATTTCGTTGAATAAAATCGCCATAACCTGGTAACTTCCCAAAATATCCTATTTTCATCATCAATTTATAGCGCTGCAAGACATTTAAAATTAGCCAGTTGAGAAAAAATAACTGGATTGACTTTACCTTTTCCTGACAATTCATATATCGCTTTAAAATTATTTTTAGAAAAAGTTACTTCTACTTTGTTACGATTAACTTGATTTATATCAGAAGCATCTAACAACCTGAAAAAAGCAAATAAACCATTTCTTATTTCCACCACCTCACTACCATCACGACGAATAAAGTTGAATTGGCTATTTGCACTGAAATTTTCAGGAGGCCATGAAACATTGGTTGTAATTGGACGACCAAATTGATAACTCATATTTTGCCCATGAATAGACATTTTAAACTTAGCTAAACGAGAATCTAAAAATATGGGTTTGAGAGAAAAATCAAGTTGTGCTCTATTGCCATCAATAACAAATAAACTATCTCTCACTCTACTTTGTTGTTCAAAAAAAGGAAGTACTTCAGGACTAAAACCATGAGTTTCAGCTACATTATCCTTCCACTGCCACGGATAAGCTTTACTCTTAATTAACGGTTGTAAATGTTCAACAAAAAACTGATGTATAGCTCCTGATGTACCAAAAAGCGTTTGTAAATCCACTAAACTCGCATCTGTTTTAGATGATTTTTCAAATGGGTATTTAAATGAAATAATATCATTACATTGTGCTAATACATCTTGTTGCCAAATTTTTGCAATTTTATTTTTGAGAAGTTGGTTGCGCATATTTTTGATATTACTAGACAACTGACTAATCCATAGATTGAACGGTTCAATTTGGACATAGCCAAAAGCATCCAACGAGCTAAAAGTACCCTCATCAATTTTTGCTTCTTCGTTTTTCATTCCAAAAGACAACGCCACAGAAATTTCTGAAATTACCGCCGACATTTTCTGCTGTACGACGGTTTTTCTCTCATCGCTCATCAGTTCATGCAATTTAATAAATTGTGACGTTATGAAATATTCAGAGGTATCATTATTACGTAGTGCATTAATCTTTTTCGATTTATCAAGTACAGCGCCCCCTCTTGCGGATAAATTAGCTAAAGATGATGTTGCTACATTTTCAACTAACTTGGTTGCCTGCGAAGCTGAATCTAATAATAAGAACAACGGTGAATCCACTCGACTTAAAAGCATAAGCGCAGAGTTTAATGCATCCATATTATCAATTTTATTCATTGATATTGAATTTAATAATGACTGCCAATTATTGACATAATCAAGAGCATATATCTTTTCTAATTGAACAGCTAATGCCCCTTTATTTATGATATTACCTTCCCCTAAAATCCATGACTCATTGTCGATCTTTTTCAAATAATTTTTAATATCTTTTGATGTTATTTGTGTAAATAATTCAGGAGTATATAATTTTGCGATAGTTAATATGCCATCCTTTTCTGTCGACATAACTGTCCGCCAATCAGTTCCAGCTAATTGTGCCATAGACAACATATCGCTATCGTTAAGATAATTCAGTCTAAACTGTTTGTAATAAATATCTGCAATCGGTTGAGAACGTAAGTCTTGTCTTGCTTTAGCAACAAGTTGTTCATTTATCGATTCAAAAACCATTTTGTTTTGAATTAAATTCTCAATATGTGCAGACAATTGCACAAATTCTGCTGCTGAAAAATATTCATTATTGTTTAAGTTTCTTTGTAACCAAAAAATTAAAAAGTTATCATCTCGTTTATCCGTACTTGATAACATTAAGTAAGCCTTCAATGCCTGATAATGTTCACTCGCCTCTTGAGTGTTACTCAATTGTAATTCCACTTCGCTCTTTACATAAGGTAAAAGCACCGTGTTAAGTAAACGTCCATAGCTGGCTGTTAATGCTCCCTGTAAAGCATCAGATTGTGCTAATCCTAAACCTGAGAATTGTGCATTATCTAGCTCAATCAATGCAGATATATTATTTGAAAAGTCATTTAGGGCAGGAATATAGCTTCTGATATCACCGCTATTATTTGGGTTTTCATACTGTTCACTCCAACTATCTACAGATTTTTCACTTAACGAAATATAATGGTCATTGTTGCTATAACTAATAAATAAACCGATAGAAACAGCTAAAGTAAAAACCCCAGCTACCGCCATAGAAACTTTTTTAATGGTACTTTTTCGATTTTCATACCCCGTTAAAACGCCAAATTGGTCAGATTCAGGGAACACAACATCTTTCAATAATTCTTTAATAAAGTAACTTCGTTGATCATTGTTCCATAACGCTTTAGCTGTACTTTTCAAACCAAAATTTTGAGATACTTTGGCAATCATTCTATCAATAGGAGCGCCATATTGTGTACCACTTGTAAAATACAACCCTCGTACAATACCCGTTGTTAAACCATCATCTTGTTTAGATAAATTTTCAATAACATTTGCCAGTGCAGGTTGCAATTCAGAAAACTGATCACTAAAACTGTAAATTAAAGACTTACGACTAGCATCTCGCTCTAACGAAATACGTTGCCATTGTCTTCGGGTAATTGACTGCATTAATGCATTAAATTTTTGTGTAAACGATGGAAGCAAATCGCCACTAAGACTTTCATTACGATCAAGGGTTATCCCAAAGGTTTGTTCTCTTTCTTTATGTGAAAACGTTTCATAGAATTGACTAAAACCAGCTACCATGTCTGATTTGGTAATGATGATGTAAATAGGAAATTTAGTTGAGAAAAAATCATTAACTTCTGCAATACGCTGTTTCATTTGCATAATTTGCTGGTTAAGATCATATTCACTTAATGTCATTAAATCAGACATACTAAAACTTACCAGCAAACCGCTAACAGGTTTTTTTCGGTATTTTTTAATCAACCCTAAAAAGTTTGTCCAACCAGACTTATCCGCTTCTTGGTGGCTATCTTGAGAAGTATATCTTCCTGCAGTGTCCAATAAAACTGCATCTTGTGTTATCCACCAGTCACAGTTTTTTGTGCCACCAACCCCTTGAATAGCTTGATTTGAAAATTCATTGAACAAGGGAAATTTCAAACCTGAGTTTGAAAGTAGTGTTGTTTTTCCGCTTCCAGGGGACCCAATAATCATATACCAAGGCAGTTCAGTAAGAGAGCTAGGCCCTGCTTTATTATTTTTTAACAGACTAAATGCTTGATTAAATTTGTCTTTCAATTCTGCCGACTCAGCATTAATAGCTTCATTAACGCTATTATCTTCAGTAATATCGGCAACCATGTCTTGTTGATTCTTAACTCTGCGGTGATACTTTATTAATTGAATTAAGAAATATACTAGTAAGATCGTAATTATTAAGATAATTCGATTACTTAACGCTTCAAGAGGATAATAATCTGCAAAGGCAAAATATGGACCTGCAAACCAAATAACCAAAAAGATTAAAATTAATGAAATGGTTGGAATAAACCATGCGCTAGTGACTATTTTTTTTATTTTGTCCATTGCTAGTTATAATCCTTTCAAAACAAGTATTAATTCAACACGTCGATTAAGACTTTGGTTATAGTCATTATCAGTGTCTTTAACAAAAGGCTCTGTGTCTGCCACACCACGAGTGATAATATTCGTTAATTTATTGTTACTTTTGTCTAGCCATTTAGCGACAGCCTCTGCTCTTTTACGCGAAATAACCCAATTAGAATCAGCTTTTCCTGTGGAGTCAGTATGACCAATAACTAAAACCCGATCTGCATAGTCTTTTATGGAATTAACCAACAAGTTAACGTCAGGCAATGCATCTTCATTCACCTGACTACTGCCCGATTTAAACAAACTAGTACTGATCAGACGGATAATTAGCATATTATCTCGTACATCAATAGCAACAATTTTATTATCAACCGACTTTTTCAAGGTCAGTTTTAATGAATCGGCTATGGCGTCCACGTCAATTGATTTCGGTTGGCTTTCATTAATCTGAAGTACAAAATCATTCCATCCAACAGATTCAATTTTTTGATAAATAGGTTCAACCTTAGTTTTTAAGCTTGTTAAAAGCCCTATATATAAAGCGATTAGAACAAAACCCAAAAGTATATATATAAAAAATGCGGGTAATCTACGGCCAAAACTTTTTTCCGCTTTACCAATACCTTGCCAATTAGGGGATAAGTCACGGTCAATTGGGCGATATTTTTCTATGGGTTGATAGAGTTTTTGACTAATTTGTAATAACTCCCCTTCCCCCTGATTGACCACTCTATACTTGCCACAAAATCCAGTAGAAATACAAACATAGCACAATTCAATTAAGTCAAGGTTACGTTGGGGTTGTTCTAATAATTTATTAACAATAAGAAAAAATTTTTCGCCACCAGAAGTTTCATTATGAAATTTCCCTAATAACGTTTGGTGGCTCCAAACACTATCAGATCCCCAAGGTGTTGAAAGCACTAACTCATCAACTAAACAACAGAGCAAATAGCGGGCAGTTAGCACAACTTCTTTATTGAGTCCTGAATCTTGCATTTGTTGATCAAATTTAACAACCAGCTTTTCAATATCTAAACGTAACTGCTCAATGCTATTGCTTGGTTCTAAAGAACGAATATTGCTTGCTAGCATAAGTATATTACTAGCATAAGAAAGGATAATATTCTCACCCGTGCTTACTGCTACACTGAGATCAAATTGATTTGGGTTAATTCGGGCTTGCGGCACTTGAGGCGCTGCTGGTTCAGGATTTGAAGGGATAGAAGGATTAACAGCAGTATTAGTCGCTTTTCTTCTCCCCCCCGGATTAGGAATAATTAACGTTTTTGACAAATCATCATTGCTCACTCTTAACTACTCCTTATAGCCCAAAGTTCCATGTTTAAATTTGGAAAATTTGTGCCTATATGAAATGCAATGCCACCAGAACCAACTAAAGCATTCCAATATTCGCCATTTTGAATCAATTCAAAATAAACATAATTACGTTGATACGGAATTTCTCGTGGTGCTACGGCTAAATTATTCAATTGAATTCCAGGTAACTGAACATTAACCAACTCTTTAATCTGTTCAACCGCACCTATTTTAACCTGTGGCGGAAAGTATTGACGTATTTCCTCAGTTGAAATATCTGCAGTAACTGCAAGTATAAAAGAAGCGGAGGTAAATAAACTACTGTCAGAAATTGTCCCTATTCTAATACCATATTTTTTCTCAATTAACGGAATATTAATTGAATTTTGTTCTAAAACAACACTAAATACTTGCCTTAACTCATCAATTAATACAGAAAATATTTCAGTTAAATTATTTTGTTGGTAAATAGGTAAATCAGGCACTAACTTATCATGCTTAACAAAAGTGCTCATATCACCGATTAAACCAATAAACTTTTCATACAAATCATAGGGGGTAATTCGTTCTTGGCTATCTAAATTAACTAACGATGGATAATGTCTATTCAGAGATTGTAACATTAGGAAGTCGGTAACTTCCGTTGTAGTTGCTTTACCAGCAACTGACACGCGTGCTGCTAGTGCACTGATACGATGTTGGGCTAATTTAACTAATTCACTTATAAAGCCAGAAACATAACCGTTAACTTTAATATTCAAACATGGAGCAATAAAATTTTCTTTAAGCGTAATTTCGCCAGTTAAACTTACATCTTCAATAACAGCAATAGCAATACAACTAAATTCGTTATTATCGTCTTTGTCTGTTCTAAGTGAAAAACTTAACCCTGCAACTTCTAAGCATTGCGACATTGATGAAGTACCAGAAACATCTCTAGCTTCATGCTCAACAAGGCCATAGCGACTTTGAGTTGCGTTATCTCTATACGTTTCAGTATTACCATAACGTCTAATAGTAACCGCTAAATAAACAGTAGAATTTAAGAAACTCTCGTCAATATCAATTGCTGGCGGCATGTTATCAATATCAGGAAAATTAAAATAACTACCATCGGGTAAAATACCTTGAGCCGAAGATAAACAAAGCTTCCCATTTCTCAAATGAGATTTATCTATCTCAATAGATGAGATCCCCCAAAAATGTGGTTGGCATAAGCCAATACTGCTTTGGAGTTGAGATTCATGGAATCTAGATTGCTGCTGAAAATGTTGCGGTTGCAACATCATGCCTTCAGACCAAACGACTCGCTTTTCCCATGCCATATAGACTTTTCCTTTATTTACGGGTTAGTAACTTACTGGTTAGTAACTTACTGATGATTAATTTTAAATTTCGATCACACGAACTGATAGTTTTTCAACTTTTATCTCTAAGCCTGAACCGTGCCAAAAACTTCCTTCAGGCACTGCCATTACCGTACGCCATGTAACCATATCAACACTACGATACCCAACAACTACACCAATATATTTAGCATGCTCAGAAATTTTCAAATCCATGTCTTTTTTGCTATTCGGATCAATAAAATATTCATTCAGTGTAATAAACTCAGTCCCTAGTGCATTATGTTCACTTTCAAAAAGTTCATTATAGTTCGCATTTTCAAAATTAATTTTGTTAGTTAATTGGTACACACGAACAATAACAGAAGAGGGTCGCCCTTCTATATCTGGATTAATATCTGATGCCGCACTTATCAAATATCTAAAATCAACATTATTCTCAGAGGTTGAACTACATGCAGTTAAAAATACACACAAGCAAACAACACACACTTTTTTAAAGAAATTTAACATGCTTTTTCCTTATTTTTTATCATTTTTAAAATTATTAATTTGCGCTTGATACGCTTCGGAAAAATAAGTACTTAATACTTCATTAAGATTTTCCGTTACACTTTTGGCGAGTAACTCTTGCTTGTCTTTATAAAGTTGCCAATATTGGGAACTAGCTTTCAACCCCATAAAACTTCGACCTTTTTCATTTATTTGATTTTCTATCGACTCAGGTGAAATTTGATTTAACACACCTGTAACCGTTGCTTGTAATCCAGATAAAAATGCCATTTGGTGTAATTGAATATCACTAACTGCTTCATCATATGATTCTTTTGCAGTAAGGTAGCCTTTTTTCTTTTTCAGTAATAACATTTCTAGAGTATCAACAGGATCAATTGAAAATTTAATGGGATTATTTGATCTTGGCTGCACTGAGGTTAACGATAATCTTGATTCTTGTTTAAATACAGTTCGGCTATTTAAAAGTGACATTAAACCTTTAGTTGTCGATAACATCACCGTTGCTATATCCTCAGCAAACTGCTCTTCATCAATCGACGCTAAATACTCTTTAGGTAAACCTAATTTATTGTACAAAGTAGATAAAAATTCATTTGATCCATTTTCTGTGGGTTGAGATACAATTGAATTATTCGATTTTTCTGGTTCAGATGGCACAACTGGAGCTACGTGTTCAATTGGCGATACAGGCTCAACAGGAGTTATGGAGGCAACTGGCGTTACGGGGTCAACTTGTACGGGAGAAGGTTGAACATTGAAGGAGGATTCTGTGCTTTCTTGTGTTATGGGAGGGCTTGCTTTAGGTGGCTCGTAATCTTGAATAGCGGGTAATATGCCCGATAGTTCCCAATCTTCAGGAATACTCGCATCATTTGAAACAGAATGTTGATTACTGACAGGCGGCTTTTTGGGCTCAAAATATTCTGACTTTTGTTCTGGTTGGTATTCAGCTTGATGTTCAACCGATGGAATTGATTCTTCGCTTTTATGAGAAGGTGGGTAATTTGAGGCACCAGACAAAATATCATTCAACCCCAAACTTTCATCAGATGATGTTTCTAGGTCAAAATTATTATCCTTAGAAATATTCAAATAATCTGCTTCGTTTTCACTGGTATGGTTTGCAGCATCGCCCATCACTAAACCTAATAAATCTCCATCACCCACTTGGGCTGATTGGTTTTCAACTTGTATTGGCGTATCAAGAATTTGTAAACTATCAACTTCAATTTCATAACGACCTATCTTGATATGATCTGATTGAGTTATAACATGAGTATTATTTTTACCTAAAGGAGTTCTAGCATTATTAATAAACACGCCATTACTACTAGTGTCAGTTATTAAAAACTGTTCATTTTGATAGCTAATTAGAGCATGTTTATTAGAAATATATCGATCTACATCGACTAGCGTCCAATCACAATCGTTAGACCGTCCAATGGAACCACCTTGATGAGAAAAACTACATGTACTGTTTTGACCTATCTCAATTTTTGATACAAGTTTTAATTGCAAAAAAGGCATAAATACCAACCAGTCCTTATTATTATATAAATATGTAACTGTACAAAATCTAAATTAATTAGTGTGCTTTTACAAGCATAACAATAATAATAGTTCAATTAAGTAATGACAGGTATTCTTAACAAAAAATATTTAACCCAATTAAAAATCAATATTGAAAAAGAAATACACATTTAAAAATAACATGTCAGAAGCTTTTAAAACAATAATGTAACAGCCAAAACCAACGGTGTTAAAATACTACAAGCCACATTAGCAGCCATAAATTTTGGCTGCGATGCAATATTTTGTCCTAACTTAATCATTCCCGTAATAGAAACATAACCTAATAACATGGGTATTATTGACACTATGGCATAGGCTGGTAAGTGCTCAGTTTTAATTAAGTATACAAGCATCAATTGAGCACTCACGGCGAAAAAAGCATATACAACAATACTTGCTTTTATCCCATATTTTATCGGGAAATGCTTTCTGCCAGAACTTTTGTCAGCCTCAATATCAGGAAACTGATTCAACAAAAGTAAATTGTTAATGAGTAGAAAAGGAATTACAGTGATCAGCCACATACTATTATCGAAATGGCCTGTGATACAAAAATATGTACCGCCAATTATCAAGGTACCAAAACCTAATCCTGGCGCTATCAAACATAAAAATGCGGCTTTATTAATCCATTTTGTATAAGTAACTATGATAAGTAAGCCAATAATTCCCAAGGGTATTATTGAATAACCATATAAAAAGATAAAATAAAGTCCAACAGCAATAGTGACTAAAACAGAAAGAATGCTAAGTGAATAAACCTTTTTAGCTAAATTAGGATTAGCGGGTAATAAGCCACTACCACCACTAAAAGGCGTTTGTTTGGTTTTAAAGTCTAAACCACTTTTAAAATCTTGATATTCATTAATTGTATTAACCGCAATATGCGCTGCTAATGCGCCTACCAAAGAAACTAACACATGTAAAAGTGAAATATTCATATGCTGAGATAATGCGATCGCCACAGCCAAAAATACACAAACAGGCGTTAACACTAAAAAAGGTAAACGCATTGACTGTACAATTGACATATTTATTGCCATATCGGTTTCCTATAGTAATGATTGGAGTAAATATTATTAAGTATCTAGTAATCTTAGTAGGTAAAAGCACTTTATTTAGTTAAAAAAACGCTCAATTTAACTTATATCAAAATCGCCAAACAGCTAGGAATTGTGCTGAATTATCATTGGTACCTTTTTCACCTAGTTTGTTTTTCCAATATTGATATTCAATACCAACAAAAATCTTGCCAGGGGTATTACCTAAAACTTCACCTAAATCTAAACGAATTTGGGGTTGAAATAACACCCATGATTCAAGTTCAACAGTACCAAAATTATTAATTTGCTGACGGCCATCAATATATTCCAAGTGGCCTTCAATACTCCAACTCGTTGATCCAATTTTAAAGGGATAGGCCCATGCAAAATCAACCATAAAACTTGAGTCTTCATCTATAACAGTGAAAACAGGTGATGATGCACTGCCACCACCTTGATGGGTATAGCCAGTAATATCAACTTGAGCAAAAGCAAAGCCTGGTAAGTCTAATGCAAACCTAACACCTGGCAATAACCACATACTGTCAATTTCTGGTGCAAAGTTGGCTCCAGCAACAATACCAACATCTTTTACTGGGCCAAACGCTAATTTTTTACCTGTAATAGCACCTATACTAAAATTTGAATACCACTCACCATAAAACTCACTACTATCTTCTACTGGAAAATTAGCATCATTATTCACGTTATAACGCGAGTGATCTATAAAGAAAAAATTATCACCATACTCCCAGCCTCCCGCATGTTGCAAAGTAATAATGGTTGTATCCGCAGTGCCGCCAGTACCTACTCGCTCTAGCTCACCAAATGCTTGTAATTGTACTTCGGTATTACTCCAAGTTTCTGCAGAAACTGAATTAACCGTTAATACTGCAACCGCAAAAGCCGTTACAGAAGCCTTTAATAAATTTACAACTGTCATTTTTTATCCTCAATAAATTCTAATAAATAATTTTTGCTTTTTGCCATAGTTAAATCTAATTTCTAACTAAATAAAACATCAGTTAATAGTCAAAAACAATGCATTAATTTGGTTAAAACAGGTTTAAGTTAAGAAGATAAACTTAGCAATAAACAAAACGGTCAGAGCCCAAACGCCAGCTGATATTTCACTAGACTTTCCAGCACCTGCTTTCAATACTGTGTACGTAATAAAGCCAAACGCTATACCATTGGCAATAGAAAAAGTGAACGCCATCATAACCGTAGTGCATACTGCTGGGGCATATTCAGTTAAGTCGTCCCAGTCTAGTCCTTTTAAAGAACTCATCATTAACATGGAAACGTAAATCAGTGCGCCATCAACCGCAAAACCTGGTAGCATTTGTGCTAACGGCAAGAAAAACATACCCACAATAAATA
Organism: uncultured Colwellia sp.; assembly: GCA_965305135.1. Lineage (GTDB taxonomy): Bacteria > Pseudomonadota > Gammaproteobacteria > Enterobacterales > Alteromonadaceae > Colwellia. Next base: position 16,529 of record CBDLPA010000027.1, read on the forward strand.
ACAAACCAATTGTAATCGCTGTTAACCCTGTTCTACCGCCAACAGCTACGCCCGCAGCAGATTCAACATAGGAAGTAACAGGAGGGCAACCAAAAGCAGTACCAATAACAGATGATATAGAATCAGCCTTTAATGACTTATTTAACCCCTGAATTTTACCATGTTGGTCTTGCAAATTAGCTCGTTCTGCTACGCCTACTAATGTGCCAGCAGTATCAAAAATATTAACAAATAAAAAGGTAACAATGACGGGAATTAAAGCCACCTCAAAAGCACCAACAATATCTGCCTTCCATAAAATAGGTTCCAGCGCTGAAAATTCAGGAATTGCTAATAGACCTTTATAGGCAACAAAGCCTGATTCTGGAGCAAAACTTTTCGCCCCCTCTGCAATGACAAAAAAATCTGTTGGTAAAACCCATGTCATTGCAAAAGCAATAAAGGTGGTCGTAGCAATGCCAATCAACACAGCACCAAAAACATTACGGTAACTAAGTACTGAAATAAGTAAAAAACTGAGAAAACCTAAAGCAGGGGCTTCTGGACCAAACATACCAAAACCAAAATGCGTTAAGTCAGCTATAGCTACAACATTATCAGCGTTAGGAACAACAATGCCTGTGAAACGTAAGCCAATAAAACCAAGAAACAAACCGACACCAGCAGTCATTGCTAAACGTAAACTCATAGGAATACTATCAAGCATCCATTCTCGTAACCGAGTAACACTCATTAAAACAAAGATAACACCGGAAAGAAATACAGCGCCTAGTGCAATTTGCCAACTGTAACCCATTGCTCCTACTACAGAAAAAGTAAAAAAAGCATTTAATCCCATTCCTGGTGCTAGCCCTACTGGCCAATTGGCATAAAGCCCCATTAATATGGTTGCAATAGCAGCACCAAGGCAGGTAGCTAAAAATAAACCATCAAAAGGCATGCCTGTTTTAGACATAATAATAGGGTTTAAAAACATAATGTACGACATTGTGACAAAGGTAGTTAAGCCCGCCATAACCTCAGTTTTTATATTTGTTTCATGTTCTGACAGTTTAAAAAAACGCTCTATTAAGCCAATTTTTTTTATTCTATTCTCATTGTTTTTGCTCACCTGTTCCATAGCTACACGGCCCTCTGCGCTTGAATAAAAGCGGTTAATGTTTTGTTAAAGGTGTAGTGTTCAAAAGGCTTTGCTTCCTTTTAAATAATAAACCTTTTATCACAAGACTCTGTTTTAATTGAATACTTCTTAATATTGCGTTTTACGTTTTTAGTATGTTGCTTATACACTATTGACTGCCTAAATAGACAACAAAAAGCTGTCAGTAGTGTCAAGTATTCTATTTTTTGATATACTTGATCACGCCCTATTCAATATTAATAGGAAAGAATAGCGATTATATCACTAAGTACTTGTTTCAGTAACCATATTTTCAAAACTAAACGCGTAAAGCTAGGTAGTCATGCTTTCTTTATCTCACTTTAATAAAGCAACCCTTAAGGGGGATATATTTGGTGCACTCACATCAACTATTGTTGCTCTGCCTTTTGCATTAGCCTTTGGTGTAACCTCCGGTGCAGGTGCTAGTGCAGGCATTTATTGCGCGATTATTACAGGTTTTTTTGCTTCTTTATTTGGCGGAACAAATCAGCAAATATCAGGACCTAATACGGGTTTAACCGTTGCTATGGCCGCTATATTAACCAGTTTTGTCGCACAGTCACCTGAACATGGTATTGCAGCAGCATTTACTGTAGTGAGCTTAGCTGGTTTATTTCAAGTGGTATTTGGGTTATTCAAGTTAGGAAAATATTTTATTCTGGTGTCTTATCCTGTGATATCTGGCTTTACTTCAGGTATCGGTATTTTAATTATCATGTCACAAATTGAACCTTTATTTGGTTCATCCATAACAGATATATCACTAAAAAACCTAAGCAATTCACCTGTCTTACTTGGTTTTTTCTGTCTATTGATTCTTTTTTTATGGCCACAAAAATTTGCTAGAATAATACCCGCAAGTATTATTGCCATAACTTCAGCAACAGTTTTTTTTGTATTTTCAGGTATAAACATACCAGTGGTCGGTGCTATTTCGAGTGCATTCCCCTCTTTTAACATGCCAGTGTGGGACGCTAATTTAACTGGTAACATGTTAAAGTCTGCCTTTCTTATTGCCACCTTAAGTACACTAGATTCATTAATGACATCATTAACCGTTGACAGTATCAGCAAAGATTTACATAACTCTGATCAAGAATTGGTTGGCCAAGGTATTGGGAATATTGTCGCAGGTCTTTTTGGAGCCTTACCTGGTGGCGGAGCAACCATGCGTACAGTGACTAATTTAAAGGCAGGAGGAACAACGCCAATATCTGGTATTTTACACGCATTTTTTATTCTAGTTATTGTATTTTGGGGCGGTAAATATATGGCTTACATCCCAGAAGTTGTTCTTGCCGCAATATTAGTTCACATTGGTATTAATATCATTGATTGGAATTTTCTAAAACGCATTCATCAAATTCCTCTCTTCAGTGTTTGCTTAATGCTCTCAACAATGATTATGTCTGTTATTTTTGACTTAGTTACAGCAGTTTTAATTGGCGTATTCATCGCTAATTTAGTTACCATTCGTCGGTTATCAGACATTCAACTAAATAATATTCATTTATTAACGGCTAAAGACACCGATCAACTATCGCTTTCTCTTACTGAAAAGCAACTATTAGCATCTATGCCTGATGACATCATCTTACTGAATATATCTGGTTCAATAGGGTTTGGGGTTGCTCGAGGACTAAAACAAATGGTATCAAAAGCCGAGCAACATAAAGCTTTGCTTATTGATTTAACTGACGCCCATTTGGTTGGTGTGACAAGTCTTTTAGCCATCGAAGAAATTATTGTCAGCTATCAAAATCAGAATAGAGAAGTACTTTTATCAACGATTAACAATCAAATACATCATGAACTTAACAAATTGAAAATATTAAATAGAATTCCAGAAGAACATATTTTTAAAACTCGGCTTAATGCTCTTAAATATTGGAAACAACAGCTTTCAACTTCGCCCCTAATTCGCCCCTAAAGTAATACCGCGTTAAAAGTGTTATTCTAAACCACACCCTTTGAGAATTATTTGCGTTAAAGAAACAACAACAGCTTCAAAGTCACTATCATGCATTTCTTTTTGTTCTAAAGCGGCTAACACTTGTACATTAAAGTCTGCATAGTGCTGCGTTGAACTCCATATCAAGAACAATAAATGGTGCGGATTTATTTGATCAATCAAGCCTTGCTCAACCCATACATTTATTACTGCCACTTTACTTTGTAGCCATACTTTAAAATCAGTATTAAGGTAATCATGCAATATCGGTGCACCATGAATTAATTCACTCGCAAAAATTCGTGATGAATAAGGATCATTTTTTGAGTGCATAACTTTGGCACGTATGTAAGCACTTAGTGCGGTTTTAGGATCTTGTCCATAATTTAGCGTGTCATAATCAGTATTCCAGACCGCAATAATGTTACTTAAAAGTTGCTGATACAAATCAGTTTTGTCTTGGAAATAATAATGAATATTCGACCGAGGAATCTTCGCTCGTTCAGCAATACGTTTAATTGATGCTCCTTTAAAACCATAAGTAACAAACTCTTCTTTGGCCGCATTTAAGATTAATGCTTTATTTTTTAGTCGAATATTACCTTCTAACACTTTATTCTTTACCACAAACAATCCTATTAAAGTTACAATAAACAACATACATAGCTAAATATTCACGCTGTTAGTATGGTTTTCCCCAGTAAAGCAGTAATAAATTACTCTTACCATATACTATGAGCATATTGTTAATTTTCAGTATTCTGTTAATTTTATCACTTTTTTAATAATACACTAAACACGCTCCCCCATGATATGCGTCGCCTTCACATGACGTTCATCCCCCAACATACTTAAAATAAAAAGTTTTTCAGATAAGTTTTTACAATGTTGCATGCGCCTTTTCATTAATGGTGTCGCATTATAATCAAGTACAATAAAATCTGCTTCAGCTCCGCGAGTAAAATTACCAATAGTGCCCTCAAGATCTAACGAAATTGCCCCCCCTAATGTAGCCAAATAAAACGATTGAAAAGGGCTAAATTTATCATGACGAAGTTGTTGCGTTTTATAGCCTTCATTAATCGTACTTAGCATAGAAAACGTAGTACCTGCACCAATATCTGAGCCTAGACCTACATTAATATTAAACTTCTGTGCTTGGGTTAGATTAAACAAGCCACTGCCCAAAAACAAATTTGAGCTTGGACAAAAAGCAATGGCCGAGTCAGTTTCACCTAACCGCTGACATTCACTATCATGCAGATGTACGCCATGGGCAAAGATACTACGACGTCCTAGTAACTTACGTTGGTCATACACATCTAAATACCCATTATTATCAGGAAACAATTCGTTTACCCAAGTAACTTCAGCTTTGTTTTCACTTAAATGAGTATGTAAATAAACACTAGGGTATTCACTCAACAACTGCCCTGCTTTACTAAGTTGTTCACCTGAACAAGTGGGAGCAAAACGGGGGGTTATTGCGTATTGTAAACGGTCAACGTTATGCCATTTCTCAATTAAAGCTTTGCTTTCATCATAACCACTTTGTGGAGTGTCTGACAGATAGCTGGGGCAATTTTGGTCCATTAATACTTTGCCACATATCATGCGTAGTTTTTTCTGCTGCGCTACTGTGAAAAAGGCCTCAACAGATTCTTTATGAACCGTACCAAAAACCAAAGCGGTTGTAGTGCCAGCATCTAGTAACTGACTTAAAAAAAATTCGGCAACATTTTTACCGTATTCTATATCAGTAAACTTACGCTCAAAAGGAAAGGTATAATTCTCAAGCCACTCAAGCAATTGCTCACCATAAGAAGCAATCATTTCTGTTTGAGGATAATGAACATGGGTGTCAATAAAACCTGGCATTATTAAAGCATTTTCATAGTGAATAATCTTAATGTTTTTATCTAATGTTGCTAATAGTTCCTCGGCGCTGCCAATTTGTTCTATCAGACCATTTTTAATGATCAATAAGCCATCTTCTATGTACTGGTAGCTGTCCTGTTCACCAACTTTCGCTGGGTTCGCTAAAAAGTGTAATAGCTCACCACGGTATACTTTTAACATTTTATCTTACCTATTCTTATTTATTAGCCCATTTGCATTGTTAATTAAGAACAAATATTGACTTAATTCATGCTGATTTAATGTATCAGAACAAAAAACTGACACTACTGTCAACTTAAAACCTACCTCTTTAAACAACTTACTTTTAAGTCCGTTCAAATAATTAACACAATAAAAATGAATTGCTATCTCAGTATTATTTAATATTGTCATCAATATATAATAGTTGACTAGTACCAATTATATGGATGTTAGGTATATACTGACCATATAAGATAAATAACTTAATCAGCTCGGTATCACTTTTGAATATTCCTGACTTACCTAATCATCATGCATTAGTGGTTTTATTAATTACTGTTCTTGCACTCTATTTATTTCGCCGTGAAAACACACCATTAGAAACATCTTCGCTTGCAGTAATTACAATCTTATGTGTCATGTTTACCGTATTTCCTTTTTACAGTGAAGGCGTACACTTTGAGCCAAGTGCTTTATTTTTTGGTTTTGCTCACGAGGCATTAATCACTGTTTGTGCACTAATGATCCTTGGGCAAGGTATTGTAAGAACAGGAGCTTTAGAACCTATTGGTCGATACTTAGCCAAATTATGGAAAATCAGTCCCGCATTATCTTTATTATTAACACTTATTCTTGCTGGAGGGTTAAGCGCTTTTATAAACAATACTCCCGTTGTTGTTTTATTATTGCCAATTTTGATTAGTGTTTCATTACGCAATAAAACTGACTCATCGGGTATGTTATTACCAATGGGGTTAGCAACTTTAGTAGGCGGAATGGCAACCACTATAGGTACTTCAACCAACCTTTTAGTCGTTAGTATTGCAAAAAATATGGGGGCCGTTGAATTTGGTTTGTTTGACTTTATTCAACCGGCGCTTATTGCTTCCGTTGTTGCCATACTTTATTTATGGCTAATTGCACCCAGGTTATTGCCCAATAGAATGCCATCAATGCCTGACACCTCACCACGTTTATTTAGCGCTTATCTTAATATAAATGAAGAAAGTGAAGCGAATGAAAAAACTATTGCTGAAATCATTAAATTAACCGATGGCCAACTGAAAATAGAAAGTATTCAACGAGGTACTAATTACCGAAATATTATGCCTTTACCTGATACTGTACTGACTGTAGGCGATAGATTAAAAGTGCATGATTATCCAGATCGCCTAAAGGAGTATGAAACAGTATTAGGCGCAACATTATTTTCTGGATTACAGAAAGTTGATGATGAACATCCTTTAAAAGCAGAGAAACAAACATTGGCAGAAATTGTTATTATTGCAGGTTCAGGAATTGAAGGAAGAACCTTACAGCAAGCTAACTTTATCAGTAAATATGCTATTTCTGTTGTTGCATTGCACCGAGCAGGTAAAGCCATGGAGATAGGTCGAAGCAGTATAGGCAATACTCGCTTGAAAATTGGCGATGTGTTACTTGTACAAGGTGAAACGGAACAAATAGATCTATTAAAATCTAAACAAGGCCTGTTAATTATTGATGGTGCAGAACCCTTACCACAAACAAGTAAAGCCCCCTTAGCTTTAATAACATTATTGGCTGTAGTGATATCATCAGCCTTAGGGATTTTACCAATTGAAATTAGCTCAATATGCGGTGTACTTGTTTTATTAGTCACTAAATGCTTAGATTGGGAAGAGGCTTCCTCAGCGCTAAGTACCCAAGTTATTTTAATTGTCGCCGCATCCCTCGCCTTGGGGTCGGCGATGATGGTAACAGGAGGTGCAGAATATATCGCTCATGTTTTTGTCGCTTTATCTTTTGGTCTACCACCTGGCGGCGTATTATCGGCATTGATGTTGCTGTTAGCCATTCTAACCAATATTGTTTCCAATAATGCTGCCGCAGTTATTGGCACACCTATTGCTATTTCAGTTGCTGACCAACTTAACCTTCCAGCAGAACCTTTTATTTTAGCTGTTTTGTTTGGGGCTAATTTAAGTTATGCAACGCCAATGGCCTACAAAACAAATTTATTAGTAATGAATGCTGGAGGTTATCAATTTTCTGATTTTGTGCGTGTTGGTATTCCACTAATTCTACTCATGTGGATAACACTTTCATTTCTTTTAAATTGGTTATACCTATAGTTGTACATAATTCTAAAGCAAAACTAATTCCTAAAATGTCACCCATGATGAGTAAATAGAATACAAATAATATAATCACAACTGATTGGTATTTCATACTAAAGTTTTGTTTACAGGCAGACATTTTAGAGACAACATTGAGGAATACTGTTTATTCGATACTGTTTATTCACAGTCTAAATAGGCATGTTAAAAATAAATATTTTATGATAACTCCTTTAAAAAGTAATTAAGTGAATAAAAAATGTTAACAAGCAATGCTTCTGAAAACATCGTAAACACCTCCACCCCAGTCGTAACTGCCTTAAGTAACATGACAATTCATCCATTACGTGAAAAACTATACAACGAGCTGCATAATCGTCCCTTTAGGTCTATCAGCAACCCAGCACAAATAACACATATTGCTATTCAACATGAAGGTAAATTGAAACAAAAAGAGCATGATTTCATATCGCTATTATGCAACCGCTTTCAAGTCAGCTTACCCGCTAAAACGATGCCCTGTTTTTACCAAAACTTTGGCTTGTTCAGCTTGCGTTGGGAACGACATATGGAGTACTCAACCTATACCATCATTCATGAAGCCCCTTTAACTAACCTACCATTTATAAAGAATGCTATTGATTATGTTCCTAGTGACTGGCTTGAGCATATGCCAGGCAATGTTATTGCCGCATTACACTTGGTTATTGAACCCAAAAACATGACATCAGAAACTACGATTGACCAATATTTTGACAATATGCGTCTTACGGCCAGCGCGCCTTACAATGGGCTAGCCAAAGTTTGGACTTCATACAAACTCCATGATGATGGTTTTGGCCGATTTTTAGTATTCGAGCAAGCATTATCACCAGAACAACTTGGACGATTAGTGCAACAGTTATTACAACTTGATACTTATCGATTAATGGCTACTTTAGGATTGCCTTTGGCTCAAGCTATTAACACTGAGTTGAACCAACTAGACTTACAATTACAACAGGTAACTACTTGCATTGCATTAGGTAAAGACAGTGATGATCGCGAGTTATTAACACAAGTTTCTGCAATTGCAGCAAAAATTGAAGATTATCGTAGTCAAAGCAATTACCGTTTTTCCGCGACCAACGCCTATTATGATGTGGTATTACAGCGTATGGAAGAACTAAAAGAAGATGAAATTAATGGCCATATGACCTTACAAGAATTTTTAATGCGGCGGATAACTCCAGCGGTTAAAACCTGCCAAACAGCGGCTAATCATTTAGAAGATATTTCTCGGCGTGTCAATCGAGCCAGTGATTTATTACGCACAAGAGTTGAAATGCTATTACAAGAACAAAATCAGAAATTGCTTAAATCAATGAATCGTCGAGCTTTTATACAAATGCGTTTACAACAAACCGTAGAAGGTCTATCCGTTGCTGCTATTAGTTACTATGGCATGCAACTTTTTGAAACAATGCTTTCATCCTTACCTTCTTTAGGCATTGAGTATAATCATGAACTAGTCAGTGGTTTTGCGGTACCTGTTGTTATCGGTTTAGTCTTTGTAAGCACCCGAATTATTCATCACAGGTTAATGAAGAATGTAGACAGTTAATCTATGTTCCCAAAGTTAACTTCATAAATGCTTGTCTAGCGACAATTGTAATGTAGCCAAAAAATACTTTAACTAGCACTTATGAGTACTAATTAAAGGTAATGAGTATCAATACAAACAATAGTAACTCTAAATAAAAGTTCTTTATACCGTGAATTATATCGGATTAACTTCCACAGGTATCACAGTCAACAAAGCACGCTGACCAATGGCGACATTAGCATTGGGGAAAATAATAGCCTCCCCTTGCTTTAATATTTTAATCTCATGTTCGCCATCTGTCGCTATCACTGTGCCAATAGGAAAATCGGTGAAATTTTCAACATTGTCAGCAAAATAAAATCTAAAATCCTCATTTTTTCTATCTATAATTTGGTCAATTTCAAAAAAACTAAAATCGTCTTTATTATAATCCTTTAACCCTAATGACTGACCTGAAACCAATGCAGTTAAACTTGCTTGAACATCAGAGAAGTTGGCCATGTCATTCTCACCAAAGGGTTGCACTTTCCCTAGCTCAACAGTAAATGCATGAGCACCAAATTCATTGGAAGAATAATAACTAAAGGTAGTTGTTGGAGAGTTAGAAAACAAAATAGTCCTCACACCACATGCTAACATAAATTGTAGCTGCTCCTTAACCCAAGGTTTATTGTGCCTAAAGGGGTACACTGCAAACTTATCATTTTTCGAGCCACGAATTGCTGTATGTAAGTCATAGTGGAATCGTTCGCTTTTGCTCTGTTTTGACGGTGTAGCGTTAAAAAAATCACGAACAGTATTTTCTAATAACAAAGCACGATGACGCTCTTTATTAATTAGCCCTGCGCCCTGGCCTTGATCTATAGAGTGACCATTTGAAAATAAACGATTTAGATTTTCTTCCGCAAAACGTTTACCAATATTTATCGATACGGGGTTACCAAATAAAAACAAAGTTCTGTGTGCTAAATGTAACTGTCCTAGCACAAGTTTTTTTATCAATTCACTACAAATTTCAATCGGTGCAGTTTCATTACCGTGTACAGCACTAGACAACACAATGTCTTTATTTGATTCATGATTAAGTGGCTCAAAACAAATAATCCCTGTATCAAGCACTGATACTTTTGTTTTAGCCGAACCGTTAGCACAAACCACTTCAAAACTAAATGCAGGCATCGAAAATTGATGACTACGAGTTAAATGTAAAAAATCGCCATTAGCCAATAATTGCGCTTTTAATTGTGTTGCGGATAAGTTTTCTTGTGGATAGGGCATTATAACCTTTATGTTTATTGATTTATTTGTAATTTATTTTATATAAGTCGTTTTAACACCTTGCAGTATCAACGCCCTTAATGCTAAAGCAATTCACGTATTTTAATTACATCACTTTCATCATAACCTAGCAAAGTCGCGGCTTCCGTTAGCATCATTTTTTTTCGTGTTGTGTTTGAGTTAGTAATCACCCAATAAGGACTTTGTGGAATCTGTTTGGGTTTGGTACTGCTACCACTTGCTGATAATAACGCTTCACTTAAAGCAAAATATAAACGCTTAGTTTTTCTAGCGCTCACTTTTGGCCCTATGTTTGATACAACACTAAATTTATTAGGGTGTGCTCGATATAACGCGGCAAGAATAAGTAAAAATCGCCCTACGGCACCTCGTTGCATCGCAAGTTCTTCTTTATTTATAAAGTCGAAAACACTTCCTGAGCCATGTTCGTCATCACTCGTCTCTGTTAATTCACCTTGAGCCACTTCTTCACCATCATGGTCATCTGATAATGGTGTTTGTGTCAATGCTTCTTCCGAACTGTTATTTAATAAAACGGTTCTGTTACTTTCGTTATCAAGTTTAAGCAAACGGCGTAAAATACTTGAAGCATTTTCACCAATAGACTGTGTATTGGCTACAATATGAAGATATAATTCATCATCTATTTCAATATTTTTCATTTATCACTAACTTCTATAATTTTTAATTGCCGCAAGATTATACCAATTAAATTAATTAAGGGTACAGGGTTCAATGAGAATAAATGTTCAATAAGCAAACACTTGACAAGTATTAACACCAAACAACTTTATATTTCATGATAAAATAGTTTTAAATTACTTAATAATTAAATGATACACACGACTAAATGACACATAACAAATCACCTCAATTAAACTCACAGCAACTTAACTACCGACAACGTGGGCAAGGAGAGCACCTTATCCTCATTCATGGCTTATTTGGTAGTTTAGAAAACTTAAATATGGTGGCGAAAACCTTGAGCCAGTATTATTGCGTTACAAGTGTAGATGTTAGGAATCATGGAAATTCATTTCATCAAGAAGGCATGAGTTATGCTGTGCTAGCACAAGATGTCATCACTTTAATGAACGATTTAGCCATTAAGTCTTGTCATGTTTTAGGACATTCAATGGGCGGAAAAATTGCAATGCAAATTGCACTTTCTAATCCAGAAAGAGTAAATAAGCTAGCTGTTGCTGATATTGCCCCGGTTAAATACTCTGCTCACCATTTAACAATTATTGAAGGCTTACAAGCAATTGATTTAACCAAAATAAAAACACGAAAAGATGCGAGTATCCAATTAACCCCCTATGTAGAAAATGTAGGTGTTAGGCAGTTTTTATTACGTAACCTTACACAAAATGAGCAAGGAGAATTTCACTTTAAATGTAACCTAGATTATATTGCCCAAGGTTATCAACAAATAATGCAAGGTATTGAAAACACTCCTCAACAACCAATTAGCTCATTTAAAGGTGATACTCTATTTATTAAAGGTGGTGATTCTGATTATATTTTACCTGAACATCAAAACGCCATAAAAGCACTTTTTCCTGAAGCTAAAGCGAAAATAATTCAAGGGGCAGGTCATTGGCTACATGCTGAAAAAACAACGTCATTTAATAAAATCCTCATCGACTTCTTATCAAGCTAATTTTTATATAAGGCCTTTTGATAGAGATCAACAATTATAGTCGTTAAATAAACTAAAATCGGGGAGTAAAAGCCCCACTAAAGCCACGAAAAGAAATGAGATTTTATTGACACTATGCTATAGTGCTGCCAATTTTTAGACTGACGCACTAACGAATATGCTAGCTGAACATTTAGAGTTGATAGAAACCATTGGATTGAATTTATTTTTCCTTTTTATTTTTGGTTTTATTGGCTTATCCATCCATGATGTAATGAACAAAAATGATGTTCCTAAAACAGGCAGAATAGTCGTATATTTTGTGTTATTTTTAGGGTGTGCAGGCTTTATTGCTAAAGGTATTATTCAATTCATTTGGGAAAGTCAAGGGGTTGGTTAGTGGCAAAAGAAATATCAGACTTAACCACTATTGATTTATTTAGTGATGAAAAACGCCCTGGAAGACCAAAAACAAGTCCGCACCCTCGCAATGTTCAAATACGAATAAATAAGCGGAACCAGGTTAAACGAGACAAAAACAATGGTTTAAAACGCGTTGAATTTAAAATTCATCACAGCATATTTGAGCAGTTAGAAAAGTTAGCTAAGACTAAAAATATTAGTCGCAGTGAATTAATAGAAAAACTATTGATTGACTCTTTAGCAAAAGAAAACAATTAATTTTAATACTAATTTGAAGTAATAAGGTAAATTCCCATGGCAATCGTAGGTTTATTTTTTGGTAGTGATACTGGTAATACTGAAGCTGTAAGTAAAATGATCCAGAAAAAACTGGGCAAAAAAATGATTGATGTTAAAGACATCGCTAAAAGTACAAAAGAAGAAATAGCTGAATTTGATTTACTAATTTTAGGTATTCCAACATGGTATTACGGTGAAAATCAATGTGATTGGGATGATTTTTTACCTGAACTTGAAGAAATCGACTTTACTGACAAACTCGTTGCTATTTTTGGTTTAGGTGATCAAGAAGACTATGCAGAATACTTCTGTGATGCAATGGAACCATTACGTGATATAGTTGAAAGCAAAGGAGCAATTGTTGTTGGTAATTGGCCGACCGACGGTTATGAATTTGAAGCATCTAAAGCATTGATTGATGAAAATACTTTTATCGGCCTATGTATTGATGAAGACAGACAATCTGAGTTAACTGAAGAACGAGTAACCAAATGGGTTAATCAACTTAGTGATGAAATGTGTCTAGCTGATCTCGCATAGTGTATATGTACAGCTTAAACCTTATATTTATCAAGGTTATTTAACTACAACAAAAGCTCATTTATTGAGTTTTTGTCGTTTTAAGGCAAAAAAATTAGCAATTAGTCAAACTAACCCTTTCACCAAACTTAATTACCCCCTATACTTTTATTTTTATCCTAATACTCAATTGATTGATTTTTATTCTTTCTAAATGGAGTATAATTAAATCAATTTAGTATCAACCTTTGAGAGAAAGTAATTACATGGCAGATCAAAATGAAGAACTAAAAAGAGCCGGACTAAAAATAACCCTGCCACGTATTAAGATTTTAACCATCTTGCAAGATCCAAATAATCAACATATTAGCGCAGAAGATGTTTATAAAATTTTACTTGAGCAGCATGAGGAAATTGGCTTAGCGACAGTATACCGTGTACTTAACCAATTTGATGATGCAGGTATTGTTAGCCGCCATCATTTTGAAGGCGGTAAATCTGTATTTGAATTGTCACATAAAAAACACCATGACCACTTGGTTTGCTTAAAATGTGGCAAGGTAGTTGAATTTGAAGACGATGTGATAGAGCAAAGACAAAATGATATTGCTCAGTCTCACAAAATCACATTAACAAACCACAGTTTATATTTATATGGGGAATGTGAAGACAAAGTTGCTTGTGAAGACTTTAGAAAAGCTAATCTGTAAGTAAATTAAGATAGAGTAAAAATTCGAGTGGAGTAATATGAACTTAGAGCTGAAGATTATTCCACCCGTTCAACTAATTATCTCTTCTAGTTTGATGTATACTCTAGCCATTAACTTTCCCCAATATAGCTTTGAGTTTTCTAAAATATTTTTAGTTATTACGGTGTTGATTATTATTGCAAGTTTCATTGGAAGCTTAGCGCTTTATGATTTTCATAAGCACCAAACAACCTTTCATCCACATACGCCAGAAAAAACCAGAACAGTAGTTGATAGTGGTATTTTTGCTTATTCTCGAAACCCTATGTATATAGCATTAGCAATAGCGTTATTCGCATTTGGCCTTTATTTACAAAACTATAGCTGTTTTTTGATCATGCCTTTTTTTATTTGGTATATAACACGTTTCCAAATCATTCCAGAAGAAAAAATGCTTGATAAACTTTTTACAAATGATTATCAAGCATACTGTCAAAAAGTAAGGCGTTGGTTATAAATTAAAATGTGTACTTTAAAAACTAAACATTTTTTAGAATATAAACTTAAACCATACAAGTTAGCAACATCCCCCCTAAGATGGAAAGACATAAATCAATAGGCATATTTGATTCTGGCGTAGGAGGACTTTCTATTGCCGAGGCAATCAATGAACTGCTTCCTGAAGAAAACTTAATTTATTTTGCGGATATTGGGTTTTCTCCATATGGAAATAAATCCACAAAAATAATCAAAAAACGCTCAAAAGAAATTGTAAAATTTCTTATTAGTCAGAATTGCAAGCTTGTTGTTGTTGCTTGCAATACGGCTACCGTTAATTCAATAAGTAATTTACGGGCTGAAACCTCCATTCCTATTATAGGAGTTGAACCAGCGATAAAGCCTGCGGCTTTACAAAGCAAAACGGGCATTATTGGCGTATTAGCCACTAAACAAACAATAGCAAGTAGGTCTTTTCAAAACCTTCGTGATAAATATAGTGAAAAAGTGAGCATAAAAACTAAAGCTTGCCCTAAATTTGTCACTTTAGTAGAGAACCTGAATCACAATAGTGAGCAAGCTCGCACAACGGCTGAACAGTATATCCAACCACTATTATCGCAAAATTGTGACCAAATAGTGCTCGGCTGTACTCATTTTTCATTTCTGAAAACTACGATTGAAAATATTGTAGGTCTTAACGTTAATATTATTGACACAGCAGTTCCTGTCGCAAAAGAAGTAAAGAATAAGCTACAGAGCAATAATTTAGAAAATACAGAAAACACAAAGGGCATTGTTGAATTCTGGGTTAGCGGAAATTCGGCACAAGCCTCTGAATCTATAAATGAATTATGGGAGAAAGATGTGAAGGTGTCATCTATTCAACAAATAACACCAACTTAAAGAACATCAATTTATACCAAGCTTATTCAGGTATACCAGTTTCATTCCATACTCATAATATAAATTGATGTTAATGTTCTTTGGCTAAATCACTAAGCCTTTTTCAAATAAGCAGCAACAAGCACTATACGTGTGCCATTGACTTTACCTTCGATATGCTCAGGATTATCAGTTAAGGTAATACCTCGAACTAAAGTGCCTTGCTTAGCAGTAAAATTAGCTCCTTTAACTTTTAAATCCTTGATCAAAGTAACATCATCACCATCTTGCAACTCTGCACCGTTACTATCACGTGTTGGACCTTCTTTGTGCTCAGCTGCAATCCCCTGCTCTGCCCACGTTTTTACATCATCTTCCATATAAATCATATCAAGCGCGTCTTGTGCCCAACTTTCTGATGAAAGTTTATGTAACATACGGTAAGACATTACCTGTACCGCAGGCTCTTGATTCCACATACTATCGTTAAGACACCGCCAATGATTCATATCTAATTCATTTTCACCATCAATTTGGCTTTGGCAAGTTTGGCAAATATAAACACATTGTTGAGCGCTTAAATCACTTGTTGGTGGTACGGGATAAACAACTAAATGCTCAGTTGAAGTACAAAGTTCACAGCTGTTATTACTACGCTGTATTAGCGCTTGTTTACTAGGCATATTGATTCCTAAAATTAATCTTATTTGAGTACAAATTCAGTGGCGCAATTATACCTTAAATCTGAGTAAATATGAGAATATTTTACCAAAAAA
Organism: uncultured Colwellia sp.; assembly: GCA_965305135.1. Classification (GTDB taxonomy): domain Bacteria; phylum Pseudomonadota; class Gammaproteobacteria; order Enterobacterales; family Alteromonadaceae; genus Colwellia. The sequence goes on from CBDLPA010000027.1 coordinate 32,436, forward strand.
TTAAATAGTAATATTTCACTTATTGGTCTTATTATTTACGCTAATCATTGTTATTATAGAATAAATAACGAATTGTACTTTGGATTGAATTGTGAAAACTGCATTACAAATGACACTTTGCCAAAAAGATTTTGATGAGCTTACCCAAGCTCTAAAAATAGCCTTTGATAATCATTTACAATGGCTCAGTGATTTCAATTTTGCAATGGTGTGTCAGCCAGACAAGTTACCTAAATTCTGCTGCAATAAAAAGCCTCATCGACTTTGTAAGTTTGGTCTGTGGTACTACAACGTTATCAACCCCGCTATTTTAACCAATATTGATTTTATTAATTTAGGAAAGAAGCATAAAAATTTACACTATGCTACTTGTAATTTAGTTGAGGAGTTTAGGGATCTTGGAAGGCCCAACAAAACAACCTATTTAGAGTTCAAACAACTTGAAAAGTTATTTTTAGATGAAATTAAAAGCTTTTTATATACCAACCTTGCCGCCTTTAGAGATACGGATCATTTAACAGAATTACCTAACCGGCATGCTCTCGACATGTTTTTAAAGCAAGAATATAACCGTATTAAACGTGAAAAAAAGCAAAGTAGTATTGCGATGCTTGATCTGGACAATTTCAAATTAATTAATGATCAATATGGCCATAGCATTGGCGATGAAGTATTGAAAACATTTTCTGATTTATTATCATCCAATATACGCAATTGCGATTTTGTTGCGCGTTATGGCGGCGAAGAATTTATTATTTATTTTGCTAATATTAATTGTAAAGCAACTTATACAATAGCGGAAAAATTACGAAATTTAATCCAACAAAAGCATATCCAGATCGATGATGATAGGTTTATTACACTTACATGCTCATTTGGCATAGCTTCATTTAACATTAGTAAAACCATTAAAGACGCTATCTCTGATGCAGATAAAGCATTATATCAAGCAAAAAATACTGGTCGAAACAATGTTAAAATTAATACACAAGAATAGTCTTTGTTGCCATTCATCACTAGACAAACATTCACGTCAATGATAAAAACGCTGCCTATAATATAATATGAAGGCTTAATATGACCTCTGATACATCAATATTTAACAGCTCGCTTATTAATCGACTTAAGTCCATAGGCTTAGTATCGCAAATTATTATTGCCATTATCTTAGCAACTATTTTTGCAGTAATTACCCCCGAGGTAGCCAAATCATTTTCAATTTTAGGCGATTTATTTGTTAGCGCTCTTAAAGCAGTAGCACCAGTGTTAGTGTTAGTGTTAGTCGCTTCAAGTATTGCTAATCAAAAAACAAACAGTGATGCCGAATTAAAACCAATAATTGGGTTATATTTATTGGGCACACTATGTGCCGCTTTTGTAGCCGTTGTTTTAAGTTTTATATTCCCTACATCATTAACATTAGATATAGCCAGTGCTAATGCCAACCCACCGCAAGGGTTAAGCGAAGTACTTTCAACTTTAGCTTTTAAAGTAGTAGAAAACCCTATTACTGCTATTGCAAATGGAAACTTTATTGCCTTATTAGCTTGGGGACTTGGTTTAGGTTTTTCACTTAAACACGCAAATGAACAAACAAAAAAAACCGTTCATGATTTCAGTGAGGCAATTTCAAGCATTGTTCGACTTGTTATACGCTTCGCGCCTATTGGAATTTTTGGATTAGTTGCTAATACAATAGCAACAACTGGTTTTGTTGCACTTGCTGAATATAGCCATCTTGTCTTTGTACTGTTAAGTGCTATGTTAATTATTGCACTTGTAGTCAATCCTTTAATTGTATCTCTGATCATGAAGAAAAACCCCTACCCGTTAATTTTTATCTGTTTACGTGAGTCAGGGATAACCGCATTTTTCACCCGTAGCTCTGCAGCCAATATCCCTGTAAATATGGCGCTGTGTAAAAAATTACATTTACACGAAGACACTTATTCAATCTCAATTCCATTAGGTGCAACAATCAATATGGCTGGAGCAGCCATAACGATAACAGTATTATCATTAGCAGCAGCCAATAGCTTAAACATTGAAGTAGATTTTGGTACAGCGATACTATTATCAGTTGTTGCTTCAATATCTGCCTGTGGGGCGTCAGGAGTTGCTGGTGGTTCATTATTATTAATACCCTTAGCCTGTAGCTTATTTGGTATTGAAAATGACATAGCAATGCAAGTGGTGGCTATAGGATTTATTATTGGTGTTATTCAAGACTCGGCAGAAACGGCACTGAACAGCTCTACCGATGTGGTATTTTCTGCTGCAGCCTCACATCACATCACATCACAAAAATAGTTATTAAACTTCGCGCTATTTTTACTTCTTGTAACTTAATACGCGTCACTTAAAAATCCCAGCTAATATGTAAACTGGGCTGACTTTCTTTAACTACATATGATTGGCAAACAAAAAAACCAATGGCAGCAACAAATTCATCATCGTAATATAAAAAAGGAATGCGTTTACGTTGCCATGTAGGAATATTAAGTTCTTGAAGTACCTTTTTTAAACTACGTGAATGATTTCGGTAGTCAGGTAAACAACTTGGATTATTATGAGAAAAGCGCAAAGTCACCTTTTGCGCTTTAGTTGGTAATACAATACGCTGTGTCGCTTTTTGAACGTTATCAAATACTGCTTTTACAAAATGCAATTTGCCTAAATGATCAGGTAATTCTATAAAGCTTTCATTATCCGATAAATCAAGCTCTACCAACCAGTTACTAACATCTTCAAATTGCGTAGTTAAATATAAAACACCTTTATACCGTCGTAAATAGTGCTCACCTACTTTCACCGTGGGAGTTTTATCATTGGCCGCGTTAAGCTGCAGGTGCGACTGGGCTAATTGTTCTGTATTTGGCATTAAACACTGATGCTGTGCTAAAAAATAGCGAATTAGGTTATTAAAGCGACTTTGAGACAATTGCTTTAAAGGTTCAACAGACAAGCTCTTGCTATCATATTGACAATGGTTTAGATCGTCAGCAGCCAATTCATCAAGTAACAACTGACCTTCTCGACAATGATCACTGCTTCGATTAATGGTATTAACAATACTAGGCCAACGGTTAATTAATAACGGAATAATGTCATTACGCAAAAAGTTTCGATCAAAACAGGTATCGATGTTTGACTCATCTTCAACCCAGCTTAATTGTAACTGTTGAGCATATTCAAGAATCTGTGCACGTGTAATATTTAGAAGGGGACGAAGTAATACGTCTTTTCCTTGCCTAGTTTGACTACTCATTGCGGATAAGCCTTTTAAGCCTGATCCGCGTTTGAGTGCCAATAAAAAAGTTTCAGCTTGGTCGTCGCTATGATGCCCTGTAATTATTAATGAAGGCCCAGTATTAATAGCCTGTAATGCTTGATACCTAGCATCACGAGCCAGTGCTTCTAATGATTGTTGCGGTTGGGCTTGAACATTAACTTGACATATCTTCAAGCTTAATTTGAGCTTTGAACAGGCTTGCTCAGCAAAAGCCTGCCAAGCAGCAGAATTTTGACTTATACCATGGTTAACGTGGCATACAACAATAGGATTTAAAACTCGTTTTTTTTTATTCAATATTGCCAATGCGTGTAGTAACACTTGCGAATCAACACCACCACTGTATGCAATAACCAGTGGCATATCAGGGTATTGACTGACAGAGTTGAATAGTGTCGATTCGATAAGGTGCATAGCATTAATTACACGTAAATTGACTAATAATGAGTTAAGTAATACTTTTAGAGATCAACGTATTTCAAAACTAAATTAACTGTGTCACTCATCACTACAATTAGTTAACAATAGCCAAAACCCATTAGTTTGTCATAACGCTTTTCAATCAATTGCTCTTTTTCTAATAAATCTAACTCAGCCAAATCGCTTTTAAGTGCTTGTTTTAACATAGCAGCCATTTGATCAACATCACGATGTGCACCACCTAATGGCTCTTCAACAATGCTGTCAATTAATTCTAATTCTTTAATGCGCTTTGCTGTAATTCCCATTGCTTCTGCAGCTGTTGGAGCTTTTTCTGCCGTTTTCCACAAAATTGAAGCACAACCTTCTGGTGAAATTACCGAATAAGTTGAATATTGCAACATGTTCACGCGATCACCAACCCCAATAGCCAGTGCCCCACCTGAACCACCTTCACCAATAACGGTACAAATAACTGGTACAGTTAAACGTGCCATCACTTTTAAATTAGTCGCGATAGCTTCACTTTGACCACGCTCTTCTGCACCAATACCTGGGTATGCGCCTGGAGTGTCAATAAAGGTGATAATTGGCATATTAAAACGCTCTGCCATTCTCATTAAACGCAATGCTTTTCGATAACCCTCAGGGCGAGGCATACCAAAGTTACGTTTTACTTTTTCATTTGTAGAACGTCCCTTTTGATGACCAATAACCATCACAGCTCTGCCATCTAAACGAGCAGTACCACCAACAATAGCATTATCATCAGCATAAGCTCTATCACCAGCTAATTCGTCAAACTCAGTAAAAATGCGTGGTAAATAATCTAATGTATAAGGACGTTGTGGGTGTCGAGCAACGCGTGCCGTTTGCCATGGGTCTAAATTGGCAAAAATCTTCTTGGTTTGCTCTTTATTTTTTTCGCGCAACTGTGTAATTTGCTCTTCCAAATCAAGATCTAACTCTTGACCTGTATTTACAAGTTGAAGCTCTTCAATTTTTGCATCAAGCTCGGCAATAGGTTGTTCGAAATCTAAAAAATTTAATGACATATGCTGCTTTGCACCTAAAAATGGTATTAATATTCTCTTATTACCAATATTATAATCGATAATGCTTAATTTTTAATTCTTATTATTGTTGATATAGTTAAAATATTGTATATGTTTATTAATAACCGCGTTATTTAAATTGTAAAGTGACACTTTCATCACCTAATAATTCTTTTAAATCATACAATAACATATCAGTTGGCGATACACGCCATTGTACTCCAAGTTCTAACATGCCGCGAGCTTCTTCTCGTTGATAAAAAACTCTAACCGGACAAGTCCCTTCTTTATAAGGCGTTAAAACTTGCGTAAACTGCTCAACAAAATTATTGTCAATTATACCTTTATTTACTTGAAGATCTAATGACGTAACGTAATTTTCTCGCGCGTCTGTAATGGTCATAATATCTCGGGCGGTCATTGTATTCCCTCCCGAGTAATCATCAAAGCTGACCTGTCCGCTACACACCAATATGGCATCGGTTTCAAGCAGTTCTGAAAACCTATCGTAATCATCAGGAAACAAACGTACATCCATGCGAGCACTTTTATCATCCAAGGTCACTAATGCCCAACGACGCCCTCGTTTATTTACCATAACTCGTACACCAATAACTAAACCAACGGCAACCGCTTGTTTATCACGCCCTGTTGGCTGCATCCCCACTAAACGACTAGTAGAGTATTTTTTAATTTCGGTTAAATAACGATTAATAGGGTGCCCTGTAAGATATAAACCTAAGGTTTCCTTCTCACCATCAAGCCAAACTTCTTCTGGCCATTTTTTTACATCTTTAAAGCTTTGACGTGAATCAGTTTGTTCATCATTAATCAAACCAAACAGGTCATTTTGCCCTAATGATTCAGCTTTCGCGTGTTGTTCTGCCGCTTTTATCGCTTCGGGTAACGTGGCAAACAATACAGATCTATTAGGTAAATTTTTACCGTCACTGGTTAATTTATAGGTGGGACCAAGAGCATCCATCGCGCCTGATTTAACCAACTTTTCTAATACACGTTTATTTGTTTTCTTTAAATCTAAACGTGCGCAAAAGTCAAATAAATCAACAAAGGGGCCTCCTGCTTGTCGCGCAGCAATAATGGCTTCTATAGGCCCTTCGCCAACCCCTTTTACTGCACCAATACCATACACAATTTGGTTATTATCGTTAACGGTAAACTTATACTGTCCAGCATTTACGTCAGGTGGTAATAAATCAATACCCATATTGCTACATTCATCTACAAGGGTAACAATTTTCTCAGTGTTATCCATATCAGCAGACATAACAGCAGCCATAAAAGGTGCAGGAAAATGTGTTTTCATCCACAACGTTTGATAAGAAACGAGTGCATACGCTGCTGAATGAGATTTATTAAAACCATAACCAGCAAATTTTTCTACCAAGTCAAAAATCTTAATTGCCAATTCGCCATCAACGCCACGATCTTTAGCGCCTTGTTCAAAGCCTGCACGTTGCTTGGCCATTTCTTCTGGCTTTTTCTTACCCATAGCCCTGCGTAGCATATCTGCGCCACCCAATGAATAGCCAGCTAGCACTTGCGCAATTTGCATTACCTGTTCTTGATAAAGAATAATACCGTACGTTGGCTCAAGTACAGGTTTAAGATCTTCATGCTGCCAAGTTGCATCAGGATAACTGATCGCTTCTCGACCATGCTTTCGCTCTATAAAGTTATCAACCATCCCTGACTGTAAAGGCCCAGGGCGAAATAAAGCAACTAATGCGATAATATCTTCAAAGCAATCTGGTTTCAGTTTATCAATCAGCGACTTCATACCACTTGATTCTAACTGAAATACAGCCGTTGTTTTCGAGGCTAATAGCACATCAAAACTAGCCTGATCATCAAGTGGGATAGTAGAGATATCAATAGGCTCCTTACCCGCTTTTAGCAGCTTTTCATCCGCCATTTCTATGGCCCACTGCAAAATAGTCAGTGTTCTTAGCCCTAGAAAATCAAATTTAACTAATCCCGCATCTTCTACATCATTTTTGTCAAACTGTGTAACAGGGTTTTTACCTTCATCGTCACAATAAAGTGGTGCAAAGTCAGTAATGGTAGTAGGAGATATAACCACCCCACCAGCATGTTTACCAGCATTTCTAGTGGTTCCTTCTAGTATACGACACATATCTATAAGATCTTTTACATCACTATCTTGTGCGTATATTTCAGGCAACTTGGGTTCTTCTTCAAATGCTTTTGCTAAGGTCATTCCTGGTGTTGTTGGAATAAGTTTTGAAATTCTGTCTACAAAGCCATAAGGGTGCCCTAATACTCGGCCAACATCTCGAATAACAGCTTTTGCTGCCATGGTTCCAAAGGTAATAATTTGTGAAACGGCATCACGACCATAGAGTTCAGCTACATGGTCAATAACTTCATCACGCCTGTCCATACAAAAATCAATATCAAAATCAGGCATGGAGACACGTTCTGGATTTAAAAAACGCTCAAAAAGCAAATCAAATTCTAATGGGTCGAGATCCGTAATATCTAGGGCATAAGCAATTAAAGAGCCTGCTCCTGAACCACGACCAGGACCAACAGGAATATTGTTATCTTTACTCCACTGGATAAACTCCATAACAATCAGAAAGTAACCTGGAAAGCCCATGTTATTAACAACTGCCAATTCTATTTTTAAACGTTCGTCGTAAGGCGCTCTTATTTCGGAAAAATTATCAGCTTGACGATCAAAAAGTTGATCAAGTCGTTTTTCTAATCCTTTTTCAGACACTTTAATAAAGTAATCATTAATTTCCAAACCATCAGTTGGAAAATCAGGCAGAACATACTCACCTAAAGTCACCGTAACATTACAACGTTTTGCGATTTCAACACTGTTCGCTAGCGCTTCTGGAATGTCACTGAATAATTCACACATTTCCTCTTCGCTACGTAAATATTGCTGTTCGCTGTAACGTTTCGGGCGACGTTTATCATCTAAAGTATAACCATCATGAATAGCAACGCGAATTTCATGGGCGTCAAAATCATCTGGTGAAAGAAACATAACCTCATTGGTTGCGACAATGGGTAGTTCAAATTGTGTTGCTAAGTCTATGGCTAGATGTAAGTAGTTTTCCTCATCAGCACGACCTGTTCGAATCAACTCAAGATAGAAAAAATTCTTAAAATGCAACTGATAAAAAGCAACCATTTGTTCAACTAATGCGATATTGCCTTTTATTAACGCTTTACCTATATCGCCTTCCCTACCGCCCGACAAAAGCAACAAACCTTGCTTGAATTCAACTAACCATTGTTTGTCAATCACGGCTTTGTTTTGCAAATGTCCACGCATATAGGCTTTTGAAATTAATTCAGTAAGATTTTTATAACCCACATTATCTGTGGCGAGTACCACAATACGTGAAAACTCATCGCCAAGCTCTTCACTTCGCATCCAAAAATCACAACCAATGATAGGTTTAATACCTGCACCATGAGCAGCATGATAATATTTAACGAGACCACATAGGTTAGTCTGGTCTGTTAAGGCAAGCGCAGGCATCTTTAAGGCGGCAGCTTTAGCAACAATAGGTTTTACTTTATTTAAGCCATCACACATTGAATAATCACTGTGAATACGCAAGTGAATAAACTTCGGCTCAATAAATACGGCTTCTTCAGCCACTTGCTCACTCATTTCTTCACTCATGAAAGTGCCCTAATACACGAGCAACAGGTTTAAAACTCTGCCGGTAGCAATCTAACACGCCATACTCAATAATTTTTTCCAAATGCAGTTTTGTTGGATAACCTTTGTGTTTAGCAAAGCCATATTCTGGGTATAATTTATCAAGTGCTATCATTTCATTATCCCGGGCAACCTTTGCTATTATTGATGCGGCACTTATTTCATCAACGCGATCATCCCCTTTAATCACTGCTTGACTGTCAATACGTCCTTGCACGCTAGTAAAGGTTGGAGTTCGGTTACCATCAACTAGCACATAATCAGGGGTAACTGATAAACCTTGCACTGCGCGTTGCATAGCGAGCATGGTTGCATGCAAAATATTTAATGTGTCAATCTCTTCTGGACTTGCTCTTCCAATTGACCACGCAATGGATTTCTCTTTGATTTCTTCACTCAATAAAATACGTTTTTTTTCAGACAGTTTTTTAGAATCTCTTAACCCATCAATGGGGTTGTCTGGATCCAAAATAACCGCAGCAGTCACTACATCACCAACGAGCGGTCCTCTCCCCACTTCATCAACTCCCGCAATACAATAAGCAATAGGGTACTCAAATGTGGGAAAAACATTCTTTTTAGGTGTAGTTTTAGCCATATCTATTCTAATTTAGTTTAAGCTGCATTGGGGTGAAAGGATTTAATTAGGCGTATCAAGTAAATCAATCACAGCTTTAGCTGCTTGCTTACTAGCATTACACTTTAATTGTTGATGTATTAAATTAAAACTCTCATTTAATTGAGTTTGATCTTGGTATAAACGCGCCTTCACTAAAGGAATTATTTTTTCGGGGCATACGTCATCTTGCAATAACTCAGGTACCAAGGTTTTATTAGCCAATAAATTAGGCAATGAAAACCATTTTAGCTTTACTAACCATTTAGCTAATAAATAAGTCAGCGTTGTAAACTTATAACATATCACCATGGGTCTTTTAATTAAGGCTGCTTCCAACGTAACCGTCCCTGATGCCATTAATAAACAATCACTTGCTGCCATCACGGTTTGTGTTTTATCGATAATAACGAGTACTTTCAAATCAGGTGCAAACTTATTTTTTAATGTTTTAAACTGCTCAGCACGTTTTTCACTAACCATTGGTGCAACCAAAAGTAGGCTTTCATCTTCTTTTTGTAATTGTGTAGCACTTTGAAAAAAAGGTTCAAGTAAACGAGACAATTCGCCCCCTCGGCTGCCAGGCATTAAGGCTAGAATTTTATTTTCAATGGGTAAATCAAGTTCGGCTCTGGCTTGTATTTTATCATTTACCATGGGGATATCATCTGCTAACGGATGACCTACAAAAGTACAAGGGACATTATGTTTATCATAAAATTTCTTTTCAAAAGGCAATAACGACAGCACCATATCCGTTGCTTTTGCTATTTTAAAAATACGTTTTTCGCGCCATGCCCAAACTGAAGGGCTAACGTAATGAACTGTTTTTATATCGTGTTTTTTTAAGCGAAGCTCTAAACCAATATTAAAATCTGGCGCATCGATACCAATAAAAACATCGGGCTTATTGTGAGTGAAATATTCAACGAGTTGCTTTCTTACTTGTAATAACCGTCTGAGTCGACCAAGGACTTCAACAATGCCCATAACGGCTAATTCTTCCATGGCAAATAGGCTATCAAAACCCAGTTTCTGCATTTTAGCCCCCCCAATACCCACAAACTTAGCTTGCGGATATTGGTGTTGTAATGCTTGCATTAAACCAGCACCGAGCGTATCACCAGAATGTTCACCCACAACAATAGCAAATATAGGTGAAGTAGTATTAACCGTTAATATTGATGACACCAATTTAGTCCCTAGATTTATCTTTTTATCTGTGTATTTTTATACCTGCGCTACTTAACGTAAGTTTACAAGTGATAAAACCTAACGATTTTACTCTATAAAACGAGCTTACCTAATAATACCACGTGTAGATTTTTCAATTGAATACGTAAAAAGATCCAATTCTGGGGAAGAGTTCCCTTGTGCAGAGATAGCATTCAATGCCTCTTCAACCGATTGCTTTTTACGGTAAATTTCTTTATATGCACGCTTAATTGATAAAATAATATTACTATCAAAACCGCGGCGTTTTAATCCTTCACTATTTAAACCAAAAGGTTTGGCTGGGTGCCCTGACGCCATAACGTATGCAGGCACATCTTTTAATACCAATGCATTTGCCGCTATAAAGCTGTGCGCGCCAATGTGACAAAATTGGTGTACGCCCGACATACCGCCAATAATAACATGATCACCAACATGAACGTGGCCAGCTATAGAGGCATTGTTAGCCATAATACAGTGGCTACCTACCATGCAGTCGTGTGCCACATGAGTGTATGCCATAAATAAATTATTGTTACCAATTTGTGTTAAACTGTTATCTTGCAATGTACCACGGTGAATAGTACAACACTCACGGAAAATATTATTATCGCCAATAATGAGTTCTGTTGGTTCTCCCGCATATTTCAAATCTTGGCAATCTTCTCCTATGCTGGCAAATTGAAAAATTCGGTTTCCTTTTCCAATAATTGTTGGGCCATTAATGACAACATGAGAGCTAATATGGCAATTATCACCAATAACAACATTTTTAGCTATATGGGTCCAAGGACCAATAGTAACATTTTCTCCAATAATGGCACCAGGTTCAATAATCGCTTGAGGATGAATCATAGATATTTCTTGACCTATAGTTTAAAGTTTTCTTTTAGCACACATTAGATCTGCTGAACAAACAACTTTACCATCTACTTTTGCTTCACCATAAAACTTCCACATTCCACGTCGTTCTTTAATAAATTCCACATGAAGATGCATAGTATCACCTGGTATAACAGGTTGTTTAAAACGCGCTTTATCGATTGAGGCAAAAAGGTACATTTCATTTCCTTCACGACCTTCACTACTTTTAAATCCAAGTATTCCAGTTGCTTGTGCTAATGCTTCTAAAATTAACACACCTGGAAAAATTGCCGCATCAGGAAAATGTCCTGTAAAAATAGGCTCGTTAATCGTTACATTCTTGATTGCATGCAAGCTTTTATAAGGTTCGTGGTCAATAACTTTATCGACAAGTAACATAGGATACCGATGTGGAATCAACTCTTTTATTTCATTTAATGATATGGGTTTTGCTATTCTATTTAAATCAAGAGTGTCCAATTGATTGTTCCTTTCTGTGGCTTGTGCTAGTTAGTTAGCACATATGTTTACGTTATTTAGTCTGGCCTTTGCGGCTATTATTATAATTGAGTTATCTTTATTTCTGTATGCTTTCCGGGCTGTTTTGCAGTTGTTTTTCTAACATTTTTACGCGCTGGGTTAAACTATCTAATCGTTTTACCCGAGCATTAGTTTTGTTCCATTCTTTGTTGAGTACCGCGGGCATACCTGAAGAATAAACACCTGAAGCATTAACATCCTTTGTCACCATAGCCATACCCGTAAAGGTACAATTATCGGCAATATGTATATGTCCGTTGATACCAACAAGCCCTGCAATGGTACAATTTTTTCCAATCACTGTGCTGCCAGCAATAACACTACAAGCTGCCATCGCTGTATTTTCACCAATAATGACATTGTGCGCTATTTGAATTTGGTTATCGAGTATGACACCATCTTTGATTATAGTGTCTTCAAGCGCCCCTCTATCAATTGTAGTACTTGCCCCAATTTCCACACGATTACCAATAACTACACGTCCCAATTGGGGAATTTTATGCCATTTATATTGCGCATTTACGGGAGCATAACCAAAGCCATCTGAGCCAATAACTGTATTAGCTTGAATTAAGCAATCATCACCAACAATGACATTATGATAGATACTGGTATTTGCCCAAAGGCGTGTGCCTTTACCAATTGAAGTGTTCTTTCCAATAAAACAACCTGCTCCAATGCTAACATTATCTTTCAGCTTAACACCTGACTCAATAACCGCATTAGCACCAATGCTAACATTTTTGCCTAGCGTTACTTCATCAGCTATTACAGCACTTGCATGAATACCCTCTGCAATTGTTGGTGTTGTATCAAGTAAGTTAGCCAATATGGCATAACCCATATAAGGGTTATCCATAACTAATGCATTCACAGGACATTGTGCTAGCATGTCAGGAGAAATAATCACCGCACTTGCTTGAGTGTTACCAAGTTGTGAAATATATTTTTTATTTGCTAGAAAAGCAACATTGCCCTGCTTAGCATTTACCAGCGTTGCTAAACCGTTAATAGTACAATCGGCAGAACACATAGCCTCGCGCTTTATAATTAACTCGGCCTGTATATATTCTGCGATGTCAGCAAGTGTGTAAGTCATAAATTATTTTAACTTGCTTACTTGCTCAACCACTTTAACGGTAATATCTATTGCTGGTTTTGAAAAAACAACTGCTTGTTTTGAAAGTACAAGATCATACTTATCTTTAGCTGAAATATTATCAACGGCTTGAGTAACTAAAGCTAACAATTTATTGGTTTCTTCATTCTTACGAAGAGAAACTTTTTGTTGAAACTCTTTAACTTTAACTTGATATTGTTGATACAAATCAGCCATTTTATTTTGCAGATCAGTTTTTTCCTTTTCGCTCATTAAAGAACCATTGCGCTTTAAATTTTCATCTTCAAAAGTTAAGTCTTTTTGAAGCTGCTCTATTACGCCTTTTTCATCTTTAAATTCTGCCTCTAAAGTTTGCATTAATACAGCTGCTTGAGGAATTTGACTCATGGCTTCTTGTACGTTAACAACAGCTATTTTTTGCTCAAAAGCCATTGCACTACTTGCTAATAACATGGTTGATGCCGTTGCGCTAATAACCATAGATTTAATAAACTTGTTCAATGTTTTTTCCTCTTCTCATTTTATATTGAATTGAAATATCTTTATTGCACTTAGGTTAATATAATTAACAACTAAGAACCATTATTTACTTGATAGAGTTTACTAGGTCGTAAAACTATGTAAACATTTAAAATGTTTTACCAATATTAAAGCTAAAGAACGATGTATCATCATCCGTTTCTTTTTTTATTGTTTTCGCAAAGTTAAATATCATTGGCCCCATTGGGGATAACCATTGGATTGATAACCCGCCTGATGCTCGGTAACGCCCTATTGCTGAATAATCACCAATTCGGTCAATATCGATCTCGGTTAAATCTTGATAATCTTTAATATCAAATTCAGTATCCCAAACATTACCAACATCTACAAAAAAGCTGGTACGAACACTGTTAGAATATCCTTCATCTAAAAATGGTGTAGGAACAATTAACTCAATGCCACCGACTGCAACCGCATTTCCCCCTACACTTCGTGTTGAAACTTGAATAGAATCATGATCTGGACCTAAACAACAAGCAACTCCCCCCGTTACATCAGGCGTTCCCCCAATGGTGGTTGGAAAACGATATATTGCTCGCGGGCCAACAGTATTATTTTCAAAGCCACGTAGGGTATCTGAACCACCTGCTCTAAAGTTTTCCCAAAATGGTAACAATTGATCATTACCATTAACTTCGCCATAACCATTACCGTAACCTAACTGCAAACGTGTTAACACGGTCCAACGTTGATCGCGTGTGAGTGGAAAATAAAATTTACTATCAAAGTTAACTTTAAAATATTGAACATCAGATATGTTAGGAGTCGTCATTTTTAATGACAACTGTTGCGATGAACCTGCTGATGGAAAAGTTCCTCGATTTAATGTTGAGCGAGAAATAGTAGCATTAACATCATAATTATTAAGCGTTTTTAAAGAATCAGGCTTATCAGGTTCTGCATGTAAATCATAAAAGGTTTGGATCTGTTCATAGGTTTCTAATGACGTAATGCTATTACTTTTAAAGCCAACACCAAAACCAAGTCGAACATACTCGTTAATTGGGAATCCCCAGTTAAGACCAACACCATAGGTTTTATTATTGTATTGTTCTAGGTTAGCTTGCCCTGCATCAAACGCTTGATAGAATATTTGCCCACCTAGTGATACAGCATCAACAGTAAAATAGGGGTCGGTAAAAGAAAAAGTGGCACTTTTTGAATAAGTATTGGTATTAATATTAAAACCTAAACGATTACCTGTACCTAAAAAGTTATTTTGCTGTATACCCGCATTTAAACTTAATTTAGTTGAATCACCATAACCAATACCCGCAGTGAAAGAGCCTGAAGCTTGTTCTTTTACGGTAAAGTCTACATTCACTAAATCTTCTTCACCTGCAATTTGATTTGTTTCAAAATCAACCGTTTCCATGTAAGGTAATCGAGATAAACGCGCTTTAGAGTGCTCAACCATACTGTTAGATAACCAAGCCCCTTCCATTTGTCTTAATTCACGGCGTAATACTTTGTCAGCAGTAACATGATTACCGCTGAAATTAACTTTATTTACATAAATACGTTTACCAGGATCTATTGAAATAGATAATTTAACCGTGTGATCTTCATCATTAATTTCTGGGATAGTAGTTACTTTAGGATAAGCATAACCAAAGCGACCGAGAAACTTACTAATAACTTCTTCGGTATAAGTGACTTCAGCACCATTATAAAGCTTATCTGCTTGCAATGGGTTTATCGCTTTAATTGTTTGCTCAAAACCTGCCATATCACCAATAAAATCAACGCCACTGATGGTATAAGTTTCGCCCTCGGTAACATTTAATGCAATATATACTGATTGCTTGTCTGGCGTCATTGATACTTGAGTTGAATCAACTTTGAAACGAAGATAACCTCGATCAAGATAATAGCTACTGATGGTTTCCATATCACCTTGTAACGTCTGTTTTTGATACCTATCTTGCGCCATAAAATTCCACCATGGCGAATCAAACGTAAGTTCTATATTCTCAAGTACTTGGGCATCGGTAAAAACTTCGTTACCAATCAAATTAATTTGTTTAAGTGCAGCGGCATCGCCTTCAGAAAATTTGAATTCTAAATTCACTCTATTACGAGGTAAATGAGTTACCGTGGTGGTTACATCAGCGTTGTATTTTCCTACACTGTGATAGAAGTCTTCTAGACCCATTTCAATGCCTGAAATAACAGTTCGGTCTAATGTTTCACCTACGCGAATATTACTACCATCTAAACTTTCAGTTAGTTGTTCGTCTTTTAAATCACTATTACCATCAAAAGTAATTTCACTGATAGTCTCACGTTCTCTAACACGGTAAATAATACGGTTACCATCACGATAAACACGAATATCATTAAAATGACCTGATTTATACAGAGACTTAATTGATTGAGAAATTCTAAATTTATTTAAATTATCCCCTACATTAAAAGGAATATGCGTTAATGCGGCACCTAAAGCAACACGTTGTAAGCCTTTGACTTCGATATCTTCAACCTGAAATTCTTCGGCTGCTTGTGTTGTTGTACCTAAAGCGCCTAAAAATACGGCAAAGGCTAATTTTTTAATTATCATAAATGCTTACTTTATTACTTCTTTTAATTTCTACACTTAGGAGCTAGATTGAAAACCTAAAGCCTACGATTAATTGGTTCTTATTTAATTTCAATATGCTTTGACTCAGCACTCGGCTAAAATCATTAAACAAGGCAATGCTCATTAATGCTAATAATGCCAAAGCCCCAAACTTAAACCCAGCCTCTTGAATATTTTCAGGTACAGGCTTTCCTGTCAAAAGCTCTATAAGCCTATATAAAGACAAGAGAGTAAGTGTCCACCATCAAGTACTGGTTCAATTGGGCAAAGCGTAAAAGGTTAATTATTCCTACCTTTAAACCTATTTAACCCAGCACTCTACTAAAATCATTAAACAAGGCAATGCTCATTAATGCTAATAATGCCAAAGCCCCAAACTTAAACCCAGCCTCTTGAATATTTTCAGGTACAGGCTTTCCTGTCAAAAGCTCTATAAGCCTATATAAAGACAAGAGAGTAAGTGTCCACCATCAAGTACTGGTTCAATTGGGCAAAGCGTAAAAGGTTAATTATTCCTACCTTTAAACCTATTTAACCCAGCACTCTACTAAAATCATTAAACAAGGCAATGCTCATTAATGCTAATAATGCCAAAGCCCCAA
>CBDLPA010000028.1:0-47901 GCA_965305135.1 uncultured Colwellia sp.
TTTGGGAGCTCATTAGCAAACTGATAACATCGCAAAATTGAAGAAATATAGAATAGCTATGTTTAATCAATTTTCCTTGTTCTAAGCTCGCTAATGAAGCTCTGAGTTGGGAAGAAATTTAATCAAATTGGTATAATCCTATGATCAAGTACACGTACATCAATAAGCTGTAATGCTTATGCGAGTCTTTGGGTTATGGGTATATGCCTTTCGTGCTATTGAAAGTAATTTTGCCGACTAATTTGTATTTCGTGAATTCAATACCACACAGTTTCGACCTAGTTCTTTTGCTTTATAAAGGTTATTATCAGCTCTAGAAATTAAAGTCTGTGGTGTATCGTTCTTTTCCGCCAATGCTAAACCGATACTTGCAGTGACTTTTCCGACCTCAGGGAAGTCGATGGCTTGTATTTTCTCCCTTAGTTGCTCTGCTTTGATATAAGCCGAATCAGGATCTATGTTGCTCCAAACCAGCAAGAACTCTTCTCCTCCCCAACGACTAATATAGTCAGGCTCTTTTGCGCTTTTTTTCAGGGCATTGGCGAAATATTGTAAAACAGTATCACCGGCTAAATGGCCATACGTATCATTTACCTGCTTAAAATGATCTATATCTAGAACAACTAAAATTAACGGGGTGCTCTTTAATTGAGATTCAGCTAACGCTGCAGGGAGAAATTGATCAGTACGCGTTCTGTTATTCAACTGGGTAAGCTTGTCGGTGATAGAGATTGTTTTTAATTGAATGTAATCGTCTTCTAATTTATCAGAAAGTTTATTATACCAATATACCAATTCAGCTAATTCATCTTTGTTAGTGCGCTCTAACCTTTGACTAAAATCAGTACTCCCTAAAGCCAACTCTTTAGTACGCTTAATAATAAGGTACATGCTACGGCGCGTTGTCAACGATATAGTAAAAGTTACAATCACAAGCAGTAACATTGAAGAAACTGAAATAATTCCACCCCAAAAAAGTAAATCACTTTGCAATTTATTAGTTTCATTTAATGTTTGGCTAAAAGCTTGTTGAGTATCCCTTCTTAAATTGACGAAATGTTGTGATGATATATTTAAATAACTTTCTACATCTTGAATTGATTTCTCATCTACCGACCATTCCCCGTTCTCTATCAGCAGCTTTTCAGCCAACTCCTTGGCGCTAATATAATAAAGCTGTAAATCTTTTCTTACTTGCAGCACTTTCGCCTTTTCAATTATATGTGGACGTTTTTCTATTAAAGAAAGATTAGCTTCAATTTGTTTTTTTATTGTTAGGGTATCGGTTAGCCAAATTAATTCACTTGCTAATACGGCATCTTTAAAAGCATCTCGTAATTTGTCAAACAATCCAATATTTTCATTAACTATTTGTAATATAGGTGCATAATCATCTCGTAACGCTATTATTTTTTGAGTACTTTCTTGCTGTTCAAAATAACTATAAGTAATGAAACTACCATATAAGATTAAACTTAATATAGGGACAAGAATTATTTTTTGAAATATTGTCATATTATTGAACCATTTGTGGTTTTTTTATTTTTTTATTTTTTTATTTTTTTATTTTTTTATTTTTTTATTTTTTTATATAGTAATATAGTGATTTTAATATTACGGGAAAATAATGGGTAACAGTAACATTAATTCTTTTTTTAAGATCTTTTGTTTTGTGCTAGTTGTTTTTATTGAATTATTTAAAACGGCTTCAGCAGTTGAATTCACAGATGATATTTATTTCAATGGCTTTTTTACATTAGATCTCTCTGTCACTGATACCAATCTCGGCCTACTCAGTAATTCCGACAAACTTAAAACCTATGAAAAACATAAACCCAGTTTTCGAAATTCAATTATTGGTGGACAATTAACATACCAACTTTCTGATAACTTAACCACCGTAGCACAAGCAAAATTACATGCTACGTCAGATGATGGAGTGACTGGAAAAGTTGATTGGTCTTATCTTAGTTATGACTTTGGTAACGATATTAAGGTAAGAGCAGGAAAATTTCAGATCCCTTTTATGCAGGGCATTGAATTAAGAAACATTGGTTTTTCAAGGTTATGGGCAAGACCTTTAATTCCAAGCTCTGGTGCAGGTGGATATCAAAGTTTTGTTGGCGCGGAGGTGTTAAAACACATTTCGTTAACCAATGGTAATTGGGATTTTCAAATATCTGCGGGTAAAGCTGAGCATGGTCTAAAAACAATAGACAATAAAAACATTCAATTAATATCTGCCCGGTATCAACAAGATAGCTTTTGGATTAGGGGGGCAATATTACACGCAGAATCTTCAATATATACTGAATCAGGTAAGTCATTGGACGATTCAGCAAAAGTACTAATGGCAAGTTTTGAAGCTGAATACTCGATTAGCTCTCTCATATTTAATGCGGGTTATTCAATAAATAAGGCAGATATTGCCCCCGATGATACAACATACTATTTTTCCACTGGCTATCAGTTCAATAACATAACACCATTTGTTTATTTATCTCGGAAAAATCAGCACTTTGTTTCTTTTGCACGCCAACCTTCTGAAATGAATCCAGGTTCCTCCCTTCAGCCGCCTCCTCCGCAATCGCTACCTCCAACACCGGATGGCGATTTTGACGTTTACAGTCTTGCGACAGGTTTTCGTTTCAATTTTAGTGAACAGTATTCATTAAAAATGCAAGCTGAGCATATAAAAGAACGTGATAATGCAGGTATTAAGAACAGGGGTAATACCGACGGTACTGCCTTTAGCCTAGTTATTGAGGGGGTATTCTAATGAAATTTATATTAGTTAGCCTACTTATGCTATTGAGTACCTCAGTGTTGGGAAATGTTGTGGTAGTGGTGAACAAAGATTCATTAATTACGTCACTTAATGATGTACAAGTAGCAAATATTTTCTTAGCTCGTACTAATCGTTTTCCTAACGGAGAAAAATCAAAACCGATTGAATTAAAACAAGGTAGAACACGATTACATTTTTACCAAAATATATCAGGAAAAACACCAAAACAATTAACGGCTTATTGGACAACTCTAGTCTTTTCTGGCAAAGGAAGACCACCCAAAAGTTTCACTGACTATAACAAGTTTTTAAAAACGTTTTCGCTTGAATCAGGAGCCATTACCTATTTAGAGCTAAGCCAAGTAACTGAAAATATGAAAATAGTATATACATTTCCATAACTAAGATAAAAAACTAAGATAGGTTAGGAGTAATATCATGTAATTGTTATTACTCCTTTTCAGTCAATTAAAATAAAAAGCGGTATGCGTTAGTAGTAACTATTTAACCTCAGCTCGGCTTAATAAACCTTTCTGTAGTGGCTATTTTTACTCACTTCTTCGTTAAATTCACTTACAATAAGGCCAGCTATTGACGCGTAAATTTTCCTTGAATTAAGCAAAACTATCTCACTATAATGCACATAGAAAAATTAAACAAAAATTTACAATGAGTTAAAAACTTCTTAAACCAGTTGATTAAGTTCTTTCATGTTATTTCACCGTGTTCTGCAAATGAATAACATTGGTGCCCTGCAATGATCATATGATCAAGTACACGTACATCAATAAGCTGTAATGCTTGCTCAAGCTTTTGAGTTATACGCTTATCAGCGATACTTGCCTCTGCAACACCTGAAGGGTGGTTATGCGCCAGAATGACAGCCGCAGCATGGTGTGTTAACGCCTGCTCAACCACAACTCTTGGGTACACCGCAGCGGCATTTAACGTGCCGAAAAAAAGACGCTCGAATTTCAAAACCTGATGTTGATTATCTAAAAAAAGTACAGCAAACACCTCTCTTGTTTCATTTCTCAGCTCACTGATTAAATAGTCACGCGTCGCTTGCGATGACGCAAGCGCACTGCCTTGTTGAGTAAGTTGTTCAGCCAAATAACGTTTTGACATTTCTAAACACGCTTGAAGCTGGACATACTTAGCACTACCTAAACCATGGTGATGACAAAACTCTTGTTGGTTAGCCCGAAACACATTGGCTAGGCTACCAAAAGACAATAACAAATTCCTAGATAAATCAACAACATTGCACCCTTTTACACCTGTTCTTAAAAAAATAGCCAAAAGCTCGGCATCACTTAAACTTGCTGCCCCAAGACTGAGTAATTTTTCTCTGGGGCGTTCTGCGCTTGGCCAGTTTTTTAACGTTTGTATTTGTAGTTTACTTTGTTGTGCTAGATCTTCTTTACACATAGTCGGCTTCCTTGCTGTTTTTGTTGGTAATTATTTTTCAACTCTTTTTTCAAATAGCAGAAATAAATGCTATCGTATTCCCCCTAATGATAAGTTTAAGATTAGCAGATTATGCAAATTCTACAGGATAAAAAAATTGTCCTTGGTATTAGTGGTGGAATCGCCGCGTATAAAACGCCTGAATTGGTACGTAGATTAAAAGATCAAGGTGCTGACATTCGAGTCGTTATGACTGAGGGGGCAAAGGCATTTATTACGCCACTCACTTTACAGGCAGTGTCTGGCAATCACGTTGCAGACAGCTTGCTTGATACACAAGCAGAATTAGCCATGGGGCATATAGAATTAGCTAAATGGGCTGATTTAATCATTATTGCGCCAGCAACTGCTGATATTATTGCACGCATTTCAGCGGGTATGGCAAATGATTTACTCACAACCATTTGTTTAGCAACCAGCGCGCCGATCGCTATTGCTCCAGCCATGAATCAACAAATGTGGCATGCAGCAGCAACACAAGCCAATGTAACCACATTAACTGAACGTAATCTTCAAATTTGGGGACCTGGGAGCGGGGAACAAGCTTGTGGTGACTTAGGTTTAGGACGCATGTTAGAAGTAGACGAGTTAGTTGCTTTGACTTGTGATTTTTTTAGCTACAAATACTTACAAGGTCAACATTGGATAATTACCGCAGGCCCAACACGCGAAGCAATAGATCCAGTTCGTTATATATCTAATCACAGTTCAGGTAAAATGGGTTATGCAATAGCACACGCAGCATTACGCGCAGGAGCAAAAGTCACCTTAATTTCAGGGCCAGTGAACCTTAGTGCGCCAGTAGGATGTCAGTTAATCTCAGTAACTAGCGCTGAAGAAATGCATCAAGCTGCATTAAATATTGCACCACAGGGGACTACCTTTGTTGCTTGTGCCGCAGTTGCTGATTACCGAGTTGCCAATATTGCCAATCAAAAAATTAAAAAAAATAACGATGCTATGCATCTTGAGCTAGTGAAAAATCATGATATTGTTGCCGATGTTGCTCGTTTGCCTAACAGACCCTTTATGGTAGGTTTTGCTGCCGAAACCCAAAATGTAGAAGAATATGCTCGCGGTAAGTTAATCAGTAAAAATTTAAACCTAATTGCCGCAAATAATGTAGCAAAATCAGGTCAAGGCTTTAACAGTGATGATAATGCCTTAACGTTATATAGTGCTATTGATAAAACTGAAATACCCTTGGAAAATAAGCAAATCATTGCACAAAAACTTGTATCATTAATTAACCAACACTATGGTTTAACAAAAACTTAAGTGAGTTATGGCTTTAACACAACACCCAACAAGAAAAACAAATAACAGAGAATATCTTACTATGTCAGTTAGCCCTAAGAGCAAGCAGAAAGTTAGTCGTAAACAACAAATATTAGAATGCTTAGCATTAATGTTGCAATCAAGCCCAGGGCAGCGCATTACTACCGCTAAGTTGGCAGCAGAAGTTGGCGTTTCTGAAGCAGCGTTATATCGCCACTTTCCTTCAAAAGCACGTATGTTTGAAGGCCTGATCGATTTTATTGAAGAGTCCATTTTTTCTCGTATCAATTTAATTTTGTCTGATCACAAAGAAACGTTAGTTCGCTGCCATCATGTATTACATGTATTATTGGTTTTTGCTGAGCGAAATCCTGGCATGTGCCGTATATTATCAGGTGATGCTTTAATGGGTGAAAACGAGCGATTACGTAATAGAGTACATCAATTTTTTGAAAAACTTGAGTCACAATTTAAACAAATACTACGCGAACGAAAATTGCGTGAAGGCAAAACATTTACCATTAACGAGCAAGCACTAGCCAATATCTTAGTTGCATTTGCGGAAGGAAAAATCAATCAATATGTACGTTCTGGTTTTGATAAAAAACCAAGTTGTGACTTTAATGAACAATGGCAATTTTTAATGGCAAGCAAATAAGGAAAAACATGGGCACGTTATCACACCTTAAACCTACAGGTTTATGGCAATTATTTGAACAAATTTGTAGTATTCCACATCCGTCAAAGCACGAACAAAAAATATCAGCTTGGATTCAACAATGGGCGACAGATCTAGGCTTAGCAGTTAAAGAAGATGCTGTGGGTAATTTGTTTATCAAAAAACCTGCAACACCTGGGATGGAAGATCGTCAAGGCATTATTTTACAAGCCCATATGGACATGGTGCCACAAAAAAACAATGATACTAACCATGACTTTCTCATTGATCCTATTCGCCCTTATATTGTCACCGAAACCGATGGCGACTGGGTAACGGCTGACGGCACCACCTTAGGGGCTGATAATGGTGTTGGCTTGGCTTCAGCTTTAGCTGTACTAGCTAGTGATGATCTTATTCATGGGCCTTTAGAAGTGCTCGTTACAATTGACGAAGAAGCAGGAATGTCCGGTGCTTTTGGCCTTGAAGCAGGTTGGTTAGACGGCGATATTTTAATTAACACTGACTCAGAACAAGAAGGCGAGGTCTATATGGGCTGTGCTGGCGGTATTGATGGTTTAGCCACGTTTGCCTTAACCTTTGAAGATGTGCCAGCAAATTACCAAGGGTTTAATTTATCAATTTCAGGCCTAAAAGGTGGGCATTCTGGGGTTGATATCCATACTGGCAGAGCCAATGCAAATAAACTGCTAACACGTTTCTTGCTTGATGCAAGTAACGACTTTGACATTCGGTTAACCGAATTTAACGGCGGTAGTTTACGTAATGCCATCCCTAGAGAAGCTAATGCCAGCTTCGTTGTTGATAAAGCACAAATTGAGTCGTTAAAATCAGCCTTAGCTTTATATTTATCAACTATTCAAGCTAATTTAGCTGCTATTGAAACCGATATTAATATGCTGCTTATTTCACCCGAAGACTTTGAACAATGCTGGGATAGCACTACCCAAAGTAATATTTTACTTGCGCTTAACGCCTGTCCTAACGGGGTGATCCGTATGAGTGATGATATTGAAGGAATAGTGGAAACTTCTTTAAATCTAGGCGTTATTCAAACTCGTGGCAACAAACTTAATGCATTAGTGCTTATTCGCAGCTTGCATGACGATGGCCGCGCAGAAACACAACGTACTGTGCAATCAGTGTTCGAATTAGCCGGAGCTAACGTTGCATTTAGTGGCGCTTATCCCGGCTGGAAACCCAACCCTGACTCAGCCATTATGAAAACTGTGAGCGACACCTATCAAGCATTATTTAATAAAGTTCCTGCTATTATGGTTATCCATGCTGGTTTAGAATGTGGTTTATTTAAAAGTGCTTACCCACACTGGGACATGGTATCTATTGGCCCTACCATTAAATTTCCTCACTCACCTGATGAAAAAATTGAAATTGCCACCGTTGCGCAATATTGGCAGTTATTAACCACAGTACTAGAGAAAGCCCCAAAAAAACAATAACCCAAGCAATGTGATTGTTGATGCTGAGATTGCTCAGCAATCATAATTTTAGCTTTAAACTGCACTTTGAAGGCTACAGCATTAAGAAAATATATCTCTTGAGTATTGCTCATTCAGACTTACTGAAACCCACCTCTTGCGCTATAAACAGATCACTCAATATTCAAGGTTCTAAAAAGTAAAATTTGTCATTAGTCATTTTTCCGTTAGAATAGAATACTTACTTGTTTAGGAAGTTTTCTATGTTTCAGCCTCAAAAAATAATAATTGCTGACGACCACCCTTTGTTTAGACAGGCTCTATTGGGTACCTTAAAGAATAAATTAAGCCAAACACAATGGCTTGAAGCGCAAACAATTGCCGAACTTGAACAACAACTTCAAGACAATAGTGATAGTGACTTATTACTATTAGATTTAAATATCCCTGGTGCCCATGGTTTTAGTACGCTCATTCACGTGAGAAATCATTTTCCACAAATACCGGTAGTCATCGTTTCTGCTCACGAAGAACACAATACAATTAGTAAAGCGATGGGCTATGGAGCAGCAGGCTTTGTGCCAAAATCGACACCAGTAGAAGATATTTTTACCGCCATAGTCACCGTTTTATCGGGTGAAATTTGGCTACCAAAATCATTTCAAGACATCCCAAAAGATGGCGAGTGTAGTGATATCGCAGAGCGTGTTGCCAGCTTAACCCAACAACAGTACAAAATATTAATGATGTTTGCTCAAGGCTTGCTCAATAAACAAATTGCCTATGATCTCAATGTATCTGAAGCAACAATTAAAGCACATGCCACGGCAATATTCCGTAAACTCAATGTGAGAAACCGTACCCAAGCAGTGATTGCTATAGCCCAGTTAGATTTAACTGAAAAAGGCTTCGAACAAAGCTAATCACCATAATCTACCTGCAATTTCTGCGCTAGCTTAGCACTCATCAATGCTCTTAGCGCAGCTGGTTTTACTAATTTACGCATAAAGCCTACATCGGCATTTTTTGCTTTAGTTTCAATACCAAGCTCTGTTGTTGCCGTAATCAAAATGGCTGGAATATAATGATTACAGTCTTTACGCATATCAGCAATTAATGTTAACCCATCAATCTGCTCCCCTGCTGGTAAATCAGCATGATAGCCTAATTGATAGTCTACCAATAAAATATCAATATCTTGTTGGTGATTTGCAAACTCAATTAAAGCCGTTTCTCTTGAGTCTGCAGCAAGAATATTACATTGCCACGCAGACAACAATTCAACCATGCCACTTAATACATCAGGATCATTATCAATACACAACACGGTAATATCTTTAAAACCCATATTTGATAACGGCACAACCGCTTTAGGTTTAGTTATTAGTGGGCTGGCCTTTTCAACTGAAATAGAAAATTTACAACCTTGCATTTCACGTGATTGCAGACTTAAAGAATGACCCAATAAATCCACCAATGACTGCGTAATATTCAAGCCTAAACCTAAACCACGGCATGATTGGCTTGTAGGCGTATCTAACTGTATAAACTGCTCAAAAACTAACACTTGTTTTTCTAAAGGAATACCTGGGCCATTATCCAGCACTTGTATAATGACTTGATTATCATACAGCCTTGCACCTAAAAGTACTTTACCTGGGCTAGCATACCTAAAAGCGTTACCCACTAAATTCTGAATAATACGTCGCAATAAGTGTTGATCTGATTTTACCCAAGCTTTTGTGGCAACAAGTCTGAATTCGATATTTTGCTCTACAGCTAAAGCAGCAAATTCTTGCTCTAAATCTTCAAATAATTCATTTAATGCAAAGACTTCAATGTGGGGCTTAATATTACCACTTTCTAAACGTGCTATCTGTGCCAAATCTTCTAACAAATCATTCGCAGCTCTGAGAGATTTATCAATATTATCAACTTGGCGTTGTTGTTCAGACGTTAAATCTTGTTGTTCTGTTAAAGCAGAGGTAAATAAACGCGCAGCTTCTAATGGTTGCATTAAATCATGGCTACAAGCTTTTAAATATTGACTCTTTTTAATATGAGCTTGCTCGGCCTTTTCATGCGCTTTGGCTAATGCTTCATTTGTTTTTGCCAAGGTTAACGTGCGTTCATAAACCCTTGTTTCTAAATCTAAATTAGCTTCTTTCAATACTTGTTCAGCTTGGCGATACGCGGTAATATCTGAAAATAACATAACGAAACCACCGCCAGGCAACGGATTACCTTCAATCAGAATAGTTTGCCCATTGGCTTGCTGTCTTTCAGAACTGTGTGGACTACCTTTACGTAAGTATTCAAGACGCCTAAACACTTGGTTATCAATATCACCTGCCCCACACAAACCTCGTTTAACATTATGACGAATTAATGCCTCAATAGGGCTGCCAACTCTGACTAGCTCTGGCGGATAATCAAATAAATCCAAATATTTTTTGTTCCATGCCACCAATTTTAACTCTTCATCAATAATCGAAATACCTTCACTGGCATTTTCTATTGCACTCTGTAATAGATTTTGCGAGAACGCTTGCTTTTGGCTTGATGCATCTTCAACTAACACAGCCAAATCATCTAAGGCAATATCTCGACCATCAAGCGCCGAAGATAATACTAACCTAGCCGAAGAAGCCCCCATAACAAGCGCTAATGTATTTTCAGTGTGCTGCAATAGCTGTTGGTTATAATTTGCGTTGCCTAACTGTTTTTTATCATGTGAAGACAAAAATAAGCTAAAACTTGATTTTGCCTTAGCTTCACCCACAAAACGTGAGGCAAGTAATTCTAATTCGCTCACATCTAATTGACGTTTTTTCTCAACTTTCAAAAATTTAGGTGATTGCCACTCCAAAAATAATGACGCTTGAATTCTTTCTTGGACACTTTGACGGCTAATTTGTGACAAGGCCCACATAACAATTATGTTAGCGACTAAACTAAAGAGCGTAGCTGTGGTTTTAGCAGGTAATATGCCTTCTGCAAAAGGAGATGGATACAAGCCAAACTGGGGTAAAAAATTCAACGTCAACCAAAGAATAAAGCCAACGAGTATACCTGCATAAACTCCAACTAAACTTGCACGCCGCCAGTAAAAAGCAACAATAAGTGCTGGTGTTAGCTGCGCGAATGCACCAAAAGCAACTTCACCAGACGACGATAAAGTATCTGGCGCTGCCAAAATAAAAACAGCATAACCAGACATAATAACAAAAAGTATCAATAGTTTACGTATATTTAATAACCGCTGTCTAAAACTATCGTAATTAGACTCCGCTACTTTTTGACGGCGATAAAGTAATGGAAAAACAATTTCATTACTGAGCATTGTGCTCAAGGCAATAGCAGAAATAATCACCATAGAACTAGCCGCAGAAACTGCACCAATAAAAGTAAACAAGGTTAGCCAAGTCTGCCCCCCGATACTAGGTAAAAACAAAACATACACATCAGACGCAACACTATTCCCTAATAGTAACTGCCCTGCCAACCCCAAAGGAGCAGCAAAAAATGCAAAAATTAAAACATAAATTGGAAATACTCTTCGGCCAAGCCAAGTATCTTTCTGATCTTTTAATTCAACAACCATTACTTGAAATTGTCTTGGTAACGACAAAAATGCTGCCATCACAATAACCAACATGGCTAACATTGAACTAATATTTCCAACATTCATTTGCTGTTCTAATTTTAAAGTTGCATTTGACTGCTGCCAAATATCAGCGGGGGAATCAAACAAAGAGAAACACACAAATAAACTTACCGCTAAAAAGGCAATAATTTTCACAAATGACTCAAACGCGATTGCCAGCATTACACCAGGGTGTCGTTCGGTAACATCAATATTACGAATACCAAATAAAATAGAGAAACCTGATAGCACCAAACTGACAACCAAGCCAATATGCCAACTACTAAGACTTTGATCTTCTTGTAATTGTTGGAAAGTATACACCATAGCTTTTAGCTGCAAAGCAATGTAAGGCATAGTGCCAACAAAGGAAACAAGCGTAACAATAATGGCTAGATTATGTGATTTACCAAACCGCGAAGCTAATAAATCAGCAATAGACGTTAAATTGAGTTTTAAACTAATGCGGATAATGCGTTGTATAAATGGCCATGCAAAGATAAAAAGTATAATTGGACCAAGATAAATAGGGATATGAGATAGAAAATTAGTAGACGCTTGCCCAGCCGTACCAAGAAAACTCCAAGAAGTACAATATACGCCCAAAGTTAAGGCATAAATAATCCCTTGGCCTTTTTTAGCTAACTGATTACGGTATTTATCCCCTAAATAGGCAATTAAAAATAATAGGCCAATGTAAACTAAGCTAAGACTAACTAACTGCCAGTTGGGGAACATTACACTTCTCTACTGTTGATGATTAGTGTTAATTCTATCTTAAATTAATACTATGCTAAATTAAATTTATACCTACTACCTGACTAATATAGCCAAATAACCGCCTTCCGATAAATACGACCTTTAGCTAATTAAATGAATAACCATACTGATTTTTTACTAAATAATTAACTATTGCACATTAAACTTTGTTACACTGCGCGCGAACCAAGGAGTGCGGTTTTGTTTTTTACTTAAAATTAAATAAGTACAATAACAAGTAACTGCTGAGATGTTGATGATATCAACAAACCCTTTGAACCTGGACGGGAACTTATTCTCATTTTAAATGTTAATAAGTAGCCGGCGTAGGAATGGTTAGTGAGTCAATCACAATGTCAACACAATAACCTCCCAGTGCCGGATCCCATAGTATCAATTGATTTAATACTTATGAGATCTATATGAATTTTACCCAATCAACACTTACAGCAACCCTTTCTTCATTGTTGCTTTCTACAACATTATCAAGTTTGCAAACAAAGGCTAATGAAGCACAAAGTTCTGAACTATCAACCATAGAAACGATTATCGTCACCAGTGATTTTAGACAACAGAATCTGCTAAAAACACCAAGTGCTTTATCAGTATTAACGGCTATTGAAGTACAGCAACGCAATGCTCAAAATCTTGAAGAATTAGTGGCCGTGATCCCTAATGTTAATTTTGCTAGTGGTTCACAGCGTGCACGTTATTATCAAATTCGTGGGATTGGCGAAAGAAGTCAATTTAATGAACCCATTAACCCCTCAGTAGGCATGATTATTGACGGTATTGATTTTACGGGTATTGGCAGTATTGCTAATCTCTTTGATGCTCAGCAAGTAGAAGTTTTCAGGGGACCTCAAGGCACACGTTTTGGCGCTAATGCTCTAGCTGGTATGTTTAATATCACAACCAATGCGCCTACTGATGAATTTGAAGGCCATGTTAAACTAGACGCCGGCAACTACAATAGTTATGGCTTAGGGCTTGCAATATCAGGCCCAGCTTCAGATGAAATAAATTATCGTTTAGCTGCAAATCATTACCAAAGTGATGGATTTATTGACAACAATTACTTGAACAAAAGTGATACCAATAATCGTGATGAAACTAGTCTTAGAGGTAAATTGTCAATACAAGCAACTCATGATTTAACAATTGATATATCAACTTTTCATTTTGACTTTGATAATGGCTATGACGCATTTTCGTTAGACAATAATCGTCAAACCCTATCAGATCAACCAGGTTTAGATAAACAAGAAACTCAAGCTATCGCCGCTAAGTTAACTTACCAAGGTTTTGAAAAATTCACACTCATTACCCTATTAAGCCATGCTGACTCTGATTTAGCATATGGATTTGACGAAGATTGGGCCTATGAAGGCATTTCGGCACCTGAAACAATTGAAAACCCTGACTATGCCTATTGGGAATATTCTTCAACTGACTATTATTTCCGAGATAAATCAACACAAACAATAGAATTAAGAGCACTATCTAACAAAACAAGTAAATTATTTAACAACACAACCTCTTGGGTTGCTGGGCTTTATTACAAACAAGATGACGAAGATCTGCAACGTCAATATACCTATTTAACCAGTGATTTCACTTCAACATTTGATAGTAAATCAATTGCTGTATATGGTCAGCTTGATAGTAAATTAAACTCAACATTAACATTAACCACGGGCTTAAGAGTTGAACAACGCAGCGCTGACTATATTAATTCTGACAATTTCAATGATAGCCCTGACGATACAATGATTGGTGGTAAGTTAGTACTTAGTTACCAGCAAAACGACAATAGCAATAGTTTTTGGTATGGTTCAATTAATAGAGGTTATAAAGCAGGTGGTGCAAATACCGATGGCACTTTACCTGATGATTTACGCACTTTTGACCCTGAATATTTAGTCAATTATGAGCTAGGTTATAAAGTGTCCTTGTTTGACAATTCAGCTTTTATTCGTGCTGCTGCCTTTTATATGGACAGAAGCGATATACAAGTAAAAAGCTCGAAAACTATTGTTCGTGAAGATGGTAGTTCAGAGTTTATTGCCTACTTGGGTAATGCTGCAACAGGCTCTAACATCGGCATAGAGGTTGAAGCAAATTGGCAATTTAACGAATTAATTGAATTTTACGGCGCATTGGGTTTACTTGATACTGAGTTCAAGGGTTTTGTCAATGCCGATGGTGCATCGTTAGATGGCAGGCAACAAGCGCATGCGCCAAATTATCAATTTAACTTTGGCGTTAATATTCGTCCAAATGAAGATTGGTTGATTAACTTCTCCGCTGATGGCAAAGATGGGTTTTATTTCTCAGACAGTCATAATGAGCGGTCAAAATCAATAGAGCTAATTAATGCCTCTGTGAGTTATTTACAAGATGATTATCAAATAAAACTATGGGCACGAAATTTAACTGATGAAGAGTACGCCAACCGTGGTTTTTATTTTGGTAATGACCCTAGAGATGGGTATACTAACAAGCAATATTCTCAATTATCAGAGCCATTAGTTTTCGGTATTACGCTTGACTATCAGTTCTAAAACTCATACTGGTACACACTAATACCTCATTATTAGTGTGTACTAATTAAAGGATATATTATGCAAATCTCTATCGAATTAAGTTTATACCCACTTGCAGAAACACAGTATAAAAGTGAAATATGGGCTTTTATAAAACGCCTACGCAAAGTTGAAGGGCTAAACGTGGTAACTAACGGTATGAGCACCCAAGTTTTTGGTGATTATGACCTAGCAGTAACTAATGTCATGGCAGAAATAAAACACGTTCATAGTACCGTAGGTGCCGCTGTGTTTGTATGTAAATTTATTGGTGGTCATCATGCGCAACCAGAGCCTGAAAGTTAATGACTGAGTTGCTTGTTAGCTTTTTTGACTACACAGCTAAACTACCATGGCTTGAATTAATAGCCATGTTGCTAGCGCTTGCTTATGTTTTATGGGCTGCCATTGGTTCAATTTGGTGTTGGCCTGCCGCCTTTTTCAGCACAGCGCTTTACACGTATATTTTTTATGACGTGTCATTACTGATGGACAGTGCCCTTAATATTTATTATTTGATTATGGCTGTTTATGGTTACTGGATTTGGCAAAAAGATAGTAGCCATACAAATAGCCAACAAAGTAAAGCGCACTTAACCATTGTTTCGTGGCAACTAAACATTCATGTCAAAGCTTGCCTCATATTAACGGTAATTTCTTTTATCTTAGGCTATTTTATGGCCAACTTCTCTTCGGCCCATTTTCCGTATTTTGATACATTCACCACAGTTTTTGCTATATTTGCCACTTATTTAGTGACTCAAAAAGTACTCGAAAATTGGATTTATTGGATTGTAATTGATGCGGTTTCTATCTATCTCTATCTTGCAAAAGACTTAATACCAACCGTTGTTTTATTTGGTATTTATATCATGATTGCTACTTGGGGTTACTTTAAATGGTTAGGCTTGTATAAACAACGGCAACTAAATGTGCACAGGGCGGCGTAAGGTTGTTGGTTATGGTTCCTCCCTTAAGGTCATTACCTTGCTTCACTCAAATTCATTTTATTGAACCCATAATCACTGGTCTCAGTAGTCTTTGTTACCAAATACATGCCGACAATAAATTTTATTTTGCCAAACAAACAAGCGTAAACGAATCTATTTTTAGCCTCCTTTCAGCCAAAAAAAACATTAGCCCTAGCGTTATTTATCATGACCAATACTGGCTTATAACCTCATTTATTGAGGGAGAAAATTTATCTTTAAGCCAACAATCAATCCATAACAAAATTACATGCGCTATACAGTTAATGGTGCAATGCCATAAATTATCAACAAAAACTCTGTTGCTCGAACCGGCCTTATCCCTTGAACCAAGAACGCTTGTTTATGATCTCATTGATAAAATATACGTCACAAAAAAACAATTAATAACAATTTCAGCCCTACAGAAAAGTACAATAAACGCTATTGCCAATCACATACTTACACTGATACCCCCTCTAACTAACAAGGTTTGCTGCCATGGAGATATCAATTTCAGCAATATACTATTATCTCCTGAAAAACACGCTTATTTAGTTGATTATGAGTGTGCGTGCATTGCACCTGCAGAATACGATTTAGCTATGTTTATTGCCGTAAATAATCTAGAAAGCGAGCCTATTTTAACTATAACCCAACAATATTCAGCACATGCGATAGTTGATTTAAATTTACCGTTGTTAAAACACTATCTAACATATTGCTATTTCATTAATGGCTTATGGTATATAAATGCCTACCAAAAATCTGCTTCATCATCATTCATCCATTTAGCAAAACAACAGTGGCAAAATATTCACACTGTTGAGCTGATAAAAGTTGCCCTAGGTAATCTTCCTTGATTTCAACTATGAACTTATTGCAATGCGACAATAGTTCTAGTAGTTTAACTTCAACCATATAATTACAAAAACAATAAATGTTGGATTTTATTTATGTCTGTAGAAACTATTTACAAGGTCACTTTACACCCTTTTATCAATGAGTCTATCGCTAGTCTTAAAGCAATGACACGCCTAACGGGTTCTTCTGGCGATGCCTTTATGGATCAAGTAGATGATTTTCGTTTTAAAGGCTATGCCGTATGCTCAGAAGTCAAAGGCTGTATTAACGGTGTAATCATGATGCACCATTATCCAGAAACCGCCATCGCTATTGGTAATTCTGTTTGCGAAACCATGTTCGATGAAAAATATAACCACACAGAGATAAACGAAGAACTAAGCAATGCATTGGCCGAGTGGGGCAATACCATTGTAGGACGCTCTACTGATTTGTTAAGTCGACATAATTTAGAATTTAATTTTTCTAGCCCGTACTTTGTTCATAACTTTGATGATATGGAAAAATACTTAGTTGGCGTTAAAGAAATTATTACTGTGCC
Organism: uncultured Colwellia sp.; assembly: GCA_965305135.1. Lineage (GTDB taxonomy): Bacteria > Pseudomonadota > Gammaproteobacteria > Enterobacterales > Alteromonadaceae > Colwellia. The sequence goes on from CBDLPA010000028.1 coordinate 17,018, forward strand.
TATTACCGTTGAAGGTGTCGGACGTTACTACTTTAACTTATTAGTACGTGATGTTAACTTCCAAACAGGTGGGGCTAAACGCGAAGAAAGTTCAGGTATTGCCAACCCACATAACACACCTTTACCTACTGATAGCAAAATATTACTCGTTGATGACAGCGCCATGATTCGTAAAGCACTAAAACGTTTTCTAAATAATTTAGGCTACGAAAACATCATTGAAGCAAATGATGGCTCTGCTGCAGTCGCCTTGGTTGAAAGTGAAAATCCTGACTTTCTATTCATGGATGTTATTATGGATGAAATGAATGGGAATGAGGCATTACAAACTATCCGCGCTAATGGAAATAATGTACCCGTAGTAATGCTGTCGTCTGTTACCGATCAAGCTTTAGTTAAGCAATGTGAAGAAATTGGCGTGTCTGGTTTTATTTTTAAACCAATTCAAGCAAGTAATGGTGCTGAAATCATTAAATCTTATCTAAAAATAGCATAAAAAAACTTACAAAAAACATCTGCAGCCTTTACCCAGTTAATTTATTCATATTTTTATTGGGTATGCTTAGGTTGTTTTATAGGCTGTCAACCACTGATATGCTTGATTACAGCTTGATATAAGGCTTTCTGGGGCTATGTTATAAGTCTGAATAAAGGTATTAATAACATCCCAGTTTCCTTCCATGTATGCAATAACAAAGTCGAGACACTCAGCTAATACACCTGTTTTATTAAGCAAAGCTGTATTTATTTCTTCCGCTAGAGGCAGCGCCTGTAAAACATCTTTCATTGGTCTATCTAAGATGGCATCAAGGGTTGAAAACAAGCCTGTTAAAAATGCATATTCAGAAAGTTGCTTTAACCCCATTAATTTAGCAAATTTTTCACAAAGTCGAGCTCTTATAATAGTATTATGAATCAATACCGTCGGTTTATTTGGGTTAAGTTTAGCCATTACTATCAAACAGACAAATTGGCGCATTTGAATTTCACCTAAATAAGCAATAGCTTGCTTAATTGACTTTATTTCCTTAGAGTGGGCAAACCAAATAGAATTAACAAATCGTAACAGTTTATAGGTTAAATCCATATCGTATTCAAAAAAACGTTCTAGTTTTTTGTAACTGTACCCTTCTTTCATCACTTCACTGTATATAGACATCAAAAAAGGGTGTGATGCGTTTATTTCAGTTCCAACAAGAATTTCAGGTTTACAAAAAAAATAGCCTTGATAATAATCAAAACCAAGCGCTTTGGCTTCCACAAAATCTTCGTATGTTTCTACTTTTTCTGCTAAAAGCTTAATTCTGTATTGTCGAAAATAGGGAAGTAGATGCTCAATTGATGACAGCGGTGTTTCAATAATATCAATTTTAATTAACTTAATTAAAGGAAAAAATTTATCCCAAGCCTCGCTGTAAATAAAGTCATCAAGCGCTAAAGAAAACCCTTGATGAAAAAGTTTTGCTAACACTTGATAATTCTTCTCACTTGGCTCTGTTGACTCAAGCACTTCCACTATAATATTTTTATAGGGTGTCATATTCACTAAATGTTCGGAAAGGATCTCCATCGGAAAATTAATTAAAGCAGGCTTTCCTTCGGTCATTTCTTCGAGGCCAATATTAAGGTAACTATTGATTAATAATTTTGCCGTAGCTATATCGGGTGCTACATCCGAGGGAAAACAATTTTGTGTACTATCCCTAAATAATAATTCGTAAGCAACTACTTGTTTTTTTTTATTTAGAATGGGCTGCCTTGCAGTGTAAACCTTCATAAAATTTCCTTATAACCTAACTTATACAGTGACAAGGATAACCTATATTACATAAAAAATGTCAATGAAATACCTTAAAATAGGCTAAAGCACTCAAAGAGTGATCCAAAACAAAGAACACTGTTATTTAACCGTTTGTGTATAAAACTCCGAAATATACTGGCCTCCCTTAATCTTAGCAATCAAACGTAGTTTATAATTATCTCCTTTCTTACCCACTAACTCCCGCAATTTTGTGTGATTCCGCCAATAATAAGGACTTTTTTTCATTCCTAATGGGTACGCTGTCATTTTATCAGCTTCATCCACTAAAAAAAGCGTAGCACTATCTAACGGAAAGGTCGAATTTATCTCCGTTACGCCAGCTTGATCAGAAATATTCACTTTAAATTCACCAGAAACAAGCACGCAACTTTGGTTAATAATATCGCAATGCCCTTCTGGAACTAATTGAATGATTTTTGTTTTAGCTGCTTCACTTTCGTTATAGTAATCAGCACCAATATACCCCAGTACAGCAAGGAAAGGGGCAACCATAAAAGCAACTTTAAGATGTCTATTCATATCTACTTCTTTTTAATTAATCCTATTTAACAAGGCAATATAACAGAAAAGGCTGAACGACTCTTAAAAAATTGTCGTCCAGCCCTTTATTCTATTTCGAGATTCAATAATTACATCTCTATATTTAACTCTCGAACCTTACTGATTAGTGAGCGTGTGCTGCACTGGTTTTACCAGGTAAACGCATATGATCAACCATCTCTTGAATATGCGTAGGCGCTGGGCCTGTAAATTTAAGTAAAGTAAAGGCAACACCAAAGTTAACTAAAGCACCCACAGCACCAAAAGCGTTAGGCGAGATACCAAAGAACCAATCTGCCCCCATATCACCTAAGAATGAAGTACCAGGGATAAACATAATACCTTTGTGTTGGAACACATACAGCATAGTTACACCAATACCCGCAATCATACCCCAAACTGCAGCTGTACCACTCATTTTTCTAGAGAAAATACCCATCATTAATGCAGGGAAGATACTTGATGCGGCCAAACCAAAGGCTAATGCCACAGTACCTGCCGCAAACCCTGGTGGATGTAAACCTAAGTAACCTGAAATCAATATCGCAATAGTCATTACAATACGCCCTGCCAGTAATTCATTTTTCTCTGACATATCAGGCGTCAACACACCTTTCATTAAATCATGGGATATTGAAGAGGATATAGCTAACAATAAACCAGCTGCTGTTGATAGTGCTGCAGCTAAACCACCCGCGGCAACTAATGCAATTACCCAGTTAGGTAGATTTGCAATGGCAGGGTTAGCTAATACCATAATGTCACGGTCAACTTTAACCATTTCATTTGTTGTTTTATCAGCTGTATACTGTATTTTACCATCGCCATTTTTATCTTCAAATTTTAATAGGCCAGTTTTTTCCCAGTCTTTAAACCATTGTGGACGTTCAGAGTACTCAAGATTTTGACCTGCAGCTGGTTCAATAGTGTGCATCAAGTTTAAACGTGCCATTGCACCCACAGCTGGAGCAACAGTATAAAGTAACGCAATAAACACTAAGGCATAACCTGCTGAAGAACGTGCTGCTTGTACTGAAGGAACCGTAAAGAAGCGCATGATTACATGAGGTAGACCTGCAGTACCAATCATAAGAGACATAGTATAAGCGAACATATTTAACGTACCGCCTAAGTTTGATGTAGTATATTCTTTAAAGCCTAAATCAGTAACAACCATATCTAATTTATCAAGCAAATAAACACCACTGCCATCAGCTAGCGTGCTACCTAGACCTAATTGTGGAATAGGGTTACCTGTTAGTTGTAAAGAAATAAAGACCGCTGGAATTGTATAGGCAAAAATCATAACCACATATTGCGCGATCTGTGTATAAGTAATACCTTTCATACCGCCTAATACAGCATATACCCAAACAACAGCCATACCGATGCCTAAACCTAAGCCGTAATCAACTTCAAGGAAGCGAGAAAAAGCAACACCAACACCTTTCATTTGACCAATAATATAAGTCAATGACGCGATAATTAAACAAACTACCGCAACAATACGTGCTGTTTTAGAATAATATCGATCAAATATAAATTCAGGTACAGTAAATTTACCGTGTTTACGCATGTATGGCGCAAGTAGCATGGCAAGTAGTACATAACCACCTGTCCAACCCATTAAGAAAACTGAACCACCGTAACCTAAGAAAGCAATTAAACCCGCCATTGAAATGAATGACGCAGCACTCATCCAATCCGCACCAATTGCCATACCATTTTGCATCGGGGTAACACCCCCGCCAGCCACATAGAAATCACTCGTAGACCCAGCACGCGCCCACCAAGCAATACCAAAATATAACGCGAAAGTACCGAAGACCGCAATGTAAGTATATAGTTGTAACTCATCCATGCTTATTCCTCCACTTTATATTTTTGATCAAGCTTATTCATTTTGGCGCCATACCAAAAGATTAAAACAAGAAATGAATAAATAGAACCTTGCTGTGCAAACCAAAAACCAAGTTTGTACCCACCTAGACGAATCGCATTTAGTGGCTCTACAAGAAGCAAGCCTAAACCAAATGAAACTGCAAACCAGATTGCAAGACATATAAAGATTAGACGAAGATTCTCCGACCAATAAGTTTCTTTATTTTCCACAATAGTCTCCTAGCGACGTTATAGCCTATGTTTCAATTAATATGAGCTCACATTAATATATGTATTTTTATTAGGCTTTTTTATTAGTAATAATTTTAGTAAAAGTATGAATATGTATTTTTGTCTGTCGTTTTTTATCAACAAAGGCAAAAATCCATATTCAACTTCAACGTTATTAAATCTAACAACCTTTTTTTTTCTCTGATATTAAACTTTAGTCTAGATCAATGTTTTAGCGAATAAATCAAACTAATGATGATTTAATTTTAACTAGTGTTATAGGGGCTTCTAGGGCAATTGAGAATACAAGTGCAACTTTAGTCTACATTGTTACTTCAATAGTTGACTACCTACAGCCACCACTCTAAATTATCATTAATGGCAGATAAGCTTGAAAGTATTTTTCAAATTATCTGTGGTATTTCTTAGATAAATGCAGGCTTTTTGTTCGAAAAGCAAACACACGCTGGTAATCAAAATGGAGTCTAAAAATGGACACCGAACTTTCAGAAATTTATAGCTTTATTCAGAGTATTCCTCCTTTTGACAGCTTACCAAAAGCGGCATTAGAACGATTAATAAAAGAGCTCACAATTCATTATGTTCGTAAAGATGAATACCTTCCCCCCAAAGGAATCACTGAACCACACTTATATATTGTGCGTAAAGGCGCGCTGAGCTGCCTTGCCAATGATAAAGAGTTAGTTTCTCGCCTTGGTGAAGGTGATTTATGCACCGAATTTTGTAAACAAAGCTTACAATTATCAGCCAATGTAATTAATACAAGAGAAATACTAAGCCGACAAGTCAAAACAGATGAAGATTGCTTAGTTTATAGTCTGAACGCCAAAATATTGCATGATATTGGCGAAAATTACCCAAGTATTAGTGATTACTTTAGTAATAATTCTGCTGAACGTCTCAAACAAAGAATGTCTAAGGCCAATGAAGAAGCCATTATTTCTTCTTCTTTGATGAATACTCCTGTTAGTAACTTTTATCATAGCCCTGTCGTTGGTATCGATATTAATCACACTATTCAAGAGGCAGCCTTGCAAATGACCGAGCGAGGGTTTTCTTGTTTGGTAGTGCTTGATAACAAACGTTGTGTTGGCATCATCACTGACAAAGATATACGCCGTCGTTGCGTGGCCGAAGGTTTACCCATCACAACCAACATTTGCGAAATCATGACAAAAAACATGACAACCATTGATATCAAAAATAATGCATACGATGCACTCATGACCATGACGGCTAAGCATATTCACCACTTACCCGTGACAAATCAGGGTGAAGTTGTTGGCATGGTTACTGTTACAGATTTAATGAACAATGAAGGACATAATGCGGTCAATTTTTCAAGCATAATCCATAAAGCTAAAAATTTAACCGAATTAAAAGAAATCAGTAATCTTTTACCTAAATTACAAATTCGTTTAGCTAAATTAGGCGCAAGTGCTGATCATGTTGGTAAAAGTATTAGTGCCATTACGATGGCATTCACCAAACGATTAATTGAAATGGCTGAAGAAAAATATGGTCAAGCCCCTGTTCCTTATGCTTGGTTAGCCGCAGGTTCGCAAGCTAGGCAAGAGCAACTTGCTCATTCAGACCAAGACAATGCTATTATTATTTGTGATTCTATGAAACCTTACGATGATGCTTGGTTTGAAAGTTTAGCTCACTTTGTTTGTGATGGTTTAGCTGAATGTGGTTTCATTTATTGTCCTGGTAATATTATGGCAACCAACCCCAAATGGCGCCAACCTGCAAAAGTTTGGCAGCAATATTTTGATGGTTGGGTTGATACGCCAAAGCCAAAAGCATTATTACATTCAAGTGTATTTTTTGATTTAGACACCATTTTCGGTGATGCTAACTTACTTGACAACGTTCGGGAAAAATTACTTAGAAAAACACAAAACAATAGCCTCTTTATCGCCCACTTATCAAAAAATGCGTTAGGTTTACGCCCTCCGCTTGGATTTTTTAGAGATTTTGTGCTTAAACAAAACGGCAAACACAAGGCCACTTTAGATCTAAAGCATAACGGTATTGCACCTATTGTTGACCTTGCTCGCATCTATGCGCTTTCTCAAGGTATTAGTGCGGTTAATACTATTGAGCGTATTAAGCAAGCGGCAGGTACCGCTGCCATTACTAAATCATCCGCAGAAAACCTTATCGATGCCTATGAATTCTTGGGCATTTTACGCGTTAAACACCAAGCCAATAAATTAATGACAGGGCTTGATGCAGATAATTATTTATCTCCCAAAGAATTATCAAAATTAGAGCGTGAACACTTAAAAGATGCATTTAAAGTGATCAAAACATTGCAAGATTCAAGACAGGCCACCTTCTAATGGCAATCACGTCATTTATTAATTATTTAACAGGATACGAAGCAAAACGTAAGCGATTATTTAAAAAAGCGCCCGATGGGCCCCTGAAAAAATTTTTAGCTGTACCTTTTCCAGCACTAGAAACACCAATAAACGACTTACCCATTTTAGCCGTAGACTTTGAAACCACAGGCCTTGATGCCAAAGCAGACAAATTACTGAGTGTTGGTTTTGTTGCAATGGAGCATGAGCAGATAAAACTAAAATCATGCTACCACCAAATAATACAAGCACAAACTACCCTTGAAGAAAGCAATGTAATAATCCACAAAATTACCGACACTCAAAAGGAGCAAGGACAACCATTACACATTGTTGTAGAAAAATTATTAAACGCGTTAGCGGGTAAAGTCATGTTAGTTCACTTTGCTCGCATTGAACGGCAGTTTTTACAACAAGCATGCCTTGAGTTGTATGGGTTAGTGCCCGATTTTCCTATTATAGACACCTTGGTTATTGCGAAAAGACAATTAGATAAACGTGACGTGTCTTATGATCCTTCAGAACTACGTTTATCAAAATTACGTCATAAATACCAATTACCCGATCATCATGGGCACAATGCGCTTAATGATGCTATTGCTACAGCAGAATTATTACTTGCACAAGTCAACAGCAAACCCAAAGCAGATAAAATACAACTAAAAGATTTAATATTGTAACAATCAAAAAATAGACAAAGAAAGTGTTTATGCCCCTTTCCCTTTTACTTACATAAGTTACAATTGAGCATTATATCAATAAAGATACAAAGTTATTACAAAGGCAACTTATGAATAATCTTCTTACATTAGGAAATAATGGCACACCGCTAACCATTATAGAAAAATCTGCTTACTCACAATGGCTTGCTTCACAAAGTCAAAGTAATCAGCAGTGGTTGCAACAAACAAATTATCATGGTGAAGGTTTAGCTTTATTACCTAATTTTTCTACCAAAGAAGAAGGCACATTATGCCATGCAATTTTCGTTGTTGAAAACGCCAGCCATTATTTTGCTTGTGGTAACTTAATTACCCTATTGCCACCAGGACAATACAAACTCAATGCTGCTAAAGAGCATCATCAAGCCATTTGTTTTGGTTGGCTAATGGGTGCTTATGAATTTTCTACTTATAAAACACAAAAAACTAAAGAAACTAAAAAAGAACTTCCAAGCTTAGCAGTAATTGACCAAGAATTAATTGATAGCGCCATTCGCTATGCACAAGCAACGGCATTGGTACGTGATCTAGTTAACACACCTGCCGCGGATATGATGCCACAAAATATTGGCGATACAGCTCAAGCATTAGCCGAGCTTTTTGATGGTCAAGTATCTCAAATTATCGGTGAGGATTTGCTTGTTCATAATTATCCAACTATTCATGCTGTTGGCCGTGCCAGCGTGCACCAACCGCGGCTAATCGATCTTACTTGGGGAAACAAGCAAAATCCCCATATTACATTGGTTGGCAAAGGTGTCTGCTTTGATAGCGGTGGGTTAGATTTAAAACCAGCTGCGGGTATGCGTAACATGAAAAAAGACATGGGTGGCGCAGCACATGTGTTAGGTTTAGCGCGTTTAATTATGTCTCATAAGTTACCAATTTACTTACGGGTTTTGATTCCTGCCGTTGAAAATGCTGTTTCAAGCAACGCAATGCGTCCTGGCGATGTAATCACCACACGTAAGGGCATCACAGTTGAAATTGACAATACCGATGCAGAAGGTCGCCTAGTATTATGTGATGCATTAGCAGAAGCAGATAATGATAAAACCGAATTAATCATTGATTTTGCCACATTAACAGGCGCAATGCGTGTTGCTTTAGGTACAGAAATAGCAGGCTTTTTTACTACAAACGACAAGATTGCAGAAGGTATTACTAACGCAGGTAATAAAATTAATGATCCCGCTTGGCGCATGCCACTATATCAACCGTACACTGACTTATTTTCAAGTACAATTGCTGATATGAGCAACTGCTCAGCAGGTCCTTTTGGCGGTGCAATTACCGCCGCCTTATATTTAGAGAAATTTGTCAGTAAAAATACCAACTGGGTGCACTTTGATGTCATGGCTTTTAACGTTCGATCTCTATCAGGTCGTCCTTTAGGTGGTGAAGCTTTCGGTATGCGAGCAGTATTTAATTATTTGCAGGCCAAATATACCTAGTTACTCTTTTAAAATAATACTTTAGCGCCAAAAACATCAACTAAAGTATAATTGTATAACACAATCATATTATTATATTCTGCTATACTAATAGAATGAGTTTCTTACTAAATAAGCTAAATAAAGGTAACTATAATGACTAATAAATTAATACCTAATATATTATTAGCGCTGTTCGTCACGTTACTAATTACTATTTTTCACTACTTTAGTGCCAACTTGTTCTCTTCAGCTACTTTATCTACAGTTGTCTTAGCCATTATCTGCTTTCTAGCTACTTTTTTTATCATCAATCAAGGTCAGTCTAATAACAAAAATAATAATAAAGAAACATCTCAACAGTTATCAACCAACTTTGCTGATATTGGTGAAAAAATTGGTGTAAAAGCCAGTGAATTAGCAATCAACTCAGCGGAAATTAGCTTTTTTCTAACACAATTGAGCCAAGCCATAGAAAAATCCAGTGATGATGTAGATAGGTTGGCAACAGCTGCTGAGCAAATGTCAATGAACAGCAAGCAAATAAATGACAATGCCGAGCATGCATCAGCCCAAGCAAACCAAGCAATGAGCGCAAGCGCTTCTAGCTCAAAGCAATTGCATGATAATATTACCGTGGTAAATTTATTGAATGAATCGGTAACCAATGCTTCAGACATGATTCAGTCGCTTGAGAAAAAAGCCTTAGAAATACAGAGTATTACCGATGTTATTGATGGTATTTCCTCGCAAACAAACTTATTAGCATTAAATGCGGCTATTGAAGCAGCTAGGGCAGGAGAGCAAGGCCGTGGATTTGCTGTTGTGGCTGACGAAGTGAGAGCTTTAGCTGCAAAAACTGCCGACGCAACTCATCAAATTGGAGAGATGCTAAATCAAATAAGTAAAGAAACAAACAAAACAACGACTGTGATGAACACGATAGTGCAGCAAACTGACAGTGTGGTAAGTACGCTAACTGACTTGTCGCAATCTTTTACCGAAATTGACCACTTAATGTCTGACTCATCCGCAGCTAGCAATCAAATTAGCCACGCCCTACAGGAGCAGGATATCGCAGCTGGCGAAATATCAAACTCAGTGGTTAATTTGCATGATTTTCTGGTTGATAAGAGCAACGAAACTCAACGTATATCAGCACAAGCACAAACATTATCAAATAATAGTGAATCTATTTTTGTTCATTTATCAGAATTTGACAATGATACATTCATAAATACCATGTGCAAGCAAGCACAATTAGCCGCGCAAAAAGTGAGTGATCTTTTTGAAGAGAGTATCGCCACTAACAAAATATCACAACAACAACTATTTGACTTTAAATATAAACCTCTAGGAAATAGCGAACCTCCAAAATTCTCTTCAGGTTTTGATGAATTTACGGATAGAAACTTACCTCAAATTCAGGAACCGCTATTAGATGAATTTAGCGAAATGATTTATGCTGGTGCAGTTGATATTAATGGTTATTTTCCTACCCATAATAAACGCTTCTCTAAACCCTTAACAGGCAATCCTGAAGTTGACATAGTTAACAATCGTACCAAGCGCATGTTTAATGACCCTACAGGCATTCGATGTGCTCAACATACTGATAAATTTTTATTACAGACCTATAAACGTGATACGGGTGAGATAATGCATGATATATCTGCGCCTATCTATGTTAAAGGTAAACATTGGGGTGGATTTAGAATAGGATTCAAAGCAAAATAACATCTATCACCTCAATAAAATCTCATCATGAATCGTGGGCTGACTTTTTAATTGTATAGGTTGAAATTGTCAGCTTACATTGAGTGCGTAAACAAATTCCTACCCCACCTGAACTCAGGTTATTTACACAATAATCCCCTTAAAATTAATTCGCTCGACTAAAGTCTAAGGCTAAATATTGCTATTTTAGACTTAGGTCTAATTCCTTTAACTTCGCTTTAATCTTACCTTAATACCTGAACAAAAATTCAACATCGTTTTGATTTGATTCTCAAAACAACACTAACGCTGTTGCATAAAAGCAAAAAGAAGAGGCGTAGATCTCCAGCTTTTATAATAAAAAATAAATATCACAACAAAAACATAATATAAAACAATTGCTGTAAAGCAAACAAAATGGGGATACACATGTTTAAACTTAATAAAAGTAAATTACTCTTGGCTGCTGGTCTTTTAACTGTAGCTGGCGCTGCTAATGCTGGTTATACGTTTGATTTAACAGACAATGATAAAATCACTTTTGGTGGTTATATCAAAGCGGACGCACGATATGTTGACGGTAACATCGCAGCCAGTAATTACTGGATTGGTAGTGCAAGTAAAATTGGTGAAAACAAATCAAACTTTGGCATTGCAGTTAATGAAACACGTTTTAATACTAAATACGTTCATGGTAATGTTACCGGCTTCATTGAAATGGACTTTTATGGCTCTGGTACTTCTGGCGGTGGTAATGAAATTATATCTAATTCATCTAACCCACGTTTACGTCATGCTTTTATTAAATATAAGAACATTACCGTTGGTCAAACTTGGACTACGTTCATGAACACCAGCGCTTTAGCAGAAGCAGCTGATTTCGGTGGGCCGTTAGTTGCATCAGCATTTATTCGTCAAGGTCAAATTCGTTATACCAATGGAGGTTTAGAGTTAGCCATTGAGAACCCTGAATCTTACGGTACAACATATGATCATGACAATAATCCAGATACAGATAACGTAAGCACCATCAAAAGTGGGGATGATTCGGTACCTGATTTTATTGCTAAATATTCTTTTAAAGGTGACTGGGGTAATGTTGCCGTTGCAGGTGTAGCACGTCAATTACAAACAGTTGATGGTAGTGAGTCGGCTTTTGGTTATGGTGTTTCAGGCCGTATTAAAACTGTTGGCAAAGATGATTTCCGCTTCCAAGTACATGGTGGCAATGTGGGGCGTTATGTGGGTGTAGCAGCAGCAACTGATATTGCTACAAACTCACAAGGAAAAATAGAAGTAGAAGAAACAACATCTTTTTTAGTTGCTTATCGACACTTCTGGAGCGAAGACACTCGTAGTTCAGTATTTTATGGCAATACTACGACTGACCTTACCGATCGTGACCGTACTCATTGGGGTGTGAATTTATTCAAAGACATCACTAAACAACTTTCTTTCGGCGTTGAATTTGGTAATTTTGAAATGGATGAAGTTGACGCTGATTCAAACTACTTTCAAGTATCAGCTAAATACGTTTTATAGTGTTTAACATCAAAACTTAAATGATAAAACACTAATAATCTTGCGTTAGTTAACCTCTTAACGAGGTTATTTTATGGGGAAGCTTTTGCTTCCCCTTTTTTAATAGCAATTCGATTAAAACTTCATAAAAAAAGCCAGTACTCATTAAAATGAATACTGGCTAAACCATCAAAAATTTTTAATCGACTTGACCCAAAGGAATAAGTTGAATCAATTCGCAAAGAAAGACTTGGTGACTATGTGTCCTGGAGCATAACCACCAAGTTACCGCCTTGCTATTAGTTAAAACACCTGAGAGAGCGTTCACTTGCCTTAACCAATAAACAAATGATAATCATTATCATTTGTACTGTCAACACTTTTTATTAATATTTTTTAATGAATAGCATTTATTTTTTTAACTTAGCAAAAGCATCAGCAAAAGCATTACCCATAGCGGCATTCTCTACTTTCTTAACTTTAGCTTTAACAGGTTTATTTGTCTTGGCATGTGCAGAAACATACGAATTATTATGAACCTCTTTTTTAGCTTTTTTACTATGTGGCATAGCCTGTGAATTTTTAGCTACACTGTCATGTAAACGCATGGTTAAACTAATACGTTTTCGAGCAGCATCAACTTCCACCACTTTAACTTTCACAATATCTCCTGCCTTGATTATCTCTCGCGGATCACTGATAAATTTATCTGTAATGGCTGAAATATGTACAAGGCCGTCTTGATGAACACCTACGTCAACAAAAGCACCAAAATTAGCAACATTCGACACAACCCCCTCAAGCACCATACCAACCTCCAAATCAGCTATTGTATTAACACCTTCAGCAAACGTAGCAGTTTTAAATTCAGGCCTAGGATCACGATTTGGCTTGATAAGTTCTTGAATAATATCGTTGATAGTCACTTCACCAAACTGTTCTGTCGCTAATTCGCTAACATTAACTTGCTGTAATTGCGCAGCATTATTTAGCAGTTCTGCACTAGCAATATTGAGTTTTTTAATAATATTTTCAACAATGGGGTAAGTTTCGGGATGAACAGCACACTGATCCAGCGGGTTATCACCACCCGTTATACGTAAAAAGCCAGCGGCTTGTTCAAATGCTTTGGGGCCTAAACGGGCAACATTTTTCAGTTGATTTCTATTAACAAAAGCACCTTGTTCATCGCGATAGTTCACAATATTATTCGCCATGGTTTTATTTAAACCAGCAACCCGTGTTAATAATGCAGCTGAAGCTGAGTTAAGATCTACACCAACAGAATTTACACAATCTTCCACTACATCATCTAGGCTTTTACTTAGTTGGCTCTGACTAACGTCATGCTGATATTGACCAACGCCAATTGCTTTCGGATCTATTTTTACGAGTTCAGCTAGCGGATCTTGCAAACGACGTGCTATTGAGACTGCACCACGTATTGAAACATCAAGATCTGGAAATTCATTGGCGGCAAATTCTGAGGCTGAATACACCGATGCTCCAGCTTCACTCACCATCATTTTTTTAGGTTTTTCTTGCCCTGTTGCAGAGTCAAATTGAGCAATAACTTCACTCACTAATTTGTCGCTCTCACGCGAACCAGTACCATTACCAATGGCAATTAATTCAACCTTATATTGACGACAAAGATTAACTAAAGTACGTACTGACTTTTCCCAATGATTTTGTGGTGCATGAGGAAATATAGTAGTGGTATGTAACAATTTACCTGTAGCATCAACAACCGCTACTTTACAACCTGTGCGTAAACCAGGATCTAAACCTAGGGTTACTTTTGCACCAGCTGGTGCTGCCATTAATAAATCAGCCAAGTTTTCAGCAAAAACTTTAATCGCCTGTGATTCTGCTTGCTCACGTAGCTGAGTTAATAGCTCATTTGTTAAACTAACACTCAATTTACTTTTCCATGCTAATCGCACTGTACTAGCTAAAAAATTAGCTGCTTTTTGATCATTACTAGCAGAGAAGCACCTTAATGTTAGGTGATCACTAATTATTTGCTCAGCACTAGAAATCGCCATTTTGTCTTGGTTAGGATCAACATCAATTTTCAATTGCAAAAAGCCTTCATTACGACCACGTAACATGGCAAGCATACGATGTGAAGGAACCAATTTTAATTTTTCACTGTGTTCAAAATAGTCGCGAAACTTAACCGCTTCACCTTCTTTACCCTTAACAACTTTACTTGTTAAATGAGCCTGTTTTAGCATATGAGTTCGTAGCTTTTGTAATAAATTAGCATCTTCACTAAAACGTTCAGCTAATATGGCACTAGCACCCTCCAATACACTTTTTACATCAATAAAACCTGTATCATTGTTTGCCGTTTTATTCAGATAGGCTTGCGCTTCTTGTTCAGGATCAAGCTGCCAATTATTGAATAAACCATTGGCTAACGGCTCAATACCTGCTTCTATAGCAATTTGCCCTTTAGTGCGACGTTTAGGTTTATACGGTAAATATAAATCTTCTAAACGGGTTTTATTATCAGCATCGGCTATTTGCTTAGCAAGCTCATTTGTGAGTTTGTCTTGCTGCTTAATGCTGGTTAAGATAACTTGACGCCGCGCTTCTAAATCACGCAAATAGCTGAGTCGTGACGCTAATTCACGCAAATGGGTATCTGTTAAGCCTTGCGTTACCTCTTTTCTGTAACGAGCAATAAAAGGTACTGTTGCACCATCATTTAACAAGTTAATCGCCGCATTCACTTGTGAGGTTTTAACATTAAGTTCTTGAGCGATTTGCTCGCTGATTTGCTCTTCAATAGCTGACATTAATTTACCGTTCCAACAATAATTGAGTAATAATTAAATAATAATTTCTAAGATGGCCGATCATAACAGAAACTCGCTTTATCGAATAACTACTAATCGTAAATTTACCTTGTTGTAATGAAGTATCCATAACACTAAAAGCCTGTATAGCACTATGGTGCTAAATATAAAGTAAATCAATTGCGCTAATATAATCGAAAATAGCTTAACGCTTTATCAATTATTGAATGAAAAATAGGAATATTATTATGCTTAAAGGCAAAACAGCGCTCATCACAGGTTCAACGAGTGGTATTGGTTTAGCCACGGCACATACGCTTGCAGAACAAGGTATTAATTTAGTTTTACACGGTTTAATGAGCCAAACAGAAGGTGAAGCATTAGCACAAGAATTTGCAACAAAATATAATATTAAAACCTACTTTGATAATGCAGATTTAACGGATTCAGAGGCTATTGCGGCCTTTATGAAGCACGCTAAGAGCATCATGGGTTCTATTCATATTTTAATTAATAATGCTGGCATTCAGCATACTGAAAGTGTTGAAAATTTTCCTGTGAGCAAGTGGAATGCAATTATAGCAATTAACTTAACCGCTGCTTTTCACACAATTCAACAATCATTACCCGAGATGAAAGCCGAAGGCTGGGGTCGTATTATCAATATAGCTTCCGTACATGGTTTAGTTGGCTCATTAAACAAATCTGCCTATGTGGCTGCCAAGCATGGCATTATTGGCTTAACAAAAGTGGTGGCTTTAGAGTGTGCAGAATCAGGTATTACCGCCAACGCCATTTGTCCTGGTTGGGTAGATACACCATTAATTAATAATCAAATTAAAGATATTGCTGAAAAGGAACAAGTTGATTTTGAGCAAGCGAAATATAACTTAGTTACTGCCAAACAACCTTTACCCGAAATGATGAACCCTCGTCAAATTGGTGAATTTATTTTATTTTTATGCAGTGATAGTGCGCGTAGTATTACTGGAGCATCATTACCTATGGACGGCGCTTGGACGGCGCAGTAAGCGTTCTATGTGATAAAAGTGCTATAGCCATTGTAGGGGGTAATTTATTGCCCCGTTGTCGGACTGAAGTCCAACCTACACGGGGTATTTAAATTTCACTCTGGCCCCAGAGCTATATTCATAGCCATGTTAAAGTAAAATAATAGTTTCTATAAGATAACTATCAGTTCCGAATCTGGCTAGTGTTAACACTTGTTAGCTATTACACTGTGCAAAACAATCACTGGGTGATGACTAACAACATGGATAATACCTTATACCAGCAGGCACGACTATCTCGTGATGCTCGCTTTGACGGCAAGTTCTTTATTGCGGTTAAAACGACAGGAATATTTTGTCGATCAATTTGTCCTGCGCCTACTCCCAAAGAGTGCAATGTTGAATATTTTACAACGTCTATTGCCGCCGTAAATCACGGTTATCGCCCCTGCCTACGTTGTCGACCCGATTCCGCGCCAGACTCTTTTGCATGGAAAGGGAAAAACACCACCTTTGAACGTGCCTTAACACTAATTAACACAGAGTTACCTTCCTCTCAAACCATTAGCCAACTTGCTGAACGCCTAGGTATTTCTACTCGATACCTAAACAGATTATTTCAAGAAAGCTTAGGCACCAGCGCCAAAAATTTCATACAACATCAACAACTTATGTTTGCTAAATCCTTACTGCAGCAAACATCAATGAGTGTTACCGAAATTGCTTTTGCATCAGGATTTAATAGCTTACGCCGATTTAATGATTGCTTTCAAACGAAACTAAAACTAACACCGTCTAGTTTACGAAAAAACAAAACCGTCTCAAACAATGATATCACCTTATTTTTAAGTTACCGCCCTCCTTACGCTTGGCCACAATTACGCGATTTTTTAAAATGCCGAGCTATTACACCAATAGAATGGGTAACTGACCACAGCTATGGCAGAAGCTTCAGCTGGCCTTGTCGTTTACAAGAAAACAAATGTAATGGTCAAAATATTTATGGGCAATTTACCGCTACCCATAATGAAACCCAAAATGGCTTTAACGTAAATATCAACCTAAGTGATATAAATTACTTAATGCCTGTAGTAAGAAATATTCGCCGTATTTTAGATTTAGACGCTGACATAGCAAGTATTGAACAACATCTTTCTACATTAAATGGATTTAACAACAAAGCTTGTGTTGGGTTACGCTTACCTGGTACATGGGATTTATTCGAAGCTGGTGTAAGAGCCATTTTAGGTCAACAAATTTCCGTCGCTGGCGCACTTAAACTCGTAGCCACATTAGTTGAGCATTATGGCTCAAAACAAGGTGACTTAGTTTTCTTTCCTACGCCACAAAATATAATTAATAGCAATTTAAGTGTATTAAAAATGCCTGTATCTCGACGAGAAACCTTAATGAATTTAGCTAAGTTCATAGCAAAAAAACCACAAGCTTCACCAAGCGAGTGGTTGTCGTTAAAAGGTATTGGCCCGTGGACTATCGATTATGCCAAAATGCGTGGTTTAAGTGATCCTAATATTTGGTTGGGGGGCGATTTAGGAATCAAAAATGCTTTAACACAGCACGACATGAAATTAACCCCCGAAGACACCGTGCCATGGCAATCCTATTTAACTTTTCAAGTATGGAACTTATTATGAATAAATTGTACCGCAGCACATTAGCCACACCACTAGGTGAACTTGCCATTTTTGCAAATAAAAACGCTATTTATCGGGTTGAATTTATTGATAGTATCAGTAAGCAAGATTTATATATGGCAAATTCATGTACAGAAAACAAACTGACTTTACAGGCTAAAACTCAGCTTATGCAATACTTTGCTGGTGAAATCACCACGTTTCACTTACCTCTAGCGCCACAAGGTACGCCTTTTAGACAACAAACATGGCAAGCTTTACAACAAATTCCTTACGGTGAAACCCGCTGTTATAGCGAACAGGCCGAACTAATGAATAATAAAAAAGCAGTGCGCGCTGTTGGTGCAGCCAATGGCGCAAACCCTATTGCTATTATTATCCCTTGCCATCGTGTAATTGGTAAAAATGGTAGCTTAACTGGTTACGCTGGTGGCTTACATAGAAAAAAGTGGTTATTGAATTTTGAGCAGTTAAATTGTGAACAAACACAACGACAACACAATTAGCGGCCCTTGATGCCTTCCTTCGGGTAAATTAAAGTCAACAAAGTTATCAGCTAATGCTTGCTTAGCGTAACCTTCAACACATGAATCCTAAAAGACAAAATATTGCTGAGCGGTGTGTAATAAGCTCAACGCTTCTTTTTCTGATAAACCAATCGCTACCTGCAACGCCTCAGGTTCAGGTAACTTTTCGTTTACCTAAATATTGCTGGAAATGCATAAAGCACTTACTGAAATGGTTGCGATAAAGCACCGTATTTCTTTTTATGTAATCATAATCACTCTCCAGATAAATTTAGTTTTGAGTAACTTGGATAGTCGGTATAACCTCGTGCATCACCACCAAACAGTGTTGATGGATCAGTAATTTCATTTAAAGGAAGTTTATGTTTGAAACGGTAGGGTAAATCAGGATTTGCTAAGAACTTTCGTCCATAAGCTATGAAATCTACTAAACCAGAATCAATTAATTTCTCACCTGTTTTTGCCGTGTAATTACCGGCAACAATAATGTTGCCATCAAAATTTTCACGCAAGGCATGTCTAAAATCATCACTTACTACGGGAGCATCATCCCAATCAGCTTCGGAAAGATGAATATAAGCTAAGCCCATTTCATTAAATTTCTTACTGGCGAGCAAAATAGCATCAATTGCTTCTACATCGTCCATCCCCCGTTGTGTAATGAATGGGGCTAAGCGAATACCAACTTTATTTGCGCCAATTTCGTCACTCACCGCTTCAATGACCTCTAGCACAAACCGTAATCGGTTAATGATAGAACCACCGTATTCATCATCACGTTTGTTCGAGCTACGACGCATAAACTGATCAATCAAATAGCCATTCCCACCATGAATTTCTATGCCATCAAACCCCGCTTCCATAGCATTTTTAGCGGCATGACGATAATCTTGAATTATATCTTTAATATCTTGTGTTGATAACTCACGCGGAACTGGGCAATCCACCATGCGTCCAACACCATCTTCACCCACAACCCATACTTGGGCATCAGGTGCAATTGCCGATGGTGCGACAGGGAGTCCATCTTCATGAAATGATGCATGCGACATTCTTCCAACATGCCATAATTGCGAAACAATATTCCCTCCCTCTTTATGAACTGCTTGGGTGATTTTTTTCCAACCAGCCACTTGCTCAGTAGTAAACATACCGGGCGTAAATGAATAGCCTTTTCCTTGGGGGGATATTTGCGTTGCTTCAGTAATAATAAAGCCTGCACTGGCACGCTGAGCGTAGTATTCAGCCATTAAATCTGTTGGTATATCATCAGGCTGAGCCGTACGAGAACGTGTCATTGGCGCCAATACAATACGATTATCAGCTTCAAATATTCCTAGCTTCTTCTTGTTAAATAAAATCGAATTTTTCATAATATTTTTCCTCCTAAAAACTCAAAGTGTTCGTTAGCTTTGTATTCAAGTCGCTGCTTGTTTACTGTTGTCTCTTGCTGTCCACTGAGTGGAAAAAGCATTTCCACAATCAAACCATCAGGGCCAATAATAAATACTTGTCGTTCACCTGATAGTGGAACTACTTTTTCGGTATAGAGGTAAGTACTAGTATTCAGTCGCTCAAGAAGCGATTTGTAATCTGCACCTTCAAGTGCAACGTGGGCAATAGCACCATTGCCAAATGCCAAAACAGCTTGTTCAGCAATATGTATCAACGGTCTGTCGTCGCTATATATCCATACACCTTTAAATGGAAAAGGAGGACGGTCACCAGCCTGTAACCCTATGACTTTTATCCAGAAAAACTTCATTACTTTAATGTCAGTCGCCAGTACCAAAACATGATTAATATTCATCTATGCTCTCTTCACTATTCTACATATATTTTGTAAGTGAAATAATAGTTATTGCCCATAAACAAAACAATTGTCATAATTAAAAAACACTCTTCTGAAAAACAAAATAATATGGACAAGCTTGGCGATATCAATCTTTTTGTTAGGGTTATCAAAAGCCAAGGTTTGGCAGCAGCAGGTAGAGAAGTTGGACTCTCGCCCGCACGGATGACAGCACGAATCAACGGATTAGAAGAAAGATATGGTGTTCGGTTGCTAAATAGGACAACCCGTCAAGTTTCTCTTACCGATGAAGGTCGTAAGTTTTATGTTGCTTGTGAACGTATTCTAGCGGAAGTTGAGCAGGCCGAAACGGCGTTACAAACAGGACAATCAAGTTTTTCTGGTTCGTTGCGTATAACGGCGCCATCGGATTTAGGTCAACAGCACATAGCACCTGTATTATCAGCATTTGTAGACAAAAACCCAAACATTAAACCTTACCTTTTTCTTTCTGACAGTGTTACTGATTTAGTAGGTGATGGCTTTGATTTAGGCATCCGTTTTGGTAGCCTAGAAGACAGTACATTGGTAGCACGTAAATTGACCAGTAATCGCCGAGTATTGTGTGCATCACCAACATATCTTAAACGTAAAGGCATACCTACAACCCCCGAAGATTTAGTTCTACATGATTGTTTAACCATGGTGCGTATGACAGAGCCATTAACAACTTGGTACTTTCAAAATACTGATGGGAAAAGTTCCATTTCAATTCAAGGCACTAGATCTTCAAATGATGGCGCAGTGATCAGGCGCTGGGCTGTTGAAGGAGCTGGTATTGCATTAAAGTCATACTTGGATATCACCGCAGATTTAAAAGCTAAACGTTTAGTGACAATTATGGACAATTATCAGCATGACTTCAGTCGCTTAGGTACGTCTCTTGGCTCAGATTTACATGCTATATACCCCAATCGAAAATTTATACCACAACGAACTACAGAATTCATTAGAGCGTTGAAGGAGTACTTTTCTTTAGAGACCAAGCTATCATAAACTTTGATAAATAATGTTGTCAGGGCTGGATAAGCTTTAATGTGGTATAAAACCAATGTAAATTCATTGTCTATTCAATCTATAACCTTTGTTATTACGGCAGAGCTGATATTAAAAGCGTGCTCGATACAGGCAACGTTGGGAACATGAAAATGAAATTGATGCTATGCACCAACGGCTCAAGGAAGCAAGTGACACGCCACTTATCCGAAAGCAAACAGTAGAATATCCGTTTGGTACCATAAAAATGTAGATGGGCGCTACTCATTACCTTACTAAGCGTTTAAAAAACGTCAGTACAGAGACTAGCCTACATGATTAGTTTTTACACAGCTGGGGCTAATTGCTGCCGTTCAAATTCCATTGAGATTTGTCTTGAGTTACATTGCCATGTATAATTTATTGGTCACTAAAACTTAAGGAGAAAATAATGATTGTAACTTCAACCCACTCGGCAGAGAGTTCTAACTAGTACACAAGCGTCACTAGATTTTCATTTTCTCAATTCTGCCCAGTGTTACTCAAACACGGGGTTAATGTACACCATTATCCCAATTACTTTTTATCATGCGAGCTATCGCATATATGAAGGGATATTATAATGAATAAAAATTATTCATTACGCCAACTAGGTTGGCAACCATATTATCAACAACAACTTTCACTCGAAGAATATGAACAAACAAATTGTGCCCGCATAGTGGCACATCATCGCAGTGAATATATTGTACAATTAGAATCACAACGTATTGCTTTACCAATAACCAATAACCTACCAGTAATGACAGTTGGTGATTGGATTCTATTGGACTCGGATAATCGCTTTATTAGGCAATTAGAGAGACAGTCGCTATTTTCTAGAAAAAGCGCAGGCAGTCAAATCAAACAACAATATATATCAGCCAATATTGACACATTGTTTATTGTTTCATCGTTAAACCAAGACTTTAAACTTAGCAGGTTAGAACGATATTTAGCATTGGCACATGATGCTGGTGTTGAACCTGTTGTAGTTTTAACAAAAGCAGATCTTTGTCAAGATTTCGTAGGTAAAACAGTACAAGTGCAAGCACTTGACCCCTTACTTATGGTATTACCTGTGAATGGTCTACTGAAGCAAGCCGCCGAATTATTATCCCCATGGTGTAAAACGGGCAAAACAGTATCCTTTATCGGTTCCTCAGGGGTGGGGAAGTCAACTTTAATAAATAGACTGTTAGGTGAAGAGGTCATCTTAACCAATGGTATTCGTGAGGACGACGACAAAGGAAAACATACAACAACTTCTCGCTCTTTATACATTAGTGAAACTAAAGGCGTAATTATCGACACTCCGGGCATGCGTGAATTACAACTTATTGGCTGTGAGGATGGTATAAAAAACACCTTTAATGATATTGAGTCTTTAGCCAAGCAGTGTCGGTTTAACGATTGTCATCATGTTAATGAGCCAGACTGTGCTGTTTTGCAGGCGATAATAAAAGAAGAGTTAGACAGCCGAAGACTTAATAATTATCAAAAACTATTGCGTGAACAGGCTCATAACAATGCGAGTTTGAAACAGCAAAAAGATAAAGGTAAGCAACTAAGTAAAATGTATAAACGAGTACTTACCGAGTCAATCAATACTAAAAGAAGTTACTGAAATAAAAACCAAAAAGCGATGTATTGACATCGCTTTTTTACTAATCAGACTAACTTATTTCTGAACAAAGTTGAGTCATGTTGAGCGGTTACTAAATATTATAAATCAGCACGTTAGTGTATTGATTCTATGACCGCTATGTTGAGGTTTTTAGACATAAGAGCTTAAAATGTACACTTCTCTTCTACTAATGCTCGCTCCCATGCAAGTATTGCCGTTTTACGTTCAACTCCCCAACGATAATTACCAACTTCTCCATTACTTTTTATCACGCGATGACAAGGTATCAAGTAACCAATGGTATTATTAGCTAGAGCAGTACCCACGGCTCTTGATGCTTTGGGAGAGTTAATTAATTGAGAAACTTGTGAATATGAAAGTTGTTGGGAAGGTTGGGTGTTTATTAATGCTTCCCATACTTTAATTTGAAAATTTGTACCTTTAAGTACAAGATGAACTTTTCCACGCTCAAGGCTTGCCGAAAAAATGTCTTCGCTCATCCTAATTGCTTTTTCATTGTTCAATGTGATATTTGCATTAGGCCATTGCTGATAAAGGTCATCAATAAGTGTTTGCTGTTTATCAGTGACAAATTGGAAGTAGCAAACCCCTCTCAATGTCCAACCTAAAACCGCCTCTCCAAAAGGTGTTGGGCAGGTACCATATTGAATGACTACTGCTTCACCTCCATTTTTTAATTCGCCTGGTGTCATGCCTTCACATGTTACTAACAAATCATGTAATCGCCCTGTACCTGACAATCCAACACTTTGGCTTGCTTCTAGTAAATTACTTGTGTTTTGTAAAGCCTCTATTGCTGCTTGCTTAGTAATAAACTGTAAAAAACGTTTAGGTGAAACACCTGCCCATTGAGAAAATACCCTTTGTAAATGGTGTTCACTAATATGTACTGAATTAGCAATATCGACCAGTGTTGGCTGTTTATCAAAATTTCTATAGATAAATTTTATTGCTTTTTCAACAATCTGGTAGTGACGTTGCGACTCCAAGTTACACATTACGTAATTCCTTTTTATTAAATATTTTGGTTGGAGAAAACCCTGTGACAAACATAGTTCCTATAATGACCAGTAGTGAACCAAATAACGTATTTACACCTATAATTTCATCTAAAAATAAATATCCCCAAAGAATACCAAATACAGGAATTAAAAATGTGACTGTTAGTGCTGATGATGCTCCTAAATCAGCAATTAAGCGAAAATAAAGTAAATAGGCTAACCCTGTACAAAATACACCAAGTAAAGCAACAGCTGTGAATATATCAAACGTTAGGCTTTCTCTGAATGGAAAAAAGGGAAGTAGCGGAAGAAGAAGAATAGCCGAAGCCCACATGCTGCCATGTGCATTGTCATATGAACTCACTTGTGGTGCATTTTTAGCATAATTGCTAGCGATACCATAACTAAAGGCAGCCATTAAAGCAGCTATAATTGGAATTATTGCGCTTCCTCTTACACCTTCCCAACCAACCAATATACTGACACCAAAAATGCCTAACAAAAGTCCAACAGAAACACTTTGTGTTAGCATTTTCTTTGTAATGAAGGCTCCTATAATTGCCCCCCATATTGGTGACGTAGAATTAAGGATAGCCAGCGTTGATACATTTAAAAATTGAGCGGAGTAAGCAAAAAGTAAAAAAGGCAAGGCTGAATTAAATAGCCCTAAAATAAAAAAGTGCTTGATGTTATTGCTAAGCTTTAATTTTGTTCTTAGGTAGAATGAAATAATAAGTAAAGTTATAGCGGCAAAGCTAATTCTTGCTTCAATAAGGGCAACAGGGCCAAGTGGATTTGCTGCTACCCTCATAAATAGAAAAGATCCACCCCATAAGGCTGCTAAGATCAGTAATCTAAATAAGCTTGCAGTTGACATAATATAATCCAAAAAAAGGAGGTGTTTAATTCTTGATTAAAGTAACTTATTACTCAACCCGATTCTTGCTAAATTATAATTTTTTTGTGATTTCAATGAAGGGCTTAATGTTTGAAAAGCTTTTATGCTGACCACTCTTTAAAGACCATTGCAATATCAGTTTGTTACGTCAGAAAAGGTTATTGTTAACTTTGCTCTCAATATGATCAAGGATTGACAAAGCTTAAAGTCTGCTCTAGGTTCACTGCCGACCTAACCAACTGTACGATTAGGTCTGAACCAAAATTAGAAATTGTCAGTTAAGCAACCACTTCTAATTTACGAGTAACTAATTCAAAATCATTTGGACTTTGATAACCCTGATAAGAATTAAGTCTCTTTCTCTGTCAGCTACTTCCGAATAAACTCACCGATTAATTTATACGTCTGCTCACATTCTTCTTTTACTAAGCTATCAAGTAACATATAGGCGTGTATCATTCCGTCAAATATATGCTGCTCTACTTTTACGCCCAGTTGCTTTAAGGCATTTCCGTAGGCAAGGGCTTCATCCCTTAAAGGATCGCACCCTGCTGCAAAAATAAGTGTTTCTGGCATATTTGAATCCATGGTCATAAATAAAGGCGAAACACTTTTTATAGGTTCATTCTGTTGAAAATAATGTTCAAAGTACCATTTCACTTTGCTTGTTTCTAACAGAAAACCGACCCCATTCTCTTCAACTGAGGGGAAACTCATAGAGTAATCAACACTCGGGTATATTAAAATCTGCTTATCTATTTTTATATTACTGCTGTGTAAGTTATGGCTAGCTAATGTTGTACAAATAGCGCCACCGGCACTGTCGCCCGCAATAATAAGTTCTTTATTAAATTTAATATCGGTTAGTAGTGTTTGATAATACTCTAGCGCGTACTGACAATCATTAATACCCGCAGGGTATGGATGTTCAGGAGCTAATCGGTATTCCACAGCAATAACAATACAATGGCCTACTTTAGCTATTTTTCGACTAATAGCATCATATAATTCAACACTGCCACACATATGTCCACCGCCATGATAATGCATAACCACAGGTAAACTTTCATTGGGTGCTGGACTATAAATTCTAACAGGAATTGTATGTGTGCCTGTATCAAAATTATCTTCTTTTACATAGGCTAACGTTGGACCTTCACCGATAAACACCGAGAGTTTATCTAAGTTTCCTCTGACCAAACTTGGGCTAAATAGCACGCCACTTTTTTTTGCTTCTTCTGCCGCAATGTTTACCTGAGTAATAAAGTCACTGAGTTTTGGGGAAATTATGCCTCGCATGATGAGTCCTTTTTATTATTTAAGATTGTTGCCTTAGACGCAGTTTCCGGTAAAAAGAAACTACCAATATAGAAGGTGCTACTTACTGCTGTAATTAATATAAAAGCCGAAGTAAAATCGCCTTGGTTCATATCAACTAATTTGCCGAAACTCCACAGTACAGCAGTAGCAATTAAATAACTGATTGAATAAAACAAGCTAAATACCACTGTGACTTTTTGCCCTGTCATCTTCGGTAATTCATGAGGAATAGTGACAAGAGCGGTAACAGGGAAGAAAATAAAAAATCCTAATACCATCGCACAACTTGTTTGCAACACATCAGATTGCCCAAAAGACAACCCCATCACAGTAAGGGTAATAATTAAACCAGACCAGCGAATAACGGGCACACGAGTGATAATTTTTTTACTATAAAATACGCCCGCTAATGTACCAACAATACCAGAACCTATCACTAATGCACTTTGGCTAATACCTGCTTTAGGATAAAAGGTAAATAAACAAATATAGAATGCTAAAATGCCAGAATAAGTTAGTGCATAAATCCAATTAAATTTATCTTTTAATCCGTCTTTATAAGAGTAATGAACCTGCAGAGGTTCTGTTTGACTGTTAGCGCGTGCACTATCGTTTGTTTTATCTTTCACCAATAACCAAGCTAAGCTGAGTGCCAAACTCATTAAAGAAAAAAGAATTAATGTGTTCTTCCAGCCGCCTGTAATGTCATTAAAATTATTCATTTGCCATAAAATAATGCCCGTACCCACATTAAAAGCAACAGCATTGATGCCATTAATTGTTGGCCGTTCATCAGGCTCGAACCAAGCCATAACAATGGGATTAAAGTAAACAATCATGAAAGCGCCACCTAAGCCCATTAAAAACCGGCTTAATAATAACAACTCATAATTAGGAGATAATGGCGTGAGTACGCCAATAGAGATCAATAACCCAGACACTAAAAAGGCATTCTTTATACCAAGCTTTAATGCTAATCCAGCAGCAATAAATGTACCTACTATTTTAGCTAAGGTTACTGCGCCACTGATAAAGCTAGCCGATGCTAAACTATCAACTTGCATTGCTGACATAATCTGACTCATACTCGCAGTGCCACCCACCCACGCCATAGCAAACAGGGTGTAACTGGCAAAAACAAGCATTGCTACTAGGTATTTATTGTTTATTTTAGATAAATTCATTCAAAAAACTTAACGATAAGTAACGACGTTTACCCAGCTTAACTAAATAAATAAATCAATGATGTACTACCTTCGTTCACTGCGTTTTATTTATACGCATGCTATGCTGATTTAATTCTGACAAAATACTTATGCAATTTCCCAAAAATAGAGGACTTATCATTGCTAGTTTGGCTGTCTCTTGATACTTGGCTTATCTCTTTACTTTCTATTGCTTACTTACTCTTATTGTTTGTAGTTGCCTACTATGGGCAAAAACAAAATAAAGCTAAGTGGCTTTCTCGCCCGTGGGTATACAGTTTATCGTTAGGTGTTAGTTGTACGTCATGGGCTTTTTATGGCACAGTTGGTCAGGCAGCTACTACGGGCGCTTGGCTTGCACCTGTTTATATAGGCTCTATTTTATGCTTAGTATTAGCTTGGCCTATGTTGCTAAGAATACTGCGTATCAGCAAAGAACAGAATCTTACCTCAATTGCCGACTTTATTGCTTGTCGCTACGACCGTTCTCCCATTATTGCAACAACAGTTACCTTAGTTGCTTTACTAGGCACTATTCCTTACATCGCCTTGCAATTACGCGCCATTAGTAAAAGCTTTGATTTACTCACAGGGTCTTATCAATCGGGTATCAGCACTACATTTATTGTCACACTTGTGCTTATTATTTTTAGTATATTATTTGGCGCCCGCCAGGTAGTTGTTAATAAACAAAACCAAGGATTAGTTTTAGCTATAGCCTTTAGTTCTGTAGTTAAATTATTTGCGTTAACAGCTGTTGGTATTTTTGCTACTTTTTTTATTTTTGATGGGGTAAATGATTTATTTATTCAAACAGAGACTATTAAACAAGTTTCCTCAATCAACACTACTTACTTTGCTTTGTCGCAAGCGCTGCTTGGCATGATCACTATTTTTATCTTGCCACAACAATTTCATATGCTAATGATAGAAAACCATCATGAAAATGAATTAAAAAGTGCGCGCTATTTGTACCCTTTATATTTGATTGCCATTAATATTTTTGTACTACCAATTGCACTGGCTGGGCAAAGTTTATTTCCTGGGGGTGATGTTGATGCCGACACCTATGTGATTACCATTCCTCTATTTTTTCAACAAGCTTGGTTAGGTGGTTTAGCTTATATTGGAGGTTTAGCTGCAGCAACCAGTATGGTTATTGTGGCAACTATCGTGCTCAGCACTATGGTCACTACTGAAATAGTGAATCCGTTATTGCTGCATTACAACAGCTTTGTTAGCCAACAAAAAACCCAGCTTTCGGGTGTTTTATTAAATATTCGTCGTGTTGCAATTGCGCTGTTATTATTGCTAGCCTTAGCTTTTGAACGCATTATTGATCAACAAAACCACTTAGCAACCATTGGTTTATTATCGTTTGTTTTATTGTCGCAACTAGCCCCACTAGTCATTGGCGCTTTATATTGGCGAAAAGCAACCACAAAAGCAGCTTTAATTAGCTTAACAGTTGGAAGTATTATTTGGTTATATACCTTGCTACTGCCGAGTTTAATACCCAGTTTATTACCAAATACCACTTGGGTTAGTTTAGGACCATGGGGCATAGATTGGCTTAAACCTTATGAACTGTTTGGGTTTTCTTCACTTGATCACATCAGCCACGGTTTATTCTTTAGCTTACTGGCCAATACCCTTTGCTTTATCATTATTTCATTATTAAGTCACCGCAGTGTGTCAGAAAAGTTGCAAACAGAGTTGTTTATTTACCAGCAACAGTCTGACTTTGAACAACATTTATCATCTAAAGACTTATACCACTTATTACAACGCTTTATTGATGATGTTGCTGCTAACACTTTTTTACAAAAGTATGGCAAACCATTATCAAATGCCTCGGCAAGTCGTGAATTGGTTGAATATACACGTTTACAACTTTCCAGTATTTTAGGCTCTGCCTCTACCCGTATGGTGATGAAAGCTGTTACCACAAAACAAAGTATGCCACTTCAGGAGGTGGTAAATATTGTTGATGAAGCCAATAAACTGTTTAAATTTAATCGTGAGTTATTACAAGCTGGCGTAGAAAACATTGAACAAGGAATTAGTGTTATTGATGCTGACATGCGCTTAGTTGCATGGAATAAACGCTATATTGAATTACTCGATTATCCCGAGAACTTTGTTTGCGTTGGCAAGCCCATTGCTGACCTAATTCAGTTCAATGCGGCAAGGGGCGTGATAAAAACTAATATAAATCAAAACTCAACACCTAGTATAAAAAATAATGGTTTTGGTAATTCAGCTACCGATGATGATTTTATTAAGCGCCGTATTGATCATATGCGCCAAGGAAATAGCCATCATTTTCAGCGAGAAATGCCCAGTGGTATTGTGTTAGAAATTCGTGGGCAAGCCATGCCTGGTGGTGGTTTTGTTAGTACTTTTTCGGATATTACTGCCCATATTGAAGCAAAAAATGCATTACAACAAGCTAACGAGAATTTAGAACAACGTGTAATAGAGCGCACATTAGAGTTAAGTAAAGCGAAAGCTGAAGCTGAAGCTGCCAACACCAGTAAAACTAAATTTTTAGCGGCCGCAAGTCATGATTTAATGCAGCCATTTAATGCGATGTCATTATTTACCAATATGCTGAATAAAAAAGTAGAACACACTGATTTAAAAGAACTGGCAACAAATATTCAAAATTCTCTCAGCGCCGCTGAAACACTACTTTCAGATTTGGTTGAAATTTCACGGCTTGATAACAGCTCACAAAAAATTGACAAGCATTGCTTTTCAATTGATGACTTATTAGCACCGCTAAGTAAAGAGTTTGCGGTATTAGCACAACACGCCAATTTAAATTTTGACTATGTAAAATCAAGTTGTGTAATTGAAACAGACCAAAGGCTATTACGCCGCGTAGTACAAAACTTTTTATCTAACGCCATCAATTATTGCCCACAAACACATCGACAGGGTAAGGTATTGCTGGGGGTTAGACATCAGCAAAATAACTGTGTCATTGAAGTGTGGGACAATGGTCCTGGCATACCAAAAGATAAACAAACCACTATATTTAAAGAGTTTGAACGTTTAAATTCTAATCAAGCAGCCTCAGGGCTGGGCTTAGGGTTAGCCATCTCAGAACGTATTGCCACATTATTAGGCTTAGTTATTTCGGTAAAGTCCACTATTAATAAAGGTACCTGCTTTAGCATTATCGTACCTCGTAATTATACAAAACAAGCCAGAAAAAGTGCACGAAAACTAACAGCAACAACAGTAACCAACAATGAATTTGCTGATTTAAACATAGTATTAATTGATAACGAGTCACTGATGCTAACGGCAATGCAAGCCCAATTACAGGAGTGGGGTTGCCAAGTGATAGCAGTAAAAGATAGTGAAAGCTTGTCTGCGGCTTTCGATAACAACAGCATGACACCTGCGCTTATTATTTCTGATTATCACCTAGACAATGAACAAAACGGCGTTGATTTAGTGAAAGAAAGTATAAGCAAATATGCTTGGCAAGCACCTGTAATTATTTGCTCAGCTGACCCTTCAGAGCAAGTGCGAGAACGTACCAGCAATGCTAAATTTTCTTTTATGCGTAAACCTATTAAAGCCTTAGCACTTAAAAAATTAATGCGTCAATTGTTATCGCAATAATACCAAGTTGATTAAGTTCTTTCCCACTCAGCGAGAATTAAAAGGCTTAGAG
>CBDLPA010000029.1:0-45515 GCA_965305135.1 uncultured Colwellia sp.
TGGCTTTGGCTTTGCTTTCACCGCATTTGCCTTCACCGCACTTCATTTTGGCTTTAGCTTTGCTTTCACCGCATTTGCCTTCACCACATTTCATTTTGGCTTTGGCTTTGCTTTCACCGCATTTGCCTTCACCGCACTTCATTTTGGCTTTAGCTTTGCTTTCACCGCATTTGCCTTCACCACATTTCATTTTGGCTTTGGCTTTGCTTTCACCGCATTTGCCTTCACCGCACTTATCTCCTTTAGACTCAGCAGCAACAATAGTAACGATGTCTTGAGTGGTAAACGGGTTGGTTTCAGCTTTAACTACATTACTAGCAAAAAAGGCAAAAGCCAATAAACCAGTAATAACAGTTAGACTTGATTTTTTCAGTAAATTCATGGCATGTTTCCTTATTATTAATTACAAATACCCATAATAGTATTAATTTTATTACCTTATAGATAGACCAGTATATTAGTATTAAAATTTCAAATATTATTTAATTTTGTCTATAGTAATGAAAAAGCCAGTATTCCTGCAAGGAATATCTGGCTTTAAAACAATAAACTACTAGGTCTATTTAACTAGATTGAGATATTTTTACGTCTAGCAGTATCAACAATAAAACCTTTCCAACCTTTAGCCGCTTTACGTGACTTTGGATCATCCATTGCTTTATTGATAGCCGCATAGGCTTCTTTATATTTCTCAAGATAAAAATAAGATTCTGCAATACTCATATAAATACGCCCCTTATTTTTAACTCCTAATTCTAATGCTTTATTCAACGCTGGAATGGCTTTTGCAAATTGTTCATCCTGCTTTAATAACATACCTTGCTTGCTATAATGTTTGGCTTCGCCTGTCATTTTAGCTAACTCACCATAATATTTAGCAGCTGTACTAACATGTTGTGCGGCATGCCATGCATTTGCTAACGTTGAAATATTCTTGTCATCTCTTTTAACTAAACCTGAAGCAATATGTTTTTCTAATAACTTCGCAGCTTTATATGGCGATTCATTAGAAGAATATAAATTTGCTAACGTTTTAATTTGAGATTCTTTTTCAAGAAAGCCCTGTTTATAAGCTAGATCAAGTGTTTGTAATGCTTTAGGATAATTCTCAACAAGCAAATAAAACATTGATAATTGTGTCCACCATGTTTTATTTTCAGGGAAAATTAAGATAACCGTTTCCAACACATCAATCGCTTCTTTATATTTTTTACGTTCGTAATAAGAAGTTAACTTCAAAATGTACGGATTTTGGTTAGGCTTATCACCAAAAGCAGCGATAGCTTTATCAGCAGGAACAATCATTTTATCTAATTGTTTCAACTCATAATTAGCTTGCGCGATTTTAACCCAAGTGCCACCATCATCTTTACCAGTAAAGTCCATCCAAGCATAATAATTACTTAAAGCACTTTTATAGTCTTTGGTTTGCATCTGTAAATCAGCTAATAACTTTAAAGCTTCACCATGATCTCCTTCATTAAGAATATCAGGTGCAATTGCTTCTTTAAGGTGTTTTATAGCATCTTTTTCATGATCACCCTTAGTTGCATACATCACTGCAATAAAACGCGACACATAGGCTTTGTCATAATCCTTCTTGGCATCAATATCCTTTAAAATAACTAAAGCACCATCAATATCATCAGCTGTATACGCTTCGAAAGCTTTTTGAACTTTCTTACCGACAGATGGGCCAACAAGTTGCGTAGGACGTTTTTTCTTTTCTTCTTGTGCTGCCGCAATCGCATTATCAGCAACAACTAATTGCCCTGTTAAAAGCGAAGCAATCACAACTAAAGAAGTTGATGCTTTAGTAAAAGAAAAGTTCTTAAGGTTAAATTGTTTAAACATAACTACTTCCCTCCGTCCATTTTAAAGTCTAATTGAACAGTTAAACCTGGTTGTCTCATAGGTTTACCTTCAACAACTTTTGGTTTGTACTTCCACTTTCTAAGTGCGCGTTTGGCTTCTTTATCAAAAACACGTTTAGGCTGAGCTTCAATAACTTGAACATCTTCAACACCACCAATTTCGTTGATTGTAAAAGAAAGTTTAACCCAACCTTCTTTACCATCTCGGGCTGCTTGAATAGGATATTTAGGTTCTATTCGTACAATTGGTGTTGCATCACCGTCTCTACCAAAACCAGCACCTGGTGCCGATAAACCAGTTGATGCACC
Source organism: uncultured Colwellia sp. (assembly GCA_965305135.1). GTDB lineage: Bacteria > Pseudomonadota > Gammaproteobacteria > Enterobacterales > Alteromonadaceae > Colwellia. Next base: position 2,184 of record CBDLPA010000029.1, read on the forward strand.
AGCTAACTGAACACCTGGCATATTAAACTGTAATCCGCTAGTGTCGTTACTTGCTTCAGGCTCGGGAGTCTGTTGCTTTGGCGGCGCTTTGGGCGGCGGCGGTGGCGGTGGCGGAACACGACGACGTGTCTCTGCAGAAGATTTTGGCGGCGTAGTATTTACTTCCACGATTATATTCTCTTGTGCCTCTTCCTTGTTTCTATCACCGCTAGAAACAAGGAAAGCCATAAAAGCAAATAAACCAAAGGTAACCACAGCGCCTAGTAGTATTGATACTAAAAAGCGTCCCATATTCTACCCCTTCGCTGCAGCAATGGAGATTCTAAGACCACTTCCTGCTTCTTTGATTGCATCCATAACTTTTACAACAACACCATGTTTGGCATCTTTGTCAGCTTGGATAATAACAACATCAGTTGGTTGTTCTGCAAGTAATTTTTCAATCCTTGCACCAACACGCTCGATGTCAACACGGCCTTTATCTAACCAAATTTCACCATTATCTTTGACAGCAATAAAGATATTGGCATTTTTCTGTTTAGTTTGCTGTGCAGCTTTAGGTTTATTTACTTCAATACCTGCTTCTTTAACAAAAGAAGTGGTTACGATGAAGAAGATCAGCATGATAAATACGATGTCAAGCATCGGTGTCATATCAATTGCTGCTTCTTCGTCCTCACGAATTTTTTTACGTGCCATGAAAATATCTCTCTAGTGATGAGGTAAACTGTCAACCAGTTTAGCCTTTGCTAGTTTAACTTGAGCGTCTAGTCTTGAACTAAAAAACACGCCAGATAATGCTGCTACCATTCCCGCCATAGTTGGGATGGTTGCCTGCGATATACCTGCGGCCATTAAACGCGGGTTACCTGTACCTTGTTGTGCCATTGTTTCAAACACCCCAATCATACCGGTCACTGTTCCCAACAAACCGATCAAGGGACACATTGCCACTAATGTTCTGATGGTAACCATACGCTGTTCAAGCAGCTCGTTTGCTTCGGAAATCCAAGTCTCTCTAATACGATGTGCATACCAAGACGTTGTGTCTGAGCGTGCATCCCAACGAGAAACAATATCATTTTTCATCGCGGGGTAGACTGCTGATAAGAACCAATAACGTTCAATCATCATTATCCACATCAATAAGAGTGCAAAGGCAACAACGTAAAGTACGTTCCCGCCAGTTGCAATAAAACCCCTGACAGATTCCCAAAGCTCTATCAGGAATAACATTATTTAGACTCCTTCTCAGCAATCGCAGCAATTAAGCCCGCACTTTGCTCGTCTAGTTTTTGTAAAACGCCTTTCGCTTTACCAGCAACAATTGAATGGATAAGAATAAGTGGCAATGCACAAATCAAACCTAATGCTGTTGTAACTAATGCTAGTGAGATATTACCAGCCATAATTTTCGGGTCACCAGTACCAAACAAAGTAATTGTTTGGAATGTCATAATCATACCGATTACTGTACCTAATAGCCCCATTAATGGTGCGATAGCAGCAAACATTTTGATTAAATTAACACCACGATCAACTTTCGGTGTTTCACGTAAAATACCTTCATCAAGTTTCAACTCTAATGTTTCAGCATCTACTGATTTATTATCATGGTAAATTTGAAGTAAACGACCTAATGGGTTGTTAGAATTTGGTGTTTCAAGATTTTTTTCTTGAGCTTTAATTTTAGCACTCATGCTACCTAAAACGATCAAACGTTCAAGCGCAATTAAACAACCAATAATTAATAGAACAGTAATAGCGTAACCAACTTCTTTACCTTCATGGAAGAACTCTTCTAAAGTTTTCTTACGTGTTTCAAGTGATAAAATACCACCACGTGAAGGATCCACGTAAACACCTGTATAACCTGATGTTGAATTGAAGAAGTTAGTTGCTGTGTTGGCAATATAGCCAGCAGGTTGCTTAGGTAACGGTTGAACTTGACCAACTTCATCATTGTACGTTAAGTAACCATTTTCAGAAACTAAGTTAAAAGTACCTAATCGAGTCACGGTTTCCGTAGATTTAGAACCATCTAAGTTAGTTACTTCAGTAGAGAATTTTGAAATTTTACCTGATTGAGTCATTTCAGTTTGTAAAGCAAACCATAACTCTTCGAGATCTTCCAATGCTGGAATTTCTTTGGCGTTAGCAATACGGTTCAATGCTTCACCACGTCCAGGAAACTCAGCACTTACAATTGAAGTGGCGATCTGTCCGTATGCACCTGCTGCAGCTGCACGAGAAACACCAAACATTTCACCTAAAGTACCTGTTGCATTGTCAAGCTCAACTTCTTTTTGCGCTAACGTAATTTCATTTTCAGCGTATTCTTTACTTAAACGTTTGTTACGTGCGTTTTGATCAGCTAGTTCTTTTTTTGCTTTATTTAACAATGCTTGTTTATCAGCACGTGCCGAAATAAACTCTGCTTCACGCTTTTTATCAAGTTTTGCTTCAGAAACACGATCAGCTTTAACTTGTTTTAATAAATCGTCTAACTGATTTGCTTGTGATGATGCAACTAATCCAGCGGTCATTATTGCTGCTAGCGTTACAAAATTAATAACTTTCTTCATTATTCTGCTCCTGCTGCAAATACTGGTAATTTAGTTAAATCCATTGGAAGTTGTTTACGTGCCATCGCAATAGCATCTTTAACAGGTTTTAAGTATTCGTCACTTAACTCTTCCCAAGCACGGCTTTGATTATTCCATAACCAAGAACGTTTACCGTCTAAAGATTGTGCAACAAAAGCGATTCGCCCCATATGAACAAAATCAGCTGTTAAGGTAGTGCCACCAAAGTCCATCTCTGCTTGGTAAGCATCAAATATTGTACCGTAGCCAGCTTCGATCTCATATGCTTCAAGCACTAAACGAAATTGCTCTGACGTTGTAACATTTGAATTTGTCATAACTTCGCGTAAATTTTCAACACGCTCTTTACGACGTTCGATATTCATTGGTACATCTAAGTCAATAAACTTTTCTAAAGTGTCGATCATCTTGTACATTAGTGGTACAACACCTTGTTTAATCTTATCAATACCATTAATTTGCTTTTGTAATGATGCGATATTTGCTTTTTGATCATCAATCATACGTTGAACGTGATCGTTATAGCCACTTAGTACCTCAGCTTCATCAACAGTATTACGATATTCAGCTAGAAGCTCTTGTGTTTGCTCGTAAAGTTTATTGATTTTTGCTTGTGATTTAGCTGATTGCTTAAAAATTTTAGCTTCAGCATTTTGAAGGTCTGATAATGCATTAGCGGTAGCTATATTACTACCTGTTAATGCTAGTGCGCCTACCATCGCCGTAGCGATGAGGCTTTTCTTACTTACTTTGGACATAGTTCCCAACCATTGCTATTTAAATTTTGATAACAAAAAATTTTGTTACCGCAAATATAAAAATCTGTCGTTTTGTTATGTGTAACTTTTTATGAATACAACCTATCGATAATCCCAAATGACAATCAAACTGTCAAGATAGGAATTCTAAAGTTATTTATTTTTTTCTAGTAATAAATAAAAAATATCACACAAAAAAGATGAAATATTGACATTAATAAACCATTTCAAATATAAAATATGGTCTTTTTTGATTATTACTTAAGCAAAATAGCCTAAAATCAGGCATAAATATTTTGCTTTGCATGTTTTACTAATTCTTTCGTAGCAAGTCAACTTTAATTTGCCTCATACGCTTATTTAAAATACCGATACTGTATTCAAAAATGCGAAGTGATGTTTTTATAGTGTAATAAAAAAAGCAATGTGAGAATTTATCAATACTTCAACATGAACAGCAACTCTGCTAATTCGGGCTGCCACTGAAAACCCAAAAGACTTATTTTATTTTTAATAAAAACGACTTGCTCCTCTTGTAATAGTTTTTTTTGTTTATTAAACAGATGACTTTCTACTGGAAATGAAATTTTACCTTGTGAATTTATAACACGATGCCAAGGTACTATCTTTTCTTTCCAGCCTGATTTAGGAACTTTACTGAGTGCTTTACCTACCAATCTTGCTTTGCCTGGTAACCCAGCCAAATCGGCTATTTGTCCATAACATGCAACTTTTCCCTGTGGAATTTGTTGTACAGTTTCCCATATTTGCACATATTTAGGGTTAATATCATGCTGTATTATTTTCAAGAAGATAATGCCTTCTCTGTATAAATGAGGCATTATAATAACAGTGTAAACACACTATTTGTACAGACTCTGACTATAAAGGTATTAAATTATTTATGAAAATTTGGGTTGATGCCGATGCTTGCCCGACGGTGATAAAAGACATCTTATTTAAAGCCGCTGAGCGCACAAAAATTCACACGACATTAGTCGCTAACCATCACTTACGAATCCCACCATCAAGTGTAATACATTTTATGCAAGTTGGTTCAGGTTTTGATATTGCCGATGATGAAATTGTAAAAAGAGTAGAAAAAAATGATTTAGTTATTACTGCAGACATACCTTTGGCGGATGAAGTGATAAGTAAGTCGGGTATTGCGCTGAGCCCCAGGGGAGAGCTTTTCACTAAAGAAAATATAAAATCTCGACTGAATGTTCGTGATTTTATGGATACGATGAGGGCAAGTGGTATACAAACAGGAGGACCTGCCGCCTTAAATCAAAGTGATCGACAAAACTTTGCCAATCACTTAGACAGGTTATTAATGCGTTATCTAAAAACACAATAATGACAAGTTACTTTTTTAATAATAATTTTTTTATTTCTGCTAATTCGTGCTCAAGCTTTTCAATTTGAGCCCTACTTGCAGGTTCTCCACCATCGCCTGTTTCGCCATGTTGCTCTGCACGATAATTTTCATGCTCTTGGCTCATCACCTCAAGTACTGTCCCTACCATCATATTTAAGAATACAAATGCTGTTAAGAAAATAAAACTTAAATAATACATCCAACTAAGCGGGTGTACTTCCATGGTTTCATACATTATATCGGTCCAATCTTCAAACGTTGCAACACGAAACAATGTCAACATTGAAATTGAGACATCTCCCCATAACACGGTATTGATTTGATGAAAGAACATACTCCCCACTGCTGCATATATATAAAAAATCACAAACATTAACAATGCAATATAGCCCATTCGAGGGATAGCTTTTAATAGTGCATTTATCAATAGACGTAACTCTGGCACCATAGAAACAAGACGTAATACTCTAAATACTCTAAGTAAACGAGCTAACAAAACTCCTGAACCACCAGTAGGAATTAAACTACCGATAACAATAACGGTGTCAAAAATATTCCAGCCACTACGAAAAAACTGTTTTTTATTGGGACTGGCTAGAAAACGAATAATGATTTCAATAACAAAAAATACAGTCACACCGAAATCAAGCAAAGTCAGTATAGCCATTGTATTTTCAGAGAGATTATGAGTTTTTACGCCAATGAGTAATGCCGAAAGCAAAATAACGGCTATAACTACCCCTTGAAATAACTTACTTGAATCAATTTTTTTTAAACGCTTTTGTGCGCGAAAAACAAAACGTGCCATATTATCGATTTATACCTACTGCTTGATCGCTAACATAAGGGTTAGTAAGACGTTCAACACCAAAAGTACTCATTGAGCCATGCCCTGGAATAAAACGCACATCATCGCCTAATGGGAAAAGGTTATTTCGAATAGAGTTAATTAATGTTGCGTGATCTCCTTTAGGAAAATCAGTTCTACCAATAGAGCCTTGAAATAGAACATCTCCTACTTGAGCAAGCTTAGACTCTCTGTGGAAAAATACTATATGACCTGGCGTATGACCTGGGCAGAAATATACTTCAAGAGTAATATTGCCAAATTTTACCGTATTCCCTTGTTCTAAAAAACGATTTGGAGTAAAAGATTCAGCATAAGAAAAACCAAAACGTTGCTTTTGCTCTTCAATTAAATTTATCCAAAACTGATCTTCTTTATGAGGGCCTTCAATTGCCACATTATAATGTTTTGACAGTGCATTAGTTGCTCCAGCATGATCAATATGAGCATGCGTTAGTAGCACCTTATCTAGAACGAGTTGATGTTTTTCAATCGCAGCAATAATTTTTTCAATGTCTCCACCAGGATCTACCACAACGGCTTTTTTAGTTTCATCACACCAAAATAAAGTACAATTTTGCTGAAAAGGGGTTACAGGAATAATTTCGTATTTAAGCATGGATAATCTATCTATAAAACTCAGTCTAAAATTTGCCAGATAATAACATAACTTTTTATTAAAAAGCTGCAGAAAAAACATTCATTTGTTCCTAACAAAAGTTATTAACTCTTCCCCTTGCTCCTTTAACTAGGTAAGCTCCCCTTTTAATCTATATATTTACACAACAATTATAAATTTATGTCATCTTCAAGCACATCTCGTGATTCTTTTCATTCTCGTATTGGTTTTGTATTAGCAGCTGCTGGCTCTGCCATAGGTTTGGGTAATATTTGGGGCTTTCCAACTCAAGCAGCCAATAACGGCGGCGGTGCTTTTTTATTTGTTTACCTTGTTGTGACACTCTTATTAGCATTACCTGCATTATACGCAGAAGTATATATAGGTAACCAAGCACAACAAAACCCTGTTGGAGCGTTAGCACAAGCTTGTGGCGAACGGTTTAAAAAAATAGGTCACTACGCAGGTATTATTGGCCTAGTTGGCGCTATCATGATGTTAAGTTTCTATACTATTGTTGCAGGCTGGATGTTGGCTCATGCATTAAGTGCACTTTTAGAACTTTTTGGTTTTATTGACATTGCTATATGGCTGTCTACCTCAAGTACACTTCGCAATATTATTTTTACACCTATTTTCATTGTATTAGGTGCAGCAATAATTCATCAAGGTGTTCATGCTGGTATTGAACGATGGTCTGGACGTTTAATGCCTATATTACTGCTTATGCTAATTGGTCTTATTATTTATATTTTACAGCAAGATGGTGCATTAGAGGGACTCACTTTATATCTCATTCCTGACTTTTCACAAGTAACCAACCCTAAATTAATCATTTCTGCCATGGGGCAAGCTTTCTTCTCACTTTCAATTGGCGTTGGCGGTATGATGGTTTATGGATCTTATATGAAAAAAGATCAGGATATTGGCAAACTAGTTATCTCTATAGCGGCACTTGATACAATCATTGCATTCTTAGCTGGGTTGCTCATTATTCCTGCTTTGTTTGTTGCACAACATGCTGGTCAAGAAGTTTTTGCTAACGGCCACCTTATTGGTGAAGGCCAACTAATTTTTCAAATTTTACCAACGCTATTTAGCTCTATGGGGTCTGTTGGGTTAATTGTTGCATTTGTATTTTTTACTTTATTGTCTATTGCCGCACTTACCTCAACTATTTCAACGACAGAAGTACCTGTAGCCTATTTAGTCGAAGATAAAAAAATTAATCGTAATCGCGCTACATGGTTGGTATCAGGTATCGTTTTACTAGCAAACATAATGCTTATTACCTTTTTTGATGTTTTATTTGGCTTAGTTGTTCAATTATTAACAACAATATTACAACCACTAATGTCATTATTTTATTTCATTGTTATCGGTTGGATTTGGCAACGAGGTAACAGGCTTACAAATGTAGCTACTTTACAAAACAATGCAAAGTTAAGATTTTTCGGGTTTTACTTACGCTTTATATGTCCTATTTTACTACTGATAGTCTTTATTAATGTTGCTTTTTAAAGAAAAAGTAAACGGCTTACTCTATTTTGTATAAGTCTTTTTCTTCTTCAATAAGTTCGACTTTTTCAATTTTCTCAAAACGGTTGGAAATTTTATCTGCTGATGTATGAATTTGTTTAACATCAACAGCAGCCTGATCAATATGTTTTGCCAAGTTGGCAAATCGACTTTTGAAACGATCGAAGTCTTGTCCCAACTCAGAAAGATGCGCTTGAATAATATGTATTTGTTTTCGTGTCGCTTCATCTTTCAAAACAGATCTTGCTGTTGTGAGTATAGCCATCAGAGTAGTAGGAGAAACTAGCCAAACTCGCTTTTTATTCGCATAATCAACTAAATCGCTTTGATGTCCATGAATCTCGGCAAAAACAGCCTCTGCTGGAATAAACATTATCGCCCCATCAGCAGTTTCATTATCAATTAAATATTTTCCACTAATATCATTAATGTGTTTTTTAATGTCAACTTTAAATTGTCGCTGTGATGCTTTTCTATCTGATTCAGCTAACTCAAAATCCATCATTTTACGGTAACTTTCTAAAGGAAACTTTGCATCAACAACTACATTACCTGTTGGATCAGGTAAAAACAGCACACAATCGGCAATTTTTCCATTTGATAAAGTATGTTGTAGTTTAAAACTTTGTTCTGGTAAAACATTACGAATCAAACCGCTCAGTTGAACCTCACCAAAAGCACCACGAGAGCGCTTATCATTTAATACTTCTTGTAGGCTGACCACATTAGTTGATAATTCTGTAATCTTCTTCTGGGCATCATCAATCAGCGCTAAACGCTGTAAAATATCGCTAAACGTCTTAGTTGTTTTTTCAAAGCCTTCGCTTAGACGTTTTTCAACCTGACCACTTATATCCTGCAAACGTTTATCGGTTGCATTAGTCAATACATCAATACGTTTTGCCATTTGTTCACTACCTTGTATCAATGACTTGCTTAGCTCTTCACGATTTGCTTTTGTCGTTGTATTTAAATGCGTAATTAACTGCTCAAGTGTTTGATTTTGGTTTTGGCCTAATGTTTGATTAAGTTGTTCCTTTTGACTGCTCAATTCTCTTAATAATTTTAGTCGAAGGTCGGCCATTTGTTGTTCAAACGCATTTGTTAATTGTAATTGTTGCTTATCAAAAAGTTGAAGCAAAATATTGTTTTGCGAAGACGAACTTTGTTCAACCATAGTGGTTAACAAACTAACTTTCTTATTTTGCTTTACGTTTTGCCTATAAACGCATAACAGAGCCAACAAAAGTACAACAACGGTTAAACAGATAATAAAAGCAATAAATTCAGATTGTTGAATAAAAACTGACATGTAAAAAAACCTAAACACTGTAAATATCAACAGTTATTTAATCATAACTTACACTTTGCTACTAGTTATTTAAGTCGATTTTTGTATTGGGTTAATAGCCTTTTTACCAAAATTAGTGATAAAATAATCGTATTATATATTTCAAAGTATAGTAATTGTAGGGATTCAATCCATACGGTTACTATTTGTTGATCGCGCGAATACGCATACATTGGTAGAGAAAAACATGAAAACCCATTTCGATGAATTATTAGATTTTCCAACTGTACTCAACTTTAAAGTGATGGGTATAGCTTGTGATGAATTGCCTGACTTGATCATTGCAGAATTACAAAAACACACACCCGATGATTATACTACTAAGATAACACCTAGTTCTAAAGGTAATTATCACTCAGTTTCGATACCTGTTACCGTTACCAGCAAAGTGCATATAGAAATGATTTATAAAACGCTAAATTCAATAGAGCAAGTACGTTACGTTTTATAATTTACCTTATATAATTTTCACCATCAGTGAGATTTATCGTGTCTGACTCCGTCACAACCCAGAACAAACATAATTTAATCATTCGTCAATTAGATACCATGGATTACAGTAAAGTTTGGCATGCCATGCAAAACTTTACTGATGAACGTGATGAGAAAACTGAAGACGAACTATGGCTAGTTCAGCATCCACCCGTATTTACGCAAGGACAAGCAGGTAAAGAAGAGCACTTATTAATGCCTGGCGATATAGAAGTAGTTAAAGTTGACCGTGGTGGTCAAGTAACCTATCACGGTCCAGGGCAGCAAGTTATTTATTTTATGATTAATTTGCGTCGACGAAAAATGGGCGTAAGACAATTGGTCACGTTAATTGAGAATGCTATTGTGTACTCACTCAATGATTTTGGAATAAAAGCCTATCCTAAACCTGATGCCCCTGGCGTTTATGTTGATGATAAAAAAATAGCTTCATTAGGCTTAAGAGTTCGAAAAGGATGTTCTTTTCATGGTTTAGCACTCAACGTAAATATGGACTTGTCACCTTTTTTACGCATAAACCCTTGTGGTTATGCGGGGCTTGAAATGATACAAACGTGCGATATAAATGGCCCACAAAATATAACTGATGCATGTAATGCATTAGTCAAACATTTAGTTACTCTGTTATCAACAGACGAAGTTAAATACCAAACAGGATTACTGAGCAATGATGAGCAACAATATGCCAACTAACGAAATGCCAACTAACGATAGCACAGTAACAGAAGCTAATTCTACGGTAAAAAAACCAACAAGAATGGCTCCTGGTACAAAACTCCGCGATGCTGACAAGCTAGCTCATATCCCTATTAGAGTCGTAAGCTCTACTAAAGAAGATATGTTGCGTAAGCCTAGTTGGTTACGTATCAAATTGCCACGTTCTAGTGATCGTATTGATAGTATCAAAGCTAACTTACGCAAACATAAATTACATTCAGTGTGTGAAGAAGCCTCGTGCCCTAACCTGTCTGAATGTTTTAATCACGGCACAGCTACCTTTATGATATTAGGTGATATTTGTACACGTCGTTGTCCATTTTGTGATGTTGGCCATGGTAGACCATTAGCAGTAGACACTGACGAACCTAAAAAATTAGCCTTAAGTTTAAAAGATATGGCATTAAAGTATGTTGTCATTACTTCTGTAGATCGTGATGATTTACGTGATGGCGGTGCACAACAGTTTGCTGATTGCGTAAAAGAAATCAATGAACAAGCGCCTAATACAAAAATTGAAATTTTAGTGCCTGACTTTCGTGGCCGCATGGATAGAGCATTAGAGATACTCAATCAGCACCCTCCTCACGTATTTAACCATAATTTAGAAACTGCACCTCGTTTATATACAAAAGCACGACCTGGGGCTAACTACCAATGGTCTTTAGACTTATTGAAAAAATTTGGTGAAGCCAATCCAAACGTTACTACTAAATCAGGGCTAATGGTTGGACTAGGTGAAACCAATGAAGAAATATTGCAAGTAATGCGCGATTTACGCAGCCATGGCGTTACTATGCTAACAATAGGCCAATACTTACAGCCGAGCAAAGATCATCTTCCAGTAGAACGTTATGTGCATCCCGATGAATTTAACATGTTCCAAGAAGAAGCTGTAAAAATGGGCTTTGAACACGCTGCTTGTGGGCCACTTGTCCGTTCTTCATACCATGCCGATAAGCAAGCCGCGGGCGAAGAAGTAAAATAAATCCAGCTTTACAACCACATAGAAACTAAATGAATATTGTGTAATATTTAATAAAAAGCTAAAAGGAATTCCCTTTTAGCTTTTTATTGCAGCTTGATTGATTAATAGCCCCCCTAATTTAACATTCAACTTATCCCTTTGTAGCCGAGACTCCCAACCTTAAGTTTAGTTACCATTTTTGCTCTAAAACCAAGTTGCATATAAAAGCTTTCTAACCAATTTTTGTCTACTGTACAAACAAACTCCCCTTCAAAACTAATACTGCTCCCCATTAAATATTTATTAAATAATCAATAAATAAATTTACTTAGGTGTATACTTTAATTAAATTAATCAAGTTACACGCCATATTTACAGTAAACAGCGTGAAAAATAATAATTAATATATTTAACTTTGAGAGTACAAAAATATCAGCATGGATTGTAATTCAATAAAAATTAATGGCTACCAAATAAAAGAAGTGCTTGGGCATGGAGGGATGGCAACCGTTTATTTGGCTATACAAGAAAGTTTTGATAGAAAAGTTGCTATTAAAATAATGGCAGAGCAACTTTCCTCCGACGCTAGCTTTAGAGACCGTTTTTTACAAGAAGCTAAAATTGTTAGCCGATTAATTCATCCTAATATTGTTACCGTTTATGACGTCAGCGTAGTCAATAATCATCATTATCTTTCAATGGAATACATTGAAGGAGTTGATTTAAAAGAAAAACTCCATACCATTTCATTATTTCATTTAATTAAGGTTATCAAAGAAGTTGCACTTGCGTTAGATTATGCAGGCAGGAAAGGTTATGTTCACCGAGATATAAAACCTGAAAACATTATGATAAATAATGAGGATGGCCGTGCTGTTTTAATGGATTTTGGCATTGCTAAAGCGTTTGATAGTATAAGTGAAATGACCCAAACAGGTACAGCCATAGGCACACCTTATTATATGAGTCCAGAGCAAGCTAAAGGGAAGGAAGTTGATTGGCGCTCAGACATTTACAGCCTAGGTGTTGTATTTTTTCAAGTATTAACAGGACAACTTCCTTATCAAGGCGATTCTGCAGTTTCTGTTGGAATTATGCACCTAACAGATCCAATTCCCGCTCTTCCTGAATACCTCCAAGATGTTTTTCAACCCATCATTGAAAAACTTATGGCAAAATCTCCTGAAGATAGGTATCAAAATGGCGAAGATATCATCAAAGCACTAAACAATATTGCTGATGATGATTTAAGCAAGATTAACGAACAATATACTCAAGAAGGACACAGAGATAGCGGAGAACATGTTAATTATAATGTTTCTACTCCAATATCAAATTCGGGTGCTACTTCTATACGCAACTATACAAGTGCAGGAAATGAGCAAGATGATGAGACCAAGGTAATCAACCTTGCTCCTCAAGCAGCTAAAAAGAAACCTGCGGTTATTACATGGGCAATTGCTATTTCCGCTGTGGTGGTTGGAATAGCAGCTTTCACATACTTGGGCCCTAAAAATGATGAAAAACTCAATGCATTAATTGAAAGTACTAAACTCATAGAGCAACAATTGATTGATGTTAAGAAAAAAGAGGCTGATGAATTACTTGCCAAACAAGCGCAAGAAGCAAAAAATGCACAAGAAGCTCAAGCAGCAGAAAAAGCACAAGCGACTCAAATTCAGAAAAGACTAGAAGCATTGTTAAAAAAAGCCATTATTCAAGAGCAACAGTTATCAACTAATTCAGATAGTATTGATGAATTATATCAAACCTACCAACTTATTTCTTTACTTGAGAATGAGCACCCTACCGTTGTTAAGGGTTATAAAAAAATTCAAAATACCTATATTGAGATAATTGAAGAACACATTCTTAATGATGAATTAACACTTGCAACAAATAAATTAAATAAAATGTTACGTGCTTTTCCTGAAATTGAAAATGACAAGCAGATAGTATCAATTAAAGACAAAATTGATACTATTTCTAATATTACTCTTCTGCTCACTCAAGCAAGTAACCATTTAGCCAATAATAATCTATCAGGAACAAATAATGAAAATGCTCATTCTTTGTATAATAAAGTGCTTGCTCTATCCCCTAATAATGAAGAAGCGAAAAAGGGAATAATTAATATTAGTAATAAATATCATCAAAATATAAATCAATTAATTAAAGAAAAACGTTATCAAGAAGCTTTGTCATCTATTGATATTGCAAAAAATATTCATGCAGAATCAACCAATAAATTTATAAAATTACGAACCAATGTGGAAAACCACATCAAAGAAAATGAACAAGTTCAGAAAAAACTTAATGAAATAAAACAATTATTGCTAACTGCAAGTATTCAAAAAGAAAATGGTAACTTAGTAACTCCTGAAGGTGATAATGCACTGTTTCTTTATCAGCAAGTCCTACAAGTAGATGCTAGTAATCAAGAAGCAATATTAGAAATAGCAGAAATAGAAAATCAACTTTTACGCAATGTCTCTACACATATTAACGCTAATAACTTTAACAAAGCGCAAGAGGAAATCGATTTTGCCATTCAATACTTCCCAACAAGCGCAGAAGCTCTAAATCAACAATTAGCACTGAACGCCGCCATAAAAAAACTTGCAGACGCTCAAAAACCTAAAATAACTAAAACTATTATTAAAGGAACTGAATTTGCAGACATGTCAACAAAAGCAGTGCATAAATTAAAAGCTGAAAGAACAATATACGTTGGTTTTGAGTTTAGTAACTTTGGAAATAAAACTAACGTATTACAAGCTATACTTTATGCAGGCAGTGTTAGTGATAAATTAAGCACAACGGCTGTTATTTTGTCGCAAGATAAAGGTGTTAAATATTTTAAAATATCTAGGCCTGTTGCGGGATTTTCAGAAGGGGGGTATTTTATTGACTTTATGTTGAAAAATGAAAAAGTTTCCAGTTATAAATTTTCAATAGAAAACTAGGGTCTGTTGATCTTTGCTGATTATTTTTGCAGCAGTTTATTAGCCTTTTATACAAGGCAGAGCTTATGTAGTGTAGTTGTTCTACTCTAATAAGCGATAACGAAGTAGAAATGGCTAATAAACGCTGTCCTACGGATCCGTTTAAATGCTTCTTGCTCTTTGTTGCAAGGAATTTACATAGAAAAACTATGCTACATTCCTAGCGCCGCGATCAAAAAGCATTTAATTCGAACAAAATTTAAACATGAAAGGTCAACAAACCCTAAACAATATAATAAACATTTATGGAGAAAAATATGCGTTCAATCATCACTATTATAGCCGTTACCTCTTTATTAGCTGGGTGTGGTTCTACTGGCAAAAATAATCCACAAAGCGTCATAACAAATTTAGAAAACAAACTTGAACAAGAAAAAACAACTAACAATCAACTTTTTAATGAAAATCGTGTACTTAAATTAGATATAGAAAAATTGAACGGTGTAGTTTCAGTGCTAGACACAGAAAAAGAGTCAAGAGTCAAAGAGTCATCTATTTTAAGAAACCAAGTTCGTAAATTCGTTCAAAATCAAATTAGTACCTTAAAAGAGTTTTTGGTTGAAGGTGACTTGTTAGATTATATTGGAGGAGAGCTTGTTCAACGAAATAATATTGAAAAAAATCCAATGACACTTGTTGATCTAAACAATAGAATCAATAGTGCTGGCGTACTTACTGGGTTAGGTGCTTATGTGAATACCCCGTCAGATGTAAAAGTAAAAGTTTTACGTTATATCGAAAGTAACTTAGTTGTCGTTTGGGAAAGTAATCCGATAAAGTTATACAAATTAGGCTTAACTAAACATCAATTTGTAAATTCTGTCAGTGTTGAAAAAGGTGATGTTATTGCTTACGAATTTAAACGCAATGTCGGTGTTGGTTACTCAGAAGGAACAGCTGATACTCGATACTCTTTGAACCCTTTAGCCTTAGGTGAAAGTATTCACGTAAGTGCATTAACTGGTTCAAACAACAAACGTGCATTCTCTATTGGTGTTTATGGCTTACTAAACCAGTAGAAATTACTAATTTAGCCTTAGCTAACAATGAATAATTAGTGTAGCTAAGGTACTTATCTTCAATTATTCATTTTAATATAACACTCAAAAAAATAATATCTTTATGGGATCATCTCTTTAGTACACCCTGGATTAGTAATCGAAATAGTACCCGCAAATGCGCACATACATTTGCTGGTACTATTTAACGCTGGAAAATTAGCAATCATCACGGTTGATGAGCCTGGCATCCATGGTGCGGGAATAACTGGAGTGCATGGCATCGGCGTTAGTACACCTAATGCAGCAGCAGTTGCCGCAGCTACAGCAGGATTCGCTGGCGATTTACACATTCCAAAAGGCAATATATTCACAAACGGTTTGTTGTCCATAATATTGGCAGCTGGCGTATTTTCAGTAATAACCCTATTGACAGGTAAAACTATTAATGAGCTAGGTGCAAATCCCATAGTGCACATTAAACTAGCACCCATTTTCACTTGAAATGGCATATAAAGCTCCTTTCACTCTTATAACAGTTACATTTACGTTTAAACTCGAATTCACTAAAAGCACACTAGGAATATATTTTTCTTAACATCACACAATAATTACCTATTGGTGAGTAGCGTACATGTTCTTAACAAGGGTATTATGTATCTAAAATTATGAAATTAAATTCAGGTTAAATAATTTTAAAATTCAAAGCATTATTTTCTTTATTTATGGCACAAAAATCTGTTGCTGATTTTTGATAATAAATATTATTAATCCCTTGAAAAAACGCCTCTCTTTGGTTGCTTTCTAAGCTAGTCAAAAAAACATCAAGCACTCTAGGGTCATAAAATCTAAATATCATGTTTCTGCCTTCAGGTGATTTAACGCGCAATAGCTTACGGATCTGTTTTTTAAATGCTTTAAAGTCTAATGCCGATTGTATAAAAATATTCCAATTGTTATTCCAACCTTGAGAAATCAACCAATCAGTAAATGTTGATTCACGATCAAGTAATACCATATAAGGTGCTACTTCTTGAATATCTGGTTCAAGTGCCCCACTCCATAAACAAACACTTTGAGGTTCCCAATCATATATTTTAAAACGTAGTTCAGGGCAAGCAGCGCCATCTATTACAGCATAGATATTTGACTCTACTGAAAACAAGTTTTCTTTAATTTTGTCAATTGTTTGATTATCTAGCATCTAATTACCTTCTTTTTAATACCTTACACATTACTATGCAATTAGCCTATTTTTTTGCTTTCTCACATTCTTCACAAAATGGCGTACCACTTTCAGCTGCTTGCTGCATAACCTTTGCACGAGGGCTATATTCTGTGGCTTTAACGGGTTTAATTTTTATCTTTTCACTTTCAACATTCTTTCCTTTAGGTGAATCGGCTTTACCAGGCGCGCTAGCATTGTCAGCTTCTAATGCTTTCTCAGCAGCATCAGGCGACTCTGGTGAACTTGGACTACTAGGGTTTGCTGAGCTAGCTGAGCCACCACTATTAATTTTAACCATAGGGCCACTAATATCAATTCCCCCAGGACCTATTGCAATAAAGCTTGCACCAGCTTTTATACTAATACTCATGCCCGCTTCGAGATTTAGATTCATCCCTGCTTTAATATCAATATCTTGCCCACTTTTCACGCCATATTTAGAGCCAGCTTCAAGTTTAATAGAACTCCCCGCTTTTAGGCTTTCACTTCCTTCAATAGCTTGATTTCTATTTCCACCAATAGTGTAGTTCTCATCTCCCGAAGTTTGCTGATTTACATTAGCTTCATATTGATTATGCACATCGCCTGTAACACCTGTTAAAGCATCGCCTTCAACCAGGTAATTATCATTTTCTTTAATCAATTCAAAACGATTTTTTTCAACATGAATATGCAATTCATTACCTATCCATTCATATTGATTGTTTTTAACCCTAATATCTTGATTTCGTTCTGCATGGATAAATATTTGTTCTTCACCTTTTTTATCTTCTACACGAAATTCATTAAACCCCGCTCCACCTTTACTCGACCGCGACTTCATACCTGAAATTGTGGCATTTTCTGGCAACTTATATGGCGGCATTGTTGAACCATTATAAACACTACCAATAATAATCGGTTTATCTGGATCGCCATGTAAAAAATCAACTAAAACTTCTTGGCCTATCCGTGGAATTTGCATAGTCCCCCACCCTTTACCAGCCCAGTTTTGAGAAACACGAATCCAACATGAACTTTTTTCGTCTGCCTCACCGTATCTATCCCAATGAAAGAGTACTTTTACACGACCATACTTATCAGTCCAAATTTCTTCACCTGATTTACCAACGACCATGGCTGTTTGTGGTCCTGTTATTTTGGGTTTTATCGCTGATACTTGAGGTCGGTAAATAGCATTAGCTGGTATTGCTGTATATTTACAAGTATACAATTCAGGTTCTTCGGTTGTGGTGGCAATAAAATGATCAGATTTTAACGTACACGAAAAAGCTGTTATTAAGTATTTACTATTTTGATCTTCTCGATGATGATCAACTAAATCAAACTGTGCACCTGCAAATAAACTGCGATGATTACCCGCGCACGTTTTTACATCATATAAAGCATTTTCTTTTTCCATTAATATTTTTGTGTAATCAGTCCCTTTTGCTTTTTCTGAGTATTTCCCTGGATATTTAAACTTTTTCAGCGCAGATAAAGAGGATGTTTTAGGATCTAAGGTAATAGAATCAAGACTTTTTGATGGCATAGTAAAATCATAATCAGTCAAACTAACACCACCTGTACGGAGTTTTCTAAAGCTTTTCCATACAGTTATTCCTTCTAACTCATTATGATAACTAGTCTCTTCTTTATCAAAATAAGGTATTTCTCCACACTCAGGTAATACAGAACTGTCATCAACTAATACTAAAATATGTTTACCATTAGTATGAATAAAATAAAAATAAATACCTTCTTGTTCCATTATTCTTGAAACAAAATTAAAATCACTTTCATTATACTGAACAACATAATCCTGTACGCTATAACTACTCGTCAGCTTATTTTCATAATCAGAAAAACCAAGCTCGTCAAAAACTGATTTAATAATGTCAGGATAACTCACATCTTGAAAAATTCGACAATTCTCACTTAAGGTTAACAACCAGAACCAAGGCCTTATAATTGCCCCATAACAACTATTTCTATCAATATTTTCTTTTTGAAAAAACTCAGTTATTATGCCATTAAAATATCGACTATCTTCTTGAGTTTCGAGCCGAAGGGTAACATTTTGGCCTAAAAGATCATCTAAAGCGATATCGTCATTATCACTCAATAATTCAACATTTATGGAAAAAGGCTTACCGAGTTCCTCGTGTATTTCAGCTTTACGTAATATTAATTCGTCATCACCTAAAGGCGTGGAAATGGCAACTAAACGCTCTTGTTCTAGCATTTTCTATATCCTTTAAATTACCCAATGGAATATTCTGTTAAAAAAGAAAAACAGCTGCATCTGTCATTTTTTATATATTTTCAATATGATGAAAATTACTATTTTAATAATAGACATAAACTTTTCTTTTGTAGAAATAAATTAAAATTCAATCATCTTTTTTAAATATTTCTTTGCTTTAATTTTTTTTTTGTATTAAATTCATTATGCATAACTATTATAATTAAAAGCAAAGGATTTTTTTCACGATGAATTATGACGAACTAATTAGTTCCGAAGTTTCAGTCAATGATGTTTGCGGAGTCAACCTTGAGGATGATTCAGGTTTTCAAAATTTCTTTTTTGAATCAGAAGGTACACCAGAAAGATTTGACGGACAAACTACTACTCCTGCAGAACCGCCAGATTGGCGTTCCGTCAAAAAAAACGCACTTACATTTCTTGAAAAAACCCATGATCTAAAACTAATTTCCATCCTCTCCCAGGCAGTTCTCAATACCGAAGGCATTATTAAATTTGAAGAATGCCTTCGTGGTCTCGCTAAGTTAATTTCAAATCATTGGAAAGAACTCTACCCTCCTCTCGATGAAGATGATGGTGATCCAATGGAACGTATTTCCGCATTAGGGCATTTAACAGACAAAGCATTTATCATAAACGTGCTTAAAACCACCCCTATTATTAATTCAAAAGTGCTCGGTAACATCTCACTACAACTAATAGATAGAGCGGCAGATCCTTCAACTAA
The DNA here is from genome assembly GCA_965305135.1 of uncultured Colwellia sp. Taxonomy (GTDB): domain Bacteria; phylum Pseudomonadota; class Gammaproteobacteria; order Enterobacterales; family Alteromonadaceae; genus Colwellia. The sequence goes on from CBDLPA010000029.1 coordinate 21,664, forward strand.
AAAAACAGACGCAGATCTTGAAATCACACAGGTTAAAGGAGGCTTCAAAGACAGTAATAGTGATGAATTACTTGCTACCTATAATGCAACCACGCAATGTGTTTCACATCTAAATACTATAGATCAAGCCTTTATAGAAAATGCCAGTAATGAGTACAATGTTAATTTTGATGTCACTATTGAAGTGTTAACCCATTTAGCTGCAACGATTAAAAAATATGGAAACATTAGTACCGAGGTAGTTGAAACTAGCACAGATATTTCAGATACAACAAGTTCAGCTGTAAATAACGACACTCCCACACTTAATCAAAATATATCAAGTGAGCCAAAAATGAATAATCAGGCTTTCGACAGTAGCAATATGAAATTATCATCTCGTCAAGATGTTGAACGTTGTTTTGATTTAATATGTACCTATTACGAAGAGTTCGAACCTTCAAGCCCTATTCCTATCTTAATAAAACGTTCACAAAAACTGGTTAACCTAGATTTTCTTGAAATCGTCAAAGACATATTTCCAGATGCATTAGATCAAGTACATAAATTAGGTGGTATTTCAGAGAGTGATGTTGAAACAGATAAAGAGTCAAGTTCTAGTTCATCTGGAAGTTCTTGGTAAAAAGTAGTGGGAACATAAGACAAACCTAAATTCAGTATCTATACTGAATAATTATCAATTCGATTAATAATAAAAGAGCAGGAGAACTAACGTGGCAAGTGGTCAAAAATTTATCGGGCGCAATAGAGCGCCACGTGTACAGATCGATTACGATGTTGAACTATACGGTGCAGAGAAAAAAGTCCAAATTCCTTTCGTTATGGGTGTCATGGCTGATTTAAGTGGTAATCCAGAAGAACCTTTAGCACCAATTTCTGAACGAAAAATATTAGAAATTGATGTTGATAACTTTGATGACCGTTTAAAGGCGTCAAAACCTAGAATACAAATGAGTGTGCCAAACACCCTCACTGGCGAAGGCAACTTAGCAGTAGAAATGAACTTTGAAAGTATGGATGACTTTTCTCCTGAAGCTATAGCTAAAAAAACAGATGGTCTAAAACAATTATTAGAAGCCCGAACGCAATTAGCGAACCTAGTAACTTATATGGACGGTAAAGAAGGGGCTGAAGAATTGATCGCAAAAGCATTAGCTGATCCTTCTTTATTGGCAACGTTAAGTGCCTCAGCTAAACCACAAGATGAAGACAGCGGAGAATAACAATGGCTGAACAAGAAGCAAGTCAACAAGAAACAGCTTGGGAAGATCTAGATAGCAATAGCTTCGCCTCCCTACTTCAAAAAGAATTCAAACCAAAATCAGATCATGCAAAAAGTGAAGTAGAAAATGCAGTACATACTTTAGCAGGCTACGCACTGGAAGACGCAAATATTATTTCAGAAGATACTGTTCATTCAATTGAAGCTATTATTGCCGAGATAGACAAGAAGTTAACTTCTCAAGTAAATGAAATATTACATCATGAAGATTATCAAAAGCTTGAAGGTACATGGCGTGGTTTACATTATTTAGTGAACAACACAGAAACCGATGAATATTTAAAAATACGTGTTTTTAATATTTCTAAAAAAGAATTAGGTAAAAATCTGAAAAAATTTGCAGGTACCGCTTGGGATCAAAGCCCTATATTTAAAAAATTCTATGAAGAAGAATACGGACAATTTGGTGGTGAACCCTTTGGCGCAATTGTAGGTGATTACTATTTTGATAACAGCCCTGCCGATGTTAATTTATTAACGAATATGTCAAAAGTTTGTGCTGCTTCACACTCCCCATTTATTACCGCAGCATCGCCAGGATTACTGCAGCTTGATAACTGGAGTGAGCTAAGCAACCCACGAGATCTAACAAAAGTTTTTTCTACACCTGATTTCGCTTCGTTTAGATCATTACGTGAAACGGAAGATGCTAAATATATTTCTTTAACAATGCCAAGAGTTCTTTCTCGCTTACCTTATGGTGATAAAACAGATCCTGTTGAAGCATTTGACTTTGAAGAAGATGTAAGCGGCCCAGACTCATCTAAATACGCATGGACCAACGCTGCTTACTCTATGGCAGTTAATATTAATCGTTCATTTAAAGAATATGGTTGGTGTTCTCGAATTCGCGGTATTGAATCTGGCGGGGATGTTCAAGGCTTACCTGTTCACACATTCCCAAGTGATGATGGCGGTGTTGACATGAAATGTCCTACAGAAGTTGCCATCAGTGATCGCCGAGAAGCCGAATTATCAGCCTGTGGCATGATGCCTCTGATACACCGTAAAAATAGTGATATGGCCGCTTTTATTGGTGCTCAATCATTACAAAAACCAGCTGAATACGACGATCCAGATGCAACAGCAAATGCGGCATTAGCTGCCAGATTACCCTACCTATTTGCAACCTGTCGTTTTGCACATTACCTAAAATGTATAGTGCGTGACAAAGTAGGCTCATTCAAAGAACGTGACGAAATGGAACGTTGGTTACAAAGCTGGGTAAATAATTATGTTGATGGCGCTCCTGCAACGTCAACAGAAGAGACCAAAGCAAGAAAACCTTTGGCCGCCGCAGAAGTAGTAGTAGAAGAAGTAGAAGGAAGCCCTGGATATTACAGCGCTAAATTCTTCCTAAGACCACATTATCAACTAGAAGGTTTAACTGCATCATTACGTTTGGTGTCTAAACTACCTTCAGAGAAATAATGTTGGCGATAAAATTAACTTAACTAATATGTAATATAAAGGAGAATACCGATGGCTGTTGATATGTTCTTAAAATTAACTGACATAGAGGGTGAAGCACAAGATAAAACCCATGAAAAAGAAATTGACGTACTAGCATGGTCTTGGGGAATGTCGCAAAGTGGTACCTTCCACGCTGGCGGTGGTGGTGGTTCAGGTAAAGCCAACTTTCAAGATATCAGTATAACCAAATATGTTGATAAAGCATCTATGACTCTCATGGGTAAAGTTGCAACGGGTGAACATATTGCTGAAGCAACCTTAATTGTACGAAAAGCGGGTGGAAAAGATCCGCTAGAATACATAAAAATTGATATGAAAAAAGTTATGGTAACCTCTGTTTCAACGGGTGGTTCAGGTGGTGAAGATAGACTAACTGAGAATATCACTTTGAATTTTGCAGAAGTGGCAACACACTACAAACCGCAAACAGAAAAAGGCGCAGATGAACCAGCCATTGATTTTGAATGGAATATTGCTAAAAACGCGACTAAGTAAAAACAAGGTCACTCAAATCAAAGCATTTATTTGGGTGACTTCTTACACTATTTAGTTAGTTATAAATACCATAAATAACAAGAAGTATAATAATGGATGCTGCAAGCCTATTAAAAGAAGGTAATTTAGCTGATTGTAAGACTCAGCTATTTAATGAGATAAAAAAAGATCCGAGCAACCTCGAGTTACGCATTTTTTTATTTCAACTATCTTGTATCAACCGAGACTGGTCACGAGCAAAAACTCAACTTGATGTTTTAAAAGATTTATCAGATTCAACATTAGCCATGGTTAATACTTACCAACAATTAATTGAATGCGAGCAAAAACGTGAAAAAGTATTATCTGGTGAAAAAGAACCCATTTGCTTTGGCGAACCGTCAAATTGGCTTGTTTATTATGTAAAAGCTTACCAACAATATACGTTAAATAATATTGTAGAAGCAAATCAGTTATTACAAGAAGGTGCTGAATTAGCACCCGCTATTACAGGTTCAGTTAATGGCGTACCTTTTGAATGGTTAAGTGATGGCGATGTGCGGTTTGGCCCTTCAATCGAAGTTATGCTCAATGGTGGATATTATTGGTTGCCATTAGAATATGTTAATGAAATCAACTTTGAACCCGTTGAAGATTTACGTGATCTAGTGTGGCGTCCTGCCAATTTAACCCTTAAAAACAAAGGGCAACTTATCGCTTTTATTCCCGTTCGTTACCCAGTCAATGCAAACACAACAGATTTACAGTTACTAGCCAGAACATGTGACTGGCAAGAGCCTAATGAAAACTTTTATATCGGTAACGGTCAACGCATATTAGTAACAGACCAACATGAATACCCAATACTCGATATAGACTCAATTAAATTTAATCATGTCTGATGCCTGAACTTTCTCAAAAAGAGCGCTTACAACTTTCTTTACTTGATAGGTTATCTGATGATGAACCAAGCAAAAAAAGTGAATCACGGGAAAAACGAGTTATTTCTGTTTCACGGTTAAAATCATTAGTTCAACGAGACTTAGCATGGCTGCTTAATAGTGTTGCGGCATCAGCTAATATGGATTTAAGCGAATACCCTGAAGTTGCCAAGTCAACCTTGAATTATGGCATTATCGATCTTTCAGGGGACAGCAGCATTGTCTATAGTCCTAAATATATTGAAAGAGAGCTAGTTAAATGCATAAAACATTATGAGCCTCGTATTATTCCTAAATCGCTTAAAATAAAAATAACTGTTGATGATAAAAAAATGAGCAGTAATACGTTATCTTTTGAAATTTCAGGTGATTTATGGGCTCAACCTTTACCTTTACAATTATTTCTTAAGACTGAAGTGGATATTGAAAATGGTAGTGTCAAACTCAATAATTGGAATTAAATAGATAATGGATGCAAAATTCTTAGACTTTTATAATCAAGAATTAAAATTCATCCGGGAAACTGGAGCTGAATTTGCTAAAGAGTACCCCAAAATTGCTGGCCGTATTGGCTTAGATGGTTTTGATTGTTCAGATCCTTACGTTGAAAGATTACTCGAAGGATTTGCATTTCTTTCAGCTCGTATTCATTTGAAATTAGACGCTTCATTTCCCAAATTCACTCAACATTTAATGGAGCAATTGTTTCCGAGCTTTTTACAACCAACGCCATCAATGTTAATCGCGCAATTTAACCCTGACTTTGATGAAGGCAGCTTACTTGAAGGTGTGAAAATACCAAGGCAAACAGCTTTGCATAGCCTTTTAGGAAAAGGTGAACAAACGGCATGTGAATACAGAACTTCGCATGACATCACCCTTTGGCCAATAAAACTATCAAAGGCCGAATTTATTAATGCTCAAGAACTTGCCACCTATACTACCAATACATCATTAGGCTTTACTCCAAAAACAGCAATTATGCTCACCCTTGAGACAGCCCCTGGTATTAAATTTTCAGAAATAGCGCTAGATTCACTTATGTTACATATTCGTGGAACGGAATCTTTTCCATTGTATTTATTTGAAGCGCTGTTTAAAGGTTACCAAGGCTGTCTTTATAAAAGCAGTAGCATGAAATGGCGAAAACAAGAAGATCAAACAACTATAACTGCACATGGTTTTAGTAAAGAAGAGGCTTTAACGTCTTATTGTAATCGTCAATTTGATGGTTTTCGTTTGATAAAAGAATACTTTGCTTTCGCTAAACGTTATTTGTTTTTATCTTTAAATAATTTACAAGCCACATTAAAACAATGCCACGAAGAAAAAATTCAATTATTACTGTTGTTGGACCATAATGATACTCGGCTTGAAAATTTAATTTCAGCAGATAATTTTGCGCTTCATTGTACTCCCGCGATAAATTTATTTCCTAAACGTGCTGAGCGTATAAATGTTTCTCGCTTGAACAATGATTTTCACGTTGTACCTGATAAATTAAGGCCGCTCGATTTTGAAGTTTGTTCTATTAATAATATAAAAGGCTTTAGCTCTAACCTGGATGCCACTACTGAATTTTTACCCTTATATGGTGGCGATGAAGCCAATAGTACTCATCATAATGCTTTTTATACTACGAGCAGAGATACACGTAGTTTAAACGTAAATCAACGTAAATTTGGTCATCGTTCCAGCTACATAGGCACTGAAGTTTACCTTTCGCTTGTTGACCCCAAAAACGCCCCTTATGCAAATAGTTTACGCCAATTATCTATTGATACATTGTGCTGTAATCGTGATCTACCTTTAATGATGCCTTTAGGTAAAAGTAAAACAGATTTTACTATTGAAACTGGCGCACCATGCGAGTCGGTACGCTGTATAGGTGAGCCAACACGGCCAACATCGCCAATATCAGAAGGAAATGTGGCATGGGATCTAATCAACCAATTATCGATTAATTTTTTGGGTATTAATGATGACGAATCTACCTCTGCCCTATCGAAATTAAAGACCTTGCTTGGGCTAATGATGAATAAGAAAGATCATGCTCAAAGTAAACAAATTGACGGTATTATCGATTTAAAAACCCATCAAATAACCAGCCGTTTACCTTTTGCTGGTCCAATATGTTTTGGTAGAGGTATCGCAATAGAATTAACAGTAGATGAACTTGCTTACGAAGGTAATAGTGTTTTCATGTTAGGCATGATTTTAGACCGATTTTTTGCTCAATATGTCAGTATTAATTCATTTACACAACTTATTTTGAACTCATCAGATCGCGGAGAAATATACCGATGGCCAATTCGAATCGGCTTGCGAAGCGCTATTTAGAGGATTTATCAAAAAATCCTGATGAGCTCTACCAACAAGGTTTTGCTCCACTTTTAAGGTACCTTGATGCCAATGCGCCATTAGCAGCACGTATCGGTTATTCTATATCACCCAAGCAAGATTTTGTTCGTTTTGGACAAACCCCTTTATTGCATTTTCATTCATCCGCTTTTACCAATGTTAAGTTAGACAATAATACAGGCGATTATAAATTAAAAAATAGCTATTGGGGTATGTTAGGTATTAATGGTCCACTACCTTCTCACTTAACTGAATATGCTATAGAAAGAAATTACCGGCTCAAAGATACTACCTTTACCGAATTTTTAGATGTATTTAACCATCGTTTTATTTCATTGTTTTATCGTGCATGGGCAGATGCTGAGCCAACTGTCAGTCACGATAGACCTGAGCAAGACAATTTTAAAAAACGAATAGGGGCAATCTCAGGAGAATATTCAGCTGTTCAAGATAGCTTTAATCAAAACAAAAATATTCATCAATACCTTGCTGGCTTATATAGCCAAAAAAATCGTAGTGCAAAAGCACTTTGCCAAATATTGTCTGAATACTTAAAACTTGATGTATCTATCGACGAGTTTCAAGGCTGTTGGTATGAGTTGCAAGAGAGTGAACAAACAAAATTAGGTTGTCTTAATGCCACATTAGGTGTTGATAGTATTATTGGCTCAAAAACATTTCAACGAAGTTTCAACTTTGCTATCAATGTAGGTCCTGTGGATTATAAAGAATATATTCGACTGCTCAACAACGAACACCAATTGAAAACAATAGTCGAATTAACTCAAAAGTGTGTCGGGCAAGAATACGAATTTACAATCAATTTTATTTTAAAACCACAACAAACAAAAGCTTGCCAATTAGGCTCAGCAAAGCTTGGTATAAATTCATGGAGTCAAGATAAGTTTAGCCACTTAACGCAGTTAGATCCCATTTTAATCTATAAAAAAGCATGTTAAACAATACATAATCTAGGGAGTAAAAATATGGCTGAAATAAGTCGAGTTAATCTTTTTGGAAAGCTAGACCCTATTGCGTATAAAGCAATTGAAAGTGCTACCGTTTATTGTAAATTACGCGGAAACCCCTATGTAGAGCTTGTACATTGGTTTCAACAAATTCTTCAATTACAAGATTCAGATCTGCATAAAATAATTCAACATTTTGACATAAACCCATCAATTCTTGCCAAAGATATGACGAATGCTTTAGATGCATTACCGCGTGGCGCTACTTCCATATCTGATCTCTCAAGTAAAATAGAAGACTCTATCGAGCGTGCTTGGGTATATGGCAGTTTAGTTTATGGTGATTCAAAAGTACGCATGGGTTATATCATTTTGGGTATGCTAAAAACACGCGATTTAAAAAATAGTTTATTAGCAATGTCTGGTGAATTTGCCAAAATTAAAATCGAAAAATTTGGTGATGATTTTAACGAAATAGTATCAGGGTCATGCGAAGATAATACGCAAGCTACCGACGGCTCTTCACTTGGTGGACATGAACCCGGTACGGCCAACGATGCTATGTCGCCAGCTACCATGGGAAAACAAGAAGCACTTAATCAGTTCACCACCAATTTAACAGAACAAGCAGCCAACGGAGAGTTAGATCCTATTATAGGTCGAGATGAAGAAATCCGTCAGCTTATTGATATTTTAATGCGACGCCGCCAAAACAACCCTATACTAACAGGTGAGGCTGGTGTTGGTAAAACTGCTGTGGTAGAAGGTTTTGCCCATCGTATAAATAAAGGCGATGTTCCTCCAGCATTAAAAGATGTCAAGCTACTCTGTTTAGATATTGGCTTGCTTCAAGCTGGAGCAAGTATGAAAGGTGAATTTGAAAATCGCCTAAAACAAGTGATAGAAGAAGTAAAAGCATCTACAACGCCTATTATTATGTTTATAGATGAAACTCATACCTTGGTTGGCGCAGGTGGTGCGGCAGGAACAGGTGATGCAGCCAACCTATTAAAACCAGCACTAGCTCGTGGTGAATTACGTACAATAGGCGCAACAACATGGGCAGAGTATAAAAAACACATTGAAAAAGATCCTGCATTGACTCGTCGTTTCCAAGTAGTGAAAGTGGAAGAACCTGATGAAGAAAAAGCGATACTAATGTTACGCAACATTGCTGGTATGCTTGAAAAACATCATCATGTTGAAATGCTTGATAAAGCCATTGAAGCTGCAGTTAAACTTTCTCATCGTTATATTCCCGCGCGTCAATTACCTGACAAAGCGGTTAGTTTACTTGATACAGCAGCGGCAAGAGTCGCGGTTAGCCAATTTGCTACCCCTGCTGAATTAGAAGATTGTAAACAGCGCATAGAAAATTTAACGGTTGAACAAAACATTCTTGAAAAAGAAGCAGCTATTGGTGTAGTCAACCAAAAACGTATGGGCGATATCGTCGAGTGTCTATTATTTGAAAAAAATAAAGAGCAAGCACTCAACGAAAAATGGCAACAAGAAAAAGAAGTAGTTGATGCTGTTTTGGCATCTAGACGAAAATTGCGTGACTTACTAACCGAACAAAAAGCATCCGCATTACAGGTTGCTGAGAGTGCGCTAAATGATGACGGCACACCTGTTGAGCTTATTGATAACTCACAAGCTATTTCAGCAGCCCAAAAAGAACTTGATGAACAACATAATAAGTTAAAAGTGCTACAAGGCGAATCTCCTTTAATCCTTCCTGCCTGTGACGAACAAGCTGTTGCCTCGGTCGTTGCTGACTGGACAGGCGTTCCTGTTGGCAAAATGGTTAATGATGAAATTAATACTGTACTAAATTTGGCTGATATCATGAAAAAGCGTGTTATTGGTCAAGACCATGGTATGGAAATGATCGCAAAACGCATTCAAACATCACGTGCTGGTTTAGACAATCCTAATAAACCTATTGGTGTTTTCATGTTATGTGGCCCTTCTGGTACAGGTAAAACAGAAACCGCATTAGCACTAGCAGAATCTTTATACGGTGGAGAGCAAAATGTTATTACCATTAACATGAGTGAATTCCAAGAAGCCCATACTGTATCAACCTTAAAAGGTGCACCTCCAGGCTATGTTGGTTATGGTGAAGGCGGTATTTTAACCGAAGCTGTTCGTCGTAAGCCTTACTCTGTTGTTTTATTAGATGAAGTCGAAAAAGCACACTCAGATGTTCATGAAATTTTCTTCCAAGTATTTGATAAAGGCGTAATGGAAGACGGTGAAGGTCGCATGATTGACTTTAAAAATACGTTAATTCTGCTCACCTCAAATGTAGGCAGCGATTTGATCATGAATATGTGTAAAGATCCTGAATTAATGCCAGAACCTGATGGCATAGCTAAAGCATTACGAGAGCCTCAATTAGGCGTGTTCCCTGCTGCTTTATTAGGACGAATAGTAACAATTCCATATTATCCTCTGTCTGATGACATGATCAAAGCCATTACCACACTTCAACTCGATCGTATTAAAGAGCGAGTTGAAACAGGGCAAGGAATCGAGTTTAACTATGATGATGCTGTTGTAGATCTTGTCGTTAGCCGTTGTACTGAATTAGAAAGTGGTGGGCGAATGATAGACTCTATTTTAACCAATACACTTTTACCTGAAATTAGTAATAAATTCTTAACGCATATGTTAGAAGGTTCGCCAATTAGCAAAGTAAGTGTAAGTGCTAAAGATGGTGAGTTTATTTATACATTGGCACATTAATAAATAGGTTATGAGTTAATAGAATAATTAATCTCTTCTTTATTAATTGATTATTTAGCTATTGACTCATTGATATTAAAAATAATATATAAAAGGATAAGAAGATGACCACTAATCATGCAGTAAACGCTAGTTTTATCCCCCCAAAAACATCTAGTATTATATTGACTACTAAAGAAAAAGAAATGTTGCAAGACGCTCAACAAGAAGGGTTAAAACGAGGCATAACACTACTCTCTACTTTAACTTATGATTGGGAAGCCCTTGCTTGGCAAGCGGTAGGGTCAGCTGTAAATATTGCAAATTCACAGGCATTTTCTTCAGATTCACCTGAGAGCACTTCAGCTAAAGAACGTGCATCTACAAGTGGAGACGAGGTTGCTTTTTCCGCTATCCAGACATTATTATCAAAAGTATGGTCTAAAGTAGAAGCAAAAATCAACAGCGATCCTTATATTCAAAGGTTAGTTAAAGTGCTTAAATTGGGGTTAAGTTCCGTTGTTGCTTGGATAAAAAAAATAATTTTATCCAAAGAACTTATCGGAAATTTAGTGCCAGGTTTTGCTGCTGTTAAAGGTTTAATTGATGGTGCTATTGGGGTTATAGAAACTCATGGCCATAGAACAGCTTGGGAATCATTAAAAGAAGCAAGCCCAAGTATTGCAGGTGGTTTTCCTAAAGTAGCGCTAGATGCTTTTGGAAAGTATGTTCAAGTAGAGGGGGTTCGTTCAGGATTAAAAACAACTTATACCTTTGCAAAAACGCTAACCAGTTTATTATTGCAAATTTTCACTATGGGAGCTTCTTCAGTTTTTGATTTTGTTACTAGCATAGTAGAAGCTGTTTCATCTTTTGCTTACAGCACATTTCAAGCGATTACCTTTGGAAAAGCTACAGATTTATGCAGAGAATGTGTCAAAGAGCGTAAGTTAATGACGCTGAGTGATTTCCAAATTATTTGCGCCTCATCCGCCTTTGTCGGGTGTGTATTTTTCGGCGCTGCAAATTATATTGGCCATTTTAACCTTACTTCTGTACTTTCCAATGATACTAGTACTATTGCAAGTTCCTCATTATTAGCTTCTGTTGCGAAGGTTGGAGAAGTTCAAAAGCTTGCATCAAAATATGTAGCTGGCGTTAATTTTGAAATGAAATTCAGAACGAAAGAAGAAGAGTCTCAATACGGTTGGACAATTAAAATGATGAAAGGTTACGCTAGCGACGCCCCTAAAAGTGAATTTTTAACAGCGAATGCATCCAACTTTACTAAGTTTAAACATGGTGTAAAAAAATTATTTTACAAGGTTAAATCCTAGTATACCTATTAATAGCAAGTAAGCTCTTTTAGGTTTGAATTTAGTCTGTTGTAATAATATATACCGTTAAGTCGGCAATACTGTGTGCGCTGAAAATGCTAGTTTACTCAATTTATTTTGGAGATATCAATGTCAGGCGGCCTCAATTTTGAATACGGATTCAACACAAATATCTCTCAGCCTAAAGATAACAATATGCCAATGAGAATTTACTTTTTAGGTGATTTCACTGGCGCTCGCAGTGCAAAAGAAAACACAACTACTCATTCAATTGTAGCAATAAACATCGATAACTTTGATGAGATCATGATTAAGTTATCGCCTTCCCTCGAATTACCATCAGGCGAAGAGCTCGCTTTTCATGAACTTGAAGATTTTCATCCTGACAACCTATTTGAGCATGCTATTTTCAACAACTTACGCCGTTTAAAACAAGAATTAAGCAACCCCTCTACAGCTGAACGTGCTACACAAGAAATACTGTCTAGTTACCAATTAAAAGAAAGCTTTCAAACACAAAACAATACGTTTGAAAATAAGAATGACATGTTTGAACGTTTACTGGGGCAACAACACACTTCACCAGACACCTCAACACCTCAGGTAACAGCAAACTCCAAATCAAATACTGCGGACAAGTTAAATCAATTTTTAACTACGCTACTCAAGCCTCATATCATTAAAGATATAAAACCTGAACATGAAAACGTACTGATATTTATTAATACAGCCATAGAGGAGTTAATGAGATCCATCATACATTCGAGTGAATTCCAAGCACTAGAGTCGGCTTGGCGTTCAACCAGAGATGTTATTTTTAATACGAATTATGATGAAAGCTGCCAATTGTTTTATCTTGTCAATACCAGCAAAAAAGAACTCCACAATGCGGTAAGTGGTAATAATAGCTTTGTAACAAAAATCAGCCAGCATATACAAAACATTGATAGTACTTATTATGATGTGCTCATTGGCAATTATCAGTTTTCAGACACCAATGACGATATTAATACTTTAAATTATTTAGCAAGCCTAGCTGAAACACTTCAATGCCAATTTATTGGGGCGGCTACTGATAGTTTAATCAATGCTGATGCTGATTCTCTTTGGCATCAATTTAGACAAACACCTCAAGCAAAATGTACAGCTCTGAGCTATCCTCGAATATTACTACGTCTGCCCTATGGTAAAAAACAGGATGAAATTAACACTTTTGTGTTTGAAGAATTTAGACAATCATACCAACATGAACAATTATTGTGGGGGAATTCAGCCTTTGTATGCGCTCAAATATTAATAAACCAATATCACAGCGATGAAAATATATATTTGAAAACAGAGACGCATATCACCGACTTACCTGCCTTTATTTATATCGAAGATAATGAAAAAAAACTTCATCCTTGTAGTGAGTTTTTGTTATCTGAACAACAACTTATTCATATTAATAAACAAGGCATAATGGTATTTGCAAGCTATCGAAACAAAAACAGCATTCGATTATTTTCTGATGAAATACATGCTGTTAATACCTAACCATTTTATATAAATAATTTTTTTAAATTTACGCTAATAAAGAAGGTGATTTTTTATGCAAATATACGTTTGTCAGAGTTGTAATGTTAAACTGTCTTACGTTGCCTTTATAAGAAGCTCATTTTGTGAGAAACCCAACTGTCAAAGGGCAAAAGCACAACACGATATAGCTGCTGCCAAAGAACAAATGTTAAGTGAAATTACATCAGAAGTAACTCAAGCATGTAATGACTATTTTTTGAATACACAATCCTCAATGGCTAACTTAGATAAAAAAAGTACCTTAATAAAATCTCACCAGTTAAAAGCCGCAAATATAGCAATATTACCAATAAATACTCGTACATTAGTCTTACTATCAAAAAAACAAAAAAATGAGTTTTTACTGCATTTAGAAACGCTCTATCTTGATATTATTAAACAACGTCCGCCTTCGACAAAAATATATGAGCATGAGTTGAATGAGCCGTTAGAAAGTGCAGAACAACAACTGCTAGGAAAAGCTTGTGCTACATGTTTGGGAGAGTGTTGTAGTTTAGGAAAAAATCATGCTTTTCAAGATATCACTTCACTTAGCCACTTTTTAGCTAACCAGCCTAAAATACTTACTCTTGATGAACTCACTCGTTTGTATAGTCAGTTCTTTCCGCGTAAACATTATAAAAGTGCCTGTATATTTCAAGGCAACAAGGGTTGTACTCTGCCTGTAGAGCTACGCTCATTTACGTGTAAAAATTACCGCTGCCCATCACTAAGAAGTTATCATCAAGAATTACTCACAACTAATCAGAAGTTAACTATTGCTGTTGGTTCAATAGAACGTGCCATTAAGAAGGTTAGTATATTTGACGAAACCACTTTTATAAGGATCAAATAACAAGCGCCCCCTCCTTATTTAAACTTAACATAGAAACACCTTGTCAAACCAGCACCCCTTAACAATATCTAATAAATCAGTGTTAAATAAAAATGATTACACATCTTCAATGGGAGAAATATAACCTTGATAGCCATCCGCTTTCAATAAATTGAAATGTGCTAGCTGCTCCTCATCTTCAATACCTGTAATGATAACATCAATATTTAACCCTTTAGCTACATTGAGTAGTGCTCTACATAATTCTTTATTTTGATTTGTTTTCTCATAATAGGCAAAAGATTGGTCAAGTTTTATATAGTTTGGTTGTAACTTTTGTAAATAGTCCATCGACCCCAATTGACGTCCGCACTGATCAATACCTATTTGGGCTCCTGCAACCCTAATAACATCGGCTAATTGATCACATTTATCAAAAGAAGTGATTACCGCTGATTCTGGTAATTCAAATAATATCCGCTCAGGATAGCTTGATTGAGTAAGATAATCTGCTAGCCAAGACATAAAACTGGGGTCAAGCAGACTGTCATGAGTTAAGTTAATTGCAATCCCTTCTTCAGCTAATGCTAAAATATTTTGCTTATCAATTGCATTTAGTAAGCATTTGTCTAATTGCGCACCTAATGATAATAGCTCAATAAAAGGCATAAATTCTGAGGCTGTAACAAGCTGCTCATCAACATTTAATCGACAAAATATTTCGCGTTGAATAATTTCTTTATTTTTCATCCCTCTAATAGGCTGCCATTGAAAGACAAAATAGTTATTATTAATTGAGTCTTCTAGTTTTTTACGCCACTGTTCTCGAGTGTATTTTTGAGGTTGTTCTGAATCGATCCAATGACTTATCTTATCATCTCGTTGAGCTTGTTGTAATGCATTATCTGATTGCGCTAATAAATCAGAAGATTTCATACTTTCAATACGTTGGCTTACTCCTAATGCAAAACGAGTATTTGGCGTACAACCCGCTTTTATGATCTCCTGATTAATCAATCTTATTAATGACTGTAGGTACAATTCAATTTTATTTTGTTCTGCTTTTGTGATCAAAAAAGCAAATTCGGTGTTAGCAATGCGTGCGATAATACAATCCGCTATTTCAGGTAATTCTGACTGCATTCGCTTTGATAATATTTTGATTATTTCATCTCGTCCTTGATAGCCGTATTTACTGTGAACATCTTCAAGCCAATCAAATTTAGCCAATATTAACCCACCAATACCTGGCTCATTTAACCAATTATTAATTTGCGCAGATAAATATTGTCGATTAGGTAAACCTGAAACTTGGTCAGTAAGTTTATCTTTTGTCAACACATCGACTTCATTATCCAAGGTCGAGAATATTTGCTTTAATTGGCTCGACATTGAATTAATAGCGCCAACAACATCTCTTAATTCAGAGGTTTTGGGTAACTCAATGTCATTACCAAACTTACGCTGTGCAATTTGTTTTGCTTGAATTGCAACATCGTGCAACGGTTTCAAAATTCGGTTTAGTCGTATTCTTAATGTAAAAATGGAAATAATAAAAAGTAAGGATAAAATCATCACAGTATCGTTCATTACTCGCCATAATTCGCGATAACCTAATGCAGGGTGCCCTTCAATTTCTAGCGTTGCTAATTGCATCCAGCCCGATGTTATTAAGCTTTCTTTTTTCTGGTTTTCGAATAAATCTAACTCAATAAACCATTGTGGAACGCCCTTAATAATAATTGGGTTTTCCCATATTTGCTCTTTATCATCAGCCAACCATTTAAGCGTGACTTTTCGATAAAAGCCGCCCTCAAAAATAACATTCACTAAGGTTTCAGCTGTTGCTATATCTCCAGATTCTATATGCGGTTTAAGCATTAACCCCAAAGATGTAATGGTATTATTTAAGTCAGATTCCATCTGCTGGTTCATAAAATCACGGGTTTGAGTAAACTGAAAATAAACTAAGCTAGACATGACCAATAAGAATAGTCCGAATAGTAATGAGTTTATTTCTCTAAATAAGGTCATTATCTTAAAACTCCATTTTGAACTTGGGTTGTTTAAGTTTTGAAGTGGTTATACGTTGTCGTAAATCTCGCCATAACTTAAGTCGTGATGATTTTCCGCTAAGAATACCACGCCCTTTTTCTTTATTTAGCCACAATTGGCTGGCATTAAAACTGTAAACTGGAATAAGGTCATTTCGCTGATTAGCGGGTTTGATTTGGCCATCAAGGTTATCTAAAATTAACGGTATTGCACTTGGGGTGTCATAATAAGCGAGAACCATATGATATTGATTAAGTGTTACAGCTTTAACCATGGTAATCCTCATTTTTTCATCTGGTATGCCAAGTTCTAATAAGGTAAAGTATTTGGCGATTGAATAGTCTTCACAGTCTCCGCCATTAACACCAATAAATTCGATCGGTGTCGCCCAATAATTGTTAACCCCCCAAAGCTTAATATCATCAATAAAGTTAAACATGTTAAAAAATTGATTTACTTTCTCTAACGAGTCTTTTTCTGTATTTTCTGCTTTGGGTTGCATTAACTTAAACCAAGCTTGCCCTCTTTTCGCCGCTCTTTTACCGTAGCTTTTTTCCAACGATGTAATTATTCTCTCTTTATTCAATGGCAATGTTGATTGAGCAAAGATAGCTGACAAAAATAATAAACTTATGAGTAGTATTTGAACAGATCTCGAAATTATACATCTAAGTAGAATCCATCGAATTGAAACATTTTTTCTCATACTACCCATGAATTATTAGTTAGCTTTATCTACGGTATAAATATCCCATTTAAGTACATCAACATTTTGGGTATGAGACAACCTTCCTAAAATTCTACGGTTGATAGCATGTGCTTCCTCTGTATTTCCCTCTTCTTCTAGTCGAGTAAAACCATACCCTATTGAGGATACCCTTTCTCTCGCAATATTGAAGTCATTTACTA
Organism: uncultured Colwellia sp.; assembly: GCA_965305135.1. Classification (GTDB taxonomy): domain Bacteria; phylum Pseudomonadota; class Gammaproteobacteria; order Enterobacterales; family Alteromonadaceae; genus Colwellia. The sequence continues at coordinate 38,586 of CBDLPA010000029.1, forward strand.
ACACAAACACAACCGCTTTTGCCCTATTTTCTGATAGCGTTTGGTTAAGTGCTTCCGATCCCACTTTACTGGTATGCCCTTCAATTAAAATATCAAGCTCTGGATGTTTTTCTAAATATTCTGATAATTTCTTTATTTCAGCATAGCCCTGCGATGGAATTACAGAAGAATTATTGGCAAACTTAATATCTATTTTAAAAGGCTCTATTACTGGCGTTTTAGTTCCACATCCATAATTATCAACGGCAGCATCAGCAACAGTAAAATCACATTTTTCACGCGCTTTAATAACACCATCTCTATCATAATCTATTAAATCGTTCGTTTGTTTGACTGATTCTTCTAAGGTAACAATAGTTGTATCTGCACAAGCTGAAATAAGCATTGCAAAAAAGATAGTCGCTACATATTTAGCCTTTGATAGCACTCTATTTAATATTAAATTATTCATTGTAAGCTCCTTGCTCATATGAATGTTCACCTTGCCATGCCGTTGATCGAGTAACCCTTAATGAATCAAGCAATTGCCCTGTTGCATTTAATAATCGGTACCTTGCGCTTAATTCATTAAACTCAGCGTCTAAATAATCTTGACGCGCTTGAAATAATTCATTTTCTGTATCAAGCAAATCAAGTAGGCTTCTTTGCCCTATATCAAACTGCTGCTTATAAACCACTTGTGTATCTTTTGCTGTAATAATATGTTGTTTAATATAGTTTTTTTGTAAACCTAACATTTCAAATGCGTTCCATGCAAGCCCATAGCTTTCAGTTACCTGACGATGCGCACTGTAATTAATTTCTCGTGCCTCTGACACTTTATAGGCTGCATTTCGCTTATTAGCGACATCTTTACCGCCTGAAAATAAATTATATCGCATACGCAACATTACGGTAGCATCATTACGATGACCACCAACATCAGTCCCAAAACGATTAATACCACTTTCACCAGCAAGATCATTATCAGAATTAGCATCGACTTCTAACGATAAGCTGGGATAGTAACTTGCATTTATTGAGCTTTTAAATGACTGAGCAGCGTTAATATCTTGCTGAGCTGATCTAATAATCGGATGATTTTCAAGCGCTAATTCTAACCCTCTATTTTTATCCTTAGGTAACATATCGGCATCTGGAACGGGTAATACAAGTTCTTTAGGTTGCATATTCACTAAGCGGATAAATTGTGTTCTTGCATCTAAGCTGTTATTACGTGCTGATATCATATTAGCTTGAGCTCTAGCTAATCGCCCAGTCACTTGCGATAAGTCAGCAATGCTACCTAAGCCAGAATCTGTACGTTCCTTAATTTGATCATAAATTTCTTGATGCGAGGCTATATTTTTTTCTGCCAGTTTAATAAGTGCTTCAGTTTTTAAAAAATTTAAATAGGCTTTACTAACTTGTAGTGCAAGATCTTCAGCATTAGCAATGAGTGTCCACTGTTCCGCACTTGCTTCAAACTTTGTTCTCTTAACTTCATTACTTGTAAACATACCATCAAACAACATTTGTTTAATACTAATACCAAATTCACCACGTGCTAATTCGGTTTTACCATCCTCTCCATCAACTGCGCTTCGACGATATCCTGGTGTGTCAGTATATTCGTAGCCATAGCCAGCGGTTAAATCGATTGTAGGTAAGTATCCCGCAAAAGCTCGATTAACATCTTCTTCTTTTGCTTTAAATCGCGCAAATGACTGACGAATATCTGGGTGAGTATCTAGTGCGGTTGCAACAGCTTCTTCTAAACTTTGAGCATTGAGATTCACAGAATACAATGTCGACAAGCTTAAAAGACCCACCACTACTTTTCTATTCAATTTAAACATAACGTTATTCATAAATATTCCATATTTGTATTATTTGTTGTTATTTATCGTTATTAACCGTTATTGGTTTTACGTTACCGCTCTCTCAGAGCAGCTTCCTTGGCCCGTAAAATAGGGTTCAAAATATATTCTAAAATTGTACGCTTTCCCGTAATAACATCAACCTCAGTTAACATACCAGGAATAATAGGCATTTCTTCACCTTTTTTATTTTTAATGCTCGAAGCGTCAGTTCGCACTCGAATCAAGTAAAAACTATTACCTTCTTCATCTTGTGTTGTATCGGCACTAATGTGTTCTACTTTCCCCGTTAAGCCACCATATCGAGTAAAGTCATAAGCGGTAATTTTTACAACTGCGGGCAAGCCAGGGTAAATAAACCCTATATCACGAGGTTTTATTTTTGCTTCAACCATCAGCTTATCTTCAGTAGGCACTATTTCGACAATAGTTTCTCCTGGTTTCACTACCCCACCCAACGTATTAATATGTATAGTTTTAATAGTACCAACAACTGGGGATAATATTAATGCTTTTGTTACTTTATCTTGCGCACCAACTTGAGACTCATTAATTCTCGATAGTTTATTTTGCAATTCATTAAGCTGAGCTCTAGTTTCAGCTCGATACGCAAGAATTGTTTCACGACGATTTAAAATTGATTCTTGTTGAGCGGACTTTAATTTTGGCGCTAAAAGTCGCACCGCACTTAACTCACCTTTTAGCTCATTGACACTGCGTTCTAATTTGTATAATTCTATTTTAGAAACTATATTTTTTTCTGCAAGTGGTCTTGTTAAATCAAGCTCTTTGATAGCAATACGATAACTAATACTTAAGGTATCAATTTTTGATGCCAACTCAGCAACTTCTTGCTGGCGTTGATGTATTTTTTGCCCTTGAATTTCAAGTTGATTAATTAAATTATCAAGTCTTTCAGAATACTCATTTTGCTGCCTTTCAACCATTAAAGGCGCATTTTTAATAAGATCTTCAGGATAAACAGGTACTTTTTTAGTAATTTCTATTTGCCTTTCCCATTGCTCATTATTACCAATTAACACACTAGAGAGTTCAGCCCTAAGACGAATAATGTTTGCTCTTAAACTATCAACTTCTTGTTTTTGTTCTGCAAAATCAGATCTAAAGCGTGTATCATCAATTCTTGCGATTGGTTGATTTTTCGATACTTGTACGCCTTCTTGTATAAATAATTTTTGTAAAACACCACCATCTAAACTTTGTATTATTTGTACTTGAGTTGAAGGTATTATTTTACCCATACCTGATGTAACTTGCTGTAGCGATGAGAAATAAGACCAAACAAGAAAGCAAAACAGTAATCCTGCCATGGACCAAATAGTTAAGCGATGTAAACTTGGTACTTCGGTAAGCATTGCCCCATAAACATCATCAGCCATTTCTAAATCTTGTTGACTAACCTTCATGAATGCTTCTCTTGATTAAACTTTCCATTCTTCAATTGCTCTAATACTTTATCTTTAGGGCCATCAATAATTAATTTTCCTTTATCTAATACAAGTATACGATCAACTAATTTAAGTAAATCCATCTTGTGTGTAATTAACAACATGGTTCTATCTTTTGCTGTCGCTTTTATTGACTGTATAAATTGTTTTTCTGCACGCGCATCAAGGCTTGCTGTTGGTTCGTCTAACAACAAGATTTGTGGTGAATTTAAAATGGCACGCGCAAGCGCTATAGATTGTCTTTGACCTCGAGACAATGAACTGCCGTTTTCGCCAACTTGTTGATCTAAGCCTTGCGTATTATTATCAGTGAATACGTTGACTCCAGATAACTGCACAGCTCGAATTATTTGATATTCAGTGACTTGCCTCGTACCAAAAAGTATATTGTCACGAATAGTGCCATGGAATAACGTTATGTCTTGTGGTAAATAACCAATATTTCGGCGGAGATCGCTAGGATGTATTTGCTGGTAGTTTAAACCATCAAATTGAATATTTCCTGTTGTGGGTTGATATAAGCCAAGTAACAATTTAGCTAGAGTTGTTTTACCCGAACCATTGTGACCTACAATGGCAATTTTTTCTCCTTGTTTTATGTTTACCGACAGTTGTTGCAATGAGGTTGTTTCACTATTAGGGTATTTAAAACTAATACTTTCTGCATTTATATTACCTGAAAGTTTGGTACGGCTCACTAAGTGTGCTTTATCTTCAAATTCACCTTCTTGCTCCATTAATTTATCAAGTTGTCTTAATGCGCTTAATGTTTGATTTGAACGTGTCATTAATCCCGCGAGTTTTGCAATAGGTGATATAGCTCGGCCAGTTAGCATCACCGACGCAATTATTCCCCCCATAGAGATCAAATTATCAGATACCCTATACACGCCTAAAACAACAACGGCTACAACAGATATCTGTACTATGAAGCTTGCAAAATTTAATACTTTATTCGTAATAATTTTTGATTTTAGTAGCCAAGTTGATGTATGACCTATCATTTGCTGCCATGCATTTTGTACAATCCCTTCGGCACCGTTAGCTTTAATCGACTCCAACGCGCTTAGGCATTCAATTAAATGTCCGTGCCTTAAACTAGAAAATTTATTACTTTCTTCAATGGCTTTACGTAGCTTTGATTGATTTAATAAGGTGTAACCAATAATCAAAAATGAGGCAATAATAGGAAATAACACTAAATCGCCTGCGACAAGCCAGATACAAAACATAAATAACAGTGCAAAAGGTAAATCAACAAGCGCGCTAATTGTCGCCGAGGACAAAAACTCTCTCACGTTATCAAATTCACTCAGTTGCTTAGCCATTCCACCTACGCTTGGTGAACGCTTTTCAAGTGGAACCCCAATAACTTTGGCAAATAATTTTGACGATACTTCAATATCTATTTTTTTCCCTGCCACATCAATTAAATATCCTCGTAGCTGCTTTAAAATAAAATCAAAAATATAAGCAATGCTTGCACCAATAGCTAGCACCCAGAGTGATTCAAAAGCAAGATTGGGAACAACTTTGTCATAAATATTCATAACAAATAAGGGAGAGACTAAAGCAAAGATATTAACCATTACCGAAGCAATGATTACATCTCGGTATATTGCAGAGGTCCCTTTAATTTTCTGCCATAGCCAATGTTCTTTGCTGTTATCAATATGAACATCAAAATTTCTGTCACCGCGATATTGTTGTTTTATCAAAAATAGATAACCAACAAAGTTTGACTCTAATTCTTCGATAGTCAGCCGTTCTTCACCACCCGTTTCAGGTAAAGAGACAATCGCTTTGTTTTCTTCAATATTAAGCTCTTGCAATATGAGTGCTTTTTTGTCTTTAAGCATTAATATACAAGGTAGTAGCATTGAAGGTAATTCATTTAAACCTTTACGCACTAACTTTGCGCTTAATCCAGCACGGGAAGCTGCTTGTGGTAAAAGTTCAGGTGTTAAATTAGTACCAGTAAGTGGTAAGCCTGCAGCTAGGGCATCTGCAGAACACGGATTACCAAAATGTTCAGTTAATACCACAAGGCAATCTAAGAGAGGATCAAAACTTAACTTTTGAGAAGCGTTAATCTCCCATTGAGTTGATGGTTGAACTGTTGATTGCACTAAGAATTTACTCCATTAAACAAACGTATGATCTAATGATGTATAAAAGCATACTACATCATTAGATCGTTGTAATTATTTATAAAATTTTAGTTCTTAATTATAAAATATCACTAGAGTCAAACTCAGTTTGTTTAGGTAAATGTTCTGGTGTTGAATCACTCAGTATTGTTGCCCCTTCATTTAAGAAGCCGTTAGTAACAATTGTTTCTTCATCTCCCTTAATATTATTAAGTTCAACACTTTCTAACGTTAACACTTCATCAGGCGTATTCTCCCCTTCACTTTCTGAAAGACCATTAAATGCTAAATAGTTGTCAAGATTACCATCATTTTGATGAGCAAAAAGGTCACTGAGATCGGGGGCAGTATTAAACACATTACTTTCTGTTTGAACTCTAAAGTCAGTAACTTGCTCACTAAAAGATAAATCAATTAACTCTCCTTCATCATTTGAATTAGCCGCTCTCCCGCCACTCGTAACATGCGCTAAATGAATAGTTAACACTGCATCATCTGTTTCTGCATTAAGGGCATCTCCATCTTTAATAGTGTAGTCAAATTGAAGTGATGAAGGTATGGTAGTTATATCAATACCCGCATCTAGTATAAAAAAGTACTCTCCTTGGTTATCAATTATAAATCGACCAAAGTCAGTAATTATATTATATGATGTGTTAGTAGCATCAAAAGCATAAACTTGCCCATCAAACTCTACTTGCGTTAATATGACAGTGCCATCTGGAGAGCTATCAGCTCTATCACCTGTACTCCCGCCTTCTGCAAAACTTTTGAGTATAATTCCCCTAACTGCAGTAGTTACACTTAATCCTTCATTATCTTTATAATTAACATAATTATTATCATCTACAGCTAATGGTGCTGTATCATTCACAGAGATAACAACCTCTGCTATGTCAGAATCCGTTCCATCACTTACAGTGTATTCAAAACTCGGGTAGGCAGAACCTAATACAAACCCTTCACTATTGTGATAAGTAAATTGACCTTGAGCATTTATGGTTAGATTACCACCTTCAACGACTACCGTTGCATAACCTGTCGTTACATCAAACACTAAGGCATTACCATTAACATGTGTAACCGTTAAGGTAGCACCATCACCGCCGTCTGTATCAACCACGCCGTCACCATCATTATGTGTAATGACATTACCTGACACGGTTTCACCTTGGTCAACACTAAAGCTATCATCTGCGGCAACGGGTGGAATGTTTTCTAATGGCTCAACCGTAATGGTAACATCAGCCGTATCAATGTCCGTGCCATCACTTAAGGTGTAGTTAAAGCTAGCATTACTACCATCATTACTGGTATCAGTGTAGTCAAATTCACCTTGAGCATTAATTCGTAACGTTCCATCAGTTAAAGTAATGGTTGCATAACCTGTTGAAGCGTCAAACACTAAGGCATTACCATTAACATGTGTAACCGTTAAGGTAGCACCATCAC
>CBDLPA010000030.1:0-41844 GCA_965305135.1 uncultured Colwellia sp.
GTAGCTAAAAGAACACTATTGCCTATTGACGCGAGATGGGCTCATATGTGTTATAAGTTTTTTGTTACCTGCTTAAGACATTTTTCATTGTCTGGTGTGCAACCAGGGATAGAGCATGATGAACCTAAATATTTATAAGAGTTTTTCCAAGTTTCAGTACACATTACAGGTCTATAGCTGCCATCAGGGTTTATTGCCCAAGAAATATCGCCTTCCGATTTTTTTGCGTCCAAAACCCTGAAGACTGTTTGCTTTTGATGACGCTCATCAAGACTACCAAAAGCTACACTAGAAACTACTTCCGCTCGATTTTCTGCTACTAGCTGCCAAAGCGTGCTAGAAGTTAAGGATGGTATTGTTGCCCAATCAGCTAAAACTGAAGAGGATAAAAAGGTAAGAAAAATAAGTACTTTAAATTTGCGCACAAAACACTCCTTGTTGATAAAAACACCTAACTATCGAAAACTTATAACAGCTTATTAGACCGACGCTTTCTATATTTTCGCTTAAAAAGAGTTCAGCCATAAAAATTAACGAAATAAATACTATCTTTATAAATTCAACAAATCAATACTTTATAACTTTCATTAAGACTTATTAAAAGCATCCTCTATGAATTATTCTATATTTATGGTGGAAACACAGAAACATGCTAGACTGTATATTAATGGCGCTGATCCATTTCTGTGTTGGTGAGCTATACTTCCATAAGTAATTAGACTTTAGGAGTATCTCATGAACAATGCTCAGTTTGCTAATCTTCAAAGTACATTAGAAGACCTAACTTTTGTGCAGCTCAAGCGACTTAGGCAGCATGTTGAGGATATGATTTCTGCTAATCATGTAGGTAAAGCGATTGCAGTTCACGAGGAAGATATTTGTGAGTGCGCCCATTGCGGAAGTAATGAATTTACCAAGTATGGAACCACAGAACGTGGTCAGCAGCGTTACATGTGTAAATTGTGCTCTAAGACATTTAATTCACTTTCTGGCACTCCGTTGGCAGGCATGAGAAAACAAGATAAGTGGCATCAATATTCTGAAGGTATGTGGTTTACTGCCAAGATAAGGGAGGCAGCAAGCGAACTAGGCGTTAATGTTAAAACCGCATGGCGTTGGAGACATCAATTTCTTTCAAAACCTAGGCAAAACAAACCCCCTGAGCTGCACGGAATTATTGAGGCCGATGAAACCTTTATCAATGAATCACTCAAGGGAAAACGAACTATGACACGCCCATCTAGAAAGCGTGGCAACAAGAGTAATGATATTGTTAAAGTGCCTGTACTACTTGCTTTAGATCGCAACGGAGCGGTCACACATCGTGTATTAAAACGAAACACGCGTGAAGAGTTGGAGAAGTCTCTAGCGCCTGTTTTAACGCCTGAGAGCGTGCTTTGTACTGATGGAAACCTATCCTATCAAACCATCGTTAAAAACTTACCATTCGAACTTGATCATAAACGACTAATTGCAATTGATAATCAGAGAGTTATTGATGGTATTTACCACATTCAAACATTAAATAATTGGATGATGAGATGGAAGCAATGGCTTAGACAGTTCAATGGTGTAGGAACTGATTATCTTGATAATTACATCGCTTGGTTTAGACAAATGGATCAGTTAAAGGAAGATGGTAGCTGGGTTGTTTTGGCGCTGTAATCGAAAGTGTTGAAAAATATCAAAGTATTTTTAAATCAACACAGAAATGGATCAGCGCCATATTAATACAGTTGCATTTATAAGGAAATAACTTGATGAACTCACCTTTCTTATCAGCAATTAGTGAACAAGTGCGCGTAAGACGATATGCGAAAAGAACGATTGAAACATATTGTTTCTGGATCAAGGCTTTTATTAATTTTGTTGATAAAAAACATCCAAACCAATGTCATAATGCTGAAGTAGAGAAGTTCTTATCTTACTTGGCAAATCAAAAACTAGTTGCTCCTAAAACACAAGGAGTAGCACTTAACGCTTTAGTTTTTCTATATCGTGAGATATTAAACAACGCATTAACAATAAACCTCAATTTTAATCGCACAAATACCCAGCCAAAACTACCCGTTGTATTAACACAAACTGAAATAATAGCGTTATTGAATAATTTGCCTTCGTCAGTAGCACTTCCTTGCAACTTGTTATACGGTAGCGGTCTCAGGTTAATGGAAGCTATGCGTCTTCGAGTTCAAGATATTGATTTTGATTATTTATCCATTCAAATATGGCATGCAAAAGGAGGTAAGCACAGGCGAGTAACACTAGCAAAAGAGTTAATCGAACCACTTAAAAATCAAATAGCCTCAGCAAAACTTTTGTATGAGCAAGATATGAAAAATACAGAATACGATGGCGTATGGTTACCTTACGCACTAGATCGTAAATTTCCAAATGCCGCAAAAGAATTTAATTGGCACTACCTATTTCCTTCTATAAAATTAAGTATTGATCCTGAATCTAATAAAATTAGACGTCATCACCTTAATGAAACAGGCCTACAAAAGGCTATCAAGATAACCTGTAAAAAATTAGCATTTACAAAAAATGTTACTTGCCACACTTTACGTCATTCATTTGCTACACATTTATTACAACGAGGGGCTGATATACGTACAGTGCAAGAACAATTAGGTCATAGTGATTTACGTACTACGCAAATTTATACACATGTACTTGAACACGGAGCCAACAGTGTACGAAGCCCTTTATCTGATTTAATATAAGTCAGAACGGCATTATGCTTAGAAAATAATATAACGTCTAACGTCCATTGAGGTGTGGGGGAATTTATCGCTCCACACCAAAATAAATGCTAACTTAAATTATTAATGGCTACACAAGCAAAGTATGTAATTCACTGATTGAATCAACAATAGCTTTGGGCGCATATTGCTGAAGTACTTGCTTATTGTGCACACCAAAAGTAACACCAATACTGTCAATGCCTGCATTTTGGGCCATGGCTAAATCATGACTGGTATCACCAATCATCACGGCCTCATGTGGAGCAACCTCTAATTCAGCCAAAATACTGTGTAGCATTTCTGGGTGAGGCTTTGATGGCATTTCACCTGCACAACGTGTAGTATTAAATAAATGGTTAGTTTCACTTACTTGCAATACCCTATTTAACCCTTCTCTTCCTTTTCCTGTAGCCACTGCCAATAATTTACTGCTCTTTTTGAGTGTTGAAAGTAATGTCATGGCATTATCAAATAAAGGTGTTGGTGTTTTATCTCCTTCAAGATATTCATATTTATATTGCACTAACATGGCCTCAACTTGCTCGGGCGTTATCGCTGAAAATAGTTTTTCTAGGCCTACATTTAAACTTAAACCTATAATTTGCTTTACATCATCATTCGAAGGTATCGTTAAACCAACAGTTTTAGCTGCGGACTGCATTGAGGAAACAATACGTTCAACGGAGTCCATCAAAGTTCCATCCCAATCAAAAATAACAAGTTTATAATACTGCATATTGCTCTTCTATCGTGTGTTTAACTTATTTTATAGTTACTATTCTCTAACAAGTTTAGCAAGCAACTTCTCTAAACTAGGTTCAAGCGGCGCTTCAACCTTTAAACGTTCTTCTGTTTTTGGGTGCGTAAATTCAATACTAGCGGCATGTAAAAATAAGCGTTTAAGCCCCTTACTTTTCATCTCTGCATCAAAATCTTCGCTACCATATTTAGCGTCCATGGCAATAGAATGCCCACTTACTTGACAATGAACACGTATTTGATGGGTTCTGCCTGTAACGGGAAAAGCACGCACTAAAGTCGCACCGCGGTAACGCTCTAACACTTTATAGCGTGTTTCTGATTCTTTACCGTCTATATTATCAACAATCACGACACGCTCACCTGATTTTAGATCATTTTTTCTTAATCCTTCAGTAACACGTGTTAATTTAGTAGGCCAATGTCCTTTGACGAGTGCATGATAAAATTTTTGTACGTTTTTGCTGCGTAGCTGTTCATGTAAATGACGAAGTGCAGAACGTTTTTTCGCAACAATAAGGCAACCAGAGGTATCTCGGTCAAGCCTATGTACTAATTCAAGCATTCGAGCTTCAGGACGCAATGCGCGTAGCGCTTCAATCAAACCAAAGCTTAAACCACTGCCCCCATGAACGGCCATACCTGAGGGTTTATTAATTACAATTAACCTATCATCTTCAAATAATATTTGCTTTTCAAGGTTGGCAACAATATTCAAACCTGTTGAAACAGTATCTGTTTTCTCTGACACTCTAATAGGGGCAATCCGTAATACATCATTTAGTGCGAGTTTATAAACGGGTTTTATTCGCTTTTTATTAACGCGTATTTCACCTTTACGCATTAAACGATAAAGATGACTTTTGGGCACACCTTTTAATGTTCTTAATAAAAAATTATCAATACGCTGACCTGCGTCTTCAGTATCTATCGTGATAAATCGTACTTGGGGTTTATCATCGCCGTGATCGTTTACCGTGTTTGATTCTTGACTGTTGGGCTTTTTTATTAGTGGTTTTTGTGACATGACGTGCGTTTAATTGATATTAATTTTTCCATGAAGCGCAGTTTACCATACTTTTTTTACTGCATTTTAACATTTAGTCCGTTTTTTTATTGGCTTATCTGAGTTTATAAGTGATAATAGATAAGTTAATGCTTGATAAAGATTATTTATTGGCAAAATATTTATAAAACGATAAGTAAATAAGCATTAAATTTTAGAAGTTTTAAAGAGAGACGTAAGAGGCAAACTGCGGCCACATTAGTATGCATACCTATCTAATATGAATAATATAAGTTAATAGGAAATCGACACACTAATAGTACGGCCTATTGTAATACTAACGCGTGTAACTTGTTAGAAAAAGCATAAACAGTTTTTATCCCTTAAAAGGTACTGGCCCTGCTCCATAAAGCAATTTATTTAATTAATTTACTTTGCAAAAATAGTTTTCATATAACAATAAAACAAGCCAAAAAGAAAGTGTAAAACATCACTAGGCAAAATTTAGTTGTTAAATATCTGCATCTGCAAACTTATAACTTGCAAAGTAAGTACGCACAGCACATTGGCTGAGCACATAAAGAAACAATAACGCTATGATTTATATAAAAATCATGTCATAGCGAATTAGAAACAATCAAATTATATAACAGCTTAACGTGGTTTAATGACACGTTAAAGTTGACATCCGTGAGGTTGACAAAATGCTGTTACATCGCTATAGATTGCACTACTTTGTGTACTAAGCACTGGTGTGTTGTGACTAAAAATGAGTCACAAAACCTATGAAACGTATGTTAATAAACGCTACCCAATCAGAAGAATTGCGCGTAGCACTTGTTGATGGTCAAAAACTTTACGATTTAGATATTGAAAGTCCTGGTCACGAACAAAAAAAATCGAATATCTATAAAGCAAAAATTACCCGTATTGAACCTTCACTAGAAGCCGCTTTTGTTGATTACGGCGCAGATCGTCATGGCTTCTTGCCAATGAAAGAAATCGCTCGTGAGTATTTTCCAAAAGGCTATACCTTTCAAGGTCGTCCTAGCATCAAAGATGTTTTGCACGAAGGTCAAGAAGTTATTGTTCAAATCGACAAAGAAGAACGTGGCCAAAAAGGCGCTGCACTAACAACCTTTATCAGTCTTGCTGGTAGTTATTTAGTGTTGATGCCAAATAACCCTCGCGCTGGTGGTATTTCTCGTCGTATTGAAGGTGATGAACGAACTGATTTAAAAGCTTCACTCAGTAAATTAGACTTACCTAAAGGCATGGGGTTAATAGTTCGCACAGCTGGTGTTGGCAAAGCTTACGAAGAGTTAGAGTGGGATTTAAGTGTATTATTGCACCACTGGCAAGCAATCAGTGATGCCGCACAAAGCCGTAAAGCACCTTTTTTAATTCATCAAGAAACCAACCTTATTTTACGTGCCATTCGTGACTATTTACGTCGCGATATAGGTGAAGTATTAATTGATCGTCCCAAAACTTTTGAAAGCGTTAAAAAGCACATTGAAATAGTTCGCCCTGATTTCTTAAGTAAAATAAAGCTGTATACAAGTGACGTACCTTTATTTACGCACTATCAAATAGAAACTCAAATTGAGACTGCTTTTCAACGTGAAGTTCGCTTACCTTCTGGTGGTTCAATTGTTATTGATCCAACAGAAGCCATGACTTCTATAGATATAAACTCTGCGCGGGCGACTAAAGGCAGCGATATCGAAGAAACAGCTTTCAATACTAATTTAGAAGCAGCAGAAGAAATTGCACGTCAATTACGTTTACGTGATTTAGGCGGCCTTGTTGTGATTGACTTTATTGACATGACACCTGTGCGTCACCAACGTGAAGTAGAAAATCGTATGCGTGATTCTGTTCGTCAAGACAGAGCGCGTATTCAATTAGGTCGAATTTCTCGTTTTGGTTTATTAGAAATGTCGCGCCAACGCTTGCGCCCTTCTATTGGGGAAACTAGCCAAGGCGTTTGTCCTCGTTGTTGTGGTACAGGCCAAGTACGTGGTGTTGAATCACTTGCTTTATCTATTCTTCGTTTAATGGAAGAAGAAGCCATTAAAGAAAATACACAGCATGTACAAGCCCAAGTGCCAGTACCTGTAGCTACATATTTGTTAAATGAAAAACGTCGTTCTGTCATGCATATAGAAAAACATCATGGTGTTCGTGTTCTAATTATTCCAAACCCTCATATGGATACCCCCCAATACGAAGTATTACGTGTTAAAAAAGATGAATCCATAACACAGGCAAGCTACGAAATATCGGTTAAACAAGCTGAACTTGAAGAAGCTAAAATGCCTAAGTTTGATAAAGAACCTGTAAAACGTGATGAACCGTTAATTCAAGCAATGGGACAAGGTATGGTTGCGCCTAATGTTGCCCCTGCCGAACCAAGTACTGTCACTGTAGAGCAATCAGAGTCACAGAAAAGCAAGCCATCAGGCTTCTTTACTTGGTTAAAAGGTTTATTTACCTCAGAAGAAGTTAAAACAGACAAAACACCAGAAAGCACTACTAAACCTGAAGAAAAACGTACTCCGCAGCGAGGCCGTCAAGGTCAACGACGTGGTAATTCACGTAATAACCGTAATGGCACCCGTAACGACGAACGTAGCGAAGAACGTAAAAATGATCGTACTAAAAATCGCAATCCTAAAGATAAAAATCGTAGCCCTCGTGACGATCGTGACAATACAACTAATACAACTAATACAACTAAAGCAGCACCTAAAGCAAAAAACCAAAGTCAAAAACCTGAGTTTGATAAAAATGCCGCGGTAAAAGAAGAAGTTGCAACGGAACGTCGCCAACGCAGAACGAATCGTAAAAAAGTGCGCGTTAATAAAGCAAAAGTAGATCAAAATACCGTAACAAGTGCACCTGTTGAAAAAGCAATAAATAAAACAGAACCTGTTATTAAAGATAAAGAGCTTGAAACTAAAAAAACTCGCACTGAAGAAGAAAATGCAGTGCAAGCGGTTAATAATGAGGAACAAGTGAATTCTCAAGCTAATACAGAAAATAAAGAAGAACGTTCACGCAATAGACGTTCACCAAGACATTTACGCTCTAATGGTCAACGTAGACGCCGAGAGAAAAAACCTGAAGATTCTGAAGGTAATAACGAAGCCATTAAAGCGCGTTACCCAGAGATAGATGCATCAAATAAAGAAGATACTACACATATTAAAACAGACAGCCCAGAAGCAGAAGTTGCCACGGAGGAAACAACCTTAAAACAAAACGCTGTGGAAGAAAAATCTGTTACAGGTAACACAGTTGCTGAGCCAGTTGTCGCTAAACCAGCGGCTACTAAACCAGTTGTTATTGAGCCAACGCCTACTGAACCAGCAACGACTAAACCAGCAGTTGCTGAACCAAAAACTACTGAGCCAGTTGTTACTGAACCAGTTGCCACTGAGCCAGCACCAGCTACTACTGAGCCAACAGCTATTAAACCAGTTATTGCTGAGACAGTAGTTTCGCAAGAAGTACAGCAAGATCTTCCTTTAACTGACAATAACGTTATAGAGAAAGTAGATGAAGAGCCTGCTGAAGCTAGTGCTAGTCAAACCGCTGAAACGCAAATTTCTGATGAAGAGCCTGTGTTAGAAGCAACTCAAGCAGAGTCTACCCCAAAAGAATCAGTGAAAAAAGTTGAAGAAAAAGCAACGAAAAAATCACCAGCTAAAGATAAAAAGTTAGCTCGACAAGTGAAAAAGTCTAACCGTTTATCTGGCCGTGCTTCTTCTCCAATGACAAAAACAGAAACAATCACCACTATCAACGAAATTCCAACTAGTTTTATGGCTAATGAAGATCGAATGGTGCATCAAGTGTCTGGCCGTAGTGCAATTTCTGCTGATGCAAGTAGTAGAAGTTCTGCCGCCGCAACAAAACCAACGTTATAAGTACTAACTCGTAACTTAAAATAAACAAAAAAAGCCAGTTGTTAGTAGTAACAACTGGCTTTTTATTATTAGAAAGAAAGTTTCATATCATGCATAAACATCTGACTTATGGTAAGTAAATTTAACAATACTATGAGGAAATCAACGGATAATAAAGAATTATTAAGCCGAGTATAAGCTAGTTATTGGCAATAATTCTTTATCACTAAAGCTAAACGTTCAACTGCAACACCTAACGCTTGTTTATTAGCGTTCGTAAAATTCAAACGCAAAGCAGACTTTTGACATGTTCGGTCATGATAGAATACTGAACTTGGTACAACGGCAACACCATTTTCCAATGCCGACTTAGCTAACGCGTCTACATCACATTCGGGTAATGTCAGCCAAACAAACATTCCTCCATCAACAGTATTTATATGGCACAGACCTTGTAAATAAATGGATATTTGTTGAATTAATGTTTTATATCGCATGAAATAAACCTGTCGTAACTTAGCCAAATGTTGCTCAAACTCATTGTGTTGTAGCAAATCTAACAATACTGCTTGCATTGGAATACTAGAATGCAAATCAGAGACTTGTTTTACAGTATTCAGTTGCGTTATCCATTTAGCTTTAGCCGTAACTAAACCTAACCTGATACCAGGCGTGGCTATTTTGGAGTATGAGCGTAATATCATTGAATGCTCAAGACAGAAACTTGACACTAATGGTAATGAACTACCATTAAAGCGCAATTCTCTATAAGGAACATCTTCAATAAAAGTAACATTATATTTCTGACACAAGAAAGCAACTTGTTGACGCACAGCTAAAGACCAGCATACGCCTGTTGGATTATGAAAATCAGGTACCGCATAAAAGAATGTAACATCACTCGTAGCAAAACAGGTTTCTAATTCGACTAAATCTGGGCCATCACAACGTTGTGAAATACTCTCAATGTTGGCTTGAGCAAGACTAAATATCTGAATTGCCCCTAAATAGCTTGGCGCTTCCATGACTATTGTATCGCCCGGATTAATAAATGATCGAGCAATAAGATCTAAGCCTTGTTGTGAGCCAGTACAAACAATACCCTCATGCGACGACAGTAATTGATAACGTTCCCTAAAATGCGCAAGTAGCGGAGCATAACCTGCCGTATTTCCATATTGGAATAACTCTGGCCTATTAGGTAAATCAGTTAATGAATTAGCCATTAGTTCAAGAGGAAATTTATCATTTGCTGGTAATCCTCCAGCCAAAGATATAACCCCTGGGGCGCATGCAGCATCTAAAATTTCTCGGATATAAGATGGTTGAATATGTTGTAACGATTTAGCTAAATTCATGATGGATACACTCTGTTAATAATAATTAAGAGAGTACATTAGCTTGAGTTATTTTACTTGTCTGTTTATGCTCTGTTACATGTCCATTTATGCTATATACATTAATATATCATGCTAACTAACCAACAAATATCTCGCATCAATGATGTATTATATTTTATTCATATGAATATGAGTAAAAAGCTTTTAGCAAGTGATTTAGCAACTATTGCAGCTTATTCAGAACACCATTTTCACCGTCTCTTTAAAACAGTTGTAGGAGAGACTGTCCATCATTATATCCGCAGAATTAGAATAGAATTTGCAGCTAACCAACTCATGTTTGATGCTAGTACATCAGTATTAGATATCGCTATAAAATCAGGATATTTGTCCGTATCATCTTTTAGCCGAGCCTTTAAAAGCATCTTTAAAATGTCACCGGGTGAGTGGCGCAACAGTGATCGTCAACATCAACCCAAACCTTTTTTAGCTAATAAACAAGTTGCTACTTATTATCAAAGACTTAATAGCATTACTTTACCTAAATGCGAGTTAATCGAATTACCTCAACGACATGTCGCTTATGTGCGGCATCAAGGATATGATCGTTCGATAGCAAATGCTTGGCAAACTTTAAAAGTGTGGGCTAATATGCACAATCGTGACTTTTCTCAGCAATTTGGTTTACATCATTCAAATCCAGCTTGGGTAGAGTTAAATAAATGTCGTTATGTCGCCTGTATCGGAATTGATCATCCAATACAACAAAGAGGACTAATTAATAGCATGACAATTCCTGGGGGCTTGCATGCGGTATTTCAATTGCAGGGAGTTTATGGCGAACTATTACCCCAATTACACAATATTTTAGAACATTGGTTACCAACTTCAGGGTTTAAAATGTTATCAACACCTGCTTATGTGCATTATCAAAAAAATCAATTTTTAGCTGAAGATGAAAAATTTAAACTAGACTTTTGTTTACCTATATCACCATTCCACTAATTAACTTAAAGGCATCAACAACACAGAAGGATTAAATCTACTTTCATAATGACATCTGAAATACCTCGTGAAAAAACTAACTTAGTCCTAACCATAAACCAACAAGGATCATTAACGTACCTGATAACCTATTTAAACGTTTTACATTATTATGATGAGATAATAATTTTCCTAAGGTTTTACCACCAGTTGCGTATAACATCATACAGGTAAACTCTGAAATCAAAATGACTGTTACTAAAATGGAGAGTTGTGGTATAAGCGCATATTCCTTATTTATAAAAGGTGGTAATAAGGAAATCATAAATGCCCAACCTTTTGGATTAGCAATTGCCGTTATTAACCCTTGATTAAATAATCCTCCCTTACGAATTTTTCGTGGAGCTTGGCCATTTTGGGATAATGCTAGTTTTCCTTTTGAACGCCACATATTAAAGCCAATATAAAATAGATACCCAGCACCAATAAGTTTCAAAAAATTAAATATCTGTGGAAATTGTAGCATGATAGTTGAAACACCAATGACTGATGCTGTTGCTACAATAGCAACACCAATCAACTCACCCCACATCATCCATAGCGTGTTTCGAACACCGATTGACATGCCTAAAGTCATCGCTAAAGTCATACACATACCAGGTGTTATAGATACAATAAAAAAAGTTGGAATAAAAAGACTAAGTAAGGCGAAATCTAACAATGTTATTACTCTAATACAAAAATATAAACATCGACTTTAGCAATAAAAATTATGTTAAACAATCACCCTATTTTTGACTAAAGATACCACTATTTCTAACGATAAAATAACCATAATTGCCAGCACCCTATCATTTAGCAATAAATTGTAATTTATTGCTGTTTCAACGGTGATCACCCTGATAGAATAGCGAAAATTTTATTTGTACTCATGTAACTTAAAAATATACTTTAAATTGCATGGGTTTTTCGGAAATATTTAGTCATGCGTACCAGTCAATATTTACTGTCTACTTTAAAAGAAACTCCTGCAAGTGCAGAAGTAATAAGCCATCAACTAATGCTACGTGCGGGGCTTGTAAGAAACCTTGCCTCAGGTTTATATACGTGGTTACCTACTGGTTTACGTGTATTAAAAAAAGTTGAAACAATCGTTCGTGAAGAAATGCAACGAGCAGGTGTTAACGAAATATTAATGCCAATGGTTCAACCAGCTGACTTATGGGAAGAGTCTGGTCGCTGGGATGATTATGGTCCAGAGTTATTGCGCCTTAAAGATCGTCATAAGCGCCCTTTTGTTTTGGGTCCAACCCATGAAGAAGTGATCACAAAACTTATTGCAAATGAATTAAGTAGTTATAAACAATTACCTTTATCATTATTTCAAATTCAAACTAAATTTCGCGACGAAATTCGCCCTCGTTTTGGCGTTATGCGTGGTCGTGAATTTTTAATGAAAGATGCTTACTCTTTTCATTTAGAAGACTCATGTTTAGAAAAAACTTATCAAGTCATGTTTAATGCTTATTGCCGCATATTTGATCGCTTAGGTTTAGACTACCGCCCAGTATTAGCAGACACGGGTTCTATCGGTGGAGATGCTAGCCATGAGTTTCATGTATTAGCAGATTCTGGCGAAGATGACATTGCCTTTAGCGATGTAAGTGACTTTGCAGCTAATGTTGAAAAAGCAGAAGCATTAGCTCCAACAATAGCAAGAGCTGAGCCAAGCCAAGCGTTAACTGAAATTTCAACGCCCAATGTTAAAACAATTGATGAGGTGGCTAAATTTTTAAATGTAGATGTAAAGCAAACCGTTAAAACATTACTAGTGTGCGGCATTGAAAATGAGCAAGGTGAAACGCCTTTAGTCGCCCTAGTATTGCGTGGTGACCATCAACTTAATGAAATTAAAGTTGAACATTTACCACAAATTTCAAGCCCATTAACCTTTGCGTCTGACGAACAAATATTAGCCACAGTTAAGTGTGCCGCTGGCTCAATAGGACCAGTGGGTTTGTCAATTGAAGTGATTGTTGATAGAACCGCTGCTCAGTTAAGCGATTTTGTCTGTGGTGCCAATAAAAATGATGTACATTTAACTGGCGTAAATTGGGAAAGAGATTGTTCGACAATTGAAATTGCCGATATACGTAATGTTGTTGAAGGTGACCCTAGCCCATGTGGTCAAGGTAAAATTGTTATAAAACGCGGTATAGAGGTTGGTCATATTTTTCAATTAGGAACAAAATACGCGCAAGCAATGAAGTGTGCGGTTCTTAATGAAGAAGGCAAAAATCAAACATTAACCATGGGTTGTTATGGTATTGGTGTATCACGTATTGTTGCCGCCGCAATAGAACAAAACCACGACCAACATGGTATAAAGTGGCCTGCCGCAATAGCACCATTTCAAGTGGCTATTGTGCCAATGAATATGGCTAAATCAGCTCGTGTAAAAGAAACAGCAGAAGCTTTATATGAAAAACTAAATAATGCTGGTATTGAAGTTTTATTTGATGACAGAAAAGAACGTCCTGGTGTCATGTTTGCTGACCATGAACTGATGGGAACTCCTTTATTATTAGTCATTGGTGAACGTAATTTAGATGAAAATAAAGTTGAAGTGAAAAATCGACTTACAGGCGAAAAATCAATGATTGCCATTGACGATGTCATGTCACTTTTTAATTAAATATTGATTATGTTATTTATTCATTAAATTAATAATTACATATACAAAAAGGAGCTTAAGCTCCTTTTTTTTGCTATTTAAATCTATAAACTCCCTAAAATAAGTGTTTTTATGCTGTTTTATGAAAAAAAATCATAAATTATCATTAAAAACTGATCTTTAGCTATTTCAATATGCCCAATTATTAGCAACAATGATACATCATCCTAATTGCATATATAAGAAGTACACTCAACATGAAAGCTATCAAAAAGTCATCTAAATTAGACAATGTTTGTTATGAAATTAGAGGGCAAATTGCAGCTGAAGCACGTCGTTTAGAAGATGAAGGCCACAAAATTCTTAAACTGAATATAGGTAATCCTGCCCCATTTGGTTTTGAAGCACCTGACGACATCTTAAAAGACGTAATATACAATTTACCAAGCTCTCAAGGTTACACGGACTCTAAAGGTATTTACTCTGCACGTGTTGCCGTAATGCAATATTTTCAACAGCAAGGTATTAAAGATGTTGGAGTTGATGATATTTTTATTGGCAACGGCGTTAGTGAACTTATTGTTATGGCAATGCAAGGTTTATTAAATAATGGTGATGAAGTATTAATTCCTGCTCCAGACTACCCATTATGGACTGCAGCCGTTGCATTATCAGGTGGTACTGCCGTACATTACACTTGTGATGATGAAAACTTTTGGTATCCAGATCTTGAGGATATGGCAAGTAAAATTACCGATAAAACAAAAGCTATTGTCTTAATTAATCCAAACAACCCGACAGGTGCTGTTTACCCTGAAGAAATTCTTCAAGGGATTATTGCTCTGGCTCGAAAACATAGTTTAATTATTTTTAGTGATGAAATTTACGACAAAATACTATACGACCAAGCTAAACATATTCCAACTGCATCACTTGCCCAAGATGTATTAATAATAACAATGGGCGGTTTGTCTAAAAATTATCGTATTGCTGGTTTTAGAGCGGGATGGATGGTTATTTCAGGCCCTAAAATTCATGCTGAAGATTATTTGGAAGGTTTAAATATATTAGCATCAATGCGTTTATGTGCCAATGTTCCTTGTCAACATGCTATTCAAACTGCGTTGGGCGGTTATCAAAGTATTACTGAATTAATCACGGGTGATGGACGTTTATTAAAACAGCGTAATATTGCTGCTAAAATGATAAATGAAATTGATGGTTTATCTTGTCATCCTGCGATGGGCGCACTGTATTTATTTGTAAAAGTGGATGCTGAAAAGTTCAATATTACGAATGACGAAAAAATGATTTTAGATTTACTTAAACAAGAAAAAATATTATTAGTTCATGGTAGTGCATTTAACACTAAAGCAAAAAATTACTTCAGATTAGTATTTTTACCTCATGTGGATGAATTAATTCCTGCTTTAGAAAAGCTTAAAAACTTCTTTTTAACTTATCAGCAAGAATAAATAACAGCTGAACGCACAGCAAATTTAGGAATTAATTTCATATTTTGTGCGTTTAGCTTTTTTAATCAGGCCGAGATAATTCATCTAAGGTTTGCATACAGGCTGGAAATTGAGATGAAAAATATTCATTCACTTCTGGCCATTGCTCACAATGTTTCTTCACCCTGTTTTCCAATAATTTAGTTGCATCAATAAATTCTCTATTGCCAACATTAATTTCTGACAAGCTATAATGATAGGCTGCTAAATCATCAGCCGCTTTTACAATTGCTTTCGTTTCTTTATCCACATTGGCTTGAATTACCAACGGAGCCATCGCCTCATGTAAATAACCAGGCAAGCCCTCGTACACCATAGAATGTTCTACTTCACTTTCAATTTTTTTTATTTGTTTAGTCAGATCAGGATTATAATACTTTAATGGGCTGGGGATATCCCCAACACCACCTGATTCAGATGCTTCATGGTAAAGTGCGGCTAAAGTAATGCCCGCTGGATCATAGCTTCGATTAAATTTTATTTTACCAATCAAAGCAATTTGATGACTAATAAGCGCAACTTCAAATGAATGTTGAGCACACGTTTCAGGCTCTCTGGAAGTCATAAGAGGCCAACGAATTATCTTTCTCAATCTTAGCATCCATGCACTAAAACTGCCTTTTTTATGATGAAACATCAATGTTTACCCGTTTAATTAATGAAATTGAGAAACAACCTCTTTTACAACATCTTTAATTACGGATGACGGCATTTCTTTATCTTTAGATGTCATACGTTTAGTTGCCCAACCATGCCACGCAGGTTGATGTGATTTAACATCAAACACATCAATAGCTAACTTACCTTCGGTATATTGACGCACTTCTGAGTTACTAGAAACCATAGGACCAAACATTGCACCATAATAACCACGTCCCCAACCAAAACCACCACGGTAAGATAATGGGTAGTGACTTATTTTTATTTGCTCACGGCTCCCTACAGTATAAGAGATAGTAAAGTCTGCCTCATTAGCATCGGCTATTAATTGATAACCTTGAGAGATAAATGCTTGCTCTATTTCTTTGTCTACACGTAATTTCATTACTGGATTAAAGTCTTCAGGAGACGCTATTATTCTGGCATCAGTCAACCAAGCAAAAGTTTTATACGGTTGTGTATCGACATCTGAATTTTTATCAAAGTAAACCTTCGCTTTATAGGTGGTTGCACAGCTTGCAATAAAGACAACAAGTGCCATCACTAACATTTTTTTTAAATAAGTCATATTTCTATCCTTTAACTTCATTATTTAACATTTTCAAATAATAAAATGATACTTTCACTCACTATTATAGTATGTAGTTACTATAGGCCATAATATAAAGCTAAAATAGTAAAAACCAATAAATAACTGTATTTTTTAATACTTTTCCTAAATCGCATAAGTTATCGTAATTAATTACATTAAATTATCTGTATTTTGTATTTAAAGGTTGACAGTTATTGTTAAACCCTTTAAAAATAGAACCAAGCATTACTTTCTTATATTAACACTAAGATCTTAACAATTTTATTCGCATTATAAACATATGTATTCAAATATTATTCGCAACAACGTCGTCCTCATGGTCGTAGTGGTAGTCCAATCACTGCGAGGATTAGGTTGTTTGAAAAATTAGCTTTTAGATAAACAGGTAAGCAACAAAATAACCAAACCCTCGCTCTAATTTAGACCGAGGGTTTTTTGTATATTAATCATCAACATTAATAGGTATCGATATGACAACAGAGCTTTTTACTGGTGCAGAAATGGTAGTTAAAGCATTATCAGCACTTAAGGTTAAGTATATTTTTGGCTACCCTGGCGGGTCAGTTTTAGATCTATACGATGCAATTTTCCAGCAAGATGAAATTGAACATATTCTAGTTCGACACGAACAAGCAGCAACACATATGGCAGATGGATATACAAGAGCCACAGGTGAAGTTGGCGTTGTTTTAGCAACCTCTGGCCCTGGCGCAACAAACTGTGTTACGGGCATTGCAACCGCGTATATGGACTCGATTCCTATGGTTGTTTTAGCTGGACAAGTGCCAACAACCTTAATTGGTAATGATGCCTTTCAAGAAACTGATATTGTTGGTTGTACACGCCCCATTATTAAACACAGTTTTAACTGTCGTGATTTGGCAGATATTCCAAATGTAATTGCTAAAGCTTTTTACATTGCAAGCACTGGCAGACCTGGCCCAGTTGTTGTTGAATTACCTAAAGACTTACTTATTCCGCAAAATAAAGCCCCTTTTAAGATAGAAACTAACGTAAAAATGCGTTCGTATAATCCAAACATTAAAGGGCATCCAAAACAAATACGTAAAGCGGTCAAAACAATAGCAGCAGCAAAAAAGTTAGTTGTATATTCTGGTGGAGGTATCGTACTCGCTGATGCATCTGAGTTATTAACAACCTTAGTAGAAACATTAAAAGCCCCTATTACCAACACATTAATGGGACTGGGTGGTATTTCTGGTACCCATGAAAACTTTATTGGTATGTTAGGCATGCATGGCAGTATAGAAGCCAATAAAACGATGGCAAATGCAGATGTTATTCTTGCTCTGGGTGCTCGGTTTGACGATCGCGTTACTAATAATGTAGAAAAGTTTTGCCCTAATGCAACCATTATTCATGTTGATATTGATCCTACGTCAATTTCTAAAACGATCAATGCTCATATCCCTGTCGTTGGTTTAGTTGATATTGTGATACAACAATTGCTTGATGAACTAAAAGCGACTAACTATAAACCCAACGAAGAAGCTCTTAGTGCTTGGTGGCAACAAATTAATCTTTGGCGAGACATGAGAAGCTTTAGTTATAAACAGGTAGAAGGTGAAAAAATTAAACCTCAACGCGTAGTTGAAGCCATGTATAAAATTACTAAGGGCGAAGCTTATGTTGCTTCTGATGTAGGGCAGCATCAAATGTTTGCAGCACAATATTATCCCTTTGCTAAACCTCGCCAGTGGATAAACTCTGGTGGCGCAGGCACTATGGGTTTTGGTTTGCCTGCAGCTATGGGCGTAAAACTTGCGTTTCCTGATAAGCATGTCATTTGTATTACGGGAGATGGTTCAATTCAAATGAACATTCAAGAGCTTTCAACCTGTAAACAATATAACTTACCTGTTGTGATCATAACGCTGAATAATCGTTCTCTTGGTATGGTTCGACAATGGCAAGATATGGTGTATGACGGCAGACATGCCTCTTCTTACATGGAATCATTACCCGACTTTATCAAAGTTGCTGAAGCTTACGGACATGTAGGCATTCAAATTGACACCTTAGATGAGCTGGATTCAAAGTTAGAAGAAGCCTTCAGTATTAAAAATAAACTTGTTTTTGTTGATGTGCTTGTTGATGAAAAAGAGCATGTTTACCCTATGCATATTCGTCATGGTGGTATTGATGATATGTGGACTGCTAAGGGGGTAAAAGCCTAATGCATTTTAATACACAAAATTCAAACGCCACAAATACAACCTTGTTCAACATTATTGATGAACTATGTACTGCTAAACACAATATAGGAGTTAAAGCATAATGCGTCATATTTTAGCAATTTTACTGGAAAATGAACCTGGCGCACTTTCGCGTATCGTTGGTCTATTTTCACAACGTGCTTACAACATCGAAAGCTTAACCGTTGCTCCAACAGATGATAACAGCTTATCGCGCATCACCATTGCTACCTCTGGTGACGATAAAGTGTTAGAACAAATTGTAAAGCAGGTAAACAAATTAGTTGATGTAATCAAAATATCTGAATTAACCGATCGAAAACACGTAGAACGCGAGCTATTGCTAGTAAAAGTTACTGCAATGAATAATGCATCACGTACTGAAGTTAAACGAATTACAGATATTTTTCGAGGTGCTATTATTGACATTGGTAAACAGGTCTACACAATTGAATTAACAGGCAATAGTGATAAATTAAATGCCTTTATTGAAGCCCTAAGTCATGAAACTGATATTATAGAATCAGCTCGTTCAGGCTGTGTGGGTATGGTTCGAGGTGAAAAAGCACTTAGGGTGTAAAAACGAGTGATAACTATTTTTACTTTATCTTAACTTTTTATATTTTGGGGTATTAATTACTTTTATTCTTAACAAAATTTAAGTAGTATTTACCCCTTATCAAATAAATAGATTAAGGATATTCATGAAACATTATAAATTAGGGTTTATTATTTCTTTAGTTGCAGCACTATCAGCATGTAGTTCAACTTCAGAAGACACTCAGGCAAAAACGACTAAAAGTGACAATGAATCAGAATTAATATGTCAAACATTTGCACCAACGGGAAGCCATATTAAAAAAAGAGTATGTAAAACACCCGAACAAGTTGAGTTAGAAAAAGCGCGAGATAAAGAATCTATTAGATCATTAAATGTTGATAAAAACGATAGTCGTATATAAAGACGTCACTTTTTATAATCATTATTAACAATGTACAATGAAATTTTGTTCATATATTTGTCAGCTGAATGTGTGTGAATATTAAGTAATAAAATAAGTAAAGTGATAATTTATCACTTTACTTCGACAGGGACATAAGTTAACAGCCTATGCTGCTAACAGTATTTTAATGATTAAATTAGGTAAATATCGACATTTTAAAGGCAATTACTATCAAGTGCTTCATCTAGCTAGACATAGTGAAACAGAAGAGTATCTTGTTGTTTATCACCCATTTGATGATAAAAATGATATTTGGATACGCCCTTTAACAATGTTTAATGAAACCATTTCTAGGGAAGGTAAAAAAATAGAACGCTTTCAATACGTCGGCGAATAAACACCTAATATTCAAAGCGTTATGTTTTTTTAGTTAATTACATTAACTTATAGAAAAAAATTGATGTTCTTGCCATTCAACTTGTTTTTGTTGCATTTTAGTCACTTCTGCTTGCTTTGGGCCTTCTTTTAGCCAAGCCAACATTATTTTTACATTCTCCTCTTCCCCCGAAAGAAAAACTTCAACATCACCATCTGCTAAATTTCTAGCATAACCACTTAGCCCCAATTCAATTGCCTTTTGCTGACTGGATACTCGAAAATAAACACCTTGTACTTTTCCTGACACATGAGTTATATAGCTAACATTCATAATGTATATTCATTCCATTTGTTATTAATATTGTTAAACAAATCTTTTACTACAATGTAAAGTATAGACGCTTTTCTTAAACACAAGAATAAAATTCTCGGTAAAACTAACTATTAATGGCCTGTTTTACTTTTTCCTTATAACTTCGACTCACTTTTAACTCTTTACCATTTTTCAACACTAACAAATATTCACCATTAGCTTGGCTACAAAATTTATCAATATAAATTTTATTCACAATGGTAGAACGGTGGTTTCGAATAAAGAGTTTAGGATCAAGAGATATTTCAAGCTGTTTCATCGTTTTGCGTAAGATATGCGTTCTTTGCTGATTATTATTTTGCTCATTACTTGCATGTACACACATATAATCACCTGCAGCATCAATCCAAATAATGTCTTTGACGGGTATTCGACTCACTTCACCAGCATCTTTAATTGCCAAAATATCAGAATAATGAGAAACACTGACCTGCTGATCATTGGTAAGTTCAGTTAAAATTTGCTGATAATCATTGCCTGTTACATTACTCACTAACTGAATAAGTTTAAACTTATGATCAGCATCAGTGCTTGATTTGATATGTTGACGTACTTTATCAATTGTTTTTGATAGTCGCGCTTCATCCATGGGTTTTAAAATATAATCTAGTGCGTGCACTTCAAATGCTTTAATTGCATATTGATCAAAAGCTGTTGCAAAAACCACCATGGGCATCATTAGTTTTCGCGTTAATATCTCATCAATCACTTGAAAACCGCTTAATCCAGGCATTTCAATATCTAGAAACATCAAATCAACTTTGTCTGTTTGTATCGTTTCTAACGCTTCCCTGCCATTACAGCACTCCTTGATTATTTTAACATCGTCAAATTGTTGAAGACGTATAGCTAAGCCCTTTCGTGCAAGGGGTTCATCATCAACAATAATAGTGCGCAAAGACATAACTAATTCCTACAAGTTTGCGTTAAATTAAATTACTTAAGATAATTCATATGGCATACGAATACTGACTTTAACACCTGTCGGTATATTATTCGCTACCACAAGTGCAAATTTGTTTGGATACAATGCATGTAGGCGTTCACGAGTATTCACCAAGCCCACACCATTTTCTCTATGCAAATTATCGTCAATTATTTCTGCTCCAGGCCCATTATCGGCAACTTCAATCATTAAATCATTAGCAAAATGATTAACTGAAATCGTTATGCTACCGCCTTTTTCCTGCTTAGTTATAGCATGTTTAATTGCGTTTTCAGCAATGGGTTGTAATATCATACTAGGTACTAGTGCTTTTTCACAATATTCACTAATGCAAAAATTGACTTGTAAACGTTCTTCAAAACGTACTTTTTCAATGGCTAAATATAATTCTAGTGCTTGAATCTCACTATTTAACGTGACTTTTTTCATTGGATCTTTATCAAGCGTATAACGCAGAAATTCACTTAATTTAGTTACCATGCCATTGGCAGTATCTGTGTCCTTTAACAGTATTAAAGTAGAAATTGCATTTAACGTGTTAAATAAAAAATGAGGGTTAAGCTGATAACGTAGCATTTTTAACTGTGCTTGGTGTGCTACTGCATTTGCCTTTAGCACATTTTGTTTTTCAACCTGTAGCATTTGATAATATTTAGTACCAAAATATAATACGCTCCAGCTTAAAATAATATAAAACGACCAAACACTTGATTGAGTATACATTAATAAAAAATCAGGTTTATAACCGTGTTTATATATTTCCCAATAATTAACATTCTTAATTATCTGCCAAACAACGCCTGTGAAATAAGAAGCAAAAACAACTATAAAGCCAATTTTAATCGGTGAATAATTCCATACACGACGATATAAATAGCGTAACGGAACAGTTAACAACCAACCAGCATAGGCATTTAGGAAAATAATAATGACAAAAATATCACGTAAATCATGAAGTAAAGAGCCCAAATAATGCACTAAGGCAAAACCAAACCAGCCGGCAGAATGAACAAGCCAGAATAAACGGTTTCTATTTTCAAGTAATTCTTTCCAGTTCACATAAAATCCTAGCAAATGCAAAACTTGTATTTTAGACGCTAATTATGCGTTAGCTAAATAGTAAGTGCACTGTTTTTAATCTTAAGTTTAGAACCGTTTATCGTTTTATTTTCTAGATCTTCAAAAATTACACGGATAACATTGCACCTAACCGCTTACCACCTAATAAGTGCATGTGAATATGAAATACTTCTTGTCCGCCGTCTTCATTACAATTGATGATTAGACGATAGCCTTTTTCATCAATACCTTCTTGTTTAGCTAATTTTTTCGCCACAGAAATCATTCTACCCATAGTAAGTTCATCCGCATCAGTCACATCATTAATCGTGGGAATATGTTTATTAGGAACAATTAAAATATGGGTACTAACGCGCGGGGCAATATCCCTAAAGGCACTCACTAATTCATCTTGATATAAAAGCGGTGTTGGAATTTCTTGTCTAATAATTTTAGAAAAAATAGTTTCGTCTGTCATAAAATCCTCACAATGGAAGAGATAAAAATATAAAATTAACATCCTAGTCTACTTAAAAAAATTTAGGTAAACAATTAAATTCCCGATAAAAACAATCAATCTCATTCAATATATATTTGTACTGCTCAACCTCTTTTATTGACCTTAATCAACACAGCACTTAATAAAAGTGTGGCATGCTAATTCTTTCGAGGATTTAACTCTTTAATCAAATAATTTATTGTAGGTGTTAGCATGGAAATAGATTTTAGCGAGATCAACTATCTACAAAATCCCACCGTAATAGAATTACACGCTGGCTATGAGCAATTTCTTCTTTCAATGTCTGGGCCTACAGTGATAGACGTTACTGGAATAAATACAAATAAGTGTCGAGTAATTAATACCTTACTACAAGGTAATGAACCATCAGGCCTAATTGCCTTGCATCGCTGGTTAACGACACGAGATATTAACAAACCACCACAAACAAATTTACGTTTTATTATTTGCTCAGTTGAAGCGGCATCTAAAAGTCCTTTATTTTCCAGAAGATTTATTCAAGGACATCACGACATAAATCGCTGTTTTGGACAATTAGAATCTGTTCAAAATGAGAGCAGCGCAAGCCTTGATAAGAATCACCAAGGCTGCATTCAAAGAGCAAAATTAATTAATAATGCAATACGTGAGGTGAACCCTGAAATGGTGGTCGATCTTCATAATGCCGCAAGCCCTAGCCCAACATTTTCTATTAGCTCGGTTATTACAACAGAAACGCTGTCATTAGCTTCTTTTTTCTGCCAAACATTAATTTTATCCGATTTACGTTTAGGTTCTTTAATGGAACAAAATTTTGCTTGCCCCTTTATCACAATAGAATGTGGGTATAGTTTAGATGAACAAGCTCATGAAGCAGCTTTTGCAGGTATTAATCACATTGCAAACTGTGAAAATATTGGCTACATACATCAAGAAAAAAATGTAGAAGTGATATATCGACCATTACGATTACAAACAAAAGAAAAAGTTAACCTTTCTTATGCCGAACATGATGAAGGCTATAGCGGTGTCACACTCAAAAGTAATATTGAATATTTAAATTTTGGTGGTGCACATCAAGACGAAATGATTGGCTGGATTGACGGTAATGGCGTAAAAAATCTGCAATTATTCAATAAACATGGAAATGATGTTATCGATGACTATTTTTATGCTCGTGATAATCAATTAGTTTGCCGACAAAATTGTCGTATCTTCAAAGCAACGGTTAATGAACAGGTTGCTTTGAATGATTGCTTATTTTATGTAGTTAAAAATACCAATAATGAGTCTTAATAAATGAGCTGTGGCTCATTAATTGGCTTATCAGAAAAAGTAATTGCGCTAATATACTGATTACTAGCATGATTAGCGCTATCTACTGAGCTAGCATGTACTCTTGCTAAAATATCACCTCGGTTAACGCGAGTACCTAGGGGTAAAATTCTGTCAAAACCAACACTGTGATCTATTTTTTGCTCATTGCTGATACGCCCTCCTCCTAGGCCAACCACTGAAAAACCAATATCACGGGTTTGCATGGCCTTTATATAGCCATTACAAGGTGATATTATTTCAATAATATAATTGGCTTTGTTCATTGAACGCCACGGATTTTCAAGTAAATCGCTTGGCCCACCTAATGCGCTAACCATTTTGCTAAAAATTTCAGCTGCCTTGCCTGTTGCTAATACTTGTTCTACTTTTGCTTGTGCCTCTATGTCATTACTGGCTAGTTTACTATTAAGCAACATGGCTTTAGCTAACGTCACAACCACCTGATGTAAACGAGGCTCTTGCAATTTACCCGTTAAATATTTAACCGTTTCATACATTTCTAGCGCATTGCCTGCAGTACTTCCTAATACTTGATTCATATCAGTAATAATTGCTTGCGTGTTAACACCTGCATCATTTGCAACTTTAGTGATACTTTGTGCTAATGCTTTAGCTTGGTTTAAATCTTCCATCTGAGCACCATTACCCATTTTTATATCCATAACCAAAACATCAAGCCCAGCTGCAAGTTTTTTTGATAAAATAGAGGCTGTAATTAATGGAATTGAAGCAACAGTAGCGGTCACATCTCGAATGGCATATAAACGTCTATCTGCTGGCGCTAACTCAGGTGTTTGCGCAATAATGGCCACACCAATATCTGCAACAATTTTTTTAAATTTATCTAAACTCGGTTGTACATTAAAACCTGCGATACTCTCTAATTTGTCTGCCGTACCACCAGTATGACCTAAGCCTCGACCTGATATCATCGGTACATAACCACCGCAAGCAGCAATTATTGCTGCTAACATAAAGCTCACTTTATCACCAACGCCACCCGTGGAGTGTTTATCAATAACAGGGCCATTTAAAGATTTCCAAGATAATACTTCACCAGAGTGCATCATTGCTTGAGTCAATTGCACTGTTTCTTGCGCTGTTAATCCTTGTTGAAATATTGCCATTGCCATTGCACCAACTTGCGCATCATTAAAATTATTAGAGACTAAGCCACTAACAAAAAATTCTATTTCATCTTTATTTAGCACTTTATTATCACGTTTTTTAGCGATAATCTCTTGAGGTAATAACATTAATTAAAATTCCTTTCTTACTTTTAATTTATTTGATAATAACTTAATTTTTATTGATTAAGTTATAAGGCGTAAATGCATCAGGGAGTAATTGTTCAACAGACCATATTTGTTGTTGATTAAGATGATTTACTGCCATCACTTTTGCTGCTTGTGGGAAAAACTCACTAATGACTTGCCTACATGCACCGCAGGGAGGGGTTAATTTTTCTTGCTCGGTATAAACAACTAAAGCCACAAATTCAGCCGTATTTTCACCTTCATGAGCTATCACTCCTTGCGCTATACAATTACGCTCTGCACATACTGTTAAACCATACGAGGCATTTTCTACGTTACACCCCTGCACTATTTTATTAGTACTCATTAACGCTGCTGATCCTACTGGAAATTGACTATAGGGTGCATAAGCCTTTGTATGTGCTTGTTTCGCATTTTCTGTCAGTTCAAGCCAGATATCTGGTTCAATTATATAATTTTTTATTTCATTCACTTTTAAGTACCGCCAAAAAAAACTGACCATATGGTCAGAATATTACTATACTACCATTAAATTTAGTTTTTCATAGTAAATTATGTGTTTATATTATTAAAATGATTATATTTAGACATAAAAAAACCGTGCTTTAAAACACGGTTTTTAAACTAAGTGTTACTTACTAAAAATCGTAACTTACACCTAAACGCATTTCCCAAAGAGAAGCGTTTTTATAGTACTCTTGATCTTCATTGCCAGCATTAAAGTCTTCATAAACATATTTACCATCTTCAATAGACATGCTCACCATGCGATTACCAACAAACTGTCCCTGCTTCATAACACCCCAATCATCATTGAGTAAATTACCTACGTTTTTGATTATAAAGAACAGGTTTCCTTTATGACCATCCATTAAACCTGGAAGTTCCTGATTAATTTTAAAGTCAAATGTGGTATGCCAATCAGCATTTTGAGCATTTCGACCTGAAATTTTACCACGTGCAAGTCCTTCTGCTGATATAAATGCATCAAAAGCTTCTTTATCGAAGTCATCTGCATAAACAACATTTGGATCATTTTCTAACGGCACATACATCAACTGGCGATCACCATTCCAATTACTATCACCATAAGCACCATCTGAACCATCAAAAGTGTATGAGTAAGCTTGTCCTTCGCTTGCTTGACCAAATAAACTAAAGCGAGTGACTAAACCATCAATAAATTCAGTACCATAACTTAAATTCATAGTAAAACGGTGAGGAATTTCATAGTTTGACGTTGCCATAGCAGGATTAATTGCGTCTATTACGGCCAAGTTACCGTAGTTTGAACCTGCCACAGCACTTGTCATTGGGTTCGCATCTTCAGACTTAGTATAAGAATAACCAAATGATGCATCTAAGCCAAAATCGAAACTTTTGCTTAGAGCAAGTGAAACAATTGTAGAACTGCCATCTTTACCACTATTTGTTAAAACATACTCGCTATTGCGTCCCGCAATTTCTTCATACATTGGACGGCCATCAGGAGCTGTTTCGTCTGAATATTTCAAACCAGCATCAATAATTGTGGCTGAATTAACTTTTTGGTTATATAGCACGTCGGCTGAAAGCACTATTTGATTTTCTGTTGTGTAGGTTGCACCTATTGAGTACTTCCACTCAGAAGGCATATCAAAGTTTGGATCAAGCGCATTAACCGAGCCATCACCGCCTTCAATTGTAGTACTTTGAATTGTATCATACATGTCTTGAGGAATTTCAAACCCTGGTGTACCGCCATTAGTCATTGCTGTATTAAATAAATCAACACCTCTATTTTGTAGACCAATTTGTACTAAACCATCATTTGAGTATGAATTAGACAACCAAACATTTGGGTTACCACCAGAGTACAAGCCAAATCCGGCACGAACTTCTAGGCTGTCATTTACATTCCAATTAAAACCTACACGTGGTTGGAACAAATCTATACCGTCAAAATTAGCATTGTTAGCATAGCCATATCGTTCTTCAAATTTAGCGTTATATCGAGGCTTATCATCACTGGTATAAGTATCGTAACGGAAACCAAACATTAATGTGGCATCTATATCGGTAAAGGTATACTCATCTTGAATATAAAATGAATGCATTCCATAAGTAAATTCTTGGCTAGCATCACTAGGAACGTTTGTTCCTGCAGAGTTATTATAATAAACACGCGCTGCTAATCCTGCTTCATAATCATCAATAGAATCAAAACGGAATTCACCTTGCGTATGCTGCATAAACAAATTAAAAGCCGTTAAGGTTTCATACTCATAACCTGCTGTAATGGTATGATCATCTAAATAATAATTTCCAGACAATTTAAAGGTAGTACTATCCCAATTCATCTCATTTGACTGACGAGAATCATCTGGACCTAAGAAAATAGTTGTACCACCATGTGAAATTTGGACTTCACCAAAGCTACTCGCTGCATCTAGTGATTGTTGTCTATTTTCTAATTTAGTATGGCCAATACGAACTTCTGTAGAAAAATTATCTGTCCAGTCTGAATTCAATGCTGCCGCATAAGAATTCATTTCTGCACCTGACTCATAAAAATGACTGTCTAACGTCATTCCCCAATCATCAGATTGATCTAATTTAAAACCATCATTATAGTTATATATAAAGCTTGCACGATGATCTTCATTAATATTCCAATCTAATTTCACTAAGATCTTTTCGTCTTCTACTGGTAAACCTGCTGGTGTACCACCTGCCTCATAATTATAAACATCACGTGTAATTTGAATAACACGATCTAAATCTGCTTGACTCACGTTATCACCAAACGGCGAATAGCTAAATAATTCTTCACCATCTAATTTTTCATAAGACATGAATAAAAATAATTCATCTTGAATTAACGGCATACCCAAATTAAAGCCATAACGTTTCTCTGAATAGCTACCATTATCTTGATCTACCCCTTCAATAGTGTCTCCTTTCATTGAGTCATTGGTATAATCAATGAAAACACTACCGTGAATCTCATTTGTACCTGATTTTGTAACGGCATTGATATTACATGCAGTAAAACCACCATATTTAACATCAAAAGGAGCTAATTCAACGGATACTTGATCAATTGAATCATAAGAGAAAGGAATACGAGTTGTTGGGTAACCATTATCATTTAACCCAAAACTGTCATTCATACGAACACCATCAACAGTTAAGCTGTTAAAACGTGGGCTACCGCCACCACATTGAATAGCACCACTTCGGCTTTCATCAATATAAATGCGCGGGTCAATACGCACAATATCTTTTAAATCACGGTTAATTGAAGGCGCATTTTTTAAATCACTAGCGCTAAAATGTGTTGCTGGACCACTACCACCAGCATGCATACTCAGAGGACGACCTGTAACAACAATCGTTTCAAGGTTTTGCTGAACATTTAAATCAACACTCATTGGGTAAGTTTCACCCAGTGTCAAGAAGATATCACTAACTGTTGCATCTTCAAATTTATCTGAATCAATAACAACCGTGTATGGACCACCAACACGTAAACCTTGAGCAACAAAAATACCAGCATTATTCACTGTAGCAGTTTTAGTTGTTCCTGAAGGGACATGCGTGATGGTAATTTTTGTGCCAGGAGCTGGATTACCTTGTGGTCCTGCAATTTGTCCTTTTATTGCCGATGTTGTGGTATTTGCTAAAACATCTGTTGATATAACTGATGTTGATAGACCTAACGCAACAACTAGCGCGCCTGCTATGCGTGATAGAGAATGGGTTTTCATCTTAATATTCCTATGTGTTTTATGTATAAATTTTTATTTTCTTTTAATAGATTTTTGATAGTAATCTACCAAAGCGTGTTTTCTGTTAAATTTCAATCAACCTAATTTAAGCAAAGTTCTTTACACTTTTATTACATACACACATAAATTAACTTAATTTTGCGAAAAAAAACAGCGCAATAATAAAAAACACACCAAAAGGTCAAGTTTTTGCTTTTTACAAACAACAACTATAGTATTACTGACCAAGAATACAAAAAAATAAATAGACCATTAGGACAAGCGTAGTAATGTTATACCTAGTTCGGCCACTAAAAAACAAATCGTTATAACGCCAACACTACTATTGTCATAATAAACAATTACTGTAAATTAACGACTAAATAATAAGAATCCGCAGATCAAGTTTAGTGGGTTCTTTTATAAATGAGCCTTTATTAGTAAGAAATGAAATAAATTAAAATGAAAAAAAATAATAAAACACAAAAAGTGAGAACACTCAGCATCGATAAAATACTGACTGCCGCTCAAGACGAATTTATCCTGCAAGGTTACAAAGGCGCAACAGTGCAATCAATAGCAGATAATGCGGGATTACCTAAAGCTAATGTTTTGTATTACTTTAAAAATAAAGAAAATATTTACCATGCTGTACTAGAAAAAACGCTGAATATGTGGGACGAAGGTATTGGTGATATTTTACCTGAAGATGGCCCTAAACTCGCCATTGAGAAATTCATTCGCGCTAAAGTAACCATGTCTTTTAATAATCCTAAAGCCTCTAAAATTTATGCCATGGAAATTATTCAAGGTGCACAACATTTAAAAGACTTTGCTCGCACTTATCTTCGTCAGTGGGTTAGAGAAAAATCAAAAGTGTTTCAACGTTGGATAGATAATGGTGAAATGCACGCTGTTGATCCTGTCAACTTAATTTTTCTTATATGGTCATCAACACAACATTATGCTGATTTTGATAATCAAATATTAACTATTATGAATCGTGCCGATTATGAGAATGAAGATATAGAACATGTCACTAACTTTTTAACTGATATTATTTTACGAGGTTGTAAATTAAAATAATGGCCTATTTTATCAAACCATTAAAAGTAACAGTCTTCTGTGCTGTTGTTGTAGGTGTAACCTTTATGACTAAAACGATAGCTACACAATTATCTACACAATCAGTAACTCCAACAGCAACAACTAAGCTTCGTGTTGCAACCTTCAATGTGAGC
Organism: uncultured Colwellia sp.; assembly: GCA_965305135.1. Taxonomy (GTDB): domain Bacteria; phylum Pseudomonadota; class Gammaproteobacteria; order Enterobacterales; family Alteromonadaceae; genus Colwellia. The sequence continues at coordinate 30,211 of CBDLPA010000030.1, forward strand.
ATGGAAGCTTTAAATTATATAAAACGTTCACCAAACAGCTCGCCTAACGTATCAGGCAATGAACTTACACAAGCATTAAAACAAAATAACCAACAAATTAAAAATATTGCTGAAATAATACAACGTGTAAACCCTGATATTATTTTGCTTAATGAATTTGATAGAGTAAATAACCAACACGAAAACATACGTTATTTTATTAAAAATTATTTAGCAAAAGCACAAAATGATCAAACAGCCATAAATTATCCTTATTTTTATCAAGGACCTGTTAATACAGGTGTCAAAGTCAACAACATAAATAATGACAAAAGCATTACCCATGGTTTTGGTTATTTTGAAGGACACTTTGGTATGGTGTTATTATCTAAATACCCTATTGATTATAATACTATTAAAACCTTTCAGTTCTTTAAGTGGCGTGATATGCCTAACGCCTTAAAACCGATAAGCCCTGAAACAAATCAACCTTGGTTTAGTGATAGTGTTTGGAACGAGTTGCGATTATCATCAAAATCTCATTGGGATATTCCTATCAATATTAATGGAAAAGAAATCCATATTTTAGCTAGCCACCCTACACCACCTGTTTTTGACGGTCCAGAAAATAGAAATGGTAATCGAAACCATGACGAAATTCGTTTTTGGAGAGATTATATTGATAATACGCAAGCCAATTACATTTATGACGACGGTGGCAAAAAAGGTGGATTATCACCAAACAAACCATTTGTTATTTTAGGCGATCAAAATGCGTCAAGCGTAGAAGGTGATGCAATAAATTCAGGTATAAAGTCACTATTAACAAACAATAAGCTACAAGACCCAATGCCCACAAGTATTGGCGGGGAATTGTATAGAACCGATAATAATAATGCCAAATACCATACGGCATACTGGGGGATGCGAGCAGATTATGTACTACCTTCTGCACTCGACTTTACGATAAAAAATTCTGGTGTATTTTGGCCACAAAAAAAAGATGAAACCTATCGTTTAATCAAAGACAGAGCCGCTTCGTCAGACCACAGATTAGTGTGGGTTGATCTTGAATTAACCCTATAATTTTAGAAAAGGAACTATAGAAAATGAAATTTGTTTTATCAGCGTTAACAATATCTTTACTTTGCGTATCTTGCGCAAACAATGCTCACATGAATAAAACAGTAAAAACAGAAAGTAATACTGCACAAAGTGCAAATACAGTAACAAGCTCCACACCACAGAATATTATTATGGTTGTCGGTGATGGTATGGGACCAGCTTATACATCGGCCTATCGTTACTTCAATGACAACCCCGTTACACCAGAAATAGAGGAAACTGTTTTCGACCGTTACTTAAAAGGTATGTCTAGTACTTATCCTGCGCCTATATCAGGGGTGGTTACTGATTCGGCAGCAGCGGCTACGGCGTTAGCTACAGGTGTAAAAAGTTACAATGGTGCTATTAGTGTTGATGTAAATAAAAAAAACGTTCAAACCGTATTGGAGTGGGCAAAATTACAAGGGAAAAAAACGGGTGTTGTCGTAACCTCTCAAATCAACCATGCTACTCCAGCTTCGTATCTCGCACATAATGAATACCGTAAAAACTATAATGAAATTGCCGATAGTTATATTGATGAGGGCATCAAAGCCGATCTATACCTTGGTGGCGGTTGGAAATACTTTATTCGTGAAGACAGAAATTTAGTCAATGAGTTTAAACAAGCAGGTTTCCACTATATTGATAATTATGATGATTTAGCTAATTTTCCAAAGAACAAACCAGTGTTGGGGCTTTTTGCTGATACAGGCTTACCTTGGGCGTTAGATGATTCAAATAAACATCGTTTATCTGCTATGACTAAAGCGGGTCTTCATCATCTAATAGACTTACAACATTCTGATAATAAAGCTGATAATGGTTTTTTTATGCTCATAGAGGGCAGCCAAATTGATTGGGCAGGCCATGGTAATGATATTAGTGACGCAATGGCCGAAATTGATGATTTAGCCAAAACAATTGAGTATTTAGAGCATTTTGTTAAGCATAATCCTGATACGCTTGTTATCATTACTGCCGATCATAGTACGGGTGGTTTTACCATTGCTGCAAACGGTAAATACGAATGGAATGCTGCTAATTTACGCACAATGAAACATTCAGTTAATTATATTGCCAAACAATTAACAAATAATGACATCAAAGCAGAAAATACAACATCACTATTTAATTTTGAATTATCTCAAGACGAATTAAACTTACTTAATGACAGCAAACACAACGCCAAACTCGACAAAACTAACAATATGTATCAAAGTGAAAAAATGTCAGCAAGTGAGTTGGCATTAATCAAAACTATAAAAAGTATTATGGACAAACGCACTAATAGCGGCTGGACTTCTAGCGGACATACTGCGATTGACGTACCAGTATTTGCTTTTGGTAAACAGAGTAAATTATTTAACGGTTTACAAGATAATACAGACATAGCCAAAAAAATATTTATGTTACTTGGTAAATAAAATACGCTATGTAAATAAGTTTAGCTGATAGTCTCTAATTGGCGCCTATTGCCATTGCAACAAGCGCCAATATTTTTTTCAAGTTAACACAACTGACTATTTCGAGTGGTTGAACTATAATTTCTCATGAAAACGAACAAAAGCTTGTTCTAAATCCTCAATCAAATCATCGACATCTTCTAAACCAATATGCAAACGAATTAATGGATATTTAGCTGTCCATTGTGTTGCACTACGAATCGAATCAACACTCGTTATTCCTAAAATAAGTGATTCAAAGCCCCCCCATGAATAGCCCATTTTAAAATGTGATAAACCATCTAAAAATGCAGTAAGCGCCGCTTTATTGCCACAATTTAACGTAAAAGAAAATAAACCATTTGACCCTGTAAAATCACGTTTGAAAAATTCATGCCCTGGACAAGATTCAAAAGCAGGATGTAAAATAGTATCCACTTCTGGTCTGTCTTTTAACCAATTCGCAACTTTTAACGCACTTTCTTGATGCTGTCTCAAACGCACACCAATAGTACGAATACCACGTAATGCAAGGTAGAGATCATCAGGTGATGTACATTGCCCCATTAAATAGCTGTTATCGCGTAACTGTGGCCAATATTTGTCTGTTGCTGTTGCTGTGCCTAGCATTACATCAGAATGCCCAACAATGTACTTAGTTGCAGCTTGTATACTGATGTCAACACCATACTCAAAAGGTTTAAAGTTAATGCCTGCGCCCCACGTGTTATCAAGCATTACAATACAATCATGTTGATGGGCTATTTTCGCGATGGTAGGAACGTCTTGTATTTCCATCGTAATAGAACCTGGAGATTCTAAAAAGACAATACGAGTATTGGGTTGAATTAAGGCTTCAATATCTGCACCAAGCAACGGATCATAATAGGTAGTTTCCACTCCCATTTTAGTTAGTATTTTATCGCAATAGTCACGAGTCGGTTCATAAACACTATCTACCATTAAAATATGATCACCACTTGCAACAAAAGACAATATTGCGTTAGTAATAGCTGCAGTTCCTGATGGATAAAGTGCACACCCTGCGCCACCTTCAAGTTCTGTCATGGCATCGCTAAAAGCAAAAGCAGTTGTTGTACCCCGTCGACCATAAACCATCGTTTGGTTATGCTTATTTTTTAAAGCACTATTCATTTCATCTACTGTATTAAATACCACAGTTGAAGCACGAGTAACACTGGGATTTACAACGCCATTTGTCCATTTAGCTTTGCGGCCTGCTGTTACAATTTTAGTATTTTGTTTCATGTATCTTAAACACCTATGTTTAAAAATTTAAAAATGTGCATTGGTATAAACAGCTATCTAGCCATCTAAAACTTACTTGTATTTATACCTTGAATTAACGTACTTTTCACCTGTTATCTCATTTAAATTTAGAAGAAATACATCTATATAGTTCCTGTATTACGAAAGTGACTAGAACAAACCTAACTGGGCATCAGTTATTTGCCCAAAACTACTTCCTATAAATGGCAAAATGCCATCGGCAACCGCACATAATTGTCTGTCGATATAAAACTGGTAATCTAAGGGAGATGACAAATATTCTACCGCTTGTGGCCCATTGACAGTAATGTAATATTCAATCCAACAGCGCTTTTGATAACGTAATGGTTTACCAAGCTTTCTGTTCATGTCATCGGCTAGGCGGGCAGCTTTCACATGTGGTGGAACATTTTTAATATAGTCGCTCAACTTTCTTCTAATTCGCTTGCGATAAACAAGTTTGTCGTCAAATTCACCTTTTATCGTTTTATCAACTGTATTTTTAATATAATCATTGACTGGCTCTTGATTAAAAATTTTTAAATATAAGGTTTGTTGGAACTCTTTAGCAAGCTTTGTCCAATCTGTTCTAACACTTTCCAACCCTTTAAAAATAAGCTTTTGTGTTTGCCTTTTTGCCCTATTGTGTTGTGTGCTAACTTGTTTGTTTTCTAAAACCTCGCCATCTAAAACATTCTCATCTAGTGTAATTAAACCAGCGTAACGTTTCTTTGTTCCAACATCTCGGCCACGGATCGTTGGCATTAAAAATTTAGTAAAATGTGTTTCAAACTCAATTTCCAAATCACAAGATAAATCAAACTCATTTGCTAAGATTTGTTGCCATTTCTCATTAATAAAATCCTGTAATTCAACACCTAGTGCTTTGCACTCAAAAGCGGTTTTATTTTTACCTACATGCACAAAAATAGAATCTGTATCACCATAGATCACACGAAAGCCTTTTTCTTCAATCCATTTGCTTGTGGCCTTTAATATTTCATGGCTGCGTTTTGTAATAGACCCTGATAAACGGGGATCAAAAAACCGACAGCCAGTTGATCCTAAAACGCCATAAAAACTATTCATAATAATTTTTATGGCTTGTGACAAAGCAGCATTTTTTTGCAACTTAGCTTTATCACGTTCGGACCAAAGCGAAGTGATAATATCAGGTAAAAAATGTTTAGTGCGTGAAAAGTATGCTCCATCAAACCCCTTTATTACTTGTTTATTAACTTGCTTATTTTCAATAAGCCCTTCAATTAACCCCATAGGATCTATTTTAAACGTGCGAATAATACTAGGATAAAGTGATTTAAAATCAAGCACTAAAACATTGTCATATAAGCCTGGAATAGAGTCCATTACATAGCCACCTGGCGAAATTAGATCTGAAACACCGTCCCCCATATTTGGCGCAACGTAACCACTACGATGCAACTTAGGTAAATAAAGGTTGGTAAACGCCGCTACCGACCCACCGATTCTGTCGATTGCAAGCCCAGTTAATTGAGCGCGAAGCTGGGCAAACTCTAACAGTTGTGTTTTTTCAAAAATGAGCCACACCAAACGACAATCTTCAAGGTTATAAGCCGCTAAAGCCTGCTTGTTATGCAAAAAATTATCCGTGATTTCATCCACTCTATTATCAACATCATCAACCTTCTTTCCTATTCCCAATAATGTATTCGCTACATTATCAAGCGAAAAACTTGGAAAACTATACGTAGCCGTTCTCAGTAAATCTATTCCGTCGAGCACAACACGCCCAGCTATTTCAATAAACTGTTGATCCGTATTATTGCTATTAGTACGCCAACGTGGCGCGGTAGCATCGCGTCCTATAGCAAATTTAACCTTGTGCAGATCACAACGTTTCTGTAATAAATTAAAATCAAAGTTAATAACATTCCAACCAATCAATATATCCGCATCAATAATAGTAATTTGGTTTATCAGTTCAATTAACAACTGTTTTTCATTTTCAACCCAAACGATATAAGGCGCAGCATCTGGTTCAGGTTTACCTATCATTAATACGCAAGTTAATTCACTGGCAATATTTTTATTAGAAGCTGTTTCAAGGTAGTTTTCTCTATACGTATTATTTGCATAAAGTCCAATAGAATATAGCTCTCCTGCCATTGAACACTCAATATCTAGCGATAACATGGTCAAATGAATTGATAACATGTCTTTTGATTTTTTGCACTTCACTTGAGGATTACAAATAAAATCTATATCTGCGGTAATAAACCGCTCCATTAAATACCGATCATCAGGACGTATATCATCTTCATAACATTTAATTTGTTTTGCTTTCAAACATTCTCTAGCCCGATAAAATTGTGTTAAATTAGCAAAGTAAAAGCCATGCACAGGGGTTTGCGTAAACGTTTGTAAAGCCAAATTTTGTTGCTTAATCAACTTAATATCATGTTGTTTTAAAAGATCAATAGCATAATTAATATGTGTTTCTTCTATAAAAAAAACGGCTAGTTCATTATCAATCACCAACTTTTGCGCACCAGTATGTGTTTTTAACCATAACGTGATCTGCAAAGCATTACCTTTGTCTTGTACGTGACGACTTAATAAAAAACCACTTTGAATATGTTGCGACAATTTAATTGACCTTTTATGAAACAATATAAAAATATTAAGAAGAAATAACAAAAAGCTGTTATTATATACAGCACTATATCTTATTTATCTGTTTTATGGAAACCGCGCTAAATGCTAACAGACAAGTTAAAACAACTAATTCGTCAATCTTATAAAGCTATTGGTGAAAATTTAAGCCATTTTAATCCCAGACAACAGCAAACCTTTCTTATTGCTGAAATAGCAAAAACTTTAGCCGGTGAATACAATAAAGACCGAAAAATTATAACAATAGAAGCTGGCACTGGTACGGGTAAATCACTTGCTTATAGCTTAGGTGCAATTCCACTGGCACTAACACGTAACAAAAAAGTATGTATTTCCACTGCCACCGTCGCATTACAAGAACAATTAGTAGATAAAGACTTACCTTTTTTGAAAAAACACGCGGGGCTAAAATTTGATTTTGCTTTAGTTAAAGGCCGTCAACGTTATGTTTGCCGTCAAAAACTCACGCAAGCTGTTGCCACTGACTCGCCCCAAGCAGGCTTTACCTTTGCTGAAAAACCCAAAGCCAGTGATATTCGTACCTTAAATGCTATGCATAAGGCATTAACCGACGGCTCATGGCATGGCGATATTGATTCATGGAAAACCCCTATTGCACATCATATTTGGTCCCAAGTACAAAGTGATAAACACAGCTGTTTGAAAACCTTATCTGAACACCAACATTGCCCGTTTCATAAAGCACGTGAAACCATGGAGCAAGCACACGTATTAGTGGTAAATCATAGTTTATTATTGGCTGATCTTGAATTAGGCGGTGGAAGAATATTATCAGCGCCCGATGAAACTTTTTATATTATTGATGAAGCCCATCATTTACCTAAAGTAACCCGTGATCACTCAAGTGCTAATATCACCTTACGTGGCGCAATTGAATGGTTAACAAAACTACGGGAAACTGGCGATAAAATGGCTAAGCTAATCAAATCACAACGCGCCATTTCGCCAGCACTTAAACTCAGTGATGATTGTCAAGATTTACTCATAGAAATGCAAAAAGTCCTGAGCTTTGTTGACAATAACGCCTCAATCTATTTTGCAGAAAACAGCGCTGAGAATAATAGCAAATTCAATCAAAAAGATGAGCAAGTTTACCGGTTTGACAATGGTATTATTCCTAAAATATTAAAGAATTGGGCGGAAGATTGTAATGAGCTCAGTAAAAAATCATTGAGCCATTTAAATAAACTCTACAATACCTTAATTGAAGCGGTTAAAGATGGCGATTGTAAAATGTATCTTGCCGAACCTGTATTGAGCGAAGCAGGTTTTATGTTGCAACGACTGGAAAATTTACAAGCGCTTTGGCATATGTACGCCAAAACCGACAGTGACAAAGCGGCACCTATGGCAAGATGGATTCAAAAACAATCCCCAATAAAAACTAATGCCCGCCAAGACTATTTACTATGCGCCTCTCCAATAGAAGTAGGTTTTACCTTAGAAGATAAATTATGGAGCCAATGTGAAGGTGCTGTATTATGCTCTGCAACCTTACTTGCTTTAAATTCGTTTGATCATTTTCGTTTTCAAGCTGGCTTAAAAAATAATGACGGAAGCCAATATCAACGAGTTACTTCACCGTTCGATTATCAAAACAACGCGCAGCTTGTGGTTGCCAATATGATTAACGAACCTAGTGCCTTGAAGTTTACCGATGAGCTTATTGAAAAATTACCTAAATATATAGATCACGGTAGTGCAACCTTAGTATTATTTTCGTCTTATTGGCAAATGGAAAAAGTCGCACAAGCACTTAGAGACAAATACAAACTTGATATTGCTGTTCAGGGAGAACACTCTCGCCAACATATTATTGAACATCATAAACAACAATGTGATGATAACAAAGCTAGTATTATTTTCGGCACCCAAAGTTTTTCGGAAGGGTTAGATTTACCAGGTAACTATTTAAATAACTTAATCATTACTAAACTACCCTTTTCAGTGCCAACATCTCCCGTTGAACAAGCCCAAGCAGAATATATTACCACAAAAGGAGGTAACCCTTTTATGAGTCTATCAGTGCCCGACACCTCTAAAAAACTTGTGCAAGCTTGTGGACGATTATTACGCAATGAAAAGGATGAAGGGGTAATAACTTTAATGGACAAACGCGTAGTGACCAAACGTTATGGCAAACAACTGCTTGACTCTTTACCACCTTTTGAACGAATTATTGAAAGATAACTAATACTCTATTGCATACATTGTTTTGCTTCTTTTACGTTACGCAATGCGTAAATTAACAATAGAATACCGCACAAAACAATAAACGCTGTTAAATACAAGGCATAATGGTAGTTACTAAATTGTTCTATTAAAACCACACAATACAATGGTGCAATAATTTGACCTACACCATAAGCCGAGGTTATTGCTCCCATAATAAATACAGGATTTTTGTGTGAAAGTTGTCCACCAAAATTCATAAACAAAGCAACTAATCCTATAAATGTTGCGCCATACAACAACCCACTAATAATGTTCATTATAATACTGCTAGACAATGTAGGAATTAAAATACCAACAACTTGCAATAACATGGCAACAATCATAATATTTATACTGCCAAAGCGGTGCGCTAAACGCATCCAAATAACACAAGATGGAATACCCGCAAGACCAACCACCAACCATACGTAGCCACCATAACCGTTTAACCCTTTTAACGAATTGACTATATCAGGTAGAAATGTAGCCTGTACAACCATGCCTACACCTTCAGTAAAATAAGCAAAAATCAAAATAATAACCATGGGAGAAAATAATGATTTATCAAATTTATGTTTCACTATTTCGTTTTTTGGTTGTTTATCAAACCGTAAAATATAGGCGGAATAACAAGATAAAAAAGCCCCAACTAAAGCTAATGTAAGCCATGCATCTCGCCAGTCACCGCCATAATAAAAAACAGCTCGCATTACAATATCCGTAACGACTATTGAAAAACCTAAACCACTAAAATGTATTCCCATTGCCTTAGTTTTATTTGTCGACTTTAATTTGAGCATCACCACTGAAGATCCAACTACAAGTGCCATTGCAGCACCAAATCCAGCAATCAACCTAGCAATCATCCAAATGGAACTATTTTCAGTAATACCTAAAACAAAAGAAGAAACAACACATACCAATAGACCAAATCTAAAGTATTTAACTTTAGAATGTATATCTTTAATAAAAATTGAAAAAATAGACCCTGCTAAATAACCCAAATAATTAATTGAAGCAAGTATGCCTGCGTAAGCGATAGTAATTGTATCTTCAAGCATAGCGGGCAAAAGCGAGGTAAATACAAAACGAGCAACACCCACACCAACAACTAAAGCGAAAATACCCGCTAATAAAATGGCATTATTACTATCACGGTTAAATTGAAACATACCTCTCCAAGAATTATTTAACTTCATATTACAATAGATAGAGAAGCACCTAACAAAAATAAGAATTAACTATTGGTAGATGATTTTTCAATGGCTATCACTTGGTTTTTGCCTGTATTTTTTGCTTCATATAAAGCCTCGTCAGCACGTTTAAATAAAGAATCCGCATCATCATCATCGTCTGCTTGAGTAACACCTAAGCTAATGGTTATTTTTTTCTTTACTTGCTGAGCCAAAGAATTACTCGTTTCTATTTTTACTCTTAGCTGCTCAGCTATCAGTTTTGCACTCTCAAACGACGTATCGATTAATAAAACAATGAACTCTTCACCACCCCAACGGGCAATAAAATCAGTTTTTCTTAAGGCCCCCTCTAATGTGGCAGCAACAAGAACAAGTGCCTTGTCACCAACCTCATGACCTTGCACATCATTGATAACTTTAAAATCATCAATATCAATAAAAACAAGTGACATATTTTGATGGCGACGATCCTTATGAGAAATTAAATATTCTAATTGATTATGAAAAGTTCGCCTATTAGGTAGGCCTGTTAAAGCGTCATAACTAGCAAGTTTATGAAGTTTACGATGAATGCTTTTAATATATAAAATTACAATTAGAGTAATAAGTAAAGTAATGAAGATAGAAATCATCATGTTAAAATAAAATGCATCTTTCACCGATTGAGTAAAGTGATCGACTTTTGCGCCTACAATTAAATAAAGATCTAACTCGTCAATATACTTTGTCGTAAACAAATATGACTTATCTGAATCAGTATACTCAAATATTTTTTTTTCTTTATTCTTGATCTCTGGTACTAATTTTTTTAATTCTGCATGGTAATTAAACTTTCCACCATCTTCAGAAATAAGTACATCGCCTGAATTATCCATAAAAAAAACATTAAAATGATAACGTTCACGAAAATACTTTAACATATCGTTAATATAAGATGTTTTTAAGCCGACTCCTGTTGCACCAATCATGCGAGACTTATCATCATATATTTTATGATTCATAAACATAATTAATGATTTTCCCATGAATGAATTGTAATCAATATTGATTTCATTTTCTTCAGGCTTCTCTTTAAAATTAAAATACCAAGCATTATTTTCATTACTAACCGATATTTTTTCTAATAATCCATTATCCGTGTAATAATTTTGACTTTTGTCAGAAACCAGAAAAGAAGTAAAGACCTGATATTTACTGGTAATAGTTTGCAAATATTGGGTTATTTGATCAACGTCATTTTCATCATGAACAAGCCAATTTTTCATAAAAGTATCATGAGACATCATTGAAGCGATTAAATTAGGCTCAATAATCTGTTTTTGAATTTTTGTGTAAATATTATCAACAGTTAAGGGTAACGAACTGTTTTTTAATTGTTTTCTTGTAAATTCGACTGAGTCTACATAATTAATAATCATCAAGCTTGATGATAAAGTAAAAAGCAATGTAGTAATAATAAAAACAATTCGATAGTCAAAGCGCATAAGGGTGAGATTCTTTTATATTCTTAATTTTCTTCACTATATTAACAATAAACTCTAGCCAAAGGAAAAGATCATTGATAAATATCCTTTCCTTTTTCAAAACCTTATCTACCATGCTATAGCAAACGAATCTTAAATTTTACCAAGGTGGTAAATGAGATTTATACCAATTTGATTAAATTTCTTCCCACCTCAGAGCTTCATTAGCGAGCTTAGAACAAGGAAAATTGATTAAACATAGTTACT
>CBDLPA010000031.1:0-35377 GCA_965305135.1 uncultured Colwellia sp.
TAAGCTCGCTAATGAAGCTCTGAGTTGGGAAGAAATTTAATCAAATTGGTATAAAACCCGTATGAATAGATTCTCGCTCACCTTTAGGTTATATACTTCTAGGCTGGTATTTTAATGCCAGAATCACGCATTCTCGCAATTTTATACCGTAATGTACGTGGACTAATACCTAAACGTTCAGCCACTGCTTTTCTACTACCATGGCACGCTTGTAACGTATCAAGTATTATTTGATGTTCTTGCAGTTTTAACTCACTGCCTAATTTATCGTCTGGGGTAGCAACTTTCTCAGTGTCATTCACCTTAGCCGTTTCAAAATTTTCAATCATCAAATCAGCCGCATCAATAACTTGATTCGTATGCAGTATCAAAGCTCTCTGAATCACATTATCTAGTTCACGAACATTACCTGGCCAGTGGTATGCGTTAAGTTTACTACGTGCTGCGGGATTAAAGGTTGCAACTTGGTCACCATTTTTTTGACAATAACTCGCCACCATGTGTTGTGCTAATGGCAAAATATCATCAGGGCGTTCAGCTAAAGGGAGCCAAGTTAATGGAAACACATTTAAGCGATAATAAAGATCTTCCCTAAAATCACCTTTGCTCACCGCTTCTTTAAGATTACGGTTGCTGGTTGCAATAACGCGTACATCTAGTTTAATGGTTTTTCGTCCACCTAAACGCTCTACTTCGCGCTCTTGTAATACTCGTAAAATTTTGGCCTGTAACCCCAAATCCATTTCAGTTATTTCATCAAGTAAAATAGTACCTCCTTGTGCTTGTTCAAATTTCCCAGGGCAAGCTTGAATTGCGCCCGTAAATGCGCCTTTTTCATAGCCGAATAGGGTTGCTTCAAGCATATTTTCGGGAATTGCAGCACAGTTAATGGCAATAAAAGGTTGTTGTGCTCTTGGAGAATTATTGTGAACATACTGCGCTAATACTTCTTTACCAGAACCACTCGGGCCAAGCACCATAACAGAGGCTTCAGTTGTTGCAACTTTACGTGCTAAACTCAATAATTCAATGCTGTTTTTATCTGCCACTATCGGCGTATTATTATTAACGTTTGACAGAGGGATATATTGACTAACCGTATTCAACAATACTTCAGGAGAAAAAGGCTTGGCAATATAATTACATGCTCCATCTTGCATAGCCTGTACAGCATCATCAATTGTACCGTAAGCGGTCATCAATAATACGGGTAAATTAGGATAAAGGTTTTTAATGTTTTTTAATAAAGACAGCCCTGACATACCGCCCATTTGCACATCACTCACCACAATATCAACACTGTGGTTTTTTAATAACATTATGGCGTTTTCGCCAGAGTCAGCTTCAACACATTGATAATTTGCCAACGAAAGCGTATCAATTAAGGCCTCTCGTAAACCAGCATCATCTTCAACAACCAGTACTTTATGATGACTCATGTGACTTCTCCTGTTTATTGATGTTGTGGCTTGCATTTGATGGTGTGAAGTTGTCTGATACCAACAGAGGTAATTTTAGGCAAAAATGTGCGCCCTCTCCGGGTTTACTTAAATACTTCACTATACCTTGATGTGCTTCAACAACCGATTTAACAACCGCTAGGCCAAGCCCTGTACCTTTGCTGCTCGAGGTGTAAAAAGGTTCAAATATTTTATCAATGTTTTTGTTTACAATACCTGGACCATTATCTTTAACGCTTATAAAAACGGCATCCGATTGACTATAGACCTGAATATTAATAACCGCGTTAATTAGGTTACTGTCAGTTGCCTGTAAGGCATTATGTAATATATTTTGTAATGCACCTGTTAGCGCATTTTTATTGGCTAGAATATAATGATCTTTATTTGATAAATGTATATTAACACGTGCATTTGCTTTGCTAATTAACGCATCCATTGCTTGAACACTGTCATTAATTAATTCATTCACTGATAATGATCTAACGACTTGCTCATGACCACTTTTAGAGAACAGCAACATATCATTCACTTGCTGCTCTAGATCACGTAACCTTGAACTTAGCTTTTCTTGAAAGTTACTTCGTGCAACGTCAGATAAATTTCTATTTGATAAGTTGGCGCTATATAACATAGCTGCAGACAGTGGCGTACGAATTTGATGTGCTAATGTTGACACCATACGACCCAACGATGAAAGTCGTTGCATTTGACCTACTTTATCTTGTAGTAATCTTGTTTCTGTTAGATCGGTAATCATGATCAATTGGCCTGGTTGCGTACCTAAACTTGCTATTTCTAACTTCACCCGGCGACCATCTTTTAACGAAACTTCATGCCAATCATCTGCTCTGGGTTTAAATGAACGTGCTATCACATCAAACCAAGCTTGCCCTAAAATAGGTTCATCGAGTAAAGCGCTCGCCACTTTATTGATTTTAACAACAACGCCATTACCATCAAGCATAACCAGCCCTGTAGGCATCATTTCTATTAGCTGATCAGCCATTTGTGTATCTTTTGCCTGTTGGTTTTGTTCGTGTTGAAGATTAGCATCAAACAATTTTTGCTGTGTTACGTGACTTTTAGACAGCTGCGCACGCAATGACGCCAGCTCACCAGGAAAGGCTTCTTTTTCTAACAATGTATCTTCTGCTAATACATTGTTAGCTAAAGGTAAGTTTACAGGGTTAAAACCATTATTAGCGATAAAGTGCTGTGCAAGTGCCATAAAACCAACATCCAAATAAAATTTAGTTCATGCTGATTAATGCATTTTACATGCCATGGTTTTTATATTTAAATTTCAATTAGTTAAGGTGTTCAAGGTGGGAATTTTGCTGTCAAACTATTGGCATAGAGTCAATAAACCAAGTACTAATTTACTGACTTTCGTTACGTAAACAATAACTTTGCTTAAGTTTATCCAGGTTTTTGTAAGTTATATTTACGCATTTTTTCAACTAACGTAGTTCTACGCATACCAAGTGTTTCTGCAGCCCTAGCAACGACATAGTCATGTTTAGTTAATGATTGAGTAATAAGAGATACTTCTAACTCTGCCAAATACTCTTTCAAATTTAATCCACCTGCGGGTAAAACATTGGCATTATTTGAAGCAGTACTTATTTCATGGTTATTATCGTCGTTTTGAACATCGTCTGTGCTGTCATCATTGTCATCATCATCAAAATCAAAACCACCAAACAATTCATTAATCACTTCTTTTTCTTGTAACTCTTCTGGGTATTGCGGTGTATATTCTTCTACTTCAATATGCTGATATTTATGCGGTAATTCGGCTACGTCAACAATTTGATCTCCATACATAATTAACATGCGTTCTATTAGGTTAGATAATTCACGAACATTACCTTGCCATGAATGTTCCATCAATGACTCTACTGCTTTATCTGTAAAACGTACGGTTCTCTTTTGTTCGTATTCAAAACGAGAGAGCAACTCTTTTAATAATAACGGGATATCTTCTTTTCGCTCTCGCAATGCTGGTGTCTCAATCGGAAAAACATTTAGGCGATAAAATAAATCTTCACGAAAATCCCCTGTTTTAATCATATCTTCTAAGTTTTGATGAGTTGCCGCAATAATACGTACATCAGCCTTTAAGCTTTTGCTACCACCCACTCGCTCAAAAGTACGCTCTTGTAACACGCGCAACAACTTAACTTGCATGGGCTGTGGCATATCGCCAATTTCATCTAAAAATAAAGTGCCGCCCTCTGCTAATTCAAATCGCCCTTTCCGTGCTGAAATAGCACCTGTAAAAGCTCCTTTCTCATGGCCAAACAACTCACTTTCTAGTAATTCTGCGGGAATAGCACCACAATTAACAGGCACAAAAGCACATTCTGCACGATCAGATAAGTTATGAATATTTCGGGCAACCACTTCTTTACCTGTGCCCGATTCACCAAGCACTAACACACTGGCAGGATTTTTTGCTACTTGCTCAATTAAAAAGCGCACATCATTCATTAATTTACTTGTACCCACTAACGAACGAAATAATGTACTAGAATTAAGATATTGCCCAGCACGAGGCAACTTATTGTGATATTGATGACAATGGTGAATAAGCTCTGTTAACTGCGCATAATTCAAAGGCGTAGTTAAACTCCCAATAACATTAACATACCCATCTAAAATGTTAGCATCTGCTACGTCATGCAAAAGAAAAGGAATTTTTGGGTATTTTTCAACTAACGCGACGGTTTCAGGTGATAGAATTCCTGAAAGAATAATAGTTAGTATATGCTCACTTTCATTTATACTACTTGTTGCTTGCGTTTGTGAAGATTGTAAAAAATATTCACCAATAAATGACAACACTGTTGCCATTTGATGAGATCTACTTGCATCATCATCAATAATAAGTGTTTTTTTATGTCCTTGAAGATGCGAGGTTGATTTCATAAGCAACTGTTAATTATATACATTAGGTTAACGCTGTTAATTATTCTAACAATTAGTTAGAAATAGGCAACAAGAAATTGACACTACATCGTCATTTTTTTGGCTACTATAAAAATATAAAGTAAAAATATAAAGAAAAAAGAATCTCTGTCGATATAGGTAATACATAAAATGAATTACCTAATTAGCAGCACAGTTATAATGTTTAGTGTACAAAGCAATTTATGTTGCCTTACTAAATACAAATAAAGCGGCACTTAGCCAAAAAGTGACAAATTAAAGTGATGATAAAATATATATGTCAAAAAATAATGGCACATTTTATGTATATTACATTATAAATCTACCAACTAAACGGGGAAAAAAATGCTAATATTAAATGGCAGCGCCGAATACATGCTAACTGAAGGCGAACAAGTAAAAGGTAATAGACACGGCTTTAATATGTTTGTAAAGCACGATGATTTAAACGAACAACTAGCCGACATAGAAAAATATCTGGTTGATAGAGGTTGGGATAATATTGAAATCACCGATAATGGTCTTATAGAGAATATTGAAGGTATAAATCATGCTGTGCTTATTGAAGCTTTCAAAAAAGCACAAAGCGAAGGGCTTTCAGTAGTCATAAACAACAATGCAATGGACAATAACTAGTTTTTATGAGCGCTAAAATGTATGAACCATGTGAAAAATCTTGGTTAAAATGACAAAAACATACATTGACTTTATAACACATTGTCCGTGTTATTATTTTTGGAGGGTGTAATGGCTCATTTATCGTTAAAAAAGTATCAACAAACAACGCTGAGTAATGCTGGAGAAGCTTCTCCTTATCAATTAGTTGCTCTATTATTTCAAAAATTATTAGATAATATTGCAACGGCAAAAGGCGCTATTGTTCAAAAAGATTATGCCAAAAAAGGGGCTCAATTATCAAATGCAATTGCTATTGTGGGTGTATTAGAAGCCTCTTTAGATCATGAAAAAGGCGGAGAGATTTCAGGTAACCTATCGGCATTATATAGTTTTTGCTCTCAAAAATTGTTCGAGGCAAATGCCAACAATGACATAGACTTACTTAATGAAATTGCACTTATCATTATTCCAATCAAATCAGGCTGGGATTCAATTCCACCAGCCGAGCAAGGAAAGGTAAGCTTTTAGTGCCCAATAAACTCACCAAAAATCTTGAAGCCATTATCAAAGTGTCGCGGCAGTTACTGTCGCAACTTGATATAAAAATGGCAAACGCTATTGCGACTAACAATGAAAATGTGTACAACAATAATTTATCCATTAATACAGAACAACTCAATGATGAACAATTACTTAGCTTGTCAAATGTTCGTCACTCTCTGATCAGCCAGTTATTTGAAACCTATTCACAAAAACAACTCAGTGTTGAGTTAACTATGGTTAATGAAATAGTTACCTTAGATGAGCAACTTTCTTTATTATCAAAAAATAATAAGCAAGTATTGGCTCAACAAATGAGTAAGTTAAAAAATAGTAATAAAGTTAGAGACCTTTATAAAAAATATTAGGTCGATGCATCTAAGCCTTTTAATTCTCGCTGAGTGGGAAAGAATTTAATCAACTTGGTATTACCTTCCTAATTATTTTTCATATACTTACAATGTAATCCATAAAAGCTATATTCACTTAAAAAGTTAATTGGTATATTATATGCCTATTCTATAGGTCAATTTTAGTATGTTTAAAAATACAGTTAAGCAAAACTATATAACTAAAATAATGGCTGATAATAAAAACATTTAAACTAAATTAATTATTTCAAAAAACGATGTAGTAAATACACTATAAAATAACCCTGAAAGGTATCTAAAGTAATGTTCAACAATAAAAACATTCTCATCACTGGTGGCACGGGGTCTTTTGGACAAAAGTATGTCAAAACACTGCTTGAGCGTTATTCTCCTAAAAAAATAATTATTTACTCACGTGATGAATTAAAACAATTTGAAATGCAACAGGATTTTAATCTACCTTGTATGCGTTATTTTATTGGCGATGTACGAGACAAAGAACGTTTAACTCAAGCAATGAATGGCGTAGATTACATCATTCATGCCGCTGCGTTAAAACAAGTACCCGCTGCTGAGTACAACCCAACAGAATGCATTAAAACCAATATTAAAGGTGCTGAAAATGTTATTGCTGCCGCACTTGCTAATAACGTTGAGAAGGTTATTGCGCTTTCTACCGATAAAGCAGCAAACCCAGTAAACCTTTATGGTGCAACCAAGCTGGTATCTGACAAATTATTTGTGGCTGCCAATAATATGTCAGGCGGCCATCGTACATTATTTTCAGTTGTTCGTTATGGCAATGTTGTTGGTTCAAGAGGCTCGGTTGTCCCTTTTTTCAAAAAAATACTCAATGACGGTGCAACTGAAATCCCCGTTACTCATGAAGACATGACAAGGTTTTGGATTACCTTACAAGACGGGGTTAATTTTGTTTTAAAAAACTTTGAACGCATGCTTGGTGGTGAAATATTCGTTCCTAAAATCCCTTCAATGCGTATTGTTGATTTAGCCAAAGCTATGGCACCAGATCTTCCAATTAAAATTATCGGTATTAGGCCAGGTGAAAAATTGCACGAAATAATGTGCCCCTCGGACGATTCGTACCACACATTTGAATATGATGATCATTTTGTTATAGCACCCGCTATAATTTTTTCAAGTAGAAGTAACGACTTTACAATTAATGGACTTAATGAAACAGGAAAACAAGTAGCCCATGGTTATGAGTATAACTCGTTAAATAATGAATGTTTTTTGTCTACACAAGAGCTACTTAATTTTAACAAAATCGCTGAACAATAATGACTTCAATGATCCCTTATGGTAGACAAGATATTAATCAAGATGATATTGATGCCGTTGTGGAGGTTTTACAGTCAAATTTTTTAACGCAAGGTTCTAAAGTTCCTTTATTCGAACAGGCAATTAATCATTGCTGCCAAGCCAAATATGGGGTTGCGGTCAACAGTGCTACATCGGCATTACATATTGCCAACTTAGCCTTAGGGGTAGGTAAACAAGACACCGTATGGACAAGCCCTATTACTTTTGTTGCTACAGCAAACAGCGCTCTTTATTGTGGCGCTAACATTGATTTTGTTGATATTAATTCATCTACAGGAAATATGTGTGTAAACGCCCTAGAAAAAAAACTCATTTTAGCCAAAAAAAATAATTGTTTACCTAAAGTCGTTATTCCTGTTCACTTGGCAGGTCAGTCATGTGACATGGCTGAAATTCATGCTTTATCAATCAAATATCAGTTCAAAATAATTGAAGATGCCTCTCATGCAATTGGAGCGAAATATCAAGGCGCGCCTGTGGGTTGTTGCCAATACTCTGACATTACTATTTTTAGCTTTCACCCAGTAAAAATAATTACTACCGCTGAAGGTGGTATAGCTGTCACCAATAACCAAAATTTAGCTAAAACAATGCAGCAGTTGCGTAGTCATGGCATAGTTTCCGATCAAGAAAATATGACTGAAAAGTCTCACGGCCCTTGGTACTACCAACAGATTGAATTAGGTTTTAATTACCGCATGACAGAATTACAAGCAGCATTAGGGCTTAGTCAAATTACCCGATTAGAAACGTTTGTAACTAAAAGAAATGCGCTAGCACACATATATGACCAAGCCTTTGAAAATAGTTCATTAACCTGTTTAACGCCTCCCAGCAGTGTTTATTCAAGCTATCATTTATATATTGTATTACTAGCAGAGCAGCATAAAAATTCACATAAAAATATTATAAGCAACTTAAGAGCACAAAATATTTACGCGCATGTGCATTACATTCCCATTCATTTACAGCCATATTATCAAAATTTAGGATTTAAAAATCACGATTTTCCTATGGCAGAAAACTATTATCAACGGGCAATATCATTACCGTTATATCCAAATTTAAGCGCAAAAGAACAACAATATATTATTAAAACCTTATTATCTGAGATTAATGTATTAAATGATAAGCAGACGTTAACAGGTGAATAATAATGAAGTTGGCTTTAGGCACAGTACAATTTGGTTTAAATTACGGTATCAGTAATCAACAAGGTCAAGTCTCTAAAAGCCAAGTTAAAGATATTTTAACGCAAGCCACTGCTTTAGGTATTGATACCTTAGACTGCGCTGGTGCTTATGGTAACAGTGAACAAATACTAGGTGAACTTCAGGCAAATGAACATTTTTCTTTGATTAGTAAAATTTCTGCTTTAAGCAAGGACCAAGACTCAATTATTCCTTTTTTTGAACAAAGTTTAGCTAATTTACAATGTAATAGCATAGATACCTTATTATTTCATCAGGTAGACAATTTACTTACTCACAATAAAAGTAAGCATTTTTTTTCTCAGTTATTATCATTAAAAGCGCAACACTTGGTCAACAATATAGGCGTGTCCCTCTATAATCCAGAGCAATTAATCGCTATTACAAAAGCTTATGATATTGATAAAGTTCAAGTGCCTATTAATATTTTTGACCAACGATTTATCACCACCGATATTTTGCAGCTTTGTACGAATAAAAAAATAAAAATCCATGCGCGTTCTCTATTTTTACAAGGGTTACTTTTTATTGAACAAGCACACTTACCCTCCTACTTTGCCCCCTATAAAGAAAAATTGCACGCGTTTAGTGATTTAGCCCAGCATCTATCATGCTCTAAACTGGTTTTAGCCTTAGCATTATTGGCACAAGAGTTGCCTCATATAATAAAAACAGATAGCCCTATTATTGAAAAAATAGTCGTTGGCGTGTGCAATGTTCAACAGTTAACAGAAATAGTGAATGCTTATCAACAAGCAAAAGAATTAACGGTAACACGTAATGAGTTATCTTCATTGGCTGATTCGCGCCTTGGTTTTATTAATCCAAGCTTATGGTCAGTTTAATACCCCAACAATAAAAATAGGCATGAACATAGGTTAAGTTAAATAATGATTGATATTTTAATTATTTTACAAGCACGGGTATCTTCATCAAGACTCCCAGGAAAAGTATTAAAAAAGATACTAGGTAAACCTATGCTTGAGCATCAAATACAGCGATTAGCGCAAGTTCAAACGCCTCATCAATTAATTGTTGCAACAAGTGTCGAGAAAGATGACGAAGCTATTGCCTTGCTATGCAAACAACTTAACGTTGCTTGTTATCGAGGTTCGCTCAATGATGTTTTGGCTAGATATTACTTCGCGGCTATGGATGCGAATACTAAAACACAAGGTAAAATTAAACACATTGTAAGAGTCACTGGCGACTGTCCGCTGATTGACGCTAATATCATCGACAACGTCATTTCTCTTTATTTAAAAGAGCAAGTCGATTATTGCTCAAACTGCTCGCCAGCAACATTACCAGACGGGTTAGATGTAGAAGTTTTCAGCTTATCGGCTCTAGAAATTGCACATCATAATGCAAGAAAACCATCAGAACGTGAACATGTAACTCCATATATTCGCAATAACGTGCACTTATTTACTCAAGCAAACTATATTCACCAACCAGACCTATCTCATTACCGTTGGACGGTAGATGAGCCAAAAGACTTCAGTTTTGTCACTAAAATATATCAAGTATTATATCCAAGTAATTCAAACTTTACACTAACCGATATATTAGCCTTAATAACAAAACAGCCTGAATTATCAGAAATAAATCAACACATTATGCGTAACGAAGGATTTAAAAAATCAGAGTTGGCAGATCAAAAAATAGATAATCAAGCACCCCATAACCAAAGCCATGTAGGAAAAACACTATGACACGTTCTTATCATCAATCATCACAATGGCTTAAACGTGCTGAAAAAACAATACCTTTAGGCTCCCAAACCTTTAGTAAAAGCCGTATTGCTTACCCCAAACATGTTTCTCCTTTATTTATTAAACGCGGACAAGGTTGCCAAGTATGGGATGCTGACGACAATCAATATACTGATTTTGTTAGTGGGTTATTATCGGTTTCTTTAGGTTATTGTAATCCAGCAGTAGATAAAGCTGTGATTGAACAAATAAAGTCAGGTGTTACCTTTTCTCTACCACACAAACTAGAAATGGACGTAGCAGAAAAGCTTGTTGAATTAATCCCTTGTGCCGACATGGTTCGCTTTGGTAAAAATGGCAGTGATGCCACTTCAGCCGCTATTCGCCTTGCCCGTGCCTACACTAAAAAAGAACATGTGGCTGTATGCGGATATCACGGCTGGCAAGATTGGTATATTGGCTCAACCACTCGAGACTTAGGTGTTCCAGAAAGTACTAAGTCATTAACCCATACATTTAAATACAATGACATTGCCTCATTAAAGCAAATATTTGAACAACAACGTAATAAAGTTGCGGCCGTTATTCTAGAACCCATGAATATTAATTTTCCCGAACATAATTTTTTACTTGAAGTTCAAACCCTCTGCAAAAAAAATGGTGCTGTATTAATTTTTGATGAAACGATAACAGGCTTTCGTTACCACTTAGGTGGTGCACAAAAATTATTTGGTGTTACACCTGATTTAGCCACGTTTGGTAAAGGTATGGCAAACGGTTACCCCATATCCGCGGTTGTTGGGCGCAAAGATATTATGATGCTAATGGAAGATATATTCTTTTCTGGCACCTTTGCAGGTGAAACCTTATCCCTTGCCGCAGCCAAAGCAACGTTAAATCAACTACAAAATAACTCCATACTTAAACACATACACAACATGGGACAAACCTTAATAGAGGGGGTGAACAATATAATAGAACAGTATAAGGCACATGATTGGCTAAGTATTTGTGGGCACCCAAGTTGGTCATTTTTTATTATTCAAGATAAAGGCATCTATTCCGCCATTGAGTTAAAGTCTTTATATTTACAAAATATGTTGAATAACGGCGTTTTAATTAATGCTAGTCATAACTTAAGTTATGCCCATAAAAAGGCAGATATTGAAAATTTATTGGAGATATATCAACAAACAATAAAACTGCTCGTTGACACTATTGTTCAAGAAAATTTCTCAACCGTTTTTCATGGTAAGTTACTCGAACCAGTTTTTAGGGTTCGCTAATGAAAACCATCGTTTTTAGAGCGGATGCTTCTCCTGTGCTAGCTACCGGCCATATAATGCGCTGCTTAACTTTAGCACAAGCGTTAAAGTTAAAGTTTCCTCTAGCGCGTATTATTTTTATATCTAATCTCTTACCTAATAATTTGACTACTAAATTAATGCAATTATCCGTAGAGCTTATTGCGTTACCATTTGATATCGACAGTACTGACTGGCGGCAAAAAGACGATGCTAAGGCTTGTATTAGAGCTATAACAAGTCAAGTGTTAACAATAAATACCACCATAGACTTACTCATTATTGATCATTATCTTATTGATTGGCGGTGGCAAGAAGAGTTCAAAAAGTATTATAAAAAATTACTTGTTATCGATGATTTAGCCAACAGAAAACACCTTGCTGATTTCTTACTTGATCAAACATTAAATCGTCAGGCAAATGATTACTTATCGCTTGTACCCCCTTATTGCCAGCTTTTATTAGGTAAAAAATTCATATTATTAAGAGATGAATTCAAGCAACTCATTCCAAATGCAAAACAAAAAAGAACACAAGAAAAAACGATAAAAAATACTATTTCAATTAGTAATATTTTAGTTAATTTAGGCGGTTTAGATAATACAAACCTCACTAGAGTAATTATCAAGGCATTAATAAAATATAAAGAAACAACATGCAATCATGAGTTAACGGTCGATATTATAATGGCAAGCCATTCACCACATGTAGAAAATATAAAAGCATTAACTACAGAACACTACTGGCTAACCCTCACCACTGATTGTAATCAAATGTCTACTAAAATACTTAACGCCGATTTGGCTATTGGCGCTTGTGGAACGACTGCTTGGGAGCGTTGCTGTTTAGGGCTACCCACTCTAGCTATCGTGCTCGCTGATAATCAAAAAGAGGTTAATAATAACCTAGCTAATAAAAAAGCTATTGTTAGCCTAGGCAATTACCAAACTCTAACTGAGAAAGCTATTATTGACGCTATATACTCACTAGAAAGCCAACCTGATAAATATTTATCATTAATTAAACACAGTTTTAATAGTTGTGATGGTATGGGGGTACAACGAGTATTAACTCGATTATCTCCGCCGGAAGTGACACTGAAGTTAGCCACGATTGATGATTTATCAATCATGTTTCATTGGCAATCTAACCCACAAATCAGACGCTTTTCTCGTAATACCCAAACAATTACATACGAAGAACATGCACAGTGGTTTATATCAAGTATGTCTATGAAAGATCGCCATATGTATATGGTTTGTTCGGCAGGTAAAAAGTTAGGTATATTACGACTTGATAAGCAAGAAATAGAGCAAAGCGTTAAACGCTATGAAATATCTATTTTAATTGCTCCTGAAGCTCAACGAAAAAAACTGGCTCTTAAAGCTATTCACGCCATACCAAGCAGCTTTGATAGTTGTGAAATTTATGCTTACGTTCACCCTCAAAATAAAGCTTCTCATCATTTATTTACTCAAACAAATTTTGTCAAGTTAACTGAAAGTAGTTACCTTCGACCCCCTTATCAACTCCCAAGTTATTAGGATATCAACAATGAAATCGAATGAAGTCTGCATTAATCATAGAGAAATTGGCTCTAATCATCCACCCTATATCATTGCTGAATTATCTGCTAACCATAACGGCTCTATTGATACCGCTATAAAAACTATAAAAATGGCAAAAGAAATGGGCGCGGATGCTGTAAAAATTCAAACGTATACCGCTGATACGATGACCATTGATTGTGATAAAGAAGATTTTAAAATATCAGGCGGATTATGGAACGGCTATAGCCTTCATCAACTTTATCAAGAAGCACATACGCCTTACGAATGGCATGAGAAATTATTCACTTATGCTGCTGAGATTGGCATTACTTTATTTAGTAGTCCTTTTGATGAAACAGCCGTAGATTTATTAGAATCATTGGATGCTCCTGCCTATAAAATAGCTTCTTTTGAACTTACCGACTTACCACTAATTGAATATGTTGCCAAAACCTTAAAACCTATGATTATGTCTACAGGTATGGCTAGCTTAGCAGAGATAGAGCAAGCTATTACCTGTGCACAACAAGCGGGTTGTAAAGAGTTAGTCATATTGCATTGCATTAGTGCCTACCCTGCACCTACACAAGAAAGTAACTTAGCCACTATACAAGATTTAGCAAAAAGGTTTAATGTCATTGTTGGACTTTCTGATCATACTTTAAGCAACACGGTTGCTATAACAGCAACTGCCCTCGGTGCTTGTGTTATTGAAAAACACGTCACTTTATCTAGAGACAATAAGGGGCCTGATAGTGAATTTTCACTCGAACCTTTTGAATTAAAAGCCTTATGTCATGAAACTGCAATAGCATGGCAAGCGTTAGGTAACGCTGGCTACGAACTAAAACCAGCTGAAATACAGAATCAAAAATTTAGACGATCAATTTATTTTGTCGAAGATATTGCAGCAAACACAATAATAACTAAACAACATATTCGTAGAATAAGACCTGGCTTTGGGCTTGCTCCCAAATACTATAATGATATTATTGGTAAAAAAACCAGTCAAACTATTAAACGTGGTACACCTGTGAAAAAACATTTAATAAAATAACGACAAAGTGCTAGCGTAACTTAATCAAAAGTTAATATTGCGTGAGCTTGAATATATATTTCATTACTGAAACCCTCTTTAAAAAAGCCGATGGAATTTTCTTTTTCTGTCGGCGTATTTTTCTCAAACAAATGATGGCGATTACCTAAGAAATATCGCGTAATTCCAAGTGCTTTCATATACTCAATAGCTTTAAACTGAATTACATGACCCAGAGGCAAATCAAATAAACTTCGCTCATAAACGCCAACACTGTATGAAGCTTGTAAAGGACTGAGATTAAATAGTGCTATGCCAACTAAATAATCATCTTTATCATGCAGCGTAATACAAAATGCTTCACCATCATTCACCATAGCTTGCTGAATTTTCCAAGTAGTTAATGGTCGGGTGTCTTTACCTGAAGTTTTAATATGAAATGCTCTGAATTGATTTAATAAATTATCAGACATGGTTGTATGAAGTTGAGCATTCCACAATTTCTCACCTTTATTAATTAACGAGCGGTAACTTTTTCTGAACATTTTTTTAATCTCGGTAATTTGACCGCTAATATCTGCAATTAAATATTGTTGATAATAAATTTCTTTGATAACAGGTGAAAAGATACGTTGCCATAAAATATCATCAATAGGACTATAAGATAATGCTATATTGTTCTGACTGTTCAAACTAAAAGATTTTAATAATTGAAAACACTGTTGATAGATCTTTTTAATTATTTTTTTACTCGTTCCTTCAACAAATAATGGCGGAATAATATTTTTACAACTACTTTGCAAAGTAACAATATTATCTCTTTTATATAAAGTTAAAGGCCAAATTGCTACAGGTACTTGATTTTCGTAAATCACAAAAGAGTGATTTTCTGCCGTTACAAGGTAAGCGGTATGGTAATAAATTGTTGAAGTTAAATATTCTGTAGAAGCGTTTTCACTTAAGGAAAGCACTCGTTGCCAATCTGCCATATTATCATCTAAATATGCCGCTTGTGAAAACACACTTCCAACTAAACTTTTAAATAACGTTGCATTATTCAACATAAGTATCCTTACCAGCCAGCTTGGCAATGACAAGGTAATAACCAAACTTTTTCACAACATTGTTCTTGATAATTATAATAGGTTCGCTGTTTTTCTATAACATTAAACGGTGCTCGCTTATATAACTCTTCTTCTTTATATTTTAATGTTGAAATAATGACGTTAGAAGGTAGCCTTTTTGCCGAATCAGTAATCGTTATTGCTAGCTCTGGAAATATCATTTTAATACTAAGTAAGTTTGACTGTATTTTATTTGAAGTATTCTCAACTAATGTTTGAATACCTGTATCAATCACGGGAACTAGCGTTGGCTTTGCTTGTAGTGTAGCTTCTTTAAATGCTGAAATATTAATATGACTTATAAACGAGCCAATGTCTTGCGCCATAATCAACCGTTGCTTGATTAGCTGTTGATAATCATCATCCTGTTGACAAATAACAATAGAACCTACAGAGACAGGTAAAATTTTAGGTAAAGAAATAACACAAAAGGGCGCATCATTTGGAAATAATTCACTCTTGTCATTTGTTAAAATAAACGAATCTACCGCATCCTCAATCAATACATTTTGATAAACCTGCTGATTAGTTTTCGTTTTATTACCCCACTGATGATAAATAATTTGCTGAGTAGATTGTTCCAAACTAACGGTTGTTGGCGTGCTTTGGTAGGATATGGCAGAAAGTACACAATGAGAAGAAAATGGTTGAACAAAAGTTAGCTGGGGTCTTGATAATTCCCGAACTGCAGATATAGCCATAATAGCAACTCTCGCTCGTGAAAAGTAAACTACTTTATAAGGCGCATATAAAGCTGAAAAATATTGTTCAATTTCTGTTAATACCGCATTGTTATCTGTAACCGTTGTATTATTAATTTCAGTTTTAGGCCACATCCAAACGTCATTCATTACCACTTCCTAACCAGTATATCTTCACGCGTATTAGAAAAAGGCAACTGTTTATTTTGTGGTACAAGATAGGTTTCATAACCCATTTGACGATAACGCATCAATAACATCATCACTAATGAATCATCCAAGCTTCCTGCTTCAAATTGATTCCAATTGACCTCTGGTACATTTTCTCCTTGACTCCAGTTTTGATGAAATAATTTGCCTTGCTCTGACGACAAAAAACGTTTCTTTTTCGTTATATTGGGTAGGTCAGCCAACAACAAACTGCCACCACTCTTTAAAAGCTTCACTAAAGAGTCAGCAAACAGAATAAAATTATTTTCCTGATAAACACATTGAAACACACTGTAAACAATAATCGCATCGGCTTTACTTTGATATGTTTCCACAAAAGACTTATCGGGAAATTTAATATCAACTTTAGTTATATTATCAGCATCGGGCAATAACGATAGCATTTCTAAACTATCAACCAATACCAAGTTATTTTTGTAAGTATGACTATTATTAATGAGCTTTTTTACTGGGTCAGAACAACCACAACCAATATCAATAATAAGAGTACCTTCTTGAGTCAACGCAGGTAGCTTGGAACAAACATCATCGAAAATATTAAGCTCATCATCACTTTGTTTTAAATAACGACCCACCTTTTCTGTTGAGGTTAAATTTTCATCAGTTGCTTTTTCTTTAAATAAATCAAAATATTTCATAGTTTGGCATATCCTTTTTTTTGTAAATCAAAGAAGTGTTGCTTTAGAAGTTAGCAACACTTCATATTAGGTTATAAAACAAGTAACAACATACTTCTACGCCTTTGAAGGCTTATTATAAGAAGAAACCAACTCTTGATATAAAGCATGAATGTGTCTGCGAAGCTCTTTCAAACTAAAGGTTATAAAGTCTTTTTGCTCTGTGGGATCATCATAATAATAACAATTAGTCATAATGTACGCTTGAAAATACCTGAAGGTACCTTGCATCAACCAATAACTAACTTTATATTCATCACGCGCTTTAAGAGTCATTAATAATTTATTTTGTAAATGGAAAGCTTCTGATAAATCATTTCTGTTCTCAATTTTTCCATTAACAAATTTCATCAACTGTTCAAGTATCACCTTCACTTCTTTAAATGACGTTGATATAGCGCGATCTAATTTTTTAACTGTAAATTGTTTATTATCAAAAGAAGAGTTTAAAAGTGGTTCTAATGCCAACGCTTTATTTTCAAAGTCAGAAAACTCATTAAGCTCAGATAAAGGCTGAGGCGCGCATCCTTTAATTTTTGCTCCGTCAGAACAGTTATACACAGTTAAGTCAGGATTACTTTGTAACAGCATCTCAATATTAGCACGAGACATATCTAAAATGTCGGTGGTATAAACAGATTCACAAAAATTACCTTCAACTTGCATATTTTCATTCGCAATCACAGACTCATTAAAGTTATCAAATGCTTCATCATAATAAATACTGTCTTTTGAATGATGATGTTCACTGCTTTTGTAGCCTAAATCAACGCCAACAAGATAAACATTTTTAAACCCAAGAGATGAAACAACCGCTAACGCGGTATTACTCACGGTTGGATTACTGTAATCAGGTGCTGCATACATATTTAACTTATCATATTGCTGAATAAGTTTACCACCAGCATCATTTAGCTTGGTTAAAAGTAAGGGATTTTTAAAGCGATTTAATAATTCAGTGTAAACGGTATTAAGCGCAATAATCTGAATATCTTTCAACTTTATATCTGAGTTTTCTTGCTGCTTTTCAATAACATCTATATAAGGTAATAATGCAGCAGTACGCTCCATTTCAATATGAATATCAGGCTTAATATTATTTTTTAGTAATGCTTTTAACCCTGTACCACAACTAACAATAATAATGTTATCTGCGTTTTTTTGTAAAAAATCAACAGACTCATCAAACGATGGTCCATTGGCAACAATAAAAACAGGTTTGGTTGCTATTTCATTATTATTTAAGTCTTGTTTTCTACAAATTTTATAACCTGCTTGAATATTAGTGAGCGTATGAGAAATGCTAATAATTTCATCTTCCATAAACCCCCAACCTGCTCCCCAACGATGGCCTATTTCACGAATAAGTTTTACCGTGTCAGCAGTTGTGTCACTTAAATAGTGGCGAAAAAAGAACATTCTACTTAAGTTAAAATGCCCTTGTTGATGAAGCATATTAGAAATAGCATTAACGATACCAGCAGGTGAACCTCCAACTCGAACGGTAAACGTGCCACCAAGAGAAATACACTTTTCAATAATAGGTCTTAGTTCAATACAATGTAGCATGGCATAAAAAACATCTTTAGAAGGTTCACAAAGAAAGAAATTAATGACATTTTTTTGACTAAATAGCGCTTCTATTTGAAACCCTAAACCTGAACCAATCATACAAATACAGTCTATTTTATCTTCATCTATTGGTCTTTTTAATGTTTCTTTTACGTCACTTTGCCGTTTATGTAATATTTTCTTTAAAACATGACCATGTTCAAACAATATATCCTTATCTTCTTGATGATCTAAAGTATAAGTCATCATAGCGGGGTCTTTTATAAATAAATCAACCTGTTGTTTTGCAAATTCTTTAGCATCATCGTAAACAAATGAGTCATTATTAAATAAATTAATCTGTCCATTTTCATCAATAGCGACACCTGCATTTTTTGGCTGATAACCCTTAAATTCTTTATATATTTCAGGTATATACACTTTTAACGCATCAAGATTAGCAACTAACGTTGCTTCCATTAGCATTTTTTGAATGGTAATTAATTGGTCTTCCATTAACATCTCCAATTTATAAGTTTTAAGCATTACTAGTTATTATTTTTAATGACTCAATAATTGGGAGAATAGATCGCCACAATAAAATAAAATCAAGTTATTGCTGAGAATTAGAATTTATATGACAGTTTTACATAGTTCTAAATAATATACCAAGCAATAACAACGCCAAGTATAATACAGTTTTATTCTATTTACTCGCTACACAGGGCTATACTACTGAACTTAATACGGGTTTTATTCATGAGGAAGAACATATTAATAAAAATAGAGGGACTATTTCTATGGAATTAAGAATAAACAGGGGCGAGTGCAATTCTTCTTAAATAAAGCTGTACTCGCCCCTGCAACATATTTTTTTAATCGCTTATTAAATTAGCTATCTTTTTTCACTACACCAGGCATATTCTCTAACTGAGATAACAAATATGAACTGGTTGAGTTCATTTGAGATACCATAAGATCCATCGCATTGTATTGTGAAAGTAACCTAGCCTCTAGCGATGCCATTTTTAATTGAAAACTTTCAAGATCGCTCGTTAAGTTGTCTATTTGGTTATTTTTACCTGTAATTCGTTGATCAATTGCACCACCAGAATCAGTATAAAAACCGACAAAAGTATCCATGTCATTAACAAAGCCATTATCACCATCGGCACCTAGGAAAAAAGTTTGCACTCTATCGGGTGATTCTTCCAATAAATCATTTAAGGTCTCTTTTTCAAAAGACAACTTTCCGTCACGTTCGGTACGAATACCTAACTGAGATAGCGTTAACGTTGTATCATTACCTGAGTCAAATGCTTTGTTAAATTGGCTACGTATTTTAGTCATAACACCACGAAGCATAGAGTCACCAGCTAAAACCCCTGCATTTTCAAATTCTCCATTCTCATTTAACCCCGACTTGCCGAGCTGTGCACTTAAATCAACCAACGCATTAAAACTTTCAATAAAAGTATTAATGCCTGCAGCTACATTACTGTTATCTTCTTTAATCGCTATATTACTAATGTCATCGTCAACATCATGTACTTTGTTTGCTGTAATAGTGATACCGTCGATAACAGAGTCAAAAGTATTAGAACTACTGGTAACAGAGATTGTGCCATCAATTGTAATTTTAGCATCGGTAGCTTTGTCAATTTCTGACATGTTTTCAATATTCGTGGTGGCGGTTTGATTAACAGAGTTAAACTGTGAGATACCCGTCATATCATTATCATTACCATCATCATCTAGTGCGGTTACCGTAATGGCATGAGCATCACCTGACTGCCTACTACTGAATACCAAGTGGTCGCCTGAAGCATCATTGACGATGCTAGCTTTAATAGAAGTGTTTTCACTGTTCTCATTAATCGCTGACATAATATCTTTTAACGTATCATACGTACCAACTGCTACATCAAAGCTATTCCCATCAGAACTAAATGATAATGTGCCTGAGCCAACGGTGTCGGTTGAAGTAAAACCATTAACCGAGGTTAACTTATTATTAGCTGCAGCGGTCAAACGAGACAAGCCCGAATTATCATCGTTAGTTACACTCGGGGTGTCCATATTGGCAGAGGCAAACTGAGAAATTCCTGCTGCATCGGCATTATTACCATCGTCATCAGCCGCAGTAACCGTAACAGCATTGGCACTGCCTG
Organism: uncultured Colwellia sp.; assembly: GCA_965305135.1. Lineage (GTDB taxonomy): Bacteria > Pseudomonadota > Gammaproteobacteria > Enterobacterales > Alteromonadaceae > Colwellia. The sequence goes on from CBDLPA010000031.1 coordinate 20,563, forward strand.
GCTCAATAGAGTTAAAAACTAAATGCTGCCCTGTAGCATCAGTAACTACTCTGGCAACAACGGAGGTATTATCTTCACTTTCATTAATAGCCGTTACTATATCTGACAAAGTATCTGTAGCACCTATAGCAATGTCAAAGTTATTGCCATCAGACCCAAAAGATAACGTACCTGAGCCAAACGTGTCTGATGAAGCAAAACCTGCGGTTGACTTTAATTGATTACTCTCTTCTGAAGCGGTAATAGTAATAGCATTGTCTAAGCCTGTATTCTTACTATTTAAAACTAAGTGTTGACCTGAGCTATCGGTAATAATAGTGGCACTAACGGAAGAGTTTTCTGCGCTGTCGTTTATCGCATCACGAATATCACTTAACGTTGCAGTATCAGACACTAATACATCAAACGAATTATCACCAGAGGTTATAGAAAGCGTACCTTCTCCTACCGCTTCATCGCCATCAATAGCAGAAGACATTAATTTATGCTGGGTCGCTAGCGCTTCAACTTGAACCGAATATTGACCAACTTCAGCATCTTTATCTGAACTAAGGCTAACAAAGTCATCCCTACCACTTGCAGTACGATTTTGATATTTATCAATATCACCAAGACTTTCAAATGAAGCAGTAACTGCTTCTAATGCTGATTTTAATGCACCAACAGCTGAAATATCTGTAGTATACGCGCCTTGTAAACTAGCTATTCGAGATTCATAAGGTACTTTTTCAGAATTAACAATGGCATCAACTATTTTAGACACTTCGAGGCCAGAGCCTATCCCTGTAAATGAAATACCTGCCATGTTAACCTCTCTTTTAATTTATAACATTAATAAAATACTGAATTTAATAGTTAAACTTCACTAAAAACTAGACTTTCGCATCAATAAAACCACCAACCATGTCTGATAATTTAGACACTAAAGTTAGTACTTCTTCTGAGGGATATTGTTTAAGTAAATCACCCGAGTCTTTGTCTATTACTTTAATAACGTCTCGACCTGAATCTTCATCAACTGAAAACTCTATGTTTCGATTTAAATCCCCAACAAAATCTTGCAATTGTTGCGCCACTTTATCTAACTGTTCAGCCGTTAATGGTTGATCAGCTGCACCTTCTGCTGAACTTTGAATAACTTTAACTTGCTGATCTTCTGTAATGACTTCTTCAGCTTGGTTATCAGCCGCATTACTGTGTGTAATGGTATCACTAGTACGCTTATATTCAGACGCTAAGCCTGATGACCCTAGCTCATTAACATTTTGGATAACATTCATTGCATGCTCCTTGTTTTACATTACACCACGGCTTTTATAATAGATATATACACCAATAATCAGTATAAATTATCGTGGCTACTTTATCAAAACACAAAAAGGAAGGAGTTTTGGCTCCTTCCTTTTTCATACTTAGGTTGAACCTGAACCTATACTGTATTAACCAATAAGGCTTAATGCAGCTTGTGGTAATTGGTTAGACTGCGCCAAAATTGACGTACCTGCTTGTTGCAATATTTGGTTTTTAGTCATTTGTGCTGTTTCTGAAGCAAAATCAGTATCTTCAATTCGACTACGCGATGCTGACACATTCTCTTGAACGTTAGCTAAGTTACTAATAGTATGAGAAAAACGGTTTTGTACCGCACCTAAATCAGCTCGGCTTGAATCAATTTGAGCCAATGCTGCATCAATTGCTAAAATTGCATTTTGAGCGCCTGATGAATCTACACCTGAAATATCAATTGACTCAATACTTGTTAATGCACTTGAACCACCCGTAGAAGCAATAGCGGCTGACCCTGTACCTAGAATTTCATTCGCTGTAGTACCCGTAACACCAATTTTATCTGCCGATGATAAGTTAAGTTCTGCAGAAACACTTAATGAACCTGTTGTAGAGGCAACTGCTTGACCACCAATAGTAAAAGCACTTGTATCGCCAGCACCTGTTGCTTCAATACCATCAACATCAGTTGCTTTAAAGGTAATGGTATCTGTATCTTCATCATATACAGCATCGTAACCATCGGCTTGCATTTCTTCAGCTAAACGAGCAGAGTCACCACCAAAAGTACCTAAGTCATAGGTATCAACCGCTGCGCCACCTTTAGATATTTCAATAGTAGATGAACTAGCCGCTTTAATTCCCGAAATAGTTGTCTCTAAGCTTGCTACCGCAGTAACACCTGCAGCAACAGCATTAATACTGTCCGCGATTGTTGCAGCGCCAGTGCCACCAGTAACAGTAACATCCTTACCATTAATATTTAAAGTATCTCCTGCTGTATCCATATTTGCTGCCAATGCAACTGTTTGAACGTCACCAATACCTGTTGTTGCATTACCTGCACCTTTTATTTCATTAACGCCAATAGCATCTGCCGCCATATCACCTAAAGTCACATTAATGGTTTCATTAGCATTAGCACCAATTTGGAATTGTTTAGTACCAAAGCTGCCATCAAGTAACGCTGTAGCACCAAACTTTGTAGTTTCAGAAATACGGGTTAGCTCTTGTTGCAAAGCACCTACTTCTTTTTGAAGAGCAGCACGGTCGTCTGCACCGTTTGAACCGTTAGCTGATTGTAATGCTAAATCACGCATACGTTGTAAGATAGCTGACGATTCTTGCATCGCACCCTCAGCAGTTTGTGCCATTGAAATACCGTCATTAGCATTTCGTTGTGCTACGCCTAAACCATTGATTTGTGAAGATAGACGGTTAGCAATTTGCATACCCGCAGCATCATCTTTTGCACTGTTAATACGCATACCAGAAGATAAGCGTTGCATTGACGTTTGTAATCCTTCGCTTGATTTGCCTAAGTTGCGTTGCGCATTAATTGATGAGGTATTAGTTATTACTGATAAAGCCATGGTAAACTCCTGATTACGTAATGTAATTATTTAGTTAGCTGTTTTAACCAGAAGCCGTTAATTAATCGATAATATTTCCAACAAATTAATCAAAGCAGCCCTGCACTAAACACCTTAACGGCAGCTTAAAAATTAACTTTAATCTTTTTTATAAAAAAGATTAAAAAAATACCTTTCTCGAACAACAAGCAATACAACTAATTGTTTAATAAGTATTTATTATAAAAATAAAATTACAGGTGACTCATAATAAATTTATTTTTATTTCTAAATACAAATAAAAGATGCCGATCATACAAGCTCAAGACAATATCACTAGGCACAAAAAAGGGCTAAACCATAACAGATTAGCCCAATAAAACATGACAATGGTTAAATTTATCTAAATTATCCGCCCAATAAGCTGATAGCGGCTTGTGGTATCTGGTTCGCTTGCGACAATATACTGGTTCCTGCTTGCTGTAGAATTTGATTTTTTGTCATTTCAGCGGTTTCTTTTGCAAAATCAGTGTCTTGAATTCGGCTTCTAGAGGCCGATACATTTTCTTGTACGTTGGCTAAATTACTTATGGTATGCGTAAATCGATTTTGCACTGCACCTAAATCGGCACGATTCTCGTCTATTTGTGATAACGCCGCATCTATAACTTCAATAGCAGCTTGCGAGTTAGCCGCTGTAACACCTGATATATCAATATCTTCAACAGAGTTTAAAGCACTTGTGCCACCAGCAGAAGCAATATTATTGCCGTTAAAACCTTGTCCTAATATTTCATTGACTGTGTTACCTGAAATACCAATTTTTTCTGCCGAAGATAAATGTAACTCTGCTGAATGAGACAAAGCACCTGCGCCCGAAGTGAGTAACCCGCCAGCTGGCCCCATTTGTATAGTACCCGCAGCAGAAGCTGTTACTTCAAAACCATCAATATCCGTTGCAGTAACATCTATACCACCCGCACCTGAATTTAAATCTTGATCAAAAACGGCATTATACCCTGCTGCTTGTAGATCTTCAGTTAAGCGCTCCATATCGCCACCGTAAGAAGCAAGGTCGAAAGTATCTTCAATACTGCCTTCTTTATAAATATTAAAAATTCCTGCATCAGAAGCTGATAAACCCTGTATACGTGTAGTTAGTACGGCCTCAGCAGTGACACCTGTAGACTCATCATTGATATTGGCCGCTATTTGAGAAGCACCACTACCACTTGAAAAAGTAACATCGGTACCGTTTATATTCCAGGTATCTCCCGTTGTTCCCATATTAGCAGCTAACAGCGACGCTTCAATATCGCCAACACTATTGGCTGCAGCTGCAGTACCCGCGCCCTTAATTTGATGAGCACCAATGGCATCTGCTGCCATATTACCTAAAGTAACATTAATGGTTTCGTTTGCATTAGCCCCTACTTGAAATTGCTTAGTACCAAAGCTACCATCAAGCAAACTAGTCGCGCCAAATTTTGTGGTCTCCGCAATACGGGTCAACTCTTGCTGTAAAGCCCCAATTTCTTTTTGTAGTGACTCCCTATCATCAGCAGAATTTGATCCATTCGCTGATTGCAATGCTAAGTCACGCATACGTTGCAATATATTTGACGATTCTTGCATCGCACCTTCAGCGGTTTGCGCCATTGAAATACCATCATTAGCATTTCGTTGCGCCACACCTAAACCATTTACTTGTGAGGTTAAACGGTTGGCTATTTGCATACCAGCAGCATCGTCTTTCGCGCTGTTAATACGCATACCTGACGATAAACGTTGCATAGATGTTGCTAAACCATCACCAGATTTTGTTAAATTTCGTTGAGCGTTAAGCGATGAAATGTTAGTTACTACTGATAAAGCCATAATAATCTCCTAATAGTTATCTTTAGAAGCTTATTAACATAAAGAAGCCCCTCTTGAGTATTTTATAATCAAGAAACAGGCCATATTTAAAATCCAAATATATAACAATAACTTACAACAAAAACAATGTAAAACTATGGCATTACAAGTTAGCATAAAAGCTTATTTTTATGTAGGTAACTTAATTAGTCAAAGGATTGGCACAATACAAATATCACATAACAAAAAAGGAAACCTTTTAGGTTTCCTTTAACTATATTCTTTCTGAACAATATTCATTGTTCATGATAATAACGAAATAAACTAACCTAATAGGCTCACGGCTGCTTGAGGTATTTGGTTTGCCTGTGACAATATTGTAGTACCTGCTTGCTGTAGTATTTGGTTTTTGGTCATAGTTGCTGTTTCGGCCGCAAAGTCAGTATCTTGAATTCGACTACGTGATGCTGACACATTCTCTTGAACGTTAGCTAAATTGCTAATTGTATGAGAAAAACGATTTTGAACAGCACCCAAAGACGCTCGAGACGAGTCTATTTGAGCAAGTGCCGCATCAATTGCTTTAATAGCATCTTGCGCACCCGATGAGTCTACACCTGAAATATCAAGTGATTCAATACTGGTTAATGCGCTAGCCCCACCTGTAGAAGCAATAGCAGCAGTTCCCGTGCCAAAAATTTGATTAGCCGTAGTACCACTAACCCCTATTTTGTTTGCTGATGATAAATTAAGTTCAGATGAAACACTTAATGAACCCGTTGTACTAGCTACAGCCTGACCACCAATAGTAAAGCCACTTGTATCGTTAGCACCTGTTGCTTCCATTCCGTCAACATCTGTGGCCTTAAAGGTAATAGTATCAGTACTTTCATCATAAACAGCATCATAACCGTCAGCTTGCATTTCTTCTGCTAAACGCTCTGAGTCACCACCAAAGGTTGATAAATCGTAAGAATCAACAACAGAACCACCTTTTGAAATATTCAGAGTTGAAATACTATCAGCGCCAATACCTGAAATTGTTGTAGATAATTTTGCCTCTGCAACAACCCCTAACGCTTCAGCATTAATACTGTCAGCAATAGTTGCAGCACCATGTCCTGCACCAACGGTAACATCGCCACCGTTAATATTAATAACATCACTATCTATCGCCATATTAGTTGCTAATGCAACCGTTTGAACATCACCTAAGTTATTTGATGCGCTCCCCGCACCTTTTATTTCATGAACACCAATAGCATCTGCTGCCATATTACCCAAGCTAACATTAATGGTTTCATTCGCATTAGCACCCACCTGAAATTGCTTAGTACCAAAAGTACCGTCAAGTAAACTGGTAGCACCAAACTTAGTGGTTTCAGAAATACGGGTTAGCTCTTGCTGTAAAGCACCCATTTCTTTTTGTAGTGCTGCTCTATCATCAGCGCCATTTGAACCGTTAGCTGATTGCAATGATAAATCACGCATACGTTGTAAAATAGCAGAAGATTCTTGCATTGCACCTTCAGCGGTTTGTGCCATTGAAATACCATCATTAGCATTTCGTTGTGCTACCCCTAAACCATTCACTTGTGAGGTTAACCGGTTGGCAATTTGCATACCTGCCGCATCATCTTTAGCGCTGTTAATACGCATACCGGAAGATAAACGTTGCATTGACGTAGCTAAGCCGTCACCAGATTTCGTTAAATTACGCTGTGCATTTATTGACGCAGTATTGGTTACTACTGATAAAGCCATAATAAACTCCTAATGTTTTAATATTATTTATTAGAAGCTTGTGCTGCAAGCCTCTTTACTTGTACTGATAACAAATAACAGCGGTTATTAATGTGCCGACAATTATTTGTTATCCTGTATTACTTGTTATTGAAAAGCATAAACAATGCCATTTTTATGAATGACACCATTTTTTTAAATATAATTGAATAAAGTTAAACCCTGTACCTTGGTAAAGGTTTGTTGCGAAGCTTGTAGCGCTATTTGAGACTGTTCAAATTCTGATATTGCTTTGGCGTAATCTAAATCTTCTATTTGTCCACGGTTTGTCGTTGTCGCCAATTCAGTATCTAAATGTCTATTCTTTTGTGTTTCAAGAACTTGCAAACGAACACCTGCATCTACTCGTCTAGAGGTGACATGATTTAAAGAGGATTTAAGCTGAGTAAGTATGGTGCTGTAATCTACTTGATGTTGCTCTTGATCAACTGACACAACGCCGCGTTCCATCCATTCAATGGCACTACTCACTGTTTCAAAAATACTAATTTCTTCTTTTTCACTGATAACAAAGCTGTCACCCGGCAGCGGATTGCCGCTTAAGGTTACATCAACACCGTCAAAGGTAATTGTTTGCCCCGCTGTATAAGGAGCAGCAGGAAAAACAATACCACCACCACTATCGGTTACGGTTAAGTCATTAGTCACTGCGTCAAATGAGAAGGTATATTCATGCGGTGTAACCGCTGTATTGTATACATTACGATCAGCAACTTTGGCACTTTCAACCGCGACCCCAGAAGTATTAGTTGTATAATCAGCGACAAAATCACCAATTGCATTGTCAACCTTTAAAAAAGCCGCATCACCTGTTTGGTTGGTAGGTATGGTAATGTTTTTAGAAATTTGCAATTGGTTAATGCCTGTATCGCCACTGTAAACAACTGAACCGTCAGTTTTTTGGCTAAATGGCTGCAAATTAGTTTGAAAACCAGCAAAAATATAATCACCATTTTCATTTTGCGTGTTAGAAATATCAAGTAATTGGTCAAAACTGTCTCTCACTTGATTTGCTAGCGTTTGCAAATCTTCCGTAGACATACGACCATTATTGGCTTGCAATAAATCTTCTGTAATACGGTTTAAAACCAGTTCCGCATCAGCAAACACAACTTCTTGTAAATTGTTATCACTTTCAGCCATAGTAATATTGCGTTTATATTTCTCAATATTGGCTAGATCATCTTTCAAACCTGATAAAGTGCCATAAGAAACCGCATCATCTTTAGCCGTATGTATGCGCAAACCACTTGATATATGCGCCATTTGGTCGTTAACATCTGACGATTTATTACTCATCATTTGAGCACTTTGAAAATAAAATTGAGCTGTTGATACGCGCATGAAAAAACTCCTTACCTTACGGCAGCTAAAATAGTGTCAAAAATAGTATTTGCCGTAGAAATTATTTGTGATGCCGCTTGATAAGCTTGTTGAAATTTCAAAAGATTGGCAGCTTCTTCATCAAGGTTAACGCCAGATGTTGCTTGGTTTCGGTTATAAGCTTGTGTATATAAGGCCTGAGCTGTGTCTGCCACTAATGATGCATTACTCGCTTTAGCACCAACAACGGCAGTTGAAGTGGCTAAACTTTGGCTAAATGTTTTTTCACCTCCGTCAGTAACCCCTTTTTCTTGTGTTTTGGCCATCACCACCGCATGGTTACCGTTACCAACACCAAAGGCATCATTTAGCGTAAATGTTTCACGCGCATTAGCACCTTCACCAGCCAGATCTCCTGCAATTTCAATTTGAAAATCGGGTGAGCCAGCAGGAATGTCAATAGTGGCACTAGCCCCAGCAGCATAAGTACCTGACGCAATAGTCGGCGCAGGTGGTGGTGTAGTGCTGTTATATACCCGATAACTAAAAGTACCAGGAACACTTTCATATACATCAACCGTTATGTCATAAGTTCTGGCCGCTTCAGGATCAATCACATTAGTAACATTTATTGTGCCATCGCTAACATTACTTGTACTTGGTGTGACAGCAATAGCCGTGCTAGCAGCAATGGCGTTACCATCAGTTAATGTTGTTTTCATTAATGCAGCACTGTTCTTTGTAGGCTCTACTATAAACCTGTCTCCATTAGCAGGAACCCCTGTTTCAACAAATGAGAAACCATAATCTGGATTAGTAGGAGTATGTGTACCTGCAGGAGAGCCGCCACCTGGAGGACCTAAGTTTTCGTTACTGCCTGTCGTTAAATTGTATAGTGTAAAATCAGTACCATCGAAACGTACTTCAAATTCATCTGTAGGCACTAATGACACATCATTAATAGTAACTTGAGCACTCGTTGTGCCAGTATTATCAGAAAGAGATGACACCCTACCTTGTTGTAACTGATTAGTATTTATATCAGTAAAAATATTAGCACCTTGTAAACCGTTGAGATCTAAACCACTCGCTTGCGTGTCATTCAATGTTGACGAAATTGCCATTGCTAAGCGATCAATCTCTGTACGTATTTGTTTTAAATCATCATCTCTAAATTGAAAATTGGCACCTAAAGATCCGCCTAAGTCTTCCCCTTTAATTGCAACACTGCTGCTACCACTAACTAAACTTAACTGTGTCTTTTTTGCATCGGGGTCACCGGCATTAACTTGCAGGGTAAGAGGGGTAATTCCTGCCACTAACGTGGTGCCTTGACCTATCATGACCGTTTGAACACCGTGTTGATCTTCCACCGTAGTCACTCGCGTATAACCACTTAGCTCAGTAATTAGTTGATCTCGTTTATCAAGTAAATCATTAGGTTGACCTGATACGGTTAAGCCTTGAGAATGTGAAATTGTTTCATTCAACTTTGCTAATTCAATCGAAATTTCAGAAATTCTCGTGGCTACTTGGGTAATTTCACCGTTTACGGCGTCAGTCATTTGGCCAAAAGAATTGGTTAACTCATTAAAGTCACTACTTAAAATATTTGCTTGATTAAGCACTATGCTACGTAAGCCTGAATCGTTGGGGTTGTCTGCAATACTATTGACGGCTTGATAGAAATTCTCTAAAGAATTCACAACCGCACCACCTGCAGTGCTCATGATTTGATCAAGCTGTGATAAGCGGGTATCTAATAAATCCGCATTGCCTAAATTACTTTGACTGAGTGTTTGCTCTTTATATGAAAATTCATCATATATTCGTGTAATGTCTTGAATGTAAGTACCAGAGCCAATGAAATTATTACCACTGGTTAACCCCATTGATGCATTTTGTTCTGCACGTTGTCGGTTGTAACCTTCAGTATTAACATTGGCAATGTTATTACCAGTAGTAGCCAACTGTTGTTGCGCTGCTAACAAGCCACTCACGCCGCTTTGGTATAAACTTACTGACATAATGATTGCCTCAACATTTATCGCAGCATGCTACGATTTGTTTTATTTAATGATTAAATTTGAGACTGTACGAAGTGTTGCCATTATTTTGTCGGCATATTGTGGATCGGTCGCATAGCCTGCTTTTTGTAAACCTTGCAAAAATCGCTCCACATTATCAGAATTTTGAAGTGCGTCTTGATACCTGTCGTTATCAGTAAGAAAGTTAACGTAGTCATTAAAACTTTCGTCTAATGATTGATAAGCACGAAATGGTGCTGATTTTTTTACCATTGCTCCTTGTTCAAATTCTAGGGTATCCTTTTGAATATGCTCGCCTTCCCAGCGATTATCAGCTTTTATATTGAACAAATTATGCGAACTAGCACCTTGTTTATCTTTAATTATTTTTGCTCCCCACCCTGTTTCTAGTGCGGCTTGTGCGATAACAACTTGAAAGGGTACTCCTATTTTTTCTTCAACAACTTTTGCAGGCTCAGTCAATGCGCTAACAAAGTCTTTTGGCTTAGCAAATGAAGGCGTGGAAAAATTGACACCCTGTTTATTAGCATCTGTTTCTAATGTTGCTTTCCTTGACGGCACAAAAGGAATATGCGTAAAAGTATCATCATTTTGGTTTGACGCTGATGCAGTAGTAGTTTTTGAAAAAACGGCAAATGGATTAGATGGAGTAATCTGACTGTTATCTAGCGATAATGTTTCTTGATTCGAGCTAACGCTTGAAGGTTTATTATTTATTTTGCCAATGTTTCCATCACTTCGTAGCACTGAACTTGGGGTAAAGTTGTCACTGTCACCACCAAGTTGTCTGACAATAAGATCAGTTAAACCTAATGAGCCATTAGAAGATAATTCAATCGCCATTTGTTGATCATGCATATCACGATAAAATTTGGTTGATTCTGAATTAAATGGACTATCTGACTCTAATACATCTTCGGCTTTACGCATGCTTTTTAATAGCATTTGCATAAAAATAGCTTCAAACTGCTGCGCAGCTTCTTGTAATGCTGCTTTTTTACTTTCACCATCCGATTCTTTAGATTGTTGGCGAATAGAATTCAACCCCGTTAATTCTAATGAATTACGCGCTTGTTCAAAATTAGAGGTGTTAAGTAAATTATCAGCCATCAGTTTATACCGTTAAATTTTTACTCTAAATAACAATCAATTCGCCACGAATTGCACCCGCCTGATCGAGTGCTTCTAAAATAGCCATTACATCACCTGGGCCAGCACCTACTTCGTTAATGGCTCTGACGAGTGTATCTAAAGACACGCCTGGTTCAAACACAAACATACGCGCATCTTCTTGTGTCATATTAACGCTAGATTCATTGGTCACCACGGTTTCACCTTCGGCAAAAGCACCTGGCTGAGACACTTTTTGAGTTTCATTTATGGTTACCGTAATACCACCGTGTGTAATTGCAGCGGCAAGTAGTTGTACTTCTGAACCAATAACAATGGTACCAGTACGCGAGTTAACAATGATTTTTGCAGAAGGTAATGCGGGTTCAAACTCTAAGTTTTCTAATACTGATAAAAAGCCAACACGGTCATTAATATCTCTTGGTGCCGTTACTTTTACTGACGTTGCGTCAATTGCTTTAGCCGAACCAGCAATAAGGCTGTTAATCGTGTCTGCTAAACGTTTTGCTGTGGTAAAATCAGAATTGTGTAAGTTAAATGTGATAGAGTCGCCCAGTGAAAAAGGAGACTTAATTTCACGTTCAACAGTAGCGCCATTGGCAATGCGTCCTACCGTAGGTGTATTTACAAGTATTTTAGAGCCATCAAGCCCCCCCGCGCCTAAACCACTAACCACTAAACTACCCTGTGCAACAGCATAAACATTGCCATCAAGGCCTATCAACATAGTTTGTAACAAGGTACCACCACGTAAGCTTTGTGCACTACCCATGCTAGATACAGTAACATCAATTGTTTGCCCAGGTTTTGCAAAAGCATTTAACTCTGCATGCACAGCAACAGCAGCTACATTTTTAATTTTAGGTTTTAAATTCTCAGGCATGGTAATACCAAAGTTACTTAACATGGTTTTAAAGCTTTGCTCGGTAAACGGACTTTGCTCACCTGTTCCAGGTAAACCAACAACAAGACCATAACCAATCAACTGGTTTGAACGCACCCCTGCCACATCAGTTAAGTCTTTGATACGCTGAGCCTGACTGTTAAAGGTCAGTAAAATAAAGATAATTGCTAAGACTGCTTTCATAATATTACTCTGTATAGGCGAAATTTGTATTTGTGTGTTTGAAAATAATACGTATTAGCTATAAAAACCAAAACCTATAATGGCCACCACGAACTACTGAAAAATTTAGTTAGCCAACCTTGCTCGTTCGCATCAGCAAAGCTTCCCGTTCCCGAATATTGAATACGCGCGTTAGCAACTTTTGTTGATAAAATGGTGTTATTTGAATTAATATCTTTTGGACGAATAATGCCTGTTAAACGAATATATTCATCACCATTATTTAATGTGATCCATTTTTCACCTCGGATCATTAAATTACCGTTAGGGAGTACTTTCAATACATGCACAGATATGTCACCACTTAAGCTGTTACCTTGATCGGACTTTGAATCTCCTTTGAAGCTATTATTTTGATTAACACCAAACTGTAACGACTTACCACTTATGGATGCAGGAACTCCACCCAAACCAATAATAGGGTCTAAAACCGCATTATTTTCTTTTTTCAACTCAGTTTTTGCATTTTTATTTGCTTGAGTGCTTTCACTCAATATAACGGAAATAATATCGCCAGTTCGGTGTGCTTTTGAGTCTGAATAAATATTATTGACATAGTTCTCTTTAAATAAAGAGCCTGTTGGAATAATCGACGCTTCTTCAACTTCAGGTAAAATCGGAGCAAAGTCAGGATCGTTAGGCAATGCCTTACTTAATTCAACCGTATTACTACACGCACTAAGTTGAGCAACAAATAAAACTACAACTAAATTTAAACTAATTTTATTCCACGTATTTTTCATAATTGCCTCCAACCTTTATGCTTTTATTTAATCTGTTATTCAGGCAATTCACTGCCTTTTACCTGAATCAAGTACAATCTAACTAACTGATTAAGTGCTTAGTTTTAAAACACAAACGGCCAATTTTGTACTATTTATATAAGCATTAATTATAATTGTTGATTGATATAACTTAACATTTCATCAACAGCTGAAATCACTTTTGAATTCATCTCATATACCCGTTGAGACTCAATTAAATTAACCAATTCTTCTGTGGTATTAACATTCGACGTTTCTAAAGCCCCTTGCACTATCATGCCATAGCCTTCTAAACCTGGAACGCCTTCTTGAGGCGCACCACTTACACCAGTTTCAGTGAATAAATTTTGTCCAATGGGTTCAAGTCCTGTTGGGTTAACAAAGTTAACGGTATTAATTTGTCCAATAACAGCAGGTTCTGCTTGCCCTTGAACCGTTACAGAAACTTCACCGTCTTGTGACACAACAATACTTATAGCATCTTCAGGTATAGTGACTTGGGGTTGTAATAAATAACCAGCACCTGGTGTAACAATGTTTCCTTCATCATCTGTAGTGAATTGACCATTGCGACTGTACGCTGACGTTCCGTCTGGCATTAGAATTTCAAAAAAACCCTCACCTTGAATCATCAAATCAAGAGAGTTATCTGTTGTTAACATATCCCCTTGCGTATGAATTTTTTGCGTGGCAACAACTTTTGTACCTGCACCTAGCATCAAACCTGACGGTGCTTCACTATCATCTGCGGTACGTCCACCTGGCTGGTTAATGTTTTGGTACAGTAAATCTTCAAAAACAGCTCTACTTTTCTTAAAGCCAACCGTACTAGCATTCGCGAGATTATTTGAAATAACTGCAATGTCTTTGGTTTGTGCATCTAAGCCTGTTTTACTGATCCATAATGCTGGGTTCATACATCACCTCTAAATTTTAGATTGCTTTCGTCACTATAAGTAAACATTAGAATGCCCTTAATAATGAAGAGCTACTTGCATCAATTTCTTCTGCGGTTTTCATCAGTTTCAAATGCATTTCAAATTGTCTTTGCAACGCAATCATGTCTGTCATTTCAGACAAAGGGTTAACATTGCTTGATTCAAGCGCGCCACCTTGTATTTTCACGCTCACATCACTAAGCTCTACTTGACCATCTTTGCGTCTAAATAAGCCATCCTCACCCTTTTCAATTAGGCGAACATCAGGGTTAACTAATTTAATACGGCCAACTTCTTCTAGGGCATTATTTGGTGCTCCTTCAGGTTGAACCATAATTGTGCCGTCAGGAGAAATTTGAATATTACTTACAGGTAAAGGCAAAATAATCGGTCCATTGTCACCTAGTACCAGTTCGCCATTGGATGTTTCTAATGTGCCATCTTCTGTTAAACGCAAATGCCCTTGTCTGCTGTATGCTTCACCTTGACCAAAACCTAAAGTATCGGCATTAAATAATTCAGGTGTTTGCACAGCAAACCAACCATCACCTTTCACAGCGATGTCAAGAGAACGCCCAGTTGTTAATAAAGAACCCGAGTCAAAATTTTGGCTTGCACGTTCGGTCATGGCAAAAACACGTGTAGGTTGACCTTCACCAAATGCTTGCATAGTACGCGCCTGTGCTAAATCAGCCTTAAAACCAGTTGTTTTGGCATTGGCGAGGTTATTAGCGTTAATCGCTAGCGCCTGCATATTTTGTTTGGCACCGCTCATGGCGACATAAAGCATCTTATCCATAATGGTTTCCATAAAATAAAAATCGTTACTTTATTGAATGCAAGTAAAATGCCAAAAGTTGACTAGACGTATATGATGCGTTGTTTGGTATTCTGGTAAAAAAGAGAGGAAATAATACCAAGTTGATTAAGTTCTTTCCCACTCAGCGAGAATTAAAAGGCTTAGAGG
>CBDLPA010000032.1:0-33864 GCA_965305135.1 uncultured Colwellia sp.
CTAAGCCTTTTAATTCTCGCTGAGTGGGAAAGAACTTAATCAACTTGGTATAAAAGTCGTGCTTTAATGCTTCTTTTCTAAAATACGTAAACTAAATTAACTTCACTCACATGAAAAGATTAAAAGTAGAACAGTTAAGCAAGAACCTTCCCAATAAATTAAACCACTAAAAACAAACAAAAACAAATAAAAACAATTATCACTTTCAATTAAAGAAATAGGCATCAGATGCAGAGTGTAATTATAATACAAAAAATATTTGGAGTAGTTCTTTTCTGGAGATAAAGATGCATCTCAATTAATCAAATAACACAAAGAAAAACGCAGAAGATATAAAAACTTTAAGAACAAAAGCGAATCTAGATAACCAGCAATACCTGCTCTATGTTTTATTTTTATATATAGGATATAACTTATCAAAACTTCCCCTTAAAACTAATCAGGGGAAGATTAAGGTGGGTATTAAAATGTAGCTATCGTTTTATTTTTTAGGTGTCATACCTTCAGGCATTAACACAGCAATAACCTGCCCTTTAGCACAAATAATGTCGTTGGCTGATAAGGTTATATCAACAATAACTTTTCGTTCTTTCACTTCACTAAAACGGCCAACTAACTCCAATTCAACACCTTGTGGTGTGGGTGCTAAATAACTCACATTTAGCGCTCCAGTAACAAAACGTAATGTTGGAGAACTTCCCATTTCACGTCCTTGCGCCAGATAAGCCATAGCAGACGCGCTGCCTGTACCATGGCAATCAATTAATGAAGCAATCATGCCACCGTAAACAAAGCCTGGAATAGCAGTGTAAACCTCATCAGGCATATGATGGGCAATAGTGGTACTTGCGAGTAAGTTTTCTTTATCAATGTGTTGCCAAAAGCTCTTTAACTGATGTCCGTCATGATTATTTTTACCACAACCATAACAATGACTTAATTCTTCTGGATAACAATCTTGAAATGCTTTTTTATTCATTTTTCATCCTTAACTCATACACATTTAAATAGTATTGTTTGGGTATAAAATAACTTAACCAATGGTTCGTAAATCATCAATCACTTTACCATCATCAGCTAAAGTGCCTAAAGCGACAATTTCAATGGAACCTGTTAATTTAGTTACCTTTTTCAATGTAGCACTAATATGTTCAATGATCGCGGCAAGTTCAGCCTCAGAACTATTACTAGCGGCTAATTCACATTGTAAATGCATCTGGTCATTATAATTGACTTGCGTTACTGACAAGCGCATTTTTGCAATATTTGGAGAGGCCTGTCTAACTTTCTCTATTTGCTCCGCATGAACAAACATTCCTTTCACTTTGGTCGTTTGATCGGCACGCCCCATCCAACCTTTTATTCGCATATTAGTTCGACCACAATCACTTACGCCTATTTTTATTGCAGATAAATCACCTGTAGCAAAACGAATAAGCGGATAATCTAGATTAAAACTTGTCACCACTACTTCACCAATTTCTCCATCAGCAACAGGATCTAACGTTCCTGGGCGAACAATTTCAACGAGTAAATCTTCAGCAATAACATAACCATCATCACTTTTAGATTCAAACCCAATAAGTCCTACATCAGCGCTAGCATAAGCTTGTAACGTATTGATACCCGCAACATTGAATTCAGATCGAAGTGCTGATGGTAATGCTTCTCCAGTAACAAGTGCTTTAGTTACACTGCTTATATCTCGGTTTTCTGCTTTGGCTTTATCAAGCAATATTTTTAAAAATGAGGGCGTACCTGCGTAACCTTGTGGTTTAAGGTGTTCAATAATATCAAGTTGCAAATCGGTTTGCCCTGGCCCTGCTGGGATCACCACGCAACCACACGCTCTTGCACCAGAATCGAGTATAAAACCACCTGGCGTCAAATGATAAGATAGGCAATTTTGCACTAAATCACCTTTTCTAAAGCCAGCCGAATAAAAGGCTTGTCCCATTCGCCACCAATCATCACTCGTATTTTCAGGATCATAAATTGGCCCTGGTGATTGAAAAATGCGACCTAAATTGGCATTTTTAGCATTCAAACCACCTAAAGGAGAATTTTTTGCCTGTAACCTCACTAGATCTGATTTTCTGGTAATGGGAAGTTGTGCGAGTTGTTCTCGGCTTGTTATTTTTTCAGCATCAACATGTGCTAAAATTTGCTGATAATGTAAGCATTCTTGCTTTGCATAAGTGATAAAATCAGACAAGCGTGCCATTAAAGATTGCTCTCGCAATTCTGGATTTTGACACTCTCTTTCATAAAAATATTGTTTCATGGTAACTCGATTATTTTAAAATTCAGATAAATTACAAACGTCTCAGATGCTTACAACCAACGTTTACGTCGTTTGTAAGATTTTAAGTTTTTAAAGCTTTTACGTTCCTCATTACCACCACCTAAATAGAATTCTTTTACGTCTTCGTTACTTAGTAGCTGTTCTTGCGTACCATCAAGTACAATTTTCCCTGATTCCATAATATAACCATAGTCTGCCGCTTTAATGGCATAGTTGGCATTCTGCTCAACTAATAACATGGTAATACCTTGGTCTTTATTTATTTTTTTAATAATTCCAAAAACTTCTTTTACCAGTAATGGTGATAACCCCATTGAAGGCTCATCTAAACAAATCATTTTAGGACGCGCCATCAATGCTCTACCAATCGCAAGCATTTGCTGCTCACCACCTGATAAATAACCAGCAAGACCCGTACGCTCTTTCAAGCGAGGAAAATAATTAAATACCATTTCGATATCTTGATTAATTTGCGAATCTTTACGGGTATAAGCCCCTAATTTAAGGTTTTCAATTGATGTCATGTCTTCAATAATTCGACGTCCCTCCATCACCTGAAAAAGGCCACTACGTACCACGTCTTCTGCATTTTTCTTATCAATACGCTCACCCATAAAGGTAATATCACCTTTAGTAACCTCACCATATTCAGTTTTAAGTAAACCTGATATAGCTTTTAACGTAGTTGATTTGCCTGCACCATTTGGCCCAAGTAAAGTGACTACTTCACCTTCTGGCACATCTAAAGACACTCCGCGAAGCACTTGTATAACTTCGTCATAAACCACTTCAATATTGTTAACCGATAGCATAGGTGAAGCTGTTTTAATGTTTGCTGCCGCCTGTGACATAAAATATTTACTCCGTTGAAAATATAACTATCCTGCTTTTACAAGCTGGATAGTTATTAGATAATAGGAACGTTATGTGTTCCAACAATTATCAGGTAAGACGAGGATTAATAACCTAACCAGTCATCACGACGCTTTAAAGTCACTTGTGATACTTTTTCTATATCAACTTTACCGTTGACATAATTACCTTTATAAATATTAACTTGGTTAATACCACGGTGATCTTCATTGGTCCAGTTAGCGGCTAAACACACACCTTCTAAGCCTTTTGGTACCCAGTCCTTATGAACATACATACCTTTTTTAATGTTCTCACCTGTTATACCACCGTTATCTTTTGCCCATTCCATTGCTTCTTTCATAAAGTAAGTTGAACAAACGCCACGAATATAATGATGTACACGTTCTTTTTTACCTGACTCATCTGACATTTTAGAAATTTCACGAACCAGTTTCATACCTGGAACTTGATCATTCCAAAAAGGAGTCATCGTTGGGAATATATAGTCTTTAATTCCTTCACCGCCCGCTTCAAATACTTCTTTATCACCACCCCAAATATTTGACATAAGCTGAATATCAACACCTACGGTATTACAAGACTTCACTAATGACAGTACTGAGCCACCTAAATTACCGATATAGCCATAATTCGACTCTGAGCTTTTAATACTTAAACATTGTGCTTTAAAATCACCTGGTTTCATTGATATGACCACAGGAGATAACACGTTAAAACCTAACTCTTCAGCATATTCAGCACAAGCTGCTTTGGGTGCATTAGGGAATGGGTGATTAGCACCAATATGGGTAAACTTAGGTTTACCTGCCTTGCCTTTACTTTTCCAGTCTTCTGCTGCCCATTGCACTAAACCGCGACAAGCATCTGAATAAGAAGCACCATAGAAGAAGTTATAAGGTGCAGGTTTTTTGGTATTAGGGTTTTTTCCTGTTGGATCAGTTAAATGCCCAGAGTAAGAAGCTGAAAAAACTGGCGTTTTATCACGTGCAACAAAAGAAATTAATGCTTCCGTATCTGCCGTTCCCCAACCTTGCATAGCGACCATTTTTTTACGTGTTTTCCATTTTTTATATGACGCGATCGCTTGCGGTACTTTGTATGCGTAATCAACAGTTTCAGACTCAAGTATTGTGCCTTTTATACCACCATGTGCATTGATGTAAGCAAGCGAATCACGCACACCATCTGCGTAGTTTTTACCAACAAAAGCAGTAGGGCCTGACATGTCAGCTAAATGGCCAACAAACACAGAATCTTGTGCTTGTGCTTGTGCTTGTGCTTGGCTAGTAATGCTTAAAACAATACTGGTTGCAATTGAACTTAGTAATAATTTTTTATTCATAACTTTTTTCATGTGATGTTCCTTAAATTGTTGTTACCTTACCCACAGAAAAGTGAGGTAAATATTATTTTTATGTTTGCTTTACGTTACGCAGTTAAATAAATAACTATCCCCATAAACTTAACTGCGCATTATTCTCCATTACTTAGTAAATTATTATCTGACTTTTCAAATCAAAAATGATTAGTAAGCAAATGGGTAGAATTTCCAGTAATTTTTAATTTGTGCCCAGCGGTGAGCTAATCCTTCAGGTTCAAAAATTAAAAATCCTATAATAACTAGACCAATGGCCATTTCTTTAATATAAGCTAAACCATCAACAACCATGGGTATATTGCCCCATTCAGTCATTTTCATTATCTCAACACCACTACCTAACACTTCCGGTAAAAACACCATAAAGATAACGCCCATTAATGTGCCTTTTATTGAACCTAAACCACCAATGATAATCATGGCTAAGAATTGAATAGACATCATAATAGTGAAGCCTTCTGCCGAAACATAACCTAGATAATGCGCATACAATGCACCACCAATACCGGCATAGAATGAAGAAATACCAAAAGACAATAAGCGATATTTATTTAATTTAACGCCCATAATCTCAGCTGATAAATAATGGTCGCGCACAGCAACAAATGCTCTACCGTCACGACTACGCATTAAATTACAGCCCCAAATAAACATAAACACTAATGAAAATAATGCCACGTAGTAAAAACTTTTATCTGTGTCAAAAGCAAAACCAAATAATGTTAATGGTTCAGCCATTGAACCAGCAGCGCCACCAGAAAACCATTCTGCCCTAGCAAAAAAATCTTCTATAATAAATTGTGCTGCTAAGGTGGCTATTGCTAAATATAGACCTTTAATGCGCGCCGCTGGTGCACCAAACATCATGCCAACGCCCATAGTTAAGAAACCAGCCAAAGGAATACATAAAAATACAGGTATATTAAAACTTGTATTTAGCCAAGCTGAGGCAAATGCACCAAAACCAAAGAATGCGCCATGTCCTAACGAGATCTGCCCGGTATAGCCCACTAAAATGTTCAGGCCCAACGCAGCTATACCCAAATATGAAATTTGAATAAGTAGCGTGATGAAATAGCCCCCCAACACTAAAGGTGCAAAACACAGTGCTATAATGGTTAAAATAGTTACCCAACGGATAGTTTTTGTTTCAAAAATTGTATTATCTTGTTTATAGCTAGTACGAAAGTCTCCGCACGGGCGCATAGTTAAACTAGACATAAATTACTCCTAAATAATTATTATTGTCTGTTAATTGGCGTTATATACGCTCAATATCTTTCGTGCCAAATAAACCGTATGGTTTGAACCAAAGAATAATTAACAACACATAAAATGGTGCGATGTCATACATATTGCCCACATGAAGATATTGACTATCGAAAAATTCAGCAACGTTCTCTAAAACACCAATAGTAATACCGCCTACAATAGCACCCACAATAGAGTCTAATCCTCCAAGAATAACCGCTGGAAAAACTTTAATCCCCATGATTGACAGTGAATCTGACACACCATTTACCATACCAATTACTACACCTGCAGTGCCTGATACTGTCGCGGCAATACCCCAACTCATCGCAAACACATGCTTTACGGATATGCCTAAACTTTGCGATACTTGTTGGTCAAAAGCAGTGGCACGCATCGCTAAACCATGTCTTGAATACTTAAAGAATAAGAAGAAGGCAACCATGATACACAGTGCAATAATCGTACTCATTAAATAAGCCATTTCGATATTTAAGCCAAAAATATTTATATTTTCAGTATCAAATACCTGCGGATAACTTTGAGGTGAAACACCAAATATCCATTTCATTAGAGCTTGGAAAAATATTGACAAACCAATAGTAACCATGATCACAGAGATAATCGGTTCACCAATCATAGGTCTTAGTACAATCATTTGTAGCAAAACACCAAAACCAGCCATAAAAACTAGCGTTAGCAAAAAACCAACAAAGAATGGTAGTTCTAGATAAATCAGTGATGCCCAACAAACCCAAGCACCAACAAGTAAAAATTCACCTTGGGCAAAGTTGACAATTTGTGTTGATTTATACACCAATACAAAACACATACCGATAACGCCGTATAGCAAACCAACAATTAGTCCATTGGTGACTAATTGAAGTAAGAGTTCAAAATTCATGATGCTTTCCTCTGTGATGGGTTGTTATTAGATTTGGACACTGCACGACCATCGTTTTCAATTAACGTTGCTACCTTAAGTTGAGTTTGAATACGTGAGCTACCGCCATCTTGGAAGGTAATAACCGTATCAACATCCACCTTCTCTTTGTTGTCATAAATTGAAGTAATAATGTCGCCATATTTATCAGCAATAACAGTTCGACGAACTTTACGGGTACGCGTTAATTCACCATCATCAGCATCTAACTCTTTATACAATAAAATAAATTTATTAATTTTTTGAGCGTCTGGTAAAGTTGCATTTACTTTTTCAACTTCATCTGTAAGCTTTTGATAAACTTCGGGTAATGAAGCAAGGCTGGTATAGTTAGTAAACCCATAACCTTGTTGTTCTGCCCATTTAGATACAATAGAAAAACGAATACAAATTAGCGCACTTAGATAAGGTTTATCTTTACCTAAGATCACGGCTTCACCAATGAAGGATGAAAATTTCAATTTGTTTTCAATATATTGCGGCGAGTACTGCACACCGTTACTGGTTTTTGCCAAATCTTTAATACGGTCAATAATCACTAAATGACCTGAAGGCTTAACATATCCAGCATCACCTGTGTGCATCCAACCATCAATGACATCTTCATCGTAAGCTTCTTGGTTATCTAAATACCCAGTGAACATACCCACTGTTTTCGCGATAACTTCACCAACACCTTCTTTATCAGCATTAATGACTTTCACTTCGGCATTATCAAAAGCAATACCTACACTGTCATAATCTACATCATCAGCTTGATGTACAGTGTATGCACCGCAAAGCTCTGTTTGACCATACAATTGACGTAGCGGCACCCCGATAGTTTGGAAAAATCTGAAAGTATCAGGTCCCATGGCAGCACCACCCGTTGCAGCCGATTTAAGGAAAGTAAAACCTAATCTATCTTTTAGCGCGTTCATCAACAATAAATCAGCAAACCAAGAACGTTTCCCTTGGTTTTGCGCTTTCTCTGCAATAGCAAATGCATAGTCAAATAACTTTTGTTTCAGCGGAGTAGAGTCCATCATTCTCGCTTTAACATCCGCTAAAATGCCTTCCCAAACGCGTGGAGCAAGCAACACGAAACTTGGACCAATTTCTCGAAGATCAGCCATTAAGGTTTCTTGTTCTTCAACAAAGTTAACAATTTGTCTTGCTATTAAGGCTTGGCCAACAGCATATACTTGCTCCATAATCCAAGGCAGTGGCAGCACTGACACATAATTATCACCCGCTTGACGAGGATCAGCGCGCAAATAAGAACTACAGTGTTTAACAAAGTTACCACCACCTAAAAAAGCAATTTTAGGTTTAGAGGTTGTTCCTGACGTTGTACAATAAATAGCAGTTTCATCAGCATGAGTTGAATCAACATAAGCGTTATATAAGTCTGGAAATTTTTTATCTATTTCTTGGCCTTGTTGGTAAATATCTTCAATACTAATTAATCGCTTATCGTCATATTTACGCATACCTCGTGGATCACAATAAACAATGAATTTTACATCGGGTATTTCATCACCTAATTCCATCAATTTATCACATTGTTCTTCATCTTCTGCAATAACAACAGTCGCATTACTTTTATTCAGTAAATACACAACTTCTTCATGCAATGAATCTTGGAAAATACCAATGGAATAACAGCCCATCGCATGAGCTGAAATTTCACCCCAAACCCATTCAGGGCGGTTATCACCCAATAAGGCAATGGCGTCTTTAGGTTGCACACCTAATTTTCGTAAGGCAAGCGAAAGCCACTTAACACGGTTTTCATAATCTTGCCAAGTAAACTCGTTCCAAATGCCAAACTCTTTTTCTCGCATGGAAATATCATTAGGCCAGTTTTTAGCATTATGTCTGAGTATTTTAGGGAAAGTATCTAACTCTCCCATATCAAAATCGTTACTTGCTTTGAATGAATTTATTTTTAATTGGCTCGACATTAACTTGCCTCCTGTTCTTCATAGATATCATCTACTTCATCATCTTCTATACCAAGGTAAGCACGTTTAACATGTGGGTCAGCCATCACTTCATCAGGTAATCCCGCCATGAGCTTCTTACCAAAATCAAGTACCATTACTTTATGAGAAATATCCATCACTACACCCATATCATGCTCAATCATCACAACCGTGATACCAAATTCTTCATTTAAATCGAGGATGTAACGCGCCATATCTTCTTTTTCTTCTAAATTCATGCCTGCCATAGGCTCATCAAGCAGAATTAATTCAGGCTTTAGTGCCATTGCACGTGCCAACTCAACACGTTTACGTAAACCATAAGATAAAGTACCTGCGACAGATTTTCTGATATGTGAGATTTCTAAAAAGTCGATAATTTCTTCACAGTAACGACGGTGAGCAAGTTCTTCTTTCTGCGCAGATGAAGCCCAATACAATGGCCCTGTTAACCAGTTATTTTTCAATAAATGATGGCGACCAACCATGATGTTGTCCAATACTGACATATGACCAAAAAGGGCTAAATTTTGAAAAGTACGTCCCATACCAAGATCTGCCCTATCGTTTGGACGTAACTTAGTAACATTTTGATCATTGAAAATAATACCGCCTGAGTTAGGACGATAACGACCAGAAATACAATTAAGCATGGATGTTTTACCTGCCCCGTTAGGACCGATAATGGAAAATACAGAGCCTCGGGGAACCTCAAAGCTAACGTCGGTTAGCGCCTTAACACCACCAAACGCCAAGGAAACATGTTCTACTTTGAGTATTGACTCAGTCATACTCACTCTCCTAAATTAATTAAATAATATGTGCGTAATACACGCTCTTTGATATCCTTTCACCGTGATATACAGTACATCCTGTACATAAAAAGGGAGGGGGAATATCCCCCTCCAAAACGTAACAACAAATGGGAACTGTTACGTCAACAAGGTTTTGCTATAAAACTAAAGAATGTATCTCAATGAAAGCTGTGCATAGTTTGAATCAGCATCAAGAGTTTTCATTTTGAAATTACCCACTTCAACGCCTACCGCTAATTGTTTAGTTAAGTCTTGAAATAAGTTAACCCCCCACTGACTTCTATCCGCGCCAGAAACATCCGCTTCTGCAGCACCATAAAGTACAGTAGTTCGTAAAGTGTCTGTCCAATAATGACGGTAAGCTGCAAGATATGCTGTTACGTCTTCAACTTCTTCACCAATAACATCAGCAGCAAAAGCAGCACCTACATAACGACCTAACTCACCTTGATGGAATTGAAATCTGAAATCATCTTTACCAACCGTTTTAATACGACCAGCAATTGAAGCCCCAATAGCTGTTTCAGTATTACCTAGGGTTGTATTTAATTGACGCGCTAATGCCGAGAACGACACATTACCCCAATCGCCTTTTAAGTTATAACGTGCGGTAACATCTGGAACATTGTCATTGGCCGTATCACCGCCCCAAGTTTCAGGGTTTTCAAGTGATACTTGGAAATCACCCATGGTATAACGTATTTGACCTTGACGAATGAAGACTAAACCTAGTGTTGCACCAGCAAAATCAGCTGACTCTGGAATAGCACTTGTGTTCATGAAAGTTGACCAAGTTTGCCCTGCAAGTACATTTTTGTATTTGATAAACGCATGACGAATACGTGGATTAGCTGAGTTTGAAACGATTTCGTTACCGCCACCGCCCCAAAAATCCATTTCAATGAAGCCCATAACATCACCATGGGTATACTTCATGTTAAAGCGCGTTTCGTTAGCAAATAAGTTGAATTGTGAAGCACTATCATCAAGCTTAGCACCGGTGCCAATCCAATAAGGTCTATAGGCTACATCACCATCAACATAACGTGCGTCTACTTTTATGTAGCCGCCAAAAGAAATTTTATCGTCTTCTGATAACTTAATGTCATAACCTGCATTGGCAGCACCAGCTGCAACAAGTAAGCTTGACGCGAGTAATAAATTTTTAGACTTGGTAATCATTTTTGTTTCCCCTAGTTATATGTATTTTTGTTTCTATTTATTTTGATGTTCTTTTTTTCATTTGTTTTCTGTTTCCAAAAACATAATAGAACAGTACAAAAATCTAACAATCGGCAATAAGACTTAGCACCTAGTACTTAGTCCTTTAGTCGTAATTAAATACTGAACAATAAGTACTAGTACTTAAGTTTTAGAAATATAGGAATGTTTTAAGGCTGAATTATGATAAATTTAGAGCGTGTGATTAGTTCTGTGGAATGGGTATGTTTTCAAATTGGTTATTAGTTTGTGTTAGCATTGGCTATATCAGCTTATTGTTTCTCATTGCTTATTTAGGTGGCAAATACAGAAATAAACTTAAAGCTAAACAACAAACTATTATTTATGCTCTCTCGTTAGGAGTGTACTGTACATCATGGGGCTTTTTAGGTACTACAGCACAAGCAGCCAATCATTCATTTACCTATATATCAGTTTACTTGGCTCCCATTTTATTATTTGTTTTTGCTTGGCCTTTTATTCAACGCATTGTAAAAACCAGCTTACAGCTTAAAATTACCTCTATCGCTGATTTATTATCAGCACGGTTTGGTAAATCTCAAAATTTGGCCGTAATAATTACAATTGTTGTACTCATTGGTACTATGCCTTATATAGCACTGCAACTAAAAGCTATTATTTATTCCTATCAAATTTTACAAGAAACGCCCGATTTACCCATTTGGCAACTCGGACTCATTGTCAGCATTATACTTGCGGTATTTACCATTATTTTTGGCGTTCGTACCATTGATATTACTGAGCGCCATCCAGGCGTAATGATTGCCATAGCTTTTGAGTCTCTGGTGAAGTTAATTGCTTTTTTTGTGGTAGGTATTTTCGTTTGCTATATTGTTTACGACTCGCCATCAGCTATTTGGGAGTTATCAAAAGATCAACTCAATATAGATAAACAGTTTGAGTTTTCTAGCCTTGTGGATATGTTTGGGCTGTTAATTATTGTTATGTCTGCCTTTTTATGCTTACCTAGACAATTTCAAGTGATGTTTGTTGAAATAAAAGAACAGAAAACCAGTAGCATGGCTAGATGGCTTTTACCTATTTATGTGCTAATTTTTGCCTTTTTTGCTGGCCCACTTGGTTTAGCTGGTAATTTAAATTATGGAAATTCATTAGCTGCCGATGCTTACGTATTATTTTTACCAGCATATCATGGCCAAACATGGCTATCTTTATTTGCCTTTTTGGGGGCAGTATCAGCAGCCAGTTCAATGGTAATTGTTTCAACAATCGCCTTAAGTACCATGCTCAGCAATGAAATTGTCTTTCCGCTAATGTTTAAATATTCACGTCAGCAACAACACGATTTTAACCACTTTCAATCTCAACTCTTACTGATTCGAAAAGCGCTGGTTTTATTTGTTGTTTTTTTGAGTTACGGTTTATTACTGTTGTCGCCGCCCGATACCTTGTCTTCATTAGGAGAAGTTGCTTTTGGTGCTATAGCACAAGTAGGCCCCACCTTATTCGTTGCTTTTTATTGGCGCAAAGCCACGCTTGCTGGTGTGTTGATAGGCATAAGTAGTGGTTTTGCTATTTGGATATTGTTTAATTTACTCCCTCAATTAGGTGTGTACGATCATCCTTTATTAAACAGCGACTTACCAAAAACTACCGTTATCACGTTAGTTGGATTAGTCATAAACATTTTCTCCCTTTGGCTAGTATCCTTATTAACAAGGCAAAGTATTCGAGAGCAAATGCAAAGTAAATTTTTTTATAAAGATAGAAGCAATACTCAATGGAATCTTCCCGTTCAACCTAAAGTTGATTTGGTTGAGTTAGAGTTTTTACTTGCCCGTTTTATTGGTAAAGAAAAGGCTCAACAATGCTTTAAGCAATTTCATCGTCATCACGGTAACAAAAACAACAAAAAATTTAATGAAGCAATATTACTTCATGCAGAAACAACGCTTGCTCGTGTATTAGGCTCAGCATCAGCTAAATTAGTTACATCTTTCGCTATTAGTGGGCAAAACATGGCGTTTGATCAGGTCGCTAAATTAGTAGAAGACAACTCAACTCAGCAGTTAGAGTTCAGTCGTACGGTATTGCAAAGTGCTATTGAGAATGTTAGCGAAGGTATTTCTGTTATTGACAGTGGACTTAATTTAGTGGCTTGGAATAAACAATATATAGATATTTTTAATTACCCTGATGAAATTATTTATATTGGCTGCCCTATCAGTCAATTAATTCATTTTAACCTTAGTCAACAAGGTTATTTTATAGACGATATTGCAAAACAGGTTGATAAACGTATTCAATTTATCAAAGCTGGCAGCCGACATAACTCTGAATATAAATTAAAAAATGGTAAAAATATTCACATAGAAGGTAATCCAATACCTGGTGGTGGTTTTGTGATGATATTTTCAGATATTACTAAATATCGCCAAACCGAAAAAGTATTAAAGGAAGAAAACACGGATCTTGAATCAAGAGTGCGTTTTCGTACTGTAGAGCTAGAACAAGCAAACAAAGAGCTTGCGCAAGCTAATGCTGAATTAGCACAAGCACAAGAAAGAGCAGTACAGGCTCATGTGAAAAAAAGCCAATATTTAAAGGCATGTAGTCATGATTTACTTCAACCTTTATCAGCCGCTCGATTATTTTCTTCATCCGCGTCGTTAAATCCAAAACTATCTAAAGACGTACGTGAACAAATAAAGCAAATTGATAACTCTTTAGAAATTGCCAATAGCTTATTGCTTGATCTTAACGAAATAGCGCGCATTGAAAGTGGTAATATCAAACCTAACATTGAAGCATTTTCAGTTAAACAAATCTGCGATATGCTATCAAGTGAATTTAGTGCCCTAACAGATGAGTACAATATTGAATTCCATTGTAAAACAAGTAAATTATTCATTGTTAGTGATCTAACTCTCTTAGCCAGAATTATACAAAACTTTCTCAGTAATGCATTTCGTTATGCGCACACAGGCACACAGAATAAAATACATAAAGTATTATTAGGCTGTCGTAGACAAGGCGATGAATTGAGTATCCAAGTATTTGATAATGGTCCAGGAATTCCGCTAGAAAAACAAAAACAAGTTTTTGAACAATTCACCCAACTAAATAGTTCAAATTCTGTTGGTCCGAAAGGTCTTGGTTTAGGTTTGAATATTGCTCAAAGTTTAGCAAACATTCTTAATCATAAAATCAATTTAAAATCTAAAAGTGGTCATGGCTGTTTATTTAGCGTTAATGTGCCTATCACAAAATACAAAATAAAAGCAGAACAGCCACAACCAACAGCAAGTATGAATTTACAAGGTGTAGGTGTATTGTGTGTAGATAACGAGCAAGCAATACTTGACGGTATGTCAACACTCTTATCTACATGGCAATGTCATGTATTCACTGCAAAAACAGCACAACAGGCAAAAGCTATATATAAAAAGCACGAAGATGAAATAGATATTTTATTGGTTGATTACCAACTTAGCGAGAATAAGCCCGATGAACTAGCACTGAACATGGATACTTTATTAACTGAAAAGAGCTTGAGAGAATGCTCAATAGATAAAGTTAATGGTATAGAGCTTATTGAACAATTAAGGCTTATGAGCCAATATTCATTACCTGCCGTGCTGATTACAGCCACAACTGATGAGAACCTTACGTCGTTAGCAAAACTGCATAATATTAGTTATTTAAGAAAAATAATTAAACCCCTCGCCTTACGTGCTTTAATTAGTTCATTACTTACCAAGGAGCTAGCAAATAATTATTCTCACAACACTTTATAAATAAAAGGCAAATAATAAAACCTTCTATTCTGTCATATCGTGATTAAATGCACTTTGATTGAGCTGTAATTCATTCAATACAATAACCGCTTGAGTGCGATTTCGCACACCTAACTTTAAAAAAATAGTGCTGGCATGACTTTTAACCGTAGATTCAGATAACCCCAACTCATAAGCTATTTGTTTGTTCAATAAACCATCGGCAAACATTAATAAAATTTTATGTTGTTTAGGTGTTAATGATGCAATTTTATCTTCAGCTATGCTTGTTTTAGCATGACCGTTAAACTCACCGTCAGGCGTCCAAAGCTTACCATTAACCACTTCTTTAATAGCAAGCACCATATCAGAGACAGGCGTAGATTTTGGAATAAAACCAGCAGCACCAAAACTCATTGATTTGTGAATAGTTTCTTTATCTTCAAAACCTGAAATGATAACAACCCCTAAATTGGGATACATGCGCCTAATTGTAATAAGACTATTAAAACCTTGTGCGCCTGGAATATCTAAATCAAGTAATAATAAATCAGCATCGTTTACTGTTTGCAAATGCTGCTCAAGCTCTGGAATGGTTTGAGCATCAAAGATTTCGGCATCACTGAAGTGTGATTTTAAGGTAAGCGTTAACGCTTGACGAAATAAAGGATGATCATCCGCCAATATTATTTTCATATTTTTATACATAATTATACCCACAGCTTAATCGATTATAGTTTTATTTCGAACGATCAAGGCTTGTTAGATGAAAACTTTCTAGATAAGAAACACAATAACAAAATCTTTCTAAAGCTGCTACCTAGAAGTGTCATTTTTGTATTTCATATTAAATACACACGCTAATAAAAACCTAATTTGAAATTAATTAAAAATAAAGGTTGAATATTACACAAAACAGAGATACTGTACATACATACAGTTAATTTGTTTTTGCGTAATTTACAATACAGGTAATTAATAATGTTTAATATAAATAACAATAATATCAATATGTTAATTGATTCACATAATAATAACCAATCAATGTATATTAATTGGTTACAGCATACTAATGTTGCAAATCAGTTTGAACTATCTAATCAATATGCCACTATTTGTCAGCAACATAAGCAAGAAAAAAAATGGGTTTTATTTATTAATCCAGAAGAAAATTCAATAGAACAACTTGCTAAAACACACGGCATAGATGCTTCAAAAATATTAATGGTGAACTATAAAAGTAATGCAACAAATAGAGTAAAAATTGAATTAAAGCAAATTACATCAGTGTTAAGTAAAGGAAATTGTTCAGCAGTAATTTTATCAGATAGTGTCTTTGCGGCAGATGAAATAGCGCAGCTTGAATATTCGGCTAAATTAGGTAAAACACATTGCTTCTTAATGAAACAATGTCACTTACATTAAAACAACTCAGCAATGCTAAATTATGTGTAAGAACCAACGACTATAATTTAAAAAATTAAAGTCGTTGAAAGTCGTTGGTAGTCTTTTAAATAATTAGTTTATCACGCTAATACTATTAAGTTATAACGATAACTGTGATTTAATCCAATGTTTCACATTTCTATCTAACACAGCCATAGGTACTGCACCGCCAAGTAGAACTACATCATGAAAAGCACTTAAATCGAATTTATCGCCTAAATCTGCTTTGGCCTGTTCACGTAATGATAAAATTTTAAGCATACCTAGTTTATAACCTAATGCTTGTCCTGGCCAAGTAATATAGCGTTCAATTTCAGCAATGACATCTGACTCTGCATTACCCGTTTTTTCACTCATATAAGTAATAGCTTGTTCACGCGTCCAACGTTTATGGTGCATACCTGTATCAACCACTAAACGTACCGCACGAAATAATTCAGCCTGTAAACGACCTAAATCACCAAAAGGGTCACTTTCATAAAGCCCTAATTCACTGGCAACTTGTTCACTATATAAAGCCCAACCTTCTACGTAAGCATTGTAAGGTGCTATTCTGCGTAAAAATGGAAGTGATGCTTGGCCCATATTCAAGGCAATTTGCCAATGATGACCAGGATTCGCTTCATGATACGTTAATGTTTTCAAACTAAAGGTCGGATTCGCTTTCATATCACGTAAATTAATCCAATAAATCCCTGGTTTGGAACCATCGACAGAAGGGGGACTATATTGCCCGCCTGGCGCTCCTTCTTGAATTTCTACTGGGTAAGAACGAACTTCAACATTGTAACTTGGTTTTGTTTTAAAAATGGGTGCCATCTTTTGGGTAACTTCATCAATGTACCCATTAAGATCATTAAGCAGTTGATCTCGCCCTGCTTTAGAATCTTCATACAAAAAACGTGGTTCTTCGGTTAACGCAATCATACGCTCGCCCACTGTACCTTCTTTATAACCTTGACTTGAAAGTATTGAATCCATCTGTTTGCTAATGCGTGTTACTTCATTTAAACCAATTTTATGAATTTCATCTGCCGTTAATGAGCTATTACCTAATTGGATAATTGCTTCTTGATAATATGCTTCGCCATTTGGTTGCGCCCAAATCCCTGCTTCATTTCTCGCTTTCGTTAATAATTTTTCTGTTGCTTTCGTTATTGATTGATAAGCAGGATAAACTACTTTTGTCACTTGCGCGATGACCTGTGTTATTAATTGTTTTTTTCTCTCTGCTGAAAGTGAAGGAATGATATTAACTTTTTCAGCAAAGTTACGAACAAAAACATGTTTTTCAGGTTCTGCGCTAGTAAATCCTTTCAAGTAACGTATTGCCCCTGTCACCGTACTTTTAGGTGGTAGCCAATTTTGAGCGGCATCAAAAGCAAGCTTTTCTTCTACGCTTGCAACCATTTGTCCAAACTTACTTAAACGACTAATATATTCAAGTGCCTCTTGCTCTGTCGTGATAGGCTGATCATTTTGCATGATACGTGGAATATCAATTAATGGACCATTTATTTGATTCACAATAAACGGCGATAATCCCATCCACCCATCAATATAACCAATAGAAAAATCTTTATGTCCTGCGTAATACTGTGTTATATCAGCCATCACTTCTTGGTTATCCAACTCAACATCGCTTACCTGTGCTTGTTTAAAATGACCAATTTGAGCAGATAAGCTTGCTAGTTTTTGACGTAATTCAGCCTCACTGTTTGGACTAAAATCCGATAATTCACCATTAAATTTTATACTTACTTCGTCAACAGACAAGCCATACATTGTTGCTTCAGGTGCTCTATTACTAAAAAGTATTTGTGTTGCTTTCGAATATAATGCATTAATATTTTGTTGTGCTTTATTTTCAATTTTAGCTAGATCAGTAACAGACGGCTTACTAAGTTGCCCTACTGATGTGGTATCTTTCATGCCACTACAACCAGACAGGCTTAATGCCGAAACAATCGCGCAGGTGATTAATGTTAATTTCATTTTTTATCTCTTTAAGCTTTTTGTTTTTTGATTACAACAAAAGGGTTGTATATTTACAATAGACAAATCCAAAGTGCATACAATAGGCCGTAAATAAAATTTTACTTTTAAGACATATCAATAAATTCTCCCCCCAAAGAAATGATATTCCCTTAGAAAAACTCACGAATTTTTGTTATAATCGCGCGCTTAGTTTCAGCCTGTCATAATTAACTAGTAATCTACAATTATTAATACTGAAAAGTTAATACCAAAAAATTGAGCCTATCTATGAGCAATACACAGTCGCAAGCCTTATTTGATTATCCTAAATATTGGGCTGAAAGCTATGGCACCGCACCATTTTTTCCTATGTCTAGAAAAGAAATGGACGCCTTGGGCTGGGATAGCTGCGATATCATTATTGTCACTGGTGATGCCTACGTAGATCACCCTAGTTTTGGCATGGCGATCATTGGCAGAATGTTAGAAGCTCAAGGCTTCCGCGTTGGCATGATTGCACAGCCTGACTGGCGCTCAAAAGCGGCATTTATGGCCCTAGGTAAACCCAATTTATTTTTTGGTGTTACCGCAGGTAATATGGACTCAATGATCAACCGTTATACTGCTGAACGTCGTATGCGCCATGATGATGCTTACACGCCAAATGACGAAGGCGGTAAACGTCCTGACCGCGCAGTAACAGCCTACACTCAACGTTGCAAAGAAGCTTTTAAAGGTGTGCCTGTTGTTATTGGTGGTATTGAAGCCAGTTTACGCCGTATTGCACATTATGATTACTGGTCAGACAAAGTACGTCAATCGGTATTATTTGATTCAAAAGCCGATCTATTGGTGTATGGTAATGCTGAACGTCCGCTTGTTGAAATAGCCCACCGTATTGCTAACGGCGAAGATATAAAAAACATAACCAATGTTCGTGGTAGTGCTTTTCTTGCTAACCACGCTCTGCCAGGCTGGAAAGGTATTGATTCACGGGATATCGATAGACCTGGGAAAATAGACCCCATCCCCAATCCTTATGAAGAAATCACATCAACAAGTTGTAGTGAAAATGAATCAACTGCGACTGAAAAAACTAACGAACTAGAAGATGTAACTAAAACAGCCCAAGTTGTAAATATTTCAGCGTTAAAATACAGCAAAAATACAACATGGAAGAAAAAAGAAAAACCTTGGGAAAATACCTACATTAACTTGCCTACCTTTGAGCAAGTAAAAGACAACAAAGTAATGTATGCCCATGCATCACGTATTTTTCATCAAGAAGTCAACCCAACATCGGCTAAACCCTTGGTACAATCTCATGGCAATCGAATTATCTGGCTAAATCCACCAGCTAAACCGCTTTCACAAGATGAAATGGACGGTGTATTTGGTTTGCCCTATCAGCGTGTACCACACCCCAGTTATGGTAAAGCGAAAATTCCAGCCTATGACATGATCAAAACATCGATTAATATCATGCGAGGCTGTTTTGGCGGCTGTACTTTTTGTTCTATTACTGAGCATGAAGGTCGCATAATTCAATCACGTTCACATGATTCTATTATTGCTGAAATTGAAGATATCAAAGAAAAAGTACCCGGTTTTACAGGCGTAATTTCAGACTTAGGTGGCCCAACGGCCAACATGTATCAACTCAATTGCAAAAGTGAAAAAGCTGAAGCTACCTGCAGAAAACCTTCTTGTGTATGGCCCACAATTTGTGGACATTTAGATACAGATCATACACCAACAATTGAACTTTACCGTAAAGCAAGAAAGGTTAAAGGTATTAAAAAAGTGCTTATAGCCTCTGGCGTACGCTACGATTTAGCAATACAAGATCCTGACTATGTTAAAGAATTAGCAAGTCATCATGTAGGAGGCTATTTAAAAATAGCACCAGAGCATACCGAAACTGGGCCATTAAACAATATGATGAAGCCTGGCATGGGAAGTTATGACAAATTTAAAGAAATGTTTGATCATTACTCAAAGCTTGCCGGTAAGAAACAGTATTTAATTCCCTATTTTATTTCTGCCCACCCGGGAACTACAGATAAAGACATGGTGAATTTGGCACTATGGCTTAAAGAAAATGATTTTAAACTAGACCAAGTACAAAATTTTTACCCTTCACCTTTAGCCAATGCTACAACGCTGTATCACACTGAGTTGAATTCACTACGTAATGTTACCAGTAAAAATCTAGCAAAAGACGACGGTAAAATTGCTGTACCTAAAGGCGCAATACAAAGACGATTACATAAAGCTATTTTGCGCTACCATGATTCAAATAACTGGCCAGAAATACGCGCGGCTTTAATTAAAATGGGATTAAGTAAACTCATAGGTTCGTCGCCAAGTTGCTTAGTGCCCAAGGAAACACGGAATGAGCAACGCAATCAAGGAAATAATAGACAAAAAGGTAAAAATAATGCCCAAGGTTTTAAAAGTAGCCCAGGACAAAAAAGAAATAACACTAGCCATAAGCAGAAAGCAAATAAAGGGTTAACACGCTTTAGTGACGATCAATTTAAGGATCGTAAAAAAACAGCTAAACACAGTAAAAATAACAAGACTGAGCACCTCAAATCAGGTTTAACTGAAATATGGTCAGAACAACGTGTAATTAAAAACAAAAATAAGCAAAAATAGTTATTTACACGATAAATAAATTAACATTAGTGAAAAGTCACTAGTAAAACTCATTAAAAAATACAATTTAAGAGAATTGAAATAATATGCTAGCAGCAAACAACATAACACAACAATTTGGCGCTAAGCCTTTATTTGAAAACATTTCACAAAAATTTGGTGGTGGTAATCGCTACGGTTTAATCGGTGCAAATGGTTGTGGCAAATCGACCTTTATGAAAATTTTAGGGGGCGATTTAGAGCAAACTTCAGGTAATGTTAGTCTTGATACTGGCGAACGTTTAGGTAAGTTACGTCAGGATCAGTTTGCTTTTGAAACATCAAGTGTAATTGATACCGTTATTATGGGGCATACCGAGTTATGGGCTGTTAAAGAAGAACGTGATCGCATTTACGCGCTTCCTGAAATGAGTGAAGCGGACGGTATGCGTGTTGGCGATTTAGAATCTGAATATGCTGAAATGGATGGCTACAGCGCAGAAGCTCGTGCAGGTGAATTATTAATTGGGGTAGGTATTCCAGTGGCGCAGCATTACGGCCTGATGAGTGAAATAGCCCCAGGCTTTAAATTACGTATTCTACTCGCCCAAGCATTGTTTTCAGATCCTGATATTTTATTACTAGATGAACCAACCAATAACTTAGACATACATACTATTCAGTGGCTTGAAGAAACCTTAAATGCCCGTGATTCAACCATGATCATAATTTCACATGATAGACACTTTTTAAACAGTGTTTGTACCCACATGGCTGATTTAGATTACGGAGAACTCCGTGTTTATCCAGGTAATTATGACGAGTACATGCTAGCAGCAACACAAGCACGAGCACGTTTATTAGCAGACAATGCAAAGAAAAAAGCACAAATTGGTGAGTTACAAGCCTTTGTTGCTCGTTTCTCAGCTAACGCGTCAAAAGCAAAACAAGCAACCTCTCGTGCTAAACAAATAGATAAAATCCAACTTGATGAAGTAAAAGCCTCAAGTCGTAGTAACCCATTTATTCGCTTTGAACAAGAAAAGAAATTATTCCGTAATGCCTTAGTGATAGAAAACCTATGTAAAAGCTTTGATGACACACCTATCCTTAAAAATATTTCAGCATTGATTGAAGTAGGTGAACGCATAGCCATTATTGGTGAGAATGGTATTGGTAAAACAACATTCTTACGTACTTTAATGAATGATGTGGGTTATGAACTATCGTCTGGCGAATATACCTGGTCTGAAAATGTTAATATTGGCTATTATGCACAAGACCACGAATATGAATTTGAAACCGATATGAACTTATTTGAATGGATGAGTCAATGGCGTCAACCAACCGACGATGAACAAGTGGTTCGTGGTTATTTAGGTAGGCTGTTATTCTCTGCTGACGACATTAAAAAATCAGTTAAAGTGCTTTCTGGTGGTGAAAAAGGCCGCATGTTATTTGGCAAATTAATGATGCAAAAGCCTAATATTTTGGTACTTGATGAACCAACTAACCACATGGATATGGAATCAATTGAATCTTTAAACATGGCGCTAGAGTCCTACGAAGGTACCCTATTATTTGTTAGTCACGACAGAGAGTTTGTATCAACTATCGCCACCCGTATTATTGAAATAACGCCAGAGGGTTATAATGATTTTGCAGGGACTTATGATGAATACTTAGCAAGCCAAGCATAAGTTATAACATCAAGACGCTCAGAGTAAATGAATAATCAATTTACTCTGAGCTTAATAGAAAAACATTTTAAAATCATATTAAAAATTAAGGATTATCTTTGTTAAGTTACCGTCACGCCTTTCATGCAGGCAACTTTGCTGATGTACTAAAACACAGTGTATTAACACTTGTGCTTGATTATATGTGCCGTAAAGAAAAAGGCTTTCATTATATAGATAGCCATTCTGGCGCTGGTATGTATCAGCTAACAGGTGAATATTCTCAGAAAACAGGTGAATACAAAGACGGTATTGCTAAATTAGTTAATGAATCAAACCTTCCTGATGCATTGCAGCCTTACGTGAATTTAATCAAAGAATTAAATCCTACTAACAGCACAAACGAAACTAACAAACTCGATATTTATCCTGGATCACCTGGTATTGCCAAACGTTTTATGCGCCGCCAAGACAGCACGCATTTATTTGAATTACATCCAACTGATATTCAACATTTAAACGATTTTTGTTACCGCTGGAAGAAGGTTTTTATTAAACAAAGTGATGGTTTTCAAGGTATTTTAGGCTTGTTACCACCTCCTAACCGTCGTGGTGTTGTGTTAATAGACCCACCGTATGAACTTAAAGAAGATTATCACAAAGCCGTAGATACTATTGTGAAAGCCTACAAAAAGTTTGCTACGGGAACTTACATACTTTGGTACCCTGTTGTTAAACGAGAACAGGTGAATTCTATGGAGCAAGCGTTCATTCATAGTGATGTTAAAAATCTATTACAACTTGAGTTTTGTTTATCACCAGATACCGATGAATACGGTATGACAGGCACAGGGTTATTTATTGTTAATCCACCTTGGCAATTATCAAAGCAAATGACAAAAGTGCTACCTTATTTAAAAAATAAATTAGGTAATAGCAAAACTTATTTCACTATTAAGCAGTTAATTGCAGAGTAATCAAATTTACTCACTCTAAAATATCTAATACGTCATAATCAAAAAAGATAGGAATATAGATAACCAGCCCCTACTGCCATTGATAATATGACAAAGAGAAAAGCAACAATCATTTGATTTTTAAAAATAGACTTAAGCAAAATAACTTCCGTTAAACTTGCCCCTGCACTACCAATAATCAAAGCCATAACAGCGCCAAGTCCCATACCTTTAGCTGCTAATGCCGCACTTAATGGGATAACAGCTTCCGCCCTAATATACAGTGGAATACCGATAACTGCAGCAACTGGTACTGCAAACGGGTTAGCATCGCTAGCTACGTTTGCTACAAATTCAGTAGGCATAAAACCATAAATTATTGACCCTAAAGCAATACCACCAATGAGATAAGGCAAAACATTTTTAAAGTCTGTCCAAGTACTATTCCAAATAACAACCCACTTACTTTTAGGCAAAGTATCTTTACCACAAGCACTCGCGCAACATTTTGGCTCAGGGGTCATATAAGCTTCAGGTTTAACGTATTGCGCAAACCCTAATATTTCTAATAAATAGCCTGCCACAATCGAAACCCCTGTAGCAATAGCAAAATAAAATGCTGTCACTTTAAAACCAAACGTAACAAAAAATAACCCCATAATAATTGGGTTAAGTAATGGGCTAGCAAATAAAAATACCATCATAGTACCAAAGCCTGCTTTCGCTCTAAGTAATCCTTTTAAAAAAGGAATGGTAGAACAAGAACAAAAAGGGGTTATTGCACCAAGAAAAACAGCAATAATATACCCCTTACCATTTTTGCTACTCAATATATTTTCAATTTTATTCGGTGGAATATATAGCTGAAGTACACCTACGATATAACTAATAAGTAAAAAGAGTAGAGTTAACTCTACAGCCAAAAATGCAAACATATTTAATGTGTCAAACACCATATTTTGAGTGATATTCATTGTAATTTTTTAAGATTCCATATTTCTAGATTTATCGAATTATAAAGAAAAATGTATCGATGTCAAAACATTTCGAGTATTATCGAATAATAAATAAAATAAACCATTTTTTGGAAAGTATAGTGGAAGTAAAACTGGTTGCTAACATATTAAAAGAATTAGGTCACCCAACTAGGTTAGCAATCTTTAAACGTTTAGTTAAAGCAGGCGAACAAGGCATTTCTGTCGGTGCAGTACAAGAAGAATTAAAAATTCCTGCCTCTACCTTATCACATCATATCTCTAAGCTAGCCTCAGTTGGATTAATTAAACAAAGACGTGAAGGACGTACTCTTTATTGTGTTGTAGAATATAAAAAATTACTCACTGTTATCGATTTTCTACAAGATGAGTGTTGTATTGATGAACAGTCAGAAGGATAAAACAAATGCTTAATGTGTTAAGATACAGGCAAGCATTTTATTTTATAAATTTCATTAGGCCAAGCTTAAAATTTAGGTAGGCTATCTACATGCAAACATTAAACCCTTATTTAACCTCAATACTTGATGAATTAACAAAATTTTTATCTGAGTACCCTTTATGTAATGAACACCAAATAATTAAGCATTTACAAGATAAAAAAATTATGCCTTTTCACCATTTTAACTTAGCAAATACAAAAGACTTATTTAGCGCCCACTTTCTTTGCATGCATGCACTCTACCATTTAAAAAAACAGTACCAGCTTTCGAATAAATTCACGTTAATTATTCAATCAGTGCTAATTCAGCGAGTTGCATTAAACAACTCCACGTCAAACAATAATAATGTTAAAACAGCGCTTGAAACCACAGATCCCCTCGAACGTTATTATCTCAATGCAAAACACTATTTTGATACACAAGAAGAAGAAATAACGGATCTGCTCAAATCATTTTGGCAACAATATATTGCACAAGACAATAAAAAAGAGGCACTTGAAATTTTAGCCTTGCCAAATGATGCTGATGCAAAAATGATTAAAGCTCAATATTTGCGTCTTGCTCAAAAGCATCATCCTGACAAAGGGGGATGCGTTGAACGATTTAAAGAAATCCGCGCAGCTAAATCAGTTTTAGATAAGATTTTTTAACGCATAACCTATATCGGTATAGATATTTAACTTCATAATTTTTATCAATCACTTAAAAATTAATTAGCAATTTCAATAAAGCGCGAAACCGATAGTACTTAGATATGATGCTACTTTATAAAATAGTTGGCAATCACATTTATTGCTTTGTAAATCGATGGATAATCTGAGCATACGCAAGCATGTTGTGTATGCTATCCAAAAGCTGATAATATCAGTGGTTATCGCCTATTAAATATAAAAGAATTGTCATGAAAACTTCTATTTTATCAAGCCCTATTATTGGCCCGATTGGCGCGGCTATTTTAAGTATTAGTGTAACGGTTAGTGCTGGCACAAATATCGCTGATGGCAAGGCCATTGTTTTGCCAGCTCCGCACGTTTCTATTTCAACCCATGATGCTTATTTCGAACATTTTAAAAAGCACTGCGGCAAAGCGTATCAGGGTAAAGTTACAGTCGACAATGCCAGTGGCGACAGCTTTGCTAATAAAAAATTAGTAATGCATGTACGAAGATGTACTGACCGTCAGCTGCAAATTCCATTTCATGTTGGGAATGATGCCTCACGCACGTGGATTTTAACTAAAACAAACTCTGGTATTTCTTTAAAGCACGATCATCGTCAAGTAGATGGAAGTTACGATAAATCAACTATGTATGGTGGCCACACCTTGGATGCAGGTTGGGAGCGAGTGCAATCTTTTCCAGTTGATCAATATTCAAAAGAACTGTTTGTAAAACAAGGTATTCCACAATCAAATGGTAATACGTGGCAAATGTTTATTTACCCTGAAAAATTCACCTACCGCATGATTCGAGAAGGACGTGAATTTAGAGTAGACTTTGACCTAACCAAACCAATTACGCCACCTGCTGCGCCTTGGGGGTATAGCGATGAGTAATCTTATTTGAAAATAAAAAACATTTATCATGGGACATAGTTAATACAATTAATTGCCAATAAAAATAAAGAAAGCGTACTTTTGATACTAAGCCTAATGAACGCTTTGGTGGCATGTATGACGGGTTTGATACAACTTATAAATCTAAAATGTCAATTCAAGTTTGAGTAACAACAGATATTTAGATACTTTAATTTTAAAAACTGTTATTGGCTTTTTGCACTTTCCATTTTTTGTTCTATAAGTTGTAGCAGTTGTGAATTTAACATGACTAGTTCCAACTCCATGGTTTTAGCCTTTTCATCATTACCGCTTCTACGTTCTTGGGCTATTTCTGCTGTTAATTTGGTTATTTTTTCTCGTAATTCTTCGATTTTTTCATCTAATGATCTTCGCCCATCACCTTCGGTCTCATTAACATTTTCCCTGCCCATTATTTTTCTCATGGCTGCTTGATTTTTATCATCAACGCTTTTTTGATGTGCTTCTTCAGAAATATTAACCTGATCTGATTGAGAATTTACTGACAGCTTTGTTTCAGCTGATGAAGCTTGGTTTGATTCAGTATTCTTAGATACGGAGACAGACTCTTGATGAATAGAAAAAGGAATATTGACCTGCATACTTTCGGTATAAAATTTCATCTGATTAATATCCTTTTCTTTAGATTTCGTCGCTATTTTTATAAAAATTACTGGTTATATTGATATCGGCAGCCATTAAAAATACTGAATATTTTTAATGTTAACTTCCTTTACTCTATTTCTAAAATTAGCCACACCTTGAATATAAGTAATATAAACAACCTATCCAAAAATATAATAGTTTCATTTTTCGATATAGCAAACGTATTTGTTTAATGTACCTATGACTGCTTTTCCGATTGAACTCAAGCGACAAAGCAGATATTAAATGAAAAAATAAATAGTTAATTTTTATGAAATATCAAGTTGAAAGAGTTATACCCAAACCACTTCAAGGTGCTCGTTTCTAATTCCAACTGAATATTGCATCTTGAGGTGGTTTGGGTATATACGAATGGTATTTTTATTTATCTAAAAAAAACAAACCAAAAGGATTCCCTGATTTTTGGCGGCGTTGAAACAAAACAGTAATGGTCAGTAACAGCGCTAAAAATTCTGCGCTTGGGCCTGCTAACCAAATGCCTATTTCGGCAAACAACATTGGCAGTATAAAAATCAACGGCAAAGTGAAAATATATACTTTTGCCAATCGTAAAATAGCGGCTCGTTTGGCATCCCCCATAGCTTGGAATACAACACCAACCATCATTAACGGACCTAATAAAAATAAGGCCGATGACATAATAGGTAAAATACGCGCTACTTCGGCATTAACATGTATGTCGTTAACAAACACACCGCCTAATTGATTTTTAAGTAGCAAAACAAACAACTGGCAAAATATACAATAAATAAACGCAATAATGATGGCGATTTTAATTGCGCTGTTTGCTCTTAACCATTCTTTAGCGCCAATGTTATTGCCTAAAATAGTTTGAAACGCCATGCTCAAGCCCAGCAAAGGAAGAAAAATAAAGGTCATAATTCGAGTAATAATGCCATAAGCCGCCACAATCATGCTGTAGTTTTCATTACTCCAAATTTGTAAGTTATATAAAATAAAAGCAGAAGAAAGTGCGACACCAACATAAGACAAACTCGTCGGTGCACCTAAGGCTAAAAAGTCTAACCATAGCTTACGATTAGTAGTAAAGCGTACAATAGCAACCTTTAAGGCAGTTTTACTGTAACGGCGAAATAGAAACACAGTACACAGGGATAAGGCTTGAGCCAGCAAAGTACCATAAACAGAACCGACCACGCCCCAATTAAGCATCGCAATAAAAATGTAATTGAACACAATATTAAAAAATACCGAGAACAAAGGTACAACCGCCATAAAAGACATCTGTCCTTCACAACGCAAACTATCGCTATTAATGGTAAGAATAAATAATAATGGTGAAAAATATATCATTAATGATAAATAATCATAACTCATACCCGACAAGTTTACTGAGCCATTATTAACAAACAATACCAGTTGCTCACCGCCCACTAAAAACAATAAAATTAACACCATACAAACAAACATAGATAATGTTATCGCTTGACCGTAAGCCGAGATAGCTTCATCTTTTCTATTGGCTCCCAACAACCTTGCCATCACACTTGAAAAGCCAGCGGAAACCCAACTTGATAAGGCCACCAGTAGCATAAAAGCAGGAAATACTGAGGTAACGGCTGCAAGAGCATGTGCGCCAACATATTCACCAAGAAAGTAAGCATCAACCAATGAAAACGAACCATTGACCAACATCATTAAAATAATAGGTGCGGCGGTTTTTATAAAGACAGACGGTAACGAACCGACAAGAAACATATTATTAGCGTGGGGCATTCTTTAATTCCTAATGGATAAAACTATTTAATTGGCAAGTAAATATCTGTGATCACTTCATGTTCAGGCACGTCATGAACAAAATTCACATAATGAAAAAACACGGGAAAATCTCGGCATTGTTCACCACTTGTTGGCAACCATTGTTCATATAAATAATAAACGCCTTTTTTTAAGTCATCGCGATTACCAATATCACGAACAACCGCACAACGCCCTGCTGGGATAACTTGATTTACCACACCATATTCATTTTCTGGAATGTCTGCTTGTACTGCGCCGCAGAGGTCAAAATGAAAATCTTCTGCTTTTACTATGTTCGGATCAGAATAAGGAATCCCATAAGTATTGCTAGTTTTGATTGGTGATAACTTGGTTGCTTTGCGCCAAGCAATAAACCTCATCGATGTTTGGTAGTGAAGTTTAGGGTCACCGTAATGCGCCAATGCCGCAACTTTTTGTTCTTCAAAATTAACAACTCTTACATCCATTTTGTTATCTATCGCTTCAGTTAACTGTATGCTTAATATATCTATTTTATCATGCCAGTTAAGCCACTCAGGGGATTTTCTAAATTCGGAAGGACTTTGTCCAAACTCGCGCTTAAAGGCTCTTGAAAACGCTTCAGCACTTTCAAATCCAGCTTCAAAAGCGATGTCGATAATTTTTATTTCCGCTTTAAATACTAGCCTAAAAGACGCGCGTTTTAGTCGTGACATCTGAATAAACTTAATTAGATTAAGCCCGGTATAAGCCGAAAAAATACGGTGAAAGTGATATTTAGAAAAACCCGACACCTCACTTAACATATCTAACGTTAAATCATCATCAAGATTCTGATTAATGTAATCACACACCCTAATAATATTTTGTTCGTAATTACTCATTTGCAAAAACTTACCCCGTTGTTTCATTAATTGTATTAATATTTAGTTATTTACGTAATTTGAATTAATTAATCTAAAGATGATTTTATATGTTGTAATAAAAAAGTATTGATTGAGATTGCTAATGAGTTAATTTTTTGGTCAATCGAAATAATGAACAAATATATAATAAATTTGCTTAAAATTGTCTTTAGGATGCTCAAGCTTAATGTCCG
The DNA here is from genome assembly GCA_965305135.1 of uncultured Colwellia sp. Classification (GTDB taxonomy): domain Bacteria; phylum Pseudomonadota; class Gammaproteobacteria; order Enterobacterales; family Alteromonadaceae; genus Colwellia. Next base: position 29,732 of record CBDLPA010000032.1, read on the forward strand.
CTCAAGCGACAAACCAGCCACTTAGAATAACTCGACTCGATTAACACCTTGAACACTTACTATAAAAAAACACATAACTTGTATAGTTTAAGCTCTTTTAAAATGGACCTATCTACTTTTTATAAACCTAATTTATTTACTTTGGGAGATACATACTCTTGCTAATGCGCTTAAATAGCAAAGATAAATGCTGTGGTGCTATTGGAATGAATGCCAACATGAAAATATGACCCTGATAAATCAGCAGCAAATAGCTCAATCATCACAACCGCTTCGATATTATTGTCTTGCCTTTACACTTACCTTGAATAAACTTTAAATCTAAGACAACTTCTTGTCCTAATGAAGTTTCAGAAATTAAAATCAGGCCACCCATAATAACTTTTATTAAGTGAATTTAGTGAGCGTGTATGCTTAAAGCGCACGCACGGCATAGCAAAAATGCCAAAGCCTGTTGGAATTGCAACTAATTTTACTAAACAATAAAACAAAGAAAAGTGGATATTTCGATAATGCCACAACACCCACTCATCTAAAATTCAGAAAAAGTGACATTACACGTAAGAAAACGGGTAACAGAGCCATTTACCTGCTCATAATGTGAATTATTTTAATAAAAAACAACCTAATTAACGTGCGTTATTACTTAGATTTATCGTGGGTGGCCTGATTAGATTCCCTGATTAGATAATATCTTTAAAGATTCACAAGGTAACTTTATAATCAACGAAAGTATAAGCTACTACACGCTATCAGTATTTTTCGGTAACCATTAATCCACTTCATCTATATCACTGTCTTCAATTTTCGTTGCTGGCAATGTGTTTTTGCGTTTTATTATCGGCATGTCGCCAACATCTTTAGCCGCATGAAATACCTTTTTAGTGGTTTTTTTCATTTTAGGCGCTTGTGTTTTAGACGCTTTATTCACGTTAGCCGTAACCGCTTTCGTTTTATCCTTTTTAGGTTTTACCCCTTTAAACTTAGCTTTCAAGCCGTCAACTTGATCAAATTTAACGGTTTGCTCTATTAATCCTTCAACATTTTTAAAACTTAACCAATCTTTAGGACCAACAAACGCAATGGCGTCACCTTTGCTTCCTGCCCTACCCGTACGACCAATACGATGAATAAACTCTTCTGTATGTTTTGGCATATCAAAATTAATAACCAAAGATACATTCACTAAGTCTAAACCACGGGAAGCTAAATCTGTCGTTACCAATATTTTATGGTGGCCTTTACTAAAACCTTCCATTATCTGATTACGTTGGCCTTGATTTAACTCGCCACTTAACGCTACGGCATTAAATTCTTTACTAGTAAGCAAGTTAGCTAAACGTTCAGTATCACTGCGCGTTGCTGTGAAGATAATCACTTGCTGATACGTTTCACTTGTTAAAAAGTGCGCTAACAATGCCTCTTTGTGGTCAAGATTATCTGCTAAATAAAAACGTTTAGTTATATCATTATGCTCAGTAAAAGCTCCACCAATAGCTATACGTTTTGGTTTTTTTAACAATTCTTGCGCAAATTCATTTACTTGTGCATGCTCTAAAGTAGCCGAAAATAGCAAGGTTTGACGTTTACGGTGGTCAGCAGCTTTGTTAATTTGGCTTAATTCTTTTTCAAAACCTAAATCAAGCATACGGTCTGCTTCATCTAGAATTAGCAATTCCAAACCATTTAAATAAAAATGACCTTGCGTTAAATGATCAGCCAAACGCCCAGGGGTAGCTACAATAAAATGAGGGTCTTTTTCTAACACATTAACTTGATCATTAAAATTTTCCCCTCCTAAAATAAGCACAGCCTTAAATTGCGTGTTAGCGGTAAATAAACGCAATTGGCTAAAGACTTGTTTAGCCAATTCTCGTGTTGGCGTTAAAATAACCACACGTGGATCTCGCTTAGACAAGGCTCTATTTTTACTTAACCTCTGAATGGCAGGAATAATAAATGCCAATGTTTTGCCCGAGCCTGTTTTTGATGAGGCAATCAAGTCATGCCCTTGCATTGCAGCTGGTATTGCTTGTTGCTGAATTTCAGTAGGCTCGCTAAAGCCTAAATGCTCTACCGTACTCATTAAACGACTTTCTAAGCCAAAATCACTAAATTGCACTTATTTCTCCCCAATTATTCTCTGCAAAGCAATTCATTAATTAGCCGCAATACGTGCTTCAAGCAATGCTAAAGCTAAATCAATACGTTCAAGCACTTTGTCTTTACTAAGCAGTGCTAACGTAATGTCAAGTGAGGGTGAATTACCTCCCCCTGTAGTTGCAACACGTAATGGCATACCCACTTTACCCATACCTACCTCTAGTTCTTCAGCTGTCGCGTTAATTGCCTCATGAATTGGTGCAGGTTCCCAGCTTGTTAATGCGGCTAATTTTGATTTAACCAAAATTAGAGGTTCTTTTACAACAGGGCGTAAATGTTTTTTCACTGCTTTTGGATCAAATTCAGAAAAATCTTCATAAAAATAACGTGAAATTTCTGCCATTTCTTTTAAAGTTTTCACTCTGTCTGCTTGAATACTAACAATATCAGCCAACGCAGGACCATTGTCAGTATTTATACCTTGATCTTTCATATGCCACGCAAGGTGTTGCGCCACATACTCGGGATCCATTGTTTTCATGTAATGCTGATTCACCCAAATCAGTTTGTCGGTGTTAAAACCTGAAGGGGCACGATTACAATCTTTTAAATCAAATAGTTCAATCATTTCTTCACGAGAAAAAATCTCTTTGTCGCCATGTGACCACCCCAAACGCACTAAATAATTTAGTAAGGCTTCAGGTAAATAACCATCATCGCGATATTGCATAACACTTACCGCACCGTGGCGTTTAGATAAACGTTTGCCATCATCGCCCAAAATCATAGGAATATGAGCATATTCAGGAATATCTGCACCTAATGCAGCAAGAATATTAATTTGTTTTGGCGTGTTAGATATATGATCGTCTCCGCGAACAACGTGGGTTACTTTCATATCCCAATCGTCTACTACGACAGTTAAGTTATATGTTGGTGTACCATCAGAACGAGCAATAATTAAATCATCTAGTTGTGTATTACTTATAGTAATGTCACCTTTAACCATATCTTTAATTACCACCTCACCATCAAGTGGGTTTTTAAAACGAATAACAAAGGGCTTGTCGGTTGGATAGTCTGTGCGATCACGCCATAAACCATTATACTTTTCTATTTCACCTTTCGCTTTAGCTTCCTCACGCATCGCATCAACTTCTTCCGCTGTACTATAACAGCGATAAGCATGACCAGATTCAAGTAATTGCGCTATAACTTCTTTATAGCGGTCAAAACGTTTAGTTTGAAAATAAGGGCCGTGTGTCCATTCTAAATTTAACCAATTCATACCATCCATAATGGCATCGACAGAAGCTTGGGTTGAACGCTCTATATCAGTATCTTCAATGCGAAGAATAAAATCACCGCCATTTTTTTTAGCATAAAGCCAACTATATAAGGCGGTACGTGCGCCACCAACGTGTAAATATCCAGTAGGACTAGGAGCAAAACGAGTAGTTAAAGTCATAAAATTCTCAATATCAAAAAACTAGGCAAATATATAAAACACAGCCTAGTACACAAATAAGTCTAGAAATTGGCGGCATTTTATCATTGTGCTTGCCTTAATTCACCTTTTAACAAGACTTGTTTACAACTAATCATGAATATTGTGATTGTTTTTAAAATCTAATGTCGACAAAAACACCGTTATGCACAAAAAAAAATCAAACAAGCACTAATTTGAAAAAAATTAGTAATTTTAATAGCTTTTATGTTGACAGCTTTTTGGATCTGCCTATAATACGCCCCCACAGAGACGGACGATTAGCTCAGTTGGGAGAGCACCGCCCTTACAAGGCGGGGGTCACTGGTTCAAGCCCAGTATCGTCCACCATATTTTTAAAACATGTTGGTCTCTTAGGTAAATATATACTGCGGAGTGGTAGTTCAGTTGGTTAGAATACCGGCCTGTCACGCCGGGGGTCGCGGGTTCGAGTCCCGTCCACTCCGCCACTTGTTTAATTAATGATATCGGACGATTAGCTCAGTTGGGAGAGCACCGCCCTTACAAGGCGGGGGTCACTGGT
>CBDLPA010000033.1:0-27608 GCA_965305135.1 uncultured Colwellia sp.
AATGACGTAGAGAAGAATGCTATGGTTAGGGCTTAACCCGATCTGAGGTTAGTTATACAATTAACTAGGCAACATCTCATGTAAAATTCCTTCTCGTAGCGCACCAGTCGATAATTTAAGCTCTTTAATGTCTAAACAATTGAAGAGCGCAATTAAAATACATAAACCACTGGCTAAAACTGACTTCCTGTCTGTTCTTAGTCCATCTAAAAAAATATGTTCAATAGATTGACACTCAATGAGCGCTTGTTTAATTTCATGTAAAAAACTGTTTGTAATAATGATACTTTGTTGACGGTAAGAGAGAATTTCGGCTAAAGCTTGAATGGTGCCTGAACTACCTACAACCGTTTGCCAACCCAATGCAACAAAGTCAGTACGAACAGGCATAATGATAGAACATGCGGCATTAATGGCTGTAGCAAAGTTTTGTTCTGATAGCTGCCCATTAGTAAAAAACCTCTCTCTAAAACTAACACAACCAATGTCTAAGCTTACTGCTTTTTTTGCTATTGTGCCTTTACCAATAATTAATTCTGTACTTGCTCCACCGATATCAACGACTAGTCTTTTTAGTGATAAATCAGATTGACAAGTATAGGCAACGCCGCTGTATATTGTTTCAGCCTCTTGCTTACCTGTAAGTAACTGTATTTTTACAGGAAGAATATTATTGGCTTTAGTTAAAAAGTCATCACGATTTTTAGCTATTCTTAATGTGGCTGTTGCAACAATTTTAATATTACTTAACGGGATAGTTGAAAGGTGTTTAGCAAATAAACTTAAACAATCAAGTCCTCGCTTAATTGCTTTTTCGCTAAGTTCATTTTGATTATTAAGACCAGAAGCTAAACGGACTTTACGCTTAACCTTATTCACGGTATTAATTTTATTCTTATGTAAACAGACAATAGATAAATGAAAGCTGTTAGAGCCTAGATCAACCACAGCATAATGATTAGTGTCGTACTGTGGTATTTCGTTTAACGATAACATATGACAATGTACTTTAAATTAACGACGGCCGCGGTAATTGCTATTACCGCCTTGTCGACTACCATTAGAGCGTGTTGCATTTGGTCTATGGCGTCGTTGGCGAGGTTTAGGTTTTGGTAAACCCTCAAGTAAAGCATCATGATCATACTTGCTTACAGGTAACTCGTGTTCAATATATGTTTCAATGGCAGGCAAATTAAATACATACTGCTCACAAGCTAAACTAATAGCATGCCCCGTTTCTCCCGCACGACCTGTTCTACCAATACGATGAACATAATCTTCACAATCATCGGGTAAATCGTAGTTGAATACATGCGTTACTGCTGGAATATGTAGCCCACGAGCAGCAACATCTGTTGCAACTAAGAAGTCTAAGCTACCTCTAGTAAATTGCTCTAATATTTTTAAACGTTTTTTCTGAGGCACATCCCCAGTGAGCAAACCAACACGTAATTTGTCAGCAACAAGGTGGTCATAAACTTTCTCGCAAACATGTTTTGTATTAGCGAAAATGATAGCTTTTTCAGGCCAATCTTCTTCTATAAGTGTTTGTAATAAAATCATTTTATCTTCATTTGAAGGGTAAAATAATTCTTCACTTATACGAGTGTTTGTTTTTTGCTCAGGTTCTACTTCGACACTGGTTGGGTCATTCATATGTTCAAAAGCAAGCTCTTTAACTCGAAATGATAAGGTTGCTGAAAATAGCATGCTTAAACGTTGAGGTGCTGGCGGCATTTTATCAAACATATAGCGAATATCTTTGATAAAGCCTAAATCAAACATTCTGTCAGCTTCATCGAGGACAATAGCTTCAATATTTGATAAGTTATATATACCTTGTTTCATGTAATCAATTAAACGACCACAAGTGCCAATTAAAATATCAACACCTTGTTCTAGCTCTAAACGTTGGCTTTCATAGCCCTCGCCACCATAAACAACGCCAAGACGAAGGCCAGTGGCTTTAGAAATTTCAATAGCGTCACGGTGAATTTGAATTGCTAATTCACGTGTGGGAGCCATAATCAATGCCCTAGGCTGATTATGAGTAGGTGCTTCTTTTTGTAACAAATGATGGAAAGTTGCTGCCAAAAAGGCAATAGTTTTACCTTCGCCTGTTTGTGCTTGTCCAGCAATATCGGTGCCTTGAAGCAGCACAGGTAGAGATTTCGCCTGGATAGACGTACAATATTCGAAGCCCATGGCTTCTAATCCGGTCACTACTTGCGGTGCAAGATTTAAGTCAGCGAATTTAATTTTAGTTAAATGTGTTTTTTTCATGGCGCTAGCTTAACATCATAGTAGCCTAATAACTAATTTTAGCTACTATTTGTGTAGATAATAGAAAACAAACTTGATATTTAAACAAGAAAGCCCCATAACACTTTTATATTGACATAGAATGTTGTAATTAATAGATTGGTTTAACCACCATAACCTACGGAGAATGAGATGAATGACAAAATTGTTCAGCTAACTGATGATAGTTTCGAAGCCGATGTTTTAAAAGCACCTGGGCTAGTGTTGGTCGATTTTTGGGCTGAATGGTGTGGTCCTTGTAAAATGATAGCCCCTGTACTTGATGATATTGCTACTGAGTATGAAGGCAAAGTGACTGTCGGTAAGTTAAATATTGATCAAAATTCAGACACCCCCCCTAAATATGGTGTAAGAGGTATTCCCACATTATTATTATTTAAAGACGGCGAACTTGCCGATACAAAGGTTGGTGCTTTGTCGAAAACACAATTAAAAGAGTTTTTAGACAAAAATCTGTAAGATTAGCTCTAAAATCCCAAAAAGCCTGGAATAATTCTCAGGCTTTTTTGTTTAATCTATATATTATGAAAAATATTTGCTTACATTTTAACGAGTACCTTTACCTAGGTGACTTTTAATGTTAAATTTAAACCCTGAGTAAAAAATAACATCTCTTTACCCCTATCTTACTGTCTTTATCGGCTACTTATAAGCCACATTATATTGATATGAAGGTTATAAAACACATTTGAAATATACTGTCGTCGGCAATCGCCCTAGACGTAATCACTTAAAATAATTTAAGAAACCCCCTATGAACCTTACCGAACTAAAAGAAAAATCCGTTAACGAACTGGTGAAATTAGCTGAAGAAATGAAGCTAGAAAACCTGGCTAGAACACGTAAGCAAGATATAATTTTTGCTATATTAAAAAAACATGCTGAAAATGATAATGATATTTTTGGTGGTGGTGTTTTAGAAATACTTCAAGATGGTTTTGGTTTTTTACGCTCCGCAGACTCTTCCTACTTAGCTGGCCCAGATGATATTTATGTCTCTCCTAGTCAAATTCGTCGTTTTAGCATGCGTACAGGCGATACTATTCAAGGAAAGATTCGTTCACCGAAGAAAGGTGAACGTTACTTTGCTTTATTAAAAGTCACTGAAGTTAATTTTGACCGTCCAGAAAATTCACGAAATAAGATTTTATTTGAGAACTTAACGCCAATACATCCCAATGAACGTTTCACTATGGAGCGTGGTAATGGTTCAACCGAAGATATTACTGCTCGTATATTAGATTTAGCATCTCCAATAGGAAAAGGACAACGTGGTTTAATTGTTGCCCCTCCTAAAGCGGGTAAAACACTATTATTACAAAATATAGCGCAAAGTATTGCTTATAATCATCCTGATGCAGAATTAATGGTGTTGCTCATTGATGAACGACCTGAAGAAGTAACTGAAATGCAACGCCTTGTTAAAGGTGAAGTGGTAGCTTCAACATTTGATGAGCCAGCTAGTCGCCATGTACAAGTTGCAGAAATGGTGATCGAAAAAGCAAAACGTTTAGTTGAACATAAAAAAGATGTCGTGATTCTACTAGACTCTATTACTCGACTAGCGCGAGCATATAACACTGTGGTTCCTTCTTCAGGCAAAATTCTAACGGGTGGTGTTGATGCAAACGCTTTACATCGTCCTAAGCGTTTCTTTGGTGCAGCCCGTAATATTGAAGAAGGTGGTAGTTTAACCATCATCGCGACGGCATTAGTCGATACCGGTTCTAAAATGGATGAAGTTATCTATGAAGAATTTAAAGGCACGGGTAATATGGAGCTACACTTATCACGTAAAGTTTCAGAGAAACGCGTTTTCCCTGCTATTCACATTAATCGTAGTGGTACACGTCGTGAAGAATTGATTACTAAGCCTGATGAGTTACAAAAAATGTGGATTTTGCGTAAAATCGTACATGAAATGGATGAAGTTGGCGCGATTGAATTCCTTATTGATAAATTGGCTATGACTAAGACCAATGATGAATTTTTTGACTCAATGAAACGTAAGTAAGTTTTTACTTTTGACAGAAAACCAGTCGTACCGACTGGTTTTTTTGTTTTTAAACCGTTTTCTTAACATTTAATGACAATTATGAAATATAACGACTTAAGAGACTTTATCAGCCAGTTAGAAAAAATGGGGCAATTAAAGCGCATTACTAGCCCCGTTTCTACTCATCTTACCATGACTGAAATTAGCGACCGTACATTGCGAGCTAAAGGACCAGCATTATTATTTGAGAATGCGGTGGATGAAAACGGTAAACCTTATGATGTACCTGTATTAACTAATCTTTTTGGCACACCTGAGCGTGTTGCTTTAGCGATGGGACAAAGTGATGTTAAGGCTTTGCGAGATGTCGGTAAACTACTTGCCATGTTAAAAGAGCCTGAACCCCCAAAAGGTTTTAGAGACGCCTTAGGCAAGCTACCTATTTACAAACAGGTGCTTAACATGCCAACTAAAATGGTAAAAAAACCGTTATGTCAGCAAATTGTGTTGAGTGGTGATGAGGTAGATTTAAATAAATTACCCATTCAAACTTGTTGGCCAGGTGACGCTGCACCGCTAATAACATGGGGCTTAACCATTACAAAAGGGCCTCATAAAGAACGACAAAATTTAGGTATTTATCGACAACAAGTCTTGTCTAAAAATAAAGTGATTATGCGTTGGTTGTCGCATCGTGGTGGTGCATTAGATTTCCAAGAATTTAAACAATTGCATCCAGGAGAAAAATATCCAGTTTCGGTTGCTTTAGGTGCCGATCCAGCCACTATTTTAGGTGCTGTAACACCCGTCCCCGACACCTTGTCAGAATATGCTTTTGCGGGGCTATTACGTGGTGCTAAAACCGAAGTAGCTAAATCAATTAGTAATGATTTAGAGGTGCCTGCAACGGCAGAAATCATTTTAGAAGGGTATTTAGACCCAGATGAAACAGCACCAGAAGGGCCCTATGGTGATCATACTGGTTATTATAACGAAGTCGATGACTTTCCTGTATTCACCGTAACACATATTACTATGCGTAAAAATCCTATTTACCATAGTACTTATACAGGTCGTCCACCAGACGAACCTGCCATTTTGGGAGTAGCGCTAAACGAAGTTTTTGTCCCCATTTTGCAAAAACAGTTCCCTGAAATACAAGATTTCTATTTGCCACCTGAGGGGTGTTCATATCGTTTAGCGGTTGTGACTATTAAAAAGCAATACGCGGGACACGCTAAGCGTGTAATGATGGGTGTTTGGTCGTTCTTACGTCAATTTATGTATACTAAATTTGTTATTGTATGTGACGATGATGTGAATGCTCGTAATTGGGAAGATGTTATTTGGGCAATGACCACCCGAATGGATCCCAGCCGAGATACAGTGCTCATTGAAAATACCCCAATAGACTATTTAGATTTTGCTTCGCCAGTATCAGGTTTAGGCTCAAAAATGGGGTTAGACGCAACGAATAAATGGTCAGGTGAAACTAATAGAGAATGGGGAGAGCCAATAGTTATGGATGAAGCGATTAAACAGCAAGTTGATGATATTTGGGATGAACTTAATATCTTCTCAGAAGCAACAATGAAAGAACAAGGTTAATAAATGAATACAGTTAATTGTCAAATAATATCATTAATATCGCTTACACCGCATGTGTATAAAGTGTTATTAAAACCGAGTCAAAAAGTCGATTTTATTCCTGGTCAATACTTAAATTTTATCATGAGTGATAAGGATAAACGCCCATTTTCTATTGCGAGCTCACCAAATAGTGACTTAATAGAATTGCAAATTGGTGCTTTTATTGCCGACAGTTACCCAATGCAAGTGATTGAGCGTATTAAAGCTTCACAGGCAAACAATGAGCCTGTAGCTGTTGAAATTCCATTAGGTAATGCACAGCTTCGTACTGATAGTGAACGACCATTGCTTTTGCTAGCAGGTGGCACAGGTTTTTCTTATATAAAATCAATGTTTGAATATTTAGTTGAGCAAAACTCGCATCGTCATATTATGGTGTATTGGGGGTTAAGAGAGTTGTCAGCGGCTTACGAATTAGAAGAAACTGCAGCAATGATCGCTAAATTACCTTATGCTAACTTTATTCCTGTTATTGAAAATGTGGCAGAAAATACGGGTAAAAATGATGTTTGGCAAGGAAAAACGGGCTTAGTTCACCAAGCAGTAATGCATGATATCATTAGCTTAGAGCCTTATGATATATACCTTGCTGGTCGTTTTGATATGGTAGGACTTATACGAAGTGATTTTATAGAGCATGGCGCATTGGTCGAGCATATGTATGCTGATGCATTTGCTTTTATTTAAATGAAAACAAATGTTGATTGCACAGTAATTACAAGGATGTAATACGTTCAAATAGTTCCCTATTTCAGCTAACACCATAAATACCCCAACTAAGTATAATATAAATCAAGCTATTTAATTCACTACAAAATTTACCTTGAAGTATTTCTATTATTTCAATACCTCATAGTTATCATTCTATATTTCTTCAATCAATGCTTTACCTCTAGGCCTTTTAAGTTGAGTGGGAAATAACTTAACAAACTTAGTATTAAACATTTATATAAACAAAGGGTATTCACCACAACCATTAATGATAATGGTTATCATTGACATTCTTGTTGTTCTTTTGTAAAGTGCGCGCATTCAGAATAATAAACATATAAAACACAATTTTTTGACAAGGGTTTTCAATGAAAAATCAATTTAAGTATCAAACCTTAGCAGCATGTATTGCAATGGTTTGTAGTGTTGCACAAGCTGATAATAGTCAAGCGAATGAAGCCGAGGCACCAATAGAGCATATGGTTGTCAGTGCAACAGGTTTTGAGCAAAAACTTACCGCAGCACCTGCGAGCATCTCTATAATTACAGAAGCAGATCTTAGAACGCGTCCTTTTATTACACTTCTTGATGCAATTAAATATCAAGAAGGTGTTGATATTGGAACAAGCCGTGATAAAACAGGGCAGGGTTCTATTAGCATGCGTGGCTTAACGAGTGAGTATTCATTGATATTAGTTGATGGTAAACGTCAAAATAATCATGGTGATATATACCCTAATAACTTTGGTGGTAATGCTTTTGGGCATATTCCTCCAATGGATGCTATCGCACGAGTTGAAGTGATTAGGGGGCCAGCATCAACATTATATGGTGCAGATGCGCTTGGTGGTGTTATTAATATAATTACCAAAAAGGCAGAGGGAAAATGGTCAGGCTCTATGAGTTTTGGTCGTAGTTTACAAACGGATGATCAATTTGGCGATGATATTACTACCGATTTTTTTGTTATGGGGCCTTTAATTGAAGACACCTTGGAAATCAGTTTACGCGGTAGTATTTATGAAAGACAAGCGTCTTCGCCAGAGTTTTCTCCAGCCACGGATCCTAATGGCGTAATACATGAACGTTCATTAGGCTTTGGTAGTGGCGGGAAAACAGTTGATAATACTAATCAACAATATGGTGTATCTTTGTTGTTTACACCGAGCACGGCACACACAATTCGCTTTGATTACGACAACTCTAATCAAAAGTATGACAACACCCCTACCTATAATATTAATACTGAAGAGATTATTTATCCGCTAGGAACTAAAGATAATATTGAATCAATATGGCGTACGTCTGGCGGACAAGTTTCGCCTCGTGCTGGGTATGCTGCTGATCAAGAGTTTGACCGAGAATGGTGGTCGTTAACTTATGATGCTGATTGGGGGTTTGCTAGCTCGTTTGTTGCTTTATCTTATGTTGAAACTCAAAATAATGGCCGTACTATGCCGTTAACTGTTGCGGAACGTCAATTATTACAAGTAATGTACGATGGTGAGGGTGATTATGCGGGTATGGCAGAGGCTGATAGAAAAGCATTAGCAGAAGAAACTTTTTTACCTAGACCACAACGTCCTTTAGAAAGCAGCCAATATACATTAGACGCTCGTTTAGATATTCCATTAACTGATTTAGCAGGTGATCATAATTTAGTGATTGGCGGTCAGCTTACTGATGGTGAATTGCTTGATGGTGTTTTTGGTATGGAAGATAATGTTACTAATGGTGTACAAGAGCATAAAATGTATGCGCTTTTTGTTGAAGATAACTGGACTATTATTGAACCACTAACCATTACAGCAGGTATTCGTTACGACAAGCATGACGTGTTTGGTAGTAATATTTCACCTCGTTTATATTCTGTTTACACCTTATCTGATAATTGGACGATTAAAGGGGGCGTAAGCACAGGATTTAAGACCCCTAAAACAACTGATTTGTATGACGGTATTACAGGGTTTGGCGGTCAAGGTACCTCTCCTTTTGCTGGTAATCCAGACTTAGAACCCGAAACCAGTGTTAATAGTGAGATAGCTTTATATTGGAATGCTCCTAAAAAGGGTCATAATTTTAATATTACTTATTTTATGACTGAATTCGAAGATAAAATAGCCTCGGGCGACCGAATTAATAGTTGTAGGGCGACTAACGGCGTCCGTCCGTGTGTTAATTTAGGTGCTTATGATGATTTAGGTTATACAACATATAGCCAAAAAATAAATATTGATAAAGTAGATATTCAAGGTATTGAAGTTGCTGGTAGAATTAACCTGACAGAACGTTGGAATATTAGTGCCAACTATACATGGACAGATAGCGAACAAAAGAGTGGCGCTCAGGAAGGTCAACCATTAACTAATACAGCGGAACATATGGCTAATATTACTGCTGACTGGACAATAACTGACAGTTTAAATGTTTATCTTCAACTTGAAATGCGCTCTGATCGCTATAGAGATTGGGATAGCACACTTGAAAAAGCATTGTATTATAAAAACTATAACGCATTAAATCTTGGTGCACGTTATAAACTTAATGAAAATGTGAGTGTTAATTTACGTGTAAATAATCTACTTGATGAAGACTTTACCTCTTATTCAACGCATTACGCTGATTTAAATGACGATGGCCAGTATGAATATTTATCTGGCCGAGGTGAAATTAGTGAAGTGGTATTTACAGATGACTACAATATTAAAGATAAAGCCCGTAGTTTTTGGGTAAGTCTTAATGCTTCCTTCTAATTAGGTTTAAAAAAGGAATTCAAACAGTATATGAAACTATTTTTAGGTAACGCACGTCAATGGCATTGGATCAGTGCGGCTATTTGTAGTATTGGTATGCTGTTTTTTTCATGGACGGGAATAACGCTTAACCATGCAGGTGATATTCCTGCCAATTCAGATATCACTACAATTGAAGCAAATTTATCTGAGAGCATCTTGCAGCATTGGCGTTCGCTTGATGAAAATGGACATATCTTGCCAGAGAATGTTCGACAATATTTGAAAAGTAAATATGACTTATATATTCCTGCTACTATCGCTGGTGAGCTGAATGACGGTGAATTTTATTTAGCTATGCCAAAACCAGGTGTTGATGCTTGGCTTTCAGTAGACCTTGAAAGTGGAGAGTTAATTTATGAACGTACAGACCGGGGTTGGATTTCATTCTTTAATGATTTACACAAAGGTCGGTACACAAATGAAGCTTGGCGCTGGTTTATCGATATATTTGCTGTGATTTGTATTATTTTTTGTTTAAGTGGTTTATGGCTGCTATACAAGCAATCAACATTTAGATTGTCAACATGGCCAATAATTTCGCTAGGGGTATTATTACCTCTCATTATTATTTTAACGAGTTTACACTGATTATCGTGTTTAAAAGGAAAAGCAATGAATCGTAATATTCTGTTTAGCATAGTATTTTTATCAATACTGGGGTTAAGCGTCACTTCTCATGCTGCCAGCAATAACTTACTAGTAGAGGTTGAACTGCCACGGATGAATGTTGCTGAATACCATAGGCCATATGTTGCTATGTGGTTAGAAGATAGTAACCGTAAAGCCACTCAAATTGCCTTATGGTATGACTTGGCCATGAAAGAAGATGAAGGGAAAAAATGGCTAAAAGATATTCGTCAGTGGTGGCGACGCATTGGTAGAAAAGCAGAAGAATCCTTTGATGGTTTAACTTCTGCCACTAAAGGGCCCGGAAAGCACACTATTTCGATAAACTTGAATGCAAAAGAACTCAAAGCATTACCTGCAGGTGCTTACCAATTACGCATTGAAGCATCAAGAGAAGTTGGCGGTAAAGAAATGGTTAATATTCCAATAATTTGGCCAATCAACACAACTAACTTCCCTTTAACCGCCTCTGGTAAGACAGAGTTGGGTAACATTAGTATTAAATTAAGCGAAAAATAACATTTAAAAGGATCAAGTAATGAAAGTATTTTCATCATTTAAGGCAATATTCTCTATTGGCATTGCGGTGAGTTTAAGTTTTAGTGCGCATGCGCATCGTGCGTGGATTGTGCCAAGCACCACTAATTTATCAGGTGATGCGCCATGGGTTACATTTGATGCAGCTGTTTCAAACTCTTTATTTGTACCAGAGCATGTGCCACTGCTCATGAAAGGCTTAACCGTACAAGACCCAACAGGAAAACTCGTTGATGTTGCTAATGCGCATACAGGTAAATATCGCTCAACATTCGACTTAAATTTATTAACACAAGGAACGTACAAAATTGGTTATGCATCGGGTGGTTTGCGTGCTTCATGGAAAGATAAAGAAGGCAAGCGTAAAAGATGGCCAGGACGAGGTCAAACAGCTAATAAAGCCGATTTTGCAACAGTAGTGCCTAAAAGTGCTGACTCACTAAAAGTATCACAAAGCTATCGTCGTTTAGAAACTTTTGTAACGTCTGGTGAGCCAACTAACAAAGTATTCGAACCAACCAACGTAGGTTTAGAGCTAGTACCCGTAACTCACCCTAATGATTTATTTGTTGGTGAAGCGGCTAAATTTCAATTTTTATTTCAAGGCAAACCAGCAGCAGGCGTTAAATTAGCCATTGTGAAAGGCGATACACGTTACCGTAATGAGCAGAATGAACTGAATGTAGTCACTGATGCCAATGGTTACGCAAATATTACCTGGCCTGAAGCAGGTATGTATTTGCTTGAAGCTGAGTTTGAAGATGATAAAGCACAAGCGCCAGCAACGACACGCACTGGTAGTTATGGAGCAACATTTGCGGTATTGCCACTGTAATTTTACTATAAAAATATTAACGAAAATTAATTTATGCAAAGTTTGTATTTAGTTGCAATATTGAGTGTTGCTTGGCTAGTACTGTGTGTTTTTATGTGGCGCTTACATCGTTCAAAGCTTTATAGCTCACCTGAACATAATGCGTCAATATTAATTACTTATGCTAGCCAAACAGGTAATGCACAGACCATTGGAGAGCGTTGCGCAAAGGCGTTAAATTTATCAGAAAAATCGAGTGTTATTTCCTTGAATGCATTAACACTTGAACACCTTACTCATATCAAAAAAATACTGTTTGTTGTCAGTACCTATGGAAATGGCGAAGCGCCAGACAACGGCAGTATGTTTACAAAATTATCAAAAGTATTATTAAGCCAGCGGTTAAACCACTTAAAATATTCAGTTATTGCATTAGGTGATAGTGCTTACCCTGAGTTTTGTGCGTTTGGGCATAAAATAAATAAAACCATGTTAACAACAGGGGCCCAATTACTGGATGATGTCATTACGGTTGATAACTATGATGAACAAAAAACAGAGCTTGTTAATATCACTCCTGATTGGATCAAAATCAACTTAAAGCCAGAAAGGATTCCAACAGAAATCTCAACTGTAAAATCAACACAATACTGGCAATTAGTTAAGCGTGAATTGCTGAATCCTCATTGTCATAATGAAAAGTTATTTCAATTAAGTTTCCAAAGTATTGGTCCAGCCCCAATTTGGCAGGCGGGAGACTTAATTGACATACAACCACATCATCCTGCTGATATTGTTGACCGGTGGTTACTTGAAAATAACTTTGATGGTAATACTTGTCTAACGTATCAGGGACATACGCAAACTTTAAAGGCGTGGCTTCTAGCGAGAGAATTACCAACACTGTGCTCATATTCACTTGATGAATTATTGAATAAATTACCCTATTTACATAAGCGTAGCTATTCCGTTGCTTCTGTTTCGCAAGAGGGAAAACTACAACTAATCGTTCGTTTATTCGAGAAAGAGTGTGTAAATAATGTTGAAATGGTGACAGAAACAGCAACTTATGGCTTAGCGTCAGGTTTTTTAAGTTATTATTGTCAAGTTGGTAATATTGTTGAGGGACATATACGAGATATTAGTTCACACCATAATATTGATCAAAGTAAGCCGATTATACTTATTGGATCTGGCAGTGGCTTGGCGGGGCTTAAATCACAAATAGCTGCACGAACGTTATCTAAATCTACGTTAGCAGCTGCTAGTTGGTTGGTTTATGGAGAACGTAATAGCAACCTAGATCTGCCAATTAATAAGTTATTAGCAACTCTTGAAAAAACACAATTAACTAAACTTAGTTATGCTTTTTCTCAAGACAAGAAATATCCTAAATATGTGCAAGATGTATTACTTAAAGAACAAACCACACTTAAACAGTGGATTGATGACGGCGCCATTATTTATGTTTGCGGTTGTTTATCAGGAATGGGAGAAGGTGTTCATCAAGCATTGACTGATATACTTGGGCAATCAATGCTTGAGGCGTTGCAGTTGCAACAGCGCTATATTCGAGATGTTTACTAATTTTAGGCAGCCTACCAAGCATTTACCTTAACCCATACTTCATTTGCTGCTTGGTGCTGGCCTTCTGCTGTTAGTGCTTGGGCAAAAGCTTGTAAGTCTTTCTTGTCATACTGCTTGGTTTGCTGATTCGCTTCTAGGTTGACTAAACTGCGAAATGCTTTTTCAGCCATTGACCATTGTTCACTCATAAAGGCAAGGTGCCCTAAGCAACTTAGCCATTGTGGGCTGTGTTTATCGTTATGAAGGTGCTTTTGGACAATAGCAATCAGGGGTTCACTTTGTTTAATGGGTAATGTGCGTAAGTGTTTTAAAAATTGCACATTGGGATCTTTTTTCAACATAGGTGTTATTAGCGCAGTTAACGGCTCTGCAATGTTTTGTTCGGCTAGTACTTGGCAATAAGCAAATAATACAGCTTCATGCTGTTTTATTTTACGACTAAGAGATTTCCAATAGGTTTGTAAACTCGTATTGTTTTGTTTCGTAATAATGTCGTTAAATAGGCCATAGTAAGCTTCTGCCTCCCATGCTTTTACTTGTTTATCACTGATACTTTTTGTTTTTCTGGCTGAAGATAACCAAGCGACCGCTGCTTCAAAACGTTTCTCAATAATACATAGATCAATTTCTAATGTTAGTAATCGAGCGTCATGGCCAATTTGCTTGTGGTTTTCATCAATTAATGCACGTGCTTTTTTGTAAGCTTCGCTTCGAGTTTGGTTCATTAATAACTTAACTTTTACAATAACACTGGCTAAATCTGTATTATTACTTTTATAGCCTTCCTGTGCTAATAAATCTAAATAATGATTAGTGTTTGCATCTAAATTTTGCTTTGCTGAAGCAGCGGCAGCAAGTAAATAAGCGCTTTGCTGGCGCTTGGCTGGTTCAGCACTTTTAGCAAATAATTGCTCTGCTTTTTCGTAGTCTTCTAGCATGTATGCCGCTAAACCTCTATTAAAGTTGGCAATAGCACGTCGTCTACTTGCAAAAGCGACAGTGCCCCAAGCTTTAAAACTGAGTTTAAAGCCACCACGTAACATTTTAATAATAATAAAAGCACTGATGGCAAACAACATGAATAAAATGGCCGCTGAAAGCACGGTTAATTCTATAATGGTTTCGCCCATAGCAATAAGAATATAACCTTTCTCATCAATTAATAACGGGCTTAGCGCCAACATTGAGAAAAATAGCGCAATGATGATAATAAAACGGATCATATATTGCCCTCACCTGTTGGTTCTTGAGTTGTTTGGTTAGTAGCTTCAGCGGCTTTTTCTTTAGGTGTTTTAGCATCTTCAGTTATCGACTGCGGCTGCAATGGTTGAACTTGCTGATTTCTTAAGGTGGCTCTAATAGCAGTCAATGAACTTAATTCACTTGGATAATCATAAGCCACTTGTTTATTTTGTAATGTAGTTAAGGCGTTATAAAATAGTTGGTTGGCATTATTTTCCATGTCAAAAAATTCATTAAGCCATTGTTGAATATCCATTAAGGCTTTTTGATAAAGTTCGCCTTTACGCTCCGTTGCAGCCCATATGGCTAGCTGAATTTTCAAATGTAAATTTTGTTTTAGATTTGCTTGTTGTTCGGGGGATATCAATGCTTCAACAGTACCGACTCTTTGACGAACTCTGATAAAATCGTTCAAAAACTTTTGCCAAGTTTTAGCTAAATTACTTTGCCAATCATTGATACTATCTGACAGAGCAATATCTGTTTCTGTATTTTCTTTTCCTAAATCATCTATCGCCAATGATAACTCAGCAACT
Organism: uncultured Colwellia sp.; assembly: GCA_965305135.1. Taxonomy (GTDB): domain Bacteria; phylum Pseudomonadota; class Gammaproteobacteria; order Enterobacterales; family Alteromonadaceae; genus Colwellia. The sequence goes on from CBDLPA010000033.1 coordinate 14,818, forward strand.
TGCTTATTCATTGCCATAAGTGTCACTATTACATCATCTGTTTCCAGTGTTGGCATGCGAGATAGCGCATTAATGTCTTGATGAATTGTTTCACGAACGGGTAAAAAAGCAGGGTCATTTAATTCAGTTAAGCGGGCGTCAGCATCCTTTAATAAACCAATCGCAGCATGAGTATCATGCTCTAACCACAAAGTACGGGCGGAAATACGAATTAAATACTCGGCTTCATGCAATAACCAATCGCTAGGCTGGCGTTGTTTAATTGCTTGTTCAAGGTGTTTTACCATGGTCTCTAGCGTTGTTATTTTGTTTTGACTTGTCTGTTGTATTTGCGTTGAAATTTGTTGTAGTTTATTGCCAATCACTTGTTCTTGATTGTTTAATGCTTGTTGCATTTGAGTTTTGTAACGGCTTAAGGTTGCGTTATTTTCTTCTTTAATTTTTTGCGTCAGCGTTTGTTCTAGTGTTTGGCTTTGCAGTTGTTGCCAGTAATAATGCCCAGCAGGAGCCGCAACGGCAATAAGTATTGCTACCATGGCCAATTTAGACATTTTATTAGACGAAGTGTTTGGTGGTTTTTGTTTAGTATTTTTTGGTTTAGTCTCTAGGGGTTTAGTATCGCTCTTTTCGCCTAATTCCTTCGACGTAGCTTTGTTTGCTGAACTGACTTTAGGGGTTGGTTCGCTCATTTTTTCTGTGGTTAATGGCGTTTTTGATTCAGTCATTATTTATTCCATTCTATAAAATAAGCTCATTATAAGCTTAGTATAAATCTAGTATTAATTTAAGGTTATTAAATACTACCGCGCAGTTTATTACCTTTGATCTGCTTTAAGATGGTGATGATTGCTTTTTCATTAGCACCATCACTCGTTATAACGTTGGTTAAACCAAGCTGTTTTGCTGATTCTGCAATTCTACAACTTGCGACTACCCATAGGCACTGGCTCTTCCAATACTCAGTGAGCGATTGGTTATGACTATTCTGCTGCTGCCCCAGCGTTAAATGGATAATTTTTTTTAATATAGCGTTACTGGTAACGACAATACAATTTATTTGTTGTTTAAACCATTGTTGTGTTATGTCTTTGGTAAATGTTCGCCATACACATTGGTAACTTTCTAAATAAGTTACGTTGGCACCTTGCTCACGTAATCGTGTTGCCAAATGTTCTCTACCACTATCGCCACGAACAATAGTAATGGGTGTATTGTTAAATGATTTATTTAACTCAGGCAAGGCTAATAAACCTTCACTATTTTCTTGTGTTGGGCAAAAGACAGGGCTAACGCCTAATTGTTGCTCCAATGCTAATTTAGTTGCATTGCCTACAGCAAATACTGTTTGATATTGCCAATATTTAGCAGCAAAGCTTTTATTAGCAAATTCAACGGCAGCAACACTAACAAAAATAAGAATATGCTTATTGGTTAATAAGCGTTTACTTGTGTCTTTGTCGGCTAATGCTTGATAATCAAACAAAGGCTGATTAATACAAGCAATATCCAATGCTGTTAGTGACGTCTCAAGTGCCTGTGCTTTTATAGTTGGTCGCGTTATTAAGACGTTAAGCGTATTGTTTTTACGGATCATTAGCTGTTATTTTTAGTTATTACTGATTAGGAGTATTGTTTGTGGCATAAACCTCTTTCAATATTCTGTCTGCACCACGGCTTAATAATTCTTGTGCTAAGGTATGACCTAATACTTCACCTTGTTCAACGGGGCCAGTAATTTCGCTTTCTATAAGTTCACTGCCGTCAATTGCACCAACTAAACCGCGTAAGTGCACTTTTTTTCCATTGTCTGATATAACACTGTAACTGGCAATAGGCACCTGACAACCGCCTTCTAGTGTTTTATTCATTGCACGTTCTGTTAATACACGAATACGTGTTGTGTTGCATTCAAGGGGTTTAAGTAAGGTTTTTATAATGTCATCATCTACTCGGCATTCGATTCCAACTGCACCTTGACCGTTAGCAGGTAGCATTTCCTCAGGCTCAATATATTGCGTGATGCGGTCACTCATTTTTAAACGGATTAAGCCTGCCGCAGCTAAAATAATGGCGTCATATTGCCCTTCATCAAGTTTTTTCAAACGCGTATTGACGTTACCACGTAAATCACGAATGTCTAGGTCAGGGCGTTTAGCTTTTAACTGACATTGACGGCGCAAACTTGAAGTGCCAACTATAGCGCCTTTTGGTAAATCACTTAAGACTGAAAATGTATTAGAAACAAAAGCATCACGAGGATCTTCACGTGGGCAAATAACTTCTAAGCCTAATCCTTCAGGAAAATCTACAGGCACATCTTTCATTGAATGCACGGCTATGTCGGCTTTGCCTTCTAGCATGGCAACTTCGAGTTCTTTGACAAAAAGTCCTTTGCCACCTACTTTTGCTAGCGGCGTATCTAAAATTACATCGCCCTTGGTTGTCATTGGTACAAGCTCAACATGAATTTCTGGATGAAAGTGTTCTAATTGTGCTTTTACATATTCTGCTTGCCATAGAGCAAGGGCGCTTTTGCGAGTTGCTATTTTTACTGTTGTCATTTCTCTTGTTCCCAAGGGTTATACTAGTATTACCTGATATTAATATTCTGACGTATTATGAATACGTATTATTCAGCAGATAAAGCTATTTCTGTTTCTGCTTGCGTGCTTACCGCTTGTGATAAAAACTGCCAAAATTCATCGCCGCCACGTTTATCAACCCAAACTTGTGTATTATCACAATAGGTAAAGTGGTGCCCATTAAATTTTGTTGCGACCCAAATTTCATGCAAAGGGGCTTGTTTATTAATGATGATTTTTGTAGCGTTTTTAAATGTTAACGTCAACAAGCCGCCAACGCCTTCGTAATCTATATCAACCCCACAATTTTCAATGGCTTCTTCAACAGCAAGTAACAAATTTTCGGCTATTAAATTATATTGGCTATCGTTCATTGGCTTTCTTTAGTTGTTTGGTGAATCAGCATGTGAGTATAATAGCAATCTGACAAAATAAATACCCATTAAGTTAAGTTGAAAAGCTTGATTTAAACGACTTTCATGGCAAAAACTTGTAATCATGCAGCTTATTAAACACTTTTCTTTTTTGATTCTATACTTTTTAGCAAGCATACTTTTGAGTGGGTGCGGTTCAAAAGGTGACCTATACCAAGTTGAAACACCTAATTCAGTAGATGAAGTATTAACCAAAGAAGCCGCAAAAAACGATCAAAATAATTTTCAACAAAGTACTACAGAATCTAAGAAGAAGCCTTAATGTTAGTTAATTTTTCAAAAATGCATGGGTTGGGCAATGACTTTTTGGTTTTAGATAATGTCACGCAGAACGTTTTTTTATCTAATGAGCAAATAGCTAAATTAGCGGATAGAAACTTTGGCGTTGGCTTTGACCAGTTGTTAATTGTTGAGCCGCCGTATGATCCAGATTTAGATTTTCATTATCGAATTTTTAATGCTGACGGTAGTGAAGTTAGTCAATGCGGTAATGGCGCACGTTGTTTTGCACGCTTTGTACGTATGAAGGGTTTGTGTAATAAAAATAAAATTAGAGTATCAACAGCGTCAGGTAAAATGACTTTATTTATTGAGCGCGACGGCAATATTTCAGTGACTATGCCTGTGCCACAGTTTGAGCCAAGTAAAATTCCTTTTATCGCTAAAAAAGCGGAAGGAACATATATTTTACGTAGTGATTCAGAAACCGTTCTTTGTGGTGCTGTGTCGTTAGGAAATCCACATTGTGTTGTCACTGTTGATGATGTGCTAACAGCACCTGTAGAGCGATTAGGAAAAGCACTTTCTTTGCATGAACGCTTTCCAGAACATGCCAATGTTGGTTTTATGGAGGTAGTAGCGCCTAATCAAATAAAGTTGCGTGTTTATGAACGTGGCGCTGCAGAAACGCTTGCTTGTGGGAGTGGTGCTTGCGCCGCGGTTGTTATTGGCCAAGTGCAAAATAAATTAAGCCGACAAGTGACGGTTGAATTACCCGGTGGCAAATTAAGAATTTATTGGAAAGGGCCAGGGCATCCTGTGAAAATGTCAGGGCCTGCGGTACATGTGTTTGATGGACAATTATCCATATAAATTTATCTCTTTTTGTGAGCGATAAGATCAAGTTTCAACAAACAAATAATTAACAATAGATGAATAAGATAAAAATATGAAAAGCGAACAAACGTTAATGAATGCTGATGAATTACCATTAACTGATGAGTTAGTTAGTGCTTACCTACAAGATAACCCCGAATTTTTCAATAGAAATAATGAACTGATGACAAGGTTAAGACTTACGGATTTGCACCGAGGTACCGTTTCCTTAGTGGAAAGACAGCAGCAGCAATTGAGACAAAAAGTACATCATTTAGAAGATGAAATTACTCAGTTAATGTCGGTAGCGAGTCATAATGAAAATTTATTTATGCTTTATAGTGATTTGTATTTACGCTTAATTGATTGTCAATCAGCTAATGAATTACTTGACTGTTTAGCGCAAGCAACGACAGAGTTATTGTCTTTATCTGCCTTTAAACTGTACCTACTTGATTCTACTAGTATTGAACATGAGTGTTTATCTACAACTGATTGTCAGGGGGTTATGACAAATCGTTTAGAAAAAAGTGATTATTATTTTGGACGTTTGCAACACAGTGAACAACAATTAATTTTTTCTCGTGAGTGTGCGGGCTCAGTAGTACTAATAAAACTTGCCTATGATGAAAAAGAACTCGGTTTTTTAGCCATTAGCAGTGATGATGCTCATCATTTTGATCCACGTATGGATACTTTATTACTAAGCCAATTTAAGCGTTTAGTTGCTAAGTTGTTGAAACAGCATTTAGCTATTTAGCCATGCGTTTAACCTAACTTAAAATAAAATATGAAAATATACCGACGGTTATCTCAGATTAAAGCGATCAGCTTTGACCTAGATGACACCCTATACAGTAATAAACCTGTGATGTTGACAATTGAAAAAAAGATGATTGCTTATTTTGCTACTTTAGCGGTATTTAAAGGGCAAACACCAGAACAAAGAAAAGTTCTAAATTATCGATTTTGGTACACTTTTCGTCATCAAGCGACCAAAGCACAACCTGATTTAGCGCATGACGTTGTGCAAGTACGTTTAGTAACTTATCAACTTGGATTTCTTGCTTTAGGGTTGAGTGAGCAGGTAGCAAAATATGAAGCACAAGCAGCGTTAGACTATTTTCTTGCACTACGTAGTGATTTTAGCGTACCTGAAATAAGCAAAACGCTTTTAAAAAATTTAAGTAAAAAATACCCTCTTGTCGCAATTAGTAACGGCAATGTTGATACAACTGCACTGGGTATTTCATCTTATTTTCAGCATGTTTTTCATGCAGGATGGCAACCTAACGGAGCGCTATTAAGACAAAAGCCGAATCCTGATATGTTTGATTTAGCTTGTCAACAGCTCAGCATTAATACATCACAATTACTGCATGTGGGTGATTGTGGTCGAGCAGACATTGAAGGGGCATTGCAGGCAGGCTGTCAAGCGGCATGGTTATCTTGTTATGATGTTGGCAAACCTATTACCGTGTTACCACATATCGCCCTCGATGAGATTAATCAACTTAATCAATTGCTAACCTAACAATAGTTAAGTATTTAACTGACTGTATATAAAACCAGTGATATACTGGTTTTATTTTATTATTACGCTATTACAGTAAAAAGGCCTTTAGATGGATGTTTCAGAATTACTCGACTCTTTAAACGACAAACAACGTGAAGTTGTGGCAGCACCAAAACAAAATATGCTGGTGTTAGCGGGAGCTGGTTCTGGTAAAACACGGGTATTAGTGCAGCGTATTGCTTGGTTAATGCAAGTTGAACAAGTTGCGCCACATGGCATTTTAGCGGTAACGTTTACTAATAAAGCGGCAGCTGAAATGCGCGCGAGAGTTGAACAAGCCACAGGTGGAAATACCCATGGTATGTGGATTGGTACCTTTCATGGCTTAGCACATCGCTTATTGCGTATGCATTTTCAAGAAGCAAAATTACCGCAAAGTTTTCAAGTGCTCGATAGTGATGATCAGTTGCGTTTGATTAAGCGCATTGTTCGTTCATTAGAATTAGACGAAAAAAAGTGGCCAGCTAAACAATTTGTTTGGTATATCAATGGTAAAAAAGATGAAGGCTTAAGGCCACAACATATAGATGACCAGTTTGATCCAACCGAAGCCTTGTTTGTTAAAGTGTACAAAGCCTACCAAGAAACCTGTGACCGTGCAGGCTTAGTTGATTTTGCAGAGTTATTATTACGCGCCCATGAACTTTGGCTTAATAACCCAGAACTGCTTTCACACTATCAACAACGATTTGCTCATATTTTGGTGGATGAATTTCAGGATACGAATGCGATACAATATGCTTGGTTAACAATGTTAGGGCGAGCGCGTTCTAATGTGATGATTGTGGGTGATGATGACCAGTCTATTTATGGCTGGCGCGGTGCTCGTATTGAAAATATTGAACGTTTTACCCATGAATTTACAGACACACAAACCATACGCTTAGAACAAAACTATCGCTCAACTGCTAATATCCTAAATGCAGCCAACCAATTAATTAGCAATAATAATAATAGGTTAGGGAAAGAATTGTGGACAGATGATCAAGCGGGTGAAAAAATTTCTGTTTACACGGCATTCAATGAAATAGATGAAGCACGTTTTATTGTTGGTTGTATTAAAAAGTGGCAGGATGACGGCGGTAAACTTGATGAAGTTGCTATTTTATATCGTTCTAATGCTCAATCGCGACTGATGGAGGAAGCCTTATTACAAAGACAATTGCCTTATCGGATATACGGTGGACAACGTTTCTTCGAACGTCAAGAAATTAAAGATGCCTTGGCTTACTTGCGCCTTATTAATAATAGGGATGACGATGCTGCTTTTGAACGTATTATTAATACGCCTACTCGTGGCATTGGTAATCAAACGGTTGCGCTAATACGTGATGCAGCAAGAGGTTTGGAAGTAACATTATGGCAGGCTTGCCAACAAATGTTACAAGCCGAGCAGTTAAAAGGACGAAGCGCTAAAACAGTTAGCCATTTTATTGAACTAATTAACCAGCTTGAAGATGACACAACAAATTTAGACTTAGATCAGCAAGCTAATTTTGTTGTTCAACATTCGGGTTTGAAGGCTATGTACCAAGCTGAAAAAGGTGAAAGAGCAGAGCAGCGAATTGAAAACTTAAATGAGTTAGTGACTGCTTGTCAAACATTTGAGAGTGAACCCTTGTCAGACCAAGAGTTTATGGAAGAGCAAACACCATTAACATCTTTTTTAACTCATGCGGCGCTAGAGTCGGGTGAATCACAAGCTGATGAGTTTGAAGCAGCAGTGCAACTAATGACTATGCATTCAGCAAAAGGACTAGAATTTCCATTGGTGTTTATTGCAGGTCTTGAAGAAGGTATGTTTCCATCACAACAGTCGGTAGAAGATATAGGACGTTTAGAAGAAGAACGCCGTTTATGTTACGTTGGCATGACTAGAGCGATGAATAAATTGTATTTATGCCATGCAGAAAGTCGCCGAATTTATGGACAAGAAAAATTTCATAAAGCGAGTCGTTTTTTACGTGAATTGCCAGAAGCATGTATAGAAGAAATTCGTATGCAGAGCCAAGTGACTAAGCCAAAAGCGGTTGGCAAGTTCTCAAATACATTTACTTTAGAAACGTTTGAAAATACGGGTTTTAAGTTGGGACAACAGGTAAAACATGCTAAGTTTGGTGAAGGAGTTGTACTCAACTATGAAGGTAGCGGTGCACAATCTCGAATTCAGGTAAACTTTGCTGATGTTGGTAGTAAATGGTTGGTGGTTGAATATGCTAACTTGCAAGCGATATAAGCTAGGCTAATAAAATAAATTACAATAAAAAACTGACTAAAATGTTAACTATTATATAACAAAAAGAAGGGCTTAAAAAATGTCTCAAAGATTATTAGTGGTGGAAGATAGCAAACCTATTGCGACCGTTATTAAACAAATTGCACAATCGTTGCACTTTGAAGTTGTTGTTGTTGGCACACTAGCCCAAGTTGAAGAAGTACTTTCTCGTGATACTGATTTTTTTGCTGCTACCGTGGACTATGGCTTACCCGATGCTTTGGATGGAGAAGCTATTACTTGCGTGTTGTCTCATAAAATTCCGAGTATAGTTATCACGGGTAAAATGGACGATGTAACAAGACAAAAAATTTTAGACCAGCCCGTTATTGATTATATCCCTAAAGAAAACAGCCAAGCCTTTTTGTATTTAAAACGTGTATTACATTGGCAGCAAACAAACAGTAAAAATGCGGTTCTAGTTGTCGATGATTCATCGGCTGCGCGTTCTCATATTAGCGCATTATTAAAACGTCGGAATTTTACCGTATATACAGCTAATAACGGAGTTATTGCCCTAGAAAAACTAAAAGAGCATAAAGATATTAAAATGGTAATTACCGATTTAGAAATGCCTGAAATGGACGGTATTACCTTAACCAATGAAATTCGCAAGAAGTATACCCGAGAGCAATTAGCCATTATTGGTATTTCAGGTGCAACCAGTGGTATTCATTCTGCACGCTTTATAAAAAATGGGGCTGATGATTTCTTACGTAAACCTTTCTGTCCTGAAGAGTTTTATTGTCGTATTACGCAGAATATTGAAAGTTTATACAATATCGCGAAAATTCAACATGCTGCAAATACTGATTACTTAACTGATTTGTCTAATCGTAGAGCCTTTATTCACAATGCTAATCACCGTATTGCAGAGTATATAAAACGTGGTGTTTCATACTGTTTAGCGGTACTTGATGTCGATTATTTTAAGAAAGTGAATGATAATTATGGGTATGAGGCGGGTGATCAAATATTGAAAGTTTTGGCCTTGTACATGCGTAAACACTTTGGCGCGGGGTTAACTGCCCGGTTAGGAGGCGCAGAATTTGCTGTATTGTTGCACGGCATAGATGCAGACCAACTTTATATCAAATTAGATGACTTTCGCCGTGATATTTCGGTATCAACATTATTAGCAGGCGACGTCAAAGTTTCTATTACTGTGAGTATTGGTGCCGTTTTTGATAGTAGCGATAAATTATCAAAGCAAATGGGGGAAGCGGATAATGCACTTTATTTAGCTAAAGATCATGGACGTAATCAGATTGTCATATCAGGAAGTGAAGACTTTGATTAACATTTGAGCCAATTTTTAGTATTAACAATAATTAATGTTACAGTAACCCAAGCTTTATTATTCTTTCGTTAAACTGATTAAAATCAAATCAGCGGATGTAAATAATGAAGTTTTTTCATAGGGTAGCGAATAAATATCCCATTGTGTTTTTTGCTATTTTTTTTTCGTTTCGTTCGCAAGCTGTTGAGGTTGATGGACAACTAAACGATGCTATCTGGCGTGATATTCTCAGTGAATCAACCAATTATGAAGTATCCCCACGAACATTAAATAAAATAAATAACAACTTCTCATATAAAATAACAACAGCCAAAACAGGGGTTTACGTTGCTTTAATTGCAAACACACCAAAGCACTTAAGGCTTAGAACTCAAGAGAATGATACCGAATTTTCAAACGATCATTTTCAAATCCTGCTTGATATGAATAATAAGGCGCAAGATGCTTATGTATTTTCAATAAATCATCAAGGTAATTATTTTGATGGCATGCTAAACGTTGATAAAGATCTTGATTTAGATTGGAATGCTTCATGGGAATATGCCGTTAGTGCTGATGATAAAAGTTGGTCTGCAGAAGTATTTATTCCGTGGACCGCAATGTCATTTAGCATAAAAGAAAAAAATCAATTTGGAATATATATCAGTCGATTTGACGAAAGCCGTAATTCTACTTATGCATCGTCCGCAGTTACCTCGTCCATGAATAGTTTTTATCAACAATTTACTTCGTACACCGCAATAATAGATAGTCCTGCAAAGTGGGACTTTTTTCCTTATGTTTCATGGAATAAAGATATTGAAGTGGGTAAAAATATCAGCTCTATTGGTACAGAAATTTTTTGGCAATCGGGTGACGGACAAAAATTAAGTGCAACAGTAAATCCCGACTTTGGTCAAATTGAATCAGATGAACTTGTGGTTAACTTTTCTGCCATTGAAACATTTTCTACTGAAAAACGCCCATTTTTTAATGATAATCAAAGCCTTTTTGATGTGGAAGGTCCAGAAGATTTAACTATAGTACATACACCAAGAATTGGAGGAAATTCATATTATGATAAGCGCTACAATAATGAATTAGATTCAGCCATTAAATATACGATTAATCAACCTAATTTTGATGTTGGCTTAATAGCAGCATTTGAAAGTTCAACGATAGAAAACAAAGGCAGAGATTTTTTTGTACTAAGAGGGCAATATTCCTTAGGTGTAAATAAATTAGGTGCGTTGTTAAATCGGGTTGATACGCCAAGTATCAACAGAGAGTCAACGGTAGCCTCGTCTGATATTCATTATGTGGTGTCGGAAGATACCTCATTGAGTTTTGGGATTATCAGAACCGCGTCACAAGTTAATGATGTTTGGCTGCGAGATACTGGTTGGTGGATGACAGGTAGTTCAGATATAACTGAGCAGCATTCCCATGAATTTACACTATTTTCTTATGGTGATAATTTAGAATTGAATGATATTGGTTACGTTAAACGCATTAACCGAAAACAGTTTCAATACGAGTATCAGTATAAAATTCCCAATGTGTTTATTGAGTCAATTCGAGATATAACTTTTTCTATAGACTCTGAATTTAAAACTAATTTTCAAGATGAGAAATTACCAACAGAGATTAAAGGAAGTATTGAAGTTGTAACCAATACCGAATTCGAATATGAATTTGAGTTTAAGTTTGTCTCCTCTGGGTTTGATGATCTAACAACTCGAGGTAATAATTCAATTTGGCTTTCATCAAGTCAACAAATTGATTTTATATTGGCATCACCAGAATACTTTTGGGGAAAATATGACCTTGAAATAGAAGTTGGTAAAGAAGGTTGGAGCGGGCAGTTTTATAATATTGAAGCTAGCATTGTTTATCAATTGAGTAAGCATATTAATTTGGGCATTGTTATCTCACAATATAATAGTGATAGCTGGATAGACTGGGATGAAGAAAATGTTATCAATGAATACAATTTCACGGAACAAGGAGTTGAATTTAGCTTAAATTATAAAATTGATGATGCACAAGAATTACGATTAAAGTTTGAAACCCTCATTGGTAAGGCAAATGGTATAGGAAATTATCTTGTTCAGAGTAATGGTTCAGTAAAGTATCAGACCAAGACCGATGATTTTGCTTTTTCTGAAAGTGCATTTCAGTTACGTTATAAATATGCTTTATCAAAGTTAACAGCTTTTTACCTAAGTTATGCTTTTGCGGGTGATTATGAAGATGAATACGCAGAATTTAGTAAGCGTAACCTGTATACAAAAGCGATAAAATCAAAGGATCATCATAGTTTATTTGCAAAGATTAGATTGCACTTTTAATGAATAGTAATGTTTAAGTGTGTAGCTCGAAGTCTAGTTGCACATTCTACGACATTAAGTCGGTAAATTTATCATCACCCACATCTCGATTTGGCAACGTTTTAGTTTTAAATAAATGCTGGAAGTCGTAATAAGGGTTGATGTCATTGGCGCGACAAGTCATCACAATACTATAAAGTGTTGAGCTTTCTTGGGCACCATTAATTGGTTGTTCGTCGATACAGTCAACGGCGCAAAAGCTAATGACTTAACCCCGTTTGACTATATCGCGTATTGTCTTGAGCAACTAAGCGGTGTTCATGTTGATATAGAAAAACTGTTGCCTTGGAATATACAGTTTAGCTAAGTGTGATTGCCCAGACACTTACGATTATTTAGCTTTTTTGTATTTATATCAATTTTGACTTGAGTTAGGCGTAGAAAACTCACGCCAGCGATTCAAATGGCGATAAACAATATAAGAAACACCCTCAACATCCTTTATTCTAAGTTTTTCAACCATTTCTCTGTGATCTTGATTACTTGCCCGTGAACCAGCTACGGTCGTCCAGCTGCCTTGGCGCCCAGGCAATCCTCTATGCCGCATTTCTTCTATTTGTTGGCATAAAATATCATTACATGATATGGAATAAAACCTATTATGAAACTCCATATTTAATGCAATCAAGCTATCTTTTGTTTGATGCTCAATAGCGTCTTCAAAAAGGTCAACTATGGTTTGAAGTTCGTCAATATCTTTGGCATTAGCTTTCTGCACAGCAAGTTTTGCAGCAGCCGTTTCTAATAAAGTTCTTACTTGATATAAATCTTCACGTTCCTTATCAGACGGGTTTATAACCCGATATCCTCGATTAGGAATATGACTGATTATTTTCCTAGCTGCAAGGTCGGATAATGCCATACGGGTTTCAAAACGATTTGCTTGGTAACTGCTCTCTAAATCAGCCTGCTTTAACCACTCGCCTGCTCTATATTTGCCAGAAATAATATCATTTTTAATTTGTATTGCTAATCGATTTTCTTCGTCTTTTTTAGTCATATTAAAATAGTAGCCAATATGTTATTTTACCAGTAATATAACATTTAATAGTTTTTTCTTCCAGTAATACTAGTAAAGACTACAAAATTTAGCGTTGAATTGTTATTTAATACCAATTTGATTAAATTTCTTCCCAACTCAGAGCTTCATTAGCGAGCTT
>CBDLPA010000034.1:0-24133 GCA_965305135.1 uncultured Colwellia sp.
CGGGTAACTCTCAACTTTTCAAGTCGATGTGTCAGATTAAGTCGGAACTAATACAACTAAAGCAATGGAAATGTATCCTGCTTTGTCGTTCACCTGTTTTGATCGTTTATTTCCAAATCAAGATGTGATTCCAGAAGGAGGTTTTGGTAATTTGATTGCTTTACCGTTGCAACTAATACCAAGAAAGCAAGGAAATAGTATTTTCATTGATAGCTCAGGAGCAGCGTATAAAGATCAATGGGCAAAGATATGTTAACGAATGTCTGCTTTGTAGAGCTAGTACAATTACATACCAAAAACTACTACAATTTCGTCTTCAATGTAGATCTCCCCCTTTAGAGCCGTTAGTAGATTAAACCTCACTTCGACAACCCCCAACTAATTTCCCCTTTCAAACTTAGCTATTTAACCTAGACATTATTAGCATTTGTATATATTGTATTTATATACCTGCGATTTCTCGCAGCCCTTGCTATGTGTAGTATTTCTTAGTTTGGTATTGAAGATCTAGCTGTTCACTTGCAAACACTATGAGGATCTATCTGTTAGCTTGTAAATAGTAGAAAAAGATCTTTGCAGAATCCTCGTAACTTCTTGAATCTAAAAAGCACAAGATCTACTTCTTAACTTGGATTAACAGCCGTAGCTCCCTCGACAGTCATCATCAATAAGCAGCTATACTTTTATTAATAGATTACCTATCACATAAATCATTATTAACTGAATACGTAAAAATAATATTAAAATTAAATAGCTTTTAAACGTAAAAATCACTCGAATTTGATCTGTTCTCACTATATATTAATCTCTTAATTTGATTGAAAAAGGTAAATATATGGAGCTAGCAGCAGCAATTGCATATTGCATTAGCGCGTTTATAAAATATAAAACAATACTAAAAAAGGAGGAAATAATGGAAAAGGAGTTAGAGCTTTGTCAACAGTCCGCAAAAACTAAGAAGCCAAAGCAATAACACCTCAGAACTAAATAATAAACTAAAGATGTCATCATTGGCATCTTTTTTTATAAGTAATGGTATGACTTTTTTTAAGGTTCAGGGGGATACTTTCTATCCTTCCTCTGTGTGAAGTCAATTAATTCTAGACAATCACTATCACGACGCTACGTGCATGAAATTGTTTTTTAGGTACTATTACCCGTAGATTTAACGTAGCGTGCAATTAATTTCATAGCGTTTATTCTATTAAAACTTAAAACCTAGAATCATCTTCGCAAGGTTCACCATCATGCATGATCGCCATTTATTTTTGTATTAGGACAATGTTTGGTAAAAAACTCCGTAATATGAATAAATCATACTTAATGACTAGGTTTATTTCATTCTTAAGATCTACATCTGTATCAGATAAATAATAATATACTACAAGGACTGAGAGTTTTTAGTTTATATAGAAGGCAATAATAAAATGAAAATGAAAATTTTAGGTATGGCAATTGTTGCAGCAGCAATCTCTTTTGCTTCATCTGCAAGTGATGAAAAAATGATGGTTTTAGCAGGGCAAGAAATTTTTAAAAAATGTAGTTCATGCCATTCTGCCGATAGCAGTAAAAACACATTCGGTCCTAGTTTAAGCGGCGTTATTAACAGAAAAGCGGCTTCCCTTCCCCGATTTGCTTATTCTGAAGCATTAAAGAAATCAGGGTTAACTTGGACAGAAGCAAACCTTAGACGATGGATTGCAGGAAATGATATTTTAGTACCTGGTACACGTATGCGCCACGTTCAAATTACAGATATAGCTGAACAAAATTACTTATTGGCTTATCTTAAATCATTATAAAATTAACAATTTAATTCAGTAATTAAGAGCCTTTTAATCATTAAAATTATAAGGCTCTGTATTGTCTTTGTTACAGTAATTTCTAAGCCTGTTCGGGCTTATTGTTATCAAGAGCCGCTTCATCAAGGGTTAATTCATCAGTTTCAATTTCAACTGCTTCTTTTTTCTGATTTCTTCTTAAAGCAATGTATAAGTCAGAATGTACATATATTCCATCAGTCCCTGATTTTATTTCTGCTTTTTCAAACCAAGCCAACAGTTGCCTTTTTCTGCCTGCTACCTCTAAACGAACGCCCCGCTTTCTAAATATGGTATTCAAATCATCTAACATGGCCATTACGCTTAAATCTAAATGTGTAAAACAGGGTACCGCATCTATAATAACGCATTCTATTGCGTCTTTTTGCCTTGCATACTGTTCTAATAGTCGACGTTTAAAATAACTTGAATTAAAGTAAGTGAGTGGTGAATTAAATCGGTAAATAAAAATGCCATCTATGGCTTTGGCCTTATCACTTGTATCTAAACTTCTAACAACCCCATTAATATCAACACCTAATATATGATCGGTTGGGCGCATTACCGTACGAATAAATTGAAATAAGCCTAATAGTACGGCTAGTGTAATACCTGGGATAACACCAATAAAAAGCACTGCAAGCAAAGTACACACAGTTAAATAAAAGGCTTGTCGATCTTTTGCTTTTAATTTCCACACGGCTTTCAAATCTAACAGTTGTACAGAGGCAATAATTAACACGATACCTAAAGACGCACTGGGTATAAATTCAAGTGGTGCTGTTAAAAATAGCGCTATAATAGCAATAATTGCGGCAGCTATTATTGAAACTAATTGTGTTTTACCACCATTGGCGTCATTAACAGCTGTACGCGAATCTGCTCCGCTGACTGCAAAGCCTTGTGATAAGGCTGATGCAAAGTTTGCCATACCTAACGCCATAAATTCTTTGTCTGCTTCAATTTCATAACCATTTTTTGCGGCAAAGCTCCTAGCAGTAAGCATCATACTAACAAAGCTCACAATAGCTAAGTTAAGTGCAGGCATAACTAATTCACGAATAATCCCCACATTAAACACCGGTGCGTTAAACAAAGGAAAACCGCCATCAACAATACCAATAGTTTTCACATTAAATTGTTCTAAATTAAAAACCCATACAGATAAAGCCCCTAATGTTATGGCAAACATAGAGGCTGGCCATGTTGGTTTTAGCCGTTTCATAACAAAATAAATAACAATAGTAAGAAAAGAAATTAATATTGTAGGTATGTGTGCTTGCGATAAATAGGTTGGAATGCCGCCTAAACGTTCAAGCAAATGTTTTTCGTCAAACGTAAAACCGAAAACTTTTGAAAATTGGCCAACAATAATGGTAATAGCAACGCCGTTTAATAGCCCCATTAAGATAGGTTTAGATAAAAAGTCGGCTAGCACACCTAGCTTAAAACGGCTGGCAATAATACACCAAAATCCTGTCATGACAGTCATGGTTACAACTAACTGCCAATGTTTAACACTATCACCTGCAGCCAAAGGGGTTACCACTGCCGCAATCACGGCACAAGTGGCAGCGTCAGGGCCAACAATGAGTTGTTTTGAAGTGCCGAACATTGCATAAACAATCATGGGTAAAACACAAGAATATAACCCCACTGCTGCATTAACCCCAGTGAGTTGAGCATAGGCTATAGCTACAGGTAGGGCTACGGCCGCAACAGATAGTGCTGCTCTGACATCATCGGTAAACCATTTACGGTCATAGTTAAATAGGGTGATTAAGCCAGGCATGAATTGATACAAATGTGACAACAAAAGAGTGTTCCTTGCAAAAAAATATTATCAACGCCAGTTAATTTGTTTTGTTCATTATGGTATTGATAAGTTTAGCTGACACTACTAATTCACTTGCTATTGTTCCTAGGCTAAAAGCACAAAAGCTAAAAGTAATTGATTTAATCAATGTGTTAAATCGTGCAATACCCATTCATTTTTTATTTACGATAAATGTTATTTTAATTTTTTATTTTAAATACCTTAGATATAGCCTTACTGTAATACATTAACTTTTAAAACTAAGGCAGGATCAATTTTGACATCAAACCAATTTATACGCCAATCAAGGTGGGGGCCTGTTACTCTGCCACTATTTCCTACAGAAGCAACAACATCGCCCTGTTTAACCGTATCACCCTGTTTTACAAAAGAATGACTCAAATGTAAAAAGGTAGAGCTGATGCCTTGGCCATGATCAATAATCATAGTACCACCAGAATAAAACATATCAGGCACCCAAAGCAATACTTTACCAGAAGCCGGTGCTTTAACTGGATCACCAATATCACCCGCATAATCTAAACCAAAATGTGGCCTTTTAGGTACACCATTATAGATTCGCTGGCTGCCATAAACGCCAGTAATTGTTCCTTCAATTGGCGCAATAAATCCTTGAGCAAAACTTGTTAAATTACTAGAAATTTTACGGGCAGCTTTTATTTGTTTACTGTCCTGCTGGGCTCTAGCAATCGCCTTGGGATTTGGCTGCATGATACTCTTTTTTATCCCTTCAATGCGTTGTAACTTATAATCACGTTTTAACGGGGTAAATATTTTTTTTGCTTTAGTGCCGTCAGGTTCAGTAATAACAAGTTGGTAACTTGAAACATCATCGCGAGAAAAACCAAAAACATAATCACCCTGTGCTGAAACAGGTAATGGTTTACCATTTAATGTAACACTATTGTCTGCATTTGTTTTACCAACAATCAAACCACCCTGCTTTACTTCACCTGATACGTTAATACTCGCGGCTATTGCATTATTAACATATAAACTAGCAAGCAAAATAGTTGCACTAACAAAACTGCTTTTTATAAACGAATACGGTTTTGAATGTTTAAACACTAACTATTGCTCCTTTTGCCACCCCTTCATAGCCGATAACCTTAATACTATTATTAGGATGTTGTTTATGTATTTGTCTGGCAATAAAATCGGCAAGTAGTTCAACGGTAGAATCACAATCAACCACATCCAGCACTTTGCTTTCAACCGCAATATCAAAACGACCTTGCGGTGCGGTATAACTAAAATATTGATGATCGGGTGTGGCATTAACTAAAGCCGAATATGATAACTGAATATCCGCTTTGGGAACACGGTCAGATTCACTGGCAATATAAATATCTTGCCAACGCTTACACCAATCATGCTCTATTTTACTGTCTTTTACATCATCAACAAAAATCTGTATTTTTGAGCGATGCCCATGGGCAATACGTTGACAATTACCATCATGAAGCTTTAAACCGTGCGTATAATGGTAAAAATCACCAGCTATATTTTCAGGACGTAAGGTTAATGTTAACCCTTGCACGTTACTTGGCAATTCTGCCATGATAATTTTATTTAAATAATCAGTAACCGATTCAATGGTAATGGCTAAACAGTCTATTAAAGCAAAAGCACAACTTGGCGATTGCAAATAATAACTGGCACGTTGGCTCAAAAAATCGAGGGTTAGATGATCAGCATGATAAGGAGAATCGTTCACTGTTAACGCATTTTCTTGTGTTGGCAATAGCAATTTGTGATCAACAGCCTCGTCAATAATGGCTTTAATTTGCTTTTTTACAATAGCAAAATCTAATACCATTGATTGTTCATTTAACGAACCATCAAGCAGTACATCAACTATCCAACTTTCACCTACAATGCCGCGCTCTTTACATAGGTATGAAAAATCAATGACGGTAAGATCATTTACAAATAACTTCATTATTAACCTTCCACTTGCCAAGCAATAGTGTCTTCACTTCTAAGCGGTACAATAACATCGTCGCCAAAGCTCAGAGTTGATGGTACATTCCATGGTTTTTTAACCAATGTTATTTTGTCGCTATTCACGGGTAATTCATAGAATGCTGAGCCATTAGTGCTGGCAAAAGCTTCTAATTTATCTAATGCATTTTCTTGTTCAAACACTTCAGCATATAATTCTATTGCAGCATGAGCCGTGTAAACACCTGCACAACCACAACTTGACTCTTTAGCATGCTTAGCATGTGGCGCAGAATCTGTCCCTAAGAAGAATTTTGCATCACCACTCGTGGCAGCTTCAATCAGTGCTTGTTGATGAATATTACGTTTTAAAATAGGTAAACAAAAATAATGTGGACGAATTCCCCCCACGAGCATGTGATTACGATTAAATAATAAGTGATGAACTGTGATGGTCGCGGCCACATTGCTACTAGCGTTATTGACAAAATCTACCGCTTGCTTTGTGGTGATATGCTCTAACACTATTTTTAAATCAGGATAATTAGCCACAAGCGGCGATAATATAGTTTCAATAAATACCTGTTCACGATCAAAAATATCAATATCGTTTGTGGTAACTTCACCATGAATTAACAAAGGCATACCCACACGTTGCATTGCTGCAAATACATCACCCATTTTAGTAATATCGGTAACACCTGAAGAAGAATTGGTGGTTGCACCTGCAGGATAAAGTTTAGCGGCAAACACAAGTCCAGATTCTTTTGCTTCAATAATTGTTTCAGCCGTGGTGGCATCGGTTAAATAAAGTACCATTAAAGGTTTGAAATCAGCACGCGGTTGCGCGGCCATAATCCGTTGATAATAACTTTCAGCAAGTGCTTTGTCGGTAACTGGCGGTACCAAATTTGGCATTACAATAGCTCGCCCAAAATAGCGACTAATATCTTTTACGGTATTATTTAATACGTCACCATCACGTAAATGTACATGCCAATCGTCTGGTCGTGTAATGGTTAACGTCATGTTTTTGTTTTCTTGTACAGAATCTGTCATGGTAATTCTCTTTTTTTAAAATTATCAATTAAACAAAGTAAGTAATTGATAATAAGGTAATATTTATTTAGTCAAATAAAGCAACCAAGGGTAACGCGTAACTCTTTAGCTCTACCTATTTCACTATAATGAGTACTTTATACTTAAAGTGACTAACTGTTTTCTATGGGTTCGTCAGTGTCGTTGGCTGTTAATAACGCTTGTAGCTGTTCTTTCAAATTTGGTGGTACTTTATAAATTGTAAGCGAATCATTATGGGGATTATAAACAACATCTTGCCCAAAATGACTACGCTCAAAACTTAAACTGATGCCATTTCCGTAACCCGAATATTTGGTTATTTTATTCACAACAGTTTGATCATGTGGGAACGACTCTTCAATAGGATAAGATTGTTGCTGACAAAACTGATAAAAATCTTGTTCGTTACCACTAGCATCCGTTGTGGTATGCCCAATAACTTTACCCACTTCCTGCATTGATACATCTTGCGAGCTCGCTTTCTGCTCTTTACAGTAATTCAATAATTCTTTACGCGTTTGCTGCTTTTCACTTGAGTCTAATTGATTAACAGCAACATAGTCTTCAACTGCTTGTACTAAGGTTTGTGTTTGCTCTTTTGCATTTAACCCTTCTTCGCAACCTAAAAAATCAAGGAAAAAGTCAGATACCTTACGGCCTGCTCGCCCTTTGATAAATGAAATATAACGATTACCACTAGCATTTTGTTGATAATCGAATAGATCAATACGTGCGGCTAATTGTATTTTATTTGTATCAAGGTGTTTATCTGCCGAAATATTTAATTCACCATCAACACTGTAATGTTGCGACACAGGTATAACCGCCACTAAAAGATAGCGCCCCCCCATATATTCATAATGACAAACCACCAAATAACCGCTTTCTTCTAGATCATATTTTTCTATTTCATTTTTAAGGGTATTTGCTGCTTGGGTACTAAAGGCATAAAAACTCTGACGCTCGCCTAAATACCCTTCCATTAAGTCAACAAAACGTGCTGTGGTTGTTTCACTGCTACCATTAACACCTTCAACACCTTCAATGGTGTCGGTAACATTGTCAGTATTAATAGCTTGGGCTGGCATTGTTGAGAAACTACCGTAAGCTTTACTACCTTTAGCGTTATAAATCGTATGTAAACCATCAACAAATGCCGTAATTTTTGCCCCTATCTCTATATTTTCAGGCCCTAAGCGTAACAAAACCTCGCCAGATTCTTCTTTTTTAGAAATAAAATGTAGTGCTATATTGGAAATTATTAAACTCATAAATTAAGGTCTACGTTAAGTGTTATATTAGTATTGATATATTAGTATATTGTTCAGGCATTTGATAAACTGGCAAAATATTATTTATCATCAGCAATTAAGTGTCATTATGCCCATTGTATCGAAATACTCCAACGAACGTGTAGAAAAAATTATCCAAGAACTGATGGATGTACTTGTAAACGAGTCAGCCACAACAGATTTAGCCCTAATGTGCCTAGGAAATACAATAACTAACGTTATTAGTAAAATTCCTGCTGATAAACAACGTGCTATTGTAGACAATTTTACGCGCGCATTAAATCAATCTATTCAAAAAACGCACTAGTTTTATTTACTTAACATCAAAATAAGAAGAATAATGTTCAATGGTCTCTTTTGATAAAAAAACCTATAGCAAAAAACTTTTACATTTAATTAGTTGGAGCCATTGGTTTACTTTTTTTAATATTATTGCGGCAATCACCCTTTCCTCTTACTATCTTTTTAGTGAAACAGCGCCAGACACTTTATTAGGTCAGGCTTATTTAATTACTACTTGGGTGAGTCACATTGGTTTTTTAACCTTTATGAGTTTTGTATTACTGCTGTTTCCGTTAACCATTATTTGGCCAAACACCAAAGTCATTAGGATCAGCGGTTCCATCATCTTTACCTTTGGTTTATTGTTATTATTACTTGATGGTTTTATATATAGCCGTTTAGGCTATCATTTAAATGCTTCATCAAGAAGTCAAATATTTAGTTTAATCAAAGATATAGCGCAAAGTAGTAGTGCTTTTTATACTATAAGTGGTGTGTTTGCCATTGTAATATTAGGCTTTGAGTTCACGGTAAGTAATTATGCTTGGAAACATTTAAAGCAATTACAAAAAACCGTTTTTGCACGTTTTGTTATTTTTGCGCTGGTGCTTTCTTTTTTCTTTAGTCATATTACCCATATTTGGGCTGATGCCAATTTAGATTATGATATATTACGTCAAGACACCGTTTTACCTTTGTCATACCCTGCCACAGCACAAACCTTATTAACCAAATATGGTTTATTTGATATTGACGATTATAATGAACGTACCACAAGCCCATTGTCTTTTAGCCATGCTATTCCACAATACCCGTTATTGAATAAACAATGTATTAATACAAATACACAGCGGTCTGTATTTATCGTGCTTACTGACGAACAAGTAACGACTCAACAACTGCAAAATTTTAGTAATAGAACCAACAGCAATAACTATCAATTTAATAATCATGTTGATTCTGCTTTATTAACTGACGCTTGGTTTAATCTATTTTATGCTTTACCAAGCATTTATCAGCAAGATATTTTAACACAGCAAATTAAACCGTTATTATTTCAAGCAATTAACCAACAAAACATGATTACTTCATTTACTTTAGTTGATTCAAACAGCGACGTAAACGCACAACAGCGCAACGAAAGTAAAGATGATGAACAATGGTTTACTACTTTATTTGATGAAAAAAATTACCTTAACGACATCTCAAGTTTAATTTTTTCTAATCAATTAAATAATAAAAAAGTTGGGTTGCATGTGATTTATTTCAAAGGTGGTTTAGAGAATGACAAACAAGATAAAAATATTACGAACGACTATCAGTTTTCTTTATTTGTAGACGCCTTACTGTTGGCACAAAAACAAAAGCAGCAAAAAGATATTATTTGGATCAGTTCAATTGGTAATCAAACAAATCAAACCCAATTATCAACCAAACCTGCATTATTAATTAATCCCACTACGTCATCACAATACAGAGAGAAAGCTATCATTAATAAACTCACTAGTCACATGGACTTGCAATCAACATTAATGACTAATTGGTTAAATTGTTCTCTAGAAAATAGAAATTATAGTAACGGTACTGATTTACTCAGTTTAAAGCGAGATCGTGTTATTGCCAATACATCAGCAAATGGCTTGATGGTATTCAATAAAGATAAATCAGTATTGATTGACCAAAATGGTAATTTTCAAAGTTACTCAAGTCAATTAGCTGCCCCGATTACCGTAAATAAAGATTTTCCGTTAATGATTGATGGTGTGCATTTTATAAAGCGTTTTAGTAAAGAAGCACAACCAAAAACAGAGTAGTGAAGTATTTTTTGCCTATTACGTTAGTATTTGATTAATAGTTGAACGATTGACAAAAATTGATTACTTGAATGAATAATTGTCGTTGCATTAACTCAATAAATCATTATTATAGTCGACGCAAATCAATACTATTGATAGTAACCCTCCCTAGGTTACTATGCTCATATTAATGACTAAGTAATGTTTTTGTAGTTCGGGGTATAGCGCAGCTTGGTAGCGCGTGCGTCTGGGGGACGTGAGGTCGCAAGTTCGAATCTTGCTACTCCGACCATATTATAGAATCAAGACGTCCTAGGGCGTCTTTTTTTATGCTTGAATCCCAGTAAAAACGAGACATAAGGTAACAAGTCACAACTATTCACGACCTATAGATTCTTATAAAATACACCCTATCCACCATTAAAAGTAACACTGAAGAACATCTATTTTTCAATCTACTAGGATTATTGTTGTGTGGTTATTGGTTGTTCTCAATACTCACAGTAAAAGCTGCTTTATAACCTCTTAAATTGAGGTTAGACATGCTTACTCTGCACCCTTGTGCATTGGTGATGTTCAAACTATGCGGTTTTGAAAGTGTCTGTTTCCAACCTAACAACTTTACAAAATTTACATTAGGTTGACGGTCTTTAGTTTGAAAAAGTAACGACTGTATTGATTCTGGGTGTTTAGACAATTTGTGCTTTTTTGTTTGTGCTCACTCTTTTCAAAGCCAGCGTGTTGCCAAGTTGATTGAACTTCTTCTTTTGACATACCTATGTTTGCACCTCCAATGGAGTTACTACATACATCGTTAAAGGTATCTGCAAATACGGTTTGGCTATTACCGATAAAAAATAGCCAAACTATCAATGCTAGTTTTTTCCTTTTCATTGTTGATTGCTCTTATCTTCCTCGTGTAAATATCAGTTAATTGCAATATGCTCATATCACTATAGCTAAACCCACTGAAGATGTATAATTTTTACACAATCTACTCTTGGTGCTGGTATGTATCTCTTTATGACTTGTTTATTATTTGAGTAAATTTTTCAGCTAAAGCTGACAATGCATCTTCTGTAATTATTTCAACGTTGTCTGAATCTACTATACTTCCTTGGCAAATTAACACCGTTCTTGGATAGCCATGTCCGCCAAATTTAGCGGTCAATTGCGCGTGTTCATCATTGATAAATTCACCTTTCACCCTTTGAACATTTACTTGCAATACATCGATTGCTTGTAATTTCATTTTCTGTGCAAAATCATCAATATATAATTTTTGCCTTTCTGTGCAATCTGGACACCATGTTGCTACTACATTGACTATAAAGGTATCACCCGCAGATATTCGCTTACTTACTTCATCGGGCTCTACTAATTGAATCGCGCTTTGCGCTTTAAAATGTTCCAAAATGATTTTACCTTATTTGTTTATTAAGTTGGGGTATGTAATTTTAAGTAAAGTCATGAAAATTTATGCTACTTTAATCAATATTGCATTTAGCCATTTTTCACCATGACGATTAGGCCGTACATCTTCTGTTATCCAAGTTCTATCTATCACTAACCCAGTATTTTTAATAAGCTCATTTAACCTTGATTCATCTGCATTAGTAAAGTGTCGTCCATTTTTAGTAATATCATTATCGCCATACTTAAAAGAACAATAAAAAACACCTTCTGATTTCAACTGGTCAGCTAGATTTTTAAAAGAATCTGATATCTTGTGACTTGGTACATGAAGTAAAGATGCACATGCCCATATGGCATCAAACAAATGTTGAGGAGATTTGCTTTTAAAATTTTCAAATGTACTTAATGTAACATTTATTCCAGTATATTCACTGGCTTTAATAGTTAAAGCTTCACAAGCATCAAATGCAGTTACTTGATAACCTTGTTTAATGAAAAACAAGGTATCTCGTCCTGAGCCACAACCAGCATCAAGAATATGTGATCCACTTTTAACTAGCGGTAAAAATTGTTGATAAATAACTGATAAATCTGCATCTACAGTATCATTAAAGAAACTGGTAGCATTTTCATTATAAAAATTATTAGACATATAAAACCTGTTATTAAGCTTGTAGAAAGACTTTAAGTCAAATTATGTCATTCAATTTGTTGAATAAGCAATAATATCAATAAAATAAAGCACATCGCTTGCCAAAACATCACGGGGTCGCGCTGCATGAGCGGAGCACGGGTACGGGCTAAAAATTCACTGTTTGGTGTGCGTAAATCTTGTATAAATTCTGATAGTTCACTGTAGCGTTTTACAGGATCAATTTGTAGTGCCTTATTTAACGTATCGTCAATCCACACAGGTAATACGGAGTTATCATCTATTATACTACGGTAGGTTAATTTTCGTTGTGCTAATTTACTATTAGCTTGTGCTATTTTGGCGCTGTAAGGAAATTTACCTGAAAGCATTTGGTAAGCTATCACACCCAATGAATAAATATCTGATTGTTGCGTGCCGAGTTGACCAAGAAAATATTCTGGGGCCGAATAACGAATAGTACCGCGCATTTCCCCATCGCTTTCGCTGTCTGATACTCCCGCAATAAACGTTGAGCCAAAGTCAATAATTTTAACTGTGCCATAATTATCAATCATGATGTTATTGGGGCGAATATCTTGATGAATCATTTCTTGGCGGTGAAATGCTTGTAGGCCTTTAGCTATTTGCTCGATAATATTACGTACGGTTTCAAGTTTAGGTTTTGGATTATCTATTATCCACTGGTGAAGTGAAATTCCTTCAATGTATTCAATGGCTAAGTATAAAAAGTTGCGCTTTCTGGTGGGAATAATTACTTTAGCAACGTGTGGGTTATTAATGCGTTTGGCTATCCATTCTTCTAGCATGAAACGTTCTAAATATTTTGTATCGGTACTTAGTTCGGTTGACGGCACTTTTATTACAACATTTTTTTGGCTATCAAGGTCTTTAGCTAAGAACACGTGACTACGGCTGCTAATATATATTTCTTGGGTAATTTCATAACCATCAAATAATGTTCTTGGCGCAAGTTGTGGCGGCGTAGGCAGTTTTGTTAATTGTTGAACCTCAGCAAGTTGATATTCAGGTATGTTGTCAATACGGGCTATTTGAATACTAATATTGTCGTCACTGCCATTTTCTTTTGCTATATTAAGTAGTGTATTGGCTGCTTTTTCAACACAGCTATGTTCGTGAATTACATTACTTATTATGGTTGCGTTTACAAATTCGTACAGGCCATCAGTGGCAAGAATAAATATATCGTCTTGTTCTAATTGTAGTGTTTGATAATCAATTTCTAACGTTTGATGAATACCTAACGCCCGAGTTAAATAGCTTTGCTGGTCGGAAACTTGTCGACGATGATCTTCAGTGAGTTGTTCTAAATTAGTATCGCTTAAACGGTAAACTCTTGAGTCACCTGAATGAAAAATATGGGCGCTATTTGATTTAAAAACTATAGCACTAAAGGTACAAATATAACCTTTATCTTTATCAAACCGATAAGGGCTGTTTCGGGTTTGTGCGAATAACCATGAGTTAATAGCACGAACCACTTTATACACTGAATTTTTAACTGACCAAGCGTCAGAGGTACAGTAGTAGTCGTTTAAAAAACTATTTACAGCTGCTTCACTTGCTTCTTGGCTTACTTTACTAGAACTTATGCCATCAGCCATAGCAAGTGCTATGCCCTTTCCGCTTAGTTGTGGTTCGCTTGGAGAGTGGCTGCCTATAAAATCTTGATTAATTTCTTTTATGCCTTTATCCGTAGCGCCACCAATACTGACTTTTAAGGGGTTATTCATAAATTTTTTTAACTTTTATCAGTTATTATATTTTTAAGTGTAATGTTGGATATTGGTCTAATTATGTATTGTAGACTGATATTAATAAAAAGGCTCCATAATCGGTATTACGGAAGCCTTTTAGGTTACACATTTGTTGGTACTATATTAAAACAATTAAGAAATTTTGCGGTTCGGTGATGTTTTAACATGTGTTAAGTAAAGTGGTAAGCCTACTAATAATAAACCGCCTGCAAGGTTACCTAATACGGTTGGCACTTCGTTCCATAATAAATAATCATAAACAGTAAAGTCTCCCCCCATTATCATTGAAAAAGGAAATAAAAACATATTAACAATTGAATGCTCAAAACCCATATAGAAGAACAGCATTACTGGCATCCACATGGCTGCCATTTTAGCCCCTGCAGATGTTGATATCATTGCACCAACAACCCCCATTGATACCATCCAATTACATAACATACCGCGAATAAATATAGTAAACCATCCGCCAATACCGTGCGTTTGGTAACCTAAAGTTCTGGCTTCACCTATATGAGAAACTTTAGCGGCAATAACGCCCCCGTCTGCTGAATAACCGTAAGTTAATATAAATGACATAAAAAAAGCAGTAGTCATGGCACCCGCAAAATTGCCAATAAATACTAACCCCCAGTTTCGTAATACCCCTTGCATTGTTACACCTGGGCGTTTATCAAATAAAGCCAGTGGCACTAAAGTGAATACACCTGTTAGTAAATCAAACTTCATTAAATACAGCATAATAAAACCAACGGGAAATAAACATGCGCCTAAAATAGCACTGCCCGTTTTAGTGGCAACGGTGATGGCAAAAATAGCTGCTAAGCCTAAAATAGCTCCAGCCATAAATGCTCGAATAAATGTATCTTTAGTTGACATGTAAACTTTCTGCTCGCCTGCGTCTACCATTTTTGTGACAAATTCACTAGGTTCAATATAAGCCATTAAACTTCCTCTTTTATATTTTTATAGCTAAAATTATTTTATTAACTAATGCAAAGCACAGATTAAGCCAATATTTAATTACTTGTTTTTATTGATATAATTGTTTTTCAGGAGGAATAGCATGCCTTAGGTTAAGGCATGTTTTAAAATAATGCACCAAAATGAACATGGTGCTTTAATTGAAGAGTTATAGCGATTTAACTAACGCTAACTGTGTTAGCCGTCCGTTGATGTTTTAACCCAAAATACAATACTCGGCATGAAAAATAGCAATATTAAGCCAATGCTAAGTAAATTACCCTTTCTAATGTTAAAATCTTCTGTAATTTTCTTCCATTTAAACTTGAATACGCACCTTGCAAAATATATATCTAAACAAAGCAGCATTACCATCCAAATAAAACCAGTTGAAAAGCACTCAATATAATTACTAAGGTTTAACCATGGTTGTGTTAACCATACTATAAGCACAATTATCATCATACCAGAGAAAAAACTGATAAATTTTGCACGTTTTCTACCATATAAATGGTGTAATACCCTGACCCTAATATTCCCGTTTACAACTTCACCAAGAGAAAGCAACAAACCTACAACCAATACTTTTAGTAACATTTTAGTTGCCTCATACGACTAACGAGCCTGTAGAATCACTCTTGTTTAATCCAATTTAAAGCATCATGTAAATTATCAAAATACTGAATTTCACCTGACATAAACCAAGAACCAAGTTTAGCTGAAACTTTTTGCCAATTTTTATTACCATAAATGGCTATTTTACGAAATTCATTGTTATGTTTAAGCCCAAGTTTAAAGTCATCCCAAGCTGCTCTTAATTCCCAGCCTTCAAGTTCAGTTGCGTCCATCAATACATTAACTTTAGGGTCTTTAACTTGTGCTAGTGCAGAATCAATCATAGGTGTGATTATTTCATAATCTTCATGTGTTAGTTTTCCTATGGCTTTTAATGATAGAAAAAAATCATTTTCAAACCTTTCTATACCAATAGATAAACCATGTTTAGCAGAATACATAATAATATCTCCAATTAATATTTACCAAATATGAATATAAAAAACCTGTTATTTATTATTAGTGATGAAATAGAAAAATCCAACTGATTTTATGCCTATTTATTGATTGAAAACAACTCAAAATTGATTAGAAATAAGCTGTTCAGTTTAAATTAAGAATGCGATTAACAACCCCTTGTGTTTCTTCACTAAACATTTGAAACTGCTCAATACTTAACACATCATATTTTTTCAATGAAACAATCTTTAATATCACATTATTGCGAGTTGGATTGTTAAACATTTCAGCTATTTTGGCATCTTCTGTTTCAATCAGTCGGTATAAATCCAAATATGATTGATGTTCCTTACCAGCTCGTTCATTTGCAATATCATTAACTTGCCTAAAAATTATCTCACAAGCTTTGGCTGTTAATTCTGATTGCAATTTACGAAATAACTTCCAATCTTTCTCAG
Source organism: uncultured Colwellia sp. (assembly GCA_965305135.1). Taxonomy (GTDB): domain Bacteria; phylum Pseudomonadota; class Gammaproteobacteria; order Enterobacterales; family Alteromonadaceae; genus Colwellia. The sequence continues at coordinate 16,333 of CBDLPA010000034.1, forward strand.
GAATAGACGACATATTGACCCCACATTGATTACTCATGCCTCATTCAGAGGCTAAAAATTATTGAGCAAAATAGCGAGACACAAGCAACAACCAGCGGTTATTTGTGATCCTCCCTCGTTAAATTTCTTATTTATACACATCTGGTTGGTGTAATTCCATAAAAGATTCTGGAGAGCTTAACGCTTTAAACCCAAACTGCTGGTAAAGACCATGTGCATCACTTGTAGCAAGTGCCATACGTCTAATGCCTTGCAAATCAGGGTGCGCAACAATAACCTGCATGAGCAACTTACTTAAACCTTTACCTCTATGCTCTTTCGATACAAAAACATCAGCTAAGTATGCAAATGTTGCAGAATCAGTAACCATACGAGCAAAAGCCACTTGCTTACCGCTTTGTGCAAAAACGCCAAAACATAAAGAATTATTTATAGCTTTTTCCATTGTCTTTATTGGAATACCTTTAGCCCAATAAGAACTAGATATAAAATCATGTATTACAGTTAAATCCATATCTTTTAAATCTGAACTAGTTTTGTAACCTGAAACCAACGTAAACTCCTTAATAAGTATAATACCCAATTAACAGGCAATAAATTAGATGGTTAAAATAGCGATAAAGCAGTAAAAAACAATTTTTTCCTTATTTAACAGGTGATTATGCGTTTTACACAGTGTTTTACTTATTTCAAACATAACATACTTTTCATTAGCTTAACTTGAATGGCAGATAAACGATGATATTATTAACGCGAACAACTGAATAAGGTCGATAATAATAGCAACATTAGGTATTATTCAAGAAAAATAACATAGAAAGCTATGCAAACTAAACAACTTACCAAAACCGTTGGCCCGTTATGGGAAAGCGCTATGGCGTTATATTGTAAAATATTTCCAGAATGGGAAAGGGAATCAATATCCAGTATCGAATCGGCAATTAATAGCGGTAATTCACGCTGTATAGTGGTTTACGATGGCGATAAAACCATAGGTATGTCATTAACAGAAGTTTATCTACCTTATAAATTCGCCATGCTAGCTTATTTATTTATTGCTCCGAGTCATCAAGGACAAGGGTTAGGTACACTATTGTGTCAAGAATTGTTTGATTTTTTTAACCAAAATGCCGATCTAAATTGGTTATTAGTAGAAGCCGAGACCGAACCAGAGCGGTTCTATAATCAGTTAGGCTTTACTACATTAGAGATAAAATACCAGTCACCGCATTATGATGATATGCATTCAACTCCAATGGCATTAATGCTCTACTTAAAAACAGGACAAAGTGCCCCTTCTAAAGCGCAACTATGGAAACTTGTTAATCATATATTTTGTGAGAGTTATTACTTAAGCCCTGACGATCCAAGGTTAGAGCAACAGCGAAAATGTATTCTTTAAAAGGTGGGTTTATGAGTTTTGAGCAAAATACCTCACAGCAGTCTATTTTAACAACGTTTTTTGAATTTATCCGTTCAGAAAGTTTTGAGCCATGTTTTCATTGGGCAAAAAAACAATTACAAAACCAAAATTCTGATGCATTTAACATGATTCAGCAATTAGATGAACGGCCAGAAATATCCCTCACGCAATTAAAAAACATTGAAAACGACGTACTTTTATTAATGTTTTGTACCTGTTATAGCTATGCGCGTCACGATGTTGAGGAAAGCAATAGGTATGGCCATGCAGAAATGCTAATTCGCTCAAGTATTACCCCCCTTGAAGCACTACCAAGTTCGGGTATTATTAAGGCACTAATAAAGTTCGCTAGAATTCAAATTGATATTTGTAATATCGACCGAGGCATATACACTAGTCAAGAATATTTAATGGCTGAAGCGACGCAAAATATTCAAAGCAATTTAGCCGAAATAGCAGTGCTAAAGACTGAGCTAAGCTCCTTTGAATGCCAATTATACACAGAGTATTTTACCAAAGAGTTCAGTTCATACCAGTATTATAGCGAAGGTGTGGCGATAATTGCTCAGCTTTTAAAAATGCGATGGGATGATCCGACAGCAATGGCTATAAATATGGCAAAATTACGGCCTAAGTTTCTTGCAGCGGTACAGGCGTTGACATCTTACGGTAAATATATCATGTCGACCGATTTAGAAGCGCTATGGCCACCATTAAGCTTTTTTAGCGAAAATAGAACCCCAGGCACGGGTGAGTTGTTCGTTGATCGTGGTTCAATCACCATTTCATACTTTGCTAGCGTTAATCACATCATTATAAATGAGCTGTTGCAGTCGTTATCTAATATTATTACTGACGCCCCAAAATCTCATCTACTCTATCTTGAACAGTGGGGTGCAGATATTCCACTGCGCAATATGCTCAATGATATTTGGGCTGGCATTGCCCGAGAATTTGAAAATATATATTCATGGCAATTACCTGATTTAACCATGCCATTTCGTAATAAAAACGGCAGTGACAACTCGTTAAGTTTTGCAGTAGAATTAATTTATTATCCAATGGGCGTTTTTGCATTAAACCTAAAAGCCGATCTTGATGGTATCAGCGGCAGCGGTGTTCGACATGCTATGTCTCTTGGCACTCCTTTTGCGATGGATCAGCAAATGCGCTGGCACAATGAAGACGTCAGTTTATTAGAAGAATTTGCCGAAAAGCGATTTACCGAACTGGCCTCAATACTCAATAGTACTTTCGAGCACTATGAACATCCCATCAGCGATATTCTCAGCTTTAATAAAACTGAAAATCGGTTCGTATCAACATTGCTAGATCGCATTGTAGAGCATGTTGATGGTAACAATATCCCGATGACGGCAAAGTCGCTTAAATCACATTTTGCTTATCCTGTATTTATACTACCACAACGTGAACTACGCAGTGCTGTTGATGATTGGTGTCTTAGAAGCCTACCCTCAGCCACTGACAATTTGAATCAGGATTGCTTTAACAACGACGAATTTTTTTACACCAATCAGCATGAGTGTGTTATAGGGTTATTACAACAACCTAATTGGGTGCTAGAACAAACGTTAGAAATGATAAATGTGGCGGCAGCTATCAATAACCTATTCCATCTAACGAATAAATTACTCGATAAACAACTCAGAGTGAGTCAAGCTAATTCAGCCAAGAAACTTGACGATAAAAAACTGTCTGCAAGGGTACTAAAAGAACAAGTTAAAAAGCTTACCGCTGAAAGTAACTGTTTAAAGCAGTTTACTCATGATGCTCATTGGCTACTAGAGTTGATCAGTGCAGGAAGCATGATGACTTTTCCTGATCATACACGCCTTATTCATAAAGTTTTTGACCGTATGGATTTCGATAAACTTCACCTACGTACACAAAAAACATTAGGTAAAATTCAATATCGGCAAGATGAAATTATTTCTGAAAACGCTAAACTCTATGAAAAAATACGCACACGAAACAGCAAGCGATTTACGCGCATAATATCAATTACAATAGGCTTAATATCGGTCGGCGCATTAAAGGATATTTTTGATATTATAAACGGCAGTAACTTAGGTTTGAAAATCAGTGGCTCGTTGCAAGTCAGTATTGTTTCACTGTTTGCGATGATGCTCATTATATTGTTACTCAATAAAAACGGAAATGATAAGTAAACTCAAATCTGCGGCATGTGTATTATTTTTTCAAGCGCTAATAGTGCTTGATTCGCTCGGTACTTAAGCGCAACAATGCTTCATTGTGGCTTAAATAAAGTACTAGTATTTCACCTAAATAAAATAAACTAGTGTTTAAACAGGTTAGCTTTAAGCTACCGTGAGTAATTAACCTGAGCTCGGCTTAACAAATGTTTCTCTAGCAGCTGTTTTTCCTTACTTCTGCGTTAAATTTACTTGCAATAGGCCAGCTATTGACGCGAAATTTGCCTTGAATTAAGAAAAACTATCAAGCTAGAGATATATTAAAATAATTTCTACTGGTATTTCAATTTGTTAACTATCTCTTAAACCGAGTTCAGGTTAATTAGAGTGAGTGTCCTTGTTAATTTTTTTATTAATTTATTCAACCCCGAATAAGGTGTCGGTTGACGCGACACCTATTCTTATTTGTTAGTTGCCTTGGAACAACTGTAGTGCTAACATTTGTGAGTACACTACTTATTTAAGGTAACTTATTATGGACGCACGAATTCAATTTAGAGTTGATGAAGAGACGAAACGTTTAGCGCAACTAATGGCAGAAAGCCAAGGTCGTACTCTTAGCGATGCATGCCGAGAACTTGCAGAAGATTTAGCAGAAAAACAGAGAAACGCTATGAACCATGATGCATGGTTATCGGAACAAATCAATGCAGCCTTTGAGAAGTTTGATAACGGAAAAGCTAATTTTATTGTACATGATGAAGCAAAAACATTGATGGAAGCAAGAAAGCAAAAAATCCGTAATAAAGATAAATTATGATCTTTTGGGAAGAAGAATCACTAAACGATCGTGAAAAAATATTTGAATTCCTTTTTGATTTTAATCCAATTGCAGCAGAAAAAACTGATCAAACTATTGAAGCCAAAGTTGAAAACTTGCTAGAACACCCACTAATGGGTGTTAAAAGAGACATTTTTCGTGGAAGAGTACTAATCATTCCTGAAATATCAATAATTGTTTCTTACTGGGTCGATGGTGATACGATAAGAATAATGCGAGTTTTACACCAAAAGCAGAATTTCCCTCCAGAATAAAGACAACTAACGAGCTTGTAGAATTACTCGTTTTATATTATTTATTGATCAAAATACTCTAACTGGATTATTTTCTTTTAACAATCAAAAAAAATTTAAAAGGACATCCAATCTAAATATCAAGACAGACCTTCCCTCTTCCAAGCCATAAATTTTATTTTGTCTCGAAATAAGCTGATGTTTAAAAAGGTTAGCCGTAAGCTAGCGTGAATAATTAGAGTGGGTGTCCTTGTTAATTTAGTACTCAAGTTTTTACTGCTGATACTGCAACATGTGTTACCGAAAGGATTACAACGCGTGCGTGATTATAGGGTGTTAGCGTCAAGGGCTAAAAAACTGCATTTGCTTATTCAATTATGTTAATGCCCAACCATAATTGGCTGACACCAACAACCGACGAAACGAGGCCAAATCGCGCTATTCGCCTTTGCCCTTGCTGCCAACATAACATGCACTGCATTAGTATCACGCGAACGAGGTAGCCAAAAGGCGAACACAATAAAGATAATGGCTAAAATGAGGAATAAAAATAGGAGATTAAAGAAAAACATAGGAAACAGTAAAGAAGTAAACCGACGAAAAATCCCGATATTTTACGTCTTAACTTCGTGTATCTTGCGCTCAAGCAATTGCTTGTGAACCCTTCAACAAAAAAATCACTATTTACACTATAAGTAGCGCTTCGGGCTTGTTCAACACCCGAATAAGGTGTCGGCTGACGCGACACCTATTCTTATTTGTTATGTTTTTTATGCCACCGCAAAGTTTACAGAGTGGACATTTGTTAAATTGATTTGTTGTTTAGCGTGCCAAAGATCATAGTTATCTTGCATAGATAACCAACTTTCAGGAGTTCTACCTATTGCTTTAGACAAACGAAGTGCCATTTCAGGAGATATAGCACTTTGACCTTTAAGAACTCGATTTAAAGTTGAAGATGCGACATCTAATTGTTTAGCTAAGTAACGACAACTAAAGCCTGCTGGCTCAAGGTATACATCATAAATAAATTCGCCAGGGTGTGGTGGATTATACATAGTCATTAGTGATAGTCCTCATAATTAAGAATATAAGCATTGCCATCGATAAATTCGAAAGTAATGCGCCAATTACCATTTACAGTAATAGACCAAATCCCATCACGATCCCCTTTTAGAAGATGCAATTTGAAACCGGGTAAATTGATATCATCAATTGCTTGTGCGGTATCTATTGCTGTAAGTTGCATTCGTAATTTACGTTCATGCTTTGCCTGAATCCCAGCAACACTTCCTGTTTGGAAGTATTTCTTGAGGCCTTTGTGTTTGAAAGATTTAATCATTGCTTAAGTATAGCGTGATGCGCATCATTCGTCGACAAAAATATAACGAGCCTGTAGAATTTCTCTTTTTGAAAAAACAGGCACAAAAAATATTCAAAATTAAGCCTCAAAACACGTTGCTACGTGAAATCTAAGACAATAATACATTAAAACTTGCCTTTTAGAGACTCTGTAAACATAAATTTTATCCGTGGTTTTCTACATTGGAGAAATTCTACAACCTAAACGTCGTTTTAAGCGGCAAATCTATTCGTGGAGTACCATTAAGCTTGACCGCAATGGCTTACAGTTTTTTATCGCTATACACTGAATAAACAATGGGAGTGGCTGGATATTGTTAAACCACCGCAAGTATTTGCCCTAGCAAAGGTCTGGCGAGCGCGTGTTTTTGAGGTGATTAAGCAACACCCTGACTTGTCGCAAGTGACACTTAACAAAATGCCTAAGAAATGGGTGGTTGATTGTACAAAAGTTGGTCATGGTTTACCTGCCTTAAAATACTTGTCTCGCTATTTGTATCGTGGGGTGTTGCCTGACAAAGACATTATTGCGTATGACGAACAGTCGGTGACTTTTCGATATAAAAACAGTACTACGAACAAAACAATCAAACGCACCTTGCCCGTACTCAAGTTTTTACTGCTGATATTACAACATGTACTGCCCAAAGGATTACAGCGCGTGCGTGATTACGGGTTGTTATCGTCAGGCGCTAAAAAGCTGCGATTGTTGATTCAATTACTGTTAATGCCTAACCAAAATTGGCTGACACCAAATAATGAGGTAATAACCCGCGCCAGTAGAATATGCCCTTGCTGCCAACATAAAATGCATTGTATTGGTATCACGCGAACGAGGTAGCCGAAAGGCGAATAGTATAAGGATAATGGCTAAAATGAAAACCAAAAACGAGGAAAAGAAGAAAGTCCCTATGAGACAGTAAAGAAAAATTCAGTGAAAATCAGACGAAAAATAGCCTTTATTTTACGTCTTAACTTCGTGCATCTTGCGCTCAAGCAATTGCTTGTGAACCCTTCAACAAAAAAATCACTATTTACACTATAAGTAGCGCTTCGGGCTTGTTCAACACCCGAATAAGGTGTCGGCTGACGCGACACCTATTCTTATTTGTTAGGCATATTTTGCTACTAACTGTTTCGCTTTATCTATGCTAGTAATACTATCTAGGCCTAAAAAACCAATAGCACATAAATATAATGAAATAACAAACCATGAAATATATTGCAGGGGATTAAGTTCAATAAAATGATGACTTGTAACAAGCATATAAAATCCTAATCCACCCAAAATTGCATATTGAAACCAAGCAATTAATTTTTTTAACTTTAAGTCTTTTTTATTTTTATAAAATTCCACTTTTTTATAATCGCTACTGAAAGTAGCAAACGGTCTAGAATTTTTGAACATGAAAATTAGTTCTGTTGGTGAGTCAGAGTTTAAGAAAAGACGTATACCTTTGTATGGTATTTGAACTTTAAAATGATCCAAAAACAACTGTTCAACAATGAAAAAATCCTTAATTTGGTTTTCTTTCATATAGTTAATCAAATTAGTTAATGTCTCGGTATGCTTTACTCTGTTTTTAGAAAAATATTCTCTTATTAATTTCACTACCCACAAAATCAAAATAACAAAAAACAATGAACCGCTAGGGGTATCAATTAGCTTAATTCCTTCTGATATCAACTTGATTTCCATATACTCTCCAATATGCCTAGACATAATGACTCCCCACAAAGTGCTAGCCTCTAAATTCGTGGGTTAGTT
>CBDLPA010000035.1:0-23211 GCA_965305135.1 uncultured Colwellia sp.
GCCTCTAAGCCTTTTAATTCTCGCTGAGTGGGAAAGAACTTAATCAACTTGGTATGAACACCTCCATAAGTAGAAATGAAACCATTTACATAGTGAAACAATTGTTGTTATATTACAGTTGATTTAAATTAAGGTCTTAATTTTTATACTTTATTGAGCCAAGGAAATATGTTGCAGCCTTCTTTATCTAAACAACTATTGCTACTTAATACTAATGCTGAAAGGCTCTTAAAGTTAGAAAACTTATTAGTTTCAGCTACTAATTACACTATTATAGTTGCGAGAAATACACGCAGCGCAATAGCTATTTTAAAAAGAGATAATATTGATTTTGTTGTAAGCAACATAAACCTTGATAATTTTGATGGCTGGCGTTTAGCACGCATGGTACGTTCTGGCGTTTTAAAATGTGCCGCAGATACGCCTTTTGTTGTTGTAGCGAATACATGGTGTGAACACCTTGCTAGTGCTACCGCTCGTGAATTTGGTATAAATAGTCTCATTGCTTTTTCTGAGTGTGAAAAACTGCCTGATATTATTAATAATGAAGATTTAATGCCACTTGAAGATATGGATAAGTCTTCGTTATTAGTCATAGAAGATAATTTAGATACTTGTCATCTTGTTAACCGAATATTGAATAGTCGTTTTACTATAGATAGTGCTAATGATGGTGAAGCTGGTCTTGCATTGTGGCGTAAAAAGAACTACGCCTTAGTATTACTCGATGTCATGTTGCCTGGTATGTCGGGCAATGAAGTACTCGATTACATCATGAAAGAAAATCCAGCGCAGTCTGTGGTGATAATGACGGCGAACCATACAATGGAATTGGCTGAAGATCTTATGCTTAAAGGTGCTGCTGATTTTGTGACTAAACCTTTTAGAGCTGAGCAATTAAGAAGGGTATGTGAAACAGCAGCAAGGCGTGAAGATTTTATTATTAGTAACTTACAATTTGCTGACAAAGTTCAATCGTTAAATCAAAGTCGTGCTGAATACAAGAATATATCAGAACAACATCAGCAATTATTAGATCAACTTGGCACCATCATTATCGAACTAGATGAAAATGGTGATATTAGCTTTTTAAATAAAGCATGGGAAAAATTTACTGGTTACACAATAGATGAGTCTATTCAACGACCATTAATTGATTTTGTCGACCAAACAGAGACTATAGACTCTTCTACTTCTAATGAAATATTAACCTTGTTATCGGGTAAGGTTGATACTCAACATTTTGAGTTTCGTTTAAAAAATCAATTTAATGAAGAATTATGGGTATTGGCTCGTTTTGATATAACCTGTAAAAAAGCCCACAAAAGTCGTATTATTTCTGGCACGGTTGAAAATATTACCTCGCGTAAGAAAGCTCAACAAGAGTTAGAATATATTGCCATGCATGATGGCTTAACAGGCTTGTATAATAGGTTGTACTTTGAAACTGAGCTAAAGCAATTTACCGCAACCGCTTCTCGAGGTCATGGTCCTCATGCTTTACTTTATTTGGATCTTGACCGTTTTAAAGTGATTAATGATACTTTAGGACACCATCATGGTGACATGGTATTAAGAAATGTTTCTTCATTAGTCAGCTCACGGTTAAGGAAAAGTGATTTTCTTGCTCGTATTGGTGGCGACGAATTTGCTTTATTACTCCCTAATACTAATCAAAGAACGGCACTAACCTTAGCAACTAATATTTGTAAACTACTTGATGATTATCAATGTAGGGTTGAAGGAAAGGTTATTAAAATTAATTGCTCTATTGGTATTGCAGAAATAAACAGTAATACACTCCCTGTTGCTGAGTACATGAAACAAGCAGATATTGCTTTATATGCGGCGAAAAAATTAGGCCGAAATATAGCCCATGTATACAATGATAATGATAATTTAAGTAAAGATTTACTTGCTAGTCTTAGGTGGGCTAGAAAGTTACGCCAAGCAGTGGCTAATGATAATTTAGTACTTTTTTTTCAACCGATTATTGATATTGCCACTAAACAAGTTGTTTATTATGAAGCTTTAGTTCGCTTGGAGTTTAATGGTCAAATAGTACCACCAGGTGAGTTTATCCCAGCTTTAGAACGTGAAGGTGATATGAGCTTACTTGACAGACAAGTAGTGAGTAAAGCCATTTATTATTTAGCCAAACATCCAGCATTAACCAAAATAGCCATTAATCTGTCTGCGCAAGGTTTTAGTGATGAAGGTTTATTACCACTTATTCAAGAAAAATTGCATCAGTACAGTGTTGATCCTCACCGTATTATTTTTGAACTAACAGAAAGTGCCAGTTTAAGTAATATTATGGCAACACAAAGTATAGTTGAAAAGCTTAGTGCTTTAGGTTGTGAGTTTTCAATTGATGATTTCGGTACGGGTTTTAGTACTTTTAATTACTTAAAACAATTACCGGCGCAATCAGTAAAAATTGATGGCTCGTTTATTATTGATTTAGTAACTAACCCTGTGGATTTGGCTCTGGTTAAAGCGATATATGAGGTGGCTACTGCACTAGGTAAGAAAACAGTGGCTGAATTTGTAGAAAACGAAGAAACGCTGCAACTGCTAGCTACTATAGGGGTGGCCTATGCGCAAGGCTATCATTTAGGTAAACCCAAACCCGTGGATGAACTATTCAATTAGGATGAATTAGTACAAAACATAATACTCATAATAATAGCTCGAGGTATTAAATGAAAATCTCAATACTAGCAAAAGAAAATCTACAGAAGGAGGTTGAATTAAAAGAGGATTGGGATAATGCTGATTTAATTATTGAGTATTTAAGGCTACTTGAAGTTGAGTTTGTATTTGGGGTGCCAGGCGGTGCTATTGAACCATTATTTAATGCTCTAGCAAGAAGAGAAAAAGAGGGAGGCCCTAAAATAATTGTTGCTCGCCATGAAGCTGGTGCTGCTTTTATGGCGGAAGGTTATGCAAGAGAAACAGGTAAACTTGGCGTGTGTTGTGCAACCACAGGGCCCGGTTCTACTAACCTTTTAACGGGTGTAGCTTCTGCATATGCTGATAATATAGCGCTTTTAGTCATTACCGCACAAACCCCTCTACCTAAGTTCGGTCGAAATGCTTTACAAGACTCCTCTTGTACTGCGGTAGATACCGTATCTATTTTCAAATATTGTACACGCTATAGCACCCTTATTTCGCATACTGAGCAAATTAATACCAAATTAATAGCGGCTATTATGGCTGCGAACAGAACACCAAATGGCCCTGTGCATATTAGTATTCCTTCAGATATATTGCGTCAAAAACCTACTAAAGGCTCTGAAATCAAAGTCGCTCGATTAGTTCAAGAGTTTACGTTAACCGACAATAATGCAGTAGATAAATTAACGTTAATGCTTTGTAACTCATGGCGGGTAGCCTTGTTTTTAGGGAAAGGGTGTGGACCGGCAATTGATGAAATTATGCGATTTTCCGATTTAACACATGCGCCTATTGTCGCAGGACCTGCGGGTAAACGCTGGGTTGATGGATATCACAGGCGATTTAGAGGTGTATATGGTTTTGCGGGTCACCAAAGTGCACATGACACAATGGAAGATAAAGGCATTGATTTATTGATTGCAGTAGGTACTCCCATTACAGAAATAGGGACTGGAGGCTGGCATTCCCATTTATTGAATGACCGCTTAGTTCATATTGACTCTACCGTAGAACATTTTTCTCGTACTCCCATGGCTAAACATCATGTATGCGGTGACTTAAAACTGATATTTATGCAACTCAATGAAAATATTAGGCAGGGAATGAAGTGGGGTCGTTCATGGGGGGCCGTTGATCCTATACAGCAAAAGTTTCAGAAAGAAAAGTCTGAAAAAGCTTCTCATGGCTATCAAATTACATTAAATGACCCTGAATCATGTTATTCAGATGCTATTCCTTTGAAACCTCAACGAGTTGTCTCTGAGTTTGCTCGACACATTCCATTGAGTTTTCGCTTACATTTAGATGCGGGTAATACTTGGGCTTGGTTCACGCACTATTATCATCGTAGATCGTCAAGTGGTTATTATCATATTGCCATGGGATTTGGATCTATGGGTTGGGCTATAGGGGCATCAATAGGGACTTGTTTCGGTAGTAAACAACCCTCAATTTGTATTACAGGTGATGGTAGTTATTTAATGTCAGGTCAAGAAATTACCGTCGCTTTGCAACACCAATTACCTGTTATATATGTGGTTTTGAATGACAGTGAACTGGGCATGGTTAAACATGGTCAAAAACTGGGGGGCGCTGAAGAAATAGGATTTGAATTACCTAAAATAGATTATGCCATGATGGCGGAAGCTATGGGGATTGAAGGAATAACAATAAGTACGCCCATTGAATTGATGCAAATTGATTGGCAACGCTTAGGAAATAAAAATGGCCCTACGTTGCTCAATGTCATTATTGACCCAAATGAAGTTCCACCGATGGGGCAAAGGGTAAAAGGCTTAGCTGATAAAAATGAATCAGCAACACCGGGTGGATAACTCCATTTACTCTTGTTTAGGTAATGTTCTTGGTTTAATGCCTGTATAATCAATGTCATCACAGGCCAGCGGCAGAAAACCGCCAGCAATGTCGTCATTTGCTTCGGCATAGCAGGCATGAACACCAGAATGCACCCAAGTACTGTAAATTCGGTACATTTCTGTTGGAGTAAAGCCTTGATCAGTCAGAAAAGCAGTGACATAACCCACATAGTTCATATTTTCTTGGTAATGCTCGGCAAGTGTTGTATGAATTCTAAAAGCTAGTTTTAAATGTTCACCTTCTTCAAATCCCAAATTTTTGGTTACTTTTTCCATTGCTTCTACTCGCTCGTCACCTGTTGCTATGGGACGTGCATAACCTACAATAACTGGTTTGGTGCCTGGTTTTGTGTGCTTGGTTGCGAGTTCTTTTTCAATGATTTCTAAAGGTGTCATACCTTCGTTGTACCACTTTAGCGCCTGTTGAATAAATTCAGCACCACCAGTAATAGAACCTGGGCCATACATTCTTGAGTCAGCTGAAAGAATTCCCGCAGCAATACCCGCAACAGGAGACCCTTTAACTGAACCAATTAAAGAACCATTTTGATTACACCAAATTCGCGAATCAGGCCAACTTAAACAAATGAAACTGGCTTCAAACCAATCAGAAAGCACTTTACTTGGCATTTTTCGTGTAACATTCAATATAAGCGTTTGAAAAAAGGATTTTTTACCAACAAGATCATCCATCATAGAATAGCCACAATTGTAAATTGCTTCACCTATTCGCCAACCACCACGATTTGTTATTATTTTCCCTCGCTTTGACAGCCATAATTCATTGGTCATTTTTGATTTCATAATCTTCGTCTTTTAAAAAAGGTATTTCGGTAATAGGCTTATTAGAAAATTGAATTCCATGAGCAAATGCACCAGGGCAGGCTAACATTTGAAAAATTCCAGCACCAAGTCTTGGTTCAATATTCAAGTCTAATAATGCGGCAGCGACTATTCCTGCTAAGCGCCAACCACATTGTTTTTCTGTTGGAAGGTGACTGACTAATGTATTTGCCCAAGCAAGGTAGCCCTCGGCAGGTGAGGCAAGCAATAGTTTATTTTTAACATCAATAAGAAAAGGAGATTGTCCTCTAAAGTCAGTACCAAAACCTGGTGCAATTATCCAATCTTCGTGGTTAGTATCAGGGTTGGCGTTGATGTATTTATTAGCAACTGTCTTTGGCATATCATTAAAATGCTGTTTTAAAAAACGCATTGCTTTTTCTACTTCTTTTGAACCACCGTAATCTCCCCCCATTCCCATCATGGCAATAGGTACTATATGATTTACATCTGTTCGTCCAATAGCTGCATTGGCTGCGGTTCTTGATGATGCATGCCGAGGACCTAGATTTATTAAGAAAACAGATAATTGCCTAAACAAGTTTTTTTGTGTCTGAGTTGGCAATTCGCGATTATACAGTAAGAAAAAAACATCGCTATAGTCGCAGTTATCCATTAAATCTATGACATTATATCCATGTGTTCGTGTTTCTTTTACTAAAAATTCATTGTCTTGTGAGGGCATCTCTAAAGTGATTTCGCTTTTTATTTTTGACGTAAAACAATCATTCCTACTTTCAATTTTTACTTTTCTATCACTCATTATGTTTTATAACCCTTTAGATATTTGTATATAGAGACTTCTGCCTTGAATAGGATAATCACTCATAGGACCTAACGCTTCTGGAACTAATGGGTGTGAAGGTTCAAAAGCTGATTTATCAAAGATATTTTTACCTAAAATAGACAGTTTCCACAGACCACCATTATCAAGGGTCCAATGCAAAGCCATATCAACTGTCGAATAGTTTTCTAACTCTTTTCTAAAATCACCTGCTTCACGGGTTCTTTTGCCAATCCAATTAACCTTGGTATTAAAAGCTATCGATTGTGATAGTTCAGTGTTATATATTGCGCTAAATAGTTCTTTAGGTGCTAACGCTGTTGTTATATTTGTTGCTTCATCTTCTGAGTGTTGCCATGAATAATTGAGTGCTAAAGTATTATTGTTAAATTTCCAACTTAATTCAGTTTCAAAACCATACCCTTTTTGGTCTTTGGAATTTTGTGCAACGGTACTTGTTGTGTTTTGCGCTGTAACAAACTCGATTAAATTTCTACTATGGTACTTAAATAAATTAGCAGACCAATGAATATTATTTTGCAAATACTGATTAAGACTAAATTCAATTGTATCTATAGTTTCAGGCTCTAAGTTAGGGTTACCAATACCAACAGGGTTATTAATTGCATAAAGGGTATCAAAAGCGGGCGCTCTGAAGGCTTTGCCGTACAATAATTTTGTTGTAGTATTTTGATTTACTGCCCAAACCAAAGCCATACGCGGATTTAAAGTAGAACCAAAATCATCATAATAGTCGTATCTAATTCCTGTTGTAAGCTCCCAGTCATTAGCAAATTGCCATTGGTCTTGAATGCTTACATAGGTGTTTTTCCTTTCGGCATTTTTAACAAAAATATAAGGGGTATTAGATACATCGGTTAATTTACCATCGATAACCATAATTTGCCCTATGGCAAATAATTCCGCTATTTTTTGGGTATCAATAACCCCTGGACCAAAGTTTTTTTCTTCTTTAGCGGTTAGTTTTCTTTGTGAAATACCTGTTTCAATTCGTAGCTGGTGTTCATTCATATCAGTAGAAAGAAATGTTAGATTGAAAGAATGAAGTTTTTCAGTAGGTTGTGGGTTTCCTAAATAACCATCTACAAATAGTCCCATACCAATAGGCGATGCTAAATTTAAATTGCCATCTGCTCCAATGGGTACGAGTGAATTTGGAGGCAATATAGAAAACTGAGCCTTGTCTTTCATCTTATAAAAACTGTAATGAGCTTTGGCCTCCCAAGAAGATATAGTCCAATCATAGTTTACGTCAAATTGGTATATGGTTGTATTTTGAGTACCTGTGGGGTCTAATGCTTGTCCTGAACCTGAGCCTAGGCCAGCATTGTTGTTATCCCAATACCAAAAGTTTGTTTGAAGGTTTTTCAACGCGGCTGTTAACCTTATATCAAGGATATCGTAGTTAGTATTGAGTTTACCTGGGGCTTTCGAAGTAGACGTTTCTGTAATGTCATCAAATATTGATTGTAAGTCGCGAGTTAAAATACGACCATCATCACCATCACTTTTCAATGTTTCTACAGCAAAACCAAACTCTGTATCACCTAATGAAAAGGCATTTTGATACCATAAGTTTGAGGATTGATAGCTGCCATAACGCCCGCCGAAATTTGCCTCTTTTATTTTAGTAAGCTCTTTTGTAATAACATTAACGACACCAGCGTATGCGTCAGCGCCATAAATAGCAGAACCTGGCCCACGAATCACTTCAATTCTAGAAACAGAATGAACAGGCATTTTAAAGGCTTGAGGGCGCGCGCCTGTATACTCTTCTCTTACAGGTAAGCCATTAATAAGAAAAAGAATTTGAGGGTTTTGATCTGTGTGTATTCCCCGAATAGAAAATGAGGTGTTCAACCGATTAAAGGGGGAAGGGTAAACGTGAAAGCCCGGAACCGTTTCTAACGCTTCAGATACAGTTTCAGCCCCCATGCTTTCAATTTGTTCAGCGGTAATTACCGTTGCTACTGAAGGTGCCTTGCGTATTAATACTTTGTTTCCAGTGGCAATACTAACAAAGTCTTCATCACCATAAAAGTCTTCTAACGACTGCTGAATTTCTTCACCGTAGTTATCATATTCCTCTTCAAAATTCATAATATGGTTATGTGCTCGTAATTCCTTTGCAAGCAATATTGGGCTCTGTATTATAAAACACCCTA
Source organism: uncultured Colwellia sp. (assembly GCA_965305135.1). Taxonomy (GTDB): domain Bacteria; phylum Pseudomonadota; class Gammaproteobacteria; order Enterobacterales; family Alteromonadaceae; genus Colwellia. The sequence goes on from CBDLPA010000035.1 coordinate 8,373, forward strand.
ATAAAGAGAGTGCTAAAAAATGTTGAGTATATTGCATTAATGACCTCTAGCTAAACAATTAAATATCATGATGTAATGGCTGTTTCACTGTAAACACTGAGCCTACGCCTAGCTCACTTTCTACTGTGATAGTGCCGCCCATTAATTGGCAAAAATTTTGTGTTATTGCCATACCTAACCCCGTGCCTTCAAAATTACGTGTTTGACTACCGTCTATTTGCGTAAATTGTTCAAATATATAACTAAGCTTTTCTTTAGCAATACCGACACCCGTGTCTGATACTGAATAATAAAGGAAGTTTTTGTCGCTATAAATGTTAAACGTTATAGTACCGTTTTGGGTAAATTTGCAGGCATTACTGAGTAAATTAAGAAATATTTGTAATACTTTTTGGCGATCAATATACAAAATAGAGGCTAATGAACCCATGTTAACTTTAAGCTCATTGTTGTTAGAATTAGCCATAGGTAATACGGTGTCTAAGGCCTCATGAATTAAGTTTTTAATATTAACGGCTTTTAAATACAGATCCATTCGACCTGCTTCAATTTTAGATAAATCTAAAATCTTATTTATAAGGTCAAGTAAATTGTGGGCGTTACGAATGCTTTTATTTAAGTCTTCCACTTGAGCATCCATACCTTCAAGCTCTAAATCTTCACGCACAAGGTCACTATAACCAATAATTGCTTGTAATGGGGTGCGTAACTCATGGCTGATATTAGCCAAAAACTCTGATTTATGTCGGCTTGCGGTTAGGGCACTGTCTCTGGCAACAACGAGCTCTTGTGTTCTTATTTCCACTTCAGACTCTAAAGTGTTACGGCTATTTTCTAGTGCAATATTTTGTTGCTCAAGTGTTGCCATCATCTGGTTATAGATTTGTGCCATTTGCCTAATTTCTAATGCACCATTAACTACCGCTTTAGGGTATAAACCAGAATCTCTTGCAGACGCCATTGTTTGCGATAATGCTGATAATGGTTTGGTTAAATGATTAATAACATATTGAATCAAAAGAGCTAAAACAAAGGCACCTAGCGCCCCTATAGATATATTGTTAATAAAAATTGAGCGCTGTATTTGGCGTAACTCATCTTTATTATACTGTACCAGTACATAACCTAATTTTTGTTCTTTAATGATCTCGTCCTCAAGGTTAATCATGTCTTCATCATAACTGTCTTCAATATAGGTTACCGCTGCGCTATAAGTCCAAATTTTGTCTGTTTCAAAAAGTAATTGTGGCTTATTTGGAAGTAATGCGGCTTTAAATAAAGGCTTTTGTACATTCATTTTGGCTGATTGAATGAGCACATCGCCATTGGTTTTGTATACTGCAACACCAACTACGGCAGTAAACCCTAGTGCTCTTTTTATTGCTTCTTGCCCATTTTCTTTACTGCCAGTGAGTAATGCTAGTACGGTTTGTTCTGCAAAGTTGTGTGTGATTTGTAAGCTTGTATCAATTGTGTTTTCTCTTAATGTTTGGCTGGTTTGCCATGCTGTTAATAATGAAGTGATAATGGTAATCATAACAATGCTAACGACAAGTAATGTTAACAGCTGTCGCTTAAAGCTGGCATGGTAGATACTTGTTTCTTGATTATTTATCATAAACATCACAGTGGAAAGGTTAATTGAAATTGTTGTTGTTGTTCAGAGCTATATTTAAGCCCTAAATGTGCTGCTGTACGTAAATTAACCGCTAAACGTGTTGATTTTAATGCTGCAAAGTCTTTTTGATCTGGTTTGTTTTCAAGTTTTTGTACCATAGCGAAAAGTTGTTTACCTAAGTCAAAGTTATTAGGGTACGTTGAAAATAAAACACCGCGTTTGGCGTGTGACGGTTTACTTGAAAAAACAACAACTTCTTTAGCCCAAGCTTCTTCTAAAATAAGGGGAAGCGTGATTTTGTCATGCGAAGATATTTTATCTAACGGCAGCCATATCGCATCTTCATTCGATACATCAGAATCAAACAAATTCTGATAAAATTTTATTGCTTCTGCGGTACTACTAACATAGTGACTATAGAGAGTTAACCCTTTTTTTAATGCGGCATTTTTTGCTAACTTAATTAACCAAGCACTTTTATCGCTATAAACAACATGAATTTTTTTGACGTTACTGGCAACCTGTTTGAGATAGCCAAAGAGAAATGCAGGGTCTGTTACTAAACTAACACCTGAAATATCATTGGGGCTGAGGGGAAGGGCACCTGAAACAACTTGAAAAACATTGGTGGCGCTTTTATTCTTAAATTTTGACAACTCTTTGGCTAATTTCCAGCCTAAACGGCCTAGCACAATGACTTTATTGATTTTCTTTTTTGTCAGTGTTTGTACTATTTGTTTGCTGTTAAATTCTTTAGTTAGAATATACTCTACATATTGGATTTTAGGATCAAAATCGTTAGCTGCTTTGGTAGAGCCCGCTATAATTTCTTGATAAATTGATTGGTAAGGCTCTTTCGCTTCAGGATAGAAAATAGCAATTTTGTTGGCATGTTCTACCTCTATGTTTTCAGCAAAAGCTAAACCCCCTAAGAAAAGGCTAACTATTATGAAAATTAGAATAAAAACTTTATTTATCAAACAACAACCTAACACAACAATTTATGGCAGTAATTAAGTATACATTTATTTTTATAGAATACGAAACTTAAAAAGGATTGTTTTATAGAGAGCTGTGTCTTTGTTTTTATTCGTTGGTTTCGTGCTTGTTCAATACCCGAATAAGGTTCGGTTGCGCGACACCTATCTTAGTTGTTAGGCGATTTTTCGCGCCTTAATTGAATACAATAGTGGAACCTGCTGCCCCTTATACAACATTTGATACCCCAAGTTTGGCACCAACTCTAAACCGTCAAAGCAATTGTATGGGCTATAAGCATACTCAGAGAAAGACTCAATCATTAATCCTGCACTGATTAAGGCGCTTATAACCTCACTCATTGAATGTGACCAAGTCACCATCTTTGATGTAGTACCATCGCAGTTTTCTGTATAAGTGCCTTCCTCTTCAATATCAGGTTCATTATTCAGGAAATACGAGTAACCTGACAATAAGTCGTTGAATGTATGAAACTCAACTAGGTGGAACTCTCCGCCAGATTTTAATGAATTGGCGACTGTTTGTGCCCAATCCGATAAATTGGATAACCAGCACAAAACTCCGTATGAGGTAAATACGATATCAAACTGTTGCTTATTTTTACGACCAAATTGAACAACATCACTCTCAATAAAATCTGCTTTCAAAGCCAACGTTCGCTTCAATGAATTTGCTTGCTCGATTGCATCAGCAGATAAGTCTACACCTGTGACTTCTGCCCCCAAACGAGCCCAAGACAAGGTATCTTGACCAAAATGGCACTGTAGATGTAGCAAGGACTTTCCTTGTACATTTCCCACTTGTTTTAGCTCGATTGGATTTAACGAACACTTACCATTTTTGAATGATGCAACATCGTAGAATTTTGATTCAACATGTACTTTAGTTCTCTTGTCCCACGCTTCTTTATTTATTCTTAAATAATCCATTCTATGTCCGTATATTAACTTTATCGCCTAACGAGCTTGTAGAGTTACTCATTTTTTGTGAATTACCTCATAAAACAGAGGGCGTAATGCATTACCTATATCGAATTAACACGTTACAGCGCGATACAAGAGCTAAAAAATCAGTCATTTTGACTGAATCAGTTATTTTACAGCCTCAACTTTAGCATGCCCACCATTTATAAAAATTGCTTCATTGTTACTGAATTTGGAAATTTTTATTTTTCCTTTGTATTTTGAAAAGATAGTTTCTGCCGTTTCTTTAAATGGGAAGCTGGTATAGTGAGGTAATGGATAAAAATCAATAATACCAAGGGCATCGTAGGAAGTTAGACTTTCAGCGATCTTAGGGTTATCCATTTCAGAAATATATTCAATGTTAGGAGAGAGAACAACTGCCCCCGCTGACTCTCCAATATAAATTTTACCCAAATTAATTTGGTCGACAATAAGTTTATCTGCGCCTGTTCTTTTTAATTCTTGCAGAAGAAAAAAAGTATTTCCCCCTGTCATATAAATATATTCGTTATGCTTAAGTTTATTTGATATTTCTTCATACGACGCGGTAGAAATTTCAAGAACATCCACCACCAAACCAAGATCTTCTAAAGCCTCTTTTCCTGCATCTACATAAAATGTAACTTCTTCATGAATACTTGCAGTAGGGATAAAAGTAACGGTTTTCCCCTGAATTTCTTTATTTTCGTATTCTTTAAATAAATTTGAAACTTCTGCAAAAGAGGATGCCAAAAATATATTTTTCATTTTTTTCCTAACTTAGTTAAGGTGCATGAGAAGAAGCCTAACGAGGCTCTAGAATCTCTCTTTTAGAAAAACCCCCTTTAAAATTAAGCCTAAAAACACGCTGTTACGTTAATTCTGATGCAATAATACATTAAAATTACCCTTTAGAGGAACTGTGAACATAAATGTCATAAATATTTTTTTGTGTTTTTATTAAGAAGGATCTTGGTTTTAATTATTGATTTTTATGGCGCCTTTGAGAAGATTCGAACTTCCGACCTAGCGCTTAGGAGGCGCTTGCTCTATCCAGCTGAGCTACAAAGGCATGCTATATATTGTATTGTTTTTTCACAATAAAGTTAAGTTTTTATCTTGGTTCTTTGTTTAGTTACATTTTATTGTGTTAATAACGTACAGCTAAATCATTTATTTGAATGTTGCCTAATAAGCTATTGTCTATTGTGGAGGCCGTCGCGCTTTGTGTTGTTAACTTGGTTACTTTCACTTTGAAAGGGCTAATATTATAGCTTACATAGTGTTTTCCTTGTTGGCTAATGAAGTTGTTACTGTGTAGTAGTGTGAACTCGTCGCCAACTTTTACGCCATGATGCTTACCTAAATTAATTGTTATTTCGTTACCTTGTACTTGTACTATTTTACCTTCACTAGGCTCGCACATTACATTGTCATCAATATCGTTTGCTATTTTTTCAAGCAATGAATTAATCATATTACCGTATGCACTTTGCCAAAAAGTGGTGGTATTAACATCAACATTTTTTCTTCTGTTAAAGTCCCAAACGGCGGCGTTTTGATAGCTCCTTTGCCAAACTTGTTCACCATTAAAGCCATTGTATAAGTACAGGGTAAAATCAAAGTTTCTAGGGTAGGTGCTTTGTTGCCATACTTTCCAGGTGTTAGTGCTTTGTTCTTGAAATGACACATCATTTATTTCACTAAAAAGCACATATTGGCTTTCGCTGGTATCGGCTAATGACATAACTAATTGCTTTATTTTTTCTTCATTAAAGCTGGTGTTAAGGCGTGAAAATTCAGTTGTACTTTTGAGAAGTAACTTACCGCTACTGTAACTATTGCTGTTGGTAATTTTTTTGTTTAGGTGGCGAATAATAGCTGAGTCTATTTGATAAATTTTACCAATATTGGCTTGTTGTCTTTGCATTAAATGGCTTTTGGTAAGTAAAATAGACTTTTTGTAATCTAAAGCAAAGCATTGTTTTTCTTTAGGAAATATATCGGCGCGTATGGTTACAGTGATAAGGTTATCATGATGTAGTTCGTCTATAAGCTCTATTGAATTAACATTGCCACTGGCACGAATGTTAATTTGATCTTGAGTGAGTAAGCCATTAACAACTTGCTGAATGCTAGAAACATTTGCCCCTGCAACAAGTAGTGCTTTTTTTAAGGCGTTTTCCATTGCTTTGGCTCGTGCTATTTCAACCGAGCTTTCAGCTGTTGAAGCGTGGCCTTGGGCTTCATACCATTGAGCATTACAAGTAATGGTTGCTAACAGTAAGCTAGTAGCTAAAATAGTTTTTTTGATAATAGTGTACATATACTCTCTCATGAAAACGAAAAGCCTATTTGGGGCTATTTTTGGCATAGTATAATGTTAGTACAAGTAATCAGTGGTTACTTTGTCTAATTAGTATTTAGTGTATAGAGATGCACAAATTGTGCCTATTTATTTTGATTTATTTTTAGTTATGAAACTGCTTGGCTTGAAATGTGCATTATTATTTAGCTATAAATAACCGAATAAATAAAGTTGTCAGTATTTATGTTAGTGGATATCTAACATGGGTGTTGAATTTTTAAGGGGAATACCATGAAAAAGTGGCTTATACCATTATTGCTGCTACCAGTACTTATGTCGTGTAGTAATTCAGTGAAGGAAGACAATTTTTATAAATTGAAACAAGAAGATAAAGGAAAAATAGACAGTTATAATCTACCTAAGCATGCAATAAATGATATGGTAAAAGGTTTAGCATATCAAATGTTAAAAAGTAGTGCCTTTGTTAATAAAAAAACGCCTGTGGCTGTTGCTTCTTTTGTTAATTTGAGTGACTTAGAGTCAACTAATTGGTTGGGTAACCAAATTGCTGAAAACTTTGTACATGAATTGCAACATCATGGTTTAGTGGTTATTGATTTTAAGGCTACAGGGCATATTCGTGTTACTAAAGAGGGTGATTATGTATTTAGTCGTGATTGGAAGGAATTGCCTGAGCGTCAGATTATTGACTATATAGTAGCGGGCACCATGATGGAACAAGAAGACGGTATTATTATAAATGCGCGTATGATTGGCATTCAATCGCATGTTGTTGTTGCAACAGCTCAGTCGTTTATTCCTTCATGGGTTTTAGGTGAAGAAAAAAGTAATAGCGATAATGTTAAATTAAAGGATGGAATGATTATTCGAAGTAATAACCTGCTCATTGAAGATCAACGTGCAGTTGAAATTCAAAAATAACTGAAGTTGAAAATAGGTGAAATCATGAGAAATACATTCTGTAAAATTTTAATGTCTGTTTCAAGTATTATGCTGATTAGTGCATGTAGTAGCGTGTATGATAAGCATGTTCAGTGGCAAGCAGTGGCTCCAGAAACGTTCCCTATTATTCATGGTGTTGGTTATGCGTCAATAAGTTTACAAAAATCAACACATGAAACTCAGCGGATGTTAATGGCCATTAAGGCGTCAAAAATTGCCGCTTATTTAGAGCTAGCTGAACAAGTATATGGGCAACAAGTGAGTAGTAAAACAACAATGGCAGACATGTTAATCGAAAACCAACAATTGGCTTCTTCAGTGCAAGGGTTGATCAAAGGGGCTAAAGTTGTGAAAAGCTACCCAGTAGGCGATACCTACACAACAGAATTACAGTTAGACTTTAAAGATGTATATGAAATCTATCAAGCAAGTTTAAATCGTAAAGAAATCAGAGATGTACAGTATTTCTAATTTTATCAGAGTTGATATAATTTATCTTGTTGGGATGTATTTATTGACGACAACTTAATGCCTAAACTCGCGTTGTTTAGGCTTTTAAACCTATACTGCTTAACCCGCCACTTTTTTTGCCTTTACTATCATAAGTCATAGATGCTTTGTTATGACCTTCTAGTAAGCTTGTTTTCATGCGCTCAACTGCGAGTTGAGATTGCGTTATTATTTGACCATTGATTTGGTTTTTTTCTTGGCAAGATGTAAGTAAATTTTCAATGTCTAGCAGTTCTTGCTCTAGGTAACCTGCCGCTTTATCTGTGGCAAACGCACGGCTAACACTAATTTGTTTATCTAGCGCTTGAATTGCGAGTAATATTTGGTTCTTTTTCTCGCTAATTTGTAATAAATCTTTAGGTTGGTGTTGCTGTAAAATATGCTTTTCGTCAATAATTAATTGCTCAAGCTCTTGTAGTTGAAGGTATTGTTGAGAAAGTAATTCCTTTGACTGAGGCGAAGCTGACATATAAGTACCTTTAGATAATAGACACACTTAGAGCCCCGTATTCTGGGGTACAAAGCAAACTAAAGCAAATCAAATTCAAAACTAGCGATACTTGCTGCAAGTTTTTGAGGATCAATTTTATATTCCCCAGCAGCGATTGTTTTTTTCAACTCATCAATTCTTTTCTGATCAATGGTTGGTAAATCAGTTGCTTTCTTTTGTAATTCACCAAGTTGTTTGGCTTGTGGTGTTAAAGAAACAGAGTCATGAGCAGCATGTTTAACGTGCGTATTAGTATTTGCCGTTTGACTTGCCTCTTGTTTAACTTGTGCCTGCTGATTTTGGCTAACTTGAGTTTTGTTGTTCAAGTTATTGATATTTATAGTCATAATATTACCCTACGGTAAGGTGCTCTTTAAAAAAATTTACTTTCTAACCTTGTATCGGCAAACAATGCGATAACTTAAATAAAAAATTAAATATTTGTTAATTATCTTAAAATATAAAATTATCCTGACTAATTTGCAGCTGTACCTTAAAATTATAAGTTAATCGTCACCTGATTAACAGCACTGATTTTGGGCCTTATTACTCGCCCAGAGCGAGAGTTTTCTACCTCAATTTGTTCATGTAGATTTCCAGAGCTAAGCGCCACGCCTTTAGTTTTAATCATGAAGTTTTCATTTTTGGCTATAATGGTTATTGTGTCACCTTTACAAACTAAACAAATATTTCTTCTGGTTATGGGATGATCTGATCCAATTCTTTTTTCTGCTTTACTTCCTAGTACCAGGTTTATATCTGTCAGTCTTTCACCGCGAATTTTATTTGTTGCAATATATTCAATAGCAATATTTTGTTTGGTTAAAGTAGCCCCTTTTTCTATTGTACTGGTTGCAACAACAACAGCGAACGTTCTTTCTATTTTAGCTGGTAGGTACATTTGCCATGAAGTTGAATCATCACAAGATATTTTAATATTAATATTTCTACGATCAGTATTTTCAGGTATATTTGCTGTCAGAGGAATTTGACAAGGTTTGATAATGATTCTTGGGTCAATATCGGCAATGTTAAAAGAAATTTTGCCCTCAGGTGGCGGTGCTATTTCGCTTTCAAGAAATTTTTTTGCGAATGACTCAATATAAGCGCTATCCCATGTGGTGGCAAAGCTTGCCAATGGGGATAATACAATAAATGTCATTATAGATAATAAAAAAACGTTAGTTATTCGCATATTTCTGCCATTTTCGCTAGGTTAATTCAAATACTCAACTATGCTTAAATTTTAGATAACATAGTTATATATTACATCAGTTCTGTGGTATAAGTTTTATTAATACGCGTTTTGTTAATTACTTATAAAGCGAAAGCTTGCTGAGTATCAATTTTTTGTCACTTATTTTTACTTATAATAAATACAATCAAGAATTATGCCTTTTCTCCAAATTAATTTAAGATAAAGTGTATGATTATTGATTACAAAAGAGGTTTTTATGGCTGGTATACTAGATGCAGTTAATCAACGAACACAGCTTGTTGGTCAAAACAGGCTCGAATTATTACTTTTTAAATTAGTAGGTAGACAACGTTTTGGTATTAATGTTTTTAAAGTACGAGAAGTTTTACAATGTCCTAAGTTAACAATGTTACCAAAGCAAGACCCTTTTATAAAAGGGGTGGCGCATATTCGTGGTCAAACTATTTCTATTATTGATATGAGTAAGGCTATTGGCGGACCTGCGATAACGCAAACAGATGATTCATTTATAATTATTGCTGAGTATAACCGTAGTGTGCAAGGTTTTCTGGTTGCGGGTGTTGAGCGTATTGTTACGTTAAGTTGGAAAGATATGATGCCACCACCAGAAGGTGCGGGAAAGTCTAGCTACTTAACTGCAGTAACTGAAATAGATGATCAGATGGTTTCTATTTTAGATGTTGAAAAAATACTGAATGAAATTAACCCTGTGTCAACTGAGTTAAGTGAAGGCGTTGCAGATGAGAGTGTAGGTGTTGAACTTGGTGAACGTATTATTATGATAGCGGATGATTCAACCGTGGCTCGTAATCAAGTAAAAAGAGCATTAGAGCCTTTAGGTATTAAAATGGCATTGGCAAAAAATGGTCAGGATGCATTAGACCAACTTTTGGCCATTGCTAACACTTGTGAACATAGCATCACTGAAAAAGTTGCCTTGATGGTGTCAGACATTGAAATGCCTGAAATGGATGGTTATACCTTAACGGCTGAAGTTAAAGGAAATGAATTAATGGCTAAAATGCCTGTTATTTTACATACATCATTAAGTGGTGTGTTTAATAATGCGATGGTTGCAAAAGTTGGCGCTGAAGATTTTATTCCTAAATTTCATCCTGATGAATTAGCAACAGCAGTTAAAAAATGGCTGAATCACCCTTAATAAAGGTGGCTATATAAATGATATTAATTAGGACACAGTAATAGTGCTAGCAAGAGAACTTGATGACAAAAGTTATCATCAAATCAGTGAATTTTTAGAGCAACAATGTGGTATTGTCTTAGGCGAAAATAAACAGTATCTTGTAAAAAGCCGTTTAGCGCCTTTATTGAGCAAATTTGATCTTAATTCTCTTAATGAGTTAGTCACTCGAACTTTGTCTCCTACCGAACGGCAGTTGCGTGCGGCGGTAGTTGACGCCATGACTACTAACGAAACGTTATGGTTTCGTGATGAATACCCATTTAGTTTATTGAAAAATAGTATTTTACCTAAATTTTTAAATAAAAAAACGCCAGTTAAAATTTGGTCAGCAGCAAGTTCTTCAGGACAAGAGCCTTATTCTATTGCTATGTCTGTTTTAGAGTTTCAAAAAAGTCAGTCGGGTTCTTTTTCAAAAGGTATAGAAGTTGTTGGTACTGATATTTCAGCAACTATGCTTGAGCACTGTAAACGTGGTCAATATGACTCACTTGCTTTAGCGCGTGGTTTATCAGAAGAAAGAAAGCGACAATTTTTTGAAGAAGGTGAAAATGGCATGCTAAAGGTGAAGGACGAAGTGAAAAAAATGGTTACTTTTCGCTCTCTTAATTTACTTAATAGTTATAGTTTAATTGGCAAGTTCGATATTGTTTTCTGTCGAAATGTGCTTATTTATTTTTCGCCAGAAATAAAATCACGCATTTTGAGTCAAATTCATGGCGCTTTAAATGACGGAGGGTATTTGTTTCTAGGTGCATCAGAATCTTTGTCTGGATTAAATGATAATTTTCATATGATTCGCTGCAACCCTGGTATTGTTTATCAGAAAAAATAGCTAATAATAAACTACTCGTATTTATGCTTCGAGTAGTTTACCGCTACTTCCACTAGGCTATTGCCTTGTATATTGTTTAAAACCTCCTATCTTCTTGATGGTTCTCTATTTTTTAATTGAACATCTTGCGTTCATTTGTTTATTTTACGCATATAAAGATCACAATCGTAATATAGCTAGTATGAAAATTTCCTCATTATTTGTTTACTTTTCTGTTTTAAGTATTCTTTCGTTGGCATGGGTTTTGTATGGTATGACGTTAAATATAATTGACGGTGAGTTATTATGGCTATTAGCTTTGACAAAGGTTTTGAACTCCATGCACAAGGCATGCTTTTGCGTGCTAAGCGGGCAGAGGTGATTGCTGGCAATATCGCTAATGCTGACACCCCAGGTTATAAAGCTAAAGGAATGGATTTTCAAAAAGCGATGCAACAAGCAAGTCAACAGCAACAAGCTGGCATGAGTAGAACACACGCTAAGCATTTTGATGTTCGTACTGAATTAAATAATAACGTCGATTTTCGCACGCCAGATCAACCAGATACCGGAGATGGTAATACGGTAGATGTACAAGTGGAACGAAACTTGTATCTAGAAAACTCATTAGAGTACCAAGCGGGCGTTCAATTTTTGAATGGTAAGATAAAAGCCCTGAAAAATGTTATTTCTGGAGGTAGTGCATAATGAGTCTTTTTAACGTATTTACTATTACTGGTAGTGGTATGAGCGCACAATCTACGCGTTTGAATACCACAGCAAGTAACATTGCTAATGCCGACAGTGTTAGTTCAAGTGTTGATGAGGTATACCGTGCCCGTCATCCCGTTTTTGCCGCTGCTATGCAAAAAGCTGCCGATGGACAAGATTCAAATGTTGGCGTACAAGTGTTGGGGATAGTGGAAAGTGATAAGCCACTTAATATTGAATATGCTCCTGAGCACCCTATGGCAGACAAAGAAGGTTATATATATAAGCCTAATGTTAACGTAATAGAAGAGATGACGAATATGATTTCAGCTTCTCGCTCATATCAAACTAATGTGCAATTAGCCGAGTCAGCAAAGAACATGTTAAATAAAACCCTTCAGCTTGGTCAAAGATAATGATTAGCTTGAATTATAAAGAAGTAAACTGTGCCACAAGCATGGCGTTTTTTGTATCTAGGTTACATCAAATGAATGTGCAATTAGCTGAATCAGCCAAAAAACGTGCTGAAAGAGGCTGTTATTTGGCAAATAATTAAAAGGCTGGAAAGATAATGCAATCAGTAATTGGTACTAGCTCACAAAATACTCTCACTCTAGAAGAAAGACAAAAAATAATAAGAGAAGCTTTAGAGAAACAAAACTCTTTAACTCTAGAGGAAAAGCAAGACAAAATAAGAGAGAGTTTAGAGAAGCAACAAATTGAAGAGTCTGATGGAAATCAAGGCATGCTAACTCAAGCCGATTTTTTTTCTTTGTTAACAAAAGAATTAGCCCATCAAGACCCTACTAAGCCTGTAAGTAATAATGAAATGATTTCGCAAATGACTGCATTCTCAACTACGGATGGTGTGCAAAAGTTAAATGATTCTTTTGATTTGTTTGCTAGTTCAATGACCTCAAGTCAGGCATTACAAGCGTCCTCACTAGTTGGGCGAAGTGTGTTAGTAGAGGAGAATATTTTTGGTATGAATGAAGGAGAGGATGTTAAAGGTAAGCTTATTGCAGATAAAGGCGCCAACAACGTTAATATTTATGTAGAAAACTCTATTGGAGAAGTTATTCAAACCGTACCAGTAGGTGATGTTGATGCCGGTGAGTTTGGTTTTACTTGGAATGGTAAAACAATTGATGGAGAAGATGCTCCTGCAGGGGCTTATCGCTTTAGAGTTGTAGGTTTAGTTGAAGGGCAAGCATCTGAACTTGAAGCCATGACTTACCGAAAAGTTGATAGTGTCACGTTAGCTGGCTCAGGCGGCAATATTGTGCTTAACCTTAATGGTGGCACTGCCATGAATTTATCAGACGTGGTTGAAGTGTCAGAAGGTTAGTCAATTAATAGCTGAAAAATACTTCAGCGAACAACGAAAGAATTTTTAAGAGGATTATATTATGTCATTCAATATAGCACTAAGCGGAGTAAACGCCGCACAAAAAGATTTAGATGTAACATCAAACAATATTGCAAACGTTAATACTGTTGGCTTTAAAGAATCCCGTGCTGAATTTGTTGATGTTTATGCATCATCACTTTTATCTTCGGGTAAAACGAAAGTGGGTGACGGTGTATTAACCTCAGAAGTGGCACAACAATTTTCTCAAGGTAGTATTCAGTTTACTAATAACTCACTTGATTTAGCGATAACGGGGAATGGTTTTTTTGCTACTGTACCTGAGCTAGGTTCATTAGAAACATCGTATACACGTGCAGGCCAGTTTAAGTTAAATGATGATAACTTTGTCGTTAATTCATCAGGTGGACATTTGTTAGGCTTTCCTGTTAACTCTGATGGCTCTTCAGCATCAGTCAGTTTAAGTACTGCGGCACCAATAAGAATACCTACGTCATCAGGTGCGCCAACAAAAACCAATGAAGTTGATATTCGAATGAACTTACCCGCGGGTGAAAGTTATATTTCTGATGCACCTGGAAATTTTGATCCAGAAGATCCATTAACATTTAATAACTCAACGTCAATCACCATTTTTGACTCGTTAGGTCAAAGTCATATTATGACTTATTATTTTGTTAAAGATAATCCTGAAACTGCACCTAATCAGTGGATGATGTTTGCCGCTGTTGACGGCAAAGTAATCGATATTGAAGAGGATCCTGTTGTTCAAGCCGCAGCCGAAGCATTAGTGGTTACTGAAACCGCAAATGCGGCTGCAGCTCAAGCAACTTATGACGCAATAGTTTCGCCTACCGCTGCTGATTTAGTGACGCTAAATGCTGCTAAGACAGCACTAGCAGACGCTATTTCACAAACAACCCCTACAGGGGGGAATGTTTCTGGTGGATTAGCGGCGGATGGGGGCGTAAAAGGTGCTCGACTAACGTATGATTCTTCTGGTGACTTTATTAGCCAAGCACCTTCATTAGCCAATGGTGGTATTAGAACAGTTGCGTTCACAGATCACTTACCTAACGGCGCTGATGCAACACAAACAGTGGCTATTGATTTTAACTTAGATCCGTTAGGACCTAATCCAAACGAGCCAACGCAATTTGCTTCTAACTTTGAAGTTACCGCATTAAGCCAAGATGGTTTAGCCGTTGGGCGTTTAACAGGGATTGATATTGGCGCTGATGGTTTAGTAAGAGCAACATACAGTAATGGTACTTCAGAGCCATTATCACGGGTTGTATTAGTTAATTTTGCTAACGAGCAGGGGTTAAAGCAAGTTGGTGGTACGAGTTGGAAAGAAAGTATTGATTCAGGTGAAGCACTGGCGGGTGAAGCGGGCTCGGGTACTTTTGGTACTATTAACTCTTCAGCTCTAGAGCAAGCGAATGTTAACCTAACGACTGAATTGATTGATTTAATTTCTGCTCAACGAAATTTCCAAGCAAACTCAAGAGCATTAGAAGTTGATAATCAACTGAACCAAACAATTTTACAAATTAGATAACGACTTACTACAAAGCTATATTTTTTATAAAACTGTTAGTTTTTAGTGAATACATTGCTGAACTAACAGTTTTTTATATTTATACCAATTTGATTAAATTTCTTCCCAACTCAGAGCTTCATTAGCGAGCTT
>CBDLPA010000036.1:0-23055 GCA_965305135.1 uncultured Colwellia sp.
TCACGTTGCCAACGTGAATGTCACGAGTTCGAGTCTCGTTAGCCGCTCCAATTTTATACAAGTAGGTTACCAATGTCCTACTATAAAAAAAACTCCCTTTATCTTTTAGTTTTAGTCATAAAGATAACAATGCCCGGGTGGTGGAATTGGTAGACACAAGGGATTTAAAATCCCTCGCCGAAAAGCGTGCCGGTTCAAGTCCGGCTCCGGGTACCATTTTATTACTGTGATTTTAAGTCAGTAATTTCAAAGTTTTTATATCTCTGTAAGACTTATTCCATAAAATTTGTACAAATATCAACAAACACAAACTTGCCCCAATGTTTCGCTAAAAATCCCCCCTTATTAATAATAAAAATTTCAACACTATAAATACATTAAACACTAGAAAATAAAATTTATTAATGTAGAAAGGGAAATTAAAAGTAGTATAAACTTTAACTAAAATCATAGTAATTTATATCTGATATACATCCGCTAACTAACCATTACGACTAAAAAACGGGATAACTATGCGTAAACTATTATTTTTAAGTGCTATGCTTTTGTCATTAACAGTAAATGCTGAAATTATCTATGAGCAATCATTAGAGGGTGATTTTTATGCTTATATTCCTGTGCAAACACCTAAAAACATACTGGTTATTGCCCACGGAATGATCCCAAAAAATAATGATGCAGCAGATATCGCAAAGCTATACCTTTCTCGCTGGATACGTTACGCAGACCAATATAATCTATTGCTAATTGCGCCTGTATTTGACACACCTCGTTTTGGTAACCTTGGTGGAGGATTTGGAGGTTATCGAAATTTATTTGGAAAACACACTTCTGCTGACGATTTTGTCAATCAAATAGTAAAACGATATTCAATAAAAACAAGTTCTGGAAGCCACCAGTTCTACTTATACGGTCATTCTGCTGGTGGGCAATTTGTTAATAGATATATTGTGACGCATCCTGAAAAAATAATCCGAGCGGTAATAAGTGCCGCTGGTAGATATAGTTACCCAACTACAGCGAGTGAATGGCCTTATGGAGCTGGCAATCTATCTAAAACTTTACAATGGAAAGACGGCACTAAAAAACATATTTCTGTTAAAAGGCATTTACGAAACTATGCAATAGCAGCTAGTAAAGTTTCTATTGTTATCGGTAGTAAAGATACAAAACCACAGCCTAAAAGGCCTGCTCATATTGGTAATACTCGTATTGAATTTGCAGAAAGTTGGGCAAACCAAATGAACCAAAATGCAAAACATTATGGAATAAATGGGCGTGTCGATGTGCACGTTATTCCTGATGTTGGTCATAGTTCATCAAAGTTAACTCCTTTTTGTGTAAAAACACTTTTTAGCGCTTTAAATACAGAATAAATTCAAATGAATACTATGTCAGCAAAGGACGAACCCACATCAAAAAAATACGTTTTTTAAACCTACAGTGCCTATTTTAAACAAGCATATTTAAACTCTTCATGGCATGATATGCAAAGTAAAACAATTTAAATTTCAACGTATAGGGAAATAAAATGGAAGTAAATGTATTTAACAGAACAGAAACCGATGATGAGATAATAAGTGGTTCAATTTACAATCTAGTTATTGGTTTAACACTCCTTTGGGGGTTTGCAATAAACTGGTTAATGGTTCTTAATATTCCAGTTGAATCTATCAGTAGTATCAACCCAATTGTCTTTTTTGTTGGTTATTTTGCATCGTGTTTTTTCGGTATTTATCTTTTTGGTAAATCAGAAAGCCCAATGGTTAGTTTTATTGGCTATAACTTTGTGGTCGTTCCTTTCGGGTTAATTATTAATTTAGTGGTTAGCCAATACAATCCAGGTATTGTTTTAGAAGCAATAAGAGTTACAGGTATGGTAACTTTCGTTATGATGCTTTTAGGCTCAATGTATCCTGCCTTTTTCAATAAAATAGCAGGCGCACTTACTATCGCTTTACTTTGCGTGATTGTAGTAGAGCTAGTTGAAATTTTTATATTTAACACGCATCATGGCATTTTAGATTGGATAGTAGCGATTATTTTCTGCGGCTATATCGGCTATGATTGGGCCAGAGCAAACGCGATTCCTAAAACATATGATAATGCGGTAGATAGTGCTGCAGCATTGTATATGGATATTATTAATTTATTTTTACGCATACTTAGAATTCTTGGTAGAAAGTAGCGTAAACATATTAAAAACTCCCCTTTTAAGGTAATGATTATGACCATTAAAAAGTTAATAAAAACGATTTTTTTCGTTTTATTCTCCATCAGCCTAACCGCATGTTGTGGCGGAGACCAAGCAATAAACAAAGTAAATAACTTTATTAGTAAACAAGCAATAGATAAAACAAACCCTACTTGGAAAACAACCTTAGCTACCCCGCCCTTACTTACCTTTACTCAAGATAAAGACTATTTTTGGGATCTGCAAACCAGCCAAGGTGACTTTACCATCAAGTTATATACCGATTCAGCGCCTATGCATGTTTCTAGTACAATTTTTTTAACCAAACTTGGCTTTTATGATGGTTTAACCTTTCACCGAGTTATCCCAGGTTTTATGGCACAAGGCGGAGATCCTACTGGGACTGGTGCAGGCAACCCAGGATATAAATACGAAGGCGAATTTTCAGGTGAAAAAAGTCATAACAAAGCGGGTATATTGAGCATGGCAAATTCAGGCCCTGGAACAGACGGCAGCCAGTTTTTTATAACGTTCAAACCTACGCCTTTTTTAGATGGAAAACATACTATTTTTGGTGAGGTTGTCGCAGATATAAACGGTAGCTTAGCTAAAATCGAGTCTTTAGGAAGCATGAGAGGAAGAACAAAAGAAGCTATTCATATTACAAAAGCCACAATACGAATAGCCGATCGTAAATAAGCAGCAACAAATATTTAAAAGTATTTGTTTTTTATATTAAAATCGTTAAAGTGTATTAATTCTTATAAACATTTACGTAAATAACGTTAAATAATAACATCATTAGTGTGTGGTCAATGAGCAGTAATAAAGGTTTTACTTTAATTGAATTGGTAATTGTCATTGTTATCTTAGGAATATTATCGGTAACGGCATTACCTAGATTTATTAACTTATCAAAAGATGCAAAAGTAGCGGTTTTAAATCAGTTTAGTGCTAGTGCTAAGGCTGCTAATAGTTTAATTTTTTTAAAGTCAAAAATGCCAAGCTATGTAACCTTTCCTGTAGCAGGTAGGCCTGATTTAGTTGATATTGACATGGACAGAAATGGCTCTATAGACCTTAATGGCACCGATTTAAGACTACTGTACTCTTACATCGACAACCATGAAATCTACAAACAAGTTGAAACATCAGACGACTTTAAGCTCTCTGGCTCTAAAATATTTGAAGAACAGGGAAAAGATTATGTCTATATTGGCTATGATATTAATAACAACAATCAAGTAAGTGACGATAATTGCTTCTTTAGATATACACAAGCACAATCAGAAACAATTCCACCCGCTTACGATATTATTGATGATGGTTGTTAGTGAACTTGATAAAGATTCATAATGAATACGTTACCAACGTCACTAATGATTTAGCAGTGAAGGTAAGAGTTTTATTTAATAAAGACTTAGAACTAATCTTAAGCCGCTATTAAATAAGACTCTCGCCTTACATTTTTTGCTTTACGTTGGTAAGAGCCTTTGCCTTTTTTAGCTTTAACTACCTGCATTTTATACAGTTTAGAGGTGACTATGGCAGCTAAAAAATTATCTTTTATTTTTCCTCTTCCTAGCTCAGTTTTATTAACACCAGCGTTAACTGATTTTTTTTTCTGTTTACTCATGACTTTTCCTTTAAAAGTGATTAATTCATTACATTAGTGTAATGGTTACATATTATACAATATAATATAGTAAAAGCACTATCGATTTATGATCTATCAAACATAAATCATCATAAAATATTAACTAATCAATAAGAAGGTTAGGTGCTGTATTCATGTTTTTCCGCTTATCAGAGCTACATTCAAGCTTTAATAAACCAAGTAAAAACAGCACGCCAATTATTACCACAATAGCCGAAAGGTAAAGTCCAACATCATAACTATTATAGGCTTCAGCAATATATCCTGTAGTAACAGGAGCTATTATTTGCGCTCCCCCATAAGCCAAGGTCATCTTCCCCATAAACTTAGCGGGGTTACTTGGATAAAATTTTCCCGACATGGTTAACACTAAACTGACGCAAGCAATAAAAGTGCCGCCAAACAGTAAGGCGCTTATGATAATAGCAGGCAAACTATCATTTATTACTGGTAGAATTATACCTATCACTTGCAGAAGATAAGCAGCTAATAACGCTTTAATATAACCGATATTTCGTGCGATTCTATCCCACACTAAGACAGCTGGCGTTGCCGCTAATCCAATTAAGAGAAAAACTAGCCCCCCTTGACCTTGAAGACCTTCAGTGCCCTCCACAATGTCTACAATGAAAGTAGAACTTACCGCATACCCATAACCTGCACAAAAATACGCTAACATCATTAATGATTTAAATAACTGACTAGGTGGAGTATCTTTTGCAATATTAGTTTTTTGAGATGTAATCAAAGGGCGTGGCATCCATAACCACGCGGGAATAGCCACTATTGCAGCCAATACAGCTAAAGCTAGCCACTGTTGCTGCCAATTAGCTGAAATAGTTAACATAAATTCAACCAATAATGACGTAATAATAATACTCAACCCAGCACCAGCAAAGTGAATGCCTAACTCAGCGCGATGATTATTTTGAACCAACCATGTTAAAATCAAACCTGATGCAATAATAAATCCCCCAGACGCACAGGTGCCTGCAATAAAGCGTAATATAGACCAAATAAACATGTCAGTTGTTAGTACCATGCCTGCAGTGCTTAAAACGCCCAACACAAGGTATAAACGATGTAAGAGATACTTATGCTGTAGATTATGCATGCTAGCAGCAATAAAAACCCCTAACATATATCCCATAAAGTTTAAGGTAGCTAACCAGCCACTTCCTAACTCAGTTAAACCAGAGCCATCCTGCATTATAGGAATCAGTAAACTATAAGAAAAACGAGCCACACCAGCCGTTACAATTAAACTGCAAATACCTGCAAAATATACTCTAAACTTGGTTAGCTCCATCAATTTATCATCACTTATTGTTAAAATAATACTGACAAAGTCTACCCTGCCCTGCTAATCTTAAAAATTGAATTATTCAGAATAAAAGCTTCTTATTATGAGAAATATATGGAAATTTTAACACTTAAAACTTTTAAAGCCGTTGTTGATGAAGTAGGTATTAAAAATGCTGCTGATAAACTGCATACAGTTCAGTCAAACATCACCAATAGAATAAAAAAACTTGAAAAAGAACTCGATACAAAACTATTTATTCTAATGGGTCGTAAATTACAATTAACCCCCAACGGACAAAAGCTTTATGAATATGCAGATAAAATTTTACAGCTAGAATACCAAGCAAAATCTGCTATTTTACGCAACAAAGGTAGCTACGAATTAAGAATAGGCATGCCAGAAACATTTGCCGCTGTTCATATGCCCCTAGCACTGAAAAAACTTAAACAAAATAACTCAGAAATTAAAACAAAAATATACACAGATACCAGTGACAGGCTGGTTTTTACTGTTCTTAATAATAAAGTTGATTGCGCAGCTATTGGGAATGCACCAAAACATAAAGACTTAATTGTTATCCCCGTTGTTCAAGAGGAACTCGTAATGGTAACACCACTAGAAAGCGAACATGAACCCGTGCTATTTGTTCGTGAAGAAGGTTGTGGCTACAGAAATCATGCCCTAGTTTGGCAACAAGAAGCTAACCATAATAATGATGAACTAATGATAATGAGTAGTGCCGATGGGATATTAGGTTGTGTTTCAGCTGGGCTAGGCTACACCATAATTGGTAAAAATATGGTGGTTGGAAGTCGATATGAAGAGTCTTTGGCAATAACCCCCGTTAGTTTTGGTCCAAAACATGTTGAACTATCAATTGTTTACCGTAAAAATAGCCCATTAGAAGCAGGAATACTAACCCTAGCACAACTTTTAAAAACTTAATCCAGTACAATAAAACCTGAAAAGGCAGCAGTTAAGCCCGACTGACAATGGTTTTACTAAAGCCGCGTCCAGATACGCTTAAAGAAAATAATATCAGCCATGTGTGCTCATAAAAATCCGCTTGTTTTTTAACTTTTATTAGTTTTCTACGTCACACATACAATATACCAAAAAATACTTGGTGTTAAATACCGTGACTAATGGCTAACAAAACCTAAGCGAGTAAATCAACAAACACGGCCTCACATAATAACACCACGCCATCAGGCGTGGTGTATTTCATAACTAACCAAGATTTAGTTGAACTATTAAGGGCAACTACCAATTTCATAGTAGTTTAGCGATGTTTCTGCCAAAGTTGTTGAAGAATAGATATTGTAGAAGCCCATGTTCTCTCCTGAACCTATCGAGAACGTATAAAAACCATTCGTTGTCGCTCTATTTGCTTGCACATGGGCATAGTTACTCGACGTTATGTCAGTACAAGTAAAACTGCCATTAGGCGTACTGTCACAAACATTGCCTATATCGTCGTTATCATTATCCGCTTGATCTGCATTAACATCATTTGGGCAATTATCCACACTATCAGCAATGCCATCATTGTCAGTATCAACAACACCGCCATTAGGCGTACTGTCACAAACATTGCCTATACCGTCGTTATCATTATCCGCTTGATCTGCATTAATATCGTTAGGACAATTGTCTGCGCTATCAGCAATGCCATCATTGTCAGTATCTGGATTACCATTACCTCCACCGCTACAATTTTGGCTTAAACCAGCACAACTTGGCGCACCATCGGCTATCCACTGACACTGATCTGTACCCGAGGGATATTCACGCATAGTAAAATCTGCAGTGCCAAAGGCAAGGTAACAGGCTGAATAACCATTGCCCCAAGTAATGTGTCCTTCGTTAATATGAAGGTTGTAATCACCAGTAACACCCGCATCAATAGTAAATTGAACACTGTCTGTGCTCGATAATGAGCTAGCATCGGTAGCGGTTACTGTGGCGGTATTACTGCCACCCGGTAAACTACATTTTTCTGCAGTATATTGATTTCCGTTAAGAGTTGCGATGATATTGCCATTGGCAAAGTTAACAATAACCTCGGTTAGGTTTTGGTTGACGTCAATCACTACACCACTAATCGTGGCACATTGTCCTGAAACTGCTGCACTAATACCTGATAACGTAGGCGGTGTTGCAGGAGGCTCTGGCCCTACTCTGGTTGTAAGAGAAACGGGATCACCAGCTTTATTTTCATTATCTGTTGCAATAGCCGTAATTTGATATAAACCATCATTTAACACACTTGTAGTAGCGCTATAAAAATTGTTACTACTATTTACGCTGCTATTTAACGTTTCAACCACTACTGGCAAGCCAGAATCTAACGCATAAACAGTTAAAGCAACATTAGACACACTCCCTTCAGCATCAATAGCATTGCCACTAATAATTAAAGTACTGTTATTTTCAATAGCACTATGACTACTAACAACAGGACCATCATTACGATCAACACGTTGGTTATTGTCAGCAAAAAATTGACCTAAATAGTCAGCAAAATTAATACTGTCATCAGCAATATAATCGCCCGAAGCACCAGCACCACCTGACCAAGAATGATCTAAGTTATCAAACCATAGCATGCTTACTCGGTTGTTTTCCCATAAGGTTTCTGAAGCAGTATGCCCAGCACCTTCACTAATATTATTAGTGCCTGGCAGTTGATTAACCCCATAAACTGTAGCAAAGCCATTAGCATTTTGTTGGTTATAACAAGTGTTTACCGTAGTGTCTGCTGTGCCATGCCCTATTGCTGCTATTTGTGTAGCAAAATGGCTTTTAGCTGAACCAGCATAACCTTCACATCGAGATTTAAACGTTGAAGTTGATACTGTTTCACAAGTAGTAATAGCACCATTTGAGCTTGTGCCAATGGTAGGCCCAGCACTTGGCGCAACCCCAGCAAAAATATCGGGTGCTAAACAAGCGGTTTGCGCGGACATTGCCGCACCAGAAGATAAACCCGCAATATAAACTTGGTCGGGGTCAATACTTCTACTACTATCGCCACTTAAGGTATTGGCTAGGTTAATAAGATTTTTATAGTCGCCAGAGGTACGAGATACCGTTCCTTGCCAATATGACCAGCAACTATAACCCGCTTTATTCATAGCATCAGGTAGCGCGATAACCATACCATGCGCTTCGGCTGCGTCTTCTAATTTTGCAGTTAGATAATTATTAATGGGTTGAACGCAACCATGTAGAACTATCAGTAAAGATTTACCTGTACCTATAGTTGAGTTTGAGTCAGGTGAGTAGATATGAACATTATTAAATCCCCCAATAGCAACATTTTGTTGCCAACTGCCCGCCAAAGTTTGAGGTGAAAAATATACCAATATACTAATTAAAGCATTGGCTAATAGTTTCGATTTATGGTGTTGTAATTTTTTTAATATGTGTTGTTTCATAAAGAGCCTATTGTTGTTTTATTATTGACTTTCTTAGCGTTATCTTCTTCATAAAATGTTCGAATCGATTAAAATTAGAACAGTATTAGATTAGCTAATTAAAAAACAAAAATAAGTGCCTCTTTAGTGCCATAAGGAATGCCAGAATAGGAAAATGACCATACTTCCCTTACTTGCCAACAAACAATAGTAAGTTATTGGTTAAAATTTCAATTCATTGTGAGATAGTTAGGTGTGTTTTTAATAGTATCAAGCCAAGCCAATATTGCAGGGTAATGGCGTAAATCAAAGCCACCTTCATCAGCAACATGCGTATAAGCAAATAATGAAATATCTGCCGTAGTCAAGTGTTCGCCAACCAAGTAAGGCGTTTTCCTAAGTTGATTCTCCATAACCGTTAATGCTTTGTAACCACCTTGTTGTTTCGCTTCATAGTCAGCTCTTCGCTCTTGAGGTAACCCTAAATATTTAGCAATAAAACGTGCTACGGCAATATAAGGTTCGTGGCTGTACTGTTCAAAAAACTGCCATTGTTGAACTTGTGCTAATGCGAAAGGCTCTGTTGGTAATAAAACAGAGCCTACAGCTAAGTAATTGACAATGGCATTAGATTCACAAAGACAACGGCCATCCATTAACTCTAAAAGAGGAATTTTACCATTGGGGTTTTTGTCTAAAAATACAGACTGTTTGGTATCACCAGCCAATATATCTACTGGTACCCATTGATGTTCTATTTGTAATAATGAACATAACAGTTGAATTTTATAGCAGTTTCCTGATTGGCTATCTCCATAAATTTTCATCGTAATTCCTTATTATAAGCCCTATAGCAAACTTCTTTTGAAGACATGTTGTCTGAGAAACATACCATAAAAAGATAAAAGATCAGACATTTTTATCCATCATGCGGTAACAATAAATAATGAGATAAATATAGTTAGAACAAGTAAATGTACTGTTAATTAACTAATATCAAGACTTTTAGCTCATCGATCACTTGATCTCCCGAACTCTTAGCATCAGTAGACACAAAAGCTCTTGTTGTCGGTGTTAATGCAACAGAAACCGATGACACAAAACAGCCTTAAAATCGCTGTTTTGTAGCAAAAATTAGTGTCAACAATCTGAATTCCAGCGCATGGTATGAGTTTAAATATCTACCCTGTCACGCTCCATGTCCACACACAATTAAGATCATAATATCCGAGATAAGTAAACTTCTACAGTTTACTACTTAACTCTTTAGCTACTCTTTACCTCTACCTTCGCTAGTTATTTCCAATAAAATTTCAAACGAATTAGATTGTTGGCTTATTTGTAAAACTACCCACTTAAATTTTTTGACTAAAAAACAACAAAATAAACAAACACATTTAAACGCTGAAAACACAACTGAAGCGATCGCATTTGACTATAGTAATGAGAGCTTACCTCGTGATTTTGATATCCGAATTGAAGTTGCTGAACAACGTGAGATACTTGCGCAATAATAACTAAGATCATAGGTAAAACGGCTTAGTTAATAGATTACAAGGGAGCTACAGCTCCCTTTTCGATTTCCCTAGTGACAAGTAACCCGACAGTGGTGTTTGTCGAAATAGCCACATAAACTCACTTTCACTAACCTAATAAAACCTCCCTTTTTATGGTCTGCCGATATTCTCACTTAATTTGAGTCAAAACTATTGGTAAAATCAATTTGGCAGAGTGATGTTCGCGAGTTGTTGCAATTAGAAACGTTGTAAAGCATTTATTGCAAGAGCTTTACCTGAGTTACATAATAATCGCAAGCAAGCCATAATGTGTCGTTAAATTTATCGAAGAGTGTTAACCACTTCTTATTAATGTTTCCCAGTACCCGCTTGGGCGTTAAGTTTAAAACAAATGCTTTATCACCCGATAAATAGTAAAAATGAATGCTGTACGGGCTGAAGATTGATTTAACCATCAGGTATTGTTTATCTGATGAAAAACTCCCATGACCGTGTTCAGTCGGCATCATGTTAAAGATACCATCATTATTTATCATCGTTAAATACGCTGAGCGCGAAGGGCACGGCGCTATTTTTTGCCATGGCGTCGGGCAATTAATGGCGTGCACAAGAGGCCTTTCATCAAAACAGATGTCACTACATTCGTGATACCAAGCTGTGTTGAACGGAAAAGCACTCAATGGTGAATAATGAGCAACGTCGTTATTTAAGCTTATTTTTGAAATAAACCGTCCTCGTCTCTTATAAAAGTAATCTTCCAAAATTACGTGGATTGAACCGGTGTGTTCATCCATGTGAGCTTTTACCGGTGACGTTGAACGGTTTACAGCATCTATTGGAAAAGGTTCAACGAAGAGATATGTTTGAAAGTGACTATCTGAGAACGTATACGTAACAACACTATCGGGAAATACACACCCGAATCCAGATGTAGTTTTAAATAAAGCCGCACATGAGAGTTCACCTAAGCGGTATGATATTGTGTAGGGGAGAGCATCAAAGTTCCCCTCTTGTAGCACAATAAATTGATACCCACTATCTTGGTTCCAACTCAGGGCTATGCTGCGCTCTTCAGGCAATGCCACGATGCCTATGACTGCTACTGATAAGTCATATTGATGAGTGATAGTTGATTTGGCTGCCATAACTACTCCTTTAGATTCGTCGTCGTATAAATTGACTTGATATACCCATCACACTTTAAGATGCAGGTTTTAGCCCTGAAAATTGTCATTAATTCTTGTATTCAAAATATCATATTTTGTGAACTTATATCAAAAAGACAATTGTATCTTTAAAACTCAACATAGAAATTTACTGGGAATTGCTAAATCTCCACAGTAATTATTATCGGATATGAGTTGATATTGATAAGAACAGTTTCGAGATTATCATGGCTTGATAACCCCTGAACTAAAATAAAACCCTGTTCATATAAACAATCGATAACTTCTTGCTGAGCATAAGCAAACTCTGGCGATGCATAAAAAACAAAAATACTAAAGGACTTGACCAACTTATGGTGTTCATTAAAGGCACCATTCCAATACCATAAGGTAGTGTATATTTCTTTTTTTGCTATAGGTCTATAGGGTTTTTTAGCATCATTACCTTGTTTTATGGGTAATGAAATAAACCACTCTTTTTTAGTTAAAAAGCGCATTACGCTATCAAACCTTTCTTGGTCAGTATGTGTAAACTGCGTTGGCATATTTTTGATAAGCTGATATTCGTAGAGTATTTGTTTAAATAATAACGCTAAATTTCCACTGCGTCCTTCAACTAAATAAATGTATAAAAGGCTATCTATATCAGCTGATAAGCTTTTCGGATAGCACCTTTGCTTTTTCACCCTTTTGAGCCACTTTCCTAAAAATACATTTTGACTGGACACTTTCCTGCCGAGCTTACCTACTTTTTGCTCTGAAAAAAGGGCAATTAACCCACCTAGCGCCATATTATATAAGTCAGCAGATCTATTAAATGTAAGTTTACTCATTGTCTCATAACCATTATTGGGTAGTATACGTATTACCCTGCTGTACAGCCACCATCTACGTATACAATTTGACCATTAATAAAGTCAGAAGCTGGCGCTGATAAAAATAATACCAAACCAACCATATCTTTTGTCTCAGCCACCCTACCCATGGGTAAACGAGCTAAGAAAGGCGCAATTCGTGCTGGATCGTCACATATTTCTTGAGTCAATGAAGATTTTATTAAGGTTGGGGCAATCGCATTAACATTGATTATAAAATTTTCACGTATTCCTTTATAAGACCATTCTGTTGCCAATTGTTTAGTTAAATTGTCAACGGCAGCTTTTGATGCTGCATAAGCAGAATAACCATCAGGATGACCACAAAAACCACGAACAGAAGAGGTATTGACTATTTTACCATGCCCTTGTTTCATAAAATATTTACCAAAAATCTGACAAGGTATCAACGTACCAGTGACATTAACCGCCATCACTTGATTGAACTTATCTGCAGGCATGTCTTCTGCTGGCGCTCTAAAAGCCATACCAGCATTATTAATTAATATGTCTATTTGACCATATTTTGTATCTACTTCATTAACAAGCGCTTGCATTGCATTTACGTCAGTAACATCAGATGTTATTGCGATACATTCGCCTCCAACTGACACAACCGAAGCAACCGTATCTTTAAGCGTTTCAATATTACGTGCGGTTACTACTACTTTTGCGCCATGCAGGGCAAATGTTTGTGCATAAGCTGCCCCTAATGTACCGTTACCGCCAGTAATAACGACTACTTTATCTTTTAAATTAAATAAATTTAGAGCAAAGTCGTTGCTCCACGTTGATGTCATGGACATAATTTTTCCTCTATTCTTTACGAATTATTTATTGATTCTTAGCGTGATTAAAACCTAAGACGTTGAAATAGTTACCAATGCCGTTACTATTTGATTGGTTTTATTTATTACCGAGCGAGCTTCATTAGGTAACATAGCAATAGAATCTCCAGAATTTAAAACAAATGCTTTACCTTGTGCATCAAGCACAGTGAGTTGCCCATCAACGATAAAATAAGTTTTTTCAAACTCAGCACCAAAAGATCCTTTTTCATATTGCATTTCAGCTCCGCCATTAGGTAAAAAATATGAAAGGCCTTGCCAAAATTTAGTGAGACCACTTTCTTCTACCCCCTGTAATTTTAAAGCAACCATGCCGAAATGAGCTGGTGGGTTATAAGGTTTTACATCGCTTAATTGAATTTTTTTCATGATACCTCTTCATGTCATGATACTGATTAGGCTGGATTGATTTTAACTTCAGGTTTATTAGGGTGATAGTTTCAGGTAACTCAGCTAAAAGTAAGCTACCTGAATTTTATTCAGCGTTTATATTTTCAGTTATAAACTAGTGATCACCGTATTTATAAACACGTGTAGGTACGTCATTCAAATCGTCTTCATCAATTTCAGCAACTAAACGTACCATAGAGCCATCCCCTTCTACCCAACGGATTGGAAAGCCCATCACTTTAAAGCGTTTTCCAACAACTTTTTCAAGATCGCCACCAACGTTTTCCCAGCCAGTAATACCATTGCCTAGCATTAATTTATGACAAGGTTCCCACGTACCAACACAACCAGCTTTTTCTTCTATTAAGCCATACATCTCATCATAAGCAGCTTGACCGTGAAGTTTGATAAAGGTTTCTTTATGGAACCATGCATAAGCCTCTTCACCAAATTTTTCTTTGTATTCTTCAGTAATTGGCTTTGCTGATCTACCTTGCAAATTCATATTAGTGCCGTTTAGCCCCATTGAGGTATGTAACGGATGATCAAGCGCTTGTTGATCTAAACCAACAGTTTTAACTTTATGCTTAACAAACCAATGACCTGCTTCAACACCAGTACCAGCACAATAATGGTAGTAATCTTTTGAATCATCCCACATTAAATGCATGCCAGTACGAATAATCACAATCATACCTTCAAGTTCTTCATGCGTTACCGCTGAACGTTCTACCGCATCATCAAGATCTGCTGCTGAAATTAAGCCCCATGGATGAATTTTTACATCAAGACAAACAGCGTCGCCGTAGTATTCGTCTAACGCCATTTCATGTGTGTAACGTGCACGCTTTCCATCAAATTCATACTCTAATACGTGTCTTGGTGAGTCGGCATGTGTACCACAATGCATGACAAAATCTACTTTTTGTGTTAATACACCGGCTTTTGACAAACCATGCATTGTTTCAATTGCTGGTTTTTTGAAATATGGCCATACTGGCATGTTTGATCCAAAAGGATGAGTTAGGTCTACTAGTACTTTTTTACCCATGATTTTTCTCCTACTTAAATAATTTTTGATCGTTGTATTTTATTGTTTTACAGGACAATTCTGTAATTTCAGTATTTGACGAGCTTCGTCAGGTGTTGCAATTTGTTTGTCTATTTCAGCTACCATACGTTTGGTTCGTTCAACAAACTCAACATTAGATTTAGCTAGTTGACCTCTGCGAAAATAGATATTATCTTCCATCCCCACACGAAGGTGCCCACCTAAAGCCATTGAGGCGTACATAATCGGTAAGTGGCCTCTGCCAATACCCAATGCTCCCCAAGTAAAGTTGTTTCCTAAATGTTGTTGGCAAATATCTAATAAAAACATTAAATTTTTAACTTCCGCAGTCATGCCACCAGGGGCACCTAACACAAATTGAAAGTGTGGGCGTTCTTTTAACACCCCTTGTTTTAAGTAATGCAGAGCGTTGTAAATCATACCTGCATCAAAAATTTCAATTTCTGGTTTAACGCCGTACTCTGCTGTGGCAATAGCAAGTTTTTCTAGAAATTTAGGACTATTTTCAAAAATTGTACTGTGTGCCCAGTTCATTGTTCCTGCATCGAAAGAAGAAATTTCAGGTCTCAATTCTTTTAAAGGCATCATCCGGATTTCATCAGCTGGAAGTGCATTTGGATCACTGAGGTCACCACCTGAAGTGGTTAAATTGATAACGATATCCGAGCGACTTCTCACTAAGTCGACCGTTTCTCTAAATTTTTCTAAATCCATCGACGCGTTGCCTTGGTCATCTCTGACATGAATATGTGCTATTGATGCACCAGCCTCCCAGCAACGTACAATCTCATCCGCCTCTTCAACAGGGGTTAGGGGAATATAAGGAGTTATTTCTTTTGTCGGCCATGCACCTGTACAGGCGACCGTAAGCATTATTTTGTCGTCAAGTGACATTGTTAGCCTCGCTTTAATTATCTGAATGTGAAAATGGTGTTTCAGTCACTGTTAATAAGTACTGAATGAGGTTTTTTTGTACATTTTCAGCTTGCTCTGGGGTCCAAGTTCGTAGCCCTTGATTTGACTTCATTCCAAGCTCGCCTTTATTAATTTTTTCTAATAATAACGCTGACGGTACAGTGTCTTTATTTAAATCTGCTAGTACCACATTGTGAATATCTTGTGTTAAATCTAAGCCAACAAGATCAGCATTTTCGATTGGGCCAAGAACAGGTAGACGCAATCCAAAGCTATTTTTTACCGCAATATCAACCGTTTTTGCGTCACAGACGCCGTCATTGACTAGTGCTATTGCTTCACGCCAAAGTGCATGTTGCATTCTGTTGGCAACAAAACCTGTTACATCTTTCTTAACGTGAATGGGTTTCTTACCAACAAAATTTAATAACTCAATCGTTTGTTCAATGGCTTCAAGCGATGAGCGTAAAGACTGCACAACTTCCACTAAAGGAATTAAATAAGGCGGGTTCCACCAATGGGTACCTACTAACCTTCCACCATGGTCAAGTCCTTCACCTATATCGGTAATAGGAATCACAGAAGTGTTACTCGCTAAAATAGCGCTAGGTTTAGCTAATGGAATAATATCGCTAAAAATACGCTGTTTAATTGCGAGTTTTTCTGGCGCTGCTTCAAACACAAAATCGGCATCAAATACTGCTTCCTTCAAGGTATTACATGTCATGATATTTTTAAGACAATCATGAGATGTTTGCATTAAATCGAGGTTTTGACCTATTCGCTCAAACACGGTGTCCAGTGAGCTAGCAACAGGGTCATAAACTTTAGTTATTAATCCTTTGCTAGCAAAAACCTGAGCAATGCCAGCTCCCATAAAACCAGCACCAATTACTGTTATTTTCATTTTTTGCATAGTTATGTGCTCTTTAATTAGTACTTTTACTTTCACATTTTATGAATCATTATTTTTAACCATAAGCAATAAAATGTGTCGGCAAGCAATGGTGTATAACCCACACAATGTATCACTATTCGATATATATCAACCACAATACGAACATTGCGTTAATGTTGTACCATAATATGATACAAGTCAACCACAAATTCGCTATTCTTATATTTTTTTACAAAAATCAGGTACTATTTTGTTACAATAAAAAAATTATCTATTTCATCAAATTGATGAAATAGATAATAATTATTAAAAATAAATGCAGGTATCGATATTGCTTTGTATTGTATCGTGATACACTTAGCGCATAAAAACGTGTATGTTAATTTTATTAAACAAAGGATATATAAATGGCTACAGAAACAGGTACACGCCAAGGAATTCAGGTGATATCAAGAGCAGCTAACATTTTAAGATCATTAGAAGGACAGTCTGATGGTTTAAGTCTAAGTGGTATTGCAAAAAAAGTTGACTTACCTCGCTCTACTGTTCAAAGGATTGTTTATGCATTAGCTTCAGAAGGTTTTCTAATTTCTGCTACCCAATCATCTAGAGTTCGATTAGGTCCTGGATTAGTTTCATTAGGATCGGCAGCAAAAGCTGATATTGATCGAGTTTTATTGCCACACATGAAAAAATTATCCCTAGAGATAGAAGAAACAGTAGATTTGTCAGTACAAGATGGCAATATGATGATATTTATCGATCAAGTAATTGCTGATACGCAAAAATTACGTGCAGTTTCCTCCGTAGGAGATGCTTTTCCTATTTATAGTTGCGCTAATGGTAAAGCTATATTAGCCAATTTAGATGATGATGCTATTAATGATTTCATCGAAAAAAATCCAATAAAAGCTCAAACCGAAGCGTCAATTACTAACATTGATACATTAATGTCAGAAATTGAAGTTATTAGAAAAAAAGGCATTGCCTACGATAAAGAAGAACATTGTGAGGGTGTTTGCGCTGTAGGTATTGCTATTGAAGACCCCTATGGCAGAAATATAGCAATTTCAATACCTGTTCCTTCTGTGCGCTTTAACCGTAACAAAAAGCACCTTAGTAGGAAGCTACTTGAATTTAAAGTAATTATAGAGCAGGCACTAGGAAAAGGTCTGGTTTAAATATTGCCCAAAACATTCACAACAGGCTAAAGTCGCTAAAGTCATAGTGCCTTAAATTAATGTATCTTTAATTAAGCCTCTTGCTTGCCTCCTAATTTCAGCAATAACCATTATCACTGAAATTAGGAGGTAATATAATTATACCGCCTATGGTATTACTCATCTTCGCTAGAATG
Organism: uncultured Colwellia sp.; assembly: GCA_965305135.1. Classification (GTDB taxonomy): domain Bacteria; phylum Pseudomonadota; class Gammaproteobacteria; order Enterobacterales; family Alteromonadaceae; genus Colwellia. The sequence continues at coordinate 17,615 of CBDLPA010000036.1, forward strand.
CCTAGCATATCGCAATGAAATAACATAGAAAATAACGCCAAAAGTAATAACACCCATCATCCATATTTCTGTTGACAAATCTAATGACATTATTTTGCTCCCAATTTTTCTATCACAGTAGAAACAACAATTGCAATCAGTACAATACTAATAATTGTGCCAAAAGCGACTAAAAATAACTCAGTTGCAATATTCATTTATATATTCCCCATCGTTGCATTTTTACCGACATTCACCAAGCTAACTTCAGTTTTTTTAGAGAACAAAGCTGACTTAGATTGTTTGACAACCACATTACCTACTATGGTAGTAACCAGAGCAATGATTGCGACAATATGAGCATTTTCTAATGCCGCTAAACCTAACACGTGTTTAATACTTGTAAATGACCATAATAGATTAACTAACCATGATGTTAAAACAACAACATGGGCAACTTTTGAGTTTCGCTTCCAAAATAGACCTGCAACGATAATAAAGAAGAAAGGCACTAACCACGCAAATAGCCATGTTATCGCTAGAATTACATTGGGTTGAAGAAAGAAGGTCATACTCGCAGCAGTAATGCCAATGGCAACAATAACGTAGCGAATTAAATTTTTCTCTTTTTCAGGACACAAACCACCTTTTATATTTGAACCAATAATGTCTTTTGTAAAAATTGTTGCTGGTGCTAATGCTGACATTGCAAAAGTTGACAGTAATGCTCCTAAAAAACCTGCTTGCAATAATACAACCAACCACGTTGGGAGTAACTCAACGATCATAGTAGCTCCAGCTAATTTAGGCCCTAACTCAGCATACTCAGGAATAGTTGCTGCTGCTAAGCCAACTAGCACTGGAAATACCCCAAATAATCCATTAATTGGCGCAGCAATCCAAAGTGAGCGTCTAATCACTTTTTCATTATCTGCTGACATAGCTGCTTGCATACCCTGTTGGTTTACTGATTGAGCAAAGACAACTGAAAAGATTGCCGTTAATGAGAATCCTACTAATAAATTAGGAGTTGCAAATATCGAAAGTTTGAATTCTTCACCATTAGAGATGTAATGCTGCGAAACACCTTCCCAACCACTGGGTAAAACAAACGCTAAATAGACTCCAGCAATAGCAATAGAAGCATACATAACAACGGCATTAACTAAATTTACCCACATTGTTTGTTTAATACCGCCCATACAAACATAAGCCGTACCGATAACAGCACCAAGTACTGCAGACCATCCAAGCGACCAGCCCGACATAGCAGAAATACCAATACCTAAGGTTTGTGTTTCTAATGTTACTAAACCGAAAACAACCATAGCACCAACACAAGCAGTATAGGTACGTAGACGTTTATTATATAATTGACCAATTAACTCAGGAATGGTGGCGGTACCTACTCGGCGTATCCAACGGCCTGTACCTAAACAAATGACACAAATTAATATGGTATGCGCAAAACAAAACCATAAAGCCACTGCGCCAAGTGAAAATGACATCTCCATTAATCCATAAACATGGGCAGATCCTAAATACGTTATTGCCAATGTTACAGAAAACATGGCTATTCCAGCGTCACGTCCTCCTAATGCCATATCTGTTACTATATGCGTTTTTTGCTCTTTCCACTTTAAATACCATCCGATACTACCTATAACTATAACGTTATAGATCAATACCATGAGTAATACATTACTCATATCTCCCCCATTATTTTCTTCTTTAGTATTGTAATTAAATGATTAAATTAGTTTTTATAATATTTATATATTTTAAAATTTTTTGCTTTAATTAAATCCAATAAGGATTTCACATTATTAACTTTTTTAATTCACTTTCATCTTACTTATACATCATTACGTTATCAACCACAATATGATTTACATGTATCACATCATGAAACCCAATGAGATTACAAAATCATTTCCATCAAAGTTAAAAGTATCCACCAATCTTAGCAATTATATTTTTAATTAATAAACAATACGTTATTAGGTTTTATTTCAGAAGAAAACAATATAAATGAGACTAACTCGCCTTGTTGATAGGAAATGACTTTCGTTTTTGCTTCTTGACAAAATAGAAAAACGACCTGTAGTATATCGCATTGTGGTTAATACAAACCACATAGCGATTAACAATATATTAATAAAATCAAATAAATATCTAAACAAGTAAATCAAAAAATAATTATCAGCTTAATAAAGCTAAACACATGGGGAATCAATAACATGCAAAAATTCAAGTTCAACTTACTCTATAAATCGTTGGCTATTGTCTTAGCAAGTACAAGTATGCATACCTTAGCAGAAGAAGTTACCAATAAAGATAATGCAATTGACAAAAAAACAAACTCACCCACATTAGAAGTTATTCAAGTTACATCACAAAAAAGAGTACAAACTCTCCAAGAAGTACCTGCAACTATCACAGCCGTATCGGGTGATTTTCTCAATGAGCAAGGCGTTGATAACCTTTTTGAAATGGCTGAATTAGTACCAGGCATGGTTTTTTCAAGAGCACCTGATGATGGGTTAGCACTGACTTTACGTGGTTTAGGAACACCAGCAAGAACTCAGTCATTTGACCAATCAGTCGCTTTATTCCAAGATGGAATGTTCGTAGGAAAAGGCAGAATGTATTCTGGTGCCTTTTTTGATGTAGAACGAATAGAAGTGATTAAAGGTACACAAAGCACATTATTAGGAAAAAACACAAGCTTAGGTGCAATCAGTGTTATTTCAAAAAAACCTAGTGGTGATTTTGAAGGCTTTATTCAGGCTAGTAATGAATTTGAGAATGGTGGCGTAATTCTTGATGGTGCAGTAGATTTACCAATAAGTGATAACTTTCAAGTTCGCTTAGCTGGACATTATGTTGATCAAAACGGCTCTATAGAAAACCTAGCAACCGGTAGAGATGTACCTGAAGATAAAGAAAATGGATTTAGAGCGACTGCTATTTATACCCCTTCAGACAGTTTAACAATTACAGGTATTTATCAATACTCGCAAAGTGAGCGTATAGGTAATGGTTATCAATTTGTTGATAACGGCGGATATTTTAGTGATGAGGTATTAAATATCATTGGCGAAGCCCAACTTGATGAGACAAAAACAGCATTGTGTGAAGAATGCCCTAACGACGAAAGCTATCACGACACTAGCGTAACATCGTACAATCTAACAATAGAAAAATATTTTGATAGCCTAACGCTAACCTCTGTTACTTCCTACGCTGATTACGACATTGAATTTTATGATGATTTTGATTTTGGTAATGCGTTTGATGAATTAACTTATGTTACAACGGGCGAAGTTGAACACTATAGTACTTACTTTAAACGTGGTGAATCTTACAATCAATTTTCTCAGGAACTTCGTTTGGCTTCTGAAGGTGGAGATAACTTTGACTATATGGTTGGCTTGTTTTATTTCACTAGTGATTGGGATTCGTTAGAAGAACAATTCTACAATACCCCAAACTTTCCACCTGAAGGCCCTACAGGGCAAATATTTAATGGTTCTTTTGGCAATAATTTTAAACAAAAAACTGACACAATTTCTGCTTTTGTTCAATCAGATTACTATGCTAGTGATGATTTAACCATTTCAGCAGGTTTACGTTATACCGATGAAAGTAAAGACGTTATATTTGATCGTATTCAAGGCGATTACGCAACCTTATGGAATAGTGTCATTAACCCTCCTTTTGAATCTGATTTAACCTTTGACGATAGTTTTTTAAATGGGAATATTTCACTATCTTATGACTTTTCTGATGATACAGTAATATATACTTCTTACGGTTTAGGTAGTAAAACAGGTGGCTTTGCTGAATCAGCAGAGGTAACCAGTGCAGACCCATCCTTAGATGTTTCAGAAGGGGGATCTAGAGTTAAGTCTGAAGAAACTCATACTTATGAAATAGGCAGTAAAATGGTACTGCTTAATAATAGTATGAATGTAAATGTTGCACTCTTTTATACCAATATTAATGATTTTCAAGAAACATCATTTTTAGTAACTGGTACAAGTGCTGGCTTTTTAACACAAAATGTTGATGTAGAATCTCAAGGTTTTGAAATTGATAGCATGTTACAAGTCACGTCTGATTTACGTTTAAGTGGTGCACTAACCTATGCAGACACAACTCATAAAAATGATGGCAGTGATTTAGCTCAAGCCCCAAAAGTAACAGGTAATATTGGTTACTTTTATAACACAGAGCTTTCTGATCTTGATCTACTTTTTAACGCAAGTGGTTTTGTAAGATACCGTGATAAAATGGTCAGTCAAATTAATGAAACATACCCTTCAGATAGCTTAACTACGTTAGATTTAACCTTTGGTTTATCATCACTAGAAGACACATGGAAAGTAATGTTAATTATTAATAACCTAACAAATTCACAAGCAACTGAATTTAGTAGTCCTCCTGCAGGCCCTATTGGCGCGGTACTAGGAGCACCAACAGGCGATCAAGGTATTACGGCAGAAACGCTTAACGCCCAACGCACAATAAAATTACAAGTAAGTTATAACTTCTTTTAATTTCTAAAAAGTTAACACCTACACTCAATAATAAATCTAATGCTTACCCACAACTTAGTGGGTAAGCATTATCTTTGAAGGCAGGAATAAAAAGCATAAAAATCCGATATAACCTTTATTCAGAAATAAATAGTATTTTTCAGCGTTAGTTTGCTGCTAAATCAGTAATATTCACCTTAGCATTATATTTACCTTTGGTTAATACATTAAGCATTACTTCTGGTTTATCACCATATTCTTGTACAAATTCTAAAATATTTTGGTCGTTACAAGTAACTTTATTTACAACAAAACGTTTGCTTAAACCAGAATCTTTAATTACGTTACGTAATTTAATTTTACTTTCGCCAGCAGCAGCTACACAGATTTTTGATGTTACATAATCATCCGCGGTAACAACGTTACTCGTAGCATTTGCTACACCCATAGTTGATAAAGTTAATGTGATTACTGTCAGTGCTTTTATCATTTTTTGTGTAAGTATTTTCATGATTGTCATCCTATAGTTAAGTTAGTTATAAGATTGCAATCGAAATGCCAACATTTATTTTTATTAATTTTCAATAATTTAAATAAAATCATATGTTTTTAAAAATTTTACCAATAATGCCGAAAACTAAAAAATGGTTAAAATGACCACATTTTAGCATTGGTATTTAGGCCGCTTATTTTGCTTCAGACTTTACTCCTAAATATTGACAGATTTATTAGAATACTCTTTTGATCTTAGCTAAACTTTTAACAGACTATAAATAACAGTAATGACCCACTACATGGCGTAAAATTTGAACAAATACTAACCGAACTTGAAAAGGAAGTTGGTTGGAATAAAATGGATGAGTTACTTAACCTCAGCTCGGGATAAGAATAAATTAAATTGAACTAAGTGCCCGTTCCACG
>CBDLPA010000037.1:0-20641 GCA_965305135.1 uncultured Colwellia sp.
AAGCCTTTTAATTCTCGCTGAGTGGGAAAGAACTTAATCAACTTGGTATTATTGCAGGGCACCAATGTTATTCATTTGCAGAACACGGTGAAATAGTTTCTGGTTGATGCAAATCACATAATATGATTTAACTTGATAAAAGCTGTAATGCCAGTTAGGTTTAAGGTAATACGCTCAGCAATAGGATCTTTTGATGAAAGATAAAAGTGATGGGGACTTGGAACGTCGTAGTTCTTTTCGTCTTGATATGGAAAAGGAATTAGTTGATATCATGTGGGCTGATGAAAGTGGTCAGGAAAGAACCAAAAAAATTATCTGTATAGATTTTGCTCGTGGAGGTTTAAAGCTTGATTGCGATATTCCTATACCAATTCATACAGCAGTGAGTGTAGTGTTTAAGTCGGCTAGTGCTAACCACCAAAAGTTATTCGGCAAAGTTCTACGATGTGTGAAACAAGAAAATGGTTGGTTTGAAATTGCTTTAATATTAGAAAAATAGGCTCAAAAGAAATGTTATAAATTTGTACTATAATAAAAACTAATCACAGCAATGTTAACTTAGTAATATTGCTTGGTAGTATTTAGGAAGAAATTGATATGATGATATTAGTGGGTGGTGAAAAAGGCGGTAGTGGAAAAAGCTGTTTGGCGCAGAACTTAGCGGTATATTTTGCTCGTAATAAGAATGCAATTGTACTAATGGTTGATTGTGATCCACAACGTACCACATCTGACTGGATACAAGCCCGCAATGGCGAACCCTCACTTCCTGCTATTAATTGTATTCAGCTGTACGGTAAAATTCGCAATGATTTATTAAGTTTAGCCCAACATTATGATTATGTAATTGTAGATTGTGGTGGACAAGATAATTTAGCATTACGTGCGGCTATGTCTGTGGCAGATCATGTTATTATTCCACTGAGGCCAAAACGACGTGACCTAAAAACAGTGCCACATATGGAAGATATGCTCAGCACCTGTAAGATGGTTAATCCAAAAATGTTAGCTTCTTTTGTTATTACACAATGTCCCTCTTTGCCTAATCAAGCTGGTCGTATTTTAGAAGCAAAAGAAGTGTGTAGTTCTTATGGTATTAATGTACTTAATGCGGTAACTTTTAGCCGTAATATCTATGATGACAGTGAGGAGCAGGGCTCATCAGTTATTGAAATTGAGCCTAACGGTAAAGCAGCAACTGAAATGATAGCGATTGCAGAAGAGCTAATGGCAATGAAACCGGACAATGCTCATGAGTTTATCTGATCTAAAGAAAAACAAGGATAGATCAAATTCAAAGGAAAATGTAAAAGAGCAGTTTACTATTGATGAATTTATTGCTGATGCAGATAATTATGCTAAAGGCTCACCGCAAATTGTGAGTAATGAAAATCATGGCAAAATGAACCTTAAGCAAGCAATTTATGACGCTAAACAGCTAATTGAGCAAAAAAAAACAGTAAACATGCAAGGAAAGCCATTTCGTCGGGCTACATTTACTTTAAGTGAAAATACTATTGAGCAGTTGCAACAGTTGTCTGAACAGGCTGATTTAGCCAAATCGCATATTCTTCGTATTTTGATTGATGAACTTTCAAATAAAGAACAAGAAGAACAAATAAAAAAATTATTTGAATCTGATGTTAGCTAAACTCACTTATGTGTTAATAGAATAAGCAATAATGACTTAAAAAACCGACAAAAAACAGCAATTAACTGGGTTTTTATTAAGCATTTGTTTTCTAATCACTTGATTTTTATATATTTTGGTTCTTATGCTGCCTTTTTTATAGCTTTTTCCTTTTAGGACTAGTATTAATAATTCAGTTTCTCTATAATATGCCACCTTTTTCAGGATCCTGAGGCGACGGTCTTGGGGAATGCCCTTAGAAGAAACAAGCTCGAGCTATATTAATTTTGGAGTGACTCAAATGTCTAAAGTCTGCCAAGTAACAGGCAAGAAACCAGTCGTAGGGAACAACCGTTCTCACGCAAGAAACGCGACTCGTCGTCGTTTTTTACCAAACCTTCAATCTCACCGTTTTTGGGTAGAGAGTGAAAATCGTTTCGTTAAATTACGTTTAACTCCGAAAGGAATGCGTATTATCGATAAGAAAGGGATTGATGCAGTATTAACTGACATCCGTGCCCGTGGCGAAAAAGTTTAATAGCTTTTCTAGGAGAATATTATGCGTGATAAAATTCGTTTAGTTTCTAGTGCCGGTACAGGTCATTTTTATACTACTGATAAGAATAAAAAGACTATGCCAGAGAAAATGGAAATCAAAAAATTTGATCCAAAAGCTCGTAAGCACGTTATGTATAAAGAAGCTAAAATTAAGTAATTAATTTTTACTTTGTACACATAAAAAGCCCAGCTCTGCTGGGTTTTTTTATGTGTGATATTTGAGTATGATGTCAATGATCTTTAGGCGAGTAATATATGTATGATTAAACTTTCTAAAACCGCATGGAATAATGTCATTATATTTTCTGTAATGATTATAATTTTATTAATTAACAGCACAAATGAACGCTTATTTCCTGCCGATAGCAATGTTAATGATAAGTTGGTATTACCAGAGCATAGTGTTATTTTGACGTTAACCTTCATACTGCCCGAAAAATCCTCAGTGATGTTTGAGCGAGTGGGTAAAGCATGGAAAATGACTAGCCAAGGCGTTTTACTTGATTTAACAAATCAACAAATAGAGCAATTGATGTTTGCTTGGCAGCAAAGCGCTGGATTACCACAGGCGGCCGATATTATTATTGATGGTCAAGCAGGTATTAAAGTTAACATTAGCTTAGCAGGCATTGAACAAGAGCAAATGCTTATATTATATCCGCTAGTAGATCAGCTGCTGGTGTATAACTCGCAGAAAAAGCTATGGCTAGCATTACCTGCTGCTATGACTCATCAACTTGTACCTATCAATTGAGGATAATTAATGCCTGAACTACCCGAAGTTGAAGTTTGTCGTTTGGGCATCAGTCCTCACGTTGTTAATAATACCGTGGCTCAAGTGATTGTGCGTAATGCTCAATTGCGTTGGCCTATTCCTGTCGATGTGCAAAAGCTTGTCGGTTTAACAGTACAAGAAGTTGAACGACGCGCTAAGTACTTATTGTTGCGCTTTGAGCTTGGCACATTGCTTTTACATTTGGGTATGTCGGGTACACTTCGTGTTATTGATAAAACAGTTCCTGTTGCTAAGCATGATCATTTTGAATTAATTTTTAGTAATGGTACTGTACTGCGTTTAAATGATCCTAGACGCTTTGGCGCTGTGCTTTGGCTAAATAAACATGAAGATAAGCAGGGATTATTGAGTAAATTAGGGCCAGAGCCATTAAGCGATGATTTTTGCCATGATTACTTGTATGAAAAAGCAAAAAATAGGAAAGTCCCTATCAAAACTTTCTTAATGAATAATCATAATGTGGTTGGTGTGGGTAATATTTATGCCAATGAAGCTTTATTTCTTGCTGGTATTTTACCCACTACACAAGCAGGCACGCTGAGTAAAGAGCGTTATAATCGTTTAACTGATACTATTAAGCAGGTGCTCAGTGCTGCAATTAAGCAAGGTGGCACAACACTAAAAGATTTTACTCAAGCTGACGGTCGACCAGGGTACTTTGCCCAATCACTCTTTGTTTATGGCCGAGCAGGGCAAGCCTGTTTAACATGCCAAGAAAAACTACTTGAAATTAGGCAATCAAATCGTAGCTCTGTTTATTGCCCTAACTGTCAGCAAGAATAATATGAATACGCTAAATTGTTAAGCTAACTGTTCAAGCGCTATTTTTACAGTAGGGTGGACAAATTGGCTGACATCACCTTTATGTAGGGCAACTTCTTTTACCAATGTAGACGAAATAAAAGAGTTGCCTTCTGCGGGCGTTAAAAATACGCTTTCTAAATCAGGCGACAAACGTCTGTTCATGTTTGCTAATTGGAATTCATATTCAAAATCTGATACTGCGCGTAATCCTCGTATTAGCACTTTTGCTTGGTGATATTTGGCAAAATCGACTAATAAGCCACTAAAACCAACGACGGTAACATTGTCTAAATGTTTGGTTATCTCTTTAATCATGTCAACACGTTGATCAAGCGTAAAACGGGGTTTCTTACTGGGGCTAGAAGCCACACCAATAATAACCTCTCCAAATAATAGGCTAGCACGGACAATTAAATCAGAGTGACCATTTGTGACAGGATCGAATGTGCCAGGGTAAATTGCTTTTATGCTCATATTTTAGGTTTCATTTATTGGTGAATGCCAGAGCATTGTAATGTCTTAGCTAAGTTTGTGACAAGTATTAACATCAAAAACACAATAAAATGAATATATATTCATAATAATTGAATGAAATTGTGTATTTAAGCTGATATTGAATAAATGTTAAAGTATTTACTCAAAAAAACTTTAAGTTTAGTGAATTTTGATAGTATGATAGAAGCCATAGTAGCAATTTTAACTATTTTACATTAAAAGAAAGAAGTAACTTTTATGAAAACCCGTGATAAAATAATTCAGGCGAGCATTGCATTATTTAATGAGCAAGGAGAGCGAAATGTCACCACAAATCATATCGCTGCACATTTAGGTATTAGCCCCGGTAATTTGTATTATCATTTTCGTAATAAAGAAGACATTATTTTGTCTATCTATGAAGAGTATGCGCGTAATTTGTTGTTGGATACTTTTCCTAAAGTGAGCAGTGATGTAAAACCTCTTGATGCAATCATTCTTTATATGGATGCAGTATTCCAAATGCTATTAAAATTTAGGTTCTTTTATAGCAATTTACCCGTTTTATTAGATAAAAACCCAAGTTTGCGTGAAAAATATGTTGAAGTGCAACATTCAATTGCTGAGCGTGTTAGTCAGTTATTAATTTCACTCAGAAATGCGAATATTATTAATTTTCAGGATGAGGAATTGCCTGATATGGTTAGTATTTTACGTATTATTAATACGTTTTGGGTCAGTTTCTACCAAACACAGAATATTGATAATGAAATTAATGATTCAGTTTTTTATCAGGGAGTATTAAAGATATTAGTTATTTTACGCCCTTATACAACAGAAGTAGCTATGCCTGAATTGTTAAAAGCGAGAGATATGTACCAACAACGTTGTCAAGATGCTCAAAAGGAGGCGTGTGTACACTAAACACGTTAGTGATTAATGGCTCAAATATGCTTCAAGTAACAATTGCCAATTTTCTTGCGTCCAATAGAATTTAGGTAATTGTTTTTCTTCTTTTAAAAATGATCGTTGCAGCCTCGCCATATTACTTTTTTGCCACAGGCTTTGGTTCGATGTTTTGATTTCGCCGCGATCGAAGTCGATTAAAAAAACATTCTCATCTACATCAATTAAAATATTGTGAGCATTTAAATCATGATGATAAATATTATGATCATGAAAACGCTTTATTGTCATGCCAATTTTTTTCCATAAGGTGTTTGATATAGTTTGTTTTGATAAGATAGCAACTAAATCTTGCGCGTTTTCAATACGACTACTCAATAAATCAGCTTGATAAAATAAACCGTGACGTGTAATGCGATAAGCAATAGGCTTAGGGACTGGTAAGGCTAACGTTTGCATGTGAGCTAATAAGGCGAACTCTTGCGCTGCTCTAGTATCTTTTTGTGAAGTGAACAGGTAGCTGTCGCGAATTAACTTGCCAATAAGACCACCACGGTAATAATGGCGTAATACCCAGTGTTTTGTTTGTTTATGTTTTTTATCCCTGTATTGTACAAACCATGTAGTACCTCTACCTTGAGCTGAGCCTGTGATGGCATTTTCTTTTCGCCAATATTCTTCAGATAACATGCTAACACTAAATTGTTCTATTTCATCGTGATCAAATAGGCAGTAATGTGGTCCCTTTTCTAATGTTTTAATTAACATAGTTTGATTCACTTTAGTAAGTCGTGTACTTGTGCTAGCGTTTTATCACTGGCACCTTGGTTATTGAGTACCACATTATGTGCTTGAGAGCCAAGCTCAAATGCTGCGTTTTTATTTTCTAGTAAGTTGATAACCGTTTCAGCTAATGTATTGCTAATAGAATTACAGGCAATAGGTAACTGTATCACGCCATTGTTTTGTTTCAATTGCGTTAAAATTTCAGTGAAATTATGCATATCATGACCAACAATTATTGGCTTTTTAAATAAGGCTGGCTCTAAGGGGTTATGTCCACCAATATTGCTAAAACTTCCGCCCATTGTAATTATATCGGCTAAGGCATATGTGGGCATTAATTCACCTAAAGTGTCTAGCAACCAAATATCTTGCTCAGTTACCACGGTGTTTTCACTACGTTTGCCTAGAGAATAACCTTGATTGATGCAGAGCTTTTCAACAGAACTAAAACGTTCAGGGTGTCTTGGCACAAGTACAAGTAATAAGTTAGGAAACACTTTCTTGATTAGTTTGAAAGCCGCTAATGTGATTTCTTCGTCACCAGGGTGTGTGCTAGCAACTAACCAAATGGCTCTTTTTTGGGGTAAGAATGCTGTTAATTTAGCTTGTTTTTCAAGAACTAAGTCATTAATACTAATATCAAATTTGAGGTTGCCTGACACGCTACATTTGTCAACGTCGGCACTTAATTGTAAAAAATTACACAAGTTATCATGACTTTGACATAATATTTTGTCGAAACAATTGATAGTCGGTGTAATTAATGCCTTTATTTTTTGATAATTTTTTAGCGATTTGGCAGATAATCGACCATTAATGAGCAATAATTTTATTTTTTTAGTGGCACACTGATTAATAAGGTTAGGCCATAATTCAGTTTCCATAAAAATCATTAGTTGTGGTTGCAAGCGATTTAAAAACAATTGAGTGCAAGGCATTACATCTAAGGGTAAATAGGTGTGTTGAATACGCGTTCCAAATTGTTTGGTAACTTGTGCTGATCCTGTCGGGGTAAAGGTAGTGACCGTAATAGGTAAATGCGGATATGTCACTATTAGTTGTTCTACCAAAGGTGAGATAGCAATTACTTCACCAACACTGGCTGCATGCACAATAATACCCCCCTTATCAAGAGTATTAGGCGCTTTAGCGTTGGAGAGTATGCCTAAACGCTCATTGAAACGTTGACGGTACTGAGAACTATTGAGTGATCTAAATAACAAAGCCAGCAATAAAAAAGGCATTAGCAATAAAAATATTACTCGGTAAATGAGTAGTGCCAACATAAATTATTCTGCTTTAATTCTTCTGTGATAAGTTTATGGTAGATTATACCTAAGTTTGATTAAATACCTATGTATATGAACAGTGTAATTTCAAAATATATCAAAGCTTGCTTTCAGTAGTACAACTCACTAGCAATGATGAATTAAAAACAAAACATAGTAATAATAATTTTACAGTTATTTAATTTAACGCTAAATAGTATTCGGCTGTTGGCTTTTTTAAATTAAGGTATAAGCGTACAATTATTGCGTTATCGTTTAATCACCCACATTCTACTCATTCGTGCTGAGGCATTCACATGTCAAAAAATCATTCAATAAATTTTTATAATCATATTCAAGAACAAATTTCTCAAGTGAAAGCAGAGGGGTTATATAAGGCTGAACGCGTCATTACCACTGCACAACAAGCAAGAATAGCAGTAGACACAGGGGAGCAGGTAATTAACTTTTGTGCTAATAACTATTTAGGGTTAGCAAATCATCCTGACTTAATTGCTGCAGCTAAAAAAGGATTAGACGAACATGGATTTGGCATGGCATCGGTTCGTTTTATTTGTGGTACGCAAGATATTCACAAAACGCTAGAACAAGGTATTAGCGAGTTTTTAGGCATGGAAGATACTATTTTATATTCTTCTTGCTTTGATGCTAATGCAGGTTTGTTTGAAACCTTATTAGGGCCAGAAGACGCTATCATTAGCGATGCCCTTAATCACGCGTCGATTATTGATGGCGTTCGATTATGTAAAGCACAACGTTATCGTTATGCTAATAATGACATGGCTGCATTAGAGCAATGCTTAATTGAGGCAGATGCGGCTGGTGTGCGTTTTAAGTTGATTGCAACAGATGGCGTATTTTCAATGGATGGCGTTATTGCTAATTTAAAAGGGATTTGTGATTTAGCTGATAAATATAACGCTATGGTAATGGTTGATGATTCACATGCTGTTGGTTTTGTAGGTGAAAATGGCCGTGGTAGTCATGAATATTGTCAGGTAATGGGGCGAGTTGATATTTTAACTGGCACTTTAGGCAAGGCTATGGGTGGTGCTTCGGGCGGTTATACTTCAGCTAAAAAAGAGGTAATTGAATGGTTGCGCCAACGCTCGCGTCCTTATTTATTTTCAAATTCTCTTGCCCCAGCCATTGTTAATGCGTCATTGCAGGTTTTAACATTGTTAACGCAAGGTGATGCGTTACGTAAAACATTGAAAGCAAACACGGCTTACTTTCGTGAAAATATGGAGGCTGCTGGTTTTACTTGTGCAGGGGCAGATCATGCTATTGTGCCTGTTATGTTAGGTGATGCGAAAGTGGCGAGTGACATGGCAAATAAACTGTTAGCTGAAGGAATTTATGTGATTGGTTTTTCATTTCCTGTAGTGCCCAAAGGGCAAGCGCGTATTCGTACACAAATTTCAGCTGCACATACACAAGCACAATTAGACCAAGCCATTGCTGCCTTTATTCGTATTGGCAAAGAAATGAATGTGATTAGTTAAGGCAAGAAAATATGATGAAATCATTATCAAAATTAAAACCAGCGCAAGGTATTTGGTTAACAGAAACAGACAAGCCTGAAATGGGACATAATGATCTGTTAATTAAAATTAAAAAAACTGCTATTTGCGGTACTGACATTCATATTTACAATTGGGATGAATGGGCGCAAACCACAATACCTGTCCCTATGGTTGTTGGACATGAATATGCAGGTGAAGTGGTTGGTATTGGCCAAGAAGTCAGAGGTTTCGCGTTAGGCGATCGTGTTTCTGGTGAAGGCCATATCACGTGTGGTCATTGTCGTAATTGTCGGGGTGGCCGAACCCATTTATGTCGTAACACGGTAGGTGTGGGCGTTAATAGAGCTGGTTCGTTTGCAGAGTACCTTGTTATTCCAGCTTATAATGCTTTTAAATTACCAGATGAAATTTCTGATGATTTAGCCGCTGTGTTTGATCCATTCGGCAATGCCGTACACACAGCATTGTCATTTGATTTAGTGGGTGAAGATGTATTAATTACAGGAGCAGGTCCTATAGGTATTATGGCTGCCGCCGTTGCAAAACATGTGGGTGCTCGCCATGTAGTGATCACCGATATTAATGAGTACCGTCTTAACTTAGCTAAAAAAATGGGTGTAACACGCGCTGTTGATGTTTCAAACGAAAGTTTAGTTGATGTGATGAACGACTTAGGTATGACCGAAGGATTTGATGTTGGTATGGAAATGTCAGGTGTACCAATGGCTTTCACTAGTATGTTAGACAACATGAACAATGGTGGTAAAATCGCAATGCTTGGTATTCCAGGTAAAGAAATGGCCATTGACTGGAGCCAAATAATTTTTAAGGGCTTAACCATAAAAGGTATTTATGGTCGTGAAATGTTTGAAACTTGGTATAAAATGGTTAGTCTTATACAATCAGGTTTAGATTTATCACCTATTATTACCCATCATTATGCTATTGATGACTTTCAGCAAGGGTTTGATATGATGCGTTCAGGACAATCAGGTAAAGTTATTTTAAATTGGGAGAAATAGTGTCAGATAACCAAGAAACATTTAAGCACATGCAAGTTGATGATTTGCACAATGTGCTTAATGACAATACGCACGTGGTGGTAGATATTCGTGATGAAACATCATTTGCTAACGGCCGTATTATTGATGCCTTGCATTTAACGAATGAAAATTTAGCTGACTTTTTGCGAGAAGCGGATCCTGACGTACCCGTAGTTGTGTGTTGTTATCACGGACATTCTAGTCAACAAGCGGCACAATTTTTAGTTAGCCAAGATTTTACTCAAGTCTATTCGCTTGATGGCGGCTTTACTCAATGGCAATTACAATACCCTGACCAAGTGTCACGTTAAGAGTTAAGTCGTCATGTTTGAACCTAAACACTCGCTGCCTTTAGTGCAGTTAGAGCATCACAACATTGCGTTACTTCTTGTAAATTATTTGCTCACACTTGGTATTGAGGCTTACGTTGTTACTGAGCCAGTAGATAAGAATATAGCTCAGAGTAAACAGGGACACACAGTTTATTGTCAGGAAGATAAAATAGATGAAGCCAAAACTGAATTTGAACACTTTATTAAAAACCCATTTGATGAAAAGTATCAGCAAGCAGCTTGGCAACATGGTGAAACGGTTACGCTCAGTAATCAAGACTCTGCGCTATTAACAAGCTTTAAAGATAACTTTCTTGCTCATGCAGGCATTATCACTTTATTGGTGTTTGCTTTTTGTTGGTTGGTGTTTATTGGTAGTAATTTAGGTTGGGCTCGTTCATTATTTACTTTATTACAGTTTTATCCTTCTTTATCTTTAGATATTCTGCTCACCGAACCTTGGCGTATTCTTAGTCCAGCTTTTTTACATTTTTCTTTATTACATATTGTTTTTAATACTATGTGGTGGTGGCAACTTGGAGGCAGTATTGAAAAAACATTAGGTAAAGGGGCGCTCCTTAACTTATTATTAATTTCTGCTATTGCTTCAAACTTGGGACAGTTTTTTGTTTCTGGGGCTAATTTTGGTGGTTTGTCTGGTGTTGTTTATGCTTTAGTGGGTTTTGTATGGTGGTATGGTTATTTAGCGCCTGAAAAAGGCTTGTTTTTGTCTAAACCTATTATTGTTTTTCTCTTATTTTGGTTAGTGCTCGGTTTTGCTGATCTATTACCTGTAAACGTTGCTAATACAGCCCACTTATTAGGATTGATTTCAGGGTGTCTGTTGGCACTATATAGTGTAAAAAGTGCTAAAAAGTAGTATGAAATCATTATAAAACTGTTAAAATAGCTTGTTTAATAATTAAACTCACTTCACTTAAAATGGAAATTAACTCATGAAAAAGCTGCTCAGCTTAACAACAGTACTTTTAACCTCTCCTCTTTTATTTACATCTGCGTTTGCTAATGAGCAACCTTTAGCAGAAGATCTTGTTGGTAAATTTTACGGTGGCGCGCATTTACTTCGTATCGATACGGATAGCGACCGTAAACCTTCTGAGCCTTTGAGAGCGTCAGATCCTTACGCAACGTCAGATCATGGTAGTGGCTTTGGTGGTGAAATAGGGTACCGTTTTAATGAATCTACTGAATTTAGATTCTCTGCAAGCCAAATTAACTTAGATAAGCATTATAGCTCTTTTGATAAGCCTTATGTTGCTGGCATCGATGCCTTATATTTTCCAACACAACAAAACTTTTACGTGTTAGGTGGACTTGGTTATTTAGATATTGGTCAAGAACCTTCTGTAGGTGCTGGTGCTGGTTATCGTCATTACCTCAATGAACGTACAGCTATTTATTTTGAAGGAAAAGGTCACTTTCAATTTTCTGGTGACTACAAAGATACGGCTCTTCGTTTAGGTTTTATATACTTTTTTGGTGATGAATCAAATTCTTATCCAGTTAAAAAAGAACGCTCAGTACTTGATAAAGCAGCAGCCGTAGGCGCTTCTCTTGTTGCAGCTGTTACTTCTTCAGGTAATGATGCGGATAATGATGGTGTTTCAGATAAAAATGATCAGTGTGCGAATACGCCAGTAACAGATAAGGTAGATGAAAAAGGCTGTACTATCTTTAGTGAAGAAATAGACAGAGTAGAGCTTATTGTTAACTTTGATAACAATAAAGCTATTGTAAAAGCGCAATATTTATCAGAAATTCAAAAAATGGCTAATGTGCTAAAAAATTACCCTGAACTATCACTAGTTATTGAAGGCCATACGTCAAAAGTGGGTAGTGCTGCTTATAACCAAAAAATATCGCAACAACGTGCTGAAGCGGTTGTTGATGTACTGGTTAACCGATTCAATGTCAGCAGCGATCGATTAACTGCAGTAGGTCATGGCGAAGAGCGTTTAATTGATTTAGGTGATACGAGCGCAGCTCATGCAAAAAATCGACGTATAGAAGCAAAAGTTGAATTAAGTAAAAAAGTACCTGTTAGCAGATAAAGTTAGTTTATTTTAATTAATGCTAAAAATGTATAAAGCCAAAGAACTATCTTTGGCTTTGTTGTTTCTGTACTTGTATGGTTAGTTATCTAACCATTGAGTGAATAAAAGTTTTTTGATCAAAGGTTGTCCCGTTTCTTTGACCAATAAGGCTTTAACTTCTTCCTCACATTTTAATTGTATTTCAGCACGACCTTTAAGTGATTTAACCGTTTCTTCAGGTTGCCTGCCAATAATATCAATAATAGCATCGCGCAATAGCGGTGAATGATGTTCGACTATTTCAATATTATTTCTGGGCACCATTAATTCAACAGTTAAACGTACATAACCCATTTTTTTCTTGACAGTAATATAATTCGTAACTATATCAGGCTCAAAACCAAAGTATGCGAAATCTGCGGCTCTAGTAGTAAGTGGTATTGATAAAAAAGTTACAATTAATAAATATTTAAACATAAGGTTACTTCTTCAATGAAAGCAATAGTCAGACATATTGCTTATCATAACCTGAAATAGAATATTTTCCTGAAAAAAATTACTTTTTTTAGTGTTTTGCTCACTGGGTAAAATGAGTTCCTTTAAAAACAATGTTATTATCACTCTGGTTTTAATTTGGCTTTTAGTTTATGAATTTACAATCATTGTTTCCCGTTACTTTGTCTACCCATTGGCATAATGCTAAAGAATTTTATTTACACGATAATTTAAAGCGTTGGCTGCTTGATCCCAATTCACTGACTGCGCGTTTAAAATCTCATTGTCATCAGTTTAGAGTTGAATTACTTGGTCAGCGCGTTGAAGTTTGTCAAGAAAGTGAAGCCGTTGCACTTATTTCTCATGGAGAAAAAGTATTGGTTCGCGAAGTGTTACTTTATTGTGATGATAAGCCGCAGGTTTTTGCGAGAAGCTTATTACCTTTATCAAGCTTAACGGGAACAGAACGCGCATTGGCTAGTTTAGGTACTCAGTCGTTAGGACAAGTGCTTTTTAATAATCCTTCTCTGGAAAGGCAGGCAATTGAAGTGGCTGAATTTGATGCTACAAGCACCGTTGTAAAAATGGCTAAAAAATTAACGCTTTTTGATGAATCAAATGCTTCAGAAGAGTCCCTTTGGGGGCGGCGTTCGATATTTGTCTTAGAAGGCAAACCATTAATGGTGGCAGAAGTTTTTTTACCAGGCGCTATTGCATACAAAATATCAGAAAGGTCAGGGGCTAGGCATGCATAATAAATTAATGCAAAAATGGCAGGTAATTAAGCTAATTACCCGTATGGATAAGCCTATTGGTACTTATTTATTGTTATGGCCAACCTATTGGGCATTATGGATTGCCAGTGATGGCTGGCCTAATTTTTATTTACTTATTGTATTTAGTCTTGGTGTTTTTGTCATGCGTAGTGCAGGTTGTGTGATTAATGATATAGCTGATATGCATGTTGATGGAAAAGTAGAACGCACAAAAAACAGACCGTTAGTTTCGGGTTTAATGAGTAAAGATGAAGCCCTTAGCCTGTTTGGATTGTTGATTGGTATTGCTTTAGGGTTGGTTTTAACATTAAGCTGGCTAACTATTTATTGGTCTGTGGTTGCATTACTGCTAGCTGCGTCATATCCCTTTATGAAGCGTTATACTCAATTACCTCAAGTAGTACTTGGCGCAGCATTTAGTTGGGGAATTGTTATGGCATTTTCAGAAGCTCAGGGTGAAATTCCAGTGATCGCTTGGTTAATATTTTTGGCAAATGTGTTATGGACAATTGCTTACGATACTATGTATGCTATGGTTGACAGAGATGATGATATTAAAATTGGTGTAAAATCAACGGCTATTTTATTTGGAGACCACGATAAACGAATTATTGGTTTTATACAATTATTGGTACTGAGTATATTGTTTACTGTGGGTGACATATTAGCTTTTGGCTGGCCTTATCAATTAAGTTTGGTTATCTCAGCAGGTTTATTTAGTTATCAACAGATATTAATTAGTAATCGAGAACGAGATAAATGTTTTCAAGCTTTTTTACACAATCATTGGGTAGGGATGGTCGTTTTTATTGGTATATTTATTGAGTATTTATAATTGAATTGCTTTATTACGTTTAACAATATTGGCAAATTAGCTATCAATTAAACCATGGTTAACTGCATATCGAATTAAATCAGCTAAACTTTCTATTTGTAATTTAGTTTTTATATTTCGCCGATGAGCTTCAACCGTACGAAAACTTATCCCTAGCATTTTTGCCACTGCTTTGTTAGATAATCCCTGAGCAATATAAGCTAATATTACTTGTTCTCGAGTGGTTAACTTTGCTTTTTCCTCTTCTTCTTCCTGTGGGTTATCAGCTAATGCAGTCGCAATTGATGGACTAAAATATATTTTCCCTGATGCGACAGCTTTGATAGCCGCATACACTTCAGCGGACCCCGTATCTTTTAAAATATAACCTGAAGCACCTGCTTGCATGGCACTGTTAACAAACTCTAAACTGTCATGCATACTGAAAATAAGTACTTTTGTACTCGTCAACTGCTCAGTAATAATTTCAGTCGCATCAATACCATTCATATCTGGCATGCTTATATCCATTAGAATAACGTCAGGTTTTAGCTCAAGTGCTTGAGACAGGGCACTTTTACCATCTTGTGTTGTACCAATAATATTGATGTCAGGATAATACGATAAACAAGCCGTTAAACCATCTTGAACCATGGGATGATCATCAACAAGCAACACGGATGTTGCTGCTGAATTAGTTACTGAAATTGGCATACTGTTTCCTTTTACTTTTCTACAGGGTCAGGTTGTTTATAATATCAGTTTCTAAGGTAGTACTCGCTTATTACTATTTGTTTGAGCGTTGCTATTGAAATAGTAAGCAAATACATGGGTAGGAATATTCGCACTAATGCTGGTGCCTTTCTTTGAGGTGCACACTTTAAGCTGTCCGCAGTGATATTCAATACGTTCGGTTAAGTTACGTAAACCTATACCAAAAGATTCAAGAGGCGCCCCTGCTTTGTTTTTATTCTTGTCGTTAAAACCAATACCATTGTCTGTTATGGTTAAGGTAAGCCATTTATTTTCAATTGCCAAGTCAATAGTAATATGTGTTGCTTTGGCATGCTTCTCAATATTAATTAATGACTCTTGTACAACGCGATAAAGGCTAATATTAATATTATCGGGCAACAGTTTTCTGAGTTTAGGCTTGGTAAAGCTAATTTCAATTTGCGTTTGTTTAGAAAATTCTTTAGCCAGAGCTGCAATGGCTGCTGATAATCCTAATTCATCAAGTATTCTCGGGTGTAAATTATGAGATATTCGTCGTACTTCTTGTATGGCAATACTTAGATTTTTTTCTGCCTCGGCTAAGGGTTTAGGTTTTTCTTGTTTAGTGTGCTTTAAAAATATTGTGGTTGCTTCAATAGAATATTTTATAGAAACAAGTATTTGTACTATACCGTCGTGTAATTCACGGGAAATGTGTCGGTGTTGATCTTCTTGCAGGTTGACAATTTTTTGTCCTAATTCATTAATTTTTTTATCGGCTTTCTTCTTATTACTTAGATTGATCACCAAACCTAACAAAAAAATAATGAATATTGAACTGAGAGAGATAATTAGAATAATTTGTTTGGTTTTATTAATATACTGATCAATTTTCTGCTGGAGTGAAGCCAATTGTTGATTAACATCGTCAAGATAAACCCCTGTCCCTAACATCCATTGCCATTCTTCTAAGTAAGTTGAATAACTCATTTTATTTGATGTGCTTTGGCTGGAAGGTTTACTCCATTGGTATTGAAGAAAACCACCGCCAGCCTTTGCGTTACTAATTAACAGTTGAACAATTTTTGTTCCGTTATCATCTTCTAAATCCCACCAACTTTTTCCAATTCTATAGGATTCTTTTGGGTGTGCGATGTTGATTCCCTGATCGTCATATGCAAAAAAGTAACCGTCATCACCGTTGTATAATAATTGGTTTAGTAAATTTTGAATGGCTGCTTGCTGGGTAGTTTTTTCATTTTTGTCAGCAGGGTGAATGTGTTTAATTGCAGCCTGCGCGAGAGAAGTATAATTCTGTAATTCTTGTTTTTTCTGGTTCATTAAAAACGTTTTTAATGTCTGTAAATTATAATTTGACAGTGCGCGATATTCACTACTAATAAAAAAAAAGATGACAATAGACGTTAATATCACTTGGATAACCGTAATATAAAAGAGGCGTAAGGGTAAAATCATTCAATTAGTCACCATAAAAAAAGCATTATTTATCATTACAAATTTAGCTATAAATCACTAGTAGCAGAGCGATTTATTATAACTACGACTTTAGTCTTACGTGTTTGCACGGATAGCTATACATTGATATTTATACTATTGTGGTTAGATGCTACTAAGCATGAGTAGGGTAATATGAAACAGTTAAAAAATAATAAATAACTAAATTACAATAAGTTAAAGGAAAATACAGATGAAAAAATCAATTTTTATAAAGGCGGCACTTATTGTGTCGCTTGGGCTATCTTCACTAGGCTTGTCTAGTGTAGCGATGGCTGAAGATGGTAAAAAATATCGTTGGAAACTGGCTGAAACTTGGGGGCCAAACTTTCCCGTATTTGGTGATACCACAAAAAATATGGTGAAAATGGTTAAAGAAATGTCAAACGGTCGTTTAGACATTCGAATTGATTCATCAAATAAACACAAATCTGCTTTGGGTATTTTTGACTTTGTTAAAAGTGGTCAGTATCAAATGGGTCACTCTGCTTCTTATTATTGGAAAGGTAAAAACTTCAATACTATGTTTTTTACCACGGTTCCTTTCGGTATGCTTGCTTCGGAGCAATATGCTTGGTTCTACTACGGTGGCGGCATGGAGTTAATGAAACAAGTCTATGATCAATATGGCATATTATCATTTCCTGGTGGTAATACTGGTAACCAAATGGGCGGGTGGTTCAAAAAAGAAATCAATAGTGTTGAAGATCTTCAAGGTTTAAAAATGCGAATTCCAGGTTTTGCGGGTGAAGTTTTAGCTAGATTAGGGGCAAAACCAACAAACATACCCTCTGGTGAGTTATATACTGCATTAGAGCGTAATACTATTGATGCTTTAGAATGGGTAGGGCCTTCATTAGATTTACGTATGGGTTTCCATAAAATAGCGCCTTATTACTACACGGGCTGGCATGAGCCTGGCACTGAATTACAATTTATGGTTAATGAAAAAGCGTTCAATTCTTTGCCTAAAGATTTACAACAAATTTTAACCGTTGCCATGAAAGCAGCAGCGTATGATATGTATGCTCAATCTATGCATGAAAGTGGTGAAAATTTAGCGACTTTACAAAAAGATTATCCTAACGTGAAAATGCGTTCTTTTCCAAAACCTTTAATGAATAAAATTAAACAAACTAATGATGAGTTATTAGCTGAGTTTGCTGCTAAAGATCCAATGACAGAGAAAATTTTGAAATCATTAAATGACTATAAAGATAAAGTTCGTGCATGGACCAACTTGTCTGATAGAGCTTACCTTGATAACTTTGATGCGAAGTAGTTAATCACTTAAGTGGTATAAGAGTTTAATTTAAATAGTCAAATTAAACTCTTAAGTCTTTTTGCTAAGTAACCTAGGCGCGGTTTTTGACCGCGCCTTTTTTAGAAAATATGAGTTAAACATGAATGCTAGCCTGAAATTAATTACAAAAATTATTGATGCATTAGGAAATCTCTGTAGCTTTTTAATGCTACTGATGATTGCCAATGTTTTTTATGACGTTATTATGCGTTACTTTTTTAATGACGTAAACATAGGTATGCAGGAGCTAGAGTGGCATTTGTTTGCAGCGATGTTTATGTTTGGTATTGCCTATACATTAAAAGAAGATGCACACGTACGCGTAGATATTTTTTATGATGTTATGTCGCCTAAAAAACAGGCAATAATTAATGTTATTGGTTCAGTATTTTTTGCTTTACCCATTACCTTATTAATACTTTATTATGGTTATAGCTATGCGTTAGACGCATATAATCTTGGCGAAGGCAGTGGCGATCCTGGTGGTTTACCACACCGCTGGATTGTACGTGCTGTTATTCCTCTTTCATCTTTTTTCTTAGTTCTATCTATTTTTCATGTGTTGTTGAGTAATATTCAAGTACTGCGAGGCCAGCAAGTCGTAGAAAAATCTCATCAGGGAGAATTGTAATGACTGGTTTAGTACTTTTTGCTATCGCCTTAGTGTGTTTATTTTTCGGTTACTCCGTTGCGTTCACGTTTGCTGGTGTATCACTCATTGTTGGGGTTGCTGTTCTCGGTGTCGATTTATTTGAGTTTATGCCATATCGCATTATGGCGATTATGGAAAATACTATTTTAATGGCTGTGCCCATGTTTATTTTTATGGGTATTGTGCTGCAAAAAACAGGCTTAGCTGAGCGGTTATTAGAGTCGTCAGCCAAGCTCTTTGGTGGCATTGCTGGTGGTGTTGCCGTATCTACAATTATTGTTGGTGCCTTGTTAGCTGCATCAACAGGTGTTGTTGGTGCAAGTGTTGTTGCCATGGGGGTTATTTCTTTACCTGTCATGTTAAAGAATAATTATCACCAACCAACGGCTGCAGGTGTTATTTGTGCCTCGGGTACGTTAGGGCAAATTATTCCTCCCTCTATCATCTTGATTATTTTAGGTGATGTGATGGGCGTTCCTGTTGGGGACTTGTTCCGAGCTGCGGTAATACCAGGTATGATGTTAGTGGGTTTCTATACCTTATACATTTTAATTTTAGGCAAAGTTAAACCTGAATTTATGCCACCCATTGAGGTAACTGAGAATAAGCGTGAATTATTACTGCAGGCATTAAAAGATGTTGTGCCACCACTAGTGCTTATTCTTATTGTACTGGGTTCAATATTCGCAGGTATAGCAACGCCAACTGAATCATCAGCTATTGGTGCAGTAGGTGCGATCATACTTTCAATATTTTATGGTAGCTTTTCTTTTCCTAGAATGCATGAAGTTTCAAAAGAAACAGTAAAAGTAACGTCAATGGTTTTTGCTGTATTAATTGGCGCAACTGCTTTTGCCATGGTATTTAGTTACTCGGGTAGCGAATACCTGATTGAAGACTTTTTTATGGATTTACCTGGCGGAAAATGGACATTTATCGCGTTAGCAATGTTGGCCATATTAGTGTTGGGTTTCTTTATTGATTTTATTGAAATAGCTTTCTTAGTGGTACCTATTTTATTACCTGTAGCTATTGCTTTAGATATTAACTTGGTATGGTTTGCCATTTTAATTTCAATGAATTTACAAACCTCCTTCTTAACACCGCCTTTCGGATTTAGTTTATTCTACTTAAAAGGGGTTGCGCCTAAATGGATGAAAACAACCACGATTTATAAAGGAGTTATACCATTTATCGCCATGCAAATATTAGTATTGCTGTTGGTGGTACTGTTCCCTGAATATCTGATTATTGCTTGATTTTGGCAAGGTTAATTTAGCAAGGTATATACTAAATTAACCTTATTTTTGTGCGAAGGGATTATGATTTGTTTTGGTGATCATCTGGTAGATATTTATAACCAGTAATCATGGCTGAAACCAAAGCGGTCTTTTCCCTTCTTTCTGCAATAAATACACCTAAAATATGCAATGGAATCAGAATAATAAGCCCATAAAAAGCATAAACATGTGCAGTAATAAAAGGCTTTCTGATATCACGCATTGCTTTGTAAGCAGCTTCATCTACATTCACCTTTGAATAAGGCTTAATTGCATCAATATCTTGCTTATCAACGGCGATATTTTGGGCAAAATAATTTCCAAAAGGTGGGTAATATATGTCTGTACCCGCAATAACTAATCCAGAAATCGCTTGTGTTAACATTAAAAAGAATAAAGCAAAAACCATTAATTTACCGGCCGGATTATGGCCTTTATAGGTTGATTGTTTATGCTGCTTGAAATCAACCAACTCCTGTTGGAAACCTTTACTAAAGGGTAAAATCTTTTTCCAACGCTCGTGGTCTTTACCAGTAAAACCAATGATAAATCGAATGAATAAGTTTATAGCAAAGACATACCCGATGATTACATGGATCGTTTTTAATAAAATTTTACCGTCAGTACTAACACCAAATAATTTAGCATTTAAAATAATCATTCCCACGAAAATGAGTAGCGTGATAGCAATGACATTAAGCCAGTGAAACACTCTTATTTTACTACTCCACACAAAAACTTGTTCGCGTTTACTGGCCATATTAAGCCCCTTTTTTGTTATTTAAAATTGAAATAGAACAACGCTTTAAAAATAATACCAATTTGATTAAATTTCTTCCCAACTCAGAGCTTCATTAGCGAGCTTAGAACAAGGAAAATTGATTAAACATAGTT
>CBDLPA010000038.1:0-17447 GCA_965305135.1 uncultured Colwellia sp.
GAAGGTGGCCGTACAGTAGGTGCTGGTGTAGTATCATCAATTATCGCTTAATTGATAACTAATTTACGCTAGAATTTGTGTTAGGGGCATTGGAAGTAGTTATTGACTAGCGTCAACTCCGTGCTTCCGCTTTGCTAACCCAGCATCTAGCATTAAATTAATCTATCAATACTATCTATTAGATACGTTAATTCAAAAGGTCGCTTATGCGGCCTTTTTTGTTTTAAAGCACTTAAATTTATTTGGGGTGGTGCGGTATCTGGTCTAATACTGGAAGCCTGAATTTGTTTATACTTCCAGTGCTTAATTCAATAAGAGAATCTTGGGATATTAAGCTTTATTGGGGATAATTTGAATTTCTACACGACGATTTAATGCCCTGTTTTTTTCTGTGTCATTCGAAACAAGTGGTTGGTTTTCGCCGTGCCCCGTAACTTTTAGACGTTCGGCAAGTATATTTTTGTTCACCAAATAATCCTTTACGCTTTGTGCTCTTTGTGTAGATAAGTTCTGATTGAAGGTATTGCTACCGCTGCTGTCGGTATGCCCTTCAATGCTGAGTAAAGTTTTATCAAATTTTGTTAGCACCTTAGCAATGTCATTTAAGGTTGTATGAAAGCCCGTAGAAATATAGGACTGGTTTGTTGCAAAAGTAATGTTTGATGGCATGATAAGACGTATATTATCGCCTTCGCGAACGACGTCTATACCAGAACCAGCGAGCTCATCTCTGAAAGCCTGCTCTTGCTTGTCCATATATTGCCCAATACCTGCGCCAGCAATAGCGCCAATCGCAGCTCCCCAGACTAAACGTTTCTTGTCGTGGTTACCGGTCGATTTGCCGAGTATGGCACCAGCAACAGCGCCTATAGCTGCGCCTTGTTCAGTATTGTTAGCACAGCCGGAAAGCGTAAGAGAAATGGCAATAGCAATTGTAAGCGGATTTTTAAAAATCATAGATGACCTTTTAAACTGATAGTGGAATGTCTGACTAGTATAACTCATCAAAAATTGAAATATGTACGAACCTTGGCTTACATCGAGCAGAAAAGGAATAAATTCAACCAAATTGCCAATTAGAAAATTTGCGGAAGTAATGCAACAAAAATACTTCTTGAGAAATATGCTCGGCTGAGTATAATAGCGCCTCACTTCTCGAGTATCTCTTAATTCCCTTTAAAACTAAGATTCACCCGATAAGTGTAACTATTGCTTTAGCTAAGATGTTGCTTTATGCATTGTAGGGGTGTAGTTCCAATTGGTAGAACAGCGGTCTCCAAAACCGATGGTTGGGAGTTCGAGTCTCTCCACCCCTGCCATTTTGTTAAAAAGTCTCGGAATTGTGTTTCCAGATGGTTTCAAATTTGACGATAATTACGGATTGAAATATGAATGCAAGTACAGAAGAACAACCAAGCAGTTCTCTAGACGGCTTAAAGTGGGGCGTTATTGTCTTACTATTAATAGCTGCTATTGGTGGAAATTATTATTATGGCCAAGAATCAGTGCTATTACGTGCGGTTGGTGTAGTGCTTGCTGTTGGTATTGCTGGCTTAATTGCTATGCAAACATTAAAAGGGCGTACGGCTGTTGCATTTGCTAAAGAATCACGAACCGAAGTGCGTAAAGTGGTTTGGCCAACCCGCCAAGAAGCTATTCAAACGACAGGTATAGTATTGGTAGTTACATTGTTAATGTCATTACTGCTTTGGGGATTAGATTCAGTTCTTTTCTGGATAGTCGGCTTAATTACAGGAATGAAGGTATTATAATGTCTGAAGATTTTATTGAAGATTCTGCTGATAGCGATGAAAATGAAGTAGTACAGCCAGAAATTACAGAAGCTGCTGCGAAGAATCCAAAATTGAGATGGTATGTGGTACAAGCATTTTCTGGCTATGAAGGTCGAGTTCAAAAAACCTTGCTTGAGCATATCGAAATTCAAGGGTTACAAGAAAAATTTGGTGAAGTATTAGTACCTACTGAAGAAGTTGTTGAAATGCGTGCAGGGCAAAAGCGTAAAAGCTCTCGCAAATTCTTTCCTGGCTATGTATTAGTACAAATGGAAATGGATGAGCAATCTTGGCACTTAGTGAAAAGTGTACCAAGAGTTTTAGGTTTTATTGGTGGAACGAGTGACCGTCCTGCACCTATTACACAAAAAGAAGCAGATCGAATCCTTCAACGCCTTGTTGATACAGATAAACCTAAACCTAAAACCTTATTTGAACCAGGTGAAGTTATTCGTGTTATTGATGGTCCATTTGCTGATTTCAATGGTGTTGTTGAAGAACTTGATTATGAGAAAAACCGTATAAAAGTTTCCGTACTTATTTTTGGTCGCTCAACACCTGTTGATCTTGAGTTCGGGCAAGTTGAAAAAGGAAGTTAAATTAAAATTAAAGTAATTTTTCTTTAATTAATAAACCAAAGAGCTATCTTTGGTTTTTTTATATCTTTTTCTAAACAATAGAATAATCACTTGAAACCGCGTTAGTGAATGGTATATAATCCGCTGCCGCGTTTTTTTAGCGCGGTCTAAATTAAGTTTTTATTGTTTAATACAAACAAAACATTTAGTAAACAGGGAAGCGAAAACTGTTAGTAGCAGTGATTAGCGTTATTTACCCATAATGAAGGTATTTTAAAATGGCTAAAAAAGTCCAAGCTTTAATCAAGCTACAAGTAGCTGCTGGTGCAGCTAACCCGTCGCCACCAGTTGGTCCTGCATTAGGTCAACATGGTGTGAACATCATGGAATTTTGTAAAGCGTTTAACGCAAAAACAGATTCTTTAGAAAAAGGTGCTCCGGTTCCAGTTGTAATTACTGTTTATAGTGACCGTTCATTTACTTTTGAAACAAAAACCCCACCTGCTGCTTATTTACTTTTAAAAGCTGCTGGTGTAAAAAGTGGCTCTGGTCGTCCTAACACAGAAAAAGTTGGAACTGTAACTACAGCTCAACTTGAAGAAATTGTTAAGACAAAAGAATCTGATTTAACTGCTGGTTCTATGGAAGCTGCAGTGCGTACCATTGCGGGCAGTGCTCGTTCAATGGGTTTAGTGGTAGAGGACTAATCAATGGCTAAATTAACAAAACGCGCTCGTCTTATCCGTGAAAAAGTAGACGTAACAAAAGAATATGATATTAACGAAGCCGTTTCTTTATTAAAAGAATTTGCTACAGCGAAATTCCGCGAAAGTGTTGATGTTGCTGTGAATCTTGGTATCGATGCTCGTAAATCTGATCAAAACGTTCGTGGTGCTGCTGTACTACCTAATGGTACTGGTCGTGATGTACGTGTTGCTGTATTTACACAAGGCGCAAACGCAGAAAAAGCAAAAGAAGCTGGTGCTGATGTTGTTGGTATGGAAGACTTAGCTGAATTAGTTAAGAAAGGTGAGATGAACTTTGATGTTGTAATCGCTTCTCCTGACGCAATGCGTGTAGTTGGCCAATTAGGCCAAATATTAGGCCCACGTGGTTTAATGCCTAACCCTAAAGTTGGCACGGTAACTCCTGACGTAGCTGGTGCAGTTAAAAATGCTAAGTCTGGTCAAGTACGTTACCGCAATGATAAGAACGGTATCATCCATACTACGATTGGTAAGGCTGATTTCGAATCAACTCAATTGCAAGAAAACTTAGAATTTTTGCTAGAAGCGCTTAAAAAAGCGAAACCAGCAAATGCTAAAGGTCAATATATTAAAAAGATTTCACTTTCTACTACTATGGGTGCTGGTGTTGCCGTTAATCAAGCTAGCTTGACTGTAGCTTAATTGTAGAAAAGTAAATTTCATTTATTTGAACTTTACAAAGGCGAAATTATAACCTATAATTTCGCCCCTTAAATTTTGGTAGGAGTTTGTCTGATTCTGTCTTTGATAGAATAAGAACAAACCCCCGTCCAAGACCGTAGGTGTAAGATGATGTGGATAAATTAGGTATTATTAAATTTATACCTTGTCGTTTTACTTAATCTCCTACGTAGATGGTGATTACCCAGATATTTTTCCTTAAATTCTGGTCCTCGCCGTAATGGCCTAACAATTAGATTACTAATTGTTAGGGATTGTAAATACCGGTAATTTTTCCGGTTTGAACCAGGAGTTAAAGCCAATGGCTATCAATCTTGATGACAAAAAAGCAATTGTTGCTGAAGTTCAAGAAGCTGCCGCTGGCGCTCAATCAGCTGTTATCGCGGATGCCCGTGGTGTAACAGTTGAGGCAATTACTGTATTGCGTAAGCAAGCGCGTGAAAATGGCGTATGGATGAAAGTTGTCCGTAACACATTAGCACGTCGTGCAGTAGCAGGTACGGATTTTGAATGTGTTAATGATACATTTGTAGGTCCAACACTAATTGCATTTTCAAACGAACACCCAGGTGCTGCGGCACGCTTATTCACAGATTTCGCTAAAACTAACGAAAAATTTGAATTAAAAGCGGCAGCATTTGAAGGTAATCTTGTCGACGTAAATATGTTAGCTAAGCTACCAACTTACGACGAAGCGATTGCCCGTTTAATGAGCGCTATGAAAGAAGCATCTGCCGGCAAATTATGCCGTACAATTGCTGCAGTTCGCGATCAGAAAGAACAAGAAGCTGCATAATAGTTTTTCTTATTGTAAGAAATCTATTTTGGCTAGTATTAACCTTAATAACAGCCAAGCTTATTGTATTTAATAGTTATTCAAACAGTGCTTATGACTTCAAAATGAAGCAAAGACTGTTTCTTAAAAACAGGAAATTTTATAATGTCTATTTCTAAAGACGATATCCTAAACGCTATTGCTGAAATGTCAGTAATGGATGTAGTTGCATTAATCGAAGCTATGGAAGAGAAGTTCGGCGTATCTGCTGCTGCTGCTGTTGCTGTTGCTGGCGGTGATGCTGGTGCTTCTGCTGAAGAACAAACTGAATTTGACGTTGTTCTAGCTAGCTTTGGTGATAAGAAAGTTGCAGTAATTAAAGCTGTTCGTGGCGCTACAGGTTTAGGCCTTAAAGAAGCTAAAGAGTTAGTTGAAGCTGCTCCTAAAGCAATCAAAGAAGGCGTAGAAAAAGCTGAAGCTGAAGAGCTTAAGAAAACTCTTGAAGAAGCTGGTGCTTCTGTTGAGATCAAATAGTCTGTTACTAAACAGATTGTTTGCCTGAAAAGGCATGGCTGGTGATTTTAACGTCACCGGCCTTTTTGCGCTTTTTACTATTATAAAACAAAGACTGTTTTAAACAAAAACAGGGCAGTGTGTTTTATTGTAAAAGTGTTAGGTGATTTTTATAATTATCTAGTAATGTTTAGACGTAAACATTACCTAAATAACCTGTCTATGTAAGGATACTTACTAGACAGATTTGGCCATAACCAGCAAGCTGAGGAACCCCATGGCTTACTCATACTTTGAGAAAAAGCGAATTAGAAAGGACTTTGGTAAAAGTGCACAAGTAATGGAATATCCATTCTTGTTGTCCATTCAACTCGATTCTTTCCGCAAGTTTATTGATATTGATACCACAGGTGAAACCGGTCTAGAGGCTGCTTTCCGTTCTATTTTCCCAATAAAAGCTTATTCAGGTAGCTCAGAATTACAATATGTAAGCTATCGTTTAGGTGAACCGTTATTTGATGTTAAAGAATGTCAAATACGTGGTGTAACTTATTCTGCACCGCTACGCGTTAAATTGCGCTTGGTGGTATACGATAAAGAAGCCCCGGCAGGTACTGTAAAAGATATCAAAGAACAAGAAGTGTACATGGGTGAAATCCCGTTGATGACAGATAACGGTACTTTTGTAATTAATGGTACCGAGCGTGTTATCGTCTCACAATTACACCGTTCACCAGGTGTTTTCTTTGATCACGATAAAGGTAAAACGCATTCATCGGGTAAAGTGCTATATAACGCACGCGTTATTCCTTACCGCGGTTCATGGTTAGATTTTGAATTTGATCCAAAAGATAACTTATTTGTACGTATAGACAGACGCCGTAAATTACCAGCGTCAATTATATTACGTGCACTAGAATATTCTACAGAAGAAATCTTAGATATTTTCTACGATACAACTAATTTTGCTATAAAAGGCGATAAGTTGGTTATGGATCTTATCCCAGATCGTCTTCGTGGAGAAACAGCTACTTTTGATATTTCGATCGAGAAAGGTGAAATATTAGTAGAGTCTGGTCGCCGTATAACGGCTCGTCATATTAACGCATTAAATAAAGCTAAAATCGATTCGTTAGAGGTACCTGCAGAATATATTGTTGGTAAAGTGCTATCGAAAGCTTATATTGATAAATCAACAGGTGAAGTCATTGCTGAAGCCAATGCTGAATTAACGTTAGAGTTATTAGCACAGCTGAGTCAAGCAGGACATAAATCTATCTCTACTTTATATATGAACGAATTTGATGTTGGTTCATATATGTCTGATACATTACGTGTTGATAGCTCAACTAATCGCCTAGAAGCGTTGGTTGAAATTTATCGTATGATGCGCCCTGGCGAGCCGCCTACAAAAGATGCAGCTGAAACTTTATTTAGTAATTTATTTTTTGCTTCTGAGCGTTATGACTTATCAACTGTAGGTCGTATGAAGTTTAATCGTCGAGTAGGTAATGCTGATGATATTGGCTCAGGTATCTTATCACAAGATGATATTATCTCAGTGATGAAAACCTTAATCGACATTCGTGATGGTAAAGGCGAAGTTGATGATATTGATCATTTAGGTAACCGTCGTATTCGCTCTGTAGGCGAAATGGCCGAAAACCAATTCCGCGTCGGTCTTGTACGTGTTGAACGTGCTGTGCGTGAACGCTTAAGTCTTGGTGACTTAGATGCGATTATGCCTCAAGACTTAATCAATGCAAAACCAATTTCAGCGGCAGTGAAGGAATTCTTTGGTTCTTCACAATTGTCACAATTTATGGATCAAAATAATCCATTATCAGAAGTTACGCATAAACGTCGTATCTCAGCTTTAGGGCCAGGTGGTTTAACGCGTGAACGTGCTGGTTTTGAGGTGCGAGATGTGCATCCAACGCATTACGGTCGTGTTTGTCCAATTGAAACGCCTGAGGGGCCAAACATTGGTTTGATCAACTCGCTTTCATGTTACGCACGCACTAACGATTTTGGGTTCTTAGAAACCCCATATCGCAAGGTGGTTGATGGTTTAGTGACAGAAGAAATTGACTATTTGTCAGCAATTGAAGAGGGTAACTTTGTTATTGCTCAAGCAAATGCTGAACGAGATGCATCTGATAAGTTGATTGAAGACTTAGTCAACTGTCGCCATAAAAATGAATTTACATTAAAAGCTCCAGCTGAAGTTCAATATATGGATGTTTCACCACAACAAATTATTTCTGTTGCGGCGTCACTTATCCCTTTCCTTGAACACGATGATGCTAACCGTGCTTTGATGGGGTCAAACATGCAACGCCAAGCAGTACCAACACTTATCGTAGATAAGCCTCTAGTTGGTACTGGTATGGAAAAAGTAGTTGCTGTTGATTCAGGTGTAACAGCTGTTGCTAAACGTGGTGGTGTTGTGAGTTATGTTGATGCCTCACGTATTGTAGTAAGGGTAAATGAAAATGAAATGCGTGCTGGTGAAGCAGGTATTGATATTTACAACTTAACTAAATATACCCGCTCTAACCAAAACACATGTATTAATCAACGTCCAGTGTGTCGTATGGGTGAACCAGTGGTTCGCGGTGACGTATTGGCAGATGGCCCATCTACAGATATGGGGGAATTAGCGCTTGGTCAAAATATGCGTATCGCCTTTATGCCGTGGAATGGTTACAACTTTGAAGATTCAATGTTGTTATCTGAACGTGTTGCTATTGAAGATAGATTTACTACGATTCATATTCAAGAGTTAACATGTATTGCACGAGACACTAAATTAGGTAGTGAAGAAATTACTGCTGATATTCCTAATGTTGGTGAATCAGCTTTATCTAAATTAGATGAAGCGGGTGTTGTATATATTGGTGCTGAAGTAAATGGTGGTGATATCTTAGTAGGTAAAGTTACTCCTAAAGGTGAAACACAATTAACACCTGAAGAAAAACTTTTACGTGCAATTTTTGGTGAAAAAGCAGCGGATGTAAAAGACAGCTCTTTACGTGTACCAAACTCAGTAAAAGGTACTATTATTGACGTACAAATATTCACTCGCGATGGCGTTGAAAAAGATGCTCGCGCAATTGAAATTGAAGAAATGCAGCTTAAAGAAGTTAAGAAAGATCTTGGCGATGAATTAAGTATCTTAGAAGATGGCATTTACGCACGTACCAAAAAGTTATTACTGTCTGCTGGTTTAAACGAGTCTGATTTAACGTCAATGTCTCGTGATAAGTGGTTAACACAAAACTTATCAAACGAAGATCAGCAAGCAGAGTTAGAACAAATAGCTGAGCAATACGACAACATTAAAGAAGATTTCGATAAGAAGTATGAAATTAAACGTCGTAAAATCACGCAAGGCGATGACTTACAACCAGGCGTATTAAAAATAGTTAAGGTTTACTTAGCTGTTAAACGTCGCATACAGCCAGGTGATAAAATGGCTGGTCGTCATGGTAACAAAGGTGTTATTTCAAACGTAGTACCTGTTGAAGATATGCCATACGATGAACATGGTGTGCCAGTGGATGTTGTTTTAAACCCATTAGGTGTTCCATCGCGTATGAACATCGGTCAGATCTTAGAAACTCATTTAGGTATGGCATGTCGTGGTATCGGTGAAAAGATTAACCGTATGTTAGAAGCGCAACAAGAAATTCATAAACTACGTAACTTTATTCAAGAAGTTTACAATGTAGGTGAATCTCGTCAAGAAGTTGATGTTGCTAGTTTCTCTGACGAAGAAGTGTTGCGTTTAGCAGCCAACTTGCGTGCAGGTTTACCTATTGCAACACCAGCGTTTGACGGCGCTGCGGAAAAAGAAATTAAAGAATTATTTAAACTCGCAGATATGCCAGAAAGCGGTCAGTTTACTTTAACTGATGGTCGTACTGGTCGCGAGTTTGAACGTCCTGTAACGGTTGGTTACATGTATATGCTGAAATTAAACCATTTAGTTGATGATAAAATGCATGCACGTTCTACTGGTTCTTATAGCTTAGTTACACAGCAACCTCTTGGTGGTAAAGCACAATTCGGTGGTCAACGTTTCGGTGAGATGGAAGTATGGGCATTAGAAGCGTACGGCGCGGCTTATACGCTACAAGAAATGCTGACGGTTAAATCTGATGATGTTGCCGGTCGTACTAAAATGTATAAAAACTTAGTAGACGGTGATCACCGTATGGATCCAGGTATTCCTGAGTCATTCAATGTATTACTTAAAGAAATTCGTTCTCTAGGTATTAACATTGAATTAGACCAAGATTAGGTTCTAAGCAATGAGTCGCTGACCACTGATAACTTAAAAATCAGTGAAGCAGTAAGCGAAGAAGGTAACGTGTTTACCTTCTTCTATAGATTTAACTCCGACAGGAGAAGAGTGTGAAAGATTTACTTAAGTTTCTTAAGCAACAAAATCAAACAGAAGATTTCGATGGGATTCGCATCGGTCTAGCCTCGCCAGATTTGGTACGTTCATGGTCATTTGGTGAGGTTAAAAAACCTGAAACCATCAACTATCGTACGTTCAAACCAGAGCGTGACGGTTTGTTTTGTGCGCGTATTTTTGGTCCAGTAAAAGATTATGAATGTCTTTGTGGCAAATACAAACGCTTAAAACACCGTGGTGTTATTTGTGAAAAATGTGGTGTTGAAGTTACGTTGACTAAAGTTCGTCGCGAACGTATGGGTCATATTGAGCTAGCAAGTCCCGTTGCTCATATCTGGTTTTTAAAATCATTACCGTCACGTATTGGTTTATTACTTGATATGACATTACGTGATATTGAACGCGTACTTTATTTTGAATCTTATGTTGTCACTGAACCTGGTATGACAACATTAGAGAAAAGCCAAATTCTAACGGAAGAAGAATATCTTGATGCCTTAGAAGAACACGGTGATGAATTTGACGCCCTTATGGGAGCCGAAGCTGTTTTAGCTTTACTACAACAAATTGATTTAGATGGTGAAGTAGCGCAAATGCGTGAAGAACTACCTGAAATCGGTAGTGAAACAAAACGTAAAAAAATCACTAAGCGTTTAAAATTAATGGAAGCATTTGCTGCTTCAGGCAACAAGCCTGAGTGGATGATTATGAATGTTCTTCCTATTTTACCGCCAGATTTACGTCCATTAGTTCCATTAGATGGTGGCCGCTTTGCGACCTCTGATTTGAATGATCTATACCGTCGTGTAATCAACCGTAACAACCGTTTAAAACGTCTTTTAGATCTCGTTGCCCCAGACATTATTGTACGTAACGAAAAACGGATGTTACAAGAGTCTGTTGATGCGCTTTTAGATAACGGTCGTCGTGGTCGCGCTATTACGGGGTCTAACAAACGTCCTTTAAAATCACTTGCCGATATGATTAAAGGTAAGCAAGGTCGTTTCCGTCAAAACTTACTAGGTAAGCGTGTAGATTACTCTGGTCGTTCTGTAATTACCGTGGGTCCAACATTGAAACTTCATCAATGTGGTTTACCCAAGAAAATGGCATTAGAATTATTTAAACCATTTATTTACGGTGTGTTAGAGCGTCGTGGTTTAGCCACTACGATAAAGGCAGCTAAAAAATTAGTAGAACGTGAAGGCGCGGAAGTTTGGGATGTACTTGATGAAGTTATCCGTGAACATCCAGTTATGCTTAACCGTGCACCAACCTTGCATAGATTAGGTATTCAAGCGTTTGAACCCGTGTTGATTGAAGGTAAAGCAATTCACCTTCATCCATTAGTTTGTGCGGCATATAATGCCGATTTCGATGGTGACCAAATGGCTGTACATGTGCCATTAACAATCGAAGCGCAAATGGAAGCACGTACGTTGATGATGTCAACAAATAACGTGCTGGCACCAGCAAACGGTGAGCCAATTATCGTTCCATCACAAGATGTTGTATTAGGTCTCTATTACCTAACACGTGATCGTGTCAATGGCTTAGGTGAAGGCATGGTGTTTGTAGACACCAAAGAAGCTGAAAAAGCATACCGTACTGGTGTTGCCGAGCTTCATGCCCGTGTTAAAATTCGCATCACAGAATACGTAAAAAATACTAATGGCGAATATGAAGCAAAAACTAGCTTACGAAATACAACAGTAGGTCGTGCTATTTTATGGCAAGTATGTCCAAAAGGTTTGCCGTATGATGTAATCGATCAGCCATTGGCCAAAAAAGCAATTTCAAAATTGATTAACCATGCTTACCGTACACTAGGCTTAAAAGATACGGTTATCTTCGCTGATCATATTATGTACACTGGTTTTCATTATGCAATGATTGCAGGTGCTTCTGTTGGTATCGATGATATGGTTATTCCTGAAGCGAAATATACCATTATTGAAGACTCAGAAGCGGAAGTTGCTGAGATTCAAGCACAGTTTGATCAAGGCCTTGTAACTGCCGGTGAGAAATACAACAAAGTTATCGATATTTGGTCGTCAGCGAACGAAAAAGTGTCGAAAGCGATGATGGATAACTTGTCTAAAGAACAAATCTTAAATCGTGACGGTGAAATGGAAGAACAAGATTCTTTCAACTCAATCTTTATGATGGCTGATTCGGGTGCTCGTGGTAGTGCTGCGCAGATTCGCCAGTTAGCTGGTATGCGTGGTTTGATGGCTAAACCAGACGGTTCAATCATCGAAACGCCTATCAAGGCGAACTTCCGTGAAGGTTTGAACGTATCTGAATACTTTATCTCAACACATGGTGCGCGTAAAGGTTTGGCTGATACAGCATTGAAAACGGCTAACTCAGGTTACTTAACTCGTCGTTTAGTTGATGTTGCACAAGATTTGGTTGTAACAGAGCATGACTGTGGTACAACTGATGGCTTATTAATGACTCCATTAATTGAAGGTGGTGATGTAGTTGAGCCGCTACGTGAGCGTGTATTAGGTCGTGTTGTTTGTGAAGATGTCTTTATTCCAGGTACTGAAGAAGTTCTGCTTCCACGTAATACCTTAATTGACGAAGCGCTTTGTGATGTTATTGAAGAAAATTCAGTTGATCACATCAAAGTACGTTCAATTATTACCTGTGAAACTGATTTTGGTATTTGTGCAAACTGTTATGGTCGTGATTTGGCTCGTGGTCATATGATTAACCAAGGTGAGGCAATTGGTGTTGTGGCAGCACAGTCAATTGGTGAACCAGGTACTCAGCTTACTATGCGTACGTTCCACATCGGTGGTGCAGCATCTCGTGCTTCAGCTGAAAATAGTGTACAAGTGAATAACACAGGTATACTGAAATTACAGAATGCTAAATTTGTTACAAACTCAGACAAACATATTGTTATAACCTCGCGTTCATCTGAATTAACGGTTATTGATGATATGGGTCGCGTTACTGAAAACTACAAAGTACCTTACGGTGCTGTACTTTCTAAGAGTGACGGTGAAACGGTAACTGCTGGTGATACAATCGCCAACTGGGATCCGCATACGCATCCGATCATTACAGAAGTAAAAGGTAAAGTACAATTTGTTGATTTGATCGATGGTGTAACCATGGTTCGTCAAACAGATGAGCTAACAGGTTTATCAAGCATTGTTATTACTGAAGCGGCTCAACGTAGTGCAAGTGGTAAAGAAATGCGCCCAGCGTTAAAGCTAGTTGATGCTAAAGGTAAAGATGTAATGATTGCGGGTACTGAAATTCCTGCACTTTATTACTTACCAGGTAATGCAATTGTAAATCTTGAAGATGGTGCCGAAGTAAGTATTGGTGATGCGTTAGCGCGTATACCACAAGCAAGTTCAAAAACTCGCGATATTACGGGTGGTTTGCCTCGTGTTGCTGATTTGTTTGAAGCGCGTAAGCCTAAATTACCAGCAATTCTTGCTGAGAAAACAGGCGTTATCGGTTTCGGTAAAGAAACAAAAGGCAAAGTACGTCTACTTATTACTCAACCTAGCGGCGAAGTATATGAAGAGATGATTCCGAAAACACGTCAATTAAATGTGTTTGAAGGTGAACAAGTGGCTAAAGGTGAAGTTATTGCCGATGGTCCTGAGTCTCCACATGATATTTTACGTTTACGTGGTGTTGCACCAGTTGCGAATTACATTGTGAATGAAGTACAAGAAGTTTATCGTTTACAAGGTGTAAAGATTAACGACAAGCATATTGAAGTTATCGTACGTCAAATGATCCGTAAATGTGAGATTCTTGATGCTGGTGACAGTAATTTCTTAAAAGGTGAGCAAGTGGAAGTTGCTCGCGTTAACATTGCTAACCGTGATCTTGAAGCACAAGGTAAAGTGCCAGCTGAATATGAAATGCAAATGATGGGTATCACTAAAGCTTCTTTAGCTACCGAATCATTCATTTCGGCTGCATCTTTCCAAGAAACAACACGTGTGCTTACAGAAGCCGCTGTTGCAGGTAAGAAAGATGGCTTACGTGGCTTGAAAGAAAACGTTATCGTTGGACGTTTGATTCCTGCTGGTACAGGTTATGCCTACCATCAAGAACGTGCTAAAGCGAAAGCAGCTTTCGATGCTCATGAAGATACCACTGTATCGGCAGATGAAGCAGAACAAGCATTAGCTGATGCATTAAGCGCAGACTTAGGCTCAGAATAAGTTGATGAGTTAGCTTTAACTTAAAAGCTATTCATCACGTTAACTTTATAAAAAAACCGTACCTGAAAAGAGTACGGTTTTTTTGTTTAAGTTAGTCGATAAGCCAGTTATTACTTGACAGTAAGCTCTTTGGCCTATAGAATTTCGCGACCTTATATTCCGTGCTCAGTAGGTACAATGTTGTAAGGTAAGATTTTTCACGTTTATAAGTGGGTGATTTGGCAAACTTAGTCAATAAAAATCCCCCAATGTTTTAACTGAACAGGAGCTATAATGGCAACTATTAACCAACTAGTACGTAAACCACGTGTTAGACAGGTATCAAAAAGTAATGTTCCAGCGTTACAAGCCTGCCCACAACGTCGTGGCGTATGTACTCGTGTATATACAACTACACCTAAAAAACCTAACTCAGCACTTCGTAAAGTTGCTCGTGTTCGTTTAACTAACGGCTACGAAGTAACTTCTTACATTGGTGGTGAAGGGCATAATTTACAAGAACATAGCGTGATTTTAATCCGTGGTGGTCGTGTTAAAGATTTACCAGGTGTGCGTTATCACACCGTTCGTGGCGCACTAGATTGTTCTGGTGTAAGCGATAGAAGACAAGGCCGTTCTAAATACGGTGCTAAACGACCTAAATCTTAAGTTTCCATCCTTTACCATTTAGATCGGTAAAAGACAAAAACGTTAAGTAAGGCCAAATGAAAATTTTTTAAATTTATATATTTTGGATTATTCCTGAATACTACGGAGAATTAAGATGCCAAGAAGACGCGTCGTAGGGCAACGTAAAATATTGCCAGATCCTAAGTTCCATAACGAACTTTTAGCAAAATTCATCAACATCCTTATGGTTGATGGTAAAAAATCTACTGCAGAAAAAATTGTATACGGTGCATTAGATATTTTGACTGAGAAAAATTCTGAAAAGACTCATTTAGAGCTTTTTGAAATTGCTTTAGATAACATCCGCCCACAAGTCGAAGTTAAATCTCGTCGTGTTGGTGGTTCTACTTATCAAGTACCAGTTGAAGTACGTCCAGTGCGTCGTAACGCTCTAGCCATGCGTTGGTTAGTTGAAGCAGCTCGTAAACGTGGTGAAAAATCAATGGCTCAGCGCTTAGCTAACGAAATGTTAGATGCGTCTGACAGCAAAGGTTCAGCGGTTAAGAAACGTGAAGACGTTCACCGTATGGCTGAAGCTAACAAAGCATTCGCTCACTACCGCTGGTAACCCTTAGGTAATGTTTGAATGTAATGCTAACTTTAGGAGTTTATCTTAAAGTCAGTACATGGCTAGCAAGAGTTTATCTTGCTAGCCATACTTGTTTTTAACATAAGTGTTTTTTATGAAGTTTAATAAACAAAGCAATTAAGGCTTGAGTGTTTTGTTTATTTAATTATTTAGCCGACTAGTTTAACTTTTAAGTTAAACTAAAAAGCATAAGAGGAATTTAAATTGGCCCGTATCACCCCTATTGAGCGCTATCGTAATATCGGTATTTGTGCGCATGTAGATGCAGGTAAAACCACTACAACAGAACGTGTACTTTTTTACACTGGTCTTTCTCATAAGTTAGGTGAAGTGCATGATGGTGCTGCCACCATGGACTGGATGGAACAAGAACAAGAAAGAGGTATTACTATCACCTCAGCAGCAATAACTTGTTTTTGGAAAGGAATGGAAGGTCAATTTGAAGATCACCGAATTAACATTATTGACACCCCCGGCCATGTTGATTTCACTATTGAGGTAGAGCGTTCATTAAGAGTACTTGATGGTGCTGTATTGGTTCTTTGTGCCTCTTCAGGTGTTCAGCCGCAAACAGAAACTGTTTGGCGTCAGATGGAAAAATATGAAGTACCTAGAATAGTTTTCGTTAATAAAATGGACCGTTCGGGTGCGAATTTTTTGTCGGTTGTAAAGCAGTTGAAAACTAGACTAGGCGCTAATGCAGTGCCAATACACTTAGCTATAGGTGCAGAAGAAGATTTTCGTGGTGTTGTTGATTTAGTTAAAATGAAAGCGATTAATTGGTCTGAAGCAGATCAAGGAATGACATTCACTTATGAAGATATTCCTGTTGATATGCTTGATTTAGCTGAAGAATGGCGTGAACATCTAGTGTCAGAAGCAGCTGAAGCCAGTGAAGAGTTAATGGATAAATACCTTGAAGAAGGTGAGTTAACAGAAGCTGAAATCAAAGCAGGATTACGCATAAGAACATTGGCTAATGAGTTAATCTTATGTAGCTGTGGTAGTGCGTTTAAGAATAAAGGCGTGCAAGCGGTACTTGATGCTGTCGTTGAGTATTTACCATCACCAACAGAAGTTGCTGCTATAACTGGCATTAATGACGATAAAGATGAAACTGAAGGGTCACGGCCAGCAGATGATAACGAACCCTTTGCAGCATTAGCCTTTAAAATAGCAACTGATCCCTTTGTAGGCACACTGACTTTCTTCCGTGTCTATTCTGGTGTGGTTAAAACTGGCGATAGTGTTTATAACCCAATTAAGGGTAAAAAAGAACGTTTTGGCCGTATCGTACAAATGCATGCTAACGACAGACAAGAAATTAAAGAAGTACGTGCTGGTGATATAGCGGCCGCAATTGGCTTAAAAGATGTTACAACGGGGGATACTCTTTGTGATGCTAATCATGTAATAACTCTTGAACGTATGGAATTTCCTGAGCCAGTAATTTCAGTCGCTGTAGAACCAAGAACGCTAGCAGCTCAAGAAAAAATGGGCATTGCATTAGGAAAACTTGCTGCAGAAGATCCGTCGTTCAGAGTACATACAGATGATGAAACGGGACAAACCATTATTTCAGGAATGGGAGAGTTACATTTAGATATTCTGGTTGAACGAATGAAACGTGAATTTGGCGTGGAATGTAATGTGGGTAATCCACAAGTATCGTACCGTGAAACTATTCGCAAAAGTGTGGAAGTTGAAGGCAAGTTCGTTCGTCAATCAGGTGGTAAGGGCCAATATGGTCATGTTTGGCTTAAAATGGAGCCTTTAGAAGAAGGCGCAGGGTTTGAATTTGTTAACGAAACGGTTGGCGGTTCAGTACCTAAAGAATATATTCCTGCAGTAGAGAAAGGCTGTAAAGAGCAAATGGAAAGTGGTGTTTTAGCTGGTTTCCCATTATTAGACATTAAAGTCACGCTTTTTGATGGTTCTTTCCATGATGTTGACTCAAATGAGATGGCATTTAAAGTTGCTGCCTCTATTGGTTTTAAAAATGGTGCGCTACAAGCAAATCCTGTAATATTAGAACCAATGATGAAAGTGGAAGTATCTACACCTGAAGCCAATATGGGGGATGTTGTAGGTGACTTAAATCGTCGACGCGGTATTATCGACGGTATGGACGAAGGTCCAGCAGGTTCTAAAATTGTAAATGCATTGGTACCCTTATCCGAAATGTTCGGTTATGCTACCGACTTGCGTAGTGCTACCCAAGGTCGTGCATCTTACTCTATGGAGTTTCAGCAATATAATGAAGCACCAAAATTGGTAGCACAAAAAATTATGGAAACTCGTTAGGGCTCTATAATTTACAATAAGCAAGATTTACAACAAGCGCGGTCGTTTTGACTGTTGCTTTTATTTTTTATAGCAAAATAAACTTTAAGGTAATTGAAAAATGGCTAAAGAAAAATTTGAACGTAATAAACCACATGTAAACGTTGG
>CBDLPA010000039.1:0-10464 GCA_965305135.1 uncultured Colwellia sp.
GCCCTCTCCTTTCAATCCGCTTTCATGAGTTGATTTTGAGCCTTTTTTTTTTGTTTCATTAATTTCTATTTTATTCTCCCCCTTTCAACCACTTTCACTGTATGCTGGAGAGTGATGGGATGCAGTGCTGCAGAAGCGACTGGCCTGGCTTTGTTTTGTTGTCAACCCTCGTGTGTTGTCAGCCAACAGAGTTGATTTGGGCTTTTTATTTCATAAACCCCCCCACTCCCCTCCCTATTTCTACCACTTTCCATCCCCCCCTTTTCTCACATTCTTAGAGTTGCCGCTTCCACCAGCAACCCCCCCGAGCCCGACAACAAAAGCGCCTCAGTTGAGCCAGTCAGAACTGACGTGACTGAAGATGGAACTAATGTGGAGTCTTCCGGCGCGCCGCCGCAGCCCGAGTTGAGCTCCGGACTCCTTCCACTTCGTTAGGGGGGGGGGTGTTGTACATTTGGGTAGACAGGCCGCCACTGAGCAGCGCATGTTGCTGCAGGAAGCCCTTGTATTTGCTGACATTGTCAATTGGTAAAGAAAATACAATGCAATTAATTTTACTATTATACAACATTATGACGTTGTACATGATATGTATTGTGACCGGGATAAGTCTTGACCGATTTGATATGAATTACCAAGGAAAATCGGTCAAGACTTATTCCGGTCACTGTTAGTGGGATACCAGAAACGAAGATTACTCC
This sequence comes from uncultured Colwellia sp., assembly GCA_965305135.1. Taxonomy (GTDB): domain Bacteria; phylum Pseudomonadota; class Gammaproteobacteria; order Enterobacterales; family Alteromonadaceae; genus Colwellia. Next base: position 702 of record CBDLPA010000039.1, read on the forward strand.
TTTAGTCCCCTTCCCTCCTTCTTTTTGAAAAGGGATGGCAAAAGCAGTACATAAGGACATCATAAACAGAAAAATAATATGCACTCATATCACTCAGTTGCTCTCTCCTAACTAAACTTCACTTCGGTTCGAAAAAAGACGGAATTTCTCAACAAATCTTCGGAAACTACCAATATTTTACCGGTCTTTTTCGAACCGAAATGAAGAGGAAGTGAAGCTCTACATGTGACAGATTAGATATTTTACCAGTCTTTTTCGAACCGACTTGAAGCCCTCCTTGTCACCCCTTAGTTGATGATTTCGACCCAAACTCTTTGTTAACGAATCTACAGCCCTTCTACCCCCCTCAAAGTAGGGCATCATTCTCACAATGTTTACTACAACCCTACTTTCGTTTCAAAATTTCCGTGGATAATCATATGTAATTGTTCGACTAGGACTTACTACGATCACTGTACATATTTTTTGATATTTATCAAGGGATTTATTGAGAATTCAGTCTTTTTTAAAATTAACCAATAGTGAAGCTTGATATACTAATTGTAATGTGATACGTGGTTTCATAAATTGCCTTTTTTTCAACCTCTCTAGGCTTTTTTTTTTTTTTTTGTTTTTTTTTGTTTTCAATCTTTGTATATCTCTCAACTTTTTAGCAATAGAGTTGTTTATTTTTTTATTTATTAACCCCCCCCCCCTCTTTTTGTTTTGTTATCATCTGGAGCTCCGGGCAATTTATATAAATAGGTGACCACCCAAAAACGCGAGCACTACCGAAAACGCGAGCGTTTTTTGAAATTTTCAAACTTTTTGATTGTCTTCAATTTGTTACAAAATTACCTAGTTATTGAGGGCAACGCTTTAAATGCCAAATTGTTGTTAATCAAGTTCCTTTTTGAATCAAATTATAAAATATATTTAACACTGTAACAGCACTTAGAGAGTCATTGAAGACAACTCTAGCCATAAATAAAAAGTGTTTGAGACTACACACTAACCTCTGTTGTTGGTGGAAAGAGTTATTTTCTCCTCTTATTAGCTGGAGCTTCTACGAATGTTATCTGTACGAAAAGAAAAACAAACTCTTTTTTCTGATAGTTCTCTGGTGGTACTGCTTGATATTTTGGGCACGAATTTTCCCTGAAACAATAAAGAATTGTCTTTTTTTCTCAGCAATTTCGTCCTTTTTTTAATTGTAGTAAGCGCTCAGACCAATGCTTCTCAACCTTGCCCGATCCTCCCGAGTGAACGCATTGTCTGAAGGTGACCAAGACACAAAAATGTTCACCTGCCAGCCTTGGGTCGATTCAAGCATTACTGCACCAGCTTTATCCAAAATTGAATTTTCGTCACCGGTGGTCTTCTGTCCTGACAGAAAAACAGGCTTCAGACATTTATTTGCAGTACTGATTTGATTATTTGGGTGATATAATACTCACCTAATAGTGGCCATAAGGGTGATATGTGAACATTGGCCCCCTTTGTCAGTCTTTGAATACGCGTTTTTACAATCAGAAAGGGTCACAACTTTAGGGCTTTTTCCAGGATTGAGTTCAATCATTGTCTCATCTGCGTTGTAAATCAACTTTGGGTGAATATTTTGGGAATGCAACATGTTGGCAAAGGCGGCAGTGTGCTGCATATAGCGGCCAGGCTGAAGCGCATCAGAGCGCGCCTTATCCAATGTATTAGGTCGCTGAAAAGTAAGCCAAAAAAACTAAGATAATTCTTACCATTGTTTTCAGAATAGGGTATTTGGTAAGAAACCGAGGAAACCACTTATCAGACAGCTTGACCCGCTTTCCAGTGTACCTCATGATGGTGCTCTCAGCCTGAGAAATTGTCAATCAAAGTGTTTTAAGAACTCTACCATTGATGTCACAGTGTTGACAGAAGGGGGGCAGTCGGTTAGTACTTCCTCTAGGACATCTGAAATGAAGGCAGGGTGAAGATCATCATCAAGCTTTTCGGGTCTTCCTCGTTTTCCGGGGATTTTAGTCTTGTATTTGTGAACAGTGGCTCTCGACTTGATCTAAATAGTCAAAACAACACCCCTAATTCTTACGTTTAAAAGAGTTTGAATGGCCCTTTCAGTAGGAGGTGGCTTATTTTTTGTCTTTGCGATTTGGAAAAGAGAATCAACTTGCTCATGTGGCATCAACTCAAGGAATGCATCTTTCATATGGCGTACTTCAAGCCTGAGGTACTCCAATTCATATTGGTGCTAATACAGATGAAAATAATCGTAATCAACACCAAGATGACTGCCCTCTTACTTTATCGCTTAGTCTATTGAAGCTTTCTTCAAAGGAATCACCCATTGCTAACTGTAAACATGAATATTATGTTCAACAGCAGCATAGTATATTTTTCTAAAAAGAAATACGATTATTCACACTGTTAACATGCAAAATTATTTGCTTATATTGCTTAATTATCAGTACTTTGGGTCTAAAATTAACTTCGGTGAAATTTATTGACATCGTATAATGTCTCTTTTCACATTATTCCATTGAAAACCAATAGATGTGAGGGTGAAATACCAAAATAGAACAACACCGAGCTTACTTTCACAAGTAGGCCTGCCAAATAGCGTGAAAACTTCAAATTTTGGGGGTTTCGGGGGATCTTCGGACCAACTTCGGTGAAATTATATTGACCTAAATCAGGTATTATTTTTTCTAAAAACACTTAGAAACAGCTGTTGGTGATATCTACTTTCAAATTAGCACAACTCCGAGCATACTTTTTTTACAATTTGAAGACGCGTTTGAGAGGGGTCTTCTTCTCAAAAAAAACTGAGTAAAGGGCAGTGAACTGAACTGATTTTTTAATAGACTATTATAGAATTTTCTAAAAAATTTTATTTGCTTAATTTTGCATTTCTAAACTTGTTTCAGGAAAAAAACGCATTATTGAGGATTTTGAGGGACTTTTAGGACCGTTTTTGGGGGATTTTCAAAAAGAGCTCGCGTTTTCGGTAGTGCTCGCGTTTTTGGGTGGTCATCTATATTAATAGTATTTATATTTTATTAATATTAATTGCCCGGAGCTCAATATTAACCCTTGTGTGTTGTCAGCCAACAGAGTTGATTTGGGCTTTTTTGTTTTATAAATGGTCCAATTCCCCCCCCACTCCCAACTCTTGTGTCCCAGAAGTGAAGCCAACGGAGCTGTTTTCTTATGTTATTCACCACAATTTTCCCCCCCCCCCCCAGAAACACCACCCCCCGCCGAAGAGGAATTGGTACCGATTTTGATAATCAGTTCAACTGAAGCGCTCCTCTCAGTCCACTGCACCACCTATGACAAACTAGCTATTGGTTCAAAATACGAAATCTACGTGAGTTTGTTGTGAATATTTTTATTTGATATTTGAGGTACAGATGGTACCAAGAAAGTCATATCAAGCACTTTTTCTCGAAAATATCAACTAAAAGAATGTTTAAATTAATAGTCATGCCTCCAGATAAACCGAATGTCGGTGTCGGCCACCATTGACAGCATGGTGCATCCCGAGGTGGTGCGGCTGGTTTTAGATTCAGCTACTACGCCGCCGACCCTTGCTACCCACTGCCCCGTACCAGGAAATGTGAGGTTTTTTGAACAAAACATATTATGTACATTAAATCTAAGGAATCAAATAAATACATGCAAATGGATACCAGAAACAAATACTATACTTCCGCGCCCACTGGGGGTGAAGGGAAAAATGAGTGTCTTAGGGGTATTGCTTCCAGTTTTACTTCCCCCCCCCCTCTTCAGGATATTGTGGCGTTCTCATATCGCGGTTCCACCACCCGCCTCTTTGCCACCCTTGGCGTCTGGTCACAAAAGTAGGAACTGAACTGAACTGAACTGAACTGAACTGATGGAGTGTTTATTTTTTTATGTTTTGATGAATATCATATATATATGTACATGTATATAGTTTTCGAAGTAGAGCTGTAATGAATGTGTGTTTTTCTTCTTTCTCCCCCTAACACTCCAGACAAACCTCAACAAATCTTCTCCAACTCTCCCTGCCTTGTACCCAAGAGGATGTTGGAGGCGGCGTTTTCCTATACGACACCCTGCGTAATGAGGTGCGACGTCTTGGGGTTTTCTAGTGTAATTCCTAGTTAACTGGACGAGTTTTTTAACCCCCCCCCCCCCCTCCCCCCTTTTTTTTAATACGTACAAAAATCTGCCCGTTTTTTTTTTTTTTTTTTTTTTTTTTTTTTTTTTTTTTCAACCGCTATAATTATTTTCAGGTATCCCTGCTCGGCCTGATAACCAGCACGGAGGCCGGGCCGGACCAAACCAACCTCGCCACTTTGAGCAATGTCTACCCCCTGCCCTCTGAACAACTCCAAAACCCGCCAAAGCCGGAACGGATCATTGTTTGGGGGGTGATGTACAGAGTTGATTGGGTAAATTAATATCATATGATACGATAATCCAATATCTTATAAGCGTGATGGTGGACGACTTCGGCTAGATACATCTTTATTTCTATTTCTCATTGCTTTGTATCAGTATTATTAAATCTCATTCCCCTATAACCTTTTGCTTTATAATCCTCCACTCCCCCTCCCCATTCTTATGTCTCATATAACCCGCTTGAGGCTTCTTTTTTTTTTTTTCCCCATAAATATTCCAATTTTACAAGTGATGGGATGTGGTACTGCGGAAGCGATTGGCCTGGGCTTTGTTTGTTTTGTTGTTATCAACCCTTGTCTGTTGTCAACCAACAGAGTTGATCTGGGCTTTTTTTGTTTCATTAATTTTCCAATTTTACCCCCCCCCCAGCCGCTGGAGGATGGTTCTTACATTCCGGCCGCGCCACCCCCGGGTATGTAGATGTTATGATATCATAAATTTGTGTACTATGTTACCTGTTTGTGTGTCTTTTGTACTTCCATATCAAAGCAAAATCAACTTATCTTCATCTTGTCCCAAAATCAACTTGGTCCCCCTAACCCTTCAGAACCCCCCGTGTTTTCATTTAGCCAGTCACAGTTCCCACCCCTTGGCCCAGAAACCTTACCGGTAGGCCTTTTTTTCTCTTCTTCTACTTTTATTCTACTTCTTCTCTTTTATCTTCTTTTATTCTTCTTTTATTCTTCTTTTATTCTTCTTTTATTCTCTTATTCCTCTCTTCTAACCTAGCCAACTGTGTTGATTTTTGGCCTTTTTCGCTTACTGTTACCCCCAATTTACTTCCCTCAGGACGACCTCCCGCAGTTCACCATCCCGCCGATTCACGCCACTTTCCATGTCCGCGGAGGGCTGAGTATCTTTCTATCATATGAGAAGTGTAGGGCTTCACTTTTTTTCGAACTGAAGTGAAGCCCTCGGGAAGTGGCTGGATTTATATGAGAAAATATTTGGTCATCATATCTCTTGTTTTTTGGAATGGTTTTTCATGATATTTCTTTTAATTCATTCTTGGCATACAGTGTAAATTTATAGGTATTCCGCGGATTATATATAACTATATTTGAAGATGACCTTTAGTATACTGTCAATAATACCAGTGTTTATAATAGATTACTAACGCAAGAGTTGACATGTCGGCTTTCATTTCAATTTCCTTCTTGTCACCTCCCCCCCCCCCCCTCGGTACCTTACTAAGTAGACTGATGCTGGTGTGCCAGAAAACAACCCTCCAATTACACTGCCTCTTCCGGAACCCCAGGTAACTGCAAATTATATCTAATTATGGGCTCATAAAAAGGTGTCTGTAGTTTAAAAAGAAAAAGTGATAAAAGTGGAATGTTTAGGAATAATTTTTTGTAAAAAGGCTCGTTTTTACAATTGTGGCTCTGTTATTGCATCAGAATCCTGTTTTACCATTCAGGTTACAGAAACAGAGCACGTGGACCAATCTGAGGTCCTTCGCCATTTGCAACAACAGCATTCCGCCCAACAGCAGCTCCAGCAAGCTTCACTGCTCCAACAACTCCCACAACTTCAACAACTCCCACAACTTCAACAACCCTCACACCTCCTCCCACTAGTTCCTTCAGTGCCGCAGTTCCAGGACCAAGAGGGCAGTTCACAATCACAGAGCAGTCTTCAGGAGAGAGTAGTAGAGTGGGGGGGGGGGGGGGGGAATAGGGCTTCACTTCGGTTCAAAAAAAAGGCCCCGATAAATCCTCGAAAACTATCGATATTTTTTGTCTTTTTCGAACCAAGGTGGAGCCCTAGGGGTAATGAAGACATTTGAAGAGAGCTTGTGAGTTCCAAGTATCCAATTCAACCCGTTTTTTTAAATCCCCCCCCCCCCCACTCATTTCACCTTTTTTAGGCCTGTTGACGAGTTCCAACGTTAATTATGTATTTGGTTGTAGAGTAGTTGTATTATAAACTTTGTTTTCTTCTTGATTGAGTAAAATCTTGGAAGACAAATAATCATGGACCAGAAGCATAATTTATCACTCCGAATCATTCGAATCACGTCTGGTGTTATCAGTAGTTAAACTTCCCCGTCCATTTGGGCAAGCCTTCACCAGATTGAAACTCTACAGACAAGTGTATGTAATATTTTGGTTCCGTATTGCCGATAATATTTCACTACCGAGCATTGACTTGGGATTGATATGGAAAAGTGTCTTTATCCCAAGCCACAAAAAAGAGTAAGAGAAAGGGCAGCGTTTTGAAACAAAACAACATAAATAAATAAACCGAAAAAAATTAGAGCAAAGAAATCTGAAGGCCCTGCGTGCACTGAAAAAGTGAGAATATGAAAAAAAAAAAAGGGAGGAGGGGATTTAGCAAAATCATTTCTTTTTCAGCTCCATGCAGCTTTTTACTGAGAGCAGAGTAAATGGTAATTTCCTATGGCATGTACATTATGTAGAAATGATGTAGGTAGAAGGATTGTTATGTGCACCCCCCCCCCCTTTTTTTTTTCATACAGCATTGGAGAGGTGAGAATTAAAACAAGGTTGTGTCTGGCCAAAGCCGTCCACACCATCACGCTTATATAAGAGATATTGCAAAAGGTAATCTTTCACCGCCATACAGCATAGTAAAAGGTGATTTTGAACCGTCCGAGTTGGCCCATTTCGAAGGTCGAAGGGATGACGGTGATAATTCCTAATTCTGTAAGCATGGAGCATGATGGATGAAGCACATGCAAGAAAGAAGATAACTCCTATTTGTGTTAATGATGATGGGTGAAATGAGGATTAATCCTAATAATTACACGAAAGTCAGAAAAAGGCGAGTAAAATATGAGAACTTTTTCGAACCGAAGTGAAGCCCCAAGCTGTGATTAATTCTATTTGCGTAAATATTGAAGAAAACTACATAAAAGGTGTCCTCACCCTCTTTCGGTTGAAAGTCGATACAAGACATTTCGGAGGTATAGGCCTCGGGTTTTGACAGAACTGTCGAAGTCATGGCGAATGTTTCCTGGGGGGGGGGGTGAAAAATAAAAACCCAAAAATAAAAACCCAAAAATAAAAACCCAAAAATAAAAACCCAAAACAATCCTATTCCTCCCCTACCTCTCTATACCAGGGAATAGGAAAAAGGGCCTCTATTCCTTCTTCCTTCACATTTCCCTCTTCAATCCCCTTGTTCATAATATCACTACCTCCTGAATGTTTTTTCTTGGGCTCCGTGAAATTAGTTTTTTGAAGATAATAAAAGACAAAATTTGGAGATTTTCGTTACAATATGTCCGACTTCAACTTTCGAAATGAATTTTTCAATTAATTGCACGGAGCCCGTTATTTCGATAAATATATTTTTTGTCCTTTCACAATCCACAATCTCCCCGCATACCAAGGATCCTGAACAGGCGCCTTTATAGGCTCTCACTCCCACTGAATACGCCTGCTCTGACTGGGGGGGGGGGTGTCACTCCAGGTACAGCGGCCATATTATGTAAAGAGACCGTCAAAATATCGATATTTATTGAGGATTTATCGGGAAATTCGGTCTTATTTGGGATGGTAGTGAAGCCCAAATAATAGTACATAAAATATAAGATATGATATAATAAGGTACCAATAGTATAAACCCTCCACCTTAGTCTCAACCTTTATTCCTCTACACCCCCACCTTTATTTCAACCACAAGCCGGGCCGCACGTGGAACATGAACCTCAAAACCCGGGTTCCTGCCGGGTTCCTTCCATGACCCTGCCTTGCCCTCAGTCCACGCCCCGGCAAATGAACGCACAAAACTGAAATGGATGAGTAAGGAAACTGAGAAAAACGCAATCTAACAAATTAAATTTATGAGGGTTGCGAAATACCTTAAGAAATACGATCTGAGAAATATTATACTGATAAGAGCAATTTACATTAGTAAATTCAAGAGAAATCACATAAATACAATACCCATATTATTATAAAAAGACCATGAATATGAACTACAACGATATTTCGGTAATCTAAGCGCACAGCGTCCAAAAAACAGCAATTAATATGACGCCTTGCAAATAATTATTGAAGAAATTGACAGATTTGAAGAAAAGTGTCTGAAATTGAGTTAACCTTACAATATTGCAATTTGAACCAAACAACCCTGACCTTTGGGGGAATGTCGGACACTGTGAAAGTGTAATAGGGCAAATGGAGTAGCAGAACAGCGAGTATGTAAAGCGGGCTTTGGACAGGCAAGTTAACTTGGGGGGGGGGGGCAAAGTGAGGTTTTATCGTAGGAAGCATCCAATACATATACAAGTACATAATTACATATGAAAAGTATCATATTACTCACTGTGAGATTAAATGAATTGTTATCTGGGGATGCGTCAACCCGAGTCAGCGAATGCGATTTGTTGTAGTGCACACCCTGAATGTGGTGATTTAACTCCTTTTCTTTTGACAGATAATACAATCTAGGGATGCGCAGGGTGATGCAATTGGGTGCTGCTAAAACAACAAAAAAATAACTGTCTAATAAAATAACGACGAAATATTCAAAAATAAAAACAAAACAAAAATCTCAAAGAAGCATCCTTCAAAGAGTTTTGAAAATTATTCAAAGTAGGACTCTGTACAACCAATTTATCAAAATTGTGCTTTTTAAAACGGAAAGTCTTGTTATTAACACACTTGTTATGTAAGATCTCTGATTAAGGTCTTAGAGGTGACTGATTGGCTTGTTTAAAGTAGGAAAACTAATGGAAGAAAAGGGATTGTGAAAAAAACAATAAATGTTGTTGTGGGTGTTGCAAAAGGATTAAAGAATGTTTGGATCTTGCTCTTTGTGATATTTTACTCTTTAGCATGGTATGAAAGCTCATATTTCCCTATTGGTAAGAAAATTGAAGGAAAGTGACGAAGATGGAAGAGGAAGTCCGACCATTGTGAGACAAGAGCTGAAGGAGCTTGTTAAACCTTCAAATTTGGACCGAAACCGTCAAATGGCTCCCCAGGTTTGTTTCATTTTTGATATGCACCCAATTTTTAGCCTGAAAATTGTATTCCTTGTGCAAGAACTTGAGACTGAAGTGGATAATGGATCAGTTTTTCCATTATTAAGGTTGTGAGTTCGGTGCTCTTAGGTATGACTTACTTGAGGACTTACTTGAGAGTGGCTTAGAAAGTCAAATTTCATTTCAGCGTTTGAACACCAAAACTTTGTCTTCAAGCCAGTTCGCGACATTAGTTCGAATCCCCCCTCTATCATTGGTTAGTGACTGATTGAGGTAATAATGTCAACAAAATTCTGCTTTTCTGCGGGAGTTTTTCCAACATAGCTGTCTCGTTGTTGTCTACCTTGGCAATGGCAAGCACCTGTCTCATTGTTGTCTACCTTGGCA
>CBDLPA010000040.1:0-10189 GCA_965305135.1 uncultured Colwellia sp.
AATAAGTAGCGAGATAACTTATCAAAACATCCAGTTGATTAAGCTTTTTGGCTGAACCCCTTGGAACTGGAGCGCATTGTAGAGAACTTTCAGAAAGGATCAAGTATTATTTTTATGTTTTTATTTGTTCGCGCATTTATTGAACTAAACGCAGGTTTTATCATCTAATTAACTAATGTAGCGAGTATACTCTGCTCTGTAGTGCTGTGTTGTAGCTAGATAATATCCATTATTGATGGAAGTCAATATGCCGTAAGTTTGTATTTTTTAATTGGAAGTATCAATGAAATATTTATGTTTATTATTATTACTGGTAAGTTTTGGAAGTTCATTCCCAGCTTACAGCATTTCAAGTAACACAATTAAATTACGACAAATAGAAATACTTTCTAATTTACTAGAACAGCAAATAAAACATCAAATAAATCCAGATAACGCCTTAGAAAAAAGTATTAGCGCTTTACTTAAAAGTTACCCTGAACAAATCGAATCAGTTTTGACAATTGCAATTAAAAAATACCCCGAAGAATATAAGCAAATAATATGTGGTGCATTACGTGCAGAACCTGCCTTAACCAGCGATGTTATTGATATAGTATTGAAGTCTAATATTGCAAACAATGAAGATGTTATTAGTTTTGCCCTCACCGAAGAACCTGCTTACGCGAAAGAAATTGTAAACGCTGCAATATTACATAACCCATTAGAAATAGAAAACATTGTTAGAGTAGCAATTCTTACCGAACCGTTAATGGCAAAGCATGTAGTTGATGCAACAATGAAAAGTCACCCAGAAAAAATTCTTGACCTTCTCGTTGTGGCAATACAAGCTCTTCCCAATCAAGTACTCAATATTGTTAGAGATACTTTAAGAATTTCTCCCGATAACACTGATGTTGTCAGTATTGCTATTCATTCATCTAATAACAGTAATGCACGTAACATTATATCTACTGCAATAAAATCAGGTATTTCTGAAGCATCAGCGAATGAAGCAGCTATAGCTGGTGGTGCATCACATGCTGATATAGTTAAATTAAAAAAATAAGTTACTAAACTCTACTCTTGTCTTCTTGTAAAAACTAAATCATTACCTTTAGTCAGTGCTTTATTATATTGATAACCAGCCAAATCAAAGTTTTTTAATTCTTCAACGTCAGTCAATTGATTTTGAATAATATAGCGAGCCATTAATCCTCGTGCTTTTTTCGCAAAAAAACTAATCATTTTATATTGATCATTTTTCCAATCTTTAAATTGTGGTGTAATAATAGTCGCATTTATTAATTTTTTGTTCACTGCCTTAAAATATTCATTTGACGCTAAATTAATTAAAATGTTATCACCCTGTTCCACTAAGGTTTGATTCAATTCATTTGTGATTATATCTCCCCAAAATTGATATAAATTATTGCCTCGAACTGTATCAAGTTTGGTTCCCATCTCTAACCTATATGGTTGCATTAAATCTAATGGTTTTAAAAGACCATACAACCCTGACAATATACGGAAATGTTTTTGAGCAAAGTCAAAATCTGCATCATTAAATGATGCTGCATCTAAACCACTATATACATCACCATTAAAAGCTAATATAGCCTGACGTGCATTTGCACTAGTAAAAGGTAGTGACCAATCACCAAAGCGTGCCGCATTCAATCCTGCTAATTTATCACTTAATTTCATCAAGGACGCTATTTGATCTGGTGATAACTTTATACAGCGTTCAATTAGAATTTCACTGTGCTCAAGTAAAACTGGTTGGCTAATTTTAGTTGTGGCTAAAGGAGATTCGAAATCTAACTTTTTTGCAGGTGAAACAACAAGTAACATAATATTTTAAATCTCACGTTTTTAATAAATTTAATAACACAAACTATATCATAGCTTTTATTCCAGTATTAACCCCAATTTTGCCAAACTTAGTGAATTTATTAATTTTTGATATATAGCGAAAATTTTTAATGATTTCTATTATAAAGGGGTACATTTATCAAATTAATATAGTAAGATTTCGTCAACTCTATTATTTATTTTTTCTAGCAACTTAAAGGTCACATTCATGATAAATTCTCTTTCTCAACTTGAACAACTAAAACAAATGACCACAGTAGTTGCCGATACAGGTGATATTGAAGCTATTGCTAAATTTCAACCGCAAGATGCGACTACAAACCCATCTTTACTATTAAAAGCCGCTGAATTACCTTTATACGATAATTTATTAACAGAGTCAGTGAAATGGGCAAAAAATCAGTCAAATGATACAGCTCAGCAGGTGGTTGATGCTGTAGATAGACTTTCAGTATTAATTGGTTTAGAAATATTGAAAACAGTTCCTGGTCGAATTTCAACGGAAGTAGATGCTAGACTTTCCTTCAATACCAAAGCTTCTATCGCTAAAGCGCATAAATTAATCAAAATGTATAATGAAGCAGGGATTAGCAATGACCGCATTCTAATAAAACTAGCCTCAACTTGGGAAGGTATTAAAGCCGCCGAGCAACTTGAAAAAGAAGGTATTAATTGTAATTTAACTTTACTTTTTAGTTTTTCCCAAGCAAGAGCATGCGCTGAAGCAGGCGTTTATTTAATTTCTCCATTTGTAGGGCGAATACTTGATTGGTATAAAAAAGATACAGGGCACACTGAATACCCAAGTAATGAAGACCCTGGCGTAGTTTCTGTTACCAATATTTATAATTACTATAAAAGTAGAAGTTACAGTACAGTAGTAATGGGTGCTAGCTTTAGAAATATAGGCGAAATATTGGCGCTTGCAGGTTGTGATCGTTTAACGATTAGCCCGCAACTTATGGATGAATTAGCTAATAATAATGAGTTTGTGGAGCAAAAACTTAACGCTAAAAATGGCAATGAATCAGTACTCTCTGAACCAATGCTTACTGAAGAACAATGGCGTTGGCAGATGAATGATGATGCGATGGCAACAGAAAAATTAAGCGAAGGTATTCGTAATTTTGCCATTGATCAAGTGAAACTTGAAAAAAAATTAGCACAGTTATTATAACCAATTTAAATTTTACTAAAAAACTGCTTTAACGCTATATAAAAACGTACATTTTCATTAAAAGTGTACGCTTTTTATTTGCTTAGTTCAAAAAATATGGTATTAAAAAGAGGCTGTTGATTTATACGTTTTTACAGAAAATCTATTAAGGGGTACTTTTATGGATAATTTAGATCAAGTGTTAAAGTCAGTTAGTCAACCCGCAAAAGAAAAGAATACATCAAATAAAAAAAGAAAATGGCGTGAAATTGAGCTGTTAAGAGATAAATTCCAACTTGAAAGAGAATTAAAAATATATGAGGACTCATTAGAGTATATGTTGAAAGATTTTTAACTCATCTTGATTAATAACCCGTTTATTTTCAAAGCCCAGTATAGCTGGGTTTTTTAATGCTTTTATCAATTGATTTAAACTTACAATTAAAATCAATATTGACAAAATTAAAACAAGCGTTTAACTTCTTACTAAAAGTTATTCACTCGTTAATTAATCTTATATGTCAAAAACACTTATAAACTTTGTACATGCTAACGGCTTTCCAGCTGGAAGTTACCAAACACTCTTCAATTATTTTCCAGAGCAGTACCAAATTATAGCGCATGAAAAATATGGTCATAATAGCCAATATCCTGTAGAAAATAACTGGCAACCCTTAGTTGATGAATTGATTGACTTTGTAAAAAAACAACTAGAAGCACACCAAAAAGAAAGTGTAATAGGTATTGGACACTCTTTTGGTGGTGTTTTATCTTTTATCGCAGCTTGTCAACAACCAGCATTATTTAAAGGTTTGATTATGTTAGACCCCCCTGTGATAACAGGAAGTACAGCATTTGCGATGAAGTTCATCAAAAAAACACGACTTATAGATAAGTTTAGCCCGTCAGGCAAGGCCTTAGTAAGAAGAACGTCTTGGCCATTGAATACTGACGTAGCAAAACTGTTCGCCAAACGCTCATTATTTAAAAATTTTGATGAACGGTGTTTAGCTGACTATGTTAACCATGGAATAGTAGAGAAGAATGAGCAATTAGAATTAGCTTTTTCTGCACAGGTAGAAGCAGACATATTCAGGAATTTAGCTGAAAACTTGTCTAGCTATAAAAACAAGCTGCAGATGCCTGCAGCTCTGATATATGCTGAAAACACTGATGTATGTCCCCACAGCTTTTTTAAAAAATTTGCTAAATTAAATAAAAACATTCAATTGATAACAACACCCGGTGGGCACATGTTTCCGCTTGAACAACCAGAGAAAACAGCAAATATGCTCACTAATATTTTGGAACATTTCCAAATAGAGATAGAGAAAAATTAAAACAAAATCCTACTATAATAGTTAACATAGCAAAAAATTGACGGTGAAAAAAGTCAAGTATCAAAGTAAAACATAGTGATTAAAACCTATCAACACAGTTAACTTATTAGAAATAATTAACCTTTATATTTTAATAAGTTAACTAGACTAAAAATCAAAATTACACGTCAAAAAACCAATTGGCATAACACTTGCTCAATCTTAAATTATAAAAACTATTTAATTGTAAAGGTTGATTATGTACTTTCTAAGTGTCAGATATTTGAATTGCGTTACGATTAGAAATTACCTGTGTTTATTATGCAGCATTTTTTTATTCGCTTGTAGTACGACAAAGCATATTAGCACGCAAAATTATTCAGAAAATAATTATTATATTGATGACTATAGTTATTCAAATGTAGAATTTTATAATAGAAAACTAACAGACATGAATCAAAATACCCAACAGAGTATACCTCATTCTGATCATCATTTAATGATGGCCCTTTTAAATAGACCTGTCACTGCAGATCAAGCCATGATGATCGCTTTTGAACAGGAAAGAATAAACTATACAGGGGCTTTCGCAAATTACGGCGTTGAAATTAAAGGTAATAAACATAACAACAAAGTAGGTTATCGAGCTAATAATCTTTATAGTGATCTTATTTTACATGATATCAATGCCGTTAACATCACTGCACCTAATTAATTTTCCATTCAAGTGCATTGAAAACCTGCTGCCACTGCTCATCAAAGTGAGCATTGATTATTAATTTCTTTTGAGTGATTGGATGAATAAAACTTATAGATTTAGCAATAAGCATTAAACGTTTAAAACCAAAATGTTTAATAAAAAAAGGATTTTGTTTATTATCGCCATAATTAATATCACCAATAATAGGGTGACGTAAATGTGCTAAATGACGGCGAATTTGATGACGCCTTCCTGTAACAGGCGCTAACTTCACTAGCGAATAACGTACACTGTCAAATTTACCTAGGGCAATTGGCAAAGTTGCCTGCTTGATCACCTTATAATAAGTCTGTGCTAATTGAGGTGCTTTATCTCGACTAACATACTTATCACCCAATTTATCTAGTTTTTCTTTAAGTGCATAATCAACCAGATTACTCTGTTCTGTTATTGGCATATGACCTCGCACTAGAGCATAGTAAATTTTGGTTAATTGTGTTTTATTAACTAGATCCGCTTCACACATGGGATCAATTCCTGCATTTGCATCAACTCCCTCTTCAGTCTTTTCAGTAAATGCTGCATTCATCTTTTGAGCTACTTCTTTAGTTAACGCAAATAACAACACGCCAGACGTTGGTCGATCAAGCCTATGAACAGGATATACATACTTACCAATTTGATCTCGCACCAACTGTAAAGCAAAGTAAATTTCATATTTATCCATAAAGCTGCGGTGAACAAATAACCCAGCAGGTTTATCTACTGCCACTAAATATTCATCTTGGTAAAGAATAGTTAATACAGGTTTTTCAGGTATTAAAGTTTTTAATTGAAAGAACATAGTTATATTTTAAATTTTGCTAGATAAGCACATTATCTCTATAATGGCTCACAGACTCAATTCTTCTTTATTTGGTTAACTATTTTCCATTATGGACACTATTTCACAGTTACTTCACTCTTCAAATTCTCAATTTCGCATTTACGATATAGGTCGCAAGATAGATAAAATACCGAAAAAAAAATTTGAACAAATAGAACTAAACCAAATACCTTACCCTACCCCTTCACAGGGGCATGCTTGTTTTGCCGTTGTATTTTGGCAAAAGCAATCACCGCAACCTTTTATCTGGTTATTAAAACTACCACTTGACGAACGTGGTTTATTGAACCAAGGTGCGCGTAATCATTTTATTGCCATCATCATAGAAGCGCTTGGTAGTGACTTAACACAAGATGCCAATGAGCAACAAACAGAATTACTTAAAAATAACCCATATTTATTTACACTTGCACAATACAAGTTAGCCGCATTAAATAGTAAAATTAAGTTTGAGCTAAAACAGAAACCGAGTGACCATTTTACACTATTTTTAACCTACCTTAATAACGAAACGGATTGGAATAATTGGAAAGATATTGGTGTTCAAGGTATCACTGACTTTGCTGTGCGCATTAATGAAAATAAACATAGTCAAAAATTAATAAATGCTCTACCTCATATGCCTGCTGAAGTATTATTCCCCTTATATAGCGCATTAGAAAACGAAGTATTTTCAAATGAGTTAATTGACGCTTTATTAAATTTATTACAAAAGACATTGCAATCAGTTGAAGACAAACCAAATGAAACGCTAATTCAAACACAACAACATCTACTTCGTAGCTTAGCAAGTAATTGTAACCATATACACGTTAAGACATTCATTAATACACTTTTAGAGCAACAATATATACCTCCTGAAATACTCATCACACTTTCTGGTAGATGTTGGCCCACATTAAATGAAAATAAAACATTAATGATTTACTTTGAACACTTGGTTCTTTGTAAAGATACCCCATTGTTTAATAGTATATTTAAAGATTTAGTATCAATTCCAAGCATCCGTCCTATTGTTTTTGAGTGTATGCGTTCTCCAGAACGTAGCAACGAGCTGTCACATGCTATTGGTCAACTATTTAACTAGCTCTTACTTTATCTAATATTGTGACGCATCCTATAAAACACTAAAGGTTACTTAAATCACCATGGAAAATATTTATTATCTCTTATTAATCTGTTTACTTTGTTGGTATTTTATTTATTTAAGAAAAGTATCTGAAGCAGCATTTGTTCATGCAAATCGATATTGTGACCAGAACCATTTACAATTTATTGCCATAGCAAGACGCTCAAGCCGACCACGCTTTAACACAAATCAAGGAATAATATGGTTTAGTCTATTTGATATAGAATTTAGTGGTGATGGGGAGTCGAGTAATTGTGCAACATTAAGCTTATATGGATTAAAGTTAAATAACATTGATATTCCACCTTATCGAGTACATTAATAATTATTATATTCAAGTTTTTAAATTATAAGGAGATATAGTGCAGTTTCTAAAGTCACTTTTTTGTTTGCAAGGTATTGATAATAGACCAAGATTCTTTGCTATTTGTAGTAGCATATATTTACTGTTTATTATGTTATTGCCTATTTTTTCAGACAATATTTTTGTTTTCATGCTGCTTTTAGGGCTTTTCACGGTAACACTTGCTTCTACGACCCTAAGACGAATACATGATGCTAAACTAAATACAAAATGGTTAATAGCGCCCTGCTCAACTTTTGTACTGATAGCATTATCCTTAGTATTTTTTGAACAGAATAATAGCTATTATCTAGTTATTATTCCCGTACTTTGCTCTGCGGTATTATTAACTTACCCAAGTGCTAATAAGCTTAATTTTATACTAGGTTATTTTGGTCCAGTTGATATGCAAGAATATCAATCAGAAACGGCTCATCACAAAAAAACAAAATTTCGTATAGAGCCAACACTGATTAATACTAATCCAGAAAGCCTCGAAAATACTAGCCACTCAACTTTTCAGGCGCATGAATTTGATAAAAATGATTATGTACAAGATCAAGCCACATTTAAGAAGCCAAATGATATTGGCGAAACAATACGCTTAAAGTTACTAACTAATAAAAAAGCGCAACTGATTATCTCTACTGTAATTGGCTTAATACTGATTGCTATTGCAACCTCATGGACAGTAAAATTCTTTAATGGGGCTAATAATGTAAATGAAATCAAGCTAAAACAACCATTAGTCAACTTTAACCCTTTGTTTGTAAGAGAACACCCTTTAGCTATGCCAGATAATTATACTTTGTACTTGTCAAAACATAAAGGAATCAGTATTCATTGGGAAGCTGATAAAGTTAAGGATACGACTTTATGGTCACAAGAAACTGCACAAGGGGATGCAAGCTGTAAAGAAATCAGCTTTAATAAGGGCGCTCCAATAAGAACATTATCAGTACAAGTGGAAAGCAGTGCCGATGAAGAAGGTAATAAAAACTATTTTGCTTATTTTTCACCACTAGACAGTAAAGCACTTATTCAAGCACTAGCATTTGGTAACAACTTTACATTATGTGGCTATGATTTCTCATTAAAGGGAAGTCAAGCGGCTTTAGGAAGAAATGAAGAATATGCTCAATGGGTGGATTATTAGCCCCTGTAAGATTTTGTATGACCCTGTAGCGTATTTTGTATAACTGCCAAGTTTAAATAATATCCATCAAACGGTCTTAGAGTTCTATAACAAATCCTTATAAGACCGTTGTCACTTTTATTCATATATTCAATTATTTACTTTTGTTATGATTAAATCCTATACCTTCAGCAAATAGTTGCTCATAAATACTTTTCATTGCTATGGTATTTTCTGTTAAAGAGTCATTCCATTTACTACGCTTTTCAAATCCTAAATCACTAATTTGATAATAGTAGTCGGGGCTTAATCCCCCCAC
Organism: uncultured Colwellia sp.; assembly: GCA_965305135.1. GTDB lineage: Bacteria > Pseudomonadota > Gammaproteobacteria > Enterobacterales > Alteromonadaceae > Colwellia. The sequence continues at coordinate 8,842 of CBDLPA010000040.1, forward strand.
AGCTAAACATGATTTAGTGCACGATAACCCGCACCCATCAATAGCAATAATTGGACGCCCAGAATGGGCTAACTCCATAATAGGCTCTACTTTGCCAACAACACCTGAAACACATGACATTTCTGCAATTCCATCACCATCAAGGTTTAGTGATATATTATGTGCCATTTGAGCTAAATTAGAACAACCTGAGCAAGAATACACAATAGGTTTTTCTTGTGGGTCTATTTGTTCATTAGGTTTAATTTCTGACACAGTGTTTGTCTCTCTTTGCTTAAAGTAGTTTAGATCAAAAGGGCGTTATAATTACATTAACGAACCATATAAAATCCCGATCATTCGATTCTAGCAAGACAAAATAAATCGGTTTTGATTTACATCAACCTTTCTATTATTCACTTAAAATTTGTTTTTATAACTCAGTTTTAAGAGCTATTTTTTAGACTTAAGCTTAAGTACTTTACGCGCAGGTTCACTATTATTACTACTGTTAGCTGGATTATTATAGATGGCACTAGCATTAGGCCTTGCTCCCTCAATATACTGGTCTGCTAACTTACTTTTAGCTTTATGCTTATGTTGAACTTTGCTTTTATAATTATTACTGGCAGGCGGAGTTTTTTCTAATTTTTCGGTTCTAGCAACATGATATTTTTTATCTATTGCTTGTAGCAAATTGCGCAGCACTTGATCTTTACATTCTCGGTAATGTTTGTGTTCTACTTTTCTTGAAAAAGCACTTAGCTCAGCTTTATTTAAACTAAACCCGACACTATCGAGTAATTCAATCAATTCTTCAGCTTTTAAGTTAAGTGCTATTTTCAATTTTGTGAGGATAATATTATTGGTTAAACGCTTCTCAGGCAAAGCTTGGGAACCTTCTTTTTTACCACGTTTATCATTAATAAATCCATTTAAAAAAGACGCTAAATCGACGTCTTGGCAACAAAGATAATCTATATCATTATCCTTTTTAAGCCATCGACTTACCTGTTCTCTGGTAACCGTTATTCCAGCAGATAAAAATATGGCTGCCATCTTTTTATCATTATAGTTAAAGGTATAGCGCAATCGACGCAGCACATCATTATTGTTCAAATTTATTCCTAATTGGGAAAGTATAAAGTAAGTTAGATACCTCATTTTAACAGTTTTGCACTGATATTAAAATTGAGGATGATACATGTAGCATAGTAAAATATTGTTTATTAAAACGTAAAAAACGAGCAAAAGCTCGTTTTAAAAATAAAAATGTTTAATGAGCAGCTTATTTACCTTCACCACATTTTGTTTTGGCTTTGGCTTTGCTTTCACCGCATTTGCCTTCACCGCACTTCATTTTGGCTTT
>CBDLPA010000041.1:0-7981 GCA_965305135.1 uncultured Colwellia sp.
AAGCCCATGTGAGAGCGAAGCTGGACATTGCTAAACTTCTATTAAGAGAAGCCCGATTCGAAAGAGTCGGGCTTTTTGCTTTCTAAGATTTTAGGATTTGCAAAAATAGGTGCCAAGCGGGAATAGTGCTTGTCCCCACCTTAACCCATTCGCCCATATTGCCGCGGCACCCAGAAGTGAAACGCAGTAGCGTCGGATGGTGGAAAGCGTGTGGGTGTTCTTCTCTTTATGTGAGAGGGTTGTATTTTTAGTGTTCATGAAAAGAATTTTATAAATAAAACATTTATTACTAGCCAGCTGATTAATTTTTGTTACACTACCTGCTCAAAAATAATACTAATAACAAACTATACCAAATACTCATTCTTTGAGTTTTATGTATATATGAATGGGAACCTTGATGGAACTGAGGATAAAAGATCAGGATAGTAGTGTCATTGAGCATGCAAATGTTCAGACTTTATTACGAGATTTGAATTCAGCAAATGAACAATTAAAGCAAGCTAATGCTTTTAATGAGGTTTTGAAGAGTAGCTATAAATCTGAATTAGAATCGCTTGTAGAAGAGCGGACACAGGAACTTGAAACAGCCAATTCAAACTTACGCTTACAAATAGCTGAAAGGTTAAAAGCGGAACAGCAACTTTATTTTGATGCTCATCATGATTCATTGACTAAACTTCCTAACCGTGCAATGTTTTCTGACAGGCTAAGTCATGCTATCAGACATTTAAAGCGACATCCTGACCAACAATTTGCCGTATTATTCATTGACCTCGATAGGTTCAAAATAATTAATGATACGTTAGGTCATCATGCTGGGGATATCTTTCTCGTTGAGATTTCTACAAGATTAAACGCTTGTGTGCGGGATAATGATGTTTTAGCAAGGTTAGGTGGTGATGAATTTGTTATTTTATTAGACTCATTACAATCAGAAAATGTAGAAGATGTTGCCAACCGCATTATAACGAGTATAGAAAAACCGTATAAAATTGAAAGTAATACATTGTACTCTAGTGCAAGTATTGGTATTGCTTTATGTAATGGGCATTATCAAAATGCAGATGAAGTGTTACGAGATGCAGATGCTGCAATGTATCAAGCTAAGAGTTTAGGTCGAGGCCGCTTTGTTTTTTTTGATGACAGTATGAGGGACAAACTTGTCGCAACAATGACGCTTGAGCAAGAATTGAGAAACGCAATAAAGCAGGACCAGTTTGAACTACACTATCAAAAGATATCTGATTTGAGTTGTACTAAGGTTATTGGCTTTGAGGCATTATTACGTTGGAACCATCCTATTAAGGGTTTGCTAACACCAAGTTATTTTTTACATTTAGCGGAAGAAACAGGGATTATTCTGACAATTGAAACTTGGGTTATTGAAGAAGTTGCTAGACAACTGCATATGTTGCGAAATAGCCAAGAAAATAAACATGCTTTTATTGCTATCAACTTATCTGGCAGGCATCTTACACAAGCTAATCAACTGAATAAGCTGGTTACTTTAATAAATGAACAGGATTTTGAACCACAAAGACTAATTTTAGAGTTCAATGAAACAGCTTTTTCTCAACATGAAGCGCTCTCTCTTAAAGGTTTACAAAAGTTAAAAAATATTGGAGTTAAATTGGCGTTAGATGATTATGCTTCAGGTGTTTCGTCCTTCAATTTTTTACACAATTACCCCTTTGAATTTATTAAATTAGATCGCGGATTTATCCGAACTTTAACAAACAGTAATAGAAATTTACCTTTAGTTAAAGCTTTACATGATCTAGGTGAACAATATGGCTATCGATTAGTTGCAGAAGGCATAGAAAGTGAAAGTGTTTTGAAAAAGCTTCACTCTGCAGGTTGTGATTTTGGGCAGGGATACCACATAAGCAAACCCGAAAAATTGCTACGAAGTTCTGTTACATGCAAAACACAAAATTGTGCGTAATATATATCCCTCAAGTACTATTAGCATGTCTTAAATGTTGTCTTAGCGCATAATTTTTTAAAACAATATATGCTTTTACTCGTTTACTCAATATGTTCTAGTGTATACTGCTATTAAATTGATTATAGGAGTTTGTTATGGCTGGTATCGGTATTTGGCAATTATTAATTGTTGCCCTTATTATTGTTTTATTATTTGGCACTAAAAAGTTGCGTAACCTCGGTGGAGATTTAGGATCCGCGATTAAAGGTTTTAAAAACGCAGTAACGGATGAAAAAGATTCTGAGAATAAAGCTGAAGCTAGCGCGGACTCTTTAGTTGATAATACATCAGCAGCAAATGAAACAAGTAAAAAAGAAAACCAAAAAGAAAATAGTCAGGCATAACAAATGTTTGATATAGGCTTTTGGGAATTAATGCTGATTGGTGTTATGGGCTTAGTGGTTTTGGGGCCAGAACGTTTACCGATTGCGATTAGAACTATCAGAGGCTGGATAACTGGCGCTCGTAAGTTCACGGATACGATGAAATCAGAACTCTCAGAAGAATTAAGAGTTCATGAATTGCATGCGAATTTGAAAAAGGCAGAACAAGGTAATATGGCTGATATGTCACCAGAGGTGGCAGAATCCGTTAAATCGTTACAAGAAGCTGCGGCAATGGTAAATGAACCATTTAAAAAAATTGATACGTCAGCACTAGATGAAATGATATCAACGTCACTTGCAAATTCTAAATCCAACAAAGATGTTTCGTTGGCGGTAGATGAAAGAGAAAGTGATAATGCATTGAACAATGATAAATCAGCTTATTCCCAAACAAGTGATACATCTACTATAGATGATAAAACTAAAGACAAATGAATTCAACTAAACAATCAAACCAGGAAAATCCTGAAATAACACAGAAAAGTGTCACTCTTTTTGATCACTTATTGGAATTGAGATCGCGTTTATTACACGCTGTATTGGGTGTTATTATAGTGTTTTGTAGTTTAGTTTATTTTGCTCAAGATATTTATCAATACTTGGCTCAACCATTACTTCAAACGATGCCTTCAGGATCACAAATGATAGCAACAGATGTTGCTTCACCATTTTTTGCGCCCTTTAAGTTAACAATAGTTTTGTCTATCTTCATTGCAATGCCGTATATTCTTTATCAAATATGGTCCTTTATTGCACCAGGGTTATATCGAAACGAGAAGAAGTTAGTTGCTCCATTAATGCTTGGCTCAACGTTGTTATTTTATGGCGGAATTGCGTTTGCATATTTTGTTGTTTTTCCAGTTGTGTTTGCTTTTTTTACCTCAGTAGCGCCTGAAGGAGTGGTTATTGCAACTGATATTAGTAGTTATTTAGATTTTGTATTGAAATTGTTTTTTGCCTTTGGTGCAGCATTTGAAATACCAATTGCAATTATATTGTTGTGTTGGACGGGTGTAACTAGTCCTAATAGTTTACGTCAAAAACGTCCCTATGTTATTGTTGGAGCTTTTGTTATTGGTATGCTGCTTACACCGCCAGATATCATTTCTCAATCAATGCTTGCTATTCCAATGCTACTTTTATTCGAAGTAGGTATTATTATTGCTTCTTTGTATCATAAAGAGGATGAAGAACTAGAGGACAAAGTGTCATGAGAGTAAACATTATTGTATTAATAGCATTGTGTAGTGTGTTGGTATCTCCAAGTGTTTTTTCTAAAGTAATAAATAGTGATGCCACTGATGGCTTATCATATTGTTCAAAGATATTAAATGGAGAGAAACGACTTGCTTGTTATGATGAATTAGCTAAAAAATATTTTGTAAGTGTTAAGTTGGATGAACCAGATACGCATCAGGTCGTCCAAGCAAAAGCGCCTGTAGCAAAAGTAAAAAATATTATTGCTGAAGAAAAACAAAAAATTGATGAATTTTCAAAGGAAGACATAATTAAAAAGGATGAAGAAAAAGAGCTTGAGAGCATCACTTCTACTGTTACTAGTATTAAAAAATTAATAAGAGGTGAGTTAGTTATTGATTTAGAAAATGGACAACAATGGCGCCAAAAAGACTCTGCCAGAATTAGTTTAAAAGTAGGTGATGAGGTTATTTTGAAAAAAGGGGCGTTAGGCGCAGTGTATTTTTATAAAGTTGGAAGCAATAGAAGAATTAAGGTTAAACGACTAAAATAGTGATTGATATAGGGGTTAACTTAACCAACAAGCGCTTTGACAAAGATCGAGTAGAAGTAATAGCTCGCGCTAAACAATTAGGGCTAAAGCAACTACTCATTACAGGCACTAACATTAATGAGAGTAAGCAAGCTTTAGTGTTGTGCCAGTGTTATCAAGAACAATTTCCCAACACCTTATATGCTACTGCAGGAGTTCACCCCCATGATGCTGATGGTGTGAGTGAACATTATTTATCTGATTTAGCAATGTTAGCTGAACAACCACATGTCAAGGCTATTGGAGAGTGCGGTTTAGATTTCAATCGAAATTTTTCTCAACCAAGCCAACAATTAACTATCTTTAAAGAGCAGATACAGCTAGCAAAACAACTTTCCATGCCATTATTTTTACATCAACGTGATGCGTTTAATTCTTGGTATACGCTATTAAAGCCTTTTATTGATCATGTACCCGCAATGATTTCTCATTGTTTTACGGGTAATAAAGAAGAATTGAAAAAATGCATAGACGTAGGTATGTATATTGGCATTACGGGTTGGATATGTGATGAAAGAAGAGGTCAATCTTTACAAGATATTGTTGATTTAATTCCTTTAAACCGTTTACTTATTGAAACAGATGCGCCTTATTTGACACCAAGAACAATTAAACCTAAGCCTAAAAGCAATCGTAATGAACCAAGTTACTTGCCATATATTATTGAAAAAATTGCAGATATAACAGGCCTTGACCCTGACGAAATAGCTTGTCAAACTAGTATGAATGCTCGGCAAGCGTTTAATTTACCAATTTAATTTGCCACACTTACTAAGGCTTGAGCTAAGCGTTTATTATGGTCAAATTTGTTCACCAAATATTAAAAACAAGGCAAGTATTCTACTTGTTTTTTGGTCTGTTTTTTATGGTGCAGGCTCAGGCTGAAGTTCCTAACTATAATATTGATCAGAACAAGCAATTAGTTGTTCATTATTTACATTATTTTACTAGTGCCCCCTTGCAGAATAAAATTGAAATTAATGAGCTATATAAGCATGATTGGCAAGATGTTTACTTGAAAAACGGCGATATGTTAATTATGCCAGGTAAAAATTGGTTTGCATTTGATTTAACAAATCAAAGTGATAAAGCACAATCAGTTTATCTTGATATAGCCAATCAAGTGCGAATGAGTCAGGTTGAGTTGTTTGTTCAAGATATTGAGCATAATATCACTGAAAAAAAGATGCAACTGCAACGCAGTAATAATCGAAACGCCAAAGTTACAGTATCACCACACTCTCAAATTACACTTTATTTAACTGTTGAGAGTGCGACCCAGTTGCGTACTTCCGTTAACATATATTCAGTGAATAAATATATTGAGGCAAGTAGCACACTACAGTTTCAGCAAGGTATCGCCATTGGGGGGTTGTTTTGTTTGTCTGTTGTTTTTCTCTTGCTATTCTTTGCAACAGGTAATAAACCTATTTTTACTCTTTTTGGTTATTTTTTAAGTAACACCTTCATGCTTTCAGCAATGCTTGGTTTTAATCTCTATTACTTATTTACTTATTTACCTGAATTAATTGGTATTGAAATTCCGCTGCTAGTAGCCGCATCGGCAATTTTTTTATTTGTGTTTACCGCTCAGCTTTTTAATCTAAAAACTAGATTTTATCATATTTATCAAACAATTCGTATGAGTTCGTGGGGGCTTTTTCTGTATATGCCATTAAGTCTTTATTTTTCTGTGGCTGATAATATATCTATTAGTATGGCTATTTATGCTTTAGTGAATTTTTCGTTAATTGCTTTAGGACTTTATTTACGCAAGTTCGGTAGTCGCTTAGCGTTACTGTTTACTTTCGCTATGACTGTACAGTTTATTCTTGTTGTGATTGTTATTGTCTCTGTTAACTGGTTTGATATAGGTTTTATTGCTTATAGAGATTTATTTTATGGGATGCTTTTTTGGCTTAATTGCTTGTTAATGACTTTCATACTAAGTCGACAATACCGTTACCAGCTAATAGATAAACAAGAAGCACAACGCCAAGCACTGCAAAATGCTATTGCTTCTGAACGGGTGCAGGAAGAGTTATTAAGGCTCAAATCACAGAACCAAGAAGAGTTAGAAAACCGTGTGCAAGAGCGTACTTTAGAGCTCAATATTGCTTTGCAAGAGTTAGAAGAAGTGAATCATGAACTTGAGCAAAAGAATACGTTAGATGAACTAACAGGTTTATTTAACAGGCGGTTTTATGATCAAAAAATTCTTGCAGAATATCGTCGTAGTAAACGAAATTTAACTCCATTAAGTTTAGTTTTAATAGATATAGACCACTTTAAAGTTGTTAATGATACTTATGGGCACTTAGCCGGTGATTGGTGTCTGGCATGGTTAAGTGAGCAAATTAAAGATAGTTTAAAACGGAGTGCTGATATGGCATTTCGTTATGGTGGAGAAGAATTTTGTTTAATCTTGCCTGATACAGATGAAAAAGGAGCAATATCTTTGGCTGAAACATTGAGAAAAAGTATTGCTAAACAAGTATGTATTTACAAAGATATAAGAATTCCATTAACAATTAGCAATGGTATATTTACGTATAATCAACAAGATAATATGACACCAGAACAAATATTCTCCAGCGCAGATAAAGCGCTTTATCAAGCAAAACATGATGGTCGGAATCAAACACAAGTAGGTAAAGAAAGCTGTGAATAACACAAAAACTCTAGGAATATAGTAATGAACAATAGTAATTTTTTTGGGCAATACCCAGCTCGCCGTATGCGTCGCATGCGCAAAGATGGTTATACTCGTCGATTAATGGCTGAACATCAGGTCACCGTGAATGATTTAATTTATCCAGTATTTGTATTGGAAGGAGAGAATCAACGAGAAGCTATCGCTTCTATGCCTGGTGTAGAGAGAAAAAGTATTGATTTGTTATTAGAAGAGGCACAAGAGTTAGTCGCTTTAGGTATACCTGCTATTGCGCTTTTTCCTGTCACTCCCAGTGACAAAAAATCATTAATGGCAGAAGAGGCTTATAACCCTGAAGGCCTCGCACAACGTGCAGTTAGAGCGTTAAAATCTGCATTTCCACAATTAGCTGTAATTACTGATGTTGCCCTTGACCCTTTTACTACTCATGGTCAAGACGGTATTTTAAGTGAAAGCGATGCAAACAAAGCAGGCCCAGAAGGTTATGTGCTAAATGAGGTAACTAAAGATATTCTCGTTAAGCAAGCGTTATCTCATGCACAAGCGGGTGCTGATATTGTTGCTCCTTCGGATATGATGGATGGTCGTATCGGTGCAGTCAGGGAGGCGCTTGAAGCTAATGGTTTTGTAAACACTAAAATTTTAGCTTATTCAGCAAAATATGCGTCTAATTATTATGGTCCATTTCGCGATGCAGTAGGTTCTGCGGGGAATATTAAGGGCGGTAATAAGCATACTTATCAGATGGATCCAGCTAACAGTAATGAAGCACTACATGAAGTGGCTCAAGATATTGCAGAAGGGGCTGATATGGTAATGGTTAAACCAGGTATGCCATATTTAGATATAGTGCGCCGGGTTAAAGATACCTTTCAAGTACCAACTTATGCGTACCAAGTCAGTGGAGAATATGCTATGCATATGGCAGCAATTCAAAATGGCTGGTTAGCAGAAAAACCCTGTGTTATGGAAGGGCTACTTGCATTTAAACGTGCTGGAGCTGATGGAGTTTTAACTTATTTTGCTAAACAAGTGGCAATATGGTTAAAGGAAGAGAAAGTGTAACGAACAGAGTTGCCTATGTTTGTAGTTAACCTCAGCTCGGGATAAGAATAAATTAAATTGAACTAAGTGCCCGTTCC
>CBDLPA010000042.1:0-7763 GCA_965305135.1 uncultured Colwellia sp.
AAATTACCTAGATATTCCCAGGAATTCCTCAGGAACCTTCCCTCCACTAGCCTACCCGTTGACCCTGGATACGCTATGACTCCGCCCCCACCTCTTCTTATATAGCATAAACCTTGCTGACTTTCAGGTGCGACCAGTTTCCTCCCGCCCAAGTTGTGTAAATCACCGAGATTTTCCCAGGAATTCCACAGGAACCTTCCCTCAACTAGCCTACCCATTGACCCTGGATACGCTACGACTCCGCCCTCTACTCTTCTTATCTAGCATAAACCTTGCTGTGTCTTTCAGTACTAATCTTGAGTCGTTCGCTACTATGCATCTACGACTATAAGTCCTTTGTTATTTTTGACCCTACTGCACGCGAAATGTTAATAGACTGTAGATTTTATTTTCCGACTGTTTTTGGCTAAAGCCCCGCTAGCCTGCACCTAATAATAAACCATATACTTACTACTAAAACACCTTTTTAGACCTTACTTTCGAACTTCAATAGCCCACAAAACAGACCAAAAAAACTGTGCGTGTTAGTATTGGCTGGTTATTTTTTTAAATAATACCTAATGTGTTTTTAGGCTTTGTTGAAATGGAACATGTGCCCTGTCATACCATGGTAAGTCCCTATTTGTTGTATATTCTTGTTTACTTACTAAGGCTACTATTGAAACGCATCATGTTTCGGACGTGCTCATCAACGCTGCCCTACTTCAGTATCGAAGTGTGTTTCCCTTTGGGTCGCTGCAATTCATCGCTGGCCGGCAACATCGCCACACCCAGCATGGGCCTTGGCCGTCGACTCTTGTGTTTGGTGACCCCCGGTATTCAAAGCTCATAAATGACCGGCCGGTAAACGTCGCTGTCTTCTTGTGCAAGGAAAGTGACACACCTGTGAAGTGGTTCCTTGCAATGGCCCCTAACAACGCCGTTGTCTACTACACGAAAACAGGAGGCAGTACAAGCGTCTTTTCACAGCTGGATGTGCTTTGGCCGGGTGGTTTGAGCTTTAATCAGGTGAACTACTGGGTTCCTCCAGTGTTGGCTGAGGCCACCCGCGTGCGCCTTGCCGCCTTGCAGGAAGACCTCCCTCCAACTACGGTTAGCCATGGGAGACAGTTCTTGCCTTGATTTTTTTTTTTTTGGTGTGTTCTTTTCTTACGTATTTTAGGCTAATGTTCTGCCGGACTGCGTCAGCGCTGAGATGTCTACGCTTATCAATGCTAGGTTTCAGGAATTTCTACCCGAAGGTGTACTGCAGTTTCTGACTGGCCGCAGGCACAGCCCTGACCCTGGCGCCCCTACTACCCTTGTGTTTGCCGACATTCGGTACCTTGATCAGCATCGCGGACTTCCATCCAATGTTGCAATTGTTGTCTGCGCCGAGGCAAACCTTCCAGCCTACTGGTTTTTAATAGTCAAACTAAACGGCCGGAATGTGTTTTGTCTTCCAGAAGGCGAACCAACAAGGCAGTTTCGCGGCCTAGCCAACGGTCTTCCGCCTGGTATCGTCCTCCCGTCAAGGTTAGACATTATCCTGCCCGCCGCTCTCCAAAACGAAATAGGCCAACTCTACCAACATCCCGTGGTAGACCTCTCCGAAAATGACATTGCTGTTGACCCTCCGCTTCTTGAGGCTGCCAGTCTTCGATTTCGTGAGTTTTTCCCGGACGCGGCTTTGACCTTTCTTGTCGGTCGCCGGCTCACAGCCAGGCAAGGCAGTCGAAGCACCCTGGTGTTCACTGACCTTCGCGTTTTTAAGACCAGGGATGGCAAGCCGGCCAACTACGCTGCGTTTCTGTGCCCCGCTGGCGGTTGTGCCTCCAAGTGGTTCCTGGTGGTTGACCGCGGTGGATGGTTGTACTCCACTAAGTCGGGAAGGCCTGAAGCCGCCTTTGGCCGCCTTGACCCGCTTTGGCCGGGTGCACCCCGGTTCACGTCACATTTGACGAAACACATGCCGCCCGCCTTCCAGGCCGAGGCGGTTGCCGTCGCCGCTGCTCGGCAGAACGCCGCTTTGCTGCCAGGGGACGAACCACCTGGAACCGGCCAGTTTTTGTCCTTGGCAGACGCCATCACCCTTCGACCTCTGGCCCCGGCCACCGTCTTCTCCACGGCGTCCAAGTTGGCGTCGCTGGGCGGTCCCCCACTGGTTGCCTGCAACATTTGCCGTCGACCTACATCGCCAAAGCAATGCCAGCGGTATACCGGCCCTGCGGAGGTCCATCCCCACCTTGCCGGTCTGTCGGTGTTCGACGAAGCCACTCGGCTCTTCCGCCGTTTCGACCAGCTTCCCCCGGCCACGGCAGTCGCTGTATGCTTCCCCTGCTATGAGGCTGTTAAAAAGCAGCGCACGGCAAAGTTCTCCGCTGCCAACGGCATGGGCTGGGACGAGCCTGGCCCAGCTACCAAGGGTCTCACTTACCTCGGTAAGGTGGCGGTCAGTCCCCTTCCCCCGTTTATGACCATGCAGCGCCTGCAGCGCAACGGGCAGATCGCTGTAAAAGGCCTACAAGTCACGCTGGTGCCGAGGACCGTCTTCCGGCCGTCCGCTCATCTCGGGGCAGGAGGCGTATACACTGGCTTCACCCTTCCGACCGACGAGCTCCAAGGCGTGGAACAGGCCATTGAAGAGCTGAAGCTGAGTCATCCCCACATGCCTGCCGCCTTCTCCCTCCTCCCAAACGCCATCCAGACAATTGACCGCGAGCCCGAGGTGCCGTCCCTGGGCTCGTCGTCGTCGTCGTCGTCGTCGTCCTCTGACAGCCACGCCTCAGGATCGTCGCCTTCACAAGCCGGAAGTGACCCGGCCAACCTCCGCCATCAAAGCCCTGCCAGCGACGACACCGTCGAGGACTATCTGACCGAAATGTTGGGCAACGAAAGGACCTGGCCGCCTGAGTGGTATCCGGCCGACGCCTTAGTCCCGTGGGAGCCGCCAGTCCCATATTCCGACGAACCTTCGGTCTGGTCGCACGGAAGTACCTTCTTCCAGGCCTGCCTAGACCTGGAACAACTGAAGGACTCCCCCAAGGACAACTCGTCACTGCTTGACGACCCTGGCGAGCCTGTTACGGTCATTGTTGACAACCTCTCGGGGGCGGACCCGTCTGGCGGCGTTGTCCCAGCGGACCTTCTCGAAGCCCAGCTGGTACGAGGTGCTGTCCCCGAAATAGCTTCAATACTCCATGGCGCTTCGAAAATCACTTTTCAAGACATTGTCCGGATTCCTGGCCTACTTGAGGTCATGATGCCGTGTCTCTTCCCAAAAGGCCGAGGCGGTCCTGTGCCGACAAACCTTCGAGCCGTTGCCATCACACCCGAGACCTACTTTGCCACCCGTGTTTGCCAAGTCTCGTCGCCTTTTGCCTCTTCGCCCGAATTTCTCATGCTTGCCTTTGTTACGCTGCTTAAACGCCGCCTTATTGAGGCCGTTTCCATGCGCGTTGACAACAACACCGTTCGAGCCCTGCTGCCTGCAGCCGACAACGACCTCGAAAACCTTGACCCCAATCAGCAGCCGCTTACGGCCGGAACCCTGAAAGAGGCCACATCCGGCGCCTTCACTGGAAACAACTGGTTTACTCGCTTTGGTGGAGAGACTATTACCTTCGGGATTCCGGGCACGCCTTCTTATTTTAATCAACGGTTCCGAAGTTTGAACGCAATATTCGCGGCCAGGGGCATGCCGCACGTGTTTTTAACCATGAACCCCTGCACCCACCGCAGACTTACTGAGTTCTACGACCTCGTCTGCCCCGAAAGGGACCTGGCAACCATGACCGCCAGAGAGGCCCGAGAAATTGCCTACAACCACCCGGCCGTTCACCTCCTATGCCAACTCCGTCGCTACATTACGGTCTTTGAAAAGCTGTGCACGAAGGACGACACTCCCTTCCGTGACCCGCAAACGGGGGCCGGCCTCGAGGTGTCACACCTCTTCTGGGTGCTTGAACACCAAAACCGTGGCGCCGTTCACGTTCATTCGCTTGTTTGGTTTTCGCCGGAGTCCACTAACGGCCGAAGCCTGTCGCCGGCTGACCCGAACTTTGAGCCTAACCTTAAGTGGTTCTACGAGGCCGCCGGCATTACCACCAACCCCAACGACATGGCCAGCGACGACCTCCGCAGCCTGTGCGTGTCCGCCCAAGCCCATTGCCACGGCCAGGTCTGCCATCGTCCTTCCAAGAAACGGAAGTGCCGGTTTGGCTACCCAAGACCGCCCATAGACTCAGCTGGCCTCCTACCAGGTTCTGACCCCTTTCTTGACTCTCACGCCCATAGCCCTGCCCGCCTTCCCACCAACCAAAACATCAACCCCTTCCACCCTGAAATCCTGGCTATGACCTCAGGCAACATGGACATTTCGCTGTGTACCCAGCCACGAAGCGCCGCTACGTACCTCTTCAACTACATTCTTAAGTACAACGCCTTTGTGGACGACCTTCTCGTACGCGCTGCCACCGACGCCCTCAGGAACACCTCCCTCAACGAAGTTAAGTCCGCCATGAACAGCCTACTTATAAAGGCCTTATCGTCCCGCAATGTTGGATCCCACGAGGCCGCCCTCTTTGTCTCCGGCATAGACCCGGTTTTTGCCAGCGACGAAACCGTATACGTTAAAACCAGCTTTACCTCCACGGACTACCGCGTTCTCAAGCCGGCCGTCCTCCTTCAGCAACTACCAGACGACAGTGCAGAAGTCTTTCAAGAGTCAATTCTAGACGTCTACCGAGGCCGCCCACCGGTGGTGGAACATCTGTCGCAAGCGGAGTTCCGTACCCTCTACCGGCGAGCTGGGGCCAGTCGCCACGTGGTCAACGACAACGACTCCCCGCCCGAGGGCCGACCCTTTCCAAAGGCCTTTAAGACCGGTCACAGGTCGGTGTTTGTGCTGCGTGACCGCCCGGCGGTTCTGTCCACAACCCGCGTGGACCCTCAGTCCGACCCCGACGCGTTCTTCCTCGCCGTACTTGTTTTGTTTATCCCCTTTCGCCTGCCGCCAGCAGAAGCATTCCCCCTTGCCTCTCGACGCGCAGACTTTCTTCGCCACCTGCCCCGCATTCGACAGTCTTCTACTAGGTATTCCACCAGCGAAGGGGTCGCTCTCGCCTCCGTGGTGTGCCGGTTAGTGGAACGCCTCGACGGCCTCGTGACCGTCGACCTTGACCAGTACACCGACGCGGAGTTTGCCGACCTGGTTGACGCCCCGCAGGCCGACGAAACTCAGGCCCTCGTCAACGAAATGGCCCTTGTTTTTCGGGCCGTTGTGAACCCATCGCCTCTGCCGTCCGGCTATCGCCTCCACCGCCCTTCCTCCACGGCAACAACGTTTCTCGTCTCGACAAACCTCGCGGAGGATCATGTGGCCGACGACGACCTGCCACCCCCGTTCCCTTTGGACACTGTCGACACCACGCTGACTGACCTGCGGGACAGCTTAAACCCGGGACAGCGGTCCTTCTTTAACCTCGCCCGTAGTTACCTCCAAGCTGGTAAGCCCAAAGCTGTTTTGCTGTCGGGAGCCGCCGGTGTGGGCAAGTCACGGGTTATCGAGGCCATTGCCGCCTGCTGCGTCGCCTTGTTTAGGGACGAGGGGGCCTTCCTCTGCATGGCTGCTTCTGCTGTTGCTGCCGGCCTTCTTCCGGGGGGTACGACGATCCATTCCGCATTTGGGGCTACTGTTGGCCCTTCAGGCAACCTTCGGTTCCGACAAACCACCGCCGCACTTCGCCTGAAGTTCAGCCGCATCCGCCTTGTGGTCGTAGACGAGGTCTCTATGCTTAACGTCAAGGTGTACGCCGACATCGTTGACGCCCTGGCAAAGCTGCCCTTGGCAGGTGCCGCCGATGACGCGCCTTACGGTGGCCGGCTTCTTGTGTTCGCCGGAGACTACGGCCAACTGCCTTCCGTAAAAATACCGAGCGTGTTTACCTCGTCGGCCTTTCTCGCGTCCACCGCACATCACTTGCTAACCCAGAACATGAGGCAAAACGACGATGCCAACTTTGCGTCCGTATTAAATCGCCTCCGCCATGGTACCTGCACTCCCGCCGACACCGACCTTTTCCGGACGCGCTGCGTCAGCAGTCCCAACCTGCTTCCGCCACACGCCGTCTACATTTCCTCAAAGAACTCAACCATAGAGGAGGCTACCACCCTCTGGTTGCGCCGGCATTTCATAGCAGAGAGTACCGACTCTCGTTTAGTCTTTGCCTTCGTCTCTTCGGCGGTATCAATGGTAGGCAGGGCTGGTCGTAGGACCGTCCCCGAGTCTGCCCGAGAGGCCAACCGCCTTGAGCTAGAAGGCGTTTTAAATGAGGCCATTGGTCCCGACCACCAGCTCTCGTCTCTTTCGCTGGCGGATAAGTCGATTAGCGTAAAAGACGTCATTGCCCAATCGCCCCTAGTTTACACTTCTGCAAACATACAAGGCGTCCCGCTCGTAGCCCACCTACAGCCGTCAATGCGTGTGCGAGTCCTCACCAACATGTTCATTCCTGGCGGCATTGTCAACGGTGCTACAGCGACTGTCGTGTCCATCTCCAGCAAGCACCTCAAGCTAAAGCATAACCTCCCTTGGCCAAGCTTGATCCGGAAGAAACCGGAGTACTCCGTGCCTTGTCCCCGACTACCAAGGTATGTCTCTCTTCGGTTTGACAACCCCGCCGCTTTCTCCCCCTATGCTGCAGACAACCGCTCGGGAGGAGTGATTCGACTTCGCCCCCTGCATGTTACCACGCAGAAAGGGTTAACTTGTATTGGGTTTCCCTTAGGCCCTGCCGTCGCCTCCACTGTTCACAAATCCCAGGGGCAGACCCTACCTGCGGTCGCCTGGGTGCCAGACCTTACGAAGGCAGGTAGTCGGTCCCACGAAGTAGCAGCCCCATACGTCATCGCCTCTCGAGTACGGCGGTTCCAAGACCTATTCATCTTATCCACTCCGGACTACCTCCAACCACAATGGTTTACCCGCCCGCCTCCCTTCGCAGCTGTCGTCGCCAGCCTGCCCCCATTTCTCCCACCTAGGTTGGCCGTAACTGATTTCGCTACCTTTTGTAGTTTGTCTTTCTTTCACTAACCTTCCAGCGCTAACAACCCTGACGGTGCCGACCCTTCGGAGTAAGTTTTGTCGTTGTCCTTTCTTTGACTCACCTTCCAGCGCTGACATCTATGATGAAGACTTTGTTTAAACATAGTCCTCCCCGCTCTCAGTGTACATTCTTTAAATAATGGTTTCCCTTTGTTTTTTTTTGTTATGTACATTATTAAAACGTTATTTTATTCAGGAGTAATTCCACTAATAACGGCAAGAAAACCCAGCGAAACGCGATATTGTCTGACCAAAAAATTTCAAACCCTCCCTCAACCTCTATATACTATAACCGATGTTACATAAGGACTTCTGCCAACGACCCACAATATTGAACTGAATCTCCACTGCAGTATTCCAAAGTTCAGCGCTACGTCCGCCCATTCACTAGACAGTTTGGTTAGAGAACAGCCTGGACGTCAAGGTCCCTTTTGAACCCCCCCTCAACCTCTTATATACTATAACCGATGTTACATAAGGACTTCTGCCAACGACCCACAATATTGAACTGAATCTCCACTGCAGTATTCCAAAGTTCAGCGCTACGTCCGCCCATTCACTAGACAGTTTGGTTAGAGAACAGCCTGGACGTCAAGGTCCCTTTTGAACCCCCCCTCAACCTCTTATATACTATAACCGATGTTACATAAGGACTTCTGCCAACGACCCACAATATTGA
>CBDLPA010000043.1:0-7104 GCA_965305135.1 uncultured Colwellia sp.
TAAGATAATCTAATCAGTTAGCTTACTGAAATAAGTTCAATATTATTTCACACTCAAAGCTCATAAAAAGCAATCGAAAAATGTAGACATTTAGAATGAGATTTTCTTCTTTAAAAGTAAGACATAAAACTAAATGACAAACTTCAATTTCCTATTTTTCTTTACAGGGAGCTTTTTCGTAGCCTTGGCCTCCCCCTTTCCTGAAAAATCATTCCAATTTTACACATTATTTACAAACCTTTTCTTGCTTCTGCATGTTTTCTCTTCTTTTCTTCGACATCAGCTTTCTTGATTCTTGCCATTTCTTTTTTCCGATTTTCCAACAATACTTCAGTCCAATGATCTGCAGAATGTGCAGCAATTCTCTTTTTCTTCTTCTTTCCAGCTTCAAAAGGTTGAAGTTGAGTCCTTTCAACAAATTTTAGGTCATTCCATGGTAAAACACCTGGATTTTCTTCAAAGAACTTAATTTCCTTTTCGGTAATTTGGTCACGATGTTCAGCAATCACTGCCCAAGCCTCAGCAGTTTTCTCACTTGAAATATTCTCCTTCTTGGCTGCTTGAATCATATTAATTAACTCTTGAGTATTCAATTGGCAAGAGTAGAGAGCGGATCTGGCAGGGGGTTCAACGGGGGTCATGAAAGCATCATCCGGATTGGGAAGGTGCTCTGCAAGTTTCCAAGGATCAATAGAAAAGCTGGGTTCGTCCGACATGGGAACAACGATGGATGAACGGTCAAACGCCTTTTTGATCTTGCGTTGAGTCGTAGAGACTGCCAATCCTTCCAAACATGCGAGAATGGCACAACAGCGGTTAGCAGCAGCATTGGAGATGTCATCAGATTGATACTCCCGAAGGAGTGAACTGTACTGCTGGTGAAGAACGGTCTTAAGAACACCAAATGTGACAAGGTCGAGGGGCTGGGTGCACTGAGAAGTGTGGGAAGGAAGGAGGTAGAGGATGATGTGATTGTCCAAGAGATACTGGAGTGCAAGAGGTGCGTATCGGGAAGTGTGTCCATCAACAATGAAGAGAATCCAAGTCGCCGGGTCAAGGTTCAACTGCGCTTTGTCCTGAATGATCTTGGGAACCAACACTGAAAAGACTTATTCTGTGACAGTATCAACATTCTGAAAGATTAATATTAAAGCCTGTTTGCTCTTACCTGCCATTCACCCCCATACCTACCCCACTTACTGAATATATACATCTCCCGGAAATCTTAAAATTTTAAGATATGGGTGGAGGGGGCGGGGCGGCTATTCACTTCAAGTGTAGAGACACAGAGGGGGGAGGGTTAAGAACAAGGAGTAGAGAGAGTATAATTAAAAGTGTAGTAGGTCCCACCACCACCAGATGTACACTTTATATTATACCCTCTCTACTTTTTGTTTTGAGTATTCTAAACACCCATACCTTTCACACGTGATACTAAATAATACCGTGGGTGTGGTGTTTCAGAAGCGACTGGTTTGGGCTTTGTTTGTTTTGTTGTTTTCAATCATTTTGTGTTATGAATTATGGGCCTCTTTTTTGTTTCATTAATGTTCCAACTGTACCCCCCCCCCCATATCTTAATACGTTGCAGAATTTAATTTCCCCAAATACCAATTATAATGACAATCATATCATAATATATAGTCGTTTATATTTTCTGGAAATTTTGATAGCAGAGCTATTTTAACTCTCTTCGCAGGTTCAACTGGTTGTGTTTTTTTTTGTTTCCGATTTCTTTCTGTTGTGGCTCTGAAAACACAGGGTGTTGAACAAATGAACAAGCCCTTGAAGAGAATATCCCATTTATTGGCATCAATGTCCCCAGTTAGCTACTTTAACACCCACCTCCCACTCCCCGTCAATTGGAAATTTTGGCTCCATTTTTTCGTTGATGTGCAATGGCAGCCTAGGGAATTATCTTGAATTCTATCATTATTTTATTTCTGACAATGATTACTCATATCATATATTACATACAGATTATAATATTATCATATCCCCGTCCACAAAAACCGATGCTTGTTGGATAAATCGGTGCTTTTTTGGAGTATCGGTGCTTTAAGGTTTTTACAGGCAAAAATAACAAAACAATAAATGACCACACGAAAAAGTTAGAAAAACCGTGTAAAATAATGCCTAGTTAATCGTAACCCAGTTGAAGTAAATGAAAGGGCTTTTTTAACGTTTTAATTGTTTTTAGAATTTTGATTATTTTGTTCTTTTTTAACAAAACCCAAAAAGCACCGGTTTTTGTGGATAGGGATATGTATTTTCTTTTAGGATTTCGACAGTTTGGGAAACTTACCGAGCCACACAATTTGTTTCCCAAATCGAAATTCCAAAAAGTCTATTTTGTTTCATCTTTAATAGGAGGTGGGGCATAATGTCATATCATTCGAACGCCTATTCTTACATTGTGGTGACTGATCTTACTATTTAGTCCCATGCTTCACTGACAATAATGTATGAGGCTCTGATTTGCAACCGAGCGATGATTTAGCTTGTGGGGGGATTTGCTGACAACGAGGATTTTGATATTGTTTTACTGTTTCACACTGTCTTATGGCCTTTAGCTCTACTGCCTCTCGGGAGCTTTCTGTGTTGTTATTTGCCAATGGATATTTTTCAACGAGAATCAGTGAAAGAATCAACTGTATAGCGTGTTGGGTTGCTAAAAATGAAAGAGGCCCTCAGAGAGCAGGGATGATAGGTAATAGTATTCCACTATCCCTTGAAAAGATTATTCCTTGTCCCTTGAAAAGAATTCCTTGTCCTTAAAATGATTTGAGATTTCTATCAAAACACAAAATATTAGTGAAGGAGTCCGTGAAGATGAAACTACTGCCTTAATCTGTGACATAAAAGAGGACACTATATGATGGGAAAATCCTGCATACCATAAGAGCTAACCAAAATTTGATAATCCAAAGAGGTGATGATTACTTGGGGGTTGTAAACAAGATGAACCTTTAACAACGATGAATCACCTACAAAGATGTTTCCAGTTACAACATTCAAGAGAAAGTCAACCCACCCCCACCCCTATTTTCATTTAAAAACCCAATCACGATTTAGAATAATAATGAACTCTGTTCAAGAAGAGGCCTATTGAAACGCAATTAGAATACAGTGAAGTAAGACATTTTCATAGTCCGCCTCAGAGACATCAACCCGCGTCCTTTCCACTTCTGCGTGGCTGAGCATCGCCAAAGCAACGGCTCTGAGCTGGGGGTATGCTGTGAGTAAAAAAAGAAAACTTTCAAATCAGTACAGATTACACTCAAATAACAAACCCAGGATCGTCAGGGCCAGCGCAGGCCGCGGAGACTGGAAGGGCGTCAACTTCCCAAGCTTCTCAATTGCTACGCCAAGCTCACTCAGGTCCACAGACCTGACAATCTAGGGATACTTAGAGAGAGGTAATGGGGTTGAGGTTAAAAATATCAAAAAAAAGAGGATGAATTTATTTAAATTCCAATAATATCTTATATGTATGATGGTGTAACTTGTTTTTTTTCGTCTTTCTAGGGAAACGTTGACGTACCACCTCAAGATTTTGGCCAAGGTAATAATCCTCAGTTTGGGGGTCACTAAGTTGATTTTCTCGCCACTATGAGGTTTAAATTTTCCAAACACAGAACCAAACACTGTCTAACAACATTTGAAAGTGTGTAAGAGACATTTTTTAGAGTTCTCCGATTTATTTCCCAAGCCAATCTGATCGATGGGATAAGCTATCGCCTCTACTGTTTGTCTCCAACTATATTTATCTTAAAACGTATTAAAATAAGCCACACTGCCAGTCGTATAATTTTGTGAACGATTGAACCCACAAAGCCCGTGCAAGTCACATTGTCAATAAGATTTCCTTTTGACCCGCGCAATCAAGTTTTTCTGTCAATCAAGGAGCGGGAGATTGAGACTTGCAAATGTACTCAACAGGTCGATAACCCCAGATATAATATATTCTACTACCCCATGCTCAGGTTAGACCTTTAAAAGAATTTGAACCAATAACTTGCCAATAACGTCTTTATAACGTCTTGTTACATCAGAGCATAATGGTAGCAGACACTAAGTTTTACGACATATTAGGAGTTAACCCTGAAGGTTTTGTTTATCCATTCATTTTTTGCCGATGACTCAACTATTAAAAAGTCTTATAGAAAACTTGCAATGCAATTTCATCCTGATAGAAATCCTTCTGGAGCTGATAAAGTTCTTTTTTTTTTGAATAATATTGTTCAAAGAAATATCAATGGTGTATGATATCCTGAGTGATCCCGAAAAAAGGAGCATTTATGATAAGTACGGAGAGGAGGGACTGAAAGAAGGGATTGATCATGACTCTGACCTGTTTTCACAACTTTTTGGTGGAGTTTTTGGAGGAGGTGGAAGAAAGGGCCCAAGAAAAGGTGAAAATTTGACACATCCTTTGAAAGTAACTTTGGAAGATCTGTATAAAGGTTTTATAATTGTTTTTTATTGTTAGGGAAAAAAACCAGATTATCTTTGCAAAAAAATGTCATCTGCTCAATGTGTAATGGGTATTTTAATTGGGATAATTTGTCGTGGCTGCGCTTCCAGTGTAACCAATACAAAATGTGTTGAATGTAAAGGGCAAGGAGTCAAGGTGGTTATTCGCCAGGTTTATATTTTCTTTTATTCCAAGATTGGTCCTGGTATGATGCAGCAGATGCAAGTGAAATGTTCATCATGTGATGGACAGGGATGCTCAATTCCTCTTGGTAAACATTGCAAAAAGTGTAGTGGGCATAAAACTAGTATTTTGTGCACTATTTAAAAAGTTGTTGAAAAGAAAGTGCTTGAAGTTAATATTGATAGAGGAATGAAAGATGGACAAAAAATATATTTTAAGGGAGAAGGAGATCAAACTCCCGGAATTGAGGTTTGTTATTGCTTCTTACGGCCGCCAGGTGATGTTGTGATTGTTTTACAGCAAAAGGAGCATGGTGTTTTTCAGAGAAGTTTTTTATATTGTTAACTGTGACAATATGGACCTTCATGCTCAAAAGACTATTACATTATTGGAGGCACTTACAGGATTCTGCTTTTTTGTGAAACAATTAGATGGTCGGGTTCTCAAGATTCAGTCCTGTGTTGGCGAAATTATTAAGCCAGGGGATTTTCGAGCCATTGAGAATGAAGGAATGCCTAAATTTAAGCAACCATTTACTTTTGGTTTTTTGAAACGTTCATTTAGGCAAATTATTCATTCAATTTGATGTTACGTTTCCTAAGTTCAATTCACTCAATGAAACTGCTGTTAAATGTCTTCAAAATTGCCTTCCTCCTTCCAATGTTGTGTTAGGTGATGCTGATGCTGAGGAATGTGTGTTAATTCGTCAAAGTCCAAAGAGCGTGGTATTAAGATGTTATTTTTATTTTAGGAGGATAGTGGAAGAAATGAAGCTTATGATTCCGATGATGACACCCAACAGCATGATAATGTACCTGGAGTAGCTTGTGGAAACCAATAATATCTTGTTTTGTTAAATGTGGAAAGTCTGGGATATCCGAAGCACGCTCTTCTTTTCGCGAAACATTCTTCAAAAATGGCGTATTTTGAGGACATAGTGACCGCATTTTTTGGTAATTGCATAAGATTTTCTGAGGTTAATAATGTTACGTTGCAGAGTGCCAACCCAGAAAGTTGTCACGGATATCCCAACAAAAAGTTTCGGTGACGTCATCCAAATTCTATTTTTTTGACGCCAAAAGCATCAATTTTGCGAGTTATTTTTTTTAGTAAGAATTCTTAGGGATTGACTTAAGTTTGACTCAGGTTTTGTGTTCGAAGTCTTAAAGCAGGTTGGTAAACCAGAAACTCGGCTCGGTTTCCCAGCTAGTGTATGTCAATTTTCAAAAAAAATTCATCAAAATCCTCATATATCATTGAATAACTTGTCTAAATACAGATGCAGAAACCAAGAAGAATAAAATTGTGAATTTCATACATTTAAGCTTGAGAGCATCTTTAAATGTGCCCTGGTTCAGCAGCACCTAACCAACGTTGATGGATAAAACCTTCAAACCACCACTACATCCTGTACTGCGACTGATGCTGCATCTCTGAAGTATGAATATTGTATAAAAAATAGTGTTGATATGTCATGTCATAATACTATATATCATCGACTTTGAAAATTATACACCCACGAATGAAATATGTTTCCTGGAGCAAGACCCATAATCAAGGTGGACATGAGATATTGCCACCCTCTCAACCAGCTCGGTCCGACAATTCTGCCTTACCTGGCTCACAGCAGTGTAGTAACTGTTCTACTGCACAAAAGTCTTTTTTTAAAGATGAAGTGCCCATAGTTATTCCGTCATCATTGCCAAACCAATCTGAGCCCCCTCAACAACCACAAGTCTTCAACTCTGCTTCATTGGCCAAGTTTAGCCGCAGAAGCACAGCACTCGAAGCAGAGTCTCGCATGCCATTCCTTCAAGGCCTCTGCGAGGACGTTCAGTCAGAGTATGCAAGTCACAAATCCTCTGGTATGATGTTTCTCTGAGCAGTTATCAAATTTGTGATGCAAAGCAAAGCCGATTGTTCTCGGATACTTATTCTGCTTGCGGCATACGCGCCTCCTACCTCTTTCGCTCAGTTCCCTATGCTCTTTGAGATTGTACAGAACTCAGCATTAGCTTGTTTGAAGCTTCCATACAGCCACTCCAAGTCCACTTTTGAGTTTGCCTCCGCAGTGAAGACCCTAAGCTAATCATGCTACTCAGAGGAATTGAGAAATACAAAAGGTTGGAAGTGAATTGGTTTTCCTGTCAGTGACAGTGGTTTTTCCTGGCCCTAACAGTTTTTTCCTTTTGTTTTCGAAGATTTCAAAGTTAAACAAAGGATAAAACGCCTATTTCATACATATCATAT
The DNA here is from genome assembly GCA_965305135.1 of uncultured Colwellia sp. Classification (GTDB taxonomy): domain Bacteria; phylum Pseudomonadota; class Gammaproteobacteria; order Enterobacterales; family Alteromonadaceae; genus Colwellia. The sequence continues at coordinate 6,911 of CBDLPA010000043.1, forward strand.
GCTAGCGACACTAAACCCGATTTTACCCGATTTTTTAACTGAAATTGTTTTTTTGACACAGGTACAAATCTAATTTCAAAATGGGCAACAGTTCATTGTTACTTACATTTAGCCCTGTATAATTGTATAGAAAATGTACTTTTTGTGCCTGTCCTCCTTGCGGTGAGGAGAGTCAGATGTCCACTGTGTTTGTG
>CBDLPA010000044.1:0-7050 GCA_965305135.1 uncultured Colwellia sp.
AACATGGGTATGATCCACAAACACGTTGGGTTGTGGAGACACTGGGACTGGTTCTACAGAGAAGCTTGATCGGACAAACACCTCCTCCGAGTCAATCTGAGCAAAGCTAAAATATTAACACAGCAAAGTATATGTACTATATCATATATCATATATTTAAAATAAGGCCCTGTATTAAAAATGTTCCTCTTATTAATTTATCGTTTCCACGATACTAATAAATAAACTGATTCAAGAAAATCCAGCTTCAGGCAAACCGTTCAACCACCAGCTTGGCGTCGATGTGGGCAACATTAGTGTCCAGTTCAAATTGCGGGCGTTTCTATGAAGTGAAAAATCCGAGTTATTCAAAGCGGTGAATGTAGACATCGATTATATTTTCAGATAAACAAACAAAAAAACGATGAAATATAGAGGTGTATGTTAATAAATATGATGAGACAAAACGAAACAACAGGACATAAAGAATGAGATGCTTACTTGAAGGTTGACTAGGACCCGGAAAATCTGACTCTTAAAGCTACCTCCATCATCACCCCATTTTCCGGATCTGACATCCAGCAATGCCCCATGCTTCTCAATTGCTTTAAAAGGATTTTGTTTGTTGACGCTTTTGAAGAGAAAAATTTCATGTTATTTATGTCGAAGAGGTCGAAATATCCAACTTCTATCTAAGTTCTTAAAAATGTAAATCATATGTCATACTTATAAACTATAATATATATGATATGATATAGTATATAATGATTTATTGTATTCTTGAGGCATTTTTAACCTTACTTGTGAGGTAAATTCCTGGGATATAATCTGGTTAAACTTGTAGGTTGGGACGAAATTGTCCCCAATGTCGCGGTGGAGGCCTTTGTTTTCCAGAAGGAGATTCTGTTTGACACTGATTGTCTTATTACAGAAGATTTGGTGAATGGTTGGCTATTTTTACCTTATCATTTGTTAGTGGTGTTTGTAGAATCTATGAAGGTTCACCACAGCGTGAAAATAAAACCTTGAAGATTCAGCAAGTCTTCGTAGCACTGGACTTGGTAAGGTCCATCAAGCATCGTCTCAAGTCAGCTTTTGAAGTTCGACGTAATAACTAAAGGGACATAAACCTCACAATATTAACCAACAGATTTGCATGCAAAGTGCAGAAGATTTTCGGTTAACAGGTATTTTCCCGTGAAAACACACTTCGGCAAGAGTTTAATTTGGAATCCTATAGAGTGATAAATAAATAGTTACATAGTTGAAAACAATACCATCATGATTCGAAATCGCAGCCCATTTCAAAATACCCTAGAGACTGTTAAAACGAAAATTGGGTCACCTACAGAAATTCCGACAATAGTTGAATGGTTGCGGCATCTGTACGATGGAAGTCGGACAACGAGAGGTCCATGTGCTGAATACACCAGATACTCCGTGTACTTGTGTGGAGAAGGAACAATGTCGCAACAGTGGCCACCACCACAGGTAACAGGCACCATAGTTTCTAACGCATAATTGCAGTAGTAGCTGCGAAGAACCTTTAATGAGCCGCAGGTTGACTTAACAACCGAATGTGGCGTGTCAGATATGGAAAGGGCAAGGTTCTAAGCACAATCAATATTTGAAAGCAAGAATAAGCGAAGCAAATGAAACATACAGGAACGGGCAAGGATGTCAACATGAACCGGATCATTGTTGGTGTCTTCAGATTCAAAACAATCTGCAACAATTTCTTCGTCCTGGTGGTGAGACAGAAAGAACCATCCTGGATAATCACGCTGTCTCTTTGCGGTTAACTCTCGTTCTATTCCGCGCGATTTGGGTGTATCATCATGGGATCGGGTTGTGTACGGATTTTTCGTATGCACTTCACTCAATTCAACGCTATTTAGTAAACATAAAAGAATTATATATGATATGTAGCTACTACATATACAATATCGTATATGGATATGCTGCAGCACCAAAACCGTGTCATTAATTCAAAAACCGTGTCATTAATTCAGAAAACCAACCCTTGCACCTCAATTTTATCGCTATATCCAAAAATATCCTTACAGCCCTCCATAAAACTCTTTTAAGAAGTGAAAAGTTCAGTTCACAGTTCAGTTCATTTCCTTTTCGCGAGTTCAGTTCATTCCCTTTTCGCCAGATTTTTTCCTTTTCACCCCCTCTATCTAAGTTAAAAAATTTTCATTGTCATCTTTAAGATAATTGTATTCTCAAGTTAGTTCTGGATTGTTTTTAGGTTACAAAAGAATTTTAAACCCTCAGAAGAAGCAATCAATTCTGCCGTTTTTACCGGACCAAGGAGGTCACACTAAAAGTTAGAGCCTCGTATGCGGGATTGGTCAAATATTTTTGGCTTTTGAAATAGGGAAGGACTAAATACCACCATATCATAATATTTTTTTCATTTTTTTAATCCTTCATGTTTCTGCTCTTCTATTGAAAAAGTATCCAATTCAATTCACCATTTTTTGATATTTTGTTGCTTTATCCTTCCAATTATGATGATTACGTTGTATAATATGCTAGACCACTGTCATATTTTGAATTTTTTTTGAATTTGAAACATTGACATATTTGAAAAAGGAAAACTGTACCGTCCGTCTCCAGAAGAAGGTTATCCTCTTGTAACACATGGCTATTTAAAAGGTCTTTATAGTCAGAGGAACCTTAATGCGCCTATTGAGTCTCCTAATCTCTATCTCTCTGTCCCAGCTGAAACTACTTTTATGGAAAAGCCATCTCCGTCACAGGCTGTGGAATTTCGTACAGAAAACCAAGTACTGTATGCTGGAGAAGACCTTTCATTGGATCAAGCAATTGCTATTCAGGTTAAAAGTGCCATATTAAACGATGAAAGGACATCAACGTTGGATGACTCTTGCAAAGGCTTCTTACAAGGAGTTGCAGCCTCAATTGCCGTTATGAATTTGAGAAATGATGGTGTTCTAGAGCAGCTTCCGCTTATACTCGAGCCATCAAGTTTGTGAGTAACGTTGGACCAGCACAGGATCGTGTGTTAAAACCAGTTCGGTTCTTTGTTTTAGAGAAGGTGAACAGGTTGCTTCAATATGGCCTGGACAGGTAAGGTCTGAACAGATTTTGACATTTTTCCAGATAATTGCGTCCAAAGAAGACTTGAAGCCCGATCGTCAAAGAAACACTAAGGTTAATCGAGGCGGTCTACTCAGCCCAACAGCAGAAAAAGTCACCAAAATAAAAAAAAAATGAACAAGACAAAGTAATTGTTTTTAATGTATTATTGATTGAATCATATATATGTCCTGTTGAGTGTCTAATGAGAGAATAGAACTTTTTTTAAAAAAACCAACTGTTGGGTTCTACGAAAGCAAAATTCACACAAATAATTAATGACACGGTTTTTGAACTAATGACACGGTTTTGGTGCTGCAGCATATACTGTATCATATACAGTCGCGGACAAAATTAATTACAGTAGTCCTGTTTTTACCCAAAATTTTGTTTAAAATTGTAATAAATGGAATATAACTCGTCGAAACACCAGAATTTCACCTCAAACCAGCACATATTTCGAAAGTAGACATCTTTTCGGATTTGGATTTTTTTGGTTGTAAATCCGTATTTTCAGCGAAAATATTAAAATAAAACATCAAACTCGAACTTACGACATTCATATTTGATATTCTCTAATTTCTCAATCCTGCTTCGTTCGTTGATGAAATAGTCCCCTCACGACTTGGAAATGGGCCAGTAGTTACATTTTGATGCTAGTACACGTTACTTGAAATGCCTTGAGGTCAGAAATCCTTCCAAGTCAGTACTTAGTAGGGTAACCATCGTTGTCAATGACGGCCTGGAGACGGCGGGGCATAGAGCTGATGAGGGTCTGCATCATGTCAAGGTCGAGGATGTTCCATGCTTCTTGAAGACTACTGAATAGTGCTTCTTCGCTACGGAAGCGTTCTGGATGGAGCTTACGGACTTCATGATCGAGAACATCCCATAAATGCTCGATGGGGTTGAGATCAGGGCTTTGAGATGGCCATTGGACAAGGTTGACCTTGTTGCGACGGAAGTATTCCTGAGCGACACCTGACGTATGCTTGGGGTCGTTGTCCTCTTGCCAGAAGAAGTCAGGGTAGGTAGGGCAGCACTTCTTAGCTGAAGACTTGAGGAAACGGCGAATGATCTTGACGTAGATCTTGCCAGTCATTGTTTCTTGGACCCAGTATAGATCACCGACGCCTTTCCAGCTAAACGCACCCCAGACCATGACCTTACGGCGGTCGACGCTCTTGAAAGACGGCATCAGGTTCTGCTTCTCGTAGCGAGCCCCAACTTCGAGATAGACTATGACCTTTCCGTTCTTCTGTAAAAGTTGGTATGGAGACTCGTCCGAAAACGCCCAAGAGTGCCAAAATTCCGCAGGCTTGTCGATGTACTTGCGCGCGAAGGCAAGGCGAGCCACACGGTTCTTTTCGGAAATGTGGTACTTCACGCAGGCAACACGACAGAAGAGGCCAGCCTCGGCAAGGCGTCGGATAATAGTTCGACTGCATACGTTCACACTTGAAGAATGCGACAACTCAGACGCAAGTTCGCATGCAGTTATTCTAGGATCTTGACGTACTCTCCGGATAATATAGCGATCAGTGACAGTAGCAGTAGCGCGCTTACGTCCCCTCGTTTCATCGCCCTGGTCTTCATCACGGGCTCTCTTGAGAATGTTGCCAAAGGTCTTCTCTGTTGGTCTAAGGAGGAAGTGTTATTAAAGCTATACAATAACGGGAGAGCTATAAAATGACGGGAGTAGGATATAACTACCATATTTCGCTTACGTGTGGTCTTTAAAGACTCCTTCCTTAGCAATCCTATAGTTCGACCATCCAGCCTGGTGCAGCCCTTGGATAACACCAATATCTTGAGCGGAGTAGGTGGAATGTCCTTTCCTGAGAAGGGTCACACGGTGGGAAATCATAATTAACGTCCAGTTGTTTAAACGTTTATATAGTATATAAACGTTTAAACAACACCCAGCAGGTATATAAACGTTTAAACAACACCCAAGAAAGAACTTATTCAAAATATTTATTTATATATCCCCTTTTGATAGACACCCAGTACCCCCTTCCACCTCAGTATAACCCCAAGACAATGACAGTCAAGCAGATGAATACCCCTTCCTACCGCTTTGTTGGACTAATTTGAGCGATGTCTGGGTTTATTTGAGAAGCTCGGGACTAAAAAAGGTATTAGATGAACAAGACTACAATTAAGACAAGTAAATGAGTGTACTGACGATCAGAACGCTGGTATGCTGCTGACTCTCAGGCAGCGGGAGGCCCTACTTAAATACCCAAGCTTGAGCCCGGTTCTAAATACGGATTTACGATCAACATGAGGACATATGACTTGGACAATCTCTACAAAGAGGCCGTTTAGGATTTTGAAGTATGTACACCGTTCTTCGTTCCATTTCGGAAGATTTGTGACAGTAGTTTGTCTTGAATAGAATCATTGACGGGGAGTTCGACTCCTGGTGTTGACGTTTTATTTTTATCTTTTCGCTGAAAATAAGAATTTACAACCCAAAAAAAAACAATAATTCCTAATCCGAAAAGACGTCTACTTTCGAAATACGTGTGTATACTGGTTTGAGGTGAAATTCTGGTGTTTCGACGAGTTATATCCCATTTATCACAATTTTTAACACAATTTTGGGTAAAAACAGGACTACTGTAATTAATTTTGTCCGCGACCTTACATAGTATATTATACCAGATAAAATATACAACCTATAAAGTAAGTTTCAAATACCTCTTCGGCATATCAGGCAATGCACAGCTTGCAACATGTCGTGCAAAATTCAGAAGTGGCCCGACAAATACAGAGGAACAACCAATCTTGGGGCACGCAGCGAGAACAAACGTCGGATCACGATGGTATTGAAATTGAAACTAAAACAATCTTAGCTAACTATAAAAGTCTACCTTGTGGTACTGTTCACTTTTCGGAACGGAATGAACCTACAAACGTTAAAACTGAACCTTGAATTGAACTCCTTACTGAGATACGATGTGACTCTGAATTGTAAAAGCCATAAAACGGAGAAGACGTATGAGAAATGGAAGAAATTGTAATTTCATGTGGAATCGGATTCTTAATTTTTTGGTATTTAGCCCGGGTATCATTGGTTACAGTAAACCTAAAAATATAACATATTGTTAAGTGATAACAAAAACAAAAAAAACAAACCTGGAGGGCATTGCGTCAAGACAGAAATCTACAAAAATCATTCTAGAAAAACGAGAATTGAGCAAATATACAAATATTAGATATCTGATATTTACTATTTCAATACACAACAATAGAAAACTTAAAAAACAGTAGCAAGCTGTAAACTTATTAAACCCAGGTGATTCAGCAACCGTAAAACCCCCGAGAAAACTAGCTGCAAAATTAAGTGTTATCACCTCATATTACAAAGCTTGCTATGAGCATGTCACCCAACAAACCACCAAAGGATAACCGGTAGATGGAATCGTTGTCTAAAAGAGTGTGTTTTACAGATACGCGACAACAATAATATCGCCAAACAAATGAGCTGTCACCAAAATAATCCCCAAGTAAATGAGCTGCAACCGTAATAACCTCAAGCAAATAAGCCGCAACCGTAATAACTCCAAGCAAATGAGCTACAACCGTTATAACCCCAAGCAAATGAGCTGCAACCGTAATAACCCCAAGTAAATGAGCTGCAATCGTAATAACCCCAAGCAAAGGAGCTACAACCGTAATAACCCCAATAATTAAACCATCTACCCCGCCCGTCCCCACCTCGACACACAAAGTTTGTGCGGCAGTGACCGCGTAGCTGGTAGTGCTAAGAGGAAACTACACATAATGACGCAATAGTTGGAAGGTATGTCTTTCCACTCAGCAATTAGGGAATAGACTCGGTGGTTGACTTTTGCATAAAAATGTGAGTCTGCAACCTATTGTTGTAAAGATGATTAAGTTGAAACAGCAAAACTGAACTAAAGTAGACTATACCTGAAGGAAGTGGCTGGTGAA
>CBDLPA010000045.1:0-6694 GCA_965305135.1 uncultured Colwellia sp.
TTCAAGTTATCGGCCGCGTGGACCCGTGTGGCACGTGTTTCCAGGACAACTGCAACTCGATCAGCGAATCCTCATGGGAGTGGGCTCTTTTTGCTGTCACTCACCTGTAGATGCCTTCCCTGTCCTGCTGGCTATGAATTAGACACTAGCAAACCCTACAATGACTGCAAGGACCTTGACGAATGCACGTTACTCACTGCCTCTTGTCGTCCGAACTCCCATTGTACGCTATGCCTTGTGGTTGCTTACTTTCAGGTGTCAACACGGTCGGCTCTTACGACTGCGAGTGTGACGACGGCTACTATGACGACGGCACCAACTGTCAAAGTTTGTCCACCCCAGGTTGACTCACACTGTAGATGTGGACGAGTGTGCTGTTGGCTTCAGTCCGGCTGTTTGTGTCAATGCCCAAGTTTGGTATGTGGGTGGAGAGTTTATCACGACTTTATTAATCCGTTTTACCCTCAAGCACGGACACAGTTGGGTCATACACGTGCTCTTGTAACGAAGGGTACCGCTTTTCAGCTGACGAAGCGGACGGCAGATGTGACCCCATCAATGAGGTGAGTGAAGTTATACCATGCTGAATGTCTTTAATGCCCGGTTCTGACGTCTTCAGTGCACTGAGGGTCTCGACGATTGTCAGCAGATCTGCACAGACGTAGATCCATTCTGGTCCTGCAGCTGTCTGAGCGGCTTCACAGCTGACGGACCTGCCTGTAATGACGACAACGAGTGTCTTGATAATGGCGGAACCTTGGACGCTGGATGTGGGAAGGGGCTTTTTGAATGGCTATCATGTTTTCTCTGACACCCTATAGCTGGCCTGTATACAGGATCTTCGATTTGCCAGCACAATTGCAACAACACGATTGGAGACTATGAATGCAGCTGTAACAGTGGCTTCTACCATCCTGACGGTGACGACAGATACCCTTGTGGTAGGCCCGCGGGACGTCATAGTTACCTTATTGCCTGACTTTATCATCTCTTAGCTGACACCGACGAGTGCTTACTGAATAACGGAGATTGCCCCCAAATGTGCACCAACAAAGCAGGCTCACATTCTTGCGGCTGTGTCCAGGTTTGTTCTTTATGTACTCATCACCTTTTCAGGGTTATGATGTCATTGATGGCAAATGCGCAGTCACAAACGAGAAATGTGTCACAGGCACGTGCAGTGAATGGTCAGGATGTCTGTCCGATGTGACGCCATATCGTCTTGCGTCTACGCCTCTTGCGTTTGCGTGTCTTCCAGTCGACAACTGGGTTAATGTGGGTGTCATTGGGCGGTGGACGTGTCTGACAGTTCAGGTTACTTATCCCTCCTCCACCACCATGGACATGGAAGTTGTGCCTACCAGCATTGAGGGGTGCTGGGTACCGCAGGATACCAGCCTGCTCAACACCGTGGAATATGGCAAATTCGTTTTCCTCGATGGTGGGTGTTAATATGTCATTTCTCTTCTGACCCCACCAGGCATTACTGAGTGTTACGATATTACACCGGTGAATGTGACTGTTCTTGTCAACAGTACCACTTTGGAGGACATCATCGTGGAGGACCTCCCCCAGGATTGTGTGTCGTACAACACCACAGAACCCGGTACCGAGAGCCAGTGGAACAATGTCACGACTTTGGTCAACGTTACGACTCTTCACAACACCACTCAGATTGTCAACGTCACCAACCTTGTCAACGTCGTATGTTACTCTTGACCTCTCACCATCCAGACTCTGCCCGGACCGTCATGGGAAATGCAAAACGTTACTTCCTTGGTCAATGAGACTGTTTTCTTCAACACCACTGAGCTGGTCAACAAAACTGAGGTATGTTCTAAACTGAACTGTTCCGATTTTCACCCTTCAGCTTATTGAAACTATCATTCCCATCAATGTCACTGTGCTAGTGACCGATTGTACCCCCATTTTCAATGGAACGGTGGGTGTCAACAATCCTCATTTTGCTTCCTCAGGTCCTCTAACCCTCAAGATGAACATTATAAAACAAGTACATCCCGACAACACGACAATGTATCTCTTGCCATATCAAAATACCACATGTCTGGTACCATCTCAGCCAGCCGCCCTCGAGCTTTGGCCCACAACTGCCCCCACCGCCAACGTCATAACTTGCTTCGACTTTGCTCTGGACCGTCTCAGACTGGTCAACCAACCTATCACCGTGTGTGAACTTCAGGACCTTCCCTCCATCGCCAATCTGATTGACGAGGTCATCACCACCCCGGGTGTGGCGCTGGATGGTGAGTTGACTTGTGGCTTGGTTTCTCTGACTTTCAGCTGACACAACGTTTGCAGTTCAGATCGCCTCGGCTGGCAGCGATGAAGTCCCTATTATTTCACATGTCCTCTACGCCGCCGCTGTGGACTGGTTTGACCGCGGGATCTCTTGATCTTACTTTTCAGGGCGGGCGAAGTGGTCCAATCCAACGACAGTTTTGTTTGGGAAGTTGTTGGCGTAGTAGCTCGTAGGCGGCGAGTGCATCACGTTTACTGCCATGTTCCTTGGGTGGTTCTAATGCGCTGTAGCGTCAGATGCAGTGCAACCAAGCACGTCTGTTCTCCCGAACTACAAAACGGCCACTCTCACCGGCAACGTCACCCAGGTTTGCCTCATTCCTGTTGGTCAGCGTAACGTCGCAGCCGTTCATTGGACTGAGAGGTTCGGCAAGCGAGCTCTTTGAGTTGGCTGTCATCTACACGCAAACCACGGACTCTTGCAAGCCTTGTCCTAATGGTGAGCTCCTTTCGTGTTTGTTCACATCCTAGGATTCGATGGTGACGGCTACACGTGCACCAACATCAACGAATGTGTTGAAATTGCACCATGCCTGCATGTAAGCCCCTTGCCTTGTTTTGAGCGGTTGTGACCCCCCCCCCCCAGACATGCGAGGATCTCGTCCCAGGCTACCTGTGCACGTGCAATGACGGCTTCATTGTTGACCCGGATAACGCGGACAATTGTCTTGACATTGACGAATGTACCGACGAACTCGACAATTGCGGACAGGTTGCTCAGGGTTATGCCAGCCGTGATGACCGCTTTAGATCTGTACGAACTTGCCTGGAAGCTTCGTATGCTCCTGTGAAGACGGCTATCTCCTCAATGCGGACTTAGCGGCTTGTGATGGTTGGTGGTCTCTTTTTTGGTCTCATCTCCAGACGTCGACGAATGCAACCCCACTCAATGCCATTCCCTCACAAACTGCACCAATCTCCCTGGAACGTTTGAGTGCACTGATTGCCCTCCTGGCTACTCTGGAACGGGTATGTTGCACTGGGCCTGTCCATCTGCAGCATCGCTAACTCCCCAGGAAAGACATCTTGTGATGATATCAACGAATGCGCAACCAACAAGGGTGGCTGTGACCTACTGGTATGACGTCAAGACGCTCACTTTTCTAGGAAGCTGTCACGTGCACGAACTTTGAAGGCTACTATGAATGCAGCCCTTGTCCTGATGGGTTCTCTGGAGACTCATACACCGCGTCATGCGTGGACATTGATGAATGCGCTCTCAACAGCGCTGGAAATAACGCCTGCTTCTTCCCTGAGCTCTGGTTGGATTCAATCTTACTGCCATTCCGTCCTTGTCATCATCGTTGCTTCTGACCCCCTAGTAACAACACGTTCGGCTCCTTTGAGTGCACTTGCCGCTGGGGCTACGAACTGCTTCCTGACGGTGTCACGTGTGTCGTATGAGGGCGTGGTGTTCTGCACCAATGAACAAAAATGACTCCTTAGAACATCGATGAGTGCTATCTTGAAACGGATGATTGCGATATGCTGGATTCTTGCGGCGGCGCCACGTTCTACGACACGTGCAGTGACACCACTCCAGGATGGACCTGCTCCTGCCCCAACCACATGACCCTTGGTGCTGACAATGCAACGTGTTACGAGATCAATTACTGCGAAGACAGCCCTTGCGACCCATTGTGAGTGCCTGGTCTTGCACCATCTCCATGTTGCCCTCTAACAGCACAGGGTCAATTGCACGGACATCAACTGTGGAGGCACGTTTGTTTGTGACCCGTGTCCCGATGGTTTTATTGGTGCTGACGGCCTGGAGTGCACAAGTATGTACTTATATCAGTGTGACCTTTCTCACCCCCAGATATTCACAACTGTCTCCATAATGACGGAAGGGGCAACTGCGAACAGACATGCACTGTAAGCTCAAAGTGAACCCATTTTTTGTTTTGCATCAATCTTGTCTTATCTTTAGGACTGTTCTCCCATTCCCGGTACCTCCTGCCCCAACTATCTTGACAATCCCGGACATCCAACTATCGGCTACGAATGTTCTTGCATGACAGGCCACCGCCTTCTGGACGACTTGGTGGGTTTTGGGGTGAACTAAACTGACCTGAACTGAACTGACCTCTCCAGCAAAACTGTGTTGACATTGATGAATGTGCTGAAGGCTCCAATGACTGTGGTGCTTTCACGGTAGGTAGCTTTGTTCCCCATTGACCGGCAGATCTGTGTCAATCTGAATCCTCTGACCTCTGGTGGTGAACTCTTCAATTGCACATGTATCGAGGGCTATGAACATGATTTACCGAGTTTGAACGTCTGTATTGACATTGACGAATGCCTGGTAGGCGGAATGCGTTCGTACACTCAGTTGCCGCTTGTTCGACCCTTACTTCGCAGACCGACCATGGAGGCTGCTCCGTCAAGGCCAACTGCATCAATATGCCCGGAACACACAGATGCGAATGCCTGGGTTGGTCCGCCGCCACGCCTCACTCACCACTCAGAACACTACACTGACAGCAAGCTTGACGGCACTGTTTGCCTCGATAAATGCGGTGTTGTTGATGGGCCCGAAACGTCAGATATTGACGGCGATGGTTGGTCCTCATTTGATCTTAACAATTAGGGCTTGGCGATATGTGTGATGGCGAAATTCTTCAGGCTGATGGCAAGACCTACTACCTCAACATGTTCGACCCCGATAATGATCTGGACGGAGACGGCTATGCCAATCTCACTTCCTTCACGCCCCTTGACATTCCGGCTGCAATTAAGGCTCGGTTCAATGACACGTGTCCATTTGTAAGTTTTTCACCCCCGAGACTATCTCATGTTTTAGATTAGCAACCCCACCCAGGACGATTACGATAATGACGGATGTGAGCGGTGGTTTTCTTTGGTCTTTCTTTGTCCATTGCTCGCGGTATTCCTTACATTTTAGTCGGAGATTCTTGTGATAACTGTCCAACAATGAAGAACCCCCTCCAGGTATGCTCTATCCCTACTACATGTCATACTGACCACCCAGGAACCTGACCCAGAAAATCCGATCTTCGGATCCGTGTGTAGTTCTGAATGTGGCAAGAACCAGTATCTTCCTCCCCTTGACGGCGCTGAATGTACCACCTGCTTCTGTAACGGCAATTCGGTTAGCTTCATGATGTGATGTGCAATGGGCATTTGCTGTGCAGCTTTCTGTTCATCACCCCAGGTTATGATTGATGCGGGTACTGTCATTGTCTGCAACCCTAGTGGAGGTAGATGCCTGTGTGACACATCCACTTTCACAACCGGGCACACCTGCGACGTGTGCATGGCCGGATATGGTGGCACTGCTATTGGACCCACCTGTGCTGGTACGCAATGGTGCAACGTAGTTTTTTTTTGATATGATTCAATACAATAACCGTGTAGCTTGTCCTGAAGGCTGGTATAAGTCGACCGACAGCAATGAGGATTGTGTTGAGTGTCCCACTGGAACTTATAGTGTCGGAACTGGCAATACGAAATGCGAAGTCAGCGGTTGTGCACTTTTATTCGCCTCATTCCTTGCTGTTCCTTCCGTCACACTGTAGATCTGCCCGATCGGTAAATATCAGCCGCTGCCCGGTCAAAACACATGTGAAACGTGTCAAGGCGGCCACCATCAGAATGAAACTGGGCAGGCCTTTTGCTACGAATGCCAGCCTGGATACAATCAGGTACGACCCTGGATTTCAGCGTGTTTGTTCTGACCCCCCCAGCCCGACCCCATGCAGCGCGACTGTCTTCCATGTCCCGCAGGTCGCTTCAGCGGAGCCCCCAAGGCTACCACCTGCGATATTTGTCTCGAGGGTACATACTCCCCAGTTGAAGCTTCAGGCTCGTGCACTGATGTGGGTGTCTCATGTTCCTCGTACTGTTCTGCCGCTCTTACTCCTTTAGTGCGAATTTGGCAGTTACAACGAAGGCACTGAGCAAACAACCTGTCTCAAATGCTCTGCAGGAACCGCCAACCCCAATGTACGCAGATCGTGTTTCGTTGCTTACCCCCCCCCCAGACCAAGTCGAAGCTTGCCTCAGACTGTGTGGGGTGCTTTGCAGGATATTATGCGGAAGAGGCCTGGGAGACGTGTCTCCCCTGTGAAGTCGGCCACTACGGAAATGACACGGGCATGGTGAGTGTTCTCTCCAGCTTGACTCACCCCATAGTCCTTCTGCTACGCCTGCCCCATGCTGACGTACAACAACGAGACGGCTTCCACCAGCGCCGTCGACTGTCTGGCGTGTCCTGTCGGAACGTATGGCGAGGCTGACGGCCAGGAGTATTGTACAGACTGCAGACCCGGCATGTACCAGGATATGGAGGGCCAGGTGAGGGCTTTGTTTGACGGCTGCCGCTGACGTTGTAGGACCATTGCTCGTTCTGCCC
>CBDLPA010000046.1:0-6657 GCA_965305135.1 uncultured Colwellia sp.
CCAGCCTACAGTTGTGCTTCCTTTTGAACTTGGGACCGACCGACAAGCCATTGCCACCCATGACCCGGCCTACTGGGAAGAGCGACTTCTCGAGGACAAGAAGAGGAAGAAACAGGCTGAAGCTCAAGGTATACAATTCGCTGGTCGCTTTCTATCACTTCAATATACACTGACAATTAGAGCTGTCCGTCAAGCTTCACCAAAGAAGAAAGGAACTTCTCCCAAAAAGCCCCCCCAGGAACGGTCAACTTATGCACAATCTCACCTGCTGCCATCAAGTTCCACGTGGAGGCTTCAGAACGGGAACAGGCCGACTCCAGGACGCAGCTTGCGGAATGCCCCGTCATTTCTGAACTTGGAGATGAGATTTCCGTTGCCAAGCGAGCATATTCCACTGCTTCAACTGCTGGTCTCTCCGCAAATGGCTGTATTCTGGCAGCTGCTACATCAGTCGCCGCTCTCAACTCTCGTTCGCCACAACATTTAGCTGAAATGATTACCAGTGTTGCTGGTCTTGCTTCAAAGCTCCCTGAGGGAGACGCTGCGAGAGCCGCTTCCCATGCCGTCGATGCTATCCAGCTTGGTCCAATCGACACCCCCCATGATATTGCTGTCAAGATCCTCTGGGTTGAGTCTGGAATGAGAGTGGCAACCATTAGAGATGACCAAATCATTGTAAACAAGACTGAGTATGAGGAGAAGAAAGCAAGAGGAAAGAAGGTTGACACAAAAGAAGGAACAACACTTGGACCTGATAAGATCGACGCAACTGGAGGAGCTGTGGCTGTTCTCAAGAGACAAGTACTACGAAAAGAAGGTAACACTGTGTCTGTAAGTCGTCATTAACAAATCTAGCACGTTCAGTAAAACCTGTCGAAATTGTTAGAGGAAGAGGAAGAGGAAGAACAACTACCGGTAGGTCATTTTGAAGATTCTCTCACATTGCAAGGTACTACCCAGAACACCCCTCCAGTGACCACTGTTAAAACAGGCAGAGGCAGAGGTGCAAGTGAGTAATATTTGTTGTATTTCACTCTCTTAGAGAAACAACTTCTTGGCAACCGTCGTGGAAGAGGAAGAGGCCGAGGTGGATGCTAAATATCTGCTATTTCTTTAAAATATTTTATGGTTCTTGTGTATGTAGTCAGTCTAGTAAAAAAAATACAGATTTGGTTTACATCTAATTTTTCAATATTGGTATTTTTAAACTCCAAATACGGATTTTGAAGCATTTCAAAAAAAATCACATTTAGTTCAAAAAACACATATTTATGAACGGTGTGATATGTACTATATTAGATGATCATATCATATATATCATAACTCTTCTATGATATGATATACTACATACATATGACCCTGTCCTTTAGCATTTTTTTAGATGTAATATCATCAAGCCGATTTGAGGCAGCAAGTTGGTCATATTTTGCAGTCTACAAAGTAAAACAACAAGCAAGTTCGGTCTGTTTTTCCGTTGGAAAGATACTTGACCATCCAACATATTGACATCAATTTTGAGCTGGTATTTGATAAAGGCAGCAAGGGTGGCCGAGCTTGAGAACGCAGAAAATAATTCGTCTACAATATTGTAGCGAATGTGTCCGTCAACAGCAACAATATCAACCGCGAGGGAGATGGTTTCGAAACCAAACTCAGTGTTATTATTTGGACTGAATGATCAGAATATCCCTTGTCCTTATCGCACAACCAACATTGAATGCTTGACCTAATTAGCCGGATATGTCCTTGAGTTTACCTTTTTTTGACAATAATCCCAATACAAGCTTGCGATGACGCTCATGTTATAGCACTCATTCTAGTCAAAAAGTCAATCAAGGAAACAATTGAGTACGTTGAGAGTGACAAAGACCCATAATCATACGATATCATGGAACATATGATGAGTGATCAAAATTATATGTGTGATCTTCTAAAAATACTGTTAACATAATTATAAAACTAACTTTGCAATGCAGCTCTTCCGTGTTTGACTCATTAGTACAGTCCTGCGTCTCGCAATCCTTGGGCATCTAACTTACGAGTACTTTGAGTTTGAGAGCTCCGATACTGTGACAGAAATCTCTGTGGTCTTGTTTTTCTCATTCTTCCTGCGCAAAAGTGCAAAAAAGAAATGAAAAGCTTTGAAGTGTATGTTCTTTGGAATTAACAGACAGGCGCTATCTACTGTGGATATTCCGACAACCCCTTTCGAAGGTACGTCAAGCTTTGGTTTTTTTACTTCAGACTGCTTCAGCACAACCCCATCATCAGGGGCGGTGCAGAAGAAACCGAAACGGGTCATGGTTTTTGGCGTCTTGTATTCACAGTCAATATGGCGTCTTCAAGTCACAACGCTCTTGAGCTTGAAGGACGCATCCACAAGTTTTTGCGGTATGTTTTCGCGATATTATACAACTTTTACAAGACTATTTGTTTTATCCATAGTCATCGACGCTGTTCTTTGGCAGATTTGTGTGAGGCAATATCCACTGCATGCAAAGGGCTTGAGGGATCCCTCATCATCAATGAGCTATTCAATAACCTGTTTTTTGGCAATACTACTTGCTTGGTATTTTAATAGAATTAGATTAATGTACAATTTTAATTTCAACGGTCTAACAAGGTGGATTCCTCTTCAATTTGTTCGAGCTAAACAATTAATGTGAAAACTCAATGTAATGCTTCTTACAATTTTCGTTTCACAGCCTCAAAAGCCTCGCCTGGGCATTGAACCATGCTGGGGGTCTGGACACCTTCCACTGCACAGAAAGTTTTGCTACTGGCGTGAGAAATATAACTGAAAAAAACAACAAAAAAAAAACAGTCATATGGTATGAGTATGTATTTATCATATGATGAATAATAAAGGTATATTGTACTTCAATCAATATATCTGTGTTTTTTTCTTTTCAAAAAATAGGTATATTTTTAATTGCAAAGGACTACCATTAACACTGAAATAGGGTTGTTGTTTATCAGAGTAAATGTGCGATAAATACCTTCCCCCACCACCTCTAATCTTGAATTCTATCGTACTACCTCTCCATCAACCTTGATTAATTTTACTCCTTTTTTTACACATATTCCAACCTTCTCCCCTCCCCACCAATCTGTCCTATTCTACCCCACCACCCCCTTTAAAAAACCTTAAATTTCTGTACTACCCCGATGCGGTGCTGCTAAAGCGACTAGCCGCTTAGCTACAGAGTTGTTTTTAGTTTAAATATTTTGACTCCCTCCAATACAATCCTATAACCTTCCTCATTACCAAACATTTATTGCTTCATGCTGCCCTATTAAGGCGCAAATCACACAGTCCCATCATTCTTGTCCCCCCATCATAATTCTTTGTCGCACTTCCCTCCATTACCTTTTTCATCAGTACTCAATTATTACCCTCTTATCCTCTCCTACCCCGCGTCACACATAACACACACATACCGACGCTCTTACCCCCTCTCCCCACCCCCGCAAACACAATGTCATCAACAATCCAATTATTCCCTACTTATCCATTTGTGCTACCCCCCCCCCAATGCTCCCATCTTACCCCACAACGCACAACATACCCCCTTCCCGTCATACCCTTCTACTTATTATATACATCGTTTTCCAATCATAGCTAATTACCTTTTCCCACCCGCCGAGCATTCTCAAGGATTGATCGTTTTTTAAAGTTACCTCATACATCTTGGTATTTGTTATGAATGTGTACAGACTACCCTTGTAAACAACGTGACATTTTTACCCTATTCTTTAGTATGGTTTAGCTTAAATATTTCAATTATTTCAAAATATAGTTGTAAAGAAAGTGTTTTAAGGGGGCAAATATATACAACCTATCATTCTTCGTTATTTCAAAAGCGATGTTTTATCACTCAATAGAACTCTGAAAACAAAGAAACTGTGAATAAAGAGGAAAAAGTTGTTAGATTTTTTTCAGAAAAAAGAAAAAAAGAATGGACGGTGCGATATGTTTGTATCAATGAAACCAGGTCATTTGACAAAAGCCTTAGAAATATTATTTCCTTGTATCACAACTATCTCTGAATATAAACCCCCCTATACAATAACCCAGGAGGATCTCCCTACTACTGATAATAAAACCAAAGATGTGTTTGTACTGTGGAGTGGGAGGGCTTCCCACGGTCCGAAAAAAGACCAGCAAACTATCAATTTTTATCCATAATTTATCGGGAAGACCGGGGGGAAGTCCTAGGAGTGAGTTCAGGTAGCACTTTTGGTACCCATAGTTTACCACATGGCCTTCAACACAGTCTTGGTGAGTGACTTGCCCTCGAAGTTCTCCTTCCCTACAGCGCAAACAAAGACCAATATCCGCTTGGCCTCATTGATCCGGTTATTCACCGTTGCGCCGAGCAATACTGTCAAGCAATATCCCAATATGCACCATTGGGCTAAAAAAAGACCACAACAACAAGACATCAAACAGCAATGGACCCCCCCACACGCACACTTCAGACCGAACAAGACATATTTTTACAATATTTCCTCGATGAATATCAATAGTCTACGAATTGTTTTACATAATACCGCACCCCCACCCCCCTTAAGTTATAAAACAAAATAGTATTGCAGGCAAACCATTGAAAGCTCCTTATGTGGAATGGCATTAAGAGGGCGCATACCGGGAGGAGATCCACCTTTCTAAAAATATTAGAAGAGCAGAATCACGGACAACCACCCACTGTTGATAGATTCACGGCGTCCTGCCAGCTGGTGATGGTAGTAAAGGCCTTATTGGAGACCACATATGGCCACAGGTCCCGTCCAATTTTCTGCAGCCGAGCCAGCAGGACACGGGTCTCTAGGTCGAGGGTGTCATCACCGACAAGGGCGGTGGCCTCCCTTTCGACGCGGCCTTGCGCCTCGCGCTTCCGGGTCTCATCAAACATTGCAAACACATCCGTCTAATCAGGTAACTCATGGAAATTGTAATTACAGAGATTCAACCCTACAACTTTACTCGACATATTGGTAGCTCTCTTCCACTACATACACAAGAGGTGATGCATTCGGCGTGAGGGGGTCCTGTAGTGTTAACTTTTTTCACAATACTAAATACAATAGTGAAGTAAAATACATCATTATGCAAAATGATAACCTAAATCAAGTAAGTAAGAGAGAAACAATTACATGAATGACTTATATACAATAGACATACATTTATATCTGATCTGATATACATAAATCATATCGGATAGCCATATTATATCATATAATATACTATATCATATAGTAGATATATTTGGGAGGAATTGACTGGAGGTACACATTAATAGTCAATTGACAACTTTTATAAACTAACCGAAGATCGTGGTGTGATGCTGGGATTCTGAGAGGTTTGGGGATGAGCAAACTGCAAAGAAGGAAGTCGTGGCTGGGTGGTCAAAACTTCATGCTAGCTTTCATAATGGTAAGAAATCGCACGTGTTTCTTGACTCACCGGCTCGCGTGAGGTAACTGGATGTTGCAAGGGAACCTGAGGGCAGGCCTCTGGGCTGAGGGGGGGAGAGGTGAAAGTAGAAAATGAAACAAACCAAACCCAATTCATTTTTGTTGGCTAAACACACAAGTGTGGAAAAAACAAAGACGGGGGGGGGGGAAGGGTGACCTAAATCATATATATTATCTATGTATTTGATATCTATAATGACATCATTGTACTTTCAAATTCTTTGCAAAAACTTTTTGACATTCGCAGTGATAATTGACCAACAACTTTTTAATTACACCTGATATACTCGCGATAAACCCTCGTGTTATCTTTCTTCATCATTTCGGCTCGAAAGTTGGTCATATGGTCACAAATGGATGGATTAACATAACACATAAAAATATTATGTTATAGGTTGGTTTGGAAACCGTGGACATGCATAAAACCGTGGACATGCATAAAACCGTGGACAAAATTGAACTTTTTCTCATAAAAACATTTAAAAGTTGTTTTATTAATTTTTGTTGTGGACTGTTTCTGCATTTACGTACATGTAGTATGACAGTGTTCTTAACACTGTGTGTAGTATAGAAAAAAAAAAATGAGAATACTCCTACTCATACAATACAACAGACATAATAACTCATTGGGTAGTTCCCTACTTGCCCTTCTTCTTTACTGGTGATTCTAAAAGAAATATTAGATTAAGTAAGTGCTAATGATGCAAAACAAGACTAAGTTATCAAACTTTTTGTGGGCTTTTTGGGAGAAGTTCCTTTCTTCTTTGGTGAAGCTTGACGGACAGCTCTAATTGTCAGTGTATATTGAAGTGATAGAAAGCGACCAGCGAATTGTATACCTTGAGCTTCAGCCTGTTTCTTCCTCTTCATGTCCTCGAGAAGTCGCTCTTCCCAGTAGGCCGGGTCATGGGGGGCAATGGCTTGTCGGTCGGTCCCAAGTTCAAAAGGAAGTACAACTGTAGGCTGGGTGACCTCAACAACGGAAGAGTATCAGGATTGCAATCAAAGAATTCGATTTCAGTGTCAGTCAAAGCTTGGTGGTATTCAGCAATGTTGACCCAGGCTGCTTTTGCTCTGTCAGGATCACTACCTTTTGCCTCACGGATAAGGTCAATCAACGTGTCGGTATTGAGGATGCATGAGTAGAGAGCAGAGCGACGGGGAGGGTGGAGGGGGGAG
>CBDLPA010000047.1:0-6627 GCA_965305135.1 uncultured Colwellia sp.
AAAAATGAATAAAACAACTTTTAAATGTTTTTATGAGAAAAAGTTCAATTTTGTCCACGGTTTTATGCATGTCCACGGTTTACAACACCAACCTATATATACAGTGCGTGAGATAAGTAATGGCACAAAGTTTTTTTTATAACTTTTCGCAATTTTATTCATTTTGAGTTTTAAAAACAGCATTTTGCACAAAAAAGTTTGACATTTTAGATTTTTCACAGTTCAGTTCATTTTTCCATATTAGGCAAGTTTATCTTAAAAAAAAACGGCTAAATTTGATGATTTTCCACAGTTTCTAACTGCACGTTAAACGAAATCGTTATTTGTACCAAACACTTCCTGGTATTCCAGAGCATTTTTATGTTATAAGTCCTGAAAGTGTTTTGAGACTGTATCTTGAACATTTTATGAACTATTTCGGACGTAATATATCAAAAAGATGGGTTTCATAAAAGTTGAAATTTGCAGTTTAGCATGTGCCAATTAAAAAATCAATGTTTCAACAGGATAACGACCCAAAGCACACGGCAAAAGTAAGCGTGTATTTTATATCTTTGCCACTTTTCATCCGCCTTTTAATTCCGTATTCTAACTGTTTAGCTGTGTAAAAAATATATTTTTGACAATGCTCAATATGAACTGATGATTTGGCCTGCACAATGTCCAGATTTGAACACTGAGCATGCATGATATCTACTTGATACAAAATTGGGCAAATCTGGTGTCACACTGACCTCCGAAGCTGATATGACAGGAAAATTGTAATTAGGTCATTAATTGTTTTTTTATGAAAGCCGGAGAAACCTATTTTTTGCCCTTTTTTCATACCACATTCAAATTCTGGGTTGTTTTGAGTTTTTCAAAAAATTATTTTTCCACGCACAACATTTGGGATGAATTACATTCCTTTTTCCGACGAAAAGTTAGGAGCCATTATAAACGACTGAAGTAAATTTAGTGGAATCCAAGGCTAAACAAGCAAGCTGCAGATAATAATCAACGCTTTCCTGTAAAAATTTATGTCACTACCGAAAGGACTTGCCTTATATGGAAAAACAACGGAAAATTCCAAAAATCAGTATTGTATTGATATCTTTGGGAGTTTACATAGCGGAAACAACTTTCTATAACTCGTAGCTATCGTTTGGTATGCTTTTCAAGCGAAATGGTCAAGATAGGCTCGCAATAAGCTAAAAATGATGATTGAAAATCAATCAAACAGTCTCCAAAGGAAGTATTACCAGTCGATTTCATCTTTGAAAATCTGCATTGTAAGCAGTCAAAATAACGTCTTACTAAAAGTGCCTGTAACCTTATTGTGAGTAATCGTACGTATAAGGGTATGGGCATTAATTATTGTGACTTTTATCTTTTTTTATATAGAGGCATAAAATCAACCATAACACGCCTATAATAGAATTTATTGTAAACGTTGTAGGCATTGTTTCAGATCTTACTGTGTGATACTAACTATCAACCCCGTTAACAGCTAAAGCAACGTTAAAGCTGTCAGGATCACCTTCATTAACAGTATTATTAAAAGACAAATTAATCTGAGCTAGGAAGGTACAGTCTTTTAATAGTCATCTTTGTTTTTACTTACTTCGACAAAATTGGTTATCCAGTACAATTCAAAGGGATTGATACACTTGTAACTCCATCAGGAATTGCACTAACACTTGTAATGTGATTCTGATGAGCACTCATTCCAACAACCCCTTGAAATGAGATCATATTATTTATTCTCTCCTTTATAACACTAAAATGTGAAGCGTAAGGATTAATTGTAGTATTGATATTTGAAATTGATGTAGTATGAGTACCTAAAGTTGTATTGATGTTTGTAATAGCTCCGGTGTTGGGCGTTGCTTGTTCCTTCAACATTATCTAACCGTGTTTCAACACCACTTATATCCGTTCCAGGTGCACTCTCCAAAACAGTTATTCGACCATCATTAGTTAAGTCATTTGTTTCTAAATTAGTAATTCGAGTCGAATGGTTGGCAATAAATATATCTTGATTAACATTACTTCTTTCCAAATATGATTACATCACTATTATTTGTTTTATTAAACGTATTTTCATTAATTATTGTCTCAACAAATAAAAGTTATTGTCATTTCTGTTAGCAACAAGAGTGTTATGACAATTCTCTTAGTTATATGCCATATTTTGAGCAAAATTTTCCGAATATTTCAAAAAAATCACAGATAGAGGAAAATTGCATCATGCTAAAATAATCAGCCAATGGGGAGGTAACGAACGGTATATGTCTTTGGCTTCTGCCTTTGGCTTCTGCCCAAGCATTATCAATACCTCGGCAAATTTTTGAGCGTTTGGCTGAATTGGGACATTGTCTGTTCAGGTCGCTGCTACTATCCTTAAATGTGACAGCGCACAAACCTAATCACCTTGATTAACGTTTGTAGTTTCACTTTTTGTGAACTGAACCAAGTCAATATCTTCAAATAACCCAATCCTGTCTCTCTCATATAGACTTAGGAAATCATACCCTCCTTCCTTCCTAAAGACGTCACAATAAACTAGTCAAACCTCTTCCAAATATGCGCATTGGCATGACCAATGGATGTTAAGTTAGAATTAAACCTAACATAGGCGCCAAGGGCATCTACTTGTGATATTATTGCTGAATGTCAACATTACATACGAGCAAAAAATACCTTCCACGACTTCGTCAGATGTCCGAAGGCAAAAGTGCAAAGTGTCAAGCATGTACCTGCTGAGTGGGAAATAATAGGAGGCCTCCTAGATTGAAAGTTAAGATCAATTAAATCCATACACAGCTCTCGGGTTCGAATCCTGATTCAATTCAAATTCAGTATTTGGATTTAGCCGATCATCAGCTAGTGCTTTGTGGTTCTCCAGCAGCATTAATCACTCCATTATCTGTCAATTTTTTCCATAAAATGCGAATAGCACTTCCTAACAAATCCCTCATCTTCTTTCCCCTTGAATGTGCCGAGTAGGCAAATGTAGTCATCCGACTGCATTTTCTAAAATATAAACTTGAAATTACACTATTCAACCGTACCTTGTGTGCCATCATTTGAAATCATATAATTCAACTAACATTTGAAATTTCAAAGGGTTCAAACTTGCTTTGTTCCACTTGTTAAGCTCTTTCCATACAGTTTCACCACCTCCGAAAGAGATCTGGCTGGACTTCAATGCAACCCGAAATTCAACGCTGCTGCGAATCTACAACCTAAGTTCTTGCTTTGGGGAATACCTTCTTCTTTGTGGCACGGTATCCATCACGTGCTTCACCTTCAATAAGACTAAAGATAAAAAAGTGAAACAGTTGTCAAACCAAATTGAGGACTCCTGAGCCCGAGGTTGAACGGAGGTTTTTAAGAACCTGGCATAATCTTCATAGAGATATCCAGTCTAAAAGTCATAGGATTTTGAAACCTCAAACTTTTCGAGGCCGACCACGACGCTTTTTTGAAAACTATGATTCATTTTCTTCTCTTCATTGAAATTCAATGACTCTGATAGCTGGAGTCTGTAGTAGTATATTAAATAATCACAGTCAGCAAACATCGTTGAGCATTCCTTCGATTCTTGTTCATCTCTTTCTTCAGACTTTCAATCTGTTCAGTTTGATCAGCTTTGATCTTCTCCAACTGGAGGCACCTTCTATTAGCCATTTCAAGCTGTTCATAAACTTTCATAATTAACTAAAGGAATCAGAAATAAATGCTGTACACTCACTTCTTTGGCATCAGTTTCAGTGTTGGTGCGCTGCATGGTGAGGCAACCATGGCAAATTCTTGCCCGGACTTCTCTCCCAGAAACATTCTGAGAGCACATATCACATTTATATTTCGTTGGGCACTAAAATTTTTAAGAAAGAAGAGAAAAGGTCACACTGGGAAAGAGAAAACAACATCACAATATCATGCCTAAGTGGTAAGATGTTACATAGAACTATAGACTTTTGCAGAGGTTTCCCAAATAGTAGCCCTAAAAAAAGTAGTTTTGGTTTTATTGTTTGTTGCGTGGGATTACATATTGATGTAAAACTCAGTCACAACAAAGCATAAAAAGCTTGAGGTGATGAATACTAGATCTTACTTTCTGAAGACAGCAAGGGGCAGAGGGGAGGCGCGATTTAATCAGATTAAAGGCTCTAACAACTTTGTTTAATAACAAAGTATCATATAGGTTTAACGAATAGCTGCGAAGAGACCGTTGACTAGTAAATACAAAGCGGGTGGAGATCAGTGCAAGTCCCGGCACCTGATTGAGAGCTGTTCTTGGAAATATATGGATAATATTATTAAAAATAAATACTTGGGGTATTAAACCCTCAACTAATATATTGAAAGTCTTGATTTGGCGTTTCACCAGGTTGAAGGTGTCCCTCCGAATAAACCGAAACCCTTCTGTTCTTCCATATTAAGTTTAATAAAGAAGTTTCAAAGGTTTGGCCTCCAATTACAAACCCAGGCAAAAGTCCATTTTGATATTCCGCGGAACGGCGGTTCAGAGTGGAAAAAGCTCTTTTTGGTTTTTGCAAGATGATAACTTGAAGATCACCCTGATCCTGAACATACCTTTTTGGGGCAGAAAATCCTGCGGACAACAATCCTGGGGAAAAAAACCAGATCACACATTTTTTTCAGATTTTTAGAAATCCTGCGCATACAGTGAGCTTCTAAAAAATGTCTCAAGGATCGCTCTGAAGGACTGAGGAGATCAAATAAGGGTATAATAGGGGTATAAGGACATGGTTTAGTTAGGGTCCGCACGGGCGCACAACGCAACCTCGCTAAGAAGAAGAAGAGGAAGCTCCTATCTTTCTCTTTCTTTCTCAGTGCTTTGGCTCTCCTCTTAGCTTCTAATCTTTCCCTTATCTATCTGTTGCTTATCAGTGTACTACTATCCACTCATCCACTCAATCTGTTCAACATCTACAACAACAGCTGTAGCCAGTCAGAGTCAGCACAAGCACGCAAAACAAAATGTGGCTGGGGGGGGGGTGAGGCAGGAAGGGGAAGGGGAAGGGGAAACGGAAACCACGTAAACCACTGTAAAGGAACAGACAGTCACGGTCAAACAAAACGGAATGTCTCTTTTCAAATATCACCTTTTGTTATTTACCTAAGAACAATTCAAAATGTGCCTGGCAGGATCCAAGGAATCGCGTACTGGTGAACAGGAAGGGAAGGAAGGTGGTAACATAAGTTAGGATTTATATCTCGAGACTACTAATGCTATTTTAAAATCTGATTAGACCATTTTAAGGGTTTTGGGGGTCTGGCTTTCTGTTTCTGACGTCATTTGAAGTTTTAAAGGGCTGTATGATGAGAAATGACAGTTTTTTCGACTTTTTCAACCCTGGTTTCCCAATTAGGCAAGTATCAAACTTTTTGGAACATTTAGGTCCCAAATCAAAAAAATATCGCAAAGGTTATGAAACTTCCGCAAACTTAATTCCAAATCTAAGAACATCGCAAAATGACAACAGTAGCAAGATTTTGTCCTGATTTTGAAGAAAATTTGCCCGGGCGCCCGGCTCAGAGTGCCAAACTTTCTGGAATTTGTGTGAAATTTTACATTTAGTTAATATTTCATATTTCCAATGGTTTTTACTGATGTTCACGTTGAAAGAGAGCAACTGTTCATAAAAAATCGGATAAAATCGGGTTTAGTGTCGGCAGCATTTTTTGTTTCCAAATAATAAACAAAAACATTGCTTTTTGGTCATTTTCACACGTGTACACTATCATTTTCGACACAGTGATGTGAATACCTCATTCCACTTGTGTGAAAAAGTCTCAATGACATAGGACCCTAACTGAGCTGAAGCCGGCGAAGAGCTTGCGCTATCTCTCGCAACCCCCTCCTTTCATCGAACACTTCTGAGCGGAGCTGGGCAACCAAACCCTTGCCGATGTCTTTGGCAGGATCTAAAGCTAACTCCTCCACTGACTGCTTCAGCAAGGCGTAATCCTTGGTAAGCCAAGGTGAGCCCTTCTGGCGGAAATTGGGATAGTCCTTGACACTACCGAGTTCGTGCCTCTCAGCCCTCTTTATTACGAATGGCTTTGTCTTGCTGGACAAATCCCGCAGGTACCTTGACAGCCAGCCCTTTTGAATAACTAGAAAGTAAAAAGGAACAAAGGACCTTACCTCCATTCGTCTCTAAACGAGAGAGATTGTATCTCGCCTTGGCAATCTCGCTTCTTGACTTGAGAAAGTCCAGCGACGTACAAGATGTTGTGGCAGTGAGGTAGCGAAGGTGTGCATGGAAGGACTCCAAGTAAGTGGAAGAAAGAACTCTGGTGGAAGTTACATACATGGAAGTATGATACCAACCCCTCACCCAAATGGTTTTATTTTATCAAGTGAACAGTAGACGACAATAAACCTACAGATGCTTGTGCTTGGCATGGGCAACAATGACGTCCATAGGTCCTGGCTGCCACATTCTCTCAACGGCAGCAAGAACAGGAGCTGTTAGGATTCCACCAGGAACAATGTAAGGCGGAGCGCCCGAATCTAAACAGAAATTGTCATACAACAAGAGATAGTCGATAGTTTGAATACAACCCGAATTATATTTTAAGATCTTCAATACGGATGCCGTCGCAGCAATA
>CBDLPA010000048.1:0-6385 GCA_965305135.1 uncultured Colwellia sp.
ATTAATGACGTAGAGAAG
Source organism: uncultured Colwellia sp. (assembly GCA_965305135.1). Taxonomy (GTDB): domain Bacteria; phylum Pseudomonadota; class Gammaproteobacteria; order Enterobacterales; family Alteromonadaceae; genus Colwellia. The sequence continues at coordinate 19 of CBDLPA010000048.1, forward strand.
AATGCTATGGTTAGGGCTTAACCCGATCTGAGGTTAGATATTAAAAAAGGTAGTAATTATGATTAATAGCTTAAAAGTTAAGTTTACTTTGTTGTTTATTTTTTTGGGGGTAATTCCTTCAATAATAGTGGGCGTTATATCAACAATGAATAGTTCTTTAGATGTAACAAATAAAGTTTACAGTCAATTAACCGCGATTAATCAAATAAAAAAACAAGCTATAGAATCCTACTTTTCTGAACGGCAAAGCGATATGGAAGTCTTAATAAATATTGCCGATAACATGCAAAATCAAGTTTTTACTAAGTTATCTGCAATTAATCAACTTAAAAAATCGCATGTTATCGATTATCTCAATAATAGTAAAATTCAACTAGAAAGGTTGTCTAAAGATAAACAGACACAACAAGCAATTGATGAACTAGTTAGCAATTTTTCAAATAAGAACAAATGGCAAACATTGCTTAATAAATACGATACATCCTATAAGCCTTTATTATCATATCTAGGGTGGTATGACTTTTTTATTATTAGCACTAACGGCACTATCATTTATTCCGTCACTAGAGAAAGCGATTTGGGACAAATTATTCCTAAAGATCTAGACAATAGTTCATTTAATCAAGCTTTTAGTTCTGCCCAACAATCAACTACTTCAAACATTCAAGTCAGTGATTTTAAACCCTACGGGCCGAGTGGTGGAGATCCCGCAGCATTTACAATAAAACCAGTTATTTCAAATGGCAAACGTATTGGCTATATAGCGTATCAACAACCGATTGATAAAATAAACAGTATCTTAACTAATAAGAATGGCATGGGAGAAACTGGGGAATCATACCTTGTAGGGCAGGATAACTTAATGCGGTCAGATTACTATTTAAATTTAAATGAATTATCAGTAAAGACCTCTTTTGCCAATAATAATAAAGTAGAAACCGTTGCAGTTAAAAGTGCATTGAATGGTGAAGACGGTGTTAGCATCATCATTGATTATAATAATAATTCGGTTGCAAGTAGTTGGGATTATATTGATATAGGGAACGACATTCGTTGGGCAATTATTTCAGAGATTAATATAGCCGAAGCCTTTAATCCAAAGATATCTGGCAATGTCGACTTTTATCAAAGTTATATTGAAAAATATGGTTATTATGATTTATTTTTAATTAGCCCTAATGGTCACATTTTTTATACTGTAACTAGAGAAAATGATTTCAATACCAATATTCTAACAGGTAAATATGCTAATTCTAATTTGGGAAAACTCATTAACAATATCAGTGTAAGTAAGCAATATGGCTTTGTTGATTTTGCATCATATGAACCTAGTCATGGTGACCCCGCAGCTTTTATAGGTCAGCCTTTACTTAATAAAACTGGTGACCCTGCTTTTTATGTAGCATTACAATTACCTTTAGAGGGTGTTCAATCCATTATGGGGATTCGTGAAGGCATGGGAGAAACGGGAGAAAGCTATTTAGTTGGTAGTGACTTAAAGATGCGCAGTAATTCATTTTTAGATCCCGAAGGTCGTACTGTTAAATCGAGTTTTGCTGGCTCTGTAGCAGAAAATGGCGTTGACACGCATGCAGTCAAGCGTGCGCTTGCAGGAGAGAAAGGAACCGATATCATTATAGATTATAATGACCGTCCTGTACTGTCTTCATTTGATCAGATATCGTTTGGCGACTTTAACTGGGCAATATTATCTGAAATAGATGAACCAGAAGCCTTTGCTTCTATTCGTAGTAATAGCATTTTTATGATCTTTTTAATGGTAGGAATTGCGGTTATCGTTGCCTTGATTGGCGTGTATATTGCTAAAAGAACCGCGGCACCTATTACGGAGATAGCAAATGTTGCCCAACAAGTGGCAAACGGTGATTTAACGATGAAGGTCAAAAAAACTGCTAATGACGAAGTTGGCGATTTACAAGAAGCTATTGGCAATATGATAATTAACCTTTCTAAGATGGCAAAGAACATTTCAGAGATTGCATTTCAGCAAGCATCAACATCAGAAGAACTTGCTGCAATTACAACACAAACCAGTAGCACAGTATCCGAACAACAAACTATTTTTGGGCACATCGCAGCTGCCATACATGAAATGGGGGCTACGGTTAATGATGTCGCTCAAAGTACAACAACAACGGCGAGTGCTGTCGATAATATTCAAAATAAGGTGAATAATAGCTCTAGTAAATTAGATGAGACCTACCGCTCAATAGTTAATATGGCAGAACAAATTCAGCAATCAGAACACAATGTACAAAAAGTGAGAACTGACTTTGATCAAGTGGCGCATGTGCTTGAAGTTATAAAAGCTATTGCTGATCAAACTAACTTATTAGCTTTAAATGCAGCAATAGAGGCAGCTAGGGCGGGTGACCAAGGTCGTGGTTTTGCGGTTGTTGCAGATGAAGTTCGTCAGTTAGCTCAAAGAACCCAAGATTCAACTAAAGAAATTGATAACATGATAAATACCATTATGATCGGTGCTAATTCTTCTGTTGAAGTTATGGCAGGCAGCGTTGTTCAAGCAAACTCTGTTCAGAAACATGCGAAAGAAGTAATGGAGTTAATTCAGATGATTGCAGGTGATATGAATGAAATCAGTAATTTAAGTGCACAAATAGCGACGGCGTCAGAAGAACAATCCGTAGTGGTTGATGAGATACTACAAAATGTTGAAACATTGAATTTAGGCATAACTGAAACGAATCAAGCGACAGATAATATTGCTGAATCAAGTGTTGAGCTTGCGCGATTAGCAACTGAATTAGAAAGAGAATCATCGGAATTTAAAACAGATTAATTTGAAAGTATACATCAAAAAACCACTTAACCAATACAACTAATAGACGTTAAACAGGTGATTTATTTCCTGTTTAACGCTACTTTGATAACGAATAGATATGCTTATTAACCTGAGCTCAGTTTAACAAATGTTTCTTTAGCAGCTATTTTCCTTACTTCTGTGTTAAATTTACTTGCAATAGGTCAGTTATTGATGCGAAATTTGCCTTAAATTAAGAAAAACTATCAAGCTAAAGATATATTAAAATAATTTTTACTGGTATTTTAATTTGTTAACTATCTCTTAAACCGAATTCATGTTTATTAGCTAAATGACTCTAGAAATGAAATTAATCTTGTTCCAGAAAATTATTTTCAAGAGCTTCTTTTAGTAAGTTTTGCTGACGCTCTGCCTGTAATGCTAAATACATTGCCATCATACATAGAGCTAGCACGCCGTATAACAGCATAAAACAGGCACTATATACTCCAACAATATCAACAGCTAAACCAAACATTACGGGTAATGTGCAACCGCCAAGTGCGCCAACAGCGGCTATGATACCACCTACACTTCCCATATGATTAGGGTAGTAATCATAAATAGTTTTATAAACGCTAGCACGGCCAATACCTTGAGCTATACCAATCACAAAAATTAAAAAAGTGAATAACCAAACATTAACAGCAAAAGAAACTTCAACATCTTTATTTACACCATGAATGATCATTGTAGTTGGTGGGTAGCTGAGAAAAAACAAACAGACCATACAAATCCAAAAGGCACTCCAATTGACGGTACGAGCGCCAAATCTGTCTGCAAACCAACCACCAACTGCGCGAATCATGCTTGATGTAGAAACAAAGAGTAGTGTTAAGGCTAAGGCTTGCTTTAGTGATAATTCGTAAGCTTCCATATAATATTGGGGTAACCATAAAATGAGAGCTAAGAAAGACCCAAAAACAAAATAGTAGTACAAACCAAAACGCCAAACTTGAAGATCTTTTATTGGTGCTAAATGAAAGGCAAGTTCCGTATTTTTCTTTTTTTGAATGTATAGGTTCACTTCAGGAGCAAAGATTCTGAAAATAATGGCCATGGCCAACATACCCATACCATAAATAGGACCTATATCTTGCCATCCGTAGGCATCAACAATAAAAGGTACTAATACCAACGTGATTGCTGCTCCAGTATTGCCAGCACCAAATACGCCAAGAGCAAAGCCTTGCCTTTTACTATCAAACCAATCTGTCACATAACGAATGCCAATAGTAAATGAAACGCCACTTAATCCTAAAATAAAGCCGAGTAGAATATATTCGATAAATGTTTCCACATACGGTAAATAAAATAAAGGAGGAACAGCGAGCAGCATTTGCCAGAAAAATAAGTTTCTGCAAGAAATGGTTTCAGATAAAAAACCGACTGGTATTCTAAAAATGGCGCCCGTAAAAATTGGTGCAGCTAAAAGTAAACCAAATTCAGTTGCAGATAAATTTAATTTAATTTTTAATTCAATACCTATTATTGAGTATAAAGTCCATACAGAAAAACATGCTGCAAAGGCTAATGTAGAAAGACTTAAAGCTCTATAGGCATGTTTTTGTTGAATTTCCATAGATTCTCTTTAGTTGCTAATCATTTGTATGTTCTATTGTAAATTAAAACAAATTTCAATTTAAAAAACCTTATTTTTATAATACCTTATTTAAAGAGATTAAATTTGTTGACGTAAGTCAAGAAAGTTAAAATGACAAAGGCGCAAAATAACAGAATCGTATTTTTTTATAATATTATAAATTTAACATAAGTAAGCGTATTATTACTTTTAGAGTAAGTTATATTTTTAAATATAGCTATTTTTAAGTGTATAGCGCGGGAGTTAGCACTATGTCTCAGGATGGAAAAATGAATCTGCTAAACTTTGCAGATCCTAAAATTAAAATGCTACACGTCACGTGGTTTGCATTTTTCTTAACATTTGTCGTTTGGTTTTCACATGCACCTTTATTAGTATTTATTAAGGAGGCATTTGATTTATCAAGTGCGCAAGTTAAAGCACTAATGATCTTAAACGTAGCATTAACAATACCAGCACGTATTGTTATTGGTATCTTGGTTGATAAGTATGGCCCTAGAATTATTTATTCTTGCTTATTAATTAGCTCTGCTTTTATTTGTACTGGTTTTGCTATGGCAGACAGCTTTGAGCAATTGGCACTATTTAGATTTTTACTTGGCTTTGTTGGCGCGGGTTTTGTTATAGGTATTCGCTTGGTGGGTGAGTGGTTTCCTGCAAAGCAAGTAGGTATAGCTGAAGGAATATACGGTGGTTGGGGTAACTTTGGTTCTGCTGCAGGTGCCATGACTTTACCAACAATTGCCTTAATGTTTGGTGGTGATGATGGTTGGCGTTATGCGCTTGGCTTAACAGGGGTTATTGCGGGCTGTTACGGCGTATTTTTCTATATTGTTGCCCGAAACACGCCGAAGGGGTCAACTTATTTCAAGCCTAAAAAATCAGGTGGTTTAGAGGTAACCAGCTGGAAGGATTTTTACTTTTATCTGTTTATGAATATTCCAATGTACATTGCCCTTGCTGTATTAGCATGGAAACTTTCTCCTTCAGGTGTGAAATTATTAACCACTGAAACTATGTATATGATGTGGGTTGGATTAGTTGTATTATTTTTTGTTCAAGTTCACTCTATTTGGCGTGTGAATAAAGAAAATTTAACCCATGGTGTAGCAGATATTGAAAAATATGAATTTAAACAAGTCGCTATTTTAGATCTATCTTATTTTGTAACGTTCGGCTCTGAATTAGCGGTTGTTTCCATGCTGCCGTTATTCTTTTTGGAAACCTTTGAAGGTTTAAGTGCGGTTCAAGCTGGTATGCTAGCCTCTGGCTTTGCTTTTATGAACTTAGTTGCTCGTCCAACGGGTGGTTGGTTTAGTGATAAGTTTGGTCGTCGTAGATCCTTAATGATTTTAGTTGGTGGCTTAGCGGTAGGTTATATGGTACTTAGCCAAGTAACGGGTGCTTGGGCTATTCCATTAGCAGTATTAGCGACTATGTGTTGTTCTTTCTTTGTACAAGCAGGTGAAGGTGCCGTATTTGCAATTGTTCCACTGGTTAAACGTCGTATGACAGGTCAAATTGCTGGTATGGCTGGTGCTTATGGTAATGTTGGTGCGGTAACTTACTTAACAGTATTGTCGTTTGTGGATTATTCAACCTTCTTCATGGTTATTGCCGCTTCTGCTGGCGTGATTTTCTTTGCAACCATGTTTTTAACTGAGCCCAAAGGGCATATGGCAGAAGTTAATGCAGATGGCACGGTAGAACTTATCGACGTTAATTAAATTGTTCGTCATATTTAAAGCATCAGCGGCGTTTGTCATCAGTTTTTGTCTCCTGAACTTAGCGGGCTAAGTTCAGGAGACAAAAACTTTGACAGCCTTGCTGAGTACTTTAACTATATAGAACAATATTTTGTTTAAGTGTAATACCAATTTGATTAAATTTCTTCCCAACTCAGAGCTTCATTAGCGAGCTTA
>CBDLPA010000049.1:0-6152 GCA_965305135.1 uncultured Colwellia sp.
CTCTTCATTCGGCTGCTATTCCCGTTTGTTCATCTGTTTTTACTGTTTGTTCGGCGCTGTTATTCCTGTTTATTCCGAGGTTATTCCCGTTTTGTTTGGCTGTTATTACAGTTTGTTCGGCTGTTATCACTGTTTGTTCGGTTGTTATTACTGTTTGTTCGGCGTTATACTGTTTGTTATACTAGTTGAGCCCTTTCCTTATTGTATTTTTAATGATTTTTTAGATTGGTTACCCCATGTCAACTGACGAAGTTACGGCAGTGATTCAAAAGCATGACCCTCAGCATAGAGGCAACACCAGGGCTGCTCTTGACCTGATAAAGGAAGCCTACCCTCCAGCTAAAGACCTTGATGATTCAAGAAGGAGTGCAACTCAGGTAATATTTTATGTTGTTTTTTTTGATGTTTAACTCTTAGTTAACCTTTTTGTCGCATCCTATCAAAAGTTACACATTTAGCCTGAGTCAGCAACGTACATCTCCAGAGGCATCAACCAAGCCCAACGCCAATATGCCTTCTCGGTACAGGCCCAAAGAGAGTGTCAGCCAAATACTAAGGCAAGACAGAAAGCGGCTGCCCTCTCCTATGGCATTTGTACTACAATAGAAACTCTTATCACCACTCAACTCACCGCCCTCCGCTTTGCTCGTGATAACAATTTTGAAGATGGTTTGTGAGGAGATCCACCTTTTCATTGTAATTTATGAAAATATTGCAACTAACCCCTTTTAGCAATTGAAGCTCTTTCCCAGCAACTCTCTGACTTTGAACAAACCTATATCAAGGAAGCCAAATCACGCCTCGGCAAACCGTTTCAGGATTTGAGAACGTCAATAGAGAAGGTATTGGACTAGTTGATAGAAATGATCTTATTTGTGTATTTATTAACCCATGAAGGATATCAAAGAGCGCAAGTCCGACCATATTGGGAGCCTCATCACCAGGGTTATTGAAGTCCACCACAATTCAGTACCAAACATTCCTTTTCCAGCTAAGGTTTGCTGGTACTAAGGATTATTGTTATGCTTTTATTTTGATTTATTCAATAGTTTGCGGACTTTCGTTCTTTGTTTATTACACTGTACTTAACCCATTAGGATGGGTTCTTTGCTGACGAAACTGCCTTCAGTCCCGCCTACTTTAAAAGTATCCGAGGTGATGTAATGGCCTCAGCACTCAGTGTATCACGAATGACCGCCGAATATGTTCCTGCATCTATCATTATTGGTGGTAGTGATCCCGTGAAAGCTGCTGAATCACGTGGTGGTGACATGGTTCCCCCAATCTCAGTGAACATACCTCTTTGTGGCGACAAACATAATGATGCCATCGCAAAGTGGTACCGAGAGCACCCCAATGCCATTTCCCCCAACCTGCTGAAATCATCCCATGAAATGAAGGACATCTGTGACGAGAACAACTGCTTACTTCTTGGGGTTAATAAGAGTTACTTCTACTCAACAATGTCCGTCATTTGGCATCTGGTATTACTGGCGGACTAGATCCAGAATTCACCTTTCTGCTGAAGTAAGTATTTCATATTTTGATTGTTTTTCCATTTACCATTTACTTCAAAGAAACTGTTCGTGTAATCATATCTAACTCATTTTTAGATGCTAAGCCTTGTTTATTACCTACTTCCCTTTCTTCGATTTCTTTTCAGCCACGAAAACCTGAATACCCCCCTTCTTGCACCGTTCCTCAACAAATCGTCACCACCGTTCCATACTTTCTCGACCAAAACCAGTCCAACTGAACAATGTACGTTCAGAACCACCAACAGAGAGAAGCCTGTTATTGATAACCTCACAAGAGAAGTAGCCATCGCATCTGCAGCAACTCAACGGGTAAATAACAGCATTTCAATGCCAGATATGAATCTCAGTGAATCGGAAAAGGCTTTCCTTCTTGGAGCTGCAGCAGCATCTTCCACCTTCCTTTACAGACACCCTGAACTTTCGACTGACGTTTTGAGGTGTTTTAAGGTAGCAACATTGTCGCATTCTGAGACACTTGCCTCAACTGCCACTATGGTCTCCCATGCGTGTCTTCAGTCTGTGTCTGTCGGACCAATCCTTGAAGAACTGTTTTTATACAATGTCATCGCTGTGAAGAAGGTTTGCCCTATATTTTCATTGTTTTTTATTATTATTATTCAGATGTCATTTTTGTTTTCATTTACTTAGGGTGAAACTGTGGTTGCCCTCAAGTCAGGAAAACTTATCGCTGATGAATCTGACATCAAGGAGTCTGTTCTTCGGAATCAGTGCATTAACTCATCTCATGGCCTGATGTGTGGTCCTAAAGTAGGGCTGCTTTTTTTGATGTGTTGTTTTCTCAAAAAACTTGTTTGTCATATGATCTACAGTGTTTACTTCTTTTTTTTACCAAAAAATACGGTTAAGTGAAGGTTTGTCTAAAATAAGGATAAGAGATTAAAAGAAAAAGAAGAATAATTAAAAAAAATTTAGATATTTGGGGTGGGAAAAAAATACCGGGGTTTATCTGGTTTACCCGTCCAGGCATCTTTTATTATACCCAATATAAACAAATCCTGGCTCAGCAGTTAACCAACCTTCGTGATACAAGTTTGAAACTATTACAACCAGAGATTTCGTCAATGCAGTTAAAAGTACGTTGTTATAGAGAAAAGCCGTAAAATACAATGATCAAAACTCAGAGGTGAAAATTTGGACTACCAACCTGCTTTAATATCACATCATAATATTATTATACTCTACAAATATACATCATATGATACTATATGATTTTATATAATTATATACTATATGATATAGAATATGATATATTATATATATAGTATATATACATATAGCCTCTATATGTATAATTATATTATAGAATATATGTAGATGATATCGGCAAAACGCTATGTTGCTCAGTTGATTTACGTAAGTGTGGACAAGGCAGCTCCCCCCCCCCTTTTTTTTTATGACTAAACATAATAGACTTACTCTGGCCTTTTCCTCATCGCTGTCAACCCCTACAAACGGTTCCCCATTTACACTCCGCAAGTTGTAGACCTTTACAAGGGTCGAGGAAGGTTGGTCAATATTCTCTGTGTTTCTGACCTTTCAGGGATGGAGTTCCACCCCATATTTTCGCATTTGTTGACCAAGCATACAAGGATATGATTTTCGGTAGGCATCTCTTTTTATTCTACCCCGTATTGGTTTACCCCTTCTTACTGTTTAGACAAATGCAACCAGTCTATTTTGATCCCATCATGTGCAAATCCCTCTTTCCAACATGAGGCAATACACCTTCTTTCAAGAACGGTGACTTGTGATGATCAGCAGCAAAATCTCTAATAGTTTCAACCTATCTCACAAAATGATTTGATTTGATTTCATATACATACATTTCAAAATATTAATAAATCGAGAGTCTGCTTAAACTGCAAAAACACTGTTTTTTTGGAATTTCGCCCGCTTTTCCATGGAACATTGCAAGAAATATGCACTTTTCTGAGTCAACATTAATATTTGTCGTTTTCTAGGTACATATCTACTTTCCTGAAATATTGGTCAAATCGTAGAGTTTTTAAGTCTAAAATCACCCATAGAAAGTGCTGAGATCCATTAATTTAGATGATGACACAAAGTGGTGTAAAATAGAGACAGTTGATAATCTCACGGAAAAGGTTAAACTCAAAATTATACATTTTTCCACCCCAGAACAATAATTGTAAAAAATTGTTCAGAAAAATTAAGCAGACTCCCGATCTAATGTGAAGAGGACAGCTTGAAGTTGACCCCTTGTATGGGTTTAATACAAAACTGGTTCGACAGATATATAGAAAAAATGACCTCTTAATGTTCCCCAACTTTTTTTTTTTCAATTTTGAGCAAGTGTCAAAAATCCGTGAATTTGGTCTCCCGGGGGTGGCCCCTTTTGCCTTTTCACGGGATTTTTTTCTAAATCTATCCCTCTTTTAGTGTTAAGAAACAAAAATTTGTACCCCTCGGAGTAATTGGTTATGGATTCCCCCTTGCTTTGGCTATGTAATGGTGAATTTTGAGAGAAAAATGTTCAAAATAGTGCTTTCTACAAGGTCAAACTTTCCCGGATAGTTGCCATTTATTCCTTGAATGTGGCCGATTATAACGGTTTTGGTTGTTTGTGGCAGTTTAAGGGCCGCAAACGGGTAGCCAAGTGACTTAATTTGGGTTTGACCCAAGAATATGTCAAAATCGCATTCAATTCTGTGATTATGACTGAAATTACTTCCGAAAATAACAAGAAAATGAAGATAGTACTTTAATTGGGAAAATTCAAGCTGTCTGGGAGTTTTGATGTGACCGGAGATTTTGAATGATGTCCGGAGCTTTGACTATATAATATAAGAAACCCATGTGATAGACTGTGATCAGTATTGGGGAGGTGGGGGGTCAATAGATATGATGAGACTGTAGTATCAATCATAAATGAGTGTGACGCCATTAACAAACTAAAAGAATAACCGTATTTTTCATGGGCATAAGATAGTGTGGGTAAACTCCGGGAAAGTTTACCCACACCTTCAAGTAGAGATTAACTTACGTAGCCTCTGAACAACTCGAGATTCTCTCTGATCTAGTTTAATCCAGTGATTAACAGCCAGTAGAACATATAATAGAGAATCCGAGAGTGTTCAGAAGCGACTTGTGGTTTATTCTTTTTCTCAACGGTTTCTCAAGCCTCTCTCCCCACGTCTCTTAGCTGTTTTATTTCACAATACTGTACTCTAAAGTGAGTCCCGTCAAGCATTTGGGGATCTTCGTTATCATCATGTAAAAGACTTTCGCGAACCTTGATTTTGATGCTCTTCAACCCCGACCAGGTAAACACTTGGAAAGTTGATACATGCATTATCTACCATTAAACTGGCTCATCTGTCGATTTCTGGTAATGGAAGTAACGTGTTTATAATAAGATAACCAAATAGAACCACCACCTTAATGTAAAAGTATAGTAAAATCATCTACTCCTTCACCTATTTTTTAATGAATGTTTGGAGAGATGATAGTCCTATCGATCCAAGTTTGTATTATTCTTACTTTGGAGGTTTTTATTCTAAACCATAAAGTTGTCATATTTACACATTTCTTCACATTATCACAATCTGTTAAATGTATTTGAAACGAATATATACTATCTCTTAGATTTAATAAAAGAAGACATAAGGGCTCTGAGTTTATCAATTTGTACTGGTTTTTGAAGATAATGAGACATTCCACTCTCAAGGCAATGATCGCGATCATCAGCAAGGGCCTAGAATATGAGGATATTAAAATGAATGAAAATGTTCATAAAACGCCAACAAAAAAGCGATTTTGATTCTTTAGATCATTAACTGTTTGTTGTTTCTTACCCTTAAGAGTACGCGTTATCATTCATTCATAATTCGTTTTTTTAAAATAAAACAAACTATATCGCTATTCGGGAGCGGTTGCTCACCCACAAAAGCTAAAATGGACTAAAATGGTTGCTCACCAAAAAAACAAAACACATCCCTGGTCGGTGTGTAAGACAGTAGGAAATTGAATAGTAAGAAATAAAGTTAGAAAATAGCTAACAGGGAAATACGAAACTCTACAGAACCGCTGGCCAAAAAAAAGAAAAAAAAAAAGGAGTGAGCTCCTGCGGCGTAGACTGCCCGATTTCAATCTAGCTAACATTCAGAGAGCTTCTTTTGAGGATGATTGATTGAAGCTTTTCAAGGATCTTCTCAATAATCTTCTAAAAGTTGGGTTCCTCCTTTACTCTGCAGTACTAAGCACTATAAACAAAACAAAATATAAGCAGTTAATCATGATTTCAGGAGTTCAGTTGCTCTCAACTCCCTCCTCAACTGATCAATCACGCTGAAGACCTGTCCTTTGGGGAGCATAATCAATAGGTTTTTTGAATGAATTGAAGTGTTTTTTGCACGTTTTGTGTCAATTTTATCTGAGAAATTGGGGTTTATGAACATACTTTTCTTCCATTTGTGCAGCCAAAAGGCTGCCATTTTCTTCTCTGTGTCTGAACAACGCAAAATATGACTATTGTCTCAAACAAATGGAGAACAATGAGTCAAAATATGTCATACATGTATATGGGTCCTCAAAGCTCCGGACATCATTCAAAATTCCCGGACACATCAAAAC
>CBDLPA010000050.1:0-5586 GCA_965305135.1 uncultured Colwellia sp.
AGGAAGCCAGTAAAGTAAAAATAAAAAGTCTGAAATGCCTTTAACACCTGTCTAAATCCCTTTAGATTGGAATTGGACGGTCTGGCGACCTTACAGATGGACTGCCATCGCCAAAAAAAGAGGGGTAATCGCCTTTGAAAGGGGGTAGGAAGCCAGTAAAGTAAAAATAAAAAGTCTGAAATGCCTTTAACACCTGTCTAATACCCTTTAGATTGGAATAGGACGGTCTGGCGACCTTACAGATGGACTGCCATCGCCTTTAAAACGGGGTAGGAACCAGGTAATCGCCTTCAAAAGGGGGTAGGAAGCCAGTAAAGTAAAAATAAAAAGTCTGAAATGCCTTTAACACCTGTCTAATACCCTTTAGATTGGAATAGGACGGTCTGGCGACCTTACAGATGGACTGCCATCGCCTTTAAAACGGGGTAGGAACCAGGTAATCGCCTTCAAAAGGGGGTAGGAAGCCAGTAAAGTAAAAATAAAAAGTCTGAAATGCCTTTTAATTGCCTGGCAGGGTGTTTAGATAGGGCTGGAATCAGGTATTTTCAAACATGATCTAGTGGTAAACCTTGTTCTTCCAGGTCGCGCTCTCTTGTAAACCACTGCAAACTCTCTCTAACACCTGTGGATCTATATCCCAAGTTGTTAAAAGCACTGAAATAACAGCTTTGAGGAAATAGTAATCCACATATGGCCATCAAGCTGTGTGAGACCATGCCGGTAGAGGTATAAGAAATTCATAATATAGTAAACATAGCTAAAACTCAGCGGAGACGGCAGAATTCGGGATCTTCCGTTGGCTGCACTGTGAAACGGACACCGGGGAGTTAAAGTCGTCGTCACTGTTACTGTCACTGTCAAACTGAAAAAAATTAGCCGTGGCGAAAAAGGCACAAAACAAAAGAGAATGCTTTGTAAGGTTTCGACCTTGCATACACAAAGGGCAGTAGGGGTAACCGCCACATTCCGGCGACGATCGTTGTCGGTCTGAAAAGAAGTCATCAAAGAGAGTTCAGCATATAAAGGAGACTAAACCATTCAGCATATAAAGGAGACCAGACCAATACATCATGAAAGACATACCGAATTTAATTCCGTGAGCGGTGGTGTTGTTTCATTATCAACTGGTGACGAAAAGGGCGAAATTTCGGGACTGAGTGACCTCTGAACAAGGATCAACACGACAGTGAGACACCATCAAAAAAACATAAAAACACCAAGTACGCTTACAAGCGTGTCAGTTGGACTCGGAGGAATGTCGAGGTTTGGTAGAGGCAGGCGGGGCTGTACAGTGTCCTGCTTGACGGCGGCGGCCTTGAAAAATCATTGAAAATAAACAAATTTATCACAACGTATAATACAATATGGATGTATAAATATAGAGTGTATACATCAAGCAGTAGAAACCTACAGCAGCTGCGGCCATGCGGGCGGCGTTTGGTACGGTACCAGGCGTTACGGCCCTCCAGTGGTACTGGATCGCCCTAAGGCCCGCAAGTCGTAGCTCCATACTACGGAGGAACTTCTGAGCAAGGCTGAGCTGGTCTTTAATCGCTGGAGTGTCTGAGCAATCAGGATCGTTGTCGCCTGTGAGGACAGGCCAGTCAGGGAAGTTGACCTTAGGTGACCCGTGACAGTAGACACAGTGCCAATTGGGGAAGTCACGGAAAGGGCGAGGTGATAACGTCCAGCTGCAAGAAGGGCATGTCGGCATACGGGCCATAATTCCCTCACTGTCAAGTAGACGGCGGCCGTCGTCGAGCTGAGCATACTTCACGATATAGTTTGCTGGGCCTCTGAAGGGCTTATACACGCCCTCAACTATCCCGGTTCTGGATATTCCGGGCTCGAACCTGGGACGCTTGAGGAACTTCTGTAAGTTTGGTTCTTTTCCAAAGTAGACTGTCCGCGGGAAGGAGTTTGGCGACGGGAACTCAGGGCTGGGGCGATCTTTAGTAGATACCGTTCGTTGGGGCGGCATCGAAGGACGGTTGACCTTGACTGGGCGCGGGGCGGCAACACGAGGAACTTCTGGAACTAGGGGGCCTTCAACGGGAACTTCGGGAACTTGCGGGCCTTCAACGTGGTCTTCGGGAACTTGCGGGCCTTCATCGGGAACTTGCGGGCCTTCAACGTGGTCTTCGGGAACTTGCGGGCCTTCATCGGGAACTTCTGGAACTTGCGGGCCTTCAACAGGAACTTCTGGAACTTGGGGGCCTTCGGCAGCGAACTCAAGAAGGTCGAGGTCACCCACTTCCTCCAGTGGTAGACATGGTCTCAGCTGCGGACTGTGCATGGGCGACAAGTTACCATAGTCCAAATTTTCGTCGACAATATCGATGGGCGCATTAATAGTGCCACGACCGGAGGGTCGACGGCGGGGGCGACCTGCTACAGGGGAAGGGGCGTCAACTGGGTTGCCTTCCGTATCTACATGAGAAATACGGACTCGGCGGATCAGGTTGGCGAGCTTCTCCCTGGACACAGTGGCCCGGAAGACGTCGGGTTGAGGCCCGGGCACAAAGGCGGCTGGCCGAATGCCTTCAGCGCCCTCCTGACGTCCGTCGTCGTCCTCGTCAAGGTCGGCAGCAAGGTCTGCGAGGCTGCGCTTGAGTCCCGCAACAGGGTCGTCAACCACCTGCAGGCGAAGTCGTCTACAGTTGTTGCGCCGAACACTAAGACGTTCCACTGGATAAGGACGGAAGGCTTCATTGAGGACGTCGCTCGTTAGGCGAAACTTCGAGGCAAGGTCGGTAGGAATCGCACGGATGAGGTCGCCGTCACCAGGATTGTCGTTGTCACCGACGCGGGCCTCGGAGACGGTAGACGTGACCGCGTTGACCACGGCGGCGCGACTGAGGCATGGCGCTGCCTCATCAAGATTAATGGCACACACACCGCGCACTAGGGCGGCTCGGCGCTTGACCGTCATTGTTGTTCCGTTAGCGACGTGTACCAGGTCCGCGAGGGCGGCATTTGTGCTATTGCTGGCGGCGGTGTGATCGGATGAGAGGTGATGGGCCCAGTTGGGGCTGGCAACGCCACCAGCCTCGTACATGGCCATGCGGGTGTGATACGCGCGCACGCAGTGCACAAACACGTCGCCAGCACAGCGCTGGAGGCATCCCTCCACGGTTGCGTCAAGGTGGGCTGGATTGATCTTCGTGTGGAAGGGAATAACGATAAGACGACGGTCGGTGGCGTCACGGTCGGTCGGAGTCGCTGGCATTCGAAAGTTGGCGGTTAACAGGAGCGAGAACTTCTTATTGGTTACTCGTTTGGAATGGCGGTTCTTCTTGGCCACCGAGACGGCTTCGCTCAAAACGAGCTTCTTAACGACGTCGAGTCCGGCGTGAACGGACGGGTCTGAACTGAGATCGCTGTTGGCGAGGTAAATCAGCCCATGCTGTGCGTCGTAAAGCTCACTTAGCGGGAAGTTACGGTCCGCCCCAGGGAAAGTGGCCACCGCCTCATCCGACACACCGCTAACCACAAGGTTGAACAGCAAACTCTTCCCACTGCCTGCCACGCCATAGATATACACGATTCCAGTCGCTGCGTAGCTTCGGTTTCCAGAATCCTCGGCGAGCTGCAGGCGGACGTCGTATGGTGTCATCGCAAAGCCAAGTATGACTGACACATCTTCTGCCCCGGCTCCGACCAAGCCCTGAGTCGACAAGACATGGTCGAGGGCACTGGTCTGGGGTTGTCGTACCTCGAGGCCGGCATGCCTCGGGTATCTGGACGCAAAGACGGCGGCCTCCTCTTCCGTAGCCGGATACCGGGTATGATAACGCCTGGCAGGCATTGTAGTAAAATCTGTCGGCACGGGACCCTGAACTTGAAAGCTGTAGTCAACGTCATAAAACCGTACTAGGTCGGTCCGTACTTCAATATAGAGATCGTCGTCACCAGCGACGAAGGTTGGTAGGTCCTTCTCTAGGATACTTGGAGACTAAACACAGGTTAACGGGAACAAAACAAACAATCAAATTGTCAAAGAAGAGAAAAACAACTACAGAAAACAAAAAGACTTCTTAATCCCTCACATACACGCCGAAAGATGCTTTCCAGCTCTGGAACGATAGTTGGACTCGTTCGCACCAGTAGTGCAAACTCAGTAATGTGTATTGGGTCACCTTGCCGGGTAACAACGTCGCTTGGCACACAGTCCTTGCTCACTTGGCGAACTACGTACCCTGCTTGTGTCACACGAAGGTCAAGCGCAACCATTAGATCCCTGAGGGCTGGAAGGATTCTAATTTCTCCGCCTTCCTCCACACGGATCTTGACAGTGACCTACACAACATAAGTCTCAGTCATACAAATCACACTTAAGCCACAACCGGCTGCAGCAGTTAAAAGGATCCAGCACCCCAACAAACCTCCTCCACATTGTCATTAGCTTGCATCGCAGCGTGGACCAGTTAAAAACTCACAAAGGTTTCAGTCACACCCTTAGGAGGGACACCGTTAGCACTATAGTCGAAGGACAATGTCGCCTGAAGAGGTAAGCAACAAAGATGGAAAAAGATATGAGGGCCACCTCCGCGGATTCCGCGGAGGTTTCAAAATTCCAAAAAAAAAAACGAAAAGACTGTCAGTGCTTACAGTGGTCTTGGCTATGGTTGCTTGCAGTTGCTTGTTGCTGAAGGACAATGTCGCCTGAAGAGGTAAGCAACAAAGATGGAAAAAGATATGAGGGCCACCTACGCGGAAACAATAACGAAAACGGAAGCCGAGCATACCTTGGTTCTTGAGGAGCCGTGCTATTTTGATGATATTTTTTTCAAAAATAGAAGCTTAAATAGTTAATTGGGTGACACCAGTTCAGTTCAGTTCAGTTCAGGGCGTGATAGCCGACGGCCCTTTTGTTTGTAGCCAACCACACAATGGTTCAGGTCACCTCCGCGGAGTCGGCCATCGGCTAAAAAAGGGCCGTCGGCTACAAAAAAGAGCCGACGAGAACTGAACTGAGGTCACCCTATTAACTATTTAAAAAAAAAACAATTATCACCCCCCTTTTTACGACTTCCGTGTTCCAAGGTATGTGTTCACTCGTGAAGTTTGTTTTTATTTTCCACAAAAACAAAAACCTCCGCGGAATCCGCGGAGGTTTTGAAAAAAAATAAAGTCGGCCATCGGCTAAAAAAAAAAAAAGGGCCGTCGGCTAAAAAAAAAAGGCCGTCGGCTAAAAAAAAATGGCCGTCGGCTAAAAAAAAGAGCCGACGAGAACTGAACTGAGGTCACCCTATTAACTATTTAAAAAAAAAAAAACAATTATCACCCCCCTTTTTACGACTTCGTGTGTTCCAAGGTATGTGTTCACTCGTGAAGTTTTTTTTTATTTTCCACAAAAAAAAAAAAACCTCCGCGGAATCCGCGGAGGTGGCCCTCAATTATTTCCTTCCCCAACTTTGGTGCTTACCTCTTTAGGTGAGATTGTCGTTCAGTATCAGGCAACTGCAAGCAACTTCACAGCCAAGACCCTGTAAGCACTTGACAGTCTTTTCGTTTTTTTTGGAAATTTTAAAACCTCCGCGGAATCCGCGGAGGTGGCCCTCAATTATTTCCTTCCCCAACTTT
>CBDLPA010000051.1:0-5433 GCA_965305135.1 uncultured Colwellia sp.
TAATAGATGTTGCTTGCGTACGAAGTTTATCCGCAATTGCTAAACCAGAAGCATCATCAGACGCTTTGTTAATTTTAAGACCAGAAGATAGTTTTTCTAGTGAACCATTGATGTTTTTTGAAGTGTTTACTGAGTTTTCTTGTGCAGTAAGTGAAGATATATTTGTATTAATTCTCATAATAGATCCTTTCTAATTATGACACATTGTGATAGTTAAATCACGCCCTTAACATTCTTGTGAAAAAGCAAGCATAGAGGAGAAAGCCTCTTCGGAATTAATGAATCCCTAAAACTTATAGAAGAAGTATGACATACCATTTCTTAAGTTTAGATTAAAATAATATTTAAAATGATTTTATTTGTATGTTAAGATAGAAAAATTTAGGCAAAAAAAAACCTAAGCCCGAAGACTTAGGTTTAAATAGAGTGTTCAAAATTATTATTGTAATAATCTTAAAACATTCTGTTGAACAGAGTTCGCTTGACTAATAGCATACGAACCAGCTTGAGCAACAATATTTTGTTTATTAAAGTTAGAAGACTCTTTTGCGTAGTCAACATCTCTAATAATAGACTCAGCTGCTTTTACATTCGTAGCTTGTGTCATTAAGTTTCTAACCGCAGAATCTACTTGATTCTGAGTCGAACCTATTTTACCTCTGTTAGTATTCAGGGTATCAATTGCACTATTAATAGTTGTTTGAGCACTACCTGCTAATGATTTAGTTAAACCACCTGCATCAACAGAAGTTTTAAGTGCTGTTAAACTTAATCCTGTTACGTTTGAACGAACACCAGTTAAACTAATTGTATCACTTGACGTTTCACCCACCTGGAATGATAAGTTAGATGCTGCAGTTGTTGTACTTGCATCATTTTGTAATAAATAAGTTCCATTATAGTTAGTTTGCTCTGCAATGTTATTAAGTTGTTCTAATAACTTAGAAACATCATTTGCAATAGCAGACCGACCTGAATCAGATGTTGTATCTGTGTTAGCTTGGATTAATTTCGCTTTAATAGTATCAAGGATGTTAGATTGCTCTGCCATCGATTTATCAGCAATTTGTAATAAGGTAATTGCTGAGTTACCATTATCAACACCTTGATTAATAGATGTTGCTTGCGTACGAAGTTTATCCGCAATTGCCAAACCAGAAGCATCATCAGACGCTTTATTGATTCTAAGACCAGAAGATAATTTTTCCAGTGAACCATTGATGTTTTTACCAGTATTTACTGCATTTTCTTGCGCAGTAAGTGACGATATGTTCGTATTGATTCTCATAATAGATCCTTTCAATTATGACACTAAGTGAAATTTATTCACACCGGATGACATTCTTGTGTTACCAAGCATAGAGTAAATGACCCTTCGGTATCCATTGATACCTATACGCATCAATTTTTGATATTTCAGAAAGTGGTAAGAATTACCACTTTCTTGTTAAGGGGTAGTTACTATTGAAGTAATCTAAGAACATTTTGTTGAACAGAGTTCGCTTGACTAATAGCATACGAACCAGCTTGAGCAACAATATTTTGTTTATTAAAGTTAGAAGACTCTTTTGCGTAGTCAACATCTCTAATAATAGACTCAGCTGCTTTTACATTCGTAGCTTGTGTCATTAAGTTTCTAACCGCAGAATCTACTTGATTCTGAGTCGAACCTATTTTACCTCTGTTAGTATTCAGGGTATCAATTGCACTATTGATAGTTGCTTGTGCACTTGCTGATAATCCTTTTGTAAGACCACCTGCATCTACAGAAGTTTTAAGTGTTCCTAATGATAAACCAGTTGTATTTGACTGAACTGCTGCCAAACTAATAGTATCACTTGATGTTTCACCAACTTGGAAGCTTAATGCTGATGAAGCAGCAGATGAAGAAGCACTTGCTTGAAGTAAGTACGTACCATTATAGTTTGTTTGTTCAGCAATATTATTAAGTTGCTCTAACAATTTTGAAACGTCGTTAGCAATTGCTGTACGTCCTGCATCAGATGTAGTATCCGTATTACCTTGGATTAATTTCGCTTTAATAGTATCAAGGATGTTAGATTGCTCTGCCATCGATTTATCAGCAATTTGTAATAAGGTAATTGCTGAGTTACCATTATCAACACCTTGATTAATAGATGTTGCTTGCGTACGAAGTTTATCCGCAATTGCCAAACCAGAAGCATCATCAGACGCTTTATTGATTCTAAGACCAGAAGATAATTTTTCCAGTGAACCATTGATGTTTTTACCAGTATTTACTGCATTTTCTTGCGCAGTAAGTGACGATATGTTTGTATTGATTCTCATAATAGATCCTTTCAATTATGACACATTGTGAACGATGTTCACCCCTTAACATTCTTGTATTATCAAGCATAGGGTATGACCTTCGGAATTAATTAATCCCTATACGCATTTATTATAAAAACATGCATCATCATGACGAATTAACTAGATTAGCAAAAGAGAGAATACACCTCTTGTACTGTGAAATCTAATTATGGATATGGTACTACAGTAATAGAACATATATGCATCATAATGACTTCTATGTTTCAAGTGAACTGTATTTGTAATGTAAAAGAACATTGAGTGATTTAACACTCACAATTATTTACTGATGTAAATAATCATTTTAAAAATGAATACTTTTTTAGTGAAATATTTTAGACAATTACTTGAGTCTCAGAAAATATTTCAAAATATTGTGTAGCAGCTAAGCTGCTACGTTATTTACTATTGAAGTAATCTTAAAACATTTTGTTGAACAGAGTTCGCTTGACTAATAGCATATGACCCAGCTTGAGAAATAATATTTTGTTTATTGAAGTTCGCTGATTCTTTTGCATAGTCAACATCTCTAATAATAGACTCAGCTGCTTTTACATTCGTAGCTTGTGTCATTAAGTTTCGAACTGCTGACTCCACTTGGTTTTGAGTGGAACCTATTTTACCTCTGTTTGTATTTAGTGTATCAATTGCAGTGTTTACAGTTGCTTGAGCACTACCCGCTAATGATTTAGTTAACCCACCTGCATCAACAGAAGTTTTAAGTGCAGTTATACTTAATCCAGTTGTATTAGAACGAATCGCATCTAAACTAATTGTATCACTTGAGGTTTCCCCAACTTGGAAGCTTAATGCTGCTGAAGCAGTTGATGTTGAAGCATCTGCTTGTAATAAATAGTTACCGTTATAATTTGTTTGTTCTGCAATATTATCAAGTTGTTCTAGGAGTTTAGAAATGTCATTTGCAATGGCAGATCTACCTGTATCAGATGTTGTATCTGTGTTTGCTTGGATTAATTTCGCTTTAATAGTATCAAGGATGTTAGATTGCTCTGCCATCGATTTATCAGCAATTTGTAATAAGGTAATTGCTGAGTTACCATTATCAACACCTTGATTAATAGATGTTGCTTGCGTACGAAGTTTATCCGCAATTGCTAAACCAGAAGCATCATCAGACGCTTTGTTAATTTTAAGACCAGAAGATAGTTTTTCTAGTGAACCATTGATGTTTTTTGAAGTGTTTACTGAGTTTTCTTGTGCAGTAAGTGAAGATATATTTGTATTAATTCTCATAATAGATCCTTTCTAATTATGACACATTGTGATAGTTAAATCACGCCCTTAACATTCTTGTGAAAAAGCAAGCATAGAGGAGAAAGCCTCTTCGGAATTAATGAATCCCTAAAACTTATAGAAGAAGTATGACATACCATTTCTTAAACTTAGATTAAAACTAAATGAGAAAAATAGAAATTTGTTAAAATTTAGGCAAAAAAAAACCTAAGCCCGAAGACTTAGGTTTAAATAGAGTGTTCAAAATTATTATTGTAATAATCTTAAAACATTCTGTTGAACAGAGTTCGCTTGACTAATAGCATACGAACCAGCTTGAGCAACAATATTTTGTTTATTAAAGTTAGAAGACTCTTTTGCGTAGTCAACATCTCTAATAATAGACTCAGCTGCTTTTACATTCGTAGCTTGTGTCATTAAGTTTCTAACCGCAGAATCTACTTGATTCTGAGTCGAACCTATTTTACCTCTGTTTGTATTCAGTGTATCAATTGCAGAGTTTACAACTGCTTGCTGAGATGCTGCTAGTGTTTTTGTTAAACCACCTGCATCAACAGAAGTTTTAAGAGTTGCTAATGACAACCCACCTGTATTTGATTGAACTGCTGCCAAACTAATAGTATCACTTGATGTTTCACCAACTTGGAACGATAATGCTGATGAAGCGGCAGATGAAGAAGCACTTGCTTGAAGTAAGTACGTACCATTATAGTTTGTTTGCTCTGCAATGTTATTAAGTTGTTCTAATAACTTAGCAACGTCATTTGCAATAGCAGACCGACCTGAATCAGATGTTGTATCTGTGTTAGCTTGGATTAATTTCGCTTTAATAGTATCAAGGATGTTAGATTGCTCTGCCATCGATTTATCAGCAATTTGTAATAAGGTAATTGCTGAGTTACCATTATCAACACCTTGATTAATAGATGTTGCTTGCGTACGAAGTTTATCCGCAATTGCCAAACCAGAAGCATCATCAGACGCTTTATTGATTCTAAGACCAGAAGATAATTTTTCCAGTGAACCATTGATGTTTTTACCAGTATTTACTGCATTTTCTTGCGCAGTAAGTGACGATATGTTCGTATTGATTCTCATAATAGATCCTTTCAATTATGACACTAAGTGAAATTTATTCACACCGGATGACATTCTTGTGTTAGCAAGCATAGAGTAAATGACCCTTCGGTATCCATTGATACCTATCCACAATGAAATTATCGCATACCAATTCTTAATATTAACTTAAATTTATAAAGACTAAAGATATATGGGCTTTTTTGCAATTATTTTTAAGGTTGGAATTCATCATTTATTAAGTTTTATTAATAATGGCAATAAATATGGTAGTGTATATATATGTTTTGAGTTTATAATCTAGTATAAAATGAATAGTTGAAGGGTTTATGAGTTTTTTGAGATTTCTTTTACAGTATCAATAACTTCAATAGTTTTAATATTACTCTGTACACGTTTTTTCATATTGTGTTTTTTAATATGTTTAGCAAGTATTTTAGTATACTTTTTATAGTTTCTTGAACCTTTTTCAAGAGTTGAAAGTTTTTTTTGGATTTTAAGTATATCATCTGGGATAACGTTATTCATCGAGAAAATTCCTTCTTACAGTTTATAGTATTATAACATAATTAAAAAAAATGCAGTAAATTATATTATTTTTATTTTAAAAGGGTTATTAAGGCAGTAGCAAAGGCTACTACCTTGGGTTATTATGAAGAGACTTAGTTTGATACTATTGCAATAATCTAAGAACGTTTTGTTGAACTTGATTTGCTTGACTAATAGCGTACGAACCAGCTTGTGAGATGATATTTTGTTTATTAAAGT
>CBDLPA010000052.1:0-5144 GCA_965305135.1 uncultured Colwellia sp.
TATTCAAAAAGACGGAATTTCAGAGATATTTCATAATCATTAAACATGTGTCGTAAAATATTGCCTCAGAAATATGAGAGAGAAAAACCACAAAACGCAATACTATGTTAGAGAAACGCATCCAACACTAACACTTGATTTAAACATCTGGAATCCCCACCGTTCTGTCCTGACACCATAAGCGTGTGTACAGAACTACGCTGTTCTTGATTCAGTCTCATAAACGACTAAAAGGTGAGAGAAACACATTTTCAGAAAGAAAATACAATTTGAATACCCTTTCACAAAACCACCCTAATGCATACCCAGTCGCTGTCGTTAATCGCTTTGACTTTCTTGATATCAGTGGAAGGGAACAACTGAGCAGAGGGGAAGAGGCAGGTTTTTTCACAGTTGTTCAAAGCTGCATGCCGATTCTAAGAGGATAAATATAAATAAATTCATAAGGGAAACATATGATTAAACAAGTCCTACTTTGAAAGGTTTATCGTCAGAACGAAACTCCAGGCTGTAGTCTTGAGCTAAAATATAAGGAGGTATTATCCTTAGGACGAAACTTAGGGCAAGAAAAATCTTATATAGAATTTCGCCCAATATTAAAGTAATATGTCGGGAATAAACTCACATCAACCAAAGGAGGAAAGCATACAATTATACAATATATCAGATGTATCCTACTTTTTAAGGGAGTAAAACTAGTCCACAGTTTGATGAAGACCTTGTCAGTTCGGAGTTCATCAATGATACCTTCAATAGACTAGAATATCAGATTATCCAATCCCCAAAAAACCAAAACAAAGAAAATAGCTGATATCTTTGTCAAAAGCGCCAACATTTGATCCCTTGGCAGTGATTTTAACATTGTCACCTCTTTGGATAGAAGGCTGCGAATCAAAGGGTTCTTGGTCGGCGGATAGCTAAGGGAATTGATTAATGCATAAATACAATGATAAAATATGCTAAAATCAAAATGAATGCCTATTTTCAGTCCAAAGCTTTAGTACATTGGCAGAGTTATCTGCATAGAAGTTTTGATTGTGACTTTGTGTAAAATGTAAGACACACCGGTGCAACCACGCGAGGATAGCCCTTGATTTTGTCATGCGACAGTCTTATGTCCTCCAAATTGTAGTCAGCTGCCTTGAGTTCGTTCTTCGGTGTAATAAATTTCAGTTCAATGGGTATCGTATGTGAATTATAAAACACTTCGTTCAAATTTAAAATAGAAACACGAATCAATCCTTGCATCCATCACCCAGTCATACAATTTCATTTTCTTCAAGATAAAGGGCGTTTTGTGTTACTCTGTGGTAGTTGTTTCCGTCAATCTTGGAGAATAAGAAGTTTTAACTTCACAATGAAAGATGTTGAATCGAAGAGTGCTTTAGAGCAAATATTAGGATAGAGAAACTGTTGAAGTTTAACAGTAAAAACACAAAAATCAGAATATGGGAAAACAGGAATTTTGAAATAAAAAACCCTAGCAAACATGAGTATCAACGGTATCCCAGTCCACTTCGTCTATGGCAGCCTTTATATTCGATTTCATTTCGAAACTTTTGGGGTGCTTAATGGGGTATTTGCCATTTTCAGCTGGGAAGTTAAGTTAGGGTATCTAAAATACGACGAAGGATTTTGGCCTTCCGCTAAGTTACAACCTTACTGATATCTGATATTAGCCACATACAAGGATAAGGATGCGATAGTCTCTCGCGGTTCAGAGCAGCCTGGTTAACAACGGCCAAATGCAACAGCTGTAGGGTGAATATAACTGACCCATACTGTCATATAGTGTTCTATAATAATAAAGTTTACACATTGATAACTTCAAGTTTATACAGTGAATGCGACATTACCATGCATGCTTACATCAGGGGATTTTTTGTTGAAGGATGTCGGCAGTTTCACAAGACCCTAGGAACAATAAGACATAACATTCACCTAATATTCGTTTGATGGACAATTGTCTTTAAAAATAGCCTTTTACTAAGTCTAAAAAGCCACGAACTTTTGTTGAAGAGCTACTGTCTGAAATCAAACTGTCTGGAGTAACGTATTTAACCTGCAGGTTGATTATGTAAAACACGACTGGAATAACTATGACAAAGATTATACATAAACAATTATGAAATTATGAAACATAAAGAAAGACAGGAAGAAGCATAAATATATAGGAAATACAAATGCCTAGATACGTCAATACATGCCAAACCTTGGGTTGAGCAGGTGTTGAAACTCCCTGAAAAGCAGGTAATCTGAACCATCTGTTAGAAAACACCCATTTTCAAAACAATAGCGTTATCATTCTCAGAGTGTAGTGAATGATAATAGAATAATGTTCACACTATTTTATCATACCACTATGAACAAATATCAACAAATGAATAAAATCGAAGGAAACCTAGAAAAAAAATACGATTATATATTATATCATATACTAAGTCAGTAAGATTACGTGGGACAAAACCGTTAATAAACCAATATTGATAATAAATACTCACGGTGATGATCCGCTGGTAACAAGTTTTGAGTAATCAATAGCAAAGGGTATCTTTCCAGCATAGAATTTCCGTTCTTGTGACCGCTCTCGGCCCTTACAGCGGAACTCCTCCATAAGCCCGTGATCAATTGCTGCTTCATTCCAACTCTGAAATGTAACAAGGCTGAAACAATATTACTCCAAGAAAAAGTCTCTGCTATTGTTAAATGGTTTAAGAGAAGAGAAGTGGGAAATTACACTAAATACATACTAACTACATAGTTATGTAATAATACAAAAAAACAAACCTTCATTTCGGGGACGGAGTGGGCAAAGCCGCACCTATTCCATGACCTGTGATCCCTCTCTTTATTGCAAAGCTTGTACCCTGTGGAGTTATATATGACAATGAACTATTCATAGATAAGTTTGCATACGTATAATTATACATGACTAAACGTTTATCCAAGTATACTGGGAATATTGTAGCCTACCAAATGGAGAAATAAACCGTGAGTTCCGGAAAAAAGGCGGTTCTCTTACTTCAGGATCCGGAAGAAGAGTGAAGGAACCTGCAGGAGGAACACTGGAAAATTAATTCATGCTCAGAGCAACTCATATCAAATGATATGGCATAGTGTAATGATAAAGCATCGGATTCTCTTTATCGTTGTTTGAAAAATAAAATGTAAGAAGACTTAGTTATAAAAACAAACAAGCCTGTAGCGGAAAGCCAAGGAACGCAACGTCATTATCTTTCCTTCAACATAAATCATCTTTTCTCACCTTAAATTTGTCACTTTTCTGACTTCTTGGGATGTAGGCACTTGCAATGTAGCAATAGCTTCAGAAGATGCAGGTTTCCTGAATAGTCAAAAGCAAAAGATATAATGTAATATGCAAATAATAATTATGATACGATTATATGATCTAGGTTTTAGTATATCATATTTGTTTCACATTCAATTGAATACTTTATCACAACATACACAGTATTAGAACGATACATGATAAAAAAGATTGCAAACCAATGATTTCCTCTGTTAACCTGGACTTTTCTAACTCCACCACAACGAAGACACTAGAGCCATTAATTAAATTAAGCTTAATCTTAGGAAATTTTCAGTAGTCCAACAATACATTTTCACACAATAATTAAAAAGAACTTGGGAGAGGAGAGGGGGGGGGGACAAATGGGTTCATTTTGAGAATTGTGAAACTAGTTTCACATAAAATAATTGGGGTGAGAGGATGTAAAAAGAGGTTCGTACAGTTTCTAAAATTATACAACGCCAAAACACAGATTCCACTCTCTTCACCTCTGAAAGTGAGCAAGACACACCCTAGAAACAATATCCCCCAAACGTTTGCATCATGAAAGGCATCGCAAAACCAGAACGATTCAAAACAGCGCAGACAAACAAGAGATGTATTGCGAGAGGAGTATCGCTCTCCTAACTTTCTCAGCGAAGTCTTCCTGCGGAGATGAGATGAACCCTTGTAAATGAAAATGAGAAAACACCAAATTGAATTGTGTTCGTTAACACAGTGTATGTAGTGCAGCAATACAATACTAATACTAAGTTATACCAAAATATTAGTTTCATGACAATCAGATAACACAATCCCCAACCAATGGTATAATAAACAATAGTATCAACCATAGTACACGACAAAGAACGATTGGTCGCCACTGCACTACTACAGATAATTGGTATATAAAAACCTATTATGAACATGCATAAATAATTATCGTATTGAAAAGAGCTTCACTTTCTGTTCCAAAAGATCGGTCACGGTATAGATAGTTATTTTCGAAAATTCACTCATAAACCCAAAAAAATCAAAATCAAAATCAAAAGGAGGGATAGCATACTCATAAATAGCATAAGGCAAAGCGGCAGGCAAGCGAAGATTCCTCATTTCAAAACTCTACATTGAAATAAAAGGGAGGGGATTGAGGGGGGAGAAGTCAATCACACCACTAAATACAAAAGCGCAATAAAAAAACCCATCACGGTCATTCAAAAATGACACTCTGGATGATCATTTCGATAGGGGTATAGTCCGTATACAATAACATATCACTGGTTTATAGATAGAAAAAAATCATTGAAGTCAGTCATTCAAACAAATTTACGCTGTTGACGTTCACCCAACCAACCAACGCAAATTAGAAAACGCAAGTAAAACTGAAGAGTGTCTTCAATTAGTCAATCGCACACCACACACAACACTTCTGCTCAGTGAAGGGGAGAAGGAGGAAGAGGGCAGAGGGGGCATGTTATATATGCCCTTCGTTCCGTTAGTTCCGTTGGTCTGTTTTTTCTGTATTTTCTGTTTTTTGTTAGGGATTTTTCCTGGGCACAATCCCCCCATCCCCATCACCGTGAGATCTCTGGCACATGCACTCATGACCCAAACTTGATCCATACCTGTTTGATACTCACCACGAATTTTATAGTATAAAACAAGCAAAAAGCTCCGTTCCGGGGGGGGGGGAGGGGGGGGGGTGACTGCTTTGTGAATATAATATTGACATGCATATGTTACTGGCACACAATCCCACCAACCCACACACATACCGTGTCCCCACTTAAATGTTCGGAACAACATCATACCATTCATTTACACATTAAATCAAACAACAAATATGTCCACATAA
>CBDLPA010000053.1:0-5035 GCA_965305135.1 uncultured Colwellia sp.
AATTTCGCCGATATCGTCGTAAGCTTGAAGTTTGGGGGTGTTTTATGTACTATATAAGGCAAATATTATTATATCTTCACTTTATTTGATACATGGGGTTTATATGTCTTTGTTCAACATCTTTTTTTTGTTCAATTACTTATTTGGTCGATCTAATAATTTTGCCGAGAAAAAGTGAAACTCAAATTTATATTAACTATACCAGATTGCACTTTCATCCAACTTAGATATGGTAAAGATCAGAGGAGAAGAACTGTTTGGTCATCATATCTATTTATAATGGTGTAGGAAGAGAACAATAGAGCCGAGTAGAAGAAATTCAACCCATCTGACTCCGACTCTGACTCGGAGCTAGATACACCGAGACTTCCACCTGGCCAAAAACGCCCTCGCTCTCCGCCCGCTATGACCTATCCCTTCCCAGGCAGCCCTCCTCAGCCTCCTGCCCCCATAACCCCTCCTCCACTTGAGCCTCTGAGCCAAGAGGTTTTTGATCTCCCGGATAGTCCTGGATATGAGGTATGATGAACACTTCTTTTGCCAACACAGTTATTCTTATTATTGGCTTCTTTTGTAGCTTCCCCGTTTCAACCCAATTTATTACGGTAATTAGACTCTTAACCCCGCTTTCGCCGGTTCCCTTGATGACAACTCTCCCATTTCTGTAGGTGGTTTTCGATACTACTTCATGCTTTAAATGTTGATATCCATGTTTCTTTGATGATAGCCCTTATTATGTGTTTTACTATTTTATTTTACCTGACAGCCTTCTTCTTCCATTGATGAGAATATTGAAGCCCTCTTCCTCTAGGTTTTTAATTAGCATATTAAATGTATTTATTTGTTTACTATCTAGAATGAGCCTACTCACCCCCCGGCTGACATTGAATAGGTTTGCGGAACATGACGATTGGCACCTGTGGTAGCTATTAATTCAGATTATTTACTGTATTTGATTAAGCTGCTCTTCACATATTCTTTTAGGCTGATGAGCTCTATACCGCCGATGCTTCAAGTGGCTGTGCTTCCCAAGAAATTGGCAGCGATTGCCATCTTGACATCGGCGAAGGGGCCAAACCCGCTCCGGAACCTCAACAAGAACAGGTATGTGTATAGTTTTACTATCAGTCAAGTAGCAAAAAAGATGAAATCAGGATATTTTTACTGAGAAAATGCCTGGACCGCATTTCTATTCTAAAATTCTACATATTGAACATGTAATGTTAGTATAATATTCTAATTGGGTACAAAGGGGTGCATAATTATTTTAATTTGTTTGTTTTTTGATACAGATATCACGTGATATCCTAATTGTAATAACGTTTTCCTGATTATGTCAATATGATATTCTTTTACACACATTATATTATATTATAATAAATAGTATGAATTTACATAGAGCACGATTGCACTTGGTAATTGGATGAATTAATTTCCTATCAATTATCGTCTCTTAGAGATATTTCTAATTACACCTCACCTATACAGCCCC
The DNA here is from genome assembly GCA_965305135.1 of uncultured Colwellia sp. Lineage (GTDB taxonomy): Bacteria > Pseudomonadota > Gammaproteobacteria > Enterobacterales > Alteromonadaceae > Colwellia. The sequence continues at coordinate 1,493 of CBDLPA010000053.1, forward strand.
CTCGCAGCCCTACTCAGAACAATACCGAGACAACTTCGGTATGAAACGGTATTTCCAAAAAAAAACAAAGAAGAAGTCCCATGGTTTATTATTATTATATATAATTATTTCTTTTTTACAACTCCTGAAATTTGCTCATTATATTATAGAAAATTCCAGCCGCCACTATTGTGAAACTCCCTGGTGCTGCATTCAATAGATTGGTTAGTTGCCCAAGACCGAGCTGCACGTGCGGTAAGCCTCTGTTCAAGATTACTTCTCCATCTAGTATTCCTTACATATATGCGTGTCCCGCTAAACCCTAGAAAACCCTAGATTTTTAAAAAATGATTCATTTTAGACCACCAAATCATATTTTCACCAATACAACATGTCTAGGAAATTATTAAATTAAATAGCCAGAACTTTAGTGAGAATTAGCAGATCTAAAAATTTCAACACCTATCAGCAAGAGGTAGTTTCGATTTTGAAATAAGGGAAAAGTCATGGAAAAGATTACTTTTCCCGTCCATATTAACGTATTTATAGGTGGCTTTTATAATCCAAATAAACGCAGAGGGAAGGCAAAGGAAGGCACTGAAAAAATTGAAATTTGAAAATGCAACAAGATCAGGGGGTGATCTCTAAAAAAATTGTGCCCAGTAAAAATACACTTTCCCCCCCCCTTTTTTTAAAAAGTCATTTTTCAAGCTCATTATCTTTTTAGTTTGTACTCTTATTGATAATATTGTCATTTTGCTAGAGAAATACGAAAAACAAAGTCCCAATGGAGAGTAACGGGCCAACAGAAAAACAGTTGAAGAGCTGGTCAAGAGGAAATAAGCCTTCGAAACCCCTTGAAACTGACGGTCTATCACTTCTCAACCACAGAGAGATCAACATTCTTCTGAAGGTATCGATTGCAAGATATAATGAGCAATCTGGGCTCAATGAGTCCCTCCCTCGCGATGCTTATCGCTGTTGACACCGATATCAAAAAAAAAAGCCTTTACTCCTGTACAAGAACAACATCACGATAAGGATCCCCCATAATTACCGGTTAAATGTAAGGATCGTTTTAAAAAAGCCCTTATCAGGGGAGTGACTAAAAGTCAGATCAAAGATCGCTAATCACAAGTGTTAGAGAACTCAACAGGTCGATGTCCCCAGATATAATATATTCTACTACCCCATGGTTCAGTGTTTTTTCGGTTGGTTTTGCTGTTTTGGGTTTTAGTATATTAGTAGGGTTGGTTCAGGGGGCCGAGCAAGCGAGCAAGCGTAATGTATGTTTCTATATTTTCCTAGTAAGTAAGTAACCTTTTAGGGCGGATTTAGACGATATTTTTAATGATCTTGGAATTGGTGGAGCTGATGCAACTCCTACGAGCTTCAAACCTGTCAATCCGTCTACTTTTCAGCCACCACCTGTGTCTACTTCCCATCCTAGCACCCAACCTCCACCAAGCGGTATTTGGTTTTCTCTAGAGCTGGAACCAACCTCAGACCAGATTAATTCCTTAGCAATGGGAGTTCAGAATACTCAACCACCAATGCAGTTTAATCCCATTCAAGGTTTGACTCGTCTTCTTACGCTCCTTTAATTTTAGGGCCAAGAATGGACTTCAATACAAGCCCAAATGTAAGGATTCGAAAATTGTCTTCCCTATTCTCCTTCATGTGATAGCCTAGGCACCAGTGGGTCAGAATCCAGCTGGAGATCTTGGAATGGACAGTCTTATGGGAAGTCTCAACATGGAAACAACCAAAATGCCTGATAATACCAGCATCCTCATGGGAGGACCTCAAACTCATCCTCCTTCCAACAGTTTGTTTTCTTATTTTCTCTCACTTTTTCAGCACAGTACCAAAGCCCTAGTTTCGGGGCTCAATCTCACTTTGGACAGATGCACCCTGGGGTAGGGCTGCTTTGCTGCTTTTCACTTTTTTTCTGGTGAAAGTAACTTATCCCCAGGTAATGCCCCACATGATGGGTCAGGGCGGAATGCCTGGAATGAACATGCAGGTATGCGGCTGTCTCGATTGCAAATTATTCAATTGCGAATTATCTTTTTTTTAGATGGGAGGGGCTCCTTCTATGGGACTGCCTGGCATGAACATGGGTACGCCTCAAGGAGGCCAGCCTTGTGGTGGATGCGGGCAACCAGTTATTGGACAAAGCATCCGAGGTTTGCTAAGGAATAGTGATTATGTCGTAGCTTGTGGTAAGGTATGGCATCCTCAGCATTTTGTTTGTGGAAAGTGCCACAACCCATTTCCCAACGGACAGGTAATATTGATCACCTCAACTATTCACAAAACAGTATCTCGAGGCAAATGGAGTTGCTTATTGTGAGGCTGATTACCACGCACAGTTCAGTTCTCGTTGCGCAAAGTGTGATCAACCCATTCAAGGAAAATGTGTCAATGCACTCAATAGAAAGTGGCACCCCGAGCACTTTGTGTAGGAAGTCACAGCGACGTTTTTTTTATATATAATTACTATTATTTTTTTAGGTGTACCATTTGCAATTCTTCTCTTGCTGGAACTCCTTTTGTAGATAGAGGCGGACAACCTCACTGTAAACTCTGTGCTGTAAAAGCTAAGCCTGTTTCTGGTGAAGGAGAGCTGTGTGGAAAGTGCAAAAAGCCATTAACTGAGTAAGGGTGTATTTCATTGTTTTCAAAAAAATCATGTCAATTTAGTGATTTCATCACGGTGGGAGGTTTGAAGTGTCATCCTGAGCACTTCACATGTACTGAATGCCACACCCCTTTTGCTGCAGGCATTAAGTGTTTTGAATTTGAATGTTTGTACTTATTTTATTCTTTTTTTTTTTTTTATATAAAATGTAGCCAAGCTATATTGTGAGAAAGATTATACTGCTTTGATGAACACCTGTTGTGCAAATTGCAAAAAGCCTATTACTGGAAATTGTGTTTCGACTCAGGGCCGTCAGTACCATCATGATTGGTTTGAAACTGATTATCTTATCTCCATAGCTTTGTTTGTTTTGATTGCAAAAAGCCATTCAAAGGATCCTCTTTTTATCAAAAAGATGGTAGACCATATTGTGAAGAGCATTATCAAATCAACTTTGGATCTCAGTGTGCCAAATGTGGAAAAGTTCGACAGAATATTTTTAATCTTTTAGCCAATTGCAGGTCGTGGTGTGAAGGCTCTAGGAAAACAATTCCATCCTGAGCATTTTAGCTGTGTGGCATGTGATAAGCCTCTTGCTGGTGGATCTTTCTGCGAATGGTAATGGGATACGACTGTTTTATGCTTTTAGGGATGGAAAACCAATGTGCAAGAAGTGTTTCCTCAAACTCCCTCCTGAAATTCGTAAAAAGCTTGCGAAGAAAGCTGACAAAGAAAAGAAGAAGAAGTAAATAATCCTATCTAAATATATTAGCTGGCCATTGGGTTGTAAAGTTAAAGCGGGCTTACAGTTAAATATGTATATTGATAATGACTCTGTTGATTATGAGAAAGGAGTAAAAGAGTCAAAGTGGCGTGATTCACGTTCAATATGACGCGCAGTAAAGAATAGCGTGCTTCGG
>CBDLPA010000054.1:0-4998 GCA_965305135.1 uncultured Colwellia sp.
ATGGGGGAGGAGGAATTTCGTTTTTAGGAGGGGCTTCGTTTTTAGGAGGGGCTTCATTTTCAGGTGGAGTCATGTTTGTAGAAACAGTCTCATTTACATTTGGATATTTCACTGACATATTTTATAGGTAAAAAATAAATTTTTATATTTTTTAGATTTATTATTATTTTATGATTATTCTATTTTCCTATTTCCTATTTTTCTAAACCCTCTTACGAATTTGGAATTTTCCATTATTTCCTTCTTGAGTAAAGATGTTGTTGTAAATTGGAAGAACAACTAATTCCCATCCAGGAGGAGGAGTAATGTTATTTTGTAGAGAGAAGCATAATTTAAGTTTTCCACTCTTTAGATTGGGATCAATATGTTGCCCACCAACACTATCAGTAAGATCCACAATATAGAAATTATAATTAGTTTTCCAATCTTCATAGTCAATAGGACACTTGTCTCCAAAGTAGTTAGTAAACTTCTTGTAGACATCAAAGGTTTCAATTTTACCATCAGAATGTTCAAAAAGTTTAATGGGATAGTCAGGAATCTTAACTTCTTGCTTATCGTCTCCAATATATTTAATGAAATATTCTGTAAGATTAATCAGATCGCTAGGTAGAGTAGTTCTCTGCTCAGAAACTTTACGACGATTAGATTTTAATCCTAGATTCGCCTCATCACCTTCTGCGTAGAAATCGACATCATCACCAAAGTTATCTTTTGTATCTGCACCATCATAAGGCATGAATCCGAAGAGAACTGCACTTGGAAGATTAATGTCATCAATTGTATATTCATGACCACTAGTCTTTTGAGTTGAGAAGTCTAGACTATCTTTGTAGGTAACAGTATTAAATGTGTTAACAATTGAATTACCTCTATTCAGATAAACATTAAGTTTAGTCATATATTCTTCAGTAAGATGAATCTCATCATAGACAAATTCCATGTAGTGAATTTTAAATTTATAATCATTGAGCTTATCAACAATAAATTTATCGTTAAGATTGTCAGAAGGATGTTCACCGAAACTAAAAATGTTTTTATCATTATTCTGGTAGACAGTAAATTTAACCGCCTCAGCGAAATATTGATTTCCATTAAACAACCAGTTAAGAGGAACATTCATAACACCTAGATTTTCATTTGATTTATCAGTTTGACGACAAAGAAGTTCACGCTGTTTAAATGAAGAATAACCAGGTTTACGGGGAACAAATGTAGTTGCACCAGCTGTATCACGAATAAATTTATTATCTTTATCGATAACAGTATTATCCCCGTCAACAACTGATTCATGTTTAACGAAAGAAGTAGATAACTCATCATCTGGTGAACCAGCTTGTTTCATATTATACATTAATTCTTGTAAATAAGGTTTCTCAATTGTAATTGCCTTTCCTTTATTTTTATCATAACTGAGATCAACAATATCAAAAACGGTTGAGTTACAATTACGAATTTGAATAGCACCAAACTCAGCCTTTTTATCAACATCACCCTCTTGAGTATAAGTATTTCCAGTTGAATTTTCTACATGATACATAACACGAATATGAGAAGGTTTAATATATTGGTTAGCAGGTATAGAAAAAGTATATTTTTGTCCACCTTTAGTAGACTCGATAAGATTGGTAATTTTATCATTTATAGTTGCAGAGACATAATGTCTAGTATTCGGTTGAGAAGTTAATTTACCTCCAACTACATCACCAAAAAGTGGGGAAAGAACATTCTCATTAAAGATGTCTTTTGAATTGTCAGAAATTTTCGTTGAGTAATTTGTCATTGTATTTTATAGATAAAAAATAATTTTTTAAAATTTTATTATTTTATCTATTTTTAACCTAATAAATTTTTCCATATATATTTTTCAAATTTATTCATTCGTTGTTCCTTCGGTCTATATTTTGTTCTTCTTAATGTAACCTTGACCTCTTCTTCTTTTTTCGGTGTGGTATTAACCTCTTCTTTTATTGGTGGGGTATTAACCTCTTCCTCAAACATAATTAATTTTCTTTGTACCATTTATACAAAAATTAATTTTTATATTTTTTATCAACTTTATTATTTAATTTACTTTGTCTTCTTCACTTAGTCTTCTTTTACTTTTCTAAATTGAACTATCAAATAACTTTCTTCCTTACCCATTTTAATTTCTGCACCATTATTATCAACAAATGTAAATGAAACATTATTACCAACTTCCTTTCCTTTAAACAAATGCCAAGGAGGTTCAATATCCATTTTGAAATCTAAAAATTCATATGGTGCTACGTTAATCATTTGAGTAGCCATAATCTGATTATCTATGTCTGCTCCGTCTTGAGATATAGAATTTGAAATAATGTTATATACACTTACACCATCACTTGTATGTGGAGGAAGATTGCTTACATAATGTTCATCAAATCCATCATTTTCTACCGGAACTTGTTCAGTAAAACCTAACAGAGAAAGAGAAGTTGATTGAAGGAAATCAATTGTATAATTAGATTCTTCTATAATAATTTTAATTTTACCTTTAGCTGGAATATTTGAAATAGAGAAGGGTTGTTTAAAAACCATTTCTCCATCTACATCTACAAGGAAATCGTCATAATGGTTTTTATATAATTTTCCAATAATTTCATCAAACAAATTTGCAGGCGAATAATTACCAGGATCCAATGTAACTTCATAAGTATTAGTACCATCAGACATAACAAATTTATCTTTGTAATCCTTCTTAACATTCTTATGTGCTACAACACATCTCGCATTCACAATTCTAAATTCATATTGTTGATGGTCTAAATCATAGTGATGACCTTTATAGTAAACAGGATTTGTTTTAGAACTGTTATATTCACCTCTAACAATAATTTGAAAATTTTTCGGAGCCATTTTAATAGAAAATAAATTTCTGTTTTAAATTTATATTTTAAATTCTGTTTTCTTAATTTATAAAATTATCAAACTTAAGTCTACATCTACAATTCTCTTCAACACCTTCTTCCTCTTTAATCCTTAAACCGGTTAAATTCTCTCTATCAAAAACAGCAAAGACATATTGATTCTGACTAACTTCATCTATTAATTTGTTAACTTTTTCACTGAAACCATATGAAGAGGATAATATATATTTATTTATAGCTTGACTATCTGATGACTTCTTTGGAACATTAAAGGTTATAAAATAATTATAGTTTGTTCTACTCTGACTTGGTACACTCTTAGTGAAATTTTGAGAAACTAAAAAGGTTGAAACACCTTTCTTCAAATAGTGAGCAAATAATTTTTCTACAATTTTTACCATATCCTTATCGTCTGAATTCTTATAATCTACAATAACATCATCAAACACAACTGCAATAGATACTTCTTCTTCTTCACATAATATATCAATTAGTTTGAGTAGAGATGAATTTATATTTGATTTTAAGTTTTCCATTATTTGTGTTTCAGCATCAAAGGTTTGTTTTTGTAACAGTTCAATTGCATTTTGAATATCTTCTTCCATATTATTAGTGAACAAGGGTAGAAAACTATTCGGATATTTTTCTTCTAACACCCTATGTATAGACCCTTCATGTTTACTAACATAAATAACAAAATCAAATATTGCTAACTTTTCATTTGTAAGTATTTGTTCTAAACAAGTTGTTTTACCTGATCTTGAAGGTCCATGTATAATAAAATTTGATGGGATTGCAAAAGCATATGCACTATTTGACTGTGTATATTTACTCCTCCAATTGGAGTTCTCTTTAATTTCAAAATCAATTTTAGATCTATCAAGCATTTTATATAAAAATAATTATTAAAATTAATTTTTCCCTAAATGGTAACTCGTGCAAAAATTTCCAACGTCAATTTCTCTAAAGAAAATTTAACTAAATTTAAAGAAGAGGAAAGAGAACGTCAAACACAAGATATTGTGAAAAGAAATCTAAATATTCCAAGTGAAGCTCCAAAACTAGAAGAAGAAATTATTGATGAAACTATTCGTGTACCTGTTCAAAATCAACCTGTTGATAGAGTATTACTAGACCATGTATATGATATCCAATCTACTTTTGACCTTATTGCTTCTGAGACTGAAGATGAAGGTCAGAAAAAATTATTTTTAGAACAAGCTGGTAAATTTAATGTGATTTATGAGAGTATGGCTTCAGGAAGATTATATAATAGGAAAGAAACTAATAATCTTATCAAAGAAGCTAATAAAATTATTAAAAGTTTTGAGGATGGAAAGAAAATTGATGAGAAAAAATTAGAAAAAATTATGGTTAAAATGATTGAAGCTCAAGATGATGAGTTGCGTGAAGGTTATGCTCAATTAAAAGGTGAACATCAAAACCTAATATATGCTGATGAAGAGAAACAATTATTATTAGATGGATATGATAAAGAAGATGATGTGAGAAGAGAATATGAACAACTGAGTAAGAAGGCTTCTGATGAAAAGAAACAAGGTAAACTAGATGTATTAAAAGAGGCTTTAGAAAAATATTTTGATCAATTTGCAATAATGATTTTACATGGTTTTGACGAAAAAGGAAACATTTTGAGAGACAAATTTAAATCTTTACCTGGTCAACTGGAAATGAAAACTCATACGGAACAAGTTATATCTCTCCAAAACTATTTTAAAAATGATGAATTTCCAAATATTGATGGAGTTGTTAAATTGTTTGAAAGAAGTTATACAAAAATTCCAACCTTCTTAAGTTTAGCAAGACATTTTGATGGGATTAAACATGTTAAACACACTAAAGCTGCTAAAACTACTAGAACAGTTCCTACCACTCCGACTTTACAAATTGAATCATTTATAAGTGATAATGAAAGTGATATTGTTGGTGGTGGGGAAGAGGGTGAATTCCGTGCTCCAGGTGTATCTATGATTGGAGAAGAAGAAGAAACTCCATATAAAGAAAGGACTAGATCCAATAAAGGTGCAGGAATAAAAAATAATTATAAATTTGAAAGTGAGCTAGCAGAAGATGTATTCTTATCAGT
>CBDLPA010000055.1:0-4806 GCA_965305135.1 uncultured Colwellia sp.
AAACTAACCCACGAATTTAGAGGCTAGCACTTTGTGGGGAGTCATTATGTCTATGCAGCATGAAGAAGGAAATGACATAGATGCAGTATCTAGAGGTAAACGTTAAGACAGCGATAATCGTTCATGGATATGATGAAAATAATAAAGAAATTGCAGAAGCGGTGAATGAAGAGCAGTACGTGAAAAAGCTGGTTGCAATAGAGAGGCTGCAGTCTGTTAGTGAGCAATATCTTTTAGTTACTGGATCGCATGGCCGTATGATGTACTGGGAGTATGATGAGTCAATCAACTCCATCCGTAAAAAACTGGAAGAGGTCGGCGCACTAGTCGCATAACAAGCAGCGGCAGAGCGACAGCCAACGCTACGCGCCTTTTGTGTTTCAAGAGTAAGGTGTCAAATTATGGATAATGATGATCAATTAAAAGTAAAAGCCAAAGTAGAATATGATCAAATGACAATGCACCAGAAGGATATTGATGAATTTAATAACCTCGGTTCAAAAAGTGTTGGTATCAAAGATATTTTACAAATACTGGCTCCTTTAGCTTTGCTAATTATTGCCGGTCAATTTTTAAATATTGACTCCGATACATATAAAGTGATGTTCGTTATTTTCACTGCATCTACTTTTGTACAAGGCATGGTTACAGCTGAAAGTAAAAAGGTAAATCGTCGAATAGATTTACTCCTCAAAATACTAAAACAAGAACGTGAGCACAAAAACACATAAATCGGGTAGCCGGAGGTTTCTACCCTCCAGCCCCACACCACCCTGCATGCGGCTCCGCACAGGGCGGTTCATTAACCATGATGGATTTTAATCCAGATATCCCTAAGTGATACTAAACCTGCATTAGCTAAATACTCGTTGCTTAATGCCAAATTTATTCCTTTGGTTTTCGCACTACGCCAAACCCCTTTTCTTGTCGCTCCACAGCTAATTGCTAGCGCTAGTGGAACACCCCGTTTTACTAGATTTTTCACTTTGGATCTTGGCTTGCGCCATTGTCTCCAAAAACACATCCGTATTCTTCGACGGATCCATTGATCTAAATCGACACATAACTGATAACCGTTGGCGATGAGGAAGTAGTTGCCCCATCCTCGCAGGTATCGGTTAAGACGACTAATTTGCTTGCTCATGGCAATGCCCCAATTTCTGTTAGTTAACTCTCGCACACGATATTTAAAACGTTGCAATGAATTATCATGTATTTTGATTCGCCCATATTTGAAACCAAAACCTAAAAACTTGGTCTCTTTTACCGCGCCTACACGACTTTTCTTCTCGTTAACGACGAGTTTAAGGATTTGCTTTATAAACAAGCTAATACTCGTTAAAACGCGTTCGCCTGCTCGCTTAGTTTTCACCAAAATGGTGAAATCGTCTGCATAACGGGCGAAGTGATGCCCTCGTTTTACTAACGTTTTATCAAGCTCATCAAGCATGATGTTAGAGAGTAACGGTGACAATGACAATGGCCCTCCTTGTGGCACGCCTTGGGTTGGTTTTACTCGTTTACCGTGTTCAACAATTCTTGCGCGTAAGTACCGCCCAATCAGTTTCATCAATACTTTATCTTTTATTTTTAATCCGAGTTTATGCATGAGTAAATCATGATTAACTTGGTCAAAGAATTTAGATAAGTCAATATCAATGGCTATTTTACGACCCGATTTAATACCTGTTTGCAAATGTGTTACCGCTTGTGCTGCATTGCAGTTTGGGCGAAAACCATCGCTGTAAGGTGAAAAATGCGGGTCGAATAGTGGATTGAGTACTTGGTGGATTGCTTGTTGGATAAACCTATCGAGTACGGTAGGAATACCCAGTTTTCGCGTGCCACCATCGGGTTTAGGAATGTTGACCCGTAGCACGGGGCTAGGTAGGTATGTTCCTTGAGCTATCTGTGTTTTGATGTGTTCCCAGTTTGCGTTAGCAAAAGTGGGAAAATCATCTATCGTCATCTCATCAATACCTGCACTACCTTTGTTGGCTTTGACTCGTTTCCAAGCATTATCCAAATTAGCAGGGCTTAACAGCTTTTCGATGAGATTTTCATATAAGGCTGGGGTTGATATGCCATGCTCAATAACATCATTACCTGACAGTAATCTAGATGTACTCAAATGCATAAATGTTCCTCCTTTAGTTAATGTTCAGGCCTTCACCATGTCCCAACCATTACGAAAGAGAGGGGCATTGGCGCTTTTACCTAATATAAAGTGCCGTCTGCTGACTTCTACTTAATCACCATTGACGTTACCATCATTGGCGCTATCGGTTTACATCTCATTCGCTCTTCGTCGTCGATGTATTCAACGAAGCCAAGGCACTTATTAACCAGAGCCTTACTGGTTTAATGCCGATTGCGTGTTAAGCAGATCTCCCCAGATAAGAGCATGTACTTTCTTTGCACTACTGCATCATTTACGGTGACCATTAGATCACATGGTTTCGTTATGCTTGGCTAACTCACCTCTAGTCTACGCCTCATATGATGTTCTTGTTCATCAGCTCACAAATTTGCTAGCGGCTTCCTTCAGACCATTCTTCGCAGAAAAGCCCTTGCCATTCGCTAGTAGTTAGCGTTTAATAAAACTCATTAAACGGTGATCTTCCTACAGAGGACTTTCACCTCATTAGTTCATGCCCATGCTGGGCGTACCAAGTTGCTTAAAAGGAAAAATAGCAGTTGGCCATCGCTTCGCGATTATAGCCAACCATTATTTTCCTCTTAGCAAAGCGTTGAGGCTGTAGAATTTCTCCAAAGTAGAAAATCACAGGTTAAATTTATGTTCACAGAGTCTCTAAAAGGCAAGTTTTAATGTATTATTGTCTTAGATTTCACGTAGCAACGTGTTTTGAGGCTTAATTTTGAATATTTTTTGTGGCTGTTTTTTCAAAAAGAGAAATTCTACAGGCCCGTTATATTTTAATTCATGGATGGAGAATAAAATGAATGAGGGTATAGATAATTACTCTAGATTAAAAAGCAAAAAAGGACCATGTCCTGCTTGTAGCTTACATATCAGTGTAGGTGATTTAACCTGCGTGCATTGCAATCACAAATTAACATCTGATGAATTAAATATAGTCGAAAGGTATGCTGCGTTACAAAAATTGAAGGGCACTAAAAGAGGATTAATCTTTTTTCCAATTGCCTTATTTGTTATCTATATGATTTTTGCTTTTATTCAGTATAATGAAATATAACACACAAATGAGCCCATCTCCTGTCAATAGACAATAGTGCTCTTTCGGCTACTGCTAGGTAGCTAATTGTTTTTAATCAGTAAATTCGTCTTGTCAGCGGGTCAGCCCCAATTTTTTGGTGAACAAGTTTTTTCCTTGTTGATCTAATATGTAAACATAAAGAATTCTGGCATGTAAGTCGATTCCGCAATAATATTTATGTAAAGTAGTATAGAATTTCATAGAGTCTTCTCCTGTTGGTTTAGTCGCCTTAAAGTTTAGCGTAATGCTAGACTTTGGGGAGGAGGCTCAATTAGTATCAAGGAAATAAAGCAGGACAAAAAACAGTTGGTTTTTGCTCCTGCGTCGCTTATTTTAACCAACTATTTTATTGCCTCTGAATGAGGCGTTGAGGTTGTAGAATAACTCGTTCTTTGTAAAATCATGATAAATTACAATTTTTAACTTGTTGTTTTGTTTAATTATTAAATTTACAAAATGGCAGTGTTTTCTCGAGAATAGAGAAATTTTATAGTCTCGTTATACGGAGAAATTGAGATTGAAGAACGTTGAAGCTTTTTTGGTTAATTCTTTTACTGCGAATGGAACTGGTGGAAATCCTGCAGGTGTTGTGCTTGACGCTGATCATTTGTCGAACGAAGAAAAATTACAAATAGCACAAGTTGTTGGTTATTCGGAAACTGCATTTGTGTCTCGAGATAACGAAGCCGATTTTGGGGTGACTTTTTTCACCATAGCAGGTGAAGTTGATTTCTGTGGACATGCCACATTAGCTGCGTTTTCGACAATGCATCAAGACGGAATCATAACTGAAGGTAAATACCTCCAAAGGACTAAAGCAGGTTTACTTGTCGTAACCATAAAGGCAAATGGTCTTATAGTCATGGATCAGAAGCTACCAGAATACCGTGGACAGTTTAGTTATGAAGTTATATCGGGGTTAGTCGGACTAGACTCGAAAGTACTTGAATCGACTCGGTTACCGATTGAGGTTATTTCAACAGGTTTATCTGATATTATTGTCCCAGTCCCATATGGGTATCTCGATAAAATTCAAGTGAATGAAAATCTAACCAGTAGATTCTGTAAAAGGCATGATGTTATTGGTATTCATGCTTTTGAGTTATGTGAAAAAACAAGCATGGTTACAGCAAGTTGTCGTAACTTCGCTCCATTGTTTGGTATTCCCGAGGAGTCAGCGACTGGGAGTGCGAGTGGTGCATTAGCATGTTATTTAACCAAGTATCTTCCTAATAAACATTCGAATAGTTTTATTTTCGAGCAAGGTCGGGCAATGGAGTGTATTTCGAGAATTACTGCGTCTGTTGAGTCGAGCGAACAGGAAATTATTAAGGTTAGAGTAGGTGGTTTTGCTCATAAAGTCGGCAGGCAGGAAATTTCCGTATAACAAACGAGTATGGCGTCAATAGTTAATAAATCGTGATTTTTTTAGTGGAGGGTTCACAAGCAATTACTCGATCGCAAAACACAGGAAGTTAAGACGTAAAAATATGAACTTTTTTTGCCTGTTATTTATACCAAGTTGATTAAGTTCTTTCCCACTCAGCGAGAATTAAAAGGCTTAGAG
>CBDLPA010000056.1:0-4391 GCA_965305135.1 uncultured Colwellia sp.
GAATTGCATCCGCCGCAGCAAGCCTTGGAAAGCTGCCTGACTTCACTGACATTGCTGGTCTTTTGAGGCTTCCTTCTTTGGCTAATGGCCCTTCTCTTGACGGACTACCCGATATTCCTGGTCTTCCTGGATTGCCAAACTTCGACATTCCTGGGTTGTCGTCTCTTCAAAACCTTGGTCTCCCTGGCGGTCTGTCGTCAATGTCAAGCTTGAGCCTTCCGACTCCTCCAGGCGCCGCTGGTCCTGCCAACGTCTCCTTTTTGGCTTCTCTTCCTCGACCCAAACTGGAAGCATTGAAAGCCGGTCCTGTATTCTCGCAGTTAACAGCCTTGAGTACTCGTCTTGGTCCGGTCTGCTTTGCCTCAGTTGCTTGTGCTGCTGCCAGTCTTGGCAAACTTCCTTCAGCCGACATGTTAGCCAACCCGCTGAACCTACCGAAATTGGCTGGCTTTGAGATTCCTTCAAACTTGCCTTCTTTTAGTGGTGTTTCTGATCTAACTGACCTGGTCTCGCTTCCAGACTTTGCCAACCTGGAGTTACTGGCTGCTCTCCCCAAGAACGTATTATCGAAACTCGAAGCTTCACTTGTTCTTCCTCAGCTCCAGGCTCTTGCTGGAAGGCTTAGTCCGCCAGCTTTTGGTAAACTTGCACTGGTTTCAGCAAAGCTTGGTAAACTTCCTGCCATTTCTGAACTGGGGAATCTGGCTAACATGTCTTCCTTAAGCGTTCCTAATCTCCCTGAAATGCCAGAAATGCCCGGGCTACCAGGACTGGATAAACTTGCGTCCCTTCCTGACATGGCCAATCTTGACTTCCTCTTCAAGCTGCCTGCCGACAAGATCAAGATCCTCAGTCGTATTGGGTGTTTAGGACAACTCCAAGGACTTGCAGCCAAGATCAACCCGCCTTCTTTCGGACGAATTGCATCCGCCGCAGCAAGCCTTGGAAAGCTGCCTGACTTCACTGACATTGCGAGTCTTCTACGTCTTCCAGCTGCCTCACCAGATATGCCAAGTTATGAAGGGTACTGGGATATTCCAGGTGGAGATATTCTTGGTGATTTAAGTAGTGCAATTCCAGACATTCCCAGTCTATCGGAGATGTCAGCTTCTCTATTAGAGGGTGCTCCGTCGTAAGTTGCCTTAATTTTTGTTACATTTTAGTCTCGGTATTGAAATTCCAACAAATGATATTGAAGCTCCTGATTTCTTGGATATTGTCCAGGATGATCCTTTCAAAATGTAAAGAAGCATTTAAATTGGTCTTATATTTAATTCAGGGTGAACAGTATTAAGGTGCCGTTGAATCTAAGGGCTGGAATTTCTTACGGAAGTGTGAGTCTCTTTTTTGTTAATGACAACAAAGGTTGAATTCTCGTCGTCGTCATCAGTTCCATTCATTCGAATTCCAAGTGTAAACTGAATATATAATTGTATTATTTTTTTAGGACACTCCACCAGCGGCTGTGTTTCATCTGTTGCATAGAATATGGAACGTAAATGAACCTCAAGTTTGTAAATACAAAAACATCATTCCCTTTAGTTGTTAATCTCTCTCATTGGCCCGATGGTTGACTTATTTGATGTGATGGATAGTGAAACACTTGTGAGTTTAGTTTCTTTGCTTTCATTACCTCTTATTAGACTCGCCTTCAAACAATCTTTTCTTTGAGCATGGTCAAATCTGCTTCCGATATGGGTTCTGCGTTTATGACATCGTGGGTGGTGAGTATCAGCACTAACTGTAGTTTAAATATTCAATACTGGGTGGGTTGATATGATTATTGTACCTAAATATTATTGGGTTGCCAAGTATTATGAACAATATCTCTTATTAGTGTGATGGTTAGGATGGCTTTGTACTGATACTCATTTTCCATATGCCATTTCAACATTAATAACGTGCTTTTTCTCAAACTTCTTTCCCATCACGACCTAGGGGTCTTGAAGCAGGACCAGCTCTAATGGCAGGTGACTCACTTCATGATAGAGTTGAGTCAATCACGTCAATCGGGTAAGAAAATGATAAGATTTGTTGTTCCTAATTATTAGTGTTGTGCCTTCTTCACGACTTGCTGGAATTGAGAAATTTAGAGGAAAAAACAGCAAGGTATGTTTTCTCTTTGATTTTATCAACTTATCTTTTTAGGTTGACTACCGCTTAATAAACCCATCAGGAGATCAGTATTTTATTTTATTTAACATAAGACTGAGACTTGAATCCAGGCACAGTCACTTCATTATTGTGGATTCTCCTGGGTCTTCAGATTTAACTCTCAAATTCAGGCAGTCCTTGGAACATGTAATTCACTTTTTGCTCATCTTTTTAGTTCTACTCGTCTTTTATTCCATTTGTTGTAGTAGTTATTGCTGCTGATTATTTCTCTGTAAAATATTTGAAAGGCCACGTTCAAAACTGTTAGGAACTCCTCTTTGTTTATTGTTCAAGGTCATCCTGTATTGGTATTCAAAGGAATCGACTCACTTGCCGATAATATTTGTACAAGATATTGCGACAATGTTTGTGAATTTACTAGATTTATTCATTTTAGACTGCCTTCCTTGAGAAAAAACGGAAGGCAACAGTCAAAAAGGCTCTCAACAAAGGAGAAACATTTGTGATTGAGCCGAAACCCGAAGAAGGTATGTGTAATGCCGTTATTGTTATTTTTAGAAAAACCAATCAAGTGGGCTGAGCATCGTGGTGCAAAATCATTAAATTCCCAAAAGGATAGCAGCATGAAGATTGTTGAAATCACTGATGATGAGTAAGTTTGTCTTTTTCGTTCACCTTGCAGAATGGAAGTTATCGAAAGTACAATCTTTACCAACCCTGTGTGCTCTTCTCCCGACTCTCAAGATGATGAACCACTCTTCGGAAGCGACAGTGAAAGTGATTGTGAAACAGAGGAGGAGCGGCACCAAAGAATTTCAATGGAAGTTGGTTCTTTGTTTTCCTTTGATGAACATCAAGGTTGATCTTATGGAAATCACTTCTTCGGGCAATCTCTATATTTTCAGCATATCAGAAGCCGAGGGAGTTTATGACATTGAAAACTCAGTAAGTGGGGAACGCTCAGCATATTTTCGCGCTTGTACGATCAATTTAAGATGGTACTTTTCTCAAATTTGCTTTTCAGGAATATTCAATAATTCTAATTCAATTTTCATTTAGTAATTACATGTCTCCTAAAAAGGTTTTGATGGTGTAGGCGGAAGAGCTGACACAGTATGTCCGGTCATTGCTCAGTGCGACAATGCTGAGAAAAACAGGGCAGGTCGAGAACGACGATGATGAACTTCTGATGCAAGTTGGCTGTCATATTTTCTCATCACTTGTTAGATCTGGCTGATGTTCGCGGTTTATGTCTTCAATGCTAAAAGTCACAAAAAAGCGGGTCAAAGATTAATGGTCATAATGCTCATACTCAGTTGGTTTGGATGTTTTGATTTTATATCTTTTGATTTTGATCAGTTCTTTTGAAATTATTCTCGCAATTTCATACAATTAGTATAGTTTTGAATTAATCCATCTCCAGCTGCTGTTGCAACTTTGGTCTCAGTTCTTCATGCAACTGCTCAACAGGAAGAATACTCCTCAAGTATCACGTTTTGGACCCGTGTCGCTATTGTCAGTAGGCTCACCCTTTGTATTATCATGGTTTAGTCTTGCCTCTTCTGCTTGGCGTATTCTCAGCTGCATCCAGTAAATTCAATCATTCTGGAAAGGTTTTTTAGCTCTCTAATCTAGTGGCTCTTTTTGAGGGCAGCAGGAGAAGCCATTTTGAGTGAAATTTATCGATATCGTTGCTGCGAGGGAAGATATGCGGTTGCTGGAGCTGAAAGGTGAGCAATGCCAGATTAGTCATATTTTTTGTCTAATAAAAGTCTTTATATCATCAATTTGTGAAAAAGGAAATAATGGGATATTCATTGATATCTTACAAACTTGGAAGGAGCCTTCATTTCTCACTTCTGCAGTCAAACTCGTTTGACCCAACGCATTGCCGGAATCCGAAAATCGCTCCTTGCCTCCAACGTCACCACCTCGGCTTTGAAGCAGGTCTGCAACACTGGAAGGATATTGGCTGTTTTTGTTAATATGGATCCTTTTATCTCCAATAATGTTTATCTTCATTCAGCCCTCACCTGGAGGCGTGAGGAAGATATTCTCATCAAGACTGGGCCCTCAAGAATTTGAGGTGAGACCTGAAATTTGTCCAAGATCCAAAAGGTGTTGTTTGTGTAATTGAACGTTGAACCGCAATGCTGAGGATACCATATGAGTATTATTTATAATGATATCATATTATGTATTTTGAAAGCATATCATCAAGTAGGTGACCCCACATAACCGTACCCAGCCACATAACCGTACCCACTTTTTAAAAA
>CBDLPA010000057.1:0-4280 GCA_965305135.1 uncultured Colwellia sp.
GAAATGATTAAGATCCAAGGGGTTTGAAAGGAGTAACTTCAGAGAAATGATTAAGATCCAAGGGGTTTGAAAGGAGTAGCTTCAGAGAAATGATTAAGATCCAAGGGGTTTGAAAGGAGTAGCTTCAGAGAAATGATTAAGATCCAAGGGGTTTGAAAGGAGTAACTTCAGAGAAATGATTAAGTCCAAGGGGTTTGAAAGGAGAAATTTGAGGTACATATTGTTTAGTAACGAATACCATGATGTTTGACATTTTAGGATTCAAAATACTCTTTTTAAAAGCCAGAATTACTCCAACCAGATCTGTTGAATACGATAGACTGGCAAGCAGCAGCTTACTGTTTCTTACGCGGGGCAGAAAGGAACCATTCCCAAGTAACATAATTCGGCTTGTAGGGCCGGCAAATCTAATGGATAATTCAATCAAAGTATGAAAATTATTGAGAGCATTACCAAAATTTAAGTGTTAGGCCTAGTTAAAATGGAAGTATACCAAAGAGGCATCTCATTCCATGATCCTACTGAATAGCTTGTAAAACGTCTACTTCAAAACACTGATCAACCTCGTCAACAATAACTAGATCAAATGGACTATTTCTAAGGCCTACATTTGTAAACAGTTTAACTCATATGAAAGTTTCTATTACCAACCTTTCTGTGCAAGCGCATTGCACACATCAAGAGAACACACGGTAATATAGGTCCTTAACAAAACCTGCTACAATGAGTATACAATTATAAAGGTCATATTATTGGTAAA
Source organism: uncultured Colwellia sp. (assembly GCA_965305135.1). Lineage (GTDB taxonomy): Bacteria > Pseudomonadota > Gammaproteobacteria > Enterobacterales > Alteromonadaceae > Colwellia. The sequence goes on from CBDLPA010000057.1 coordinate 761, forward strand.
ATGCAAATGAACACACATTTTTGGGAGGGAAGTCAACTCTGCAAATTTGACCATTGCTTGCTTCACAAAGAGCTGATCTAAAATGTGATGTATCATAATCTCGGTAGACATACCCGTCATTTTTCAAAAGTAGGCAATCTTTCTTATTGGTCATTTGAGAATAGTACCTAAAACGAGTTAGAGCAAAATAGAGTCCAAAATTCATTCTGCCGCACATTTCCGCCGATAATTCATTGACAGTGCAGACTAAGACTTTTACATTATCAATTCGACGAACTTGCTAATTAGGTAAGCACTCGACACTCATTACTGTCCAACCTGTAAAGTTTCTATCACGACTTGGCTACATTCTTCTCCGGATACTATCACAGGAGCAAGTGGATTGTCTACACCATTAATCAAAAAATTTATGTTCTCTTTAAGAGCGGATTGATATCAATATGTATATCTCATTTATTAAAATTGTCGAAAACCTACCATCTGTTCCAGAATTGAACAAAGTTTGAATAGAGACAATTTGGTTACCATCCAGTCCATCAGAGAACTGAAAAAGTAACATACGCAACTGGAGTTACAGTTGTAAATTTAAAAAATAAACTGAATATTGAATATTAAATTATAATTTGACAACAAACCGAAAGAGCTTCTTTGAATGGCTTGATAACGGAAGTTGTTAAACAAGACTGAGGGAAGACATTCTCAATTCTGCACGAGTTGATGGCCATTCGAACAGCCTGAATTTGTTAAAATATACATCTACGTAAGTCATGACCTGTTTTGATTATAAGAAGGTACCATTTCGAGAATATCATAAAGTTACCTTGAACTTGGACTTATTGATGATATGTTCTGAGTTTCTGTTCTAAGTAAAATTAGTTAAGGGCCTTGGGTACCTTAATTGAAATTGGCCTCTGACTGATATTTGATTAAATACAAGTAAGAGTTTTATTAATCGGTTGGTTTTCTCCTGTTGGAGAAATTTGATGCCTTTACATTCAAAAGTGAAACCCATTAGAAATTTATCGAACTCCTCAATACACCCACCAAATGATCTTCTTCAAGAAATAATGCGTTCTGGAGGCTTTGAACGTAATTCTCATATGTACGAACCTATAGCGTAACATCTATCATCCTGTACAGTACAGAAATGCCTATAAAACTGACATTATTACCTTTTTCACAGACTTCCAATTGACAAGAGAGAGAGCAGCCTTAATACTGTTCACCATCGCAAAGTCATCAGGTTGCTTTAAGTTTGAGTATTGTCCATTAGCACCTAAAGCGATATCAGATTCCGCTGAAGACCCTTTGGCGTGAATGAATCATAGAGATTGGCTAACTGGGAGTTTTAAATGCGGTCTTACTCTTCCTGATGACAAAATCCTTGTCAAAAGCCGCAAGGTGAAGAAGCTACATATTTAAACAATAAATGATTTCCATGCTCTATTATCATCAAACAACATATATTTAAAAATTTTCCTTACATCTGGATTGAAGATGTTGAACCTGACCGGTAACTGCTGTGAAATCTTGAAATATTAATATTGTCTTAAAATTCTTTATTAGGAAACATAATACAAGGTCATATTTTAACAGTCACAGTTATATTTAACAAGAATTTAAAATTCGGCCTTTTTATTAACAACATAATCAAGTAACCAGTTAGTGATTCTTTATGAATAATAACATACATGGCTGTTTTTATCACGCCAGTCTTTGCTCGAAGGTATCTCTAAAAATGTGACAATAAATGGAAACGCTTGGTCTTTCATTGCAAATATAACAAAAACAAACTACTATGACTATTTTTAAAAAGGCTTGAAAATGAATTCATTCATACGTTTTGATCTCGACTTTGTCTTCGGTTGTCTTCGAGGTTTGTCAATTTTCTACAAAATAAAACTCTCAAGTTGCGATTCAAAAAGTTTGCAGCAAACCAGCACTTCAAAAATAAGATTGAATAAACCTACGTTTCTATTAAGGCTCTTCCACTGTCTTAACAAAACTGGTTTCTAGAAAACAATTAGAAGAATAACCTTTTTACCCCGCCTTATCTTTACCAACCATTTTCTTGAAACTAGTCTGAACAAATCTAGTCGATTCTAAAACCTTAATACATACACATATTCATGAATTTGCAATATGTAACAAATATTTTCTTCATTTGAATGTGAATCAATCATTAATAAATCACCACGAGAAGAACGAAAAACCTCGATATCTAGCTTACTCAGATATCTTTGGTAAATTTTCCTCCTGAAATACGCCCCTTGTACGCTGACCTGTAATATTAAACCATATTGAAGGCAATATATTATATTTAAAAATAATCAAGAATTTAAAACAAATGATATATTCTTTTTACTAATCTCATTTTTGGTGATTGAAATTTGAACGGACTGACATAATAATATGAGACCACTGAAATCAACAGTCTTCAGAACACGACATAGCTCCCCACTCACTCTTTGTGACACCCTCTGTCGTTTTCTTTTGTGAGAGAGTGGGTAGAGCTTGCGAAGATGCTCACTGCAGAGTGAAAAATAAAACTGTTGTTTGAATAGAGGCTACATTTTGACATAAAATTCAGAATACTCTTCAAACCGGGTTTAAACTAGAAAACCAGCAGAGTTTCAAATTTACGCTGTTCAGAAACTCAAAAACAAGTACGAACATGTGTATGATAATGATATAATGATGAGGTTTTGATATTCAAGCATTAGAATATGCAAGAAATGTTGTTGTTAGTCATCAGTAATACTCAAAAAATCCCATTCGTTCGAACCTCGAAAACAACAATCTGAAGAGTCCAAAGTCCACCAAATTCAAATTCAAATAACCTGAAATTCTGCTAGATCCGTCTTTCTCCTATTCAATCATTCTCATTTGTAGTTTTGTTCGTCGTTTCCACTCCTCGGAGATTACTGGGCACGCAAGGGATAAGGCGGTACGCTGGTTAAGCGATCGTAGATCTTATGGCGGATTATCTCGAGATCAACCCCTCAAGAGTTCCGTTCTATTCCGGTATAAAAACACTTTAGTTTGCTTTAAAAACTCTTGTAAGCGGCGTCAGACCTTCATATTTATGGGACTCTTTCAGGAGTCTTGTCCTCCTCAATTCTTCTCTCTCCAGACTGCCCGTTTTCATGTACATCTTACCATTACAAATGCAAATAGGGCCCATATAAAACGCATTCACCGGATACTTCTTTTTGCGCGCCTTTTCACCACAATTCAAGTTCATACTACTACTGTTTTGCTAGTATTACCTTTACATACCTCCCACCTATCGCGTCATTATGTGTAGTTTCCTCGTAGCACTACCGGCTACGCGGTCACTGCCGCACAAACTTCGTGTGTCGAGGTGGGGACGGGCGGTGTAGATGATTTAATTATTGGGGTTATGACGGTTGTAGCTCGTTTGCTTGGGGTTATTACGGCTGCAGGTCACTTGCTGGGTTGTTTCGGTTGCAGCTCATTTGCTTGGGGTTATTACGGTTGTAGCTCGTTTGCTTGGGGT
>CBDLPA010000058.1:0-3982 GCA_965305135.1 uncultured Colwellia sp.
TTTTTTTTTTTTTTTTTTTTTTTTTTTTTTCAACCCCCCCCCCCCCCCCCCCCCCCCCTTGCCCTTGTTAACCTCCTTAGGCAAGCTAGTCATGGCACCGAGGCGAAAACAGTCGGCGTATATCGGCCCTGAGGCAGTGGGGGGGGGGGACATTGTTCTAAGATCTTGTTTTTTTTTGGTTTGTATTCTATTTTTTACAAAAAATACCAAAAAAAATAATCGTTTTGTTTGTTTACTATGTAACCCCCCCCCCCCGCCCCTGCCCCTCTTTCACCCGGCTCTGACTTAGTTTAGTGTCTTGTTGCTGCAGACAAGGACCTCGCGGACGCCGCTAGGCTGGTGTTGAACGACGTGACCGCGCTACGTGACCGGACTGGAGACAAGACCTTCCTTGACGCTGTGGCTGCGACGGAGCACGACGTCCAGCTCCAGGAAAAAGCAGGTCCCTTGGAGTTAGGGCAGTATCTGATCAGCGACATAAACCGAAACCCGCGTCCCTTCGCCGTCACAACTAGCCAGTCGAGGACAGGGCCTCAAGGCATGTACTTTGACGACTATAAGCCGTGCGTCGGCCACGACGGCATCAGCGTGGACATCACTATGACCCAGCTCAACCGGTTGGTTGACTCGCCAGCGACCGCGCGCCTGAACGAGAGGGCGCGGCACGTTGGCAGAACCGCCGCCCTGGTTGGCGACTACAGCCTGAAGGAGCCGGACGTTGTCGTCGGGTGTGTAATCGGCGAGGCCTGCCCAGACCTTGACATCAACGACCCGGACCTTTTCGCGAAGGCCATAGGCATGGGCGTCCTAGACGGCGCTGCGGTCGGGATCAGCGACGGCCAGCACGTGGCGACGTTGATGTGCACCGCGGCCGGCCTGCGCGACGACGACAACCCCTTCGGCAAGGCAGCAGTGGAGAAGATGTTTCCACGAATGGCCGGGTGCGCGGACCCGGCAACTTGCATGAAGAACGTGCGGTTTTACATCTTTACCAGCACCGTGTACGCGCGCAAGTTCAGCGAGTGCTGCCGGCGGAACAACGCGGCGACGGACAGTAGCGGGATCGAAGGCCCCAGCGTCCTGCGGCCGAGCCTGCTGGCATCGCTCGCGCTTGCGGCCACCAAGGATCTGTTCAACAGCAGGGCGATAACGCTCGACGCGCACCTGCGACCTCACAGCAAGACCGTCACCAAGGCGGCGCTAGCCAGGCTGCCGTCCACGGTGGTGGGCTACTGGCTGGCGTGGCTGGCGGCACCGACTGGGCGTACGCGCGTCAGCTGGGAGGCGCCAACCTACCGCGAGCCGTCGACGCAGGAGCTGTACGCGATATTCACCTGGCGGGAGCGCAACCATCTTGCCGGGACCGCCCTGGACAAGGCCTTAAAGGAGTCGCCTACGCTCGTCCTCGCCGACGACGCCGCCTTGGTGAAAGGCCTTGTGTCGGCCGGTTGCCTGCTGACCCCGACCTCGGCGCTGCTTGTGAACAAGGCGTGTGCCGCGATGCGCCTCGCCGCCCGTGACCGCGCCAAGTACGTCACGAATGACCCCAGCCTACGGCAGGTTCTCGTCCTGGTCATTTCGGCGCTGGCCCCGTTTGCGCGACAGACCACCGTCAAGACTGCCAGCGACGCGGAGGACGACTGCCTTGTGGCCTTCTTTCTGGCCTGCATGCGGCAGGGTGAAGGCGTGGACAGCTTGTGCATGACGCTGGTTCACGCGGCCGTTCCTGACTATGACATCGGCCTCGCTTTTCCGAGTGTGACGCGGTTTGCCGGCGCGATGCGAGGCGTGGAGCTCTTCCTTGGCGGCAGCAGCAAGAACTGGAACCCGGGCGACGCCAGCGTCAGCCTTGTGGCCAGTGCGGTTTACGGCGCCGTTCGCAGTGTTGTCGCCATGGCCAAGGCCGCGAAAGGAATGACGGCCTACACCTCGACTCGCAACAACGCCTGTAGGCACGACCTCGTTGGCCCGCCGGCCATAGCCGCCCTCAAGTCCGTTGTCCAGTCGTCGCTCGTGGACGTGTTTGACTACTTGCAGTACATTCGGGCGCAGGCCGGCAGCAGCAACGTCAACCCGGTTGCCGCCTGGGTGGCAGTGACCCGGCGACAGGTTGGCGCCGGCCGCGACGACCAGCGGCCATGCGACTTGCTCGCGTATCCCCGCCTCCGCCTCGACATCGACACGCTCTTCCGCCGTCCCGAGTCTCCTGTGGTACCGTATCGCTTCCAACGCCGCCGCCAAGACCCCGCTGCCAGCGGCTGGCAGACCGCCAACGAAGCCGAACAAGGCCTGTCGGCTCTCGCGTCGTTCGTGGCCAGCTATCCCGTCCTGCAGCCTGTTGGCGGAGGTGGCGCCGACGTTCTCCGCGACGACCGCGAGCTCATGCGGCGGTATGCCTTCATGAACGCCCCGGCCGACGGCCGCGACGACTGGCTTGCGGACCTTGCCGTCATTCGCCAGAGGCAGTGGGACATTCTCGCGGCCACGCCGCGCCTCTACCTCCGCGGCCCCGCCATTGAGTTGCACCACAACGGCCTGCGGGCGCTAACGGAGGCCATCCCCCACGAGTTTCTTAACCCCGTTTCCGCGGACGACATCCACCTGAACAGCGTCAGCTTCCCGGTGCCGGTCCTCTTCGAGCCGGTCTTCCGGTTGATGGCTCGAATGACCTACCAAGTTCTGTACCTGTCGTTCACGACGACCTCAGAGCTAGGCCACTTGGAGCCGTCATTTCTACAGGACGACCACCACGACCACCTTGCCAGGTTCGCGACGATTGCGGCGATCCTTGACCCGGCCGGCTGCGGTGACAACGACTTTGAGGCCCAGCAGAAGGAGGCCTTCCCCAGTCATCCCATGGACTACAGCCTTCCATGGTCTGCCGACAAGAGTGACACCGACATCTCCTCCTCCGACGACGACCACCACGACGACCACCACCAACCCGAAGCCACGCCTACCACCGCCATGGACGTCGAAGACGGAACCAGCGAGGATGCAAGCTCAGTTGCCTTCTACAGCAACGACGACGACTATCCCCCGGTCCCCGCCACTGGCAGAGGAAAGGACCCTAACCTTCTCAGGCAAGGCCTCGGAAAACGTCTGCCTGCCCACGTTGAGAGTCTGCCGAGCACGCCCGACTCCACCGTCAACATACCCCTGCTCCCCACCCGGCCAGCCAAGCGCCAACGCACTACGCCCAGATATCCCTACAAGCCGTACGAGGCCTTCACTGCCCTGTCCGCCCTCGACACCGCCCCCGTTGGCACAACGGTCAACCTCGATGGCAAGGCGTTTCTACGTGTGGACAACTCCAGCTTGAACGCCGCCCCCGCGGGCTTCGTGTTTACCAAGATCCGCGTAAGCAAGTCTCCCGACGTCGATGAGTCGCAATGGAGTGGGGGGGGGGGGTTCTTTGTCGTTACCTTTTCTTTTTTACTTGGTATTTGTTTTGTCTAACACAACCCAGGCGACGCCGTTCTCTCCCCTGACCACACTTCCCCGTGTAAGCCTGGCCTCTCTCGATTAAACCGCAATTCCCAGCCAGCATCTTGACCTAACCTCACTATAGTCAACTTCAACACCCACGACGTACAAGTTCAAAAAGCGGTACTTGATTTCAGGCGTAACTCCAGGTCGAAGTCGCCCCAGGCAATGCCCGGTAGGTATCTAACATTTGAACACATTTTTTTTTTTTTTCTTTTTTTTTTTTTGATATTCTAAACTGTGTTCCTTGTTTTAATTGCCCTCCGTAGGCCAAGACAACACGTGCTTCCGCCCAAACCCCCTTCCCGGGATTCCAACAGCTGCCGCTCCGCCTGTCCCCGGTAAGATACTGCTTTCTATGTCCTGGTGTGTTCTAACGCTGTCCAGCCGTCTTGAGCAAGGAGCCTGAGGCTGCCGCTCCGCCTGCAGCCGCCCCACCTGCTGCCGCCCCACCTGCTGCCGGTCCTCCAGCTGCCGGTCCTCCAGCTGCCGCTCC
>CBDLPA010000059.1:0-3969 GCA_965305135.1 uncultured Colwellia sp.
AAAAAAAGAGGGGTAATCGCCTTTGAAAGGGGGTAGGAAGCCAGTAAAGTAAAAGGGAGGCGATGAAGCAATTTGGAAACCAATTGGGAGTCGAGAGCAAGAAATGTATTTTGAGACCTATAAACAAAGTAAGTAAACTCCTAACAAAGAGACTTAGTCGTCGTCGTCGGAGAAGTAAACCTGCAGTAGTTAGAGCGGCAACCAAGTAATATATACCATAAAAAAAAAGTAAGAAACATACCGCTGAAGAAGGAGGCAGGGATGGAGCAGGGGAAGTTTCGCGCTGGCGTTGCGCCGGTACAGTGAACTGCAGGGGTGCGGGCGGGCGTTTAGCAGTCTTAAAGAAATGGTTAGGGGCAGAGAAAAAGGAAAAAAGTTGTTTGAAAAAGAGGTCTTGTGTCTCACCTTGGCATGAAGCATGTTGTTGTTCTCAATCCGGAGAGCGTCGAGGGTGTCCTAAAAAGGGGTCAGGCGGCGGCTAACGAAACAAAGAAAAACAAAATAATAAACAAACCAAACAACAGACACTTTGCAAACCTGGCTGAGAAGGGCGTGCCTAGTGAGCTGGGCGACACTTCCCGGTCGGTTGGAGGCGAGATGTTTCCGAACGGCGGAGAGACCGATTTCCCGAATGGCCGTGCTTGAAGTGAAGTCGTCGGCCAGCTTGCCGGAGGCGACGGCGGAGTTGGGGGGCCAGATGGGGTCGCGAACGGTGGGCGCTCTTTGGAATTGCTTGCCTGGGAAGCAGCGCGCACACTTCCAATTGGGGTAGCCCTTAAACGGGAACGGGACCAGGGTCCACTTGCAGGTGGGACATGAAGGCAGCAGTTTCATAATGCCGTCGGCGTCGTTGATCCTGGGAATGGAGGTGGACTGCGCAGGCCGGACGACGTAGTTTCGCACGGATCCTGACACAAAGACTCCTTGCACACAGCCGGACACACGAGTGTTGGCGCCGGCGTCGGGCATGCCGTAAAATGCGTCGTAAGGCGGCCGGCTAAACCAAGTAGTCATCCTGAAAGTGTTCGGGTCGGGGTAGTCGTCAGACGGCCGGTTGGCGGCAGCGGCAGGCGGAGGGCCGGCAGCGGCAAGTGTACGGCCGGTATTGGCAGGAGGACCGCCGGCGGGGGCAGGCTTCAAGGCGGGGCCGGTCAGCGGGAAGAGGTTAGCGGGCGGGCGCGATGGCGAGACTGGGCGAAGAGGCGCGGCGTCGGGCGGAGGAGGAGACCGCGTACAAATGGGTTCGCGTTCGGGGAAGGGCAGCGACGGCGGGCGGTCGCTGGCAGTAGGCTCCGGGGACGGAGAACGGCTGTCCGGCTCCGGTGTCGGGAGGAAGGCGTCAACCACGCGCGGCCCAATGGAGGCAGGCCTAAGCAAGGCGACAGCAGTGTTGAGGTCATTGTCGGGGAGTGGCGACTTGGTACAGAGCTGACGCGGCGGGGCGGCGGCGACGGCGACAGGCTCAGGAGAAAACAGCCGGCGGCCATCAGGTGAGGCCGGGTCTTGTGTCGGCACAGCAGGGAGGCCATCAAGGGCGGCGGCAACGGCGAGGTCAGCAGCGGCGGCGGCAGGACTGGCATCGTTGGCAGGGGCATCAGGGGCAGCGTCGACGGGGCTGTCAAGGTGGGCAGGTCGCCGGCGGACGGGAATAGGACTGTCTGCGGCGGTTCCGTCGGCCTCCACCCAGGTAACACCGTAGTTGGGCCAGACGTTGAGGAAGTTGACAGGCTCGCTGAGGGGGGCGAAGACCTCTGGCTCGTCGCCGGGAAGGAAACGGTCAAGGGCAAGGCCGCGGTCGCCGGCGGGCAGGCCATTGTTGTCGCTCATAGCGTCAAGACGGGCGCGGAAGAGACTCAGGACGTTCGTGTCGGGGTTGTCACGGCGGAGCATCACCACACCGCGATGGCCTCGTTGCCTGCGTTTTACGCGGCGGAAGCCGGCCTCGACAAAGACGTTGTCCGGCAGCTTAAGTCCGGCCATAAGGTCGTCCGTGTAGACGGCAGCGACGGCGTCGGCAAGGGGGTCTCCGGACTCGCGGGCGTGATGGACAGCGTTGTCGATGATCTCCTTGATTTCTTGGTTGGGCACAATCGGTACTTGCAAGGCGGATGGCTCGAAACAGGCGCGGACGAGGAGGGCCCTGTCCTGGACTGACAGGCTCTTAGTGCCGTCGGCCTTCTTCTCGTCGATAAGGACGGCAATGCAGGTCGAGTTCCGAAGTTGGTAGTCGGCAGACAACTCCTTGAAGAGGTGCGACGACGTGACGTCCGCCGCCTCAAGACGACCAATAAGGCCGTGGTATGCACGAATGCAGTGAACGGCGGTGTCGCCAGCGCAGGTGGTCATGGCTTCTCCCACGCGGACGTCCATGTCCTCCGCTCGGAGCTTGACGCCAAAGGGCAGAGGCAGCGTTCGGCGCTCAAAGGGGGCCTTGTCGCAGGTCTGCGATATCGGCATGGGCATGTTTGCAGTGAGTAACACGGTGGCGGTGTCGTTCTCCCAGGATTTACTCTGGCGGTTCTTGGCGGTGACGGAGGTGGCCTCGCCAACGGAGATCTTCTTCAACACCTCCATGCAGCCGTGCATACTCGGGTCCGTGCTAAGGTCTGTGTTACTAATAGCAGCAACGTCGTCGGTTACGTGATAAACCTCGCTGGTAGGGTACGCGCGGTCGCCGGACGGGTAATTGGCGATGAGGCTCGGGTCAAGGCCGCTGACAAGGGAGGTGTGCACCAGCGACTTGCCGGTGCCACCAAGGCCGAAGCCGTAGTACATCGTCCGGGTGGAGTACAGGCGGCTGCCAGTCTTCGCAAGGGCAAGCCGCGCCTCCAACGGGAGGTGAAAGAGGCCCAACACGCCGAAAGCGTCCTCCAGAGAGTCGCTCTCGTAGTTTTGTGCGCGGAGGACGTGCGTCAGGGCGTTGACATTAGGGGTGCGGACGCTGAGGGGGGCGTGGTCGGGAAAAGCTTCGCGGAAGGCTCTGTCGTCGGTGTCGGTCGCCGGAAATGTAGTCCGGAAGATGCGGACGGGGAGGCATGCAACGGCGTGTGGCTGAACCTGGCGTGACACAACGTTGTAGTCCACGTCGTGGAAGCGGAATAGGTCCGAAGAAATGCTGAGAGTCAGGTCGGTGCTCATGCGTAAGACCGCAGTGAGGTCACGGTCAAGGCTTGTTTGATTCTAGAAAAACGTCAGGAGGGGGGGGATAAATAATCGGCGAAAAAGCTACAACTACACAAAACAAACCCGCTTACACGCTTAAGGATGGCATGGACTTCGGGGTCTAACCCGGGGAGGCAGCGCCAGTGCTGATGCAAATTCTCGGAGGTGACCGCGGTGTTACGGCCGGAAATGACCTTGACTGGCGGCATGCCAGGCGGGCAGTGATAGATTACGTTCGCAGGCCCGACTTTGAATCCGTGTCCGCGAAAGACGTCGCGTACAAACTCATACGGCTGAAGAGCGTCACCGACGCCGGCTACCACCTTAAACATCGTCTACAACAGTGAGGACCTTCCCACCAAAAACAGAAAGAAACACTTTAGGAATCCTCCGGAGGATTCCTAAAACTCCCCCGTCGCCAACCTGATCGTAGCAGCAATGGGCAGAAAATAGTTGACGGGCAGCAAGGCAAACTACCTCGGGAAGAGTCTTAATAAGTAAAATGCAACCCAAAAGCAAAGCAGAACTTTGAACAACCAACAAAATTGTGCAGCTCACCTTTTCAAGGCACAGGAGTCGAAAAGAGGCCTATTTTTGGAATTTTCGTCTATATAAATGAAATAGGGTGACCAGTTCAGTTCAGTTCAGTTCAGTTCAGTTCATTGCGGCCGGAATTTTGTTTTTTAGATGCGTCCCCGAAGATTTCAGGATCCTCCACGATACCTTCAGGAAGCTTCCTAAAATCTTTGGGAAGCTTCCGGAAATCTTTGGGGAGCTTCCGGAAATCTTTGGGGAGCTTCCGGAAAT
>CBDLPA010000060.1:0-3882 GCA_965305135.1 uncultured Colwellia sp.
ACTATGAATTTATTGCCAAATTCATATTAACAGTATTTATTAGCTTTACAACTACAAAAATCTCTACCATTTACTGTTTATTAATTGCTCCATACCCATTCCCATACTTAAACTAACAAAGCTCAGTAGTATAACATTGTATGTAAAATATGATATGAATAAAGATTGTTTTTACACCATCATTTACTTTAAATTCATTCCCATTCCCATACCAACCTTAAACCAACAAAGCTCTGCAATGGCATGAATCTCGCGACTTGCTTCCGAGTTTTCCAGCGTTGTCGCTGCACGCCACGCGCTATGGAAGTATCTGGGGGGGGGGGGTAAAACAAAGGACATTTCGGTGAAGAGTATTGGTTTAAAGGTACAACTAATCACGAGCCTTATAATCTGAAACTCCAAACAGAATAAAAAAAAATATACATTTGCCTTTATTTTCAAATAGTGGCTTATAAAGCACTTAAGTCGTGATTAAACCCTCAAAGCTATATATTTTCTGAAATTAAACCTCTTTTCGCTTGGGGAAATAATACACCCAGGGTTCTGTAATTTCGTAATTTCGAAAAAAATGGAAGAAAAAAGTAACGACACCGGGATTCGAACCCAGAGCCAAAAATTTGGTCAACACGAGTTAACATTATTCATCAGAAAAGTCCGTTGGGAACATTCTTAAGAAACCTCATGATGACGATGCTCCTGAGACTCGTGTCCGCAAGCGCTGTACTACGAAACCACTGATCGCTACATTGTCCGAAGGCTTCGTATAGAACGTATGACTACTGTTGAGTTAGCTTCCGAGATTTCACACACCCTTGGCATCAAACTATCTGAAAATACTGTAATTAGAAGAGCCAATGAAGCTGGGCTGTTTTGTAGGGTTGCCTGTCCCAAATATTTCATTTCTGAAAAGAACCAAAAGGCACGTTTGGAATTTGCTCGTCGCTATATTGACAAACCGCTCGAGTTCTGGCGTGAGTGGACATTCTCTGATGAGTCTCCTTACCAGCTATTTCAAAAAATGGCAAAGTAATCGTTTATCGTGAAATTGGCGCCAGGTATGACCCGAAGAACCTGGTACGAACCTTCAAGAGCGTGGACAGGCGCAAAGTGATGGTTTGGGCGCTTTCGGCTACAACGGTGTTGGTGATCTCTATTGGATCAAGGAAACAATGACCGGCGACGTCTACGTCAAAATTCTCCCCCGATTTCTGAAGTCCTGCTCAAAAAAGTTGTCCCACCTATCCTAACTTCTACTGGCAAGAGGACAATAATCCGAAGCACACTTCCCGAGTTGCCCAAGAATTCTTTTCTCGAAACCATATTAACCGTGTTGCTTGGCCATCGCAAAGCCCTGATTTGAATCTGATCGAACACTTGTGGAATGTTTTAGATCACAAAGTCCGTTTACTTCATCCTGAGCGCTTCAGAACTGAAGAAGCCTTGTTTGACTGCCTCAAGCAGGCCTGGCAAGTCATTGATCTTGATACAATGCGAACTCTTATCAACTCTATGCCTCGTCGCCTTCAAACAGTCCTTGATGCCAACGGAATGCCTACGAAATACTAAAGTAACCTTGTCGCTTTTGATTTATGTTGGTTTCGAATCAATATATCTCGTAGGTGAATGCACATGAACGCGACCAGTAACATAAACGGTTTCTAAAGTCATATATACCCCAAAAAACCATGGTGGGCAGGTGAAGTTGCAACCTGTCTTTTTGTCTGCCTGGAGATGCTCCTGATACTGAAGAAGTTTTGAAAATGGTTTGACTAGTTATTACATTTAACTGCTTAGGCTGAGTCAATTATTTCAAACCATATTGGTATTGCTGTTAAACTGTCAAGAATGTGGGTACAACATTTTTTGGCGAAATTTCCAAACTTGAAAAAAGCGGTTGGTGATATTATAATTTTTGATAACTCTTAGAAACCCAATTGCTTGGATAAAGCAAGATCTCAAGCCCACGATGCACTCTTTCTCAGGTTATTCATGAAAAGAACACTCATCCCAAACTGATTTATAACTGCGATGAAACCATGGTTGAGGTTTCTGACACCTCACCTGGAAAGGTGATTACACTAAAAGAGCTAAGTAATGTGTATAAACTTTTTAAAAATGGTGGACAAGTCTAACACATAACAGTCGTTGCAACAATAAGGTGAGGGGGGAGGAGTGTTTTTTTCTGAAGACTGTTGTTTATTTGTCTAATTATTCAGTACTAATCTTGAAAATGTTAAACCGGTATTTTTGGTTGAACAAAAACGAGTAAGAACAGTATTCATGATGAACATGGAGCTATTATGATCGAAGCTGCAAATGGCTGGCAAGTAAGGAATTGATGATACTACTACTCTAGAATGTTGTGTCTTTTACAGAGTACATCTTTATCCCCCACAAGTGGAAGCTGATCGGCTTCGGCTTGGCCTATCAAATAAAGCAAAAGCTCTGCTCAAATCAGATGGCCATTTGTCTCGGTATGGACACACTGCCCTGGAGGCTCTGGAAACGCATGATATTGATCTTTATATCCTCCCATCACATACCTCTCAATGCACTCAACCATTGGATCTAGTGACCTTTGGAATATTGAAAACAAGCTTGGCGAAAAACCTGAAAGAATTGACTGGAAAGAAAATTCCCGAAGGGGTGTCCGCTGCTGCTGCACATCGCTGAAAAGCAATTTCATGTTGCTACATCCAAAGAAAAAAAACAAGTCTGCATTTGCTCGGGGCGGAATCATTCTGAATAAACAGGAGAATATTTTGGATCCTTCAAAGTTTGCTCTACATCTTCCGAATCCAGATCATGTGTTTGATGCTCCATTGCTACCACCTCCACGAACTGCTTTATACACATGTGTTTAGAAGACCCCTGACCTAATGAAGAAGGTGAAAAGTGCTAAGGAGGTTAACCAATGTCCTCAAATTGCAAAGCAAGCTTGGGTGGATTTGGCTGCAATTCGAGATGAACTGACTGAAAAAGAAACGGACTGTTACTTGAAAAATCCTGATTTGCTGCCATGGTCGAAGAACCCAATAATTGGACAAGATCCACATCTTGCATTTGAAGTGTCCACTGGACCAAGGAAGGGAATTGCTCCTTTTTGCGTTTTCATAATAAGCATCTGGCGTCATTTCTGATCCTTTTGATCCGTCATTTTCACTTCAATTTGCTCCGCAAAAGGTCCTTGCAAGATGCCCAGGAATCGAATCTGGCATGGCAACTCCTTTAACACCTCCTCCAAGAACGTCGCTTGATGCAGTGATTGTGAACACGGATTCAGCAATCAGGGCTGTAAAGACATTCAAAGAAGGGGTTGCCGAAAACGACAAGGTGAAATCCCAAGCATTGTTTGAATATATTGAGAAAATTGACAATGAGCAAAATCGCCTCCATCAAGAGAATAAGCATCATGATCGAGTTCCTTGGTATAACTCTTCAAGACTTGTTCCCTTACTGAAGGAATTTGATCCAATGCCTGATGTTCCATTGGATCGTCCGTTGAAGCGAGTGAATATTGAGGCACCAACTGCAGAAGAGCTTGATGCACGTGCACTTCAGCTTGGAAGAGATTTGGCCGAAGAGCAGATGCGACAGAGACCACCAACAGGTCAACCCATCCAACGAGGCCGAGGAAGAGGTCAACGTGGTGCAAGAGGTGCAAGAGGTGGCACTAGGGCCCGTGCTCGCCTCAGACGTGGTAATTAGTTCGTGTCATATTTTGTTCTTTGATGTTTAATATAGTTTTTTTTATCCAATCAGTGATTTTTAATCATAGGAAGTACCAAAAAAAGTCTTAAATATTTTTGAATCAATTGGCTGGTCAAGGCCAAATACGCGGTCAAGGCCAAATACGCGGTCAAGGCCAAACTCGGCCACTTA
>CBDLPA010000061.1:0-3712 GCA_965305135.1 uncultured Colwellia sp.
CATTCTCTCATAATTTGTATTCTCACCTCCCCTCCCCCCTCCCCAGCTGGGCGATAATCCGTTGATCCTCTTTGCAGACCTCACACAGGGTATTGTGTGGGGGGATATACATATAGTATTATAATGTGAATTTATGTACAGGTATTGGGGATATAGTATAATATACATATGTAGTACATATATTTTTTAGAAACTACAGGGGGGGGGGGGAAGCTTTATTAATGTCAACGGTGGAATGGGGGGATATTTTACCTCCTTCAGATTCTTGTTTTTTTCCAAAGTAGGTAATTTGACAGCTCCTATCGATCCACCGCTTATGATATTTGAGTCGAAAAGATAAAGGAAAGGAAGATATCATGGTAGCAGAGTTACATGGAGTCAATTATCTCTCAAGTTGAAATATAATATCCTATCCCTGCATGAGAGAATGATTATGTGAAAGCGCCCAAAAGTAGTGTTATACATACAAACTCTAATCTTCACTATAGTTTAAAACATTCCTGGAGCCTACTAAAATGCCTCCTTAGAAAAAAGAGACAGTTTCTTTGTTGAAAGCACTCATCCATATCCTCAGAAGATCAAGAAACGGATCACTGTATGCATTTGTTTCTTATTAGTTTTGCGTAATACTTTCAGTTTAGAATCGTCATTTTACTTTCTAGAATGGTTCATGCGTTGCTTGCAAAAATGAGTGCAAAGCACTGTATTCCGTTGAGACAAGGGCCGCTTTCTTCTTAAAACTTCTGAACTGCATGGAGTCAGACCAGTCTATTGTTTCCGAGGCTGAATTGCTGCAGTACATGACAGAGGGCTGCCGCTTGTCGCAAGACTGTAAACCGACGATGTGAAGGTTAGAAATATATTATTTTTTTTCAGTGTGACACATTTAGCATTTCCAGATTTTATGTCCCTTGGAGGGTCAAATGCCACGATTGCCAGAGTTGCCAAAGAGGCACCGGTTCCAACAACTTGTGAACACTTTAATTTGAATTTATTAGATTAAAACTATTGATTCGTTGATATACTAATTGCCTCGTAATATTTAAAGAAGCGAATTCAGTCATTTTGGGTTTTCTTTTTTAACTTCTACTGAGTAATAGTATTGACTATTTTAGCATTTGTACTGCCCGTCAGAAAAATTTGCCTGTGTGTTTAAGGGCGAAATTCCCAAGGTAGTTGCTTATGACGCCAACATTTGCCCTCCATCTCCATCATTAGGATTTGTTTCCTTCAATCTCCCCTCCACCCAGCTCTTACATCCTTGCTTGTGGCTTGAAGTATGTTTCCTGGGATAAACACCATACAAGGGGCGGTCATCTGGTGACGCCACTAAGATGAAACGCTCTACCAAGGTCAAACGCATGCCTCAAAATTGCGGAACTGTCAAAAGTGTAATGCTGCTGCACTGTCTTTCTTTAAAGATGAGATTCCCTCAACTTTCCCACCTCCACCACCACCTGAAACCGCAGAAGATTCACCATCATGCCCGGTCGATTTGAGGAATATTGCTTCATGGAGTCGACACGAAATGGCCTTAAAATGTGAAATCAACGCCGTGTTCGTCAAAGTGCTTGAAGATCAAATTTAAGAGGAGTATTAAAGAAATAAGTCTGCCAGTATGCTTTTCCTTGCCACAGCCACCAATTTTGCCAAGACGATGAGCAACTCAGAGTATGCCGATATGATTACCGTCCTGGCAGTATCCCCCAAAGGCGGCTCAAAAATTCCTTTGAGTCATCACACTCACTATAAAACAGCCGGTGAGGCCTAGTGTGTAGGGGTTCTTTTGAATCAAAAGATGGGTTCGATTCCCGTGCCTTACGACAAATTGTTTTTGTCTGTGTTTTAAGTGGATAAAAAAGAAACATGGGGTGGCCGAATTGTTAAAATACCAATAATTCCATTGATGAAGATAGCGAAGGAATGAACGTGACACAAGTAGTGGTTTCAACCTATATTATCAACAAGACACCAAAATATGGAAAGAAAAAGAAATGTCACAAT
The DNA here is from genome assembly GCA_965305135.1 of uncultured Colwellia sp. Classification (GTDB taxonomy): domain Bacteria; phylum Pseudomonadota; class Gammaproteobacteria; order Enterobacterales; family Alteromonadaceae; genus Colwellia. Next base: position 2,005 of record CBDLPA010000061.1, read on the forward strand.
ACAAACCTACATTTAGGTTTCTTAAAAGGCAGAAATTCCTTGAAGACAGAATTGAAAGAAGGCAGGGGGAAGCTTGTCATGAAGTTTTGATCTTGAAGGGGAATTTCTCGCAAACATCCTGTGGAAGTGAAAAAGGACCAAATCTCCCTAAAAAACATTATTTATCTGTAATAAATACAGTATTTCAGACAAAGAAGACGCGGAAGTAGAGCTCAATAGCGAGGAACCTGAAGAGGATTGAACACTAAGAGGCCTTCTCACCTGCATACCTTCCAACTTTGATATTAGAACCATTTTGGCTATGAAAAGGAGTGGTCATACCTCCCACAGAACTGATCAAGGTTGACAACCATTTAATGCAATATTAATCCACAAACACCTAAAAGTATTTGTTAAATCATCAATACAAACGAAATAAAAAGTAAATAGAATAATCAAAGAACCAAACAGCAGGCTCACATCTTAAATTGGGGTCTTTTTGGACTAATTTTTCCTCGTTGTAACCTAAAATTAGTCATATAATGCATTTTTTGAGAGCACGGTGAGTAGAAATAGTAAAATACTATTATAAACTGGGAGATAAAACTCGTATTTTTCACGCAATTTTTTCCAAATTTAATTATAGTATATTTTCAACGAGATATGGCTCTGGTCCGGTAAATAACACCAACATCCGAGAAAGTTTACCTTTGGTGCTCGTCACTAATGGGTCGCCATCACTCCAAAATTTGATAACAGCTTCTTGAGGATTGTGTCTTTTAAAAACCAATTTGTCCGAGGGAACTTTTTTGCCAACTTTATAGGTCGTTATAAAGGAATAAAGGGGAAGCAAAAAAAAAAACTGGGATAAAAGGCAAAAAAATTCAATTCACGGATTTTTTTGAAGTTGTCAAAAATCACTTTAAAACACTTTTTAGGCAACTTTTTTTTTTAAAAAAAAAATCACATTTAGTTCAAAAAACACATATTTATGAACGGTGTGATATACTATTTGGTAAATACATATAGTATGTCAAAATGGTAAACGAAACTAAACCAACCAAAATGCGGAGATGCGCAGATGCATCGAGAAACCTGGATACATTTTGAAAGATCACTTTGTGTTTGCATTGCTCAAGGTCCATATTTCCTTGGTGTCTAACAATAGTTGCTGAGTCACAATATGATTTCACAAAACTTCTTACCAGGAACAATTCTTTGCTGCAGCCAGTGTAGAACCAGAGTGATTGATTCAGCATGGCAAACAAACAGTGCACCGATCAACTGCCCTCGCTTGGACAGAATGGTCAGCAACATATCCCTGGCCTTCCCTTCATTGGGAGGGTAGCACTTATGAATGCATGATTGATTCTGAATACCATTAATACACACACACACGCACATAGTTAAAACCGCGAACATGATTAAAACCGCGAATAAAAAGGAGGCTTTTCTTTAAAATTTTGAGCCAATACGCTCCTTATTTACGCCTCTTTCACATTTTTTGCCAATTATCGCCCGAAACACTACTTTATACAGGGTTTTATTCATAAGAATAGGCAGGGGTATCAACATACATGCAAAATACCACCTTCATGGTACTTCAATTTTTTCATGCGAAATACATTAAAAACACTGATTATGGGCCTAGAATGTTCCTGCGATAAAGTGAAAACGTTCTTGCACCATCAGATTTGATTTTTTCCACTCTTGAGTAACCTAGAGGCAT
>CBDLPA010000062.1:0-3689 GCA_965305135.1 uncultured Colwellia sp.
CCAACGTTTACATGTGGTTTATTACGTTCAAATTTTTCTTTAGCCATTTTTCAATACCTCTGGGTATAAAATTAAGTTTAGTTTTACATTTACTATATAGAGTACGTTTCTTTGGAAATAATAGGATAGAATATCTATTGAATGGTGCTGATAGGCAGATTCGAACTGCCGACCTCACCCTTACCAAGGGTGCGCTCTACCAACTGAGCCATATCAGCATTCATTTACAAAGATTGGAGCGGGTGGCGGGAATCGAACCCGCTTCATCAGCTTGGAAGGCTGAGGTAATAGCCAGTATACGACACCCGCTAACTCTATCAGATTATCTCTCTTTTATTCACACTAACTCATCAGTGTGAATTTAAAATATGGTGGAGGGAGGTGGATTCGAACCACCGAAGGCGGAGCCGTCAGATTTACAGTCTGATCCCTTTGGCCACTCGGGAACCCCTCCAGTATATTTTTCACTTCTTCACTTTTGTAAAGAAGTATTAATGGTGCCGACTGCCGGAGTCGAACTGGCGACCTACTGATTACAAGTCAGTTGCTCTACCAACTGAGCTAAGTCGGCACTACATTAAGTGGTGCGAATTCTAGAGTAATGTTTTGCCCCTTGCAAGTGTAAATTTCAAAAAATGCCATGTTTTTTCTACTTTCAGGATTGTTTAGTGTTCGTTTGATGTTTTTTTATCCAAAGGCTTATGGATTGATGACAGCAACGACTATATATAAGCTTGTAACCCAGAAAATACTAGTTCATCTATCACACTACTTTGACAAGAGAAAAATGATGATAATAAATGACCATTCCCCCCTGTGAAAATTATTTGGTCAACAGAATCCCCTTGTTTTTCAATTTGGGATATAGCTAAATTAATCATGCCAACGGTTGCAGCCCATGCCGCATTATTCACATTATTTGATGTATTAAGACCAAATTCAGTACACTCTCTATTGATACTGTCAACTTTGACTTGCGCTGTTTGTGTCAATACACTGGAAACTAATGCATTAATACCTGCTAAAATCCATCCACCTTTATGTTGCCCAGTTGCTAATAAAAAGTCTACTGTCGTAGCTGTACCAGCATCAACAATCAAAACATTACGATTAGGAAACAGTTCTGCAGCACCAATCAGTGTTAACCAACGGTCAACACCCAATTGACTGGGAAAGGTATAGCCTGAAAGGATATGATTCTTTCTTTTTTCACTAATAATTCGCTCATACAAAATTTTATTTAATATGCACCAGTCACTTATTCGGTCAGTTACCTCATTACAACTAACGCTCGCCACCAATAGTCTACTCACTCCTTTGAAGTTATCTGATAAAAACTGTTGGGTTAGCTTTTGTGTTAACACAGCTTTGGGAGTATTTCGTCTTCCTTCACTAACCAGACAGTATTTCGCCCGAGTATTACCAATATCAATCAATAGAATCATTCATTTCCTCGTAAACTGATTTCTCCACCATAGATAGGTTTTACTTGTTCATCAACTTCAAGCATTAACGCTCCCTGATTATTTACACCACGACAAATACCCTTGAGTTCTCGTTCACCAGTTATCAACTTTACTTTTTTATCTAAATATAGATCCTGTTTATGCCACTCCTCAAGCATCGATGATAACCCTTCATCTTGTTGTTTCTGCAATCTTTGATATAAAAAATGAATTAAACGTGCGGATAAAAGATTCCTGTCTATCACCTTGTTACTATGGCTTTCTAAATCAGTCCAATTCTGGTCAATCTTTAAAGCGACTTGATCTGGCATATTCAAATTTAAACCAATCCCAATAACGCTATGGCTTGGTTCTAGTGCTTGTCCTTCGAGATCAATCAATATACCTGCTAATTTAACCCCACCTAGATAAATATCATTGGGCCATTTCAACTGGACTTCGATATTAGTTATCTCATAAATCGCATCACTAACAGCTAATGCTGCAACTAAACTTAATCCCATAGCAGCCGAAAGGCCTTGCTCTAAATACCAATACATTGATAGGTAAATTTGGGAACCAAAAGGTGAAATCCACTCTCGTCCTCGTCTACCTCGACCTGCACTTTGATATTCAGTAAGACATACTTGCCCCTGTGATAATTGGTTTGGTAATTTTCGAAGGAGATAACTGTTAGTAGAATCAATTAGGCTATGTACTTCTATCTCTAACAACTCATCAGCTTGTGATAACGATTTAACAATTTTTCGTTTAGAAAGCAGTTTCAAGGGCTTAGATAATTTATAGCCTTTACCTGTAACGCTATAAATATCCAAGCCCATTTCTGTTAATGATTTAATATGTTTTGATATAGCCGTACGGCTAATTTTTAGTTGTTCGCCTAGATCTTGCCCTGAAACAAAGTTTCCATCAGCCAGTGCATTAATAATATGCTCTCTAACGGTTCTAGACATTTTCCAGCATCCTATTTACATTAAGTAAGTTTGAAAAGTCTATTTCCCCTTTTGATGTAACCATTCTTACCTCTGGCGATAATAAAATACCAAATTTCCCTAGCACCTGTTGCTGTATAAACTGAGCTAGCTCAACAATATATTTACCTTCATTGCTATCATAATTCACTAAAACAAGTGCTTGTTTATCATGCACACCTACATTATTCACAGAATAACCTTTTAAACCTGTTTGCTCAATTAACCATCCAGCGGCTAGCTTAGCTGAACCATCAGGCTGAGAATAAAATGGCATAGATGGATAGATACAAGTCAATTGTTCTAATTTTTGCTTACTTACTATTGGATTTTTAAAGAAACTACCCGCATTAGGCAATTTTTGGGGATTTGGTAGTTTAGCGTTGCGTAAGCTAATAACTTTCTCCATCACTTGTTTTGCAGTAGAATTCGAACCTAATTCATTCAAGCCAGCATAAGATAGGTTCGCTTGCCATTTTTTGGAGAAAGACAATACAACTTCAACAATAACACCTTTGTTGTGTAAATCTTGTTTGAAAATACTATTCCTATAAGCAAAATGACAATCTTTGCTTCTTATTGATTTGATTTTTTTATTAGAGAAGTCAAACCATGAGACGCTTGTGCAAAAATCCGAAAATTCAACACCATAAGCACCTATATTTTGTACAGGAGCAGCACCAACACTTCCAGGTATCAAAGCTAAATTTTCTAAACCGAAAATACCACGGTTTACGCAAAAACAAACTAAATCATGCCAATTTTCACCTGAACAAATGGTGACAATAAAATTATCATCTGTTTCAGATATTTTTATTCCTTTGAATTCTGGTTTAATGATAATTGGAGCATTATCTTCAACAAATAAAGTATTGCTACCATCACCAAGAATATAAAACGAATCCAGATCAGGGAGTTCAAATAAATCTGATTTAGAATTAAGTTTATAGACGGCTGGGGAAATAGCTTGTATATGAAAGCTATTATTCTGTTGCAAAGAAAACTGTTTAATCAAGTCCATAGCTTTTCTATATAGTCAATTTGAATACTTATATTGTACTTAATAATAGAATCAACGCCAATTAAACCAGCTAAAGTTTATACATTCATTATATTTAATTGGTACCAGGCTAGGAGCATAGTACCACTATCACATTTCTTAAATTTCACACAGCAAAAAGCCCGTCACATTCGTAACGGGCTTCTCTTAATAGAAGTTTAGCAATGTCCAGCTTCGCTCTCACATGGGCTT
>CBDLPA010000063.1:0-3665 GCA_965305135.1 uncultured Colwellia sp.
AAGGTTATTTGTTTAACGCATTTGCACTGGCTAAAGTGTGGCGAGCACGGGTATTGGATGCGATTAAAAAACACCCTGAGCTGTCACGCATAAACAGTAAAACCTTACCTAAGAAATGGGTGGTAGATTGTACAAAAGTTGGTCATGGTTTACCTGCCTTAAAATACTTGTCTCGGTATTTGTATCGTGGGGTGTTGCCTGACAAAGACATTATTGCGTATGACGAACAGTCGGTGACTTTTCGATATAAAAACAGTACTACGAACAAAACAATCAAACGCACCTTGCCCGTACTCAAGTTTTTACTGCTGATATTACAACATGTACTGCCCAAAGGATTACAGCGCGTGCGTGATTACGGGTTGTTATCGTCAGGCGCTAAAAAGCTGCGATTGTTGATTCAATTACTGTTAATGCCTAACCAAAATTGGCTGACACCAAATAATGAGGTAATAACCCGCGCCAGTAGAATATGCCCTTGCTGCCAACATAAAATGCATTGTATTGGTATCACGCGAACGAGGTAGCCGAAAGGCGAATAGTATAAGGATAATGGCTAAAATGAAAACCAAAAACGAGGAAAAGAAGAAAGTCCCTATGAGACAGTAAAGAAAAATTCAGTGAAAATCAGACGAAAAATAGCCTTTATTTTACGTCTTAACTTCGTGCATCTTGCGCTCAAGCAATTGCTTGTGAACCCTTCAACAAAAAAATCACTATTTACACTATAAGTAGCGCTTCGGGCTTGTTCAACACCCGAATAAGGTGTCGGCTGACGCGACACCTATTCTTATTTGTTTAGTTTTTGGCGTTGCTACACTTTATCTGTTTTTCACCTATATGATAGATATTATTAACCAGTACATAGCTACCTGAAATAATAGCTGATGTAGGTATGGTGATAATAGCTAAAATCTCATCATTCCACTCGTAAAAACTGGTGTCACCGTCAGTTAAGTTGACTAATTTCAAAACCTTCATATCAGTTGATAAACCACATTGATATTTTTGAGAAAGGTCTTTTTCAGGTAACACTACACAAGCTGTGCAACTTAATATTAGAAGCAATAATATTATTTTATTAATCATTTTAAACTCTTTTAAATACACTCAATATTGTGAAAAAACTAAAACGCTTTGGTAAGCGACTAAAAATAGTTTGGCTACAATACCGAACGAAGTGAGGCAAGCCAACTGTTTTTTGTCCTTTGAGTGTTGTTAGTTGCCTTGATATAACCACGGTGCTAACATTTGTGTGTACAGCGTTAATTTTGAGGTGATTTACATGGATACTCGAATTCAATTTAGAGTTGATGAAGAAACTAAGCGTTTGGCGCAGTTAATGGCAGAAAGCCAAGGTAGAACTTTAAGTGATGCATGCCGTGAACTTACAGAAAGCTTAGCTGAAGCACAACGAAAAACAATGAGCCATGATTCATGGTTAACAGAACAAATAAATGCAGCATTTGATAAGTTTGATAACGGGAAAGCTAATTTTATTGTGCATAATGATGCAAAAGTTTTGATGGGAGCAAAGAAACAGAAAATCCGTAATAGAGATAAATCATAATTTTTTGGGAAGAAGAGTCACTAAATGATCGTGAAAAAATCTTTGAGTTTCTTTTTGACTTTAATCCGAGTGCAGCAGAAAAAACAGATCAAATTATTGAAACAAAAGTTGAGAATTTACTTAAACACCCACTAATGGGTGTTGAAAGAGATATTTTTCGAGGGAGAGTATTGATTATTCCAGAAGTATCAATGATTGTTTCTTATTGGATTGATGGGGAAATAATCAGAATAATGCGAGTTTTACATCAAAAACAGAGTTTTCCACCGAAGTAAGAAGGCAACTTATTAAATAGCCTTTTCCTAACTGCCAAATAACGCCTAAATACTTTCTTTGGTGGTAAGCCCGAAAGCTGCTAACCCCAAAAATATGGTACCAAAAAGATAAACTTTAATCCTCCATAACATATCAATGTTGAATATACCTTTGTATCCGTCCATGAAAGATTTTACACCACGAAAATCATTACTTTGTCGAGTTTGAATTAACAATAAAGTTGCGAAGGGAGCAAGTTTTTCAAATTAAAGTGCTGTTGCAGCCAATGTTAGTTCCAAGGTCCCGATTGTGTCATTTGAATATGAAATGTATCTGGATACATTTTTTTGATCAGTAACGTTTGTCTATAAAGACAGTACAACGAAAAAAACAACACAACGCACCCTACCTTTACTCAAGTTTTTACTGCTGATACTGCAACATGTGTTACCGGAAGGATTACAACGCGTGCGTGATTATAGGGTGTTAGCGTCAAGGGCTAAAAAACTGCATTTGCTTATTCAATTATGTTAATGCCCAACCATAATTGGCTGACACCAACAACCGAAGAAACGAGGCCAAATCGCGCTATTCGCCTTTGCCCTTGTTGCCAACATAAAATGCACTGCATTGGTATCACGCGAACGAGGTAGCCGAAAGGCGAATACAACAAGGATAATGGCTAAAATGAATGATTAAAATAGGAGGTTAAAGAAAAAATAGGAAACAGTAATGCAATAAACCGACGAAAAATCCCTGATATTTTACGTCTTAACTTCGTGCGTCTTGCGATCAAGTATTGGCTTGCAATCCCTTCAACAAATAAATCACTATTTACACTATAAGTAGCGCTTCGGGCTTGTTCAACACCCGAATAAGGTGTCGGCTGACGCGACACCTATTCTTATTTGTTAGTTTAACCTTGATGATATCTAGTTTGTGAAATCGCCGATAGGGATAGTTATCATGATACCTGCATGTGTGTTTTCAGTTGTTAGAAAAGCTTTTACAGTAATACCTATACCCAAATACTTGCCGAAGACTGCCGATGCATGCATAGGAATTCCGAACCTAATACCATCTGATATATCACAAACATCATGCCTACCAGAAAGAGTATTACCGCTATCTTCCCTTGAACAATCATTTGCCCAAGTCCCTTTAACAATTCCAAGCCCAATACCTGCTTCTTTATAACCCCAGCTTCCAATATTATTCCAATTTTTAGTTAGCCCTAAAGTTGTCATTTTTATATCAGCAGTACCTCCATTTTTACGGTCTTCTACATAAGAAAAGACTTGAAAATCTTCTAAATAGCCCAACTCTATCGCCCAATTAGTACTTTCATCTCCCAACTTTAAATTCATTGAATAACCAATAAGGTCATTCCCCCCTCCAGCACCCCACTCAGCCCAAACATTAGAGTTATCAGCGTGTACGGTGAATGTAAAAGTTGTAAGTATTATTAAAAATAGTCTCATAAAATATCCATATTTAATGTGGCGAATTTGCCGGTTAAACTAACGAGCTTGTAGAATTTCTCTTTTTGAAAAAACAGGTACAAAAAATATTCAAAATTAAGCCTCAAAACACGTTGCTACGTGAAATCTGAGACAATAATACATTAAAACTTGCCTTTTAGAGACTCTGTGAACATAAATTTAACCCGTGATTTTCTACTTTGGAGAAATTCTACAGCCTCAACGCCCAAATAATGGGCAAAAAATAGTTGGTTAAAATAGCGACGCAGGAGCAAAAACCAACTGTTTTTTGTCCTGTTAATTTGCTTGATACTAATTGAGCCTCCTCCCCAAAGTTTAGCATTACGCTACACTTTAAG
>CBDLPA010000064.1:0-2500 GCA_965305135.1 uncultured Colwellia sp.
GAGACACGGTCCAGACTCCTACGGGAGGCAGCAGTGGGGAATATTGCACAATGGGGGAAACCCTGATGCAGCAACGCCGCGTGGAGGATGACGCATTTCGGTGTGTAAACTCCTTTTATATCCCAAGATAATGACGGTAGGATATGAATAAGCACCGGCTAACTCCGTGCCAGCAGCCGCGGTAATACGGAGGGTGCAAGCGTTACTCGGAATCACTGGGCGTAAAGAGCGTGTAGGCGGGTTATTAAGTCAGATGTGAAAGCCAATGGCTCAACCATTGAACTGCATTTGAAACTGATAACCTAGAGTATGGGAGAGGTAGATGGAATTTCTGGTGTAGGGGTAAAATCCGTAGAGATCAGAAGGAATACCGATTGCGAAGGCGATCTACTGGAACATTACTGACGCTGAGACGCGAAAGCGTGGGGAGCAAACAGGATTAGATACCCTGGTAGTCCACGCCCTAAACGATGTACACTAGTTGTTGCTATGCTAGACATAGCAGTAATGCAGTTAACACATTAAGTGTACCGCCTGGGGAGTACGGTCGCAAGATTAAAACTCAAAGGAATAGACGGGGACCCGCACAAGCGGTGGAGCATGTGGTTTAATTCGACGATACGCGAAGAACCTTACCTGGACTTGACATAGTAAGAACAATTTAGAGATAGATTGGTGTCTGCTTGCAGAAACTTATATACAGGTGCTGCACGGCTGTCGTCAGCTCGTGTCGTGAGATGTTGGGTTAAGTCCCGCAACGAGCGCAACCCTCGTCGTTAGTTGCTAACAGTTCGGCTGAGAACTCTAACGAGACTGCCTGGGTAACCAGGAGGAAGGTGAGGACGACGTCAAGTCATCATGGCCCTTACGTCCAGGGCTACACACGTGCTACAATGGGGCATACAAAGAGCAGCGATACCGCGAGGTGGAGCAAATCTCAAAAATGCCTCCCAGTTCGGATAGCAGTCTGCAACTCGACTGCTTGAAGTTGGAATCGCTAGTAATCGTAGATCAGCAATGCTACGGTGAATACGTTCCCGGGTCTTGTACTCACCGCCCGTCACACCATGGGAGTTGATTTCATTCGAAGCGGGGATGCTAAAGTAGCTACCTTCCACAGTGGAATCAGCGACTGGGGTGAAGTCGTAACAAGGTAACCGTAGGAGAACCTGCGGTTGGATCACCTCCTTTCTAGAGTATAAGGGTAAGCGTCTCACAACGCTTACCTAAAGAGTTATTTCTGAACTTGTAAGTTGCTTATTTAGTTTTGAGAGTTTGATTAACATCATGGGCCTGTGGCTCAGGTGGTTAGAGCGCACCCCTGATAAGGGTGAGGTCACAGGTTCAAGTCCTGTCAGGCCCACCATTTTTGTTCTCAGTAACAAAAAGAGCAAATAAATAAAGTCTGATTTGAGTTTTACATGTAAGATTCAAATTAGACTTTTTAAGTCTATAACATTAATTCATTCGAGAGGATGAATGTTCATTAAATTATAATTGTTGATTGTCAAAAAAAAGTGAAAACAATTTTACAACTTTGTTAAATATTTATGTTTAACAAGGAAGTGATGCAAATTAGAATACAAAAATATCGTTAATACTATTTATAGTATTAACACCAAGGTAAGCTATTAAGAGTGAATGGTGGATGCCTAGGCTGTAAGAGGCGATGAAGGACGTACTAGACTGCGATAAGCTTTGGGGAGCCGTCAAGAGGCATTGATCCAGAGATTTCCGAATGGGACAACCCAGCATAGAGTGATCTATGTTACCCTACGGGGGGCTAACCTGGCGAAGTGAAACATCTCAGTAGCCAGAGGAAGAGAAATCAAACGAGATTCTGCTAGTAGCGGCGAGCGAACGTGGATTAGGACAAACCTGTTGCTTGCAACAGGGGTTGTAGGACTGCAATATTGGACAGCGGAAGATAGTCGAGTAATCTGGAAAGATTAGCTATAAAGAGTGATAGCCTCGTAGACGAAATCTGAAGTTGACATAGCAGTATCCTGAGTAGGGCGGAACACGTGATATTCTGTCTGAATCCGGGGGGACCACCCTCCAATCCTAAATACTACTTACAGACCGATAGTGAACAAGTACCGTGAGGGAAAGGTGAAAAGGACCCCAGTGAGGGGAGTGAAATAGAACCTGAAACCATTTACTTACAATCATTCAGAGCCCTATGTTTTATACAGGGTGATGGACTGCCTTTTGCATAATGAGCCTGCGAGTTGTGGTCAGTGGCAAGGTTAAGGATACCCGGAGCCGTAGCGAAAGCGAGTCTGAATAGGGCGAATTAGTCACTGGCTGCAGACCCGAAACGAAGTGATCTATCCATGAGCAGGTTGAAGCTGGTGTAAGAGCCAGTGGAGGACCGAACCGATGGGCGTTGAAAAGTCCCCGGATGACTTGTGGATAGGGGTGAAAGGCCAATCAAACTTCGTGATAGCTGGTTCTCTCCGAAATATATTTAGGTATAGCCTCTAGTAGTAGCATGTAG
>CBDLPA010000065.1:0-3579 GCA_965305135.1 uncultured Colwellia sp.
GTAGCAGTAAGAGGCGAGGGGCTAAAGGGGTCTTATATTATGATGACCTCACTTGGTCCCTGAGGTCTGGTGGGCCTCACTTGTTCACTGAGGTCTGGTGGGCCTCACTTGGTCACTGAGGTCTGGTGGGCCTCACCTGGTCACTGAGGTCTGGTGGGCCTCACTTGGTCACTGAGGTCTGGTGGACCTTTTTTTTCTTTTTTCTTTTTTTTTTTTTCCTTGGGGGGGGGGGGTGTTACTCTACTTGCCCAACCCGCCTTCCATCCCTGACTTCCTTTACTGTTTCACCAGGTTTAGGTTTCCTTGTTGTTGTTTGTTGAGAGTGTTGCTACTGCCGGCCGGAGAAGAAGCAGATAGGCCAGCTCCCGCCGTCAACCAGCCTGCCGAAAGGTAAGGGGAAGGGAGGGGGGGGGTTGTTTTTTGTCTCCATGTTCCTGTTGTTTTGGTATGCGGTGGCATGCGGCGTTTGTCGCGACTCTCTTACATGACTTAGAGTGGCCGACCCCCCGTGGCCAAGTCCGCTGCAATGGCCGACGCTGAGCAGGCCGAGGTTGGTTGTGGGAGGACGGGGTTGGGACGCAGTACCTGAAGGCAAAATTAATTTTCCGTGTAGAAGTTTTCTGTTACGGCCGGTGTGGGCGACGCCCTTCAGCCCTATGAGTTCGTCCGCGAGGTCTTTCGGAAGAACTATTTCAAAGTTGGGCCTGGCAATATACTGTATATTTGCCAGCCCGGCCGTCCGCCGGTGAAGATAGTCACCGGCCGCAACACGGCTGTCACGTCAGACATTCTTCACAAGCAATGGCGCTGCCTGCCGAATTTGGACGCCGAGGTTCAGGCCGTGTTAAAGCGGGTATGAGGGAGGGGGTGGGGGGGGGGGGTGTCGTGGTCCACTTTTGTTTGGTTGTGATGTTTGGTGGTTGGCCGAGTGGGTACTTTTGACCTTCTCTAATTTTTCTTCTTCTTCCCTCCAGAACCAGTCCAGCCTGAAGGAAGATATCACGTCAATTCTGCGTTCGTCGGGCGAGTTAGTCCTCGAGATTTCGGCGCATCTCTTCCGGTTTCATGACGTTGATTACAACGTCGTCCGCCGGCGGCCAGTGCCGCATCAGATGACCAGCCTTCCAATTCGGACGTTCTTGACGCGCTACCCGGCGACTGAGGAAGAAGCTAAGCAGTTTGAAGACGACTATGCCGGCGAAGAGCCGTTGACCGTCCGTGAGGCCAACGCCAACGCGGTGAAACACGTGCTAACTTCGCAAGGCTTCGAAGGCGAGAGTCTTCATGAGGCGATGAGCGTCCTGGGGATGTTCCATATTCCGCAGGAAGCCAGGCTGGCGCTGGGTCGCGGCGGGGGAAGCAGCCTGTACAAGGCGCGGCTGATGTACTACGGCTACGGCCTAGGCGGCACCGGTAAGAGTCTCATCCACATGTCCTTGCTGGCCGGCCTTGAGAAGGGGCTGATCGCGAACTACCCTAGTGGCGACCGGGCCTATCCGACCTCAGAAGTGTACCCAGTCATGGACGACGTCGTGGCGGTCAGCAACACGGACTTGAGTACCGACCCGGCGCAGCACGGTTGCATGGAAGTTCTGAAGAAGCTCAGCCAGGGGGAGGCGACGAGCCTGACCGCCAAGAATCGCCAGAGTGTGAGCTGGGAGAACCAGACCGCGTCCGTCCTTCTGACGGCCAACATGGTGATGCCTGTCAGTAACAAGTGCGACACGGTCCCCATGAAGCGCCGCACGATGCCGTTGCCGTTCGGCGTGAAGATCCGTGCGGAGGACATGGACGTCCGCGTCGAGGAGGCGATGGCGACTTGTGCCGGAGACATCGCGATCGCCTGCATACGCCGCTACCACGACTGGATTGCGGCCTTTACCGTGGCCGGCGTGACCTCGACCAACCTCTTCCAAGAGATGTCGCCCGACTACCGCGGGCGCGACGTGGCCTGCACCGCCGTTCTGCTGGAGGAGAAGAAGGCCGACGCGGCCAAGGATCTGTCCGTCGTTGAGCGAGCTATGCTTGTCAAGGCCTGCTTTGAGACGACCGCCCAGAACCCGCCAATCCTCAGCACTACCGCCGTGAAGGAGGCCATTGCCGCCGCCGTCAAAGGCGCGGTCGAGGTGGACGACCCGCTCTCGGCCAGCCTTGCCCGGAAGTTTACCGACGACCTAGTGGCCGACGTCAAGCTGCCGGACAACGTGTTTGTGGAGGCCGGCTTTGGCCGCGTTCGCCGGCGGCAAGGCAACCTGCGTGGCCTCGTCCTTCTCCGCCGCGACAACGCCGACACGAACCTGCTCAGCCTCTACCGCGCCTACCTCGACAACCTGGAGGCCAACGGCGGACTGCCGGAGGCCGAGGCCGGCATTGCCGTTGCCCGCTTCAACCCCGGCGTTGAGCCGGTGGTCGAACCCGCCCTGACCGACCCGGTGACCTTTCTCACCGTCTGGCCGAACCTGGCGATAAGCTGGGTTGACCAGGCCGGCGACCCCGTGGAGAGCCCGCTGCCCAACCGCCGGCGTGACGAGAAGGCGTCGCCTGCCGGCTCGGCCTCGCCCGTTGCCGACGCTACCTCGCCTGCCGCTTACCATGCTGACAACCTCGTTCGAGACGCCTTGCGTGACCTGCCGCCAACGCCACAAGGCCGGCCTCGCTCGCGCTCTCTCTCGCCGCTGCCTGCCCCGACCTGGCCGCCGGCCGTTCCTGCCCAGCCTGCCCCGCCCGCCGTTCCTGACAAGCCTGCCCCGCTGGCCGATCCTGACCAGCCCGCCCTGCCGGCCGTTCCTGACCTGCCTGCCCCGCCCGCCGACGGCCGTGGCCAAACTGAGCCCCCTGGCCCGACCGCAGTCGCCGCCCACGACCCAGCCCTGCAGCAGCCGTCTGTTGCCCCGCAGCCGGTCCGCCGGTCGCTGTCGCCCGCCTTCGCCTTGCTCGCCGCCACGCCTACTCGGCCAACGCGCCTCCGGCCGCCGACCCGCCCCGTTGTCACCCCTGCCCTGCCTCGGCCGACGCAGCCCGTCGACACCACCCGGCCGTCCGCCGCCTTTCCGTCTACGTGCCTCTTCAACCGCACGACCTGGTTCAACAAGCCGCCCTATCTTCGCTTCTACGGCATGCCCTTGGCCGGTGCTAATACTCACGTCTCCGGCTGCGTTCAGGGCGTGTTTGTCGCGGGCGGTCGACCCAACTACGTTGTCCGCCCCTGCCAGTCTACCCGCGTTGCCCGCATTAAGGACGCCGACGGCCTGATGGCCAAGGTCCCGTCCTGCCCTTCCTGCCAATGGACCCTCGTCCCCTTTCCCTACCAAGGCTTTCCCAACTGGAAGTGCGCTCGCTGCAACCCAGGCCCCGCCTTTAAGTCTGCCAAGATTGTTACCTCGCCGGTATGGGTAGACGGCGTTGCTGACACCTCCCTCGCCCTCGCCCAGGCCTTCGTAGATTCCAAAGCCTTACTCGAAATAGGCTTTGCCTCCGTTCGTCGACACCTCGCCGCTAACCAGCCGGGTAGCGTTGCTGAGGCCGAACGCCACGCTCGCGCCCCGCTCATTTCTCAGGTTAGCAACGGAAGTGTGGTTC
>CBDLPA010000066.1:0-3220 GCA_965305135.1 uncultured Colwellia sp.
AAGGAGAAAAGATGAGAAAATTAACAGCAGTAGCATTAGCAGGGGCACTAAGTGTACCAATGTTTGCAGCAGAGTTTATCACAATCGGAACAGGTGGAGTAACAGGGACGTATTATCCAACAGGTGGAGCAGTATGTCGACTAGTAAATAAGTATAAGAAAGAGACAAAGATCAGATGTTCAGTTGAATCAACTGGTGGATCTGTATATAACATCAATACAATTAAAAATGGTGAGTTAGACTTTGGTATTGCACAATCAGATGTAGTATACCAAGCAGCTAAAGGAACTAAGAAATTCGAAGGGAAACCAGTTAAAAAGATTCGATCAGTAATGGCAATTTACCCTGAACTATTCACACTAGTTACAAGAAAAGATGCTTCTATTAATGGAATCATGGATGTAAAAGGTAAAAGAATTAACTTAGGGAACCCAGGAAGCGGAAATGAAGCAACAGCATTAGCTTTATTTGATGCAGTAGGAATTAAAAAAGGTGACTTAGCATTCGCAGGTGCTTTAAAAGCAGCAGAGATGCCAGATGCATTAAGAGATAACAAAATTGATGGTTACTTCTACATGGTAGGACACCCAACAGCAAATATCAAAGATGCTTCAAACAGTGTTGATGTAAAAATCACACCAATTACTGGTAAAAAAGTAGATATGCTTGTTCAAAAGAACCCATACTTCGCACAAGCAGACGTACCAGGTGGACTTTACAAAGGTAATGATGCAGGAACTCCAACATTTGGTGTAAAAGCAGTATTAGTTACAAGTACAGATGTAAGTGACAAAGCAGTATACACAGTAGTAAAAGCAATCTTAGAAAACTTCGATGCATTTAAAAAACTACACCCAGCATACGCTAACATTACTAAAGAGTCTTTATTAGATGGACTATCAGCTCCTATGCATGATGGTGCAAAAAAATACTTCAAAGAAGCAGGTATTATTAAGTAAGTTCAAGACCTTCGGGTCTTGGCTTTACTATAGGCGAGGCAATAGCGTGATTGTCTCACCTATGGTAAAGGACACCCCTTTATTATAACCCTAGTTAAGAGATAAGAACCATTATAAATCAACCCCCATTGTTGTTACTTTTTCTTATCTCTTACTGTACACTATTTCCTAAATATAACTACCCTTATGTTTAGGAAGTGATGTGTCAAATATTAGCTACCTTAAATGGTAATTTAAAAGGTAAAACCTATGGCTATCTATGAAGAAAAACCCCATACCCTTGGCGATTTAGAACAAGAACAAATCCAAGAAGCAGAGAATATTGCCAATGACCTAGAAGGTCAGCGAATATTCGGTAAAGAGCACTATGAGTTCTGGTTAATTTCAGCCATTGCTTTATGTTGGTCCTTGTATCAACTCTATATTGTTGTTGAACCAATTAACTCAACAATCTCACGATCAATTCACTTAAGCTTTGCTATTTTATTAGCCTTCTTAATCTACCCAATGTTAAAGAAACCTTTTTTCTTAAAGAAGATTCGTTGGTTTGGATACACCTTTGCAGCTATTGGAGTCTTTAGTGCTTCGTATATTGCAGTAAATTATGAGTCCTTAGCACAACGTCCTGGTGATTATTTACAAATTGATATTATCATTGCTTTAGTTGGTATTGTTATCCTATTAGAAACGGGTAGGCGAGTTTTAGGATTGGCCCTATCGATTATTGCCATTATCTTTTTAAGTTATGATGTCTTAGGGCCATATATGCCTGAGCTCATTATTCACAAAGGGGCATCTTTAAATAAACTAGCCGGTCACATGTTCTTAACCACTGAAGGTATCTTTGGAGTACCTCTTGGAGTATCAACTGGATTTGTATTCTTATTCGTTCTGTTTGGATCACTATTGGATAAAGCAGGAGCTGGTGAATACTTTATTAACTTAGCCTTTGCACTCTTAGGTAAGTTTAGAGGAGGACCAGCAAAAGCTTCCGTTGTTGCTTCTGGGTTTACTGGAATCATGTCAGGGTCTTCAATTGCGAATACAGTAACAACAGGTACCTTTACAATTCCATTGATGAAACGAACAGGATTTAGACCTGAACAAGCAGGGGCTGTTGAAGTTGCAGCTTCAACTAATGGTCAGCTTATGCCTCCTGTTATGGGTGCAGCTGCGTTTATTATTGCAGAGTTTTTAGGGTTAGCCTATACGGATGTTATTTATGCAGCCTTCATTCCAGCATTTGTTTCATACTTTGCACTCTTTTATATTGTTCACTTAGAGGCATTAAAGCTTGGTCTTAAAGGAATGAATGATAAAGACTTACCACCTAAGATGCAGACATTCTTACGGGGTATTCACTATTTAGTTCCTATCTTCTTCTTGATGTATACGTTAATGATTCTAAGAGAATCAGCAGCAAGTGCTGCATTTAATGCCATCATGTTACTGATGCTTTTGATGGCAGTACAACATCCAGTTAGAGCACTTATTACAAAAGAGCCTTTAACAAAAGACATTTGGTTATCTGGATTTGTAGATATCCTTGCAGGTATGATTGCAGGGGCTAAAAACATGGTTCCTATTGCAGTGGCAACTGCTTTAGCTGGTATTGTTGTTGGTTCTATTACCTTAACAGGATTAGGACAAGTATTACTTGATGTTATTGAGACCTTATCAGGTGGAAATATCTTTATTATTCTTGGACTTGCAGCCTTAGTATCATTAATCTTAGGAATGGGATTACCAACGACTGCAAACTATATTGTAATGGCATCATTAACTGCGCCTGTAATATTAATCCTAGCACAAGATAATGGATTCTTTATTCCAGCAATTGCAGCACACCTGTTTGTATTCTACTTTGGTATTCTAGCTGATGATACACCACCAGTTGGATTAGCTGCTTATGCAGCAGCTGGTATTGCAAAAGCGGATCCTATTAAAACAGGTATTCAAGGGTTTAAATATGACATTAGAACAGCAATTTTACCATTCATGTTCTTCTTTAACCCAGAGTTATTATTAATTTCAGCAGTAGACCATGCAAATCCTGCTGATCCAAAAGGGTGGGTATGGATTACAGATATTCCAGAAATAGGTATCATCTTTACCACAGCCTTTATAGGGATGATGGCATTCTCCTGTTTCACCCAAGGTTATTTCATAACACGGACAAATATCATTGAACGATTTGTCTTCTTAGGAATTGTTCCATTTATGTTCTTACCTAAGATTATGGAAACCTATTTCAGTCTTCC
>CBDLPA010000067.1:0-3118 GCA_965305135.1 uncultured Colwellia sp.
TACTTTAGTTCAGTTTTGCTGTTTCATTTCGCGACTTAATCATCTTTACAACAATCACTCACATTTTCATGCAAAAGTCAACCACCATGGAAAGAAGCCTATGCTGGAAGGTATGTACACAATAGAAATGGAAATTCGTATCCTGTTCACACTTTCGAACTTTTTGTTTTACTCTTTTGTTGTTGTTATCACCCCATGCCCATGCTATAATTAAATGACTAATTTCTGTTCAGAGCTATGAAGGAGGAAGAAGTCTTTGCTATTATTGCTGAAGCAATGGCTACCCCAAGTACTGCTGTTATCAGAGCATCCCAAAAATCTTGCGGCTATGAGTTCACAGGGTACAATCCCATGCAGATTCCAGCCAGCCATATAAACCCCCCCTTTCTCTCAACATCACCAGCCTCCCCCTCCCCATTATTGCACCACTCACTTAACCATCCCATAACCTCCCATCCAAATCCCCTCCACATAGCCCCACTAGTGACGGCGTTGACGACTTCGGAGTTGGCCATTGTGGTGGCAAACGAGGGTTCTAAGGCAGACATCATTGAGAGAATTGTGCACGACAATGGCTTGACTTCTACACGGGTTATTTGTCAAGCGATGCATAGCTATTTATGTATGTAAGCTTATATGTAGTGAAAATCATGAAATTGGTAAAACGAATTTGAAAGAGAAATAAACATACAACACTCACCATTGTGTTTATCCATGATGGTTGCCCATTTTCCCGATTGATGTTGAAGGCTTATTGTTTGCACCTGTCATTGTTAGTTGATGGCATGGATAATCATCTAAAGACGCTATTAGGGCAAACGAAGTTGCTAAAACGCTTGCCTTCTGATACCAGGAGGGCTTGGTCAAAAAGACTGATTTAACATCGATATAGCTGCAGAGTATAAAAGATATGTCGAGGAATATGCCTTTTTAGTATGCTAAAAGTAGTAGATGGAACAGAGCACTGTCAAACCATTTCATCAGCCTGTTCCTGGATAGTCGTCATAGAGTCACACAGGGCCTGGACAACAATGGAGGAGTGGTTGGCGTTTCTATGTAATTAGCTCATGTGAGACAAGGGTGAAAGGGAAAGAGTGATTTTATATATTAAAACACATAAACAGATATTGATGCATCATAACAATGAATATAACCATCGAGCTACTGGGTTGCCATCCCCCTCCCCATAAAACAGCACTCCCCTACGTTTTAGTGAACAACGCTACATTTCGTCTGCCTTCAGCCAGGTGTGCAACTCGGGTCAACTGAACGGTGACAAACTGCCAATTATTTGTCGATTGCTCTCACCCACTTGAGTGGAAGAGACACACCAAGAGATTATATTACGATATCCATACCCAAAGTACATATGATACATGTGAATGTGCAAATACTATATGTAGTATATAGCATATGTAGCTAGCTATATGATAAGTATGTAGCTTTGTCGATTTATGATACAGCAAGTATTGGATCAAAATATGACATTATATTGGATGTATTGTTTTGCTAGCCGCACCCCCCCCCCCCTACAAGGCTATTTACTGATCCTTTGGAGAGACTAGGAATCGCAATGTTGTCAACAGGCTACAAGGTTGTTATCAGAAAAGGGGTGATTAAGGTTCAGGCATGATATAGTAATAAAGTTGTTGTCTCTGTGATTGATTTCAGCTTTTTTTGCTCTATTTAAGCATATATTCCATTTGAGCTTGGTGATCACATAAGAGACCTAGCAAGTAATAGAACTACTGCTTCACTACGCTACGGAAAAGACCAGTACAATATCGATAATTTGCGAGGATTTATCAAGAAATCGGTCCTTTGTTGGACCGTAGGACCTAAAGTATCAGCCATGACATACCCTCAAGAAGCCGTTATGCTCGCACAGCACGTTGCAATCTTCACCCAGAAGGGCAAAGGAAATCTCCCTGCTCAGCGCTTGTTCGTTATACACTATTTCATCGAGAGCCGCTTCAATCTAGCGGGTGTAAAAATGGAAAACTAAAACAAAAAACCCCCAAAGAAGCTCTATTGGGTAAACATATGCCTCCCAAAGGTTCAGTAATCAGCCCCCCCCCCCCCCGACGTACAATGCAATTATCGTTTCTCATAGGCCTAATTATACGCAGGCAATCATCAGCTGAGAACGTGAGTAATGAGAGTGGTGACGTCATCTTACCTGCTGTATTTATAAATGATATACTATACATATCGATGATATATTTTTTGGGCTATATTCCCGAATCCGGATCCTTAGTTTTTGGGGGTAGGATCCGGTCGGATCCCTTGCGGAACGTTGGGTATTTTTAGAGCTTCACTTTCGGTTCCAAAAGACTGATAAAATATCGATATTTATCGAGGATTTATCGAGGATTCAGTCTTTTTTGGAACCGATAGTGAAGCTCTAATTTTTTTGGATCCGGATTTTATTGTACATTGTTATTATAAAACATAGAATGCATATTATGTTTGATTGTTTTTATCATGGTTCGGTATTATTTTACCTGTATTGAGCATGTGTGTGAGGAAAAAAAATAATTATAAATACTGATTTCAAGCTAATATTAAATAAATATTATAATAATTATGAATTAGAATCACTAATGATCTTTGAATTTTTTAAACTCTTTTTAAAACTCTATTATTAACAAAAAAATCGGATCTACTTTTGGATCTATTGTAGGATCCTAAAATCGGATCCGGGTACCGGAAATATAGCCCAATATATTATGTATGATGTGTATAATATGATCTGTATTATATGATATGCGTAACTAGTCTTACAGTTAGTGTTTCAATAACAATACATCAGACATGTAACTGAGATAAAATTTAACATTTATCAAGATTATTATAACATTTCCCAACAGACCATTCACAGGTACCCGGGTGGGCCATACGGGAAGTTCTTCCTCGGGTTGTTGAAGGACTGGGGATGAGGGGAGTAAATGGAAAATTATCGTGAACAAAGAAACGCAAATTCAGTAATATTTGCACAAGGACCAGAGGGGGTGGAGCTAATAGGGAATGGTGACACAGGAATGAACAAACAAACAAACAAACAAACAAACAAAAAAACAAACAAAAAAACAAACAAAAAAACAAACAAAAAAACAAA
>CBDLPA010000068.1:0-3106 GCA_965305135.1 uncultured Colwellia sp.
TCGAGGATTGTCCCTACTTGACCCTCTTACCTCATCGCGGGTAAGGGGGTTTTTTACTTAATGGACTCTCTCGACTTATCGAGGACCCCCCCCTTGACCCTCTTACCTCATCGCGGGTAAGGGGGTTTTTTGCTTAATGGACTCCCTCGACTTTTCGAGGATTGTCCCTACTTGACCCTCTTACCTCATCGCGGGTAAGGGGGTTTTTTTTTTTACTTAACCCCTTGACCCTCTTACCTCATCGCGGGTAAGGGGGTTTTTTCATTAATAGATTCCCTCGACTTATCGAGGACCGTTCCCCCTTGACCCTCTTACCTCATTGCCAGTGAGGGTTTTTTTAACTTAGAGATTTTTGCGAATTTGATATTTTTTTTTTCACCATTTTGACCATTATTTTTTCTTAGTAGTCATTGCTATCATGTTATCTCGACAATCGGTTGAAGAACCAAATTTAACGGAAGTCAGTAGTTGACAATGGTTTCTTCTAATAGGAACCGGTATGACCATATTGCTTCCCGTAAGTGGTACCGATGTAAGGCCACCAACATTGTTGTAATTTTTTTTTTTTTTTTTATTTCCCCCCGATTGGTTTTGGTTTTTCTCTTGTCAAAATTTCATACCATGTTTTCTCGACAAATCATCTGAAGGTTCAATATTTCGACCTATGCCAGTAATTGACATATATTTCCTCTAGTTGGAACCGGTATGGTGGTAACGCATCCCTTAACTGGTGCCGCAGCCAAGCCCCCAACATTAAGTCTAAATTTAGGCCCGGTTTTTTTTTTTTTTTTTGTCACATTCACCGGTCATTGGAATCCCGTTTTCTCCGTTTTTTAAAGGATTTCCAAAAAAACGCTCTTGTCCTACAAAGCCCAAGGGTTCATTCTAGTAACATGCGGTATTGTCCAAACGCATACCTTAGATAGTTCCGAGCCCAGACGACCAACATTTGGCCTCATTTTGGCATTTGGCCTCTTTTTGAATTTCGGGCCTTTTTTCTATATGTCGACCTTGCGTCCTCCCTCTGATTAAGGCGGTTCTGGAAATCACTCTAATGAAAAAAACCATTTAATAATTGAAACAAATAACTGGGGTAGTAATTCATTATTTTTAAAACTGCCGAAAGAAAAAGACTTATTAAGTATGAAGAATTTCCAACGTTCCGGTTTTTTGTCCAGCGTACCCCCAGGTGTTTTTTTTTTAATTTTTATTTTTTTCCTTTTAACCTTGTTTTTTTCTCCTTTTACTCTTAAATCTTGGTTAATGCTTTCAGGTTTGTTATATTTACTCTTAATGAGAAGTTCTACGGCGTTAATTCCCACTTTCCTTTCGTTTTCAGTTTCAGTCTTCATAGTGTTCTTCACGGTAAGCTTGCTCTCTGCCTAATTTCAGTATATTATTGTTAAATATTGCTGTTACAACCTCATTTGAACTAAGCTGTGGTGCGATAATTTATTTTGGCCTTTGTTCTTATTGTTTCACCATTTTTTACCTTAAGGAGAATATAATAAACTGTTTTACGGCGGTTTAAATCAATAAATAACTAACTTTAAATTTCGGTGTTGCCTTCCACCTCGAGTTAAGCTTAACTTTGCCCTATTTTTTGCTCAATAGTGTTTGGAAGGTGTTTTATAATGGTTTTGAACCAAATTGTTTAACTTATTCATTCTTTTTAGGCTCTTCTCTCTGATTGTGGGTTTCTAACATGTCTGTTTTTAAACTGTTACTTGGAAATAGCTGAAAATTAAGGTTTGTCGATTTTTAAAAGTTTTTTATAATCATATGTCGCCGCTTTAGGACTTAAGTATGTCCTATTGAAGCTGACTGCCAGTATTATGTCCAATAAACGCTTACTCTTTCAGTGATGTATTCAAAATAATTTTTAAACTACTTTCTACTTGGTCAAATAGATATTTTAAGTGACAAATTTCAACTTTACCAAAAAAAAAGGCACTTTTTCCCACGACTTTGATGGTGAATTACCTGACCCCTGATACTGTCCGCCTAGTTCTGATAAGAGAAGACCTTAAAAAAAAATTTTGTCTCGCTGAACGTTTCGCATTTTATGTTAACTATACGGGGTTTTGGTTGTAAATTTCATAGAAACAGAATACGCCCTTGACTAATTGAATTAGATTGCACCCCTCACTGGGAAAGAAAAACTAATTGACCGAATTTTGCCCATTTTCGTACCTCAAAATTGACGGGTTATCCCCCCTAAATCGTTCTTAGGCCCATCTTTTACCCACTTTTATTTTCTAACCCCACTATAATCTAAAATTAGACCTCCGTTCGGGAAATTTGACACCTAGCTAGCAAAGTTAGACCAGGTCCTAGCGGGTCAATGTTTTACCCCTTTTTGGGTACTCCTTCCTAGGAAAAAAAAATCCCCCCCAATTTTGACCAATATTTCCCTATTATCTCGCCCAGTTTTCAAAATTTTTTCAAAAGTCATTTTTCCTGATTTACCCCCCCCCATGCGTTGAAAACCTGGCAGGGTTACCTCAGGAAAAAATATGGGCCCGGTCGAGCTAGCCCGCACTTAGTAGAAAAATTGGACCCTGCGTCCTTTGGACGAAACTTCCAAATTCAGGCTTTTCCCCACTAGGTCGTTCTTGGCCCCCCCTTCCGGTCGAAAAAAATACGAACACCCTCTTGAAACTCATACTAGACCTCCCCAGCCCTAGTAACTTCGGTACTGCGACCTTTTGTTTTCAGTCCTAGGCAGGGAAAACCTAGGACCTGTCTAGGTACCCCTAATCGGGGGGCCAAAATACTTAGCCATTTTTCGCCTGTTTTTGATCCTTAATTTTCGAGGGTTTCAACGCTTAAGTCCAGCCTACGCCCTCTTTCCACCCGTTTTAACTTTCCAACCGCAGTATAATCTAAAATTAGACCCCCGTCCGGGAAATTTGACACCTAGCTAGCACAGTAAGACCAGGTCCTAGCGGGTCAATGTTTTACCCCTTTTTGGGTACTCCTTCCTAGGAAAAAAAAATCCATCCCAATTTTGACCAATTTTTCCCTAGTATCTCGCCCAGTTTTCAAAATTTTTTCAAAAGTCATTTTTCCTGGTTTACCCCCACCATGCGTTGAAAACCTGGCA
>CBDLPA010000069.1:0-3075 GCA_965305135.1 uncultured Colwellia sp.
AATTAACATTATATGATAAATACTGTAATACTCAACTTATTCTATCAAGGAAAATATTCATTTGGCTTGTTTTCACAGATAGAGGATAATTCACAGATATATGGACGGTGTGATATATCGATATATAATATTTACTACTATTTACTATTATTAATTTTTTTAATTTGGGCTTTTTTTGTTTCATAAACTTCCTTCTTTTTTATCCCCCACCCCCCACAGCTGATGAGGCCATTGCTGGCGAACGGAGAATTGGTGTACAATGTGGTGGCATGGATCAAGCCATCAGTCTCAATGTGGGGTGTGTCAGTCTCAATGTGGGGTGTGTCAGTCTCAATGTGGGTGTGGTAATATAAGTAAGGCTTCATTGGGGTTCGAAAATAACTGAATGTCTCGATAAATCTTCGACATTTATCGATATTTCACCTAATATTTTTTCGACCGAAGTGAAGCCTTAAATATAAGTCGCAACCTGGGGGTTTTCTCAAAGGTGTAGCCAACGGTGCTGCAGAAGCAACTGACTCGGGTTTTTGTTTTGTTGTTATCCCGTGTGTTGTCAGCCAACAGAGTTGATTTGGGCTTTTTTTGTTTCATAAATTCTCCAATTTTACCCCCCCCCCAGGCCAAACCAAGCGGCCCTCTTTTGATCCGATTTGCCCCCCTGGAATACTCCCCGGTAGGATGTCTTCTTTCCTGGTACCATATTAGTACTGTACCATGAGCTTCACTTTGGTTCGAAAAGTACTGGTAAAATATCGATAATTATCGAAGTTTTATCGAGCAATTCAGTGTTTTCTCGAACTGAGTTACCCAACTGTACCAAGTTTGAAATACTTCCATATTTGATAATTTCACTACAAAATAACTGTATGGGTGGAGGCACATGAGTCTGGGCACCCACATGAGCACTTTTTCATTTTTTTTTCTTTTTTTTTTTGATAAAAAATCCCAAAGGAGGAGCAGCAACGATTTATCTCAAGGATCTTATCAAAAAAAAAACCCCACCTTTTTGGAATAATAATTAGAAGTATTATTCATACAGATATAAATCATAACATAGAGAGGGTAAAAACACAAAAACTAGCGTTTACGAGAGCGAGGAATTGTTTTTGTCTTCGTCTTCATGACTTTCCTAGCTGTTCTTTGATCCATAACTGTTGAATAAGTTGTAAAAAATGAGAACTTACCTTTTTTTAAAACATATTTTTTTTTTCTTTTCTTCAGCCATAACTTCAGACCAATGTTTAGGAGACTTTGGAGCAATTGATTTTCGTGGTTTTCTACCAGCTTCATAAGCCATTTGAACTTTCTTTCCGACCAGTGGATTACCATGCCATGGCAATTTACCTTCATTTTCAAAATACCATCTGTTTTCAAGATCTGTCAGATTGTCCCGATAAACTGCCACTGCCTTCCAAGCTTCTGCAGTTTCTTCCTTTGTGAGATCTTCATTCTTGGCAAGAGTAATCAATTCAATGAGTCTCTCCGTGTTGAGCTGGCATGAATACAGAGCAGAGCGAGGAGGATTCAAAAGAGGCTCTTCAAACGCATGATCAGAATTCGGGAGAGCTTCTGCCAATCGCCAAGGGTCAATTGTAATTATTGGCTCATCGCCTTCACTGACACAAATACCTGATTTTTCAAAAGCTTCCTTCACTTTCTTCTTGGTTGTGGCAATAGACAGAGCCTCCATACAGGCTTCAGTAGCGCAGCACCTGTTGTTTGCAGCATTTGATACACCTTCCGGCATTACTTTCTTCATGGAAGCGTTATGGAAGCGATGGAGGATGGTCTTCACGACACCAAATGTCACCAAATCCAGTACCTGGGTACACTGCGAAGTGTAAAGGATAATGTGGTGCTGAAGGAGGCACTCAAACGCAAGATAAGCATATCGAGAACTGTGACCGTCAACTATGGAAAATGCCCAAGTATACGGGGGAGACCAAGGGCTTTTCGATCAGCTTTCACTTTTGGCACAACATTTTAACACCTATCATTAACAATGAGAAAGTGCATCCTTCTTCAAAATAATATCCATATTCCAACATAATAACACAAAAAAGACATGGAAAATGTACTCTATTATTATTAGTTGTCACAAAATTGATTAATAGTCGTAAACATGGTTAATAAAGCTAAAAATATACAGAGAAACGAAGCCTTCGGAGGGTTGCATTTATCTTTCACCCATCAATATTAGAGAGAGTTTATGTGAATAGTTCTTTTTATATACTAAACCACTAAAGCAGCTATTGTAATACTGTGTTGGAAAATGGATAAATAACCATTGGCATTTTGAATAAACTCATCACATACCTGAATCTGAAGACCTTTGGAGGGTGCAACTGTCAACCAATCATCACATCTTCAACTCTAATCAAAACTGAGACAGGGACAAGTTACTTACTGGAATAGGTCTTAGAAACAGAGCTTGTCTGAAACAAACAAAAATTAACTTTAAGCCACAAAAAAAAGGGAAGGAAAACCAAAAAATAACTGGTAAAAAGGAGAGGATCCTAATTTCGTAAAAATTCAATTAAAATGACAACTTTTTAATTCAAACAACTTTGATTTTTTATCTAAAAAAAATGAAAAAATGAAAAAGTGCCCACACTCATGTGCCTCCACCTATTATATGAATACAGTGATGGGGATTAGTCTTGACCGAGTTTCCTTGGAAATCACAGAGCAAATCAGTCAAGACTCATCCCGGTCACTGTATAACAAGGTTTCACCTAGACTAATTACGCCAAGTGCTTTATTTTGCATCCTTGATATTGATGTTTCTCCCTACATTTATTTTACTTCTTCATTACCCCCGTTTCGCTCTATTGACCGCCAGGTAACACTGCCCCAAAATGCCGCCTTTGTCCTAGCCGACTCCGGTGTCCGCAGTGATAAACAGGCCTCTGCCGATATCCACTATAACAAACGGTGGGTGGTACTCCCAAGTCTTTCATAATACCCCCATTCCTATTACGTGTTTTGCTATTGCTGGGTATGGCGATGTTAATTATCACTTTTGTTTTTTGTTTGGAGTTTCAGATTATTCGGTTCGTGATTAGTACCTTTACG
>CBDLPA010000070.1:0-3058 GCA_965305135.1 uncultured Colwellia sp.
AACTTGTTTTGAAACTAACATTTTCAGGTATTAAGAAGTCGCATTTTGACGTGATTATCGTTGATGAGGCAGCTCAGTGCTTAGAAACAGACGTTCATCAGGCCCTACAGTGGGAGTGTATAATATAGCTTTTCTTAACAATGACTTAATCCAGATTTGTCGGCCCTGTCACCAGAGTCATGATCTTGGGAGACCATCTGCAAACAGTTCCGACCCTCATGTCAGGTACGTGCTGACTAATTTTGACATCTACTTGTGTTCTCTAATATGTCTGCTCTGAAGCTTTCATACTTCTTCTGATTAAAAATATTGTGACTGAATGCAATACTTAATTAAGTCTGTGATTTCTGTCTTCTATAAAGCTGCTAATATCTATTATACTATATGACATGCATATTCATGTTTCTAGTTAACTTCGTTTTGTTTTACGTTAGACAATTTGGCTTAATCTTGCCAGAGCATGCTACCAAGCTTGGATTGGGACAATCAATCATTTCACGAATGGTGGAGTTAGACTTCTACAAGCAACCTACAACGAAACATTATTTCGTTCCTCTGGTATGGAACTATTTTGTATAACTAGTGCTCTCCAATTAAAACTCACAAAACAATTCATATTGTATATTCCTCTGTTTCAAGAAATGTTGAATAAACCATACTTACCCCATATATCTGATTTCCACAGGTTCAGAACTACCGATCAGTCCCCCCAATTGTATCCCTACTCTCGCAGCTGGTTTATGAAAACAAACTTGTCCCTGTTGTCGAACCGATGTTCCTTGCAACGGTAATTTGCTTTAGTTCTTGTTGATTATACATACACAAATACCACCAAACGATGCTAAACAATTTCGAATAGTATCGTTTCTTCATTTTTAGGCCATTTTACATCAAATTTACATATTAATCTCAATGAGTGCTTTTTGTGTTGTAAATCTGGCAGATCCCCTGACAAGTGTTTATTATTTTCAGGAATATTCTTGTTTGTCATCGACAAACATGGCGCTCATTTCGACGAACGTAAGCTCAGAGTAATATGTTCATTAATTTATATCTTTTTATGAGTGCTTATGAATATCGCTTCATTTTGTATTATTATTTATACTTCTAAGATTTAACTTTGTTGACTTGAATAATTACCCAGGGCTCCAAAGATCATCCCCGTGGTGTAGGATTTGTTAACAGCAAGGAAGCAGCCGCGATTGCAGTAGGAATTTGTACTGATTAATGTCACACATGTTTGGTATTTAATTTGAGTTTATGTACATTCAGGATTACGCTGTTGCCTTGAGGGCTTCGATTGACGACAGCGATGAAACGACTATTCCACTGGCGGTAGGAGAAGCGGCATACTTGTTGGGATCACTTTATTTGGTAGTATTCTGATAAGAACTTCCTGGTACTAATTAAGTAGATGGGGGATTTGGAACCCTTATGTCTATCCATCAATAATATGAACATATTTAAGGTGGTTCAGTCGTCGGGATAATTCCGCAGGGTAATTTTTCGTATGAAACAGCTCTAACATGCACATTTTAAAAATGAGTAAAAAGGCCTGGAATGTGCCTAACCGAGGCTATATGAGTCCAATAGTGCAAAAACTAGACAATGGTGCAGTGCTGGATGTACGTACTTGACGGGAAATATGTAAATTTCTCAAATAGTATGTTTAAACCCCAAAAAAATAAAAAATAAATGTTGAAGCCAAAAAGCTCCAAAATTGGAACAACCTCGGGAGTCGGGAAAATGGTCATTTAATAAAATTTCTATCCGAGACTAGTTTATATGAAAAACTACCCTAGGAAATTATCCAGAAGGGTGTTTTTCAAAACTGAACACATGGCTTCGAATTATTGTGAAAAACAAAACAACAACTGAACCACCTTAAGCCGATTATTAACTTTTAAGAAATTTTCCATTCTTTAATTCTGTAGGTAATCGCCTCAAATATCATGCAGGCAAATGCTATCAAACAAAGCCTTCCAGAAGAAGATCGTAATACGGTTTGTGGGGTTTTCCCGGTTCAGTTGCCTTGATTTTTTGGTCATACTGCAGATTTGTTCCGGTGCTCGGTTTGGTCATTTTATAGTTATTTTTACAATGTTGTAGATTGAGGTGAAGACTGTGATGGGAATGCAAGGGCTTCAGGCTCAGGTAAGCTTGTCGCACTCTGAGGAATTTTAGGAAATTCTTGTTTTGCGTTCCTTTCATTTTACACCTGTAATATTTATGATATTCTTCTCATTTTTTGTTACTTCCGAAGGTGGTTCTGATTGCTACCACACGAGCAGGGAAAATGGCGCATAAGAGAATTGAACTTGACAGAAAAAGAAAAACAGGCTTCTTGACCAATGTATGTTTGGAACTGTGACTGCTTTTATAGCATTTTTTAATCTGTATGATTTCATTCATTTTTTTTTTATTTTCTTGTCCATGCACCGTTGAGTTGTTTTCAACATATTTATCAACATATGAGATGAATATTTAAAAGCCTTTAATTGCGTTACAATACCTCCACCAACAAAAAAATTGAGATATCACCACGCAGATCAAAAACTTCAACACGGCGGTGAGCAGAGCAAGAATCGGAGTAATTGTGTTCGCTGAAGAAGACGCTATTCACGCTGCTGACCCCTTCTTCAAGGTAAATATCCGATATACTTGTTTATATTACTGTTTTTCAAACATAAGAACCACTATGGTAACTCTATCCACCATCTTACAATTTAGACATTTGCTGCTAGGCGTCCCAGTATTCGGAAGGTTTCAACTCAAACTTCGGAACCCCCTTAACACTCAGTCGGTTTCGCAGTTTAAAGACAATTATAAAAAAAGAAACAAATTGAAATCATTGTTTTTTACTACCCATCAAAATCTTATCACCGTTATTACTTTGAAAATTATTATTTTTGCATTAAGTTTAGTGATTGTTCAATAATAATACCCCCAGCCGAGAAGCCCTATTCCCTCGAGCCGGAAATTACGTCAGAGAGCGTTTCGAGTGCCATCATTGTCGGATACGCGAAGGCCAAGGAACAGATCAAATCGTCTTCTGTAG
>CBDLPA010000071.1:0-2739 GCA_965305135.1 uncultured Colwellia sp.
ATGGATAAAATGGAAAAACGGAACAATAGAGGGATAACAGGCAGACACAGGAGGACGTACCCGTTTAAGAATTGATCTAGAATATTCGATCGGGTTTTTTAGACTGTGAAACCATCTTTCATCTATTGTATAAATACACAAGTTCACAGTCTAAATAGGTGCTCTGTTCTTTTAAATCGTCAAATATATGGGTGTAACTCGGACAGTCGAGCTCCTCCCTGTCGCTAAGGAGAGGGACGTCCAAGATGACCCTATCCCACTTCCTGTGGCAAGTAAGAAGGGTATCGGTACCAAATTTGGAACTTAACTTACCGATCACTCCATCACCTCCTTCAGCTGCCCAGTTAAAAGAAGACATTGCTGCCAACCAGGCTCCCATTGTGCCAAAAGATAGTTTGAGGACAACTGATATTTATCCCCGTGTGCCCTCCCTCCTTCCCATCCACCTTCGGATGGTTCCACTGAGATTCTTTTCTATCTGTTCAAGGAACAACCTCATCATCCAAGACTTAGTTCTCTTGAATCTAATTCACCCTTTAAAATTGTCTACTTTTATGGAGACTAACCTTTTTAGCGGTCCCAGCAGTGAACTTTGATGTTGAAGCTGGGAAAGAGGATGTTCCTGTCGGAGCAACTGTCTCATCATCCATCTTCAACCTTTGTAATGTATGTCCGAATTTATAATACTGTAGATTCACCCTCACTTTTCTTTATTGATTGTCTCTAATTCCTTCCTAGACTATTCTTGGTGCTGGTATTCTGTCAACAGCTCTTTTGTTCAAATGGTAAGAGAAGTGCAATATATGATTTACTTAATAGGAACGGATTTGTCCTTCAAATGGTAATTCTTGCCGGAGCAGGTACCTTCATGTCTTTTACTGCAGGTGGGAGCTGGGAGCTGATGGTTATCAGGCCATTTGGGTTCTGATATTGTAGAGTGTTTGCTCGCGGCTGGACTTGCTACCAACAAACACAGCTACAAAGAAGTGGTCACCCATGTTCTTGGAAAGGTGGCGGCAAAGTTGCTGCTTCTATGTCAGGTATTTTTACATTTCACATTACTACTTTCAATGTCAAATGCATTGTTGGTTTTCTTTTACCCCTTCAGGTTATTTCCATGGTTGGCGTGACGATTGCGTACATTATCCTCATCGGAGACTTTGGTAAGGTGGTGGAACAATGGGTATAAGGTGCTTTTCGACTATATTCCATCCGACACCACATCTAACTTTCAAAGAAGTTTGGTGGTGGTGGTGGGGGGGTAGCCAAGCATAAGCAGGCTTTTGATTTGTAAACGGGGTATGTATTCCTTTGCTATGCATGTATTGTTCTGCAACTCTTATAAGCACTAGGAAGGAACATTCTGCATGATTTTGGTGTGTCGATGGACCGACGGATCATTATGCTTGTCTTGGACTTAACAATGTGTTACCCCCTGAGTCTCATTAAGTTGGATTTGGCTTGTCTTTTTGTACCCTGGTTTGACTTATTAACCCAAAAGGTCCGTCAATGCACTTCGCTTCACATCTCTCATTGCAATTGGCTGTATTTCCCTCTACGCTGCTTCTTCCCTCTTCGATTCTTCTTACCAGGTATCCAGTAATAGTAGATTCTGCCTTTGCCTCATCAAAATTTACTATTTAGGCCGTTGTGTACGGTCCCGCCAATGTCAAGCCATTCAGCTTTTCTGACACCTTCTTCCGCACAATCCCCATTGCCCTAGTTTCATACCAATGTCACGTCATGGTTTTCCCCATCTTCTCTGAACTCAAAAGTGAGATTATTCTCGATGTCGTCACACCATTTCACCATATTCTTATTTTACAGCTTCTTCTCCCGGCGCCCCTAAAACAGGACCAATGAAAACTGTTCTTCGTGTGTCTTTTGGATTCTGTACCTTCTGTGTATGCTTGAGAGCGGTCAACAATCTTTGAACGAGTGTTGCGATCCACAGCTCACCCTTTAGTACATCATCGCGGGGCTTTCTGGCTACCTTCGTTGGGGTGACCGTATTGACAGCGGCAACATTCTCAACACGTATTCAGACTACTCCGTATGGGGCGTTTCATCTCTTTTTCTTCATCATCCCCCTTAGGTTTGTCGTCCTATTTTGCGAATTATAATTTTGTTCAAACATGATGACATAATCATACATAATCGATGCCTTAGTGTCATTACATCACTAACAAGGGAGGGGGGGGGGGCAAAAAATGTTTTAATCATATTTTATTAAAGGTCTTAATAATTCTGTTCTCTGTAGCCTCTAAATCCGTTTTGCAATGGAAGACTCTGAAAACAAATAACACATGAACAGCAAGGAAGATGCTATGTACATCAATTTTATTATATGGCGAATAACCATGGCTTTTCAAACAATGCTTTCCAAAAACAAATGAATTTCTCGATAAATCTTGGACCTGTATTGACATTATACCTTTTTTGGATCATATTATAGCCCCTCATGATAGTAAATGATTGACTGTTCAGATGGAAGTTGGGCTACCTTGGCTCTTCACGCTGGTTCAAGCCGGATACTTGTTCGTCATTATTTTCAGGTAGAGTGGAGTACTTATGACTTTTTTTTCTCAATTCACGATTTATCCAATTGTAACGTCTTTTTTGACACCCAAGCTATCCTCTTATTTGCTTTGCTTCCCGGATTGGCATTGAAGATCTATTCTTTTCTGGTACCAAGTCGTCACAACTCCGCATCACTGCCATTGCGAGTGCTATTTTCGC
>CBDLPA010000072.1:0-2726 GCA_965305135.1 uncultured Colwellia sp.
GAATCACCCGCCAATGTTACTGCTCTTCTCAAAGCACTGAAGCTCCGAAGCTCTGTTTATAGTCATGCCCTTGATGGTTCAAGCAGCCTTGATGCGAGGCTTCGACATTCTGTTTTCTGTTCATGTGTAAATGTGATTTATTTAACTTTTATTATTATTCAATGTATTATATGCGTGGCAAGTAATATGTTGACCAAACTTGTCTGCAATACTGGCAGGGTTTTTGTCTCCTGAATATCACGTCGAGAAGAACTGAAAATTCAACAGGGACGCATTCTTTAGAGTGATTGATATAATGGGAAGGAGACAAAGAGTTCCTCTCTCCCCAATGCTAAAAGTGAAGATAGAAATTGATTAACAGATGTATCATACCGGCCGTCCACACCTGTTATTATGTAGTATTTCTCCCACAGTGCTCCGTTGTATTAAAAGGTATCAACACATACATTTAGTACAAACAATTACAAGAAAACGTAACTAGACCTATTTCAGTTAATACCACAAGGTGATGTACCTACTTTGTTCAGGTTATACTTCGCAAGAACATCAAGAAGGGCATAGAGGGCATTAATCTAGAGTGTAAGCCTCATACAACAGCTTTAATTGCACATGAGTCTGCTTTAACATACCGGTGTGTAGAAATGAAAGCAAGGCAAGATTTTGGAGAGCTCCCTATTTGCACGTTCACATGCCTTGAATTAGAGATATGAAGTGGAGGAAATAGTTCATGCTTTATCATGACATTTTGTTGTCTTGTGAACCGACTTTAGAGCCCCAGTGATACTTTTTTGAAGTAAAATTATAGGTTATTTTGGCGTGAACTATCCAGGAAATTGATTTCCAAATTTCCTACTTCAGTATTGACACCGACAAGGGCAGGGTACGCGTGGGAATCGAAGGAGGCTCCGCAGTTGACGTGAGAAAGGAAATGGAAACGGTCAACGACAAGCAAGCGAAGGCGCAGGAGAAAATAAGGATCGTGAATATGGAGGGTCGTGGCTAAGTTACATGCATTGTCGTAAACTATTACCGAGATATCTGTATTATTAGACAAAATAAGACCCAAAAAAACTGATGGAATAATATCATTGTGATCCAAACCAACATACTATCCATTCCGAATCTCTCTTGAACCCATTGGGTCATTACTGCGGTCGACTCTGTGACCGCGAAGATTTTGGAGGCGATGACGTTGCCGTGGTTGCACATTACAACAAGGACCTGCCCGTGGAACCCCTTCTTGCTAGGGCGGTAGCGCTTTGTGTCCTTTGCTGACCGCTCTTCTTGGAATTGTTCTCCCTGAACAGTTATCTTGCTGCTTACCCTTCAGTGAAGTTAAAGCATCAAGGATTAATGTCATACCACAGTATTCGCAATTCGCATCCGCTGGCTAACGCGGGGCAGCAGAGGGCCATCAAGCTCAAGGCGTTTTTGGTCGACACCAAACACTGGTTCAATCTATAGTATGAATCACTTCCCCCTCATATGTGCTGATAAAGGGAATCCCCACACTATCACTAGTCACCTAGGTTTCTAAGCATCATTTCGTCGAATGAATGAGGTGGATATTCTTTACTGGGACCGTATTAATCAGAATTTTTCCGAAAGAGATATTTTATTATTTACAATATTCATTTGCAACTTTTTAAAACGAATTTTCTAACCTTTAAAAACTTAGAGTGTTATTCTAAAAACAACACCTGTGGCATATTATTCAAAAAATTCATTATTATTGCCTACATTAGGGCGTTGAGGTGCTTGGAGTGCACTGGTGATAGAGGACTTCAACCAAGCTCGGCAACCAATGACCATATCAGGGAGCCACGACTTCCCATTGTGCTCAGCAATAAAGGAGAAGAGGAGAGGACTATCATACTGGTGATATTTTAAAGAGTGGGCAATCAAAGATGAATAAAGCATAAGTAGCAAAAAAGAAAAGCAACAAAAGCAACTCACTCCTTTTGAGAAAGTGTGTGCCGTCCACACGATCACTTTTTGAAGGAATACTGACAATACTATATAAAAGTACTTCTCAATTATTTGCACTAACAACTCCATTCACATTGCTATCTGCGTGCCTCCAAGCTTATACAACATTATGAAAAGCTCTTTGTCTCACTTTTATGTTGCCGAGGAAAGCAAGACTTAGAGGTACCTCTGAATTAGCATAGCTCTTGATATAGTCGAACTACAGCGGTATTAAGCACATTTATAGCCAAACCTCCGAGTCACACCGGTCAACTAAGAACTGGTGAACGGTTGGCAGTCCGGTCGCCAAGAGACTGAGCATTGTCAGAGACGAGGGTCCGGCATGATATACACCCGAGCAGTCAACTATCCCCTTGAAGAATGGCTTGAGGTAGTTATGCTTTCTTGATGCATGAAGGAGGGCGTTGCGGTCAGCAAGCGGGTTGAGAGATTGCTTTCTGAGACTGTTACTCGGGGTTTTGAATCATGAAAAAATTCTAAATAAATATTATAAAAGAATTACATTATTTGGGTGATACTATTACAGATCTTCAAGAAAATATGATGCTGGATAGTTTAAATCGATTTGAATATTATATTCATTATCATTCATTTCATCTTAGTAGGGCATTCTATATCACTTTTTAAGAGTACATACTATCCAACATTTAACAATGATACCAAAGATATTCATAATTATATATATATATGCTCCCGCGCCAAAACCCCGTCATTTTTGGGATATCCCGTCATTATTG
>CBDLPA010000073.1:0-2642 GCA_965305135.1 uncultured Colwellia sp.
TTTACAACGCACTCGTACCCAAGTATTGGATTTTATCTGTTATTAGCTATTGGATTTTTAAGTCTGTTAGCTATTTTAGCAAATAATAAAGCCGTAAATGAAACTGGTTCAAAATAAGGTATTTGCATGATTAAAATAATTATAGCTCTTTTTCTTAGTGTAAACTTCCTCTTTGCAGGAATCTTACAAGATGCCATTGATAAAGCACCAGCGGGTTCTATATTAAAACTTCCAAAGGGAGTTTATAAAGGATCAATTGTGATTAAAAAGCCCCTTTCTATTATTGGAAAAGAGGATGGGGTTATTATTGATGGCGAAGGAACAGGAACTGTAATTGAAATAAAAAGTCCCTACGTAACAATCAAAAACTTAACCGTTACAGGAAGTGGTGACCGACATGAAAATATTGATGCAGGTATTAAACTATCTGACTCAAAACACTCAGAAATTTCTAACTGTAAAGTGTTAGATTCTCTGTTTGGAATTGATGTTGCTATGACCAATAACTCCATAGTTTCTAATAACTATATCACTTCAAAAGATTTAGATTTAGGATTACGAGGTGATGGATTACGATTGTGGTACTCTCATGATAATATTGTTAAACATAATAAAGTTGTTAAATCACGTGATATGGTCGTGTGGTATTCACATGGAAATGAGATCTCTGAAAACTTTGGAGAGTATAACCGTTACTCACTGCACTTTATGTATGCGGGTAAAAACTTTGTAAGAAACAATACATACCAGTACAACTCTGTAGGGATTTTCTTTATGTATAGTAAAGATACCGTAGCAACAGGAAATGTAATAAAAAGCTCATTAGGAGCAACAGGAATGGGAATTGGATTAAAAGATGTGTCAAACTTTACGCTTAAAGGTAACACCGTTATCTATAACGCGCAAGGTATCTATATCGACAGATCTCCTTATGATCCTGATTCAAAAAACTGGATTGAAGATAATCAAGTTCTGTATAACTCAGAAGCCATCCATTTCCACTCATTGAGTGAAAATAATGTCATCAAAGGCAATACTATCTTAGGTAATATTGAAGATATTATCAATGATAGCCGAGGGGCAAAGACGGATGAGAATGATATAGAAGGTAACTACTGGGATAACTATGAAGGGTTTGATAAGAATGCTGATAACATTGGTGATACACCCCATAAAGTATATCAATACGCTGATCAGCTGTGGATGTACAATAAAGATGTCAAATTCTTTTACGGGTCACCAATTATTTCCCTGTTAAACTTCTTAGCAAAACTTGCACCCTTTAGTGAACCTGCGTTCTTGATGCAAGATCCAAAACCAAAGTTAAAGATATAAGGATTTAACAATGGCAAACATAAAAGAAGATAGACGAAAATTTATCAAATACTCGACCTTAGGTCTGTTAGGTCTCACATTAGGTGGAGGAATACTTATTAGTCCTCACGCCTTACAAGCTGAGATGCGATTACGACCTCCAGGGGCAGTATCAGAAAAAGAGTTTTTAGCCCTTTGTATAAAATGTGGTCAATGTCTACAGGTTTGTCCTTATCACTCTATTGAGTTAGCCGATATGGCAAAAGGGCACGGTGTTGGAACACCGTATATTGATGCACGAGTACGAGGATGTTACGCATGTAGCGCCGTACCATGTGTCTTAGCCTGTCCAAGTGGAGCATTAGATCATGACTGTGAAAAGCCAGAAGATATTAAAATGGGAATTGCTGTATTAGAGTTTCCAAATAAATGTATCGCGCTTACGAATACCCCTGTACCAAAGGGGCATAGTCAAAGGATTCATGACTTTACCAATGCGCAAATGAATGTGACACAACTTGAGCGAGATATGCTTGCAAAATTAGATGGATTTGAAGGAAAACAGTGTACAATCTGTGCGGATATGTGCCCTATACCAAATCCTATGAGTGCCATATCAATGATACGCGACGGTGAAGGAAAAAAACCAGAGGTTTATGAAGGTTGTATTGGTTGTGGCGTTTGTGAGGAGTTATGTCCTGCAAATGAACCAGCAATCGTAATTAAACCACGGTTATCCTATGAAGACTATTATATTAAAGGAATTAAATCATGATCAAAAAAATTTTATTAAGTGCGGCAGTAATACTACTAGTGTCTGGATGTTCAGATAAACAAGATGAACAAAAACCAGTTGAGAAAAAGGCAGTTGCAACCCAACAAGCACCATTAAAAATCGAAGTTGAAAAGAATGAGAATGCCCAAGCGGTAAAAGTTGAAGAAAAAGAGATTAAAAAAGATAAAAATGAGACCTATTACTTTAACTACAATGGGGCTAAACAAAAGTATGACCCAAGCTCTCAACCAGCTAACGAAGATGCGAAGTTACGAGTACCTGCAAGAAGCCAAGTGGATGCCAATTTACATGTACGAAGTCCTTATGAGAAGGTAAAGATTTCACTACTAGTAAAACAACTTAGTAAAGATTTTATTGTGAAGTGTTCAGCGTGTCATAATGACTATGCAAACGGAATCATTGGACCATCACTATTAGATAAAAATGCTGAGTTTATTTATAACAGTATTAATAAATTTAAAAATAACAAAGATGCCAATGTGTTAATGACAGGACTGGTAAATCAAATGTCAGATGAAGAGATTCGAAAAAT
>CBDLPA010000074.1:0-2618 GCA_965305135.1 uncultured Colwellia sp.
TCCGAATGTCTTATTGGATTATTCAGTTGGATTTACGAATTACCACATGCATGTTTTGATTCTCTAGTAAAAATACCCACAGCTGATGAGCACCTAAACCCTCCGAATCTGAGCGGATCAAAGCAAAAGATCTGGCTGAGGCAGAGGAGGCAGTCTTGATCCTGGCATCAGAAAGCGCTGTAAAGGTATGTATATTTCCGTATTTACCATATGAAGGTTATTAAGCCCCCTGATCTCTCCCGGAAAACTCTTGCATTGAGAAGATTAAAAGACCTTCACCCCAACAGCCCTGTCAAAAACACCTCCTTTGATATAAATGGTAAGGATATTAATAAATAAAATATCCACATTTCTCACAAATAATTTAGAACTACTTCTCCTTACTCCCTCAACGAAGGAAACCCCTTTGCGGTTTAAAGAGGTGAGCAGCTATTATTCCCTATTTGTTAAGAAATTGGAAACGTTTTTCTTGTCAGAGAAAGAATAACTTTTACTTTGTAAAAGTACATGCATCAATTTTTTATTACTATTTTTAGCTTCTTTCGGTGTTTTTCGATTGCCAACCAATGAGTCTTCTTCCGGCCGTTTTAGGACAAAATACGTAGACTATGATTCTAATGGTGATTGATAATCAGGTATGCACGTAATATATGTACGTGTAAACGTTAATCCATGATATTGATAATGAGTGAAACATTTATCATGAGGTTGTTTATTGTCATTTATTACTATGAAAGTTTATTTCGCGCCCTCATTACTCCATCCAGTTTCTCATACATCAACATTTATCAGATCATATAATATAATAACTTGTTACATTACAGGAAGTTATTGGGCACATCAGTCCCAAAGCCAACAAACTGACTTTTATATTCTGCGATTTAAACGGTCCCTCTGTTGTCCAGGTTTGTGACACCCCCCCCCCCCCCGGAGTGTTTTTTAACGATTTCAGGTCTCAATTAAAACTGACTCAGCAACCATTGTTAGACACCAGGGAAATATGGACCTTGAGCAATGCAAAAAAAAAGTCAGAATGGAATACTATACAATAGTTGACTTTGTATATTTTTGCTTAATAATATATTATTATATAATCGTAGGAGTTCGAGATATTAATTTCCGTAATCTTTTGAAATACCCCAAACGTATTC
This sequence comes from uncultured Colwellia sp., assembly GCA_965305135.1. Classification (GTDB taxonomy): domain Bacteria; phylum Pseudomonadota; class Gammaproteobacteria; order Enterobacterales; family Alteromonadaceae; genus Colwellia. The sequence goes on from CBDLPA010000074.1 coordinate 1,152, forward strand.
TTTTTTTAGCTTCTGGATTACATTATTTTGCGTAATCTCATGAAATACGCTAAATAACGTTTTTTTTTTTTTTTTTTTTTTCAATTATATGGTGTACCCCCTCCCTGCTTTTTGTTTTTTTACTGGAGCAGAGTAAAACCAAAATGAACTATTTTTAAATTCAATTTCCCTTATATTCTAACCATTGGGAGAAGAATAGGCGAAAGTCGTATATTCTTAATGAATTTCTTTAATGATTCAAAAAAAGATAACGACAATATTCAGAAGAAGTTAGTTTCCCTAAACTTATACCTATTACTTTATTTTGATTAAAGCAACCAAAGTTAAACCAAGTCCCATAAATTCCCAGGATACACCCTTACAAAGTTTAGGTCTTGGACCATTGGAATTCCGAAGGAAAATTGAAGAGTTTGGTTGAGGCTGCCACAACAGCTGAAAGTACCATCTTGGATACTGTTTGGGAGTCTGTTACACCTTATTTGAGAGCTATCGTGGTCACGTTTGCTCTTCAGAACAAATCGACTGTGAAGCACCAAAAGATTACAGAGCAGGACAATAATAATTTTGTTCTTCATTGTATTTGCAACACAGTAATATAACGTTGTTTTTCATTACCTTATTACCTCTTATATAAATGAACTGTCCTGAAATCATCTTATTTATCAGCATTGCTGACAAATTACTGAAGAATATACGGTCACCCAATTGGGTTGTTCCTCTTGTTTCCCAGGATTTGTTTCCTCAGAGGTGTAAAAACATTTTTGTTCGAATTTTAAAAAGAATTGTGGATTGTTGGGAGAAAATTCCCTTTGGATTACACTTTGAAAATCGATTTAACTTACGATCATAAAATCAATTCTTCCTGACACCCTCAATTATCCCCACAAAGCCGTTTCGTTTTCAGACCGATACTGTCATCAGGTTGGTTTTGTTTTAGTGTGTATGTAATTATTTTCATATGGATATTCTTAGAACTAAAAACAATTGCAAGTAAAATTGCGATCTCTTTTGTCAAATTTCTTGTATTCTATGTTTCAATTGTCTCAATCCTATTGAAGGCATACAAACATCTTTTGATTCATTTTTACATAAATAAGTCGATAGTTAATGTGTGATTGTATATGGTCGTGTACCACGTAGTGCTTCCTGATTATACCTTAGAACAACCCTCAAGAGGAAAGTGTATTTAGTCTTTGATATTGAGGAGTTATGCTCCCTTTATTGAGGCTTTCATTACGCTCCATCAGTCCGGTGCTGCTTCATAGGTGGGGAATTCTGCAATGTATTCATGTTTTCAAAAACAACATGTCCCCTCCCTGTATTTCACGCAAAACGATGGGTGAGGTCCTCATTGTTTTGGTCTTCGGATTATTGTATCATTATTCTGTGGTCATATATATAATATATATATGATATATAGTTAAAACCGCGAACATGATTAAAACCGCGAACAAAAAGGAGGCTTTT
>CBDLPA010000075.1:0-2555 GCA_965305135.1 uncultured Colwellia sp.
GAAGCCCCTCCTAAAAACGAAATTCCTCCTCCCCCATATAACCCTTACAGTACACCAATGTATGATTGTGGAGAACATGAGGCTCCTGATAAAAAGAGAAATACTTCTTGTCCAATATGTAAAAAATTAAACAAGGGATTAAAACCATCTAATGAAATAGAAGAAGAAGAGGAAATTAATTATGAGCAGTTAGATAGATGTAATAAACTTATTCATGATTTTAATAAATTTAAGTTCAATATTCAAGTGAAGAGAGCCCCAGGTGATGGAATATATCTTAGAGATTTAACCTATGCAAAGAAATTAATGAAGGTTCCACCATGTGATGATAGGTATCATACAATATTAATTAAACAAGCTAAATTTGATGAATTATACCATAAAATCAGTTTAGATATTGATGATATAAAGAGTCAATTAGATCAAGTGATTAAACAAAATGGATCTTGTTGGAAATATTTGTTTGATGAAGACTATAAGAAAAAGGTTCTTCTACCAAATCAAAGAGACATCCTAATACCAAATTTCTTACAGAGACATAAAAAGTTAACCACTATTACAACAGGAATTACAATATTTATGGCTCTAACTAACTTTCTTTTTCCCGGGTTTAGTGCCACAGATTACTTATGAATATGATTTCAATGTTTCAGGTGGGAACAAGGATGATAATAAATAATTAGGTTAAAAATAATTATAGAAAATATATAGTTAAATAATTGATAAATTTAATTTTTTAAAAAATAATTTTTTAAACTATAAAACACAATGGTTCAAGTAAAAGTAAATTTGTCGCAAAATCAAAAAGCCAAAATCAAAAGGGATTTAGAGAAAGAGGGTGATATTAAAATTAGAATTTCAGCAGATAATATGACTGGTTCAACTGTTTTACATATTCATCAGGCTGACTTTGAAAAATTTAATGAGTTTAAAAAGAATGGAAAAGGAATCCAAGTGAAGGTTCATAAGACTGATCAAAAACGTGAGGTTGAAAATGGAGGTTGGTTAGGAGGTGTTGTCAAAAATGTGACAGGTCAAGCCTCAAAAGCAGCTAAATTAGTTGCTGCAAGGACTAAGGCAGAAGCTATTAAGAGAGGAAAAGAAGCAGCTAAACGTGCTAGACAACAAGCTACTAAAAGAGGTAGTAATATTATTAAGAAAAGGACTAACATTGGAGTATCAGAAATTGATTCACTAAAGAATAGTGCTATTTCGAGAGGAGCAAGTGAGATTGATAAATATGCTTCTCAGAAAGGATTTGGAGCACGGAGTTCTTATCCTAGATACCAGCTTGCTGGTTCACAGAGAAGAGGTACTCGAGGTGGAGCACTTGGTCATCCAGGAGTTCAGAGGAAATTTCGAGACTAGAATAGAATTAAATCCATTAACATTATTTGACATTAGAAGATATGTTCCAGAGACATGTTACTGTTTTCACCAATTAAGTTTCAATAAAAAGCAATTCGAAAAATCTAGTCAAGGAATAATATTAGTAAATGAACCAAACGATGATATGGGTCACTTTGTAGCTTACAAAGATGGCTTGTATTTTGACAGTTTTGGTCACCCACCAATCCAAGAATTGGAAGAATATGGTTTTGAAGAATTTGTTAAGAATAGGATTCAAAAATTGGATAGTGTCTTATGTGGTTATTTCTGCATACTATTTATACTTGGAATCAAACCAACTAGAGAAAATATTATAAGAAGCTTTTGATAGGGTATCACCATCAAATAAAATCGATAAAAAATAAAACTTTACTTTTTTTGGAACACCTTTTTAATAGTCTTAGAATTATAACTAAAACTACCAATTGGTGCATAGATACGTTGATAATATCTTTCAAAATAAAACTTTTCTTTATTATTTGTTCCAGTGTAAATAGTTTTAATATACCATTTGACTTCTGGATGATCTCTAATAAATTTGTGGAATATATCCTTTTCTTTTGCTTCAAGATGGGAATTGAAGCGAGTTTTTATATTATTTGTTGAACCAACATAATTAATATAGTTGGTTGAATTATAAATGAGGTAGATGTAGAAGACCTTGGCGACTTTCAATATAACAATATACTATTTACTGGTTTATTTTGATTGAGAAGTTCATATCTTTCATCATTTAAATATTCATTATACTTAATTTGTTCCATATCCTTTAAATCGTCTAAATTAACATTATCCATGAGTAGAGTAACTGACCAATTATTTTCTTGAACATCACTCTTCTTAATAATTCCTCTTGACTTGTGATAGGCAAATCGAGCTTTTATGTTTCGGGAAGTAGAACCAATATAGATTTGGTTATTGGTGGTATTTTCTAAAAGGTAGACAACACCAAATGATTGAATGTTCTTATTGTTATGAATTTTATTATAATTATTCATTTTAGTCTTATTCTTTGAGCGATATATTTGTAAATATTTAAGTTGTTCTTTGTTGTCACAAAACCAACCGGTTTGACATTGGAGGCAGGGGAATTTCATGTTGCAAGCTTGGATCATTTTTATAGTTTAAAAAATAATTTTATTTTTTCTTCTTCACTTTTTGAAAAA
>CBDLPA010000076.1:0-2537 GCA_965305135.1 uncultured Colwellia sp.
CTTAAAGTGTAGCGTAATGCTAAACTTTGGGGAGGAGGCTCAATTAGTATCAAGCGGCTGCACCGGACAAATTTCCGCTGTCACCTTTTGTGCAAAAACACGCACAAAAGCCGCCATCAAAAATTTGCTCGGTGAGCCGAGCGTTATGGCAGTACTTCATGATCGAAAATGATATTAAAAAATTTAGTGTTTCGTGTATGTCGAACTCTAAATGGAGAAAGTTCTTCTCCGGAATTCACGAAGGTGCTTTAGACTTCAACTTTTGTATATGGAAGTTAGTTAACGACAATGATCCTATAAAGGGTTTTCTACCTGATATTAAGCAACTTGGTGAAGACTACGTAGGTGATTGCGGTGCACTTAACGGCCCGTTTGAATTTAAATTAATTGAATGGCTTGTGATTCCTAAGGAACATGGGTATTCCCAATATAAAAATGCACCTATCAAGTACCATAAACAAGATATTGATATGGTAGAGCGAAAACTGAATGAGACAGGTAACTTTGTTTACGATGTTACATCTGAAGGTATTAAGGTCTATGGCTACAAGCCATAACAAGAATATCAATGATCGCCAGCAAAGCTGGCTGGACGCGCAAAAAGCCGCGCGCCCATTATATTGGCGTTGAGGCTGTAGAATTTCTCCAAAGTAGAAAATCACGGGTTAAATTTATGTTCACAGAGTCTCTAAAAGGCAAGTTTTAATGTATTATTGTCTCAGATTTCACGTAGCAACGTGTTTTGAGGCTTAATTTTGAATATTTTTTGTGCCTGTTTTTTCAAAAAGAGAAATTCTACAGGCTCGTTAGGTTTCTCTTACAACGGAAGTAAAAAGTATGGTGCAGAACAAATACACTAAGATCGTGATCTACGCTTTGATTATATCGAGCGTTCTAGGTTCTTTGTTACTTGGCAGTGTTTATGAATTCTTTTCAAACTCAGAGAATATTGAGATTCTTGGTTGGTTTTTTGCCTTTTTTGTCCCTCTTGGAATAGTAATAAATCTTTTCGTAGCCTACAAAATTCACAGAGGTAACTCCAAGTTTATTAAGTTTGCATTTTGGATGTATTTGCTACAAATATTAGGATTGGATACACCTAACTTTGGATTTTCGATTACTTTGGGGTTTAGCTTCAACATAACGTGGTCAGTATATGACGTGAGTATCGTTTTCAATTTGTTTGCAATTCTTATGTCTGTAATTCTTTATAAAGCAATGCGTCATGCCAACGAAACCTAACAAAAACATCATGGTGGGAATTTTACTCGCTGGCCTTCGGCCAAAAGCGCTCCTAAAATCCCCATATGTTAAGCGTTAGAGTGCAGAACATGTCGCAAATAACGAAAAATCAACACTTTGTTCCTCAATCGCTAATTAAGCATTTTTCTGAAGGTGACGAAGTTGTAAATGTGTATGACTCTAAGCGGAATATATCAAGGCCTCCAACCTCTGTTGCGCGTGTGCTATCAGAAAACTATTTTTATGACAGAGACAATTTAGTTGAAAACTTTTTAGCGCAGAATGTTGAAGGACCAGCAGCTTCTATATTTCAAAATATTGTAGATAATCCGACAGCACCAATCATCTGCAATAGAATTGACTTGCTCAGATTTATAACTGTGCAACTGAATAGAACACCAAGTGCTTTATCTGCCTCCTTGAAAAATATTGACAACTTTACGAGTTCTCTAATCAGAGAGCTTGGTGAATTAAATGGGTTTGATAAAGAAACAATAGAAGATGTTAAATTCGTTTTGAATGATCCAAAAGCTGTTTTGGGGCAGCAAACAGTAGAAGGCGCATTAAACTGGCCACTATTAGATGACCTTGAGTGGCATATGCTAATTAATAAAACAGATACAAGCTTTGTCATTTCTGATCATCCTGTAGTTCACTATAACTGGCATCTGAGAAATTCCAATAACATAGCCTATACATCTTTGACATCTTGCGGCCTACAGGTACTTCTTCCTATTTCACGCTCAATTACGCTTTGCCTTTATGATAAGAAAGTTTATAAGTTTGGTGATAAGAAATCTCACTTCAGCTATGTAGATAAAATCACTGACATTCTTTTGTTAAATGAATTGCAATTTAGGAGCAGAGAGTCCTTTGTTGTTTATGATTCAAAAAATTTAACTGATTATGTGATTAAGTCATGTGAAAAATTTCCCGGAAGCAGTCTGCACCAAAATCGATCATGGACATCAAAACCCGAACCATCTGGAAATGATGAACTTAAATCAACTCATGTGAACTACAGAACGCAGTTAAATTTTAATCGTTGGTTGTCGATGAGTCAGGTGAAACGACGAATAAGAAAAAAGACAGTAGAGTGTTACGATAGAAATCCAATGATCGTCCAAGGCCATAGGGAGTTCATTGAAAAATCTAGAGATCGTGCCAAACAAAAAGCACTCTAACAAATCAATCAACTACGCGCCTTCGGCGCCGGACGCAGCATAGCTGCGCCGGTTATTGGGGCGTTGGTATGACTCCCCACGTCAACTTAAACCATAAAAATCTTTGCTTTT
>CBDLPA010000077.1:0-2531 GCA_965305135.1 uncultured Colwellia sp.
CTTTTCAGCTTTCTCTTTCTCAATTTTCTTCTTCTTTTCAGCTTTCTCTTTCTCAATTTTCTTCTTTTCAGCCCTTCCTTTCTCTTCGCCCTGTGTCTTCTTTGTCTTTTTCTGCTTCTTCTTAGCGGGTTGCTTCTCATTCTCTTTCTCGACAGCAGCGGCAGCGGCTTGATTGAGTCTTCTCTTCCTTCCATCTGCCAACGATTTGGTTCCCTCCAGATTGTTGAAGAGTACCTTAACATAATAAAAAGGAATATAAAATTATCAATTTATTAATATTGTGAAACAAAACATCCAAGTGAAAAGAATAATGAAAGTATGTGACTTTCTAAGAATGAACAGAAAATGCAGACACTAACCTAAAACATTTGATATTGGTATGGAAAACGTTTGTAACAGCTGTGATTACCTCATTCACAAAAAGTCGGCATCTTGAAAAACTTGTACTCTTACACAGTGAATATTTTATGATACCTTACACTGGCACCATGATTGTACCAACCACCTTAAAAGGATATTTGAAATATGAGTAATGTAAAAAAATTAAATAGAATTTGTTTTCTGTTTATGTTGCCAGTATTTTTTAATTTGTGTTTTCATTATAATAGATATTATAACAGAAGCTTACAGGTATTCAGTATTGTTAACAATACTGGATCTCGACAAAACCTAATTGTGGCTGTTTTGTCCTCCAGATTTGTTTATTTTACAACCGGGACATTTATAAAAGGGGACCAATAAAAAAATACAATTTTCAAACATGTTTTCTGTGGAAATTCAATATATTCCTGGACTTCCATCAAAAAAAAAAAAAAAAAAAAAAAAACTCAAATGACTGTATGGTCCACTTTTGGTTCTACTAAGGATAAATCTATATTTTGTTTTCTTCCACTTGTTATCATGCTTAATTTCTTAACCAAAAAGTAATATGAAAAAGTATAAAAATCAACAAACCTTGATTTTGGTTTTTTCTGAAGTACAATCCTCAAAACGAATAGAGTACCCCACTTCATGCCCAATCTTCACCTCCATTTCGTCTGCTACTCTTGCAGCTACAGACATTGCAGCAACTCGACGAGGTTGTGTACAACCAATCTAAGATGAATGCTAAACTAGAACCTTTCCAAATTTGGAGTATCCAGCCTCTAAAAGATACTGCGGTAATTGTGTCGTCTTCCCACTTCCAGTTTCTCCCATAATTAAAATTTGATTTTCCATAATAGCAGAAAGAAGCTCTTTTTTGAACTGAAACATTGGAAGCGACTGTTGGCATGCTCGAATTCTGTCTCTATTGTTCTTATTAAAGACACTTGGTAAAAGACAAACAGGAATACTTTTCAGAAACTTCATTCTGGGTGCTTTCTACAATGTTGGCAGTTGCAAATTCAATTGCAAGATCAGCACTCAGGTCATTTTCAAAAAACTGTTGCTTTTTCTTGTTAAAAAAAGAAATCAACTTTCCTGTCTTTTGCTCCAACTTCAAATACTGCTTGATTGAGCAAATAAAACAAAAAATAAACCTGCGACGATTCCCATATTTCGTTGTCTGTGACAAAATTTTCAACACTCTTCTAATATGAGAAACCAAAAAAAAAACAATAGACCCATCACCAGTTGCTACACCATCCATTTCTCTTCTTCTTTTAGCCATTTTGAAAATTTTTTCGTTCAAATCTTTCTGGCCTAATTCTGATGCACTTAACTGTTGGAACTGAAACATTTCTTCATCTTGAACCCCCATTTGAAGAAGAGAAAGTTGGTGAGCTTCTCGCTTTCGAAGATACTCAAATATTAATCTCAAAAAAAAACCAAGTCTTGATGCATCTCTCAACTTTGATAAGTCTTTTTCTATTTTTTTTGAAAAAACCCGTTTTTTCTGAAAAATGACCAACACATTGACGCTTGCTTACCTGATCCATCTGAGAAAGTCGTAAGATATACTCTTCTTTTAAAAATTGGTCATCTTCATCATGTTTTTTCTCTACATCATCTTTAACATGCACGAAATCGTGTAATTAATAAGAAAAAACTCGGACTTTCAGACTCAAACTTATTATGATGTTCTCCATGATTTGCCGTTCGGTCATTCTTGTTAACTTCATCACAAATACATTTTTACAAATAGAAGAATATATTTCTTTCATTGTAGTTATGTCAGCATTCTAGGTTACAATAACAAGAAAGACTAAAAAAGGAGAAACTTCCTGCGCAAACAGTTCAAATGAATGTGATGAATTAGCAAACATTAGTTGGAAAAAAAAGTAACCTAAAGAGAGAACTGAATCAATCACATCTCTCTCGCAAAAACCAATACTGTCAATCACCTTTCTTTCAATGAATGCCCTCTTATTCATAATGAAACTCAACAAACTTGAGAACTTTGCAAGCGCAGGGGGGTGACCGCCGTGCCGCGAAAAAGACTCTATGGTAAGTACTGGGTTCCAACCTGGAAATAAACTTGGACCAAGTTTTTACCAAGCAGTAAAGCATCTTTTTAACTTCCTTAAGCTCCCCTTTTTGCTCTTCCTCTT
>CBDLPA010000078.1:0-2364 GCA_965305135.1 uncultured Colwellia sp.
TGTTGATTCATCGATATAGCTGGAGTGTAGCCGAAATGCCGGCCCCATTATACCACCAAGTATTCCGCTTTCGGTGGGTTTGGCTCACAGCTCCTCCCACTCTACTTCCTTTTCTTATTCGGCAGGAAACCGTGATGCGGATGCCACCCGTGATGAAGCCGGAGCTTCCATACAAGTACTCGTGTTATCCCGTCTGCGTGGGGTCAGTAGTAGAAACAAGCTCTGGGAACACCGAAGTTGGTCGTCCGGGGAGGAACCGCGGTTGTGGAGTCGTATTGCCGTTGCCCCGGTATCGTCCATTTAGAGTACGAAACAAATGCGGAGGTGATTCTCATAAGGAGTGGTCAGGAGGTGATGACTATCATCCTAATGCCGCTAGGAAGTCGGCACATTGACCACCCGACTGCGTTTGAATGTTTGCTGCTTCCTTGTCTGGATTATACTGACAATATTTAGGGGAGGATGCCGCTTGGCTTAACGAGGAAAAATCCAGCAAGTAGACACGTCAGATCGTTCCGCAGCAATGCATGACGTTCTCTCCCTTAGGAATAAATCCTCTTAACAATATGTTTTGGTGAGGACATTATAGAATTGCCAGGTTTAAGTCGTCAAATGTATTTTTATATGAAGGAACGGGAAAGATAACAAGTTCCCGGAAGCAACAGATAATGTACATTTCCAGCTACATTAAGAATGTAGTTGCAGCCAGCTACATTTCCAGCTACAGAAAGTGCGACTGGAGCATCGAGAGGCTTGACAAAATTGTTAAGATGGTATCACCATGTTCCTTGGCCTCAGTAGAAATTGTTCCATTAGATTCTTGTTGTGATGAACGTAATATTATTTAACTTGTTGGACAGAATTCTCAAATTCATATTAGTAGATACCGTTACGTGCGTCATTGAGTCAGAATTCTCATTGTCCGATGTGTGCCAACTGGCAAGAGTCGTTGACCTGATGGCAGGTCGGGGTAAAAGCAGTTTCATAACAAACGAGAACACCACGCAAGGCAGTGAAATGCAGAACTTCGTAATGGCCTACCTGAGGGCGTCAAAAAAAATGTTCCCACAGGATGCCTTTCTTTCTGCATTACATGTCGGCCCCAGTTGGCTACCCGTACAGTTTCGTTATTACTACGCATCCGATGATGGATTCCTACTGTCGCGAAGACGACGTCCAAGACCAGCAGGTTTGAACAAAGATTTGTGTCAAACAATGAGGGGGGGGGGGTCAGCTGAGTCTAAGGGACAGTTGCCTAATCAAATACTGGGCAGTCGAAAACCACGTCATAAGCTGGTCGTCAGTTTGCTCGCTCGATGCGAACATGAGGCTGACGGTGGTAGAGATCACCGCCAAAGGTCGAATAAGAACTCCAAAAATGGCAAAGATCTTCGTGTCTGTGCCTATTGTCGGGGCCAAATCTGACATCAGCATCGCTGTCGCCTCCTCCGGCGTTGCAACGAGCGTCATCAACACCGGCCAGTGCAAGTCGGTGTTGTCCGACGCTGGCCACGAGTTTGTGGTGACAACCGTCCCATGCCGCGAGCCTCATTCACTAGTGGTGGTGTCCTGCCGTGCGGACAGGGTCTCTTGCTTTCTCTCAGACGATGAAGTTATCGACTGTTTGCTTGGGCATGTTTGTCCCCCCCCCACACACCTATATCACTCTGTAGCACCTCTTATTATTCCGTGCTATTTTCAGTTTTATCCCTTGATTATCACTCATTAACAAGTAATATTATTATCTTTTCGATTTTCCTTTCATGTCAACCTTCATAACACAACGTAGATGCTGCAAATCACTCATCGCCACGATCGAAGGCTTAGTGGAGGTGGAATCGCCCTTCACCTTCTCAGCATTTGGACCGGTGTAGCCGGTGTTCGCGGAATTCTCGGAGACAATTGCCAAATGTACGGCTACAACTGCGGTCCCTACGTGGCGTTGTACATCCACGCAATTCTCATGGACCTGGAAGGATTCTGCAAAGATCCTTTGCAGTTCTTTGCCACGGCAAAATGTTTGAAACCGGAGGACATTCGCCGCCTTGTAGCTCCGCCGCAACTCACCAAATTGTGCTGGACCATCCACCGCCAGTCATGGAGCCGCAATACCGGCGGTTCCCTCTGGCGGATGTCCAGGAGTGGCCATCGGCGTCAACACGACCCATCGACAAAGCCGGCGTGGCCTTTTTGGCGAAGTCCTGCGATGTCAGCCTCCATTCACACATGGTCGTTGCGGTACATAACGGGACGGAAATGGTGATCGTCGACGGAAACCATCGTCTAGCCGCTCTCGACGGCCTTGTCGGCATCAAGGCTGGTAAGAACCTGCTGCGAAACGTCACCAACGGCGAGATCATGGTC
>CBDLPA010000079.1:0-2303 GCA_965305135.1 uncultured Colwellia sp.
CACTTTATCCATATAGCCGGAAAATTGCATGGCACTATCAAGAACATGGAAGGAAGCACTGCGTTTGGTTTCTTCAATTCAATTACGCATGGAAAGTATTAAAACAAATAATTTTCAGCTGAAATGTAAAGAGGCCTTCCAGGTTTATATGATTACAAGAACGAAGGAAGAGCTGGTCGCTCGTCAGCTGGAAATATTACGTCATTTAGCTGATGGTGAACTTTTACTAGGTTGGATGAAGATTTTCATACCTTTACAATTCAGCTGAAACAAAGTTTGAATCAGAGCTTGACCCTATCTTCTTTAAATTTATTTCAAAAGCGCAAAAAGAATTAAATCTGGAATTATCAGACAAAGATATCAAAGAGGTATGAAATAAGCTGCAGTTGATACAGTTCAGCTCTTAAAGTTTCCTCTCGCTGCGTCAACTGCAAAAGAACTCATACAGAATGTTGTGAAAAAACTGGTTGAGTCATCCCCAGAATGCGATTTTGATGTCAGTCGAGTCATTGTGTTTGATGAAATTGCGTTCATGAGTGGCAAATGGGAAGGAGTAAAAAACCGTCCTCTTGCTTCCGCCATTTCAATGTCCAACCTGGCTTGTCAAATTGTAAAGTCTCCCATTATCATTGGAGGGGAGTATTGTTATAACAAAGCAGAAGGCCGAGGGAATGTTAAGTTTGTTCAAGACCCTATCCCTTCTTGTTTTGGATTAAATGATTCTTTAAAAGACATGATTAAAACTATTAATAACTCTGATTATTCACCAAAGGAAATGAGAAAACCATCTGAAGAAGCCATCAAAGCTGCTAGGGATGTGGGAATGGAGGTTATTGGGGTCAATCTGAGTGCCTATTTTACAGCAGAATCATTTCTTTGGTCTTTGGATTTGCTTGGAAAAGCCCACCATGCATCTCCTTTTGATCCAATTATTGTAATTGGAGACAATGCAAGAGTGCATATCACACCAGCAGTTGGTTATGTTCTTCATATTTTATCTATTCAAGGTTACTTGTTCGGCTTTCCTCAGAAGTGGAGTCATTATTGTTCTGGAACCGCCATTTACTTCTCATATGCTCCAGGTTTGTGGATAACTAGCTATAAAAGGAATCATGCATAATTCATTTTTTATAGGTTGCGGATAGCTATTATCATGCCAAGGTTAACTTCAAACAGCAACTTGAGCTCAGTAAATATTTAACTGTCAATTCAAAAAGGTCGGTAGTGATCGATTGTTGACTTTCTAGAGACATGCACGAAAAAGAAGTGGCAAATATTATTGCGAACGCTCTAAAATATCCATCTTTTTCTGTTATCAAAGCCTCCCAGCAAGACTGCGGTTATTCACCCGATGGATTTGATCCATTCAATGTTTCCATTGATAAGTTTCGAAAGGGGTATGTGTATCGTCCGACCGAAAAATCAGGGTATCCAAAAGTATCGCATCCTTACCTGAGGGCTTTGTACAGCTTCTCAAACATGAATGCACCTGTGTCAGCTCCAAATTTACACTTATCTGTACCTGGTAAACCCAAGTTTTTGGAAAAGCCGTATATGTCTCAAACAGTTGATTTTAGAAGGTCGGTTCAGCTTTTGGAATCTGGTAATGATCTTGCTCCTGACCAAGCAATTGGAGGCCAGGCGAAGTTAATGGTTCAAAGTGATGGTCGTCTTGAAAATGTTGACGAAGCCACTTCACATTACCTACAGGGTGCTGCAGCTGCACTGGCAGTGGTACAACTTAGAGATCCTTCATTGGTGAGCAAGTTGCCTTTAATATCTCGGTAATTTATTGGATAGCTAACTGTAGAGCCTTATCTGACGAGTATGATGATGTAATAAATGACGCTTTACTGTCGGTTTCCGCAACTGGACCTGCATCAGATTTAGTGTTGAAGCCCGTAAAGTTTTTTGTATTAGAAAAAGGTGAAGAAGTGGCAGTGATCCACCCTGGACAGGTATGTTGTGTTAAGTCATTTCTTTTTCTTTACAATTCAAGATTATTGCTTCTGCTGAGGAGCTCAAAGCCGATCGGAAAAGGGCAAAAACGATGATCAACCAAGGGGGTATCCTTGTTCCAACAACTAATGTGATTGAAAAGCTGAAGGAGAAGCAGAACAAGAAGCCCCGAAAGAAAAAGTAGTGTTGATTTTATGAAATATATTTTCTGTTCTCTCTCTTTTGGGTTTACTGGAGACTTTGTTTTACCTTAATTGCTCAAAAATGAGTGTAAAAATACATGTCATAAAAAGAAAAATCATTTCAAGCGTATTTCTCCCGAAATTCAATAATGACGGGATATC
>CBDLPA010000080.1:0-2302 GCA_965305135.1 uncultured Colwellia sp.
CATTTTCTATTGAGAATCCTCACAGAGAAAGAAGCAAAATGTATTGAAAATTATCAAAAATAAAATTTTTCACAAAAAAAATGCAAAATAATTGAGCACAAAAAAAATCAAGAAAACACTATTTCTTGCGACAAGCAGCAGAAGCCCTCTTTCGACGAGTCTGTGATGCCTTGATCTTGACCTTGTCGGTGGCTGCAGGGCCGTGGATGACCCCTCTCTTGCTCTTGGTTGAGGTTTTACGATCGGCCTTTAACTCTTCCGGATTGGCAATCACCTAGAACAACGTTAAGGAGAGAATGGAGGTTACAATAATAAAAGGTCCCAAAGCATCCCTGCAGATACCTGGCCAGGCTGCAGAACAGCAACAGATTCGCCAGGCTTCAGCACAAAGAAATGGCATGGGCGCTCGATCATATCAGTGGTCGGTCCAACCTCACAGGCTCTTATTACCACTCGGTCGAGAAGTTCTCGGTGCTGATCATTCTCAACAACTGATCTAGAGATCAATCGGGCCGATTTGAAGGCTTGCAGGTTTCGGACTGACGTTGCCGCTAAGGTTGCTGCGGCACCTTCCAAGAAAGATATCTCTTGCGGGGTACAAAGCTCAGATGTTGATGGATCGCTTGTTAAGAATTCACGTGCTCGGAGAGCTAATGCTTGTTCACAAGCCAAGTTTCCGTCCTCTTTCAGCTTCTGAATAGATGCACGGAAGTTGGCAGTTTGCTGAATAGAAGGGGACTCGAGGAATGTTGGTTCTGCAGGGCTTCGCAAATACAAGTTGGGAGAATCAGGGGGTGCATGAGTGTTGGTGGTTGTGAAGAGAGCGTTGAGGTAAGGGGGCGATACAGCAGGGTAGTCAATAGGTCGGTAATAAGAACCCTTCTCGTAAACAGTTCTGTTTATGATCTTGGGATCAAAACCATCAACAGTATAACCACAAGCCTTTTGCGAAGCTCGAATGGTGTCATAGTTGGGGTGTTGAAGGGACCTTGAGATAATGCCCGATACTTCATGAGGTCTCATGTCACTAAAAGGGGTTATATTGGTAAATATAGAGTTTGTAATTCAGGTGTTGAAAGCAGCCCATTCACCGTCTCGAATTCGTAATGAGCCATTCCGTCACCAATTGCTTTTGTTTTTTGTTGACTATCGAATGATAGTATGAGTCAGCAACCTGGAAAATTAGGGTGAGCTAATGAAGAAATTGAATAACTCAAGCCATTCCATTGCATACCTGTAAGAAATGCGACGTAAACGCTGGTTCAATAGCTAAGATAATTCCAAACTCAACAAATGAGAGTAACGCAACCTAGGCACGTGAGTTTCTGGTAATAGTAAGTACTACCTGTATCCATTCATAAATACACGAACTCCTCAAACCTCTGCCGAAGTATGAATCTTGGCACCGTCGCCCACCATCACAACAGGGTTTGCTGGAGATGAGTTGAGCTGCTTGGAGACGAGAGAGAGGGCATGGAGAAATGATGAAGACTTGAAATAGGAGCTTTTGTTAACTCCAATGAGTTCCATTCCATTATCAGAAGCAGCTTTGGAAGCATCAGCGGGAGGAACGAAGAGGTCAGTGTTTGGCAGTGGATCTTTTGAAAAGGTATCAAGGGATTCATCAACAGACTTTATCCCAGTCTTCTTGGGTTTCTTAGGTATATCGAGCTCGCAAAGGGTGCTAGGTTGGCTCTTCTCAAGAATGTCATCTCCTCCAATGATGATGGGCGCCTTGATTGTCCTTCCATCCAGGTTTGTCATGGAAATAGCAGATGCAAGCGGCTTGTTCTTCACACCTTCCCACTTTCCAATCATGAAGGCTATTTCGTCGAAGTGAACTACCCTGGAGTTGTCGAGTTTTCTACGAGGTGTTGAACTTCTCAGCATTTCTACAGTTTTCTCAGCGAACCCAAGAGGAGGAGGCTTCTTTTCAGCAATAGCCTAAGTATAATCAGGAGACATTGTAATCATCCAAATGCACTAAAAGATCAAGCCACCCACCTTTTCCAAAATTTTTTCATTATCCTTGTATCCTTTCAGTTGCGCAATTGCTTTGGGTTTTAAAGGTATTTCAGTGTCTTTTTCAAAGTTTTCCTTTGCTGGAGTATTAAAGATATTATTCAAAGAATATCGCCTTACCATTATTAATGTCATCATCATGGAGAGCTCGGTAGACTTCCAGATGCCTTGTTACAAGCAGCTCCTTTGACACACCAACAAAGTAGCCCTCAATTGCCTTTTTCCTCTTGGTAACTGGGGAATCCGAAGATTTAGCGTTTGCTCCAATCGCTTCAGCAGC
>CBDLPA010000081.1:0-2300 GCA_965305135.1 uncultured Colwellia sp.
TAAAAAATATTGTGTTTTTTTTTGAAAACAATCTCAAGTTAACGTGACTAACATGTTTAGGTGGTTCTGATTGGTGACCCGAAGCAACTTCCCCCCGTCATTACTTGCAAAAACACCCAGGTACTATGTTGTTTTAATTTAGTTAAGTCATCATTTTTGGTGGTTTTCTAAATATAATCAAATTCAGGTTGAACGAGCCGGTGCGTACACCTTGTTCGAACGCCACCTTCGCAACAACCATGTCATTATGCTCAAAATGCAGGTATGTTGTAATGTTACGTATTTTGCTGTGTGAACTGTTTCTTTTTTCTTCCAAGTCAAAGTACAGAATGTTTCACCTTTGCCTAAATTAACTCCGACAGTACCGAATGCACCCAGACATTTGTCAATTTCCTTCCAAGACGTTTTACGACAATGAGCTTAAATCCCACGCCTGCACTGAAGATAACAACGGGTATGAAAAGATGTGGACTTATGATAGCATGTATCTGACTACGTATTGATTCATGAAACCACATTACCGTTGCCTTATGCTGTAGAGCACTAAAGGTCAAAGAAATGAATGGACACCGTGTTCTGTTCATCGACTGCAACGGCCAGTCAGTCAACAGAGCGGTTTGTTCTATGCAGATTCTTTTTAATACAAAAGCGTAAACAGAAGTTGAATTACTTCCATAATATGCCCCTTGGTATTCTTAATATAACCATGTGTAGACTGCAAAAGACCCGTTAGAGATTCTGGCACTGAAAAATGACGTTAAGTCCTGTTGTAACTTAGAGGAAGCTCGACTTGTTGGACAGGTATGCACAACATACCAGCTGTGATGTTCAATATTACCCAATTTAGATAATAATAAAAAACACCGATATTTAAGAAAAGTCGTGCATTAATTAACGCAGTATCTTCGCGCTATTCTTAGAGCTGGATTCTCAGGCGACGACATCTTCATTATCACTCCTTACAGAGCACAGGTTTGTCATGGATAAAAAATTGAGAGCTAATGTTGAAAATGTGGTAACGATGCCTTTTATTTACCACACTCTCTTTTCGTATTTCCCATTAATTCAGATTATTAAACACGTTGAATAACATTGCAGGTTGAACTAATAAAGATGTTGACTAAAGATACGTGTGAGGATCATCATACTGAGGTTGGGCACCCAGTTGTCTCACTGTCTTATTATTGTCATACAATTATCTTATGATGAAGCAATAAGATGGCAGAATTATGCATTCACCCTCTCAGGTCCACATTGGAACCGTACACACTGCTCAGGGCAGTGAATGCCGTTTTGTCATCACTTCATTGGTCCGCTCGGACGGGAGCGACCTTGGGTTCACAAGTGACGGTGAGTAAAAATTGAAAGGACTATTATAACGAAATTATTTGTTTACGCCCTATTAGCTTTCTTATTCACTCATCCCCAGATCACATGACAAATGTGGCGCTGACTCGGGCTAAGGACGGCCTAATTGTGGTTGGTTGGGGATCATAAAAAGAATTCCAATAATTTGCTTGCTGATATAATATGCGCTTGAGAGTGTAATATTTTCCTCAATGCATATTCTCTCAACCATTTGGTCTAATATTGAAGATTGGAAATGCTATTGCTGTTTCGAATTACACAACGTGGAAAAATTTCATTGTTGAAGCGATTGAAAAGAAGTACTGTATTTAAGTTGTTTCCCTCATGGTATTTTGATTTTGATAGGTAGAAATGGATGGTGTACGTTTGTTCAAAGTGTGCTCAAGCAGGCAGTTTTCGCGTGTAATAAGCATAAAATAATTATCAAGTAGATTGAATTTGTTTTTGTTTTGCGTCAAGAACACTGGAGATGACAAATTTCGTAGTCCTAACCATTACATGCTCGGGACGCTTTGAATTCACCGTAGCACTCTCAGAAAAACTGCACTAGTATTCTCAGGGGAGTTTTGGCTAAAACTGGTACTCTGCATTACGCATTTGTAAAAGACAAACCACAAGAATCACTGAACCGACCTGAGGAGGCGAAGCCGAGGAGTTTGTTCAGAGTGAGAATCAGTGGTTTTGGTAATATTCATTCGATCTGCATTTCAACTGTGTGACCACAAGGCCCACAGCGTACTATTTATATGGTTTCCTTGAATGCGGTGGTTTAAACTGGAGCATCCATAGGAACCGCGAAGTTCTGGGGGCTTGTTTTCATGTTAACACTTATTTGGTTTAAGTGAGGTGTGATATGGTGATGTAGAACAACTATTTCACTTCCTAAGACAGCATATGTTTGCTGTCCAGAAACCGAACAACTGCTGCGTACT
>CBDLPA010000082.1:0-2070 GCA_965305135.1 uncultured Colwellia sp.
CCCCCAGACACTCGAAATTTCACTTCTCCAAAGCCTGGCCGAGGAAAACAGCATACCTGGGGTAAGCTTTGTTGTTCGAACTGTAATTCTACACCTTGAAGATTTTTGTGGATAATTGAGGAGTTGTCAATACCATAATTCTTATTGATGATTTGTCGTGGATTAATTGAGAATTGATTAGCTTCACATTTACATGTGATGTTATAAACTGTTTCACCACCTAGTTTTCCGCCTTTCTCCTTTCCTGCGTGTCGGCATTATCAGTGGCGGCAGCGCGCACCCCAGCACTCTCGGCCCGGGCTTGCGTTTGCCTCTCCAAGGTGGGCTGCGTCGGGTGATCTAATTAGAGCTTCACTTTCGGTTCCAAAAAAGATTTAATTCTTCTATAATCAAAGATAGATATCAATAGTTTTCATGTCTTTTGAAACTGAAAATGAAGCACTCTGATGTCTAATCATGAATTCATTGAATATGGAGCATATTGTGTGTAGGGCTTCACTTCGGTTTCAATTACTATTAAGATTTCCTCAAAACAATTAAAATTCATTGAACTGGGTTCTATTAGTTAGCATATATATTACCACACTTTCAGGTCCACAAGGATAGTCGGATAGAACGTGTCAGTTCACTAGCAGGACAAAGTGCTCGCCTTCTCACAAACCCGAGGTAATGGGACTGTAACATGTTCAAAAAGGATAATGGGAGTAGGGATGGCTAGGACCAGAATATCTTGTTGTTTTTTGTTACTATTCCAGCAATCATATACTATGTTTATTTATAACTTCATCAGAATTACTTTAACATCTTCAGGTTAGCAGGACTAGTGTTGGGTTGTGATTAGTCATAATTAGTGTAAACAGTCCTAAGTAGTGATAGGTTTTGATTCTGTGTGGTCACGTGACCAATGATGATGGTGTTTTGCAAGTGTTTTGAGTCATATTTAATGTATTTGTTATTATTTATTCACTTCTGGCGCTTGAAAAAGTATGTATTCAAATGTAAAAGTATTTGTAATGTGATTATTGATGAATGACGGCTGCTAATTCTGATTATTTATTATTTATTGCTATTTTGTGGTTCAGGTGTGGCTACATGTTTCTACACGAATGTGTTGGCAGAAGA
The DNA here is from genome assembly GCA_965305135.1 of uncultured Colwellia sp. Lineage (GTDB taxonomy): Bacteria > Pseudomonadota > Gammaproteobacteria > Enterobacterales > Alteromonadaceae > Colwellia. Next base: position 1,123 of record CBDLPA010000082.1, read on the forward strand.
AAGTAAGACTGGGTACAAAGAATAAGCAAAAAATATCTATTGGCAAATTGAAAAATATCGGTTTTTACATTAGTTACACGATTGCAACTAATGTAAATCATCAAATTCCAAATTCTTTCAATCATGCAATCATTGATCATTGAAGCAAAAAGAGAAGAGAATTCATCAAAAAGCATGTTGTTGCCAGTCCTTAAAGCATCTCAAAAGAAGAAGTTAAAATAAAAGACTTGATCGAAAATCCTGTAGCACCCAGCTCTCTGAGACAGAGGAAGCCCTCTCCCTCATGTAAACGATAAACTTGACGACAATGGGCTTTTTAAGACGCAAAAAGCGCCCCCGTAAGCCGTTATCTACTATCTCTGCTCCAATATCATCGCAGAGCTTAGAACCAGCTTAAAGCAATGATCAAAGAAACGGCATCATCCATTATCTTTATCACCATCATCATCTATTAACCAGTATCCGCTTATAGCTGATCTGAGGACCATCAACATCCATTATCAAACCCTGATAACAACATTCTAGCTCATCAGCATCCGACCATCGATACAAGTAGCGACTCGCCGGATAGCGATAATGATAGTAATACGTTCCACATTGCCAAGTTCTTTGGTGGGCTGGGTCTGAACAACTAATGAATAACGCTGATTGTGCTTGCTCAATTAAATTGGTGTTGCTTTTATGTTGCTTGTTCAATTAAATTGGTGTTGCTTTTGTGTTGCTTGTTCAATTTAATTGGTGATGCTTTTATGTTACTTGTTCAATTAAATTGGTGTAGCTTTTATGTTGCTTGTTCAATAAATTGGTGTTGCTTTTATGTTGCTTGTTCAATTAAATTGTTGCTTGTTCAATTAAATTGGTGTTGCTTGTTCAATTAAATTGGTGTTGCTTTTGTGTTGCTTGTTCAATTAAATTGGTGTTGCTTTTGTGTTGCTTGTTCAATTAAAT
>CBDLPA010000083.1:0-1960 GCA_965305135.1 uncultured Colwellia sp.
CACTAGTAGATTAATAATCACTGAAACGTAACTTAAAATTAAAGACACGGGTCTGTGAAATTCGGTGGTCACCGGAATTTCTCCGAAAACTTGTTAAATTTTAAGTTAATTTTTAGTATCCCACTTCCTGTGTAATTTCATGTCCACACGTGAACGTGTTATATCCGCGCTTCAACGATAACTCACTTTTGTAATAATACACCAAAACTTTAGGTTTTGTAACCAGTAGTTTTTTTCTCATAGTCTATGACAGGATCTTCAAGTTCAAGGTCACGAAATAGAAGGAATTCAGCCACAGTGCCTGCTGTTTTTCCTGAACATGCTACAGTTGTATCTCCTTCCTTTTCCCTCTCAGGTAAGGAATAAGGTAAAGGATTTACAAAGGTGTCAAAAAGATGGTGGGTTTTCTAAAATTTCAGAAAAATCTCCCAAGGTGATCAACTTTAAAAGACAGTCATCCGACTCTTCTAAGCAGCAGCCACCAAGCCAACCGCAACCATTGTGGGTGTTTGGTTTAAACCTCTCTTCCTGAATAGCTTATTGAGCGCAACGTATTACATATCCTAATAATTACGTTTATTGACAGTTGTAGTAGTCACGTTAACAATGAAGACGGGGATTCTCTCAGATATTGTGGGGGTATTTGCGACCCCGAAGACCACATTGCTGAAGATGAAGAGAAGTTTGTGGGTCTCTATGAACCAATAAAGTGTGACTTTGTCATTTATCCCCCAGTTGGCCCAACGATATGCCTATTGGGCATGAGGATTATGAAGAGGACTCGGTTTCTGATGAAGAGTGTTCAGAGTATGATAGGCTAAATAAATATCGATATGTAATAACAAAAGGGGGAGAATTTCGGAAAGAGAACAAATCAGACTTTAACATCAAAATATATACAATATGATATGATATAAAATATCAATCATAGTGTCAGGAAAAAAGAAAAGCAGTACCAGTGCCATCCTTTTCAAGACAGGATAATACGATTTATAACCTAGAAAGCTTGAAATAGAATAATATAAAGTTTAGAGCTATCCCAAGAAACTTGGATTAGTACAGGGTGGACAGAACAATGATTAAACCTATTCCAAGTAGTATTCTCTATGCCTGTAAAATGGACTGATTGGCATTAGGTTTTCGTCGTCTGACGAAGAAACCCTGGAAATGGAGGAATGCGAATTGTTAGTGGCTGTTTTATTTGAATGTGCTGCACTGTTGTTTTATACAGTTTAGTGATCATCATTTCCCCGGAATTGAAGAAGGTGAAACACTAGACGACAATGTGGAAAGGGTATGTCAATTAAATTGTACTTTTGGAACTTGTATGGTTTTTCTTGGTTTTTATTTTTAGGAACAGGACTCTTCCTTTTTTGTAAAGGATGAAGTGGACTGCAGAACCGAGGTTCCGAAATCATATCTGGATAGAAATGAATCCCATCTTTTTTTGCGTTATGCCACAGCTCTGCTTGCTCTTTGCAAAAAAAGTATGTGAGAAAGAATTTTCCGCAGGTATGCAACCCGATTTTACTGTTTACAGAGCTTCAAAACAACGATTTTCAGTGGGAGAACAATCAGACACCAAATGGTGAGTTGAAGATTGCTATTTCTGTGTGATAATGAGTCATCATAAAGCATCTCTCCTTGGGTAACTCAACTCCTCCTCACGACATTGAACTAGCAATTACAATAGCGCGATACCACGCCTTGTAACGCTTCAGATGGTCACCCCAATGAAGACTTGGATGGCGACAATGACGACGCTATGGATAATGGTGGGGTGAATTCATATTGCGTCGAATCTCATCATTGGACTCAGAAAATAATTCCTGTTTAAACAATTATTCTCCAGGGAAGGTACCAAACCCTCGTCCTCCAAACGAGAACGATGATAATGGAGAAGGTATTGTTGAATCTAGATCAGCTTTGTATTATTTATTTTTAGAGTTATCATTTTCTA
>CBDLPA010000084.1:0-1929 GCA_965305135.1 uncultured Colwellia sp.
GTAGCTAAAAGAACACTATTGCCTATTGACGCGAGATGGGCTCATATGTGTTATATGCCGATTATTCTAAAGGCATAAATGTATCATTAACAAATATAAGCCTAGTTTATTAGTTGATTGCAAATCGGATAAAGTCCAAGCTTATTCAAATTAATGCGTTGATTGCCATATTTCGTTTAGTCTGTCTTTTTTAAGCTTCCATATAAGCTGAGGGATAAGAGGAGCTTGGGCTCTTATAAATTGGTATTCCACCCACAATGAATAAGCATCTAATTTATCTTCGCAACCACTAGCAATATAGTCTCTAGATTTATTTTCAATTTTTTCACTCCCCACATAAAACGAATGAAATCCGTACCAAAGCTTTATAAAATCCATAGAAAATATCATGAAAATAAAAGACACAACCACTTTTGCAGCTGTTTGCAAATCCTTAGAGTCATTTAGGTGTTGAATACTATAGAACACAGCAATCAATGATATTGTTCCAATGCAAATAGTTATAGCCATATAAAGTGTAGACGTTGATTGTGCTAGGTGTTTAGACCACCAAGATGATTCAAGTGTATTTTTGAATGAGTCAGAAACACTGCTGGTGTTGTTTGCAAAGTAAGACGTACCATACGAATCATCCATATCAAGGTTTGTCTTTTCATTTTTAGAGAGACAAGGCAAAATATCAATATGTTTATTTATTGGAAGCCCTAACGACTCGCTAAGCTCTAATTCTCTATGAAATGATTCCCATAAATTTCTAGTCTTATTATAACTGGCAGAAACAACTTCCATAACAACATAAAGAAAGATGAGTATCGGTGCAGAATTACTACCGAGAACTTGTGAAAAAATGGCTATCAAGCCAAAAATAAAAAATAAAAATTTGAAAATCATAATCGCCAAAAAGCGATTTTGTGACTTGGTTCGATATAACCAATCTAGGTTTCTCATTTTGTTACTAGTCATTTTTACGTGCCATTGTATTAATCATCCTCTCGATAGTTTCGTATTTTTCAACAGTACTGTGGCCATCCCAAACGTTAGTGACTTCAGGCCATTTTACTTTTAATTCATCAGAAGGGATATGCCAAGATAATTGGCCAAAATCAGTATTGATATATAAAATATGCCAATCTTGGCTCTCCTTTACTACTTCTACTTTCCACCCTCTTTCTTCACCAATTGTTGCTAGCAGCTGTACAACTAAATTCCTTTCTTTATATATTGATTTAGGCAACATTAACCTCGTAATTACTTTGTAAATATTTAGTAGGGTCAAGCCCCAAAGTTTTTAAACCATTATATATAAAGTCATAAATTGATTTAGATTGCTCCGAATCTTCAGTGAATTTAAGTGGTACATGATTCAGTATCTGGATTACGTCATATTTATGCTTGGAGTGGAAAAGTTGATTATTAACTTGATCAATTGCGGCTTCAATCTTGGAAGCAATAAATAAAGTAGAATCAATAACTGCTACATGACAAGTCAGCTCAGCATATGGTTTGATTTCGAACACATGCTTAAACCAACGATTATTAAGACCGAGAATTTCAGTCACACTTGGTATGATATCGACTTTAACACCTTTGTATTCTAAACAAACTAACTTGCTACTGTAGGTGATACTAGGGAATATTCCATCTATATCCAAAATAGCATTTACTATTCTTTTATATTCATCGAAATTTACAGATTTAATTATCAAATCAATATCTGTATTTCTAAGTTTCGGGCAAGTTACTTCATCGTAGAACAGCATCGCTCCACTTCCAGCAATTATTACTTCACCAACATTAGCACTTTGAAGTTTTTCTGCTAAGCACTGTATTATTTTCTTATTCAATGTGCTGACTCCATGTTAGCAATGTAGGCATATAGACATAATGACTCCCCACAAAGTGCTAGCCTCTAAATTCGTGGGTTAGTTT
>CBDLPA010000085.1:0-1920 GCA_965305135.1 uncultured Colwellia sp.
TCGCCGAAAACCCAAGGTTTCCTACGCGATGCTCGTCATCGTAGGGTTAGTCGGGTCCTAAGTCGAGTCCGAAAGGGGTAGACGATGGCAAATTGATTAATATTTCAATACCAACAATTAAGCGCGACGTGGGGACGCATAGAGTTAATCGAGCTCACTGATGGAATAGTGGGTCGAAGGACGTAGGTCGTATCTTAGGCAAATCCGGGATACACGAGACCGAGATCTTACAGGCTATTGACGCCCTTCGGGGAAGATTTAGAATCGATGATACTGTCGTGCCAAGAAAAGCCACTAAGTTTATTAATTGTTGCCCGTACCGTAAACCGACACAGGTAGGTGGGATGAGTATTCTAAGGCGCGTGGAAGAACCCTGGTTAAGGAACTCTGCAAACTAGCACCGTATCTTCGGTAGAAGGTGTGCCTACTTTTGTATTAGAGATTTACTCTCGAAAGCGAAAGAGGTTGCAACAAAGAGTCCCTCCCGACTGTTTACCAAAAACACAGCACTTTGCTAACACGTAAGTGGATGTATAAGGTGTGACGCCTGCCCGGTGCTCGAAGGTTAACTGATGATGTCAGCGCAAGCGAAGCATTTGATTGAAGCCCGAGTAAACGGCGGCCGTAACTATAACGGTCCTAAGGTAGCGAAATTCCTTGTCGGTTAAATACCGACCTGCATGAATGGCGTAACGAGATGGGAGCTGTCTCAACCAGGGATCCAGTGAAATTGTAGTGGAGGTGAAAATTCCTCCTACCCGCGGAAAGACGGAAAGACCCCGTGCACCTTTACTACAGCTTGACACTGTAGCTTGGATATTCATGTGCAGGATAGGTGGGAGGCTTTGAAACTAGGACGCCAGTACTAGTGGAGCCATCCTTGAGATACCACCCTTGAATATTTGAGTTACTAACTGGGACGAGTTATCCTCGTTCAGGACAATGTCTGGTGGGTAGTTTGACTGGGGCGGTCGCCTCCTAAAAAGTAACGGAGGCTTACAAAGGTTAGTTCATGGCGGATGGAAATCGCCAGTTGAGTATAATGGCATAAACTAGCTTGACTGTGAGACATACAAGTCGAACAGAGACGAAAGTCGGTCATAGTGATCCGGTGGTTCTGTGTGGAAGGGCCATCGCTCAAAGGATAAAAGGTACGCCGGGGATAACAGGCTGATCTCCCCCAAGAGCTCACATCGACGGGGAGGTTTGGCACCTCGATGTCGGCTCATCGCATCCTGGGGCTGGAGCAGGTCCCAAGGGTATGGCTGTTCGCCATTTAAAGCGGTACGCGAGCTGGGTTCAGAACGTCGTGAGACAGTTCGGTCCCTATCTTCCGTGGGCGTAGGAAAGTTGAAGAGATTTGTCCCTAGTACGAGAGGACCGGGATGAACGTACCACTAGTGTACCAATTGTTCTGCCAAGGGCATCGTTGGGTAGCTATGTACGGATGTGATAAGAGCTGAAAGCATCTAAGCTCGAAGCCAACTCTAAGATGAACTTTCCCTGAAGATCCCAGCAAGACTAGCTGGTTGATAGGCTAGATGTGTAAGCGTTGTAAGACGTTTAGCTGACTAGTACTAATAGATCGTTTGGCTTATTTTTATTTCTTGGTTTACTATCTTATTAAGCATACAGCTTAATAAAAATTGTGTAAAGACTTAACATTTATTTTAACACTCAAATCATTTGAGTTGAGTATAGAGAACATTACGGTGTTCTTGTTACTCAATTTCCTGGTGATTATAGAGAAGTGGTCATACCCAGCTCCATTCCGAACCTGGAAGTCAAGCACTTCATCGCTGATAATACTGCAGGGTCCCCTTGTGGAAACGTAGGCCGTTGCCAGGTTTGAGTTTTTTTAAGCTTTTATCTATTCTAACACACGTTAGTTTGGGTAAGAGCTTTTTTTTTAGCTATATT
>CBDLPA010000086.1:0-1905 GCA_965305135.1 uncultured Colwellia sp.
AGGGATAGTACATATAGACAGCAAGGCTGCAGAAATCCCATCTACGCATTATGGAACAATCTCTGTAACCGGTTTCGACGTGGTTACATTGCAACATACCTCCAAGAGCATGGTAGCAATAAATGTTTCTGAACTGAGTGTGATCCTTCTTTAGTCCATTGGTAGCAGGCAACTGATCACATGCAGCTAAGTGGTCAGATACGTATTGATTCAGTGCAGTCATGGAATCAATATATTCGTAAATGGGGACTGAGAAGGTTTATTGATTTTGAATACGACATAACAACATTTGCCCTCTTCATATATAATCGCATATCAAATCACAAACGCGTTGTAAACTCTTCAAGCTGTTCTGCCATCTAAAAACATGAATAAATGAACCTCTAAAAATATCATCACTTGATTTATCTCCAGCCCCTGCCCCCGTTCCTCTGTCATTCAACCAGATACGATGAAAAACTTTATTTGATGTATATTTATCCTTGAACAATTGTATATCAAAGTTGGGGCTTTGGGAATACAAGCTTCAGAGCTCCGAATAAGTTCTAGGTCCGTTTACAAACACCATTACCAAAAAGCCACTTCCCTGCTTACCTCGTTAATTTTGACATTTAAGGCATTAAGAGAGGGGATGGAAGGTGTTGATACATCATCAGCCTTGAGAGATCCAACCTCTGTGTCTCCAAGGGTATTTATCTGAAATGCTGAGCTAACACCCATGAATATCATCATCAAGACTACTATTGCGTTTATATATGTTATCATCTTTAGAGAGGGCAGAAGGGCTCTCTCACTTGCGATTTTTGTTTTTAATGTTTATGAACATGGGGGTACATTTTGACAAAGCGCTGGACATAGCCGCTTGGGAGACGCCAGGTTGCCGCCAGAGAACTCTATATTGACTCTATACCATCATATTTTAGTTGTATAGTATGTAATTTCACGGGAAACGGTAATTTGATTCTTGAGTCACTTTACCGTATAACTCTACAATGAAAGACCGAATCATTCAATGGGCGCTTCAAAAGCACCTGAAGCGTATCATTAAGAACTACAGCAAAGACAAGCTTGTGAATTGGTCAATGAGTGATCTTGATAAGTTCTTCAGAGTGACTTTCTTTATCGTTCACCCCCTTCACATTCTGATATAATACCATTAGAGCTGAATGAGAAGTTCTTAATGGAGACTTTGGTACTTCCCCCCAACTTACAGATCTGTCGCGCAACATGCTCCAGTCTCTCGGTGAAGGTATGCTATTACATCATGGTCTTATCAAAAATATTTATTACAAAATTATCTGTCATTTTATTCAAATAGACTATTACCCTTGACACATGCTTGTTGATTTGTGCTATATTTCCATGCAATTAGGTGTCAGTATTTCCAGGATTCTCGGGGACAAAGGTTCAAATGTCTTATCATTCTAGATTCCATGGGGGAAATACAAGCACATTCCAGTTCAAGTTCATGTGAGTGGGATAGCAATGCCCTAGGGGGGGGGCAGTGTACATTGGAATGATATTTTCCGGTCAAAATTGCCTTGACAAATCTTGGGCTTTATAGAAGCAGTGTATTACTTTTATGATGATATATGGGATGGTACTGCAGCCTTTTTGAGGATTTGAGGAAATGGGTTTTTTTTTGGGTATTCGAAGAATTGACCCTTACCAGGCTGATGAGATAAATATATGGATCCGAGAGCCTTCAACGCTAACTGAAAGCGTGTATCTCAGGGAAGAGTAGGCTTTTGGAGGGGTCATTTTTTGAAATCGTTGCTGTTTTCAGGGCCCGACACAGTTACTGGTTTTGGCATTCGTTCCTAAATAGCAATGTGGTGTTTTTAATAAACAAAAAATACAGGCAGTTTCGAATAGGGGTAACACGATGCTCGCTGTCTTTTAATG
>CBDLPA010000087.1:0-1878 GCA_965305135.1 uncultured Colwellia sp.
TAAAAATTTGGTGATTTTCATTTTGGGAATCCTCCGGAGGATTCCTAAAAATTTGGTGATTTTCATTTTGGGAATCCTCCGGAGGATTCCTAAAAATTTGATGATTTTCATTTTGGGAATCCTCCGGAGGATTCCTAAAAATTTTTCCGACGGTTCTAACCCCCCTCCCCCCAGACTTCAACTCTCTGCCCCGTGGCCAAACAGTGCTCGCGTCCGACGTTGGCGACTGGCCGTAATCATGGTGGGCAGCTGAAACCTACAAAGAAGGGTGTGGCAGGTCCCTAATAGTTTTAGGCAGTTGGAGACCCAAGCGACGCCGACAAGGCCCTCTGGGCTAACGTCCTCAACAAGGCCGAGACGTCCTCTGGTACAGACGTCGCCTCCGAACTCGGGCGCAAGGCCAACTCCGTCAAGGTCATTGCGTCGGCCTTCCCGACAAACAGCATCCTCCCAGACCCTCCCTTGGAACACACCACGCTAGCTTCCTTTGAGAAGCAACTGCCGACCTTCTGCGGCCGCACCGACCTGTCGACACCAGAGTCAACCTACGTCAGCCAGAACGCCGACAACCTGCATCCGGTGACAGCCCTCCGTCACGACGTGCAGGTGACGATGAGCGACCTCTTCCTTGCCGCCGAGAGTGGCGTGTCGACGGTGGTCAACTGCCGAGACTTTAGCCTTGTCCGTGCCGTGAGGCTGATTGGGGCGGCGTCCTGCCGTGACCCAGATCTGGCTTTGGGTCTGGTGCGTCGCGAGGACGAGGACTACGCCCAGGCCGACCGCTATTTGCCGGCTGCCTTTGTCGACAAACGCGTCGGCATCGTGAACGGCCAACACATTGTCCACCTTCTCCTGGTAGCTGCCGGCTACTACGCGGACTCGCCCCTGGCCCAGACACACGGCATGGAGATTGCGTCCATGTTCCCGGCCCTTTCCCGCCTGGGCCGCGAGGAGCGCAAGGCCTACACCGTCGCCGCTGCAGTCTACGTCACGCCGACCGCTGCCGACGCCCGCCAGCTCTCTGAGAGCTACCGTCTACGCGCGCTGCAGAGCGATGACGAGGTTCACACTCCGCGCGGCCTCTTGCGCACCGTTGTTCTCGCTTCCCTGGCCAACGGGCAGCCGCCGCTGGCGACCTCGCCGGTGGCAGACGTCCTCAAGGCCCGCAAGCTGCACGGCAAGTCTCAGAGTCGGCTGCAGGCGTCCTTCCTTGGCCATTGGCTAATGGAGTCCGGCAAGCTGGCAAACATGACGCCGTCGGTCTGGACCGGCCCGCTGCGCCGGCGCTTCGACGACGTCCAGCATGTAGCGCTAGTCTACGAAGACCGGCTGATGTTCAGCCTGGAGAGCCTAACGAACTTCATCTCAACCTCGCCGCCGTACTCTCGCGCCAGTCACTACGACTTCCTTACCGCTCTCATCCACGCCCAGGTCGTCGTGTCAAAGGCCAGCATGACCGTGGCAAACGCCTACGCGATGGTCCTGGCCACGACCGCCGGTGCGAAGGCCGCTCGAGCTCGCGAAGTGCTCACACCCGCCGTTGTCGCCGCCATTGCTGCCATTTCGCCGTTCGCTATCAACGCTTACGTCGACGACCTGCCGCTCGCGTTGGTTACATACTTCTTCAACCTCCTTACGCACGACACAGAGGACGCCAGCCATGTTGTCGCCGCCCTCGTCACCAGTCTCGCCGAAGGCCCAGACGCGAGTCGCTGCGTGTCGGCCCGCGAGTCGACTGTTGTCGGCTGGCACGGCGGCGACGCGATCGTGATGCCCTCCATTAGAGGAAAGTGGTCGCCGCCCGCCGCCGCCCAGGCCCTCTTCAACTCCGTCATCGCAAGTGCGGTCGTGTCCTGCCTGGACCCTGTCAAAAAGCCC
>CBDLPA010000088.1:0-1825 GCA_965305135.1 uncultured Colwellia sp.
CCCTTTACCTCCCACTTCCTCCAAGTTTGATGGTTTAATATTGTGACATCTTAATTTTTACTGTTTTTTTTTTTTTCATACTTGCGTAGGTTGGTGACCAGTTCCACCACACCGTAGTGAATACTAAGATGAGGCGAAAGATCTCCGAATGGAAGAACAATTCCTCTTTTGCGTGAGCGTGTTTTTTTTTTCTCATCATATTATCAATGTGACATTTTGTTGAAAAAACAGTTTTGCTTTAACACTTCCAGTATCCTCAAAGATCATATGCTGACAGAGTTTTACATGGATTCAAGTAAACATCAGTGCTTTGAGATTCTTCACTTACTCAACAGGGTGAACGCGTTGTTTCGATTAAGCCTGGGGAAGTTGTTGCTGCCGAATCCGATAATAAGGATGCAGTCAAGAGAAATGCCGAAGAAAGCAAAGAAGAAATAACGTGTTTTTAGAGTTTTTTTTACTTGGAATGTTCTATGATATACCATGTCTTATAAAAATCACTACGTGGTGACATGGGTGTTTTTTTATTGTAAAATTTCTCCAAACATCGATTTTTATTGCTTTATTTTCTTTTTTACAGAGAATCAAGTCGAAAAATTGGGGAAAACAAGGCATTTTCTTGATTATGAAAAAATCTAGGGTTTTCTAGGGTTTAGCGGGACACGCATATGTATTATTTTTGTTCATCGTAAACAATATTAGTATTTTATTAATATTATATACTAGTAATATATTTATTTACAATATTTATTTTTTTTGGTCGTTGATTGTGTAAGAACATTTGTGTTGCATAAATAAATGTGTTGCATTTCTTTGATTTTTTTGCCACTGTTTCATCAATGTGTTTTTTTATTAATACTCTTATTATGTATTAATATCGATATGTTAATATGACTTTTTGAAATAATATTAATATTTTGAAATAAAAATGTATTAATAATATTCCTGCCCACAAAAACCGGTGCTTTTTGGATAAATCGGTGCTTTTTGGGTTTTACGAGTAAAAATATAGACTTTTTTAAAAAAAGAACACAATAATCAATTCTAAAAACAATTAAAACGTTCAAAAATGACCTTTCATTAACTTCAACTAGGTTATAATATTTGTATTTTATGATATCTACTTGATTAAAAACTGCTCTACTTACATAATCATTATAGAAGTTGAAATCAGCTGGAATGATTTTTTGCAGGTTCAAGACAAAAAAAAAAGGTATCATTCTCTTTAAGATATTGGGACTGGGGGGGGGGATAATGATACAGACTTAAGGGGGGTCAACCAATATTACATGAGATCATATGTCATATAGTACACATCATATATGTATATCATATCTATATCATATAGATATGCGGAAACCGTGGACATGCATAAAACCGTGGACTAAATTGAACTTCCTCCAAATCAAGGCAAAATTATTTTCTCTCTCATTTTGTTTTGCTGAAACAAATTAACTGGGCACAATTGACTCTGTCGCCTAATTTGGAAGGTTCCATTTTGACAGACACCACTTCCTTTTGAGGCAAGTCTGATTCAACTTGGCATAAATAAGCATATTATCAACTGATATCAACCAAATTGAATCAGTTCTCCTTCTGTAGTGCAGTAACTATTATAATATATAATTGCACACTCAGGGCAGAAATAAACAAACGGGAATGGGGGGGGGGGGAACTATTTTTTTTTTGGGCACAAAATCAAATATTCTGAAATTGTTTTTTTTTTTTTTTTTTTTGCTCCCTTTTGTATCATTTAAGAGTCATTTTGTGATATTTAGGATCTTTATATTGAAAGGAGACGCGGCAGCTCGGAAAGGTGAGCAAT
>CBDLPA010000089.1:0-1756 GCA_965305135.1 uncultured Colwellia sp.
TTTTGCTACTGTATTTGAGGTTTCTCTCAAGAATAATATTAATCCAATGCTCTTCCTTCAACGATGCCTCAGATGATACTAATATAAAAGGGTTTCGCCTTAGTGATCTTAAAGACGGTTTTACAAAATCTTTTGGGAAAGTAGAGCATACAACACTGATGGGTGGTGGATCGTATGCGGGTTCAGTATTGATGACATGTTCTTGTGTTTGATAACTTGTCTCACAAATCATTTAGGACTGATGGTCGACGCCTGAGGCCAATGATAATCATTGGCAAAAAAACCGCAAGTGTCGAAGAACTCCAGATTGCAAAAGATTATGACGCTGAGCTTTGCTTTGGCGCAAAAGGATGGATGGTATGCCAATGCGGTTGCTCTTTATTACATTGTAGTGTGTTGATACATTCTATCATTGGGTTGTCAACATAGTAGTTCCTCATGTGCAAAAAACTCGAGACATTCATGGGCTTCCTTCTGATGCTATGGCTTTGTTGGATTTGGATCAACATTCATCCCGCTTAAATCCTGCTGCTCTGAATGTCTTACTTGATAATAATATCGAAGCCACTGGGAAGGTTGTTGAAAATGGACAGTTGTTTTTTTTAATCCTGATGCTGTATTAAAAAGAGTTAATAATCAAAAGGCTCTGACGTCACCTTTGACTCCACCTAGAAGAAAATCAGTGGAATCTGTGGAACTAACCAGTCCTCGTACTTTGAAATTTTTGGAGCAATCAAAACATGGTGATATGGATACTGTTGAAAAAGTTGCCAAACTCAAGGATATGGCTGATTTGAAAACCAAAGAGTCACTTGAAAGACATCATGTTTGTGCTGAATCAGGTGAACTTCCTTGGGCTAATAATTCCATGCTGTACTCAAAAGATCCTACTGCTGGCTTTGGTGACGATGATAATGTGGTAATTGAAAGAGGTCAAAATATTGTCCCAATCATTACAGAGGAGGAAGCATTTAGAGAAATTGTGAAGAAACGGATTCAAGAAGAGGCTGATAAAGCTAAAGAAGACAGAAGGAAGAAAAACCGACTGAATGATGCTGATGGAATTGAGGAAGGTGCTAAACGTGCTAATGCTATTGTAAACGATGTTGCTATTGGAAGAACTCGCGGCCGTGGGGGGAGAGGTAGAGGAAGAGGAAGAGGTACTGCTGCTGTGATTGTTGATGAAAATTCTCCTGTAACTGCTCGCGGTCGAGGTCGTGGAGTTCGCGGAAAGAGAGGGGTGGGCACCCGTGCTCGTGGTCGCTAGTCTTGTTTCAATACATTTTTTTTGAAGATTATCTTTAGGTGCCTTTCCAATCAACAAGTAATGAAATATCATTTTAATTTTCAGTTCAGCTTTAATGATCAAGATATTTGTGAGTAAAGTGATTACATCCCCTTTTTCTTGAAGCCTGATTAGCGTAATTGAGTTTTTGAGTAAAAATGGGGGATTTTTTCAAAAAAATAGTTGACCAGAGTTCACACTCATATTGGTGTTCACACTCAGATAGGGCGCCTTATATATGCATATGCCTGGACGGGTAAACCCGATAAAACCCGATAATTTTTTTTGTTCTTTTGGTTTGAAGATTATACCTGGAACATTTATTAAAACCGATGGCTGAGATTAAAGATCATCAAAAAACAAATACTTTCAGACACAATAATATATTTGAGTCCAATAATACTCAGAGAAATTCAATAAAATGTCAAGTGGAAAAAAATATTTTTTGGGAAAATACAAATGCAATTAAGT
>CBDLPA010000090.1:0-1690 GCA_965305135.1 uncultured Colwellia sp.
CCCTTTTTTTCTTCCCTCTTCCCTCATTTTCCAATATAAAAAACCTCATTGTCCTTATATTTCAGAAAATAATGGATTAATAGATCTTTATAAAATAACAATACTTGGAAAAATATATATATTACTTCAAAAACAAGGGGAGGGAGGGCATTCAATTTCGCTTTCCTAGGTGGTGAGATTTGCTATTTTTAAAAGAAAAAACTGTTTGCCCACTTTTTGCTGGACGACGGGATGTTTCAGTCTTCCTTACTGAGCTGTTAGAAAGACTGCACGGATATCATAAATACCTACTTTTTTTTTGTATCTTTATCATCTTTGTTCTGACTTATCTTCCTTTCTTTGTTCTGGTTCTTCTTCCTTTCTTCTTCTTTCTTCTTTTTCTTCTTGATGCCCTCGTTCGTCTTTCTTTCAAGATCATCCTTCTTCTTGTCTTCCAACAAAACTGCAGTCCAATGTTCCAGTGTATTGGGAGCAATTGATTTTCGCTTTCCGCGACCTGCTTGAAAAGAAAGATCCTCAGTAGCTCCAATAATGGGAATGTTATTCCAGGGAAGTAACGTCGGATTTTCTTCAAACCATTTGACTTCAACAGCAGTAAGATCGTCTCGAACTTGGCAATCTCTGCCCATGCATCTGCAGTTTCTGCTTTTGAGAGTGATTCATCTTTAGCCTTTGAAATCAAAGCAATAAGTTCTTCAGTATTGAGCTGACAAGAATAGAGTGCACGTCTTGCAGGAGGCCTCAATGGGGTTGCGAAAGCATAATCAGAATTTGGAAGATGAGCAGCCAACTTTGACGGGTCAATTGTGATAGTTGGGGGGTCGGCTGTAGGGTTTATAACAATTGAAGAGCGATCGAAAGCAGATTTGATCTTTCCTTTAGAAGTCGCAGTATGTAGGGCCTCAAGACACGCAGACATAGCGCAACAACGAACGGTAGTAGCCTGGCTCAAATCTTGAGGCTGGTTTTTGTTCATCAGAGCGTTGAACTGCTTGTGGAGAGAGGTCTTAAGAACACCAAACGTCACTAAGTCCAAAGGTTGAGTGCATTGTGATGTGTGTGAGGGAAGCATATAAACAACAACAAAATGTTTCAGCAGAAATTCCAGAGCAACAGCCGAATAGCGGGAAGTATGCCCATCAACGATGAAAATAGCCCAAGTTTTCTTTGCCAAACCAAGTCTTTCCCTGTCTTCCTCAATTTTTGGAACAAGCACTTCAAATACGTATTGCGTGAAAGTATCGACATTCTACATAATTAGCAAAAAGAAAAACAACATAAGTGAACCAATATGTAATTGTAGTCATAAATCATACCTGCCAGCCATTTGGAGCTTCAAACATCAATGCATCATTGATTTTTAAGATGTTTTCTTCTTCTCTGCAAGTTTTCTGACCAACTAAGAACACTGGTTTAACTATTGATAAGTTAGTCCTATTGCATCAAATGTAAATAGCTAGACTTACGAAATAGTGGCGATCAGTGTAATGTGAGAAGGTTGAGAACCAGCTGTTTTTGAATATACTTGATCGTACTCTCTCAGAGTAATAACTTTCGGTACCTTTCTGGTAGATACGTCAACTATAGTCTCATCACAGTTGTAACAAAGAAGAGGGTGAACCTCTTTTTCATGAATAAGATGTGACAAAACAGAGAGATGCTGCATCAAGCGTTCAGCATTGTGGGCTTG
>CBDLPA010000091.1:0-1672 GCA_965305135.1 uncultured Colwellia sp.
CATAATTGTATAGTATTTTACCCTTAGGGCACCACCCCGTGGCGAGCTGACCCTGATTGCACAGCCATCATTACAATAATAATAAAAACAGTTTGCGCTCTGCACATCACAACATAACAACTTCTTCTTATACATCATACCAGCAGAGGATCGCTGAAATTCAGTTTGTCAAAGCAAATGGTTTACTAACTGTAACATTACAATTTCAGGATTATTATAGTTTCATTTTGTTGACGTGTCGTAATAAATAAAATAGAGGATTTTCTGATTCCTTTTATTATGCCAGCTAAAGTTGATAAGAATAAGGGAAAGGCTCCCTCTAAGGGCTCTAAGAAAGCCAAGAAGAAGTGGTCAAAGGGAAAAGAAAGAGAAAAATCCAACCATGCTGTTGTTTTCACAGATGAAAGTTATAAGAAGATGCTGGCTGAAGTATTTCTGTTATTTATCTTATTGAGGTACCTAAATTCAAGATGATCACCCCTGCAATTATTTGTGAACGTTTAAAAGTGAATATTTCATTGGCTCGTCGGTCAATTGGAGTACTTCTGGAAAAAGGCCTTATTAAAGAAATTTGTCATCATGGTCTTCAGTCAATCTACACAAGATCTATTGTAGATGATGAAGAGTAACTCTCAATTAGCAAAACTTGAAAATGAATATTTGTTTTTGATTCTTTACTGTATTTCACTGGGAAAGGAGGAAGTGTGTAATTCAAACATACGTATATCATATTATGTTCTATGCGGATCTTTTTGGATATTAGGTAGCAGTGAGAAAGATATATTCATTTTGCATTAATAGGTAACTTTCATTTCCAAAAATTGTAGGTTGGCAGGAAAACAGAGGAAAGGAAGGAGTCTTAAAAAGCAGGTTACACTCTGAACCAGCAGAGCATGCGAAGCCAAGGAGCAGAGTGGCAGGTTAATAAACCAGATTTTCGGCTCGGATTCCCAGTCGGTCTGTTTTTGAAACTTCGGGTATTCTCGGAACCGGTTCAGATTCGTAAATCTAAGCACTTTCCTTCTGCTCTACCCTCTTTTATATTTATAAACAGTTTGATAAAATGTTTTTCGAGGACGAATGGCTGAATCATTGATTCACGCTTCTTTTCCTTTCCATGATCTGGCTTTTTTGATCAGCTTGGCGGGGACCCACGTGTTCCAGGGTTTTATCAGGGGGGTGACCCTGGTGCCGGGCAGGCCACAAAAATGACAGGGGTCAATATGATAAACCTGGGGGACCGAAATAACGTTATTAGAATATCATAAACGAGTTGCGATAGCAGCTAAGTCTCACTTAACAACTTCTCTTTTGGTTGCTTCGGCGTAACTAATCGCCTTATATCGCCATTTTGCCCACAAATGTCTCAGATAGGTTTCTTAGTCACAAATCGAGCCTTCTTTTGAATCTCTTACTTCCTTCCCTGCAGCACACAATTCAGGTAGGATATTTTTAGCTGCTAATGCAGAAAAAATCTCTGAGCAGGTTTTTTTTTGAGGACAGATTTTTTTACCTTGGGTTATGTATTTTATGATGAGTAAATTTGAGCATGGACCAATAATGCGATAAGCTCTATTTATTTGTATCAAATTGCAGTCAAATTGCATGAATTCTACATTGAATTTTAACTTTTCACCATGACTGAAGAACTTCTATGTTGCATATATTTTAC
>CBDLPA010000092.1:0-1668 GCA_965305135.1 uncultured Colwellia sp.
GAAGTGTGTCATGAGGCGCAATGCAGTCAGTGGGCTAACACTTAGAGTGGTGATAGATATCTCTTTACTTTGTAGAGCCAAAGAAGAAATGTCCATACACACACAAGCCCTGTGAGGGAGATAACAGCAAATGCTGTCGCCTTGACCAGATCTGTGTCGAAAACTCGAATTGGGTCTGGAAGTGCCAATGTCCGCATAGCAGTGTTAATTGTAACGGTGTCTGCCGCAATCTGAGCTCCTTCAAGTCGGATTCCAACAATTGGTATGAAAAGCCATGATAATCAGAATTCAATTGTTGAAATGTAATGTTTAGCGGTAAATGCGGTCGCCGCTGTCGATATGGCGAGGAGTGCATCAACACCGAATGCGGTTGGTGGCTCATTTCAGATATTTTGTCAAATATTGACCCTCCATAGTGTCTACAGGTCCCGGAACTTGTCGGCCTGTTATTGTAACAGACAACGACATGAAAACCCATGTCAAGATGACGTCCGACTCCAACATCAAGGTAGACGGGCCAATAATAACAGTTTTCACACAGTAGAATGGACTGCTTAGCCTAGTCATTGAATCGAATTACGTCAAAGACAGCACGCTCACCAAAATAGTCGTCAACGAAGCGGTTGGTATTGGATCTTCTTTCATTTGTTACATTAACAACACAGACCGGAAGCAAATGCGAGTACCCTGGTGTCTACTGGGGATCCTCGTTTGACAGTGATATCTGCCACGTAAGCTTAACAATAAACTGCAGCTATTTACATTACAGAGTCGCTTCACAACCAACATTCCGCTCCACGAGCTTGAAGTCTTCTGTCCACTGAACGTGCAACTCGTAAACAATGTGCTCGAATACGACGGATCAGTTCATGTCACTCATGTGTATGGTGGATCTTGACTTAGTGCTCAATACGAAATGATAATGCTAAGTCTCGTCGTTTAACATTGTAGTATTCAGTTATCAAAGGGTATCTTGAGGGAAGTTGTCACCATTCTCAAATTCAAAATCATCCTTCCTAAACACATTGAAATCCAGATTGAGGGACTCATTGTCAGTTCAAAGCCTGAAGGAATCAATATGAACGTAAGAAGCGCAAATCCCTCATTTCTCATCTTTAGTCATACCTTGTTGCCAAGGACTGGGTTCTTGCCACAAACAACGGGCGTATTGTCCACCGCACAGAGGTCGGCCAGTTATGTCTTATGAACCCTTGAATTGACAGCGCTCATCATTCAGGTTGAGAGCACTACCGGCGAAACGGTCTACAATCTGCAGTTCCAGTCCAACCAGCACCCTGACGGTCTCGACGTGGAGGTCATTGAACTTGTTGACCAGCGGAATAACTGCGGCGCTTCAGCTGACCCCAAGAAGCCATGCATCCAATCGTGGCAGTCAGTAATTCAGCTCAACGTAGGCTTTGTATTGTGAATAACATCTCATCTTCCCAGGACGAATGCACGTTCACTGGACACTACACCTACGTTTTTAGTGCTGTTTGCCGCACCCACGGCCCGTGTGAATTTGAGACCCCTGTCATTATCGAGAGTGATGTCATTAGTGACGACTCCATCTGTGGCGTATGTGGGGCTTTCCCATCGAATGCAAACAAGAACATTCTTGACGATTTTAGGCTTTCCAAATTGACGTCAATGTAGACCTCGAAATGA
>CBDLPA010000093.1:0-1642 GCA_965305135.1 uncultured Colwellia sp.
CTCACTCAACTTGAAAAGAGAAAAATCATGGTTCGAAAAAAAGCAGGATATTTTACGGTTTAACTTGACGTGGGGAGTCATACCAACGCCGCCAACACGGGCCTCGCGAAGCGAGGTCCAAGCCCTGCACAGCAGGGCTGAAGTGCTTGGCCTTGTTAGTGTTTTGTTTCATATTTATTAATTACTGAATTGGCTTTTGACTTGGCTAGCTCCCAGTAAAATGTAAGCTCCGATTGATCAATGACCTTTGAGACACACTCTGAATTAATCGACTCCCTGCACATGTACTGCTTCCCGGGAGTTAAGACATAATCCGACTCATGAACCCTACACAGTGGAATTTGGTCTACTGAAGTGTACCCATTTTTATGATCAATAACTCGCCATTTGACGCCAGAATCTTCGATAAGGAAGCGATCCGCTTCTGGAATATGTTCATTCGTTGTACTGCTCTTCTTATAACGGGTATAAATGACACAACCTCCAGTGCAAAGCAGAAGCAGCCAGATAGGTGACTCATAGGATAAAAATCTCATTAATACATCAAAGGAATCTGTTACCCAAGAAACAAGAACCGGAACAGTAATTAAGGCAACAAAGATCGTTACAAACAGGTTTTGAATTAGAGATGATGCGAATTCTTTGAATATTTTAATCATGTCTCATTTCTTGCTTGGTAACACTAACGCCTCAATCAGAGGCAATAAAATAGCTGGTTAAAATTAGCGAGGCACGAGCAAAAACCAGCTGTTTTTTGTCCTGCTGAATTGACTTGTTATACCTAGAGTTCAACAATTTGATGTTCAAAAAGGTATTCTCGTCCTTTTTGAGTTATTACTAGTCGGTCAGAGAATCCTTGTTTAGTAGATATAAACCCTTTTTGTTTAGCATCGTATAAATATTTATCCGCGGCAATGCGGTGCATTGATAGATGCTCCAACAAAGTTGAAAATCTAATGAAACTCGCAGAAGTTTTATTAAAGCCTTTAGCACAGGCTTTCATGATTTCTTTGACTCCATCTGAACTCCTATCGGGAGCAGAGCCTTCCATAGGTTTAAACGGGTTAACACCTATTTCAGGTTTTTCAAATAGAGGTGCGTCTAGTAAATGCCTTAAAAGCTCATCAAAGCGATATTCAACTTCTGAGTCATTAGAAAAATTAACGAATAATTTAGTACTCAAGAACGTTGGAACATTATATGTTCCAGCTGGCTGCCTAATAATCGGAATAACTTTAGAGCCATCAATCCTAGAAAGATAATTTGAAGTCAAAATCATTTTTTCGTAACCAACGCCACCTTCACCAGCATTCGCTTTCTCGACGTAGCGGTTAGAACAAATCATTAAAACATACTGCGCAGCTGATAACTCTGTTTCCATAAAGTGAGGTAAGTCATTCCCTGGTTTTAAGTCCCATTGATCGATTACAGCATCAACCCCTCGATGGCGTAATGTTGTAGCAAAATCTAATACCCACTTTTTGTGCTCTACTGAGTCATGAGAATACGAAATAAATACTCTTGGTGGCACCATACTAAGATCCTAATAGTAATAAATGATACATACGCCGATGTGCGTCAACTAGGTATAGACATAATGACTCCCCACAAAGTGCTAGCCTCTAAATTCGTGGGTTAGTTT
>CBDLPA010000094.1:0-1640 GCA_965305135.1 uncultured Colwellia sp.
CACCATTTCGAAACTTATCAATCTGAATCAATTTGGGATCAAACCCATCAGGAGTGTAACCACAGTCTCTTTGAGAATAAGTAATCACATCTGAGGTTGGGTTCTTCAAAGATTTAGCCAATATCATCGCCATTTCAGATTCTGACATTGCTCTACATTATGGTAACCCAGAAAAACCTTCTTGAATTGATTGAAAGATATTTATCAAGTTCATTCCGTTGTTTTTCATTCACTTTTGAGTGATAAATACTATCAGCAACCTAGATTCGTAAAAGAGCAGCTTAACAAACTTGTAAGAAATGCGATGTGAAAGGGGGCTCAATTCCAAATAATGCTCCACTTCTTGCAAAGGCTGAACAAAGAACCTGGTGTTTAGAATATTAATTGCTTACCTCTGGGGTAACATGAGGGCGAGCGCCATCACCGACAAAGAAAATTGGGTTGCTTGGAGATGCACCATAAGATTTCGCAATTAAATCAACTGACATCAAAAAGGACTCCGTAGTAAAGTAGCCACTTTTGTTGACGCCAAGCACCATCATACCTCGGTCTTTGGCAGCTTTGATTGCATCAGGGCTTGCTTGCCACATGTCAGGTGGGTGAAAAGTCGATGAGTTGACAGTTTTTATCATGTTCTTCAATATGTCTTCATTCCAAAAGACGCTGGAATTGGCTGCTGAGTAAATAGAACAGGTTCACGTTTCTGGGCTTTTTCATAGAAGTCATCACCTCCAAGAATTATGGGCGATTTTACAATATGGCCACTTAAAGTAGACATCGAAATTGCAGAGCCGATTGGTCTATTTTTCACTCCCTCCCACTTACTAAACATAAAAGCAATCTCATCAAACATGATGACCCTATCAGGATCCACCTCAATTGCAGATACAATATCATTGAGCTTATTCACAATATCAACGAAATGGGTGTTAGCAGAATTTGTGTCCATTTGTTTTTCAATCAACTAAAATGGTTGTAAAAGTTTATTTTATAGTTACTAACTGTTTTGAGATCATTTTCTTTCAGTGTCAATGACAATTCCTTCTCTGCAATTGAATGGAAACCAGTGAAAATTGGATCTAATTGCGTGTCAAAGACTTCCTTTGCTTAAACTGTAAGAAATGCGATTGACCACCCACCAAGCTCGAGATTATTGTCTGCGAGGTGTCGAATAATTGTCAGCTGCCTTGTCACAATCGCTTCCATTGTTTGCATGGTCATATATGCCTTAAATGCATTCTTATCAGCTGTGTTTGTGCTTTTGACTCCTTTTACTTTGAATAGAATATAACTTATCAACCTGTTACCAGCCACATTGGTGCGTTTACATGCCATGCAGTTTTCGGGCTAAAATTTTAGAAGAAAAAGTACAAGCATACCTGGGTTGCCTTTTGTCTGTTCAGATCAAGATTGGATGGCTCTGTGATTGCTTTCAGTTGCTCCCTGACCTTTGCATAACTTCCATTGCCATTGTCATCCGTGTCCTTCATCTTCCTTACCAACAAGCTAATATGCGGTTTCACACCACTCTGAAAGATAAATAACAAAGGGATCGTATCAAACCTTCTTAAGTCCCTTTGTGATATCAACAACAACTTGCTTTGCTTTTTGAGAAACTGCACTTCTTCCAGGTTTGACAT
>CBDLPA010000095.1:0-1607 GCA_965305135.1 uncultured Colwellia sp.
CTTGATACTAATTGAGCCTCCTCCCCAAAGTTTAGCATTACGCTACACTTTAAGGCGACTAAACCAACAGGAGAAGACTCTATGAAATTCTACACTACTTTACAGCAATATTATTGTGGAATCGACTTGCATGCCAGAATTCTTTACGTTTGTATTCTCAATCAACAAGGGGATAAACTCGTTCACCAAAAAATTGGGGCTGACCCGCTGGCTTTACTACAATTACTCGAACCCTACATCGGCAATGTGGTAGTTGGTGTTGAATGCATGCATTGTTGGTACTGGGTTAGTGATTTTTGCCAAACACATGAGATAAACTTTGTCTTAGGCCATGCACTTTACATGAAAGCTATTCATGGTGGAAAAGCCAAAAATGATAAAATTGACTCATACAAAATAGCAAGTTTACTTAAAGGTGGAAACTTCCCTCTCGCGTATAATTACCCAAAAGAGATGCGTGCAACCAGAGACTTACTTCGCAGAAGAACCAGTGTGGTTAGACACGGCGCTAATCTTAAAGCCCATGTGGTCAATACCGACAGTCAATATAATTTACCTACCCGCGACCTGAATCTGAAAAATGTTTCCGCAAGAGAAACACTACGACATTGCTATGATGATGAGGTAGTTCAACGCACCATTGAACTCGACATGGTGCTACTTGATTGCTATGCAAAAGAGTTGTCCAAAGTTGAATACTTTATTGAAAAACAAGCCAAACAACATCATGGGGCGTACCTTTATATTATTCGTAGTTTTCCTGGCATAGGGCAAATACTGGGGTTAACCATTCTTTATGAAATAGGTGATATTACCCGCTTTAATTCTGTTCAAAACTTTGCGTCTTACAGTAGATTAGTCAAATGTAAAGCCGAGTCTGCCGGAAAGACTTACGGCACCAGTGGTAATAAAATTGGTAACGGTCATCTAAAATGGGCGTTTAGTGAAGCCGCTGTTTTGTATTTACGTGGCAATGATAAAGCCAAAAATTATCTTAATAAATTACAACGACGCATGAGTAAAGGCAAAGCCTTATCAGCTTTAGCGCATAAAATTGGTCGTTGTATTTATTTTATGCTGAAGGATAAAACTGTATTTGATGAAACTAAATTTTTAAAAGGTTAAGTCGCACAATGACGTGAACTTTTCACCTAACTGGATGAAAAAGAGCATCACATTAATCGTCAAGCCAATTGTTGTTCATGATGATTACTATGCCATGTAGTTCAAGCCACGTTGTCTTGATTCGGCACGCCATTGGTGCGCATTACCTTATAAGAGCAATGAGTAAACTCGTTTACACCTTAACTGAGCCTGAAACTAACTGAGACCTGTTTAACACCAAGTAATCATCCTACTTGAATAGTGCCAACAAAAGGTTAACCGATGAATGTCTAGTGCCCCTGCTACCGAAAAGGATTAAGGAAAAGCAGGCAGTGATGAGATCACACTAAGAGAGCCTCAATATGTGTTTGCCGTAAACGAGCGTTTAATGGCTAACTGACATAACGAAGAAGACGAATTTACTGATTGAAAACAATTAGCTACCTAGCGGTAGCTAAAAGAACACTATTGCCTATTGACGCGAGATGGGCTCATATGTGTTA
>CBDLPA010000096.1:0-1512 GCA_965305135.1 uncultured Colwellia sp.
ATCGGAATTCTTGCATGATGTCACCATTTCTGGTATAGGCACAGGTGTGCTCAACCTTCCTTCTAGTGAATCTGGGGGAACCTGGACAGTACCTTTGGCAAACTTGTCTGATGTTACAATCACCCATCCTGGCCCAGCCATTGACTTAACTGTCAGTGTTTCTGCAACTTCTGAAGAGTCTGAGAACAATGAACAAGCAACTACCACCAAAACGGTATCTGTTCGCATCATCGAGCTTCCCGATACACTTCCTCCTGGCGATGTTGACCTTGGTACTGTCATTAAGCCTGGTGTTGAGGATACCTGGTCAGATTTCTCAGTAAGCAACACGGTGTTCTCTGGATTGTCGCCTATTCTGGCTGCGCGTGTGTACAACGTTCAAGGCAGTCTCAACAAAGGTGTTGAAGTTGCCATTGGTACCTGGGAGGTTCCTGTTGATGATTTACCACTTCTGCAACTTCTTCCACCGCTGATGCAATCTGGTACATGGCAATCGCAAGTGGCCTTCTTCCTGGATCGAGCTCCTCTTCTGCCAATCCGTATCCAGACTCTTACCGCTGTGATTGAGGCTGTGGCTAATGTGCCAAGTACCTTGGTAGTGCCTGGTGCATCTGCAGTGAATCAGGACGAAACCTTGGCTCTGCCACTGTCGTCTTCGCTTCTTGACTCTGATGGTTCAGAAGAATTGTTTATCCGGCTTTACAACCTTCCCACCGGGGCCACAGCGTCGCTTGGACAAGCGGAGTCAGGATATTGGGAGATTTCGCCTCCGGCCACTGCTGACATGTCGCTGCTTTCTCTGAGCTTTGCAGCATATTGGTCAGGATCCTTCAATTTGACCGTGACTTCTGTTGGCAAAGAAAAGAGCAACAATGATGAAGCCAATAGGTCAGACTATGTATGGATTGATATTCATCCCTTATCTGACGCTCTTTCGATTGTAGTGAGTGATGTATCGTCTCCGGAAGATGATGTTGTGGTCATTCCCATCACTATCAGCTTGCTAGACCTTGATCTTAGTGAAGTAATTCTGTCGCCAATCTACATTTCTGGCATTCCAGGTACTTTTGCTGGAGATTCTGAGGGAGTCAATGGCACAAGGGTCTTACCCTTGGCTAATGCCCCAACAGCGTCGTTTACTCCAAGTGCAGATGTGTATGGAACGTTTACAGTTTCGGTTATGGCACAGTCTCAGGACAACGACATTGGATTTGGCCTTCCAACACTCAAGGAAACAGAGATTACTTTCCAGTTGTCTCTCACCCCTGTCAATGATGTACCTGATGTGACCATGCCTACGTATGATCGTGATACTCTTGAGGATGTTCCATACACCTTTGCGGGTGGCTTTTCAGTGGCTGATAGGGATTGTGAGGGTAATGACTTGACAGTTACTATCACAACGGCTGACGGAACTTCCGACTTGAGTAATGATGTTGCAGCATTGATGGCTTCGTGTTCTGGAAGAGGATCAACTTCCTTAGTGTTTACTGGATCTCTGTCGAACATCAC